>NZ_QHHO01000049.1:404628-435147 GCF_003184165.1 Achromobacter sp. RW408
GACAAACAAGCAGTACGTCTTCAGGGCGGGGCGAAATTCCCCACCGGCGGTATGCCAAGCAACTTGGCGAGCCCGCGAGCGCCCGGCGTCCTTTACGGACACCGGGGTCAGCAGATCTGGTGAGATGCCAGGGCCGACGGTCACAGTCCGGATGAGAGAAGATGTGCCGTCACACGCCCCCTGTCCGCGCCCCACACGCGCGGGCAATCGGTTTGCGTTCGGCTGTCGATTAGCCCTGAAACGTTTTTCGCCCACTTTTTCGCGAGAGCGTTTCAATGTCCAACGTTACCCTTACCCCGCAGTCCCCCCTCCCCAGCCTGGCCGCCCAGCCCTTCGCCGCGCGCCTGCAACGTGCCCTGCATCACCTGCGCCTGGGCCGCCCCGTCATCCTCATGGATGACTTCGACCGCGAAAACGAAGCCGACCTCATCGTTGCCGCCGACAAGCTGACCGTGCCCGTCATGGCCCAGTTGATCCGCGACGGCAGCGGCATCGTCTGCCTGTGCCTGCCCGGCGAAACCCTCGACCGCCTTGACCTGGCCCCCATGGTCCAGCGCAACCAGAGCCGCTTCGCCACCGCCTTCACCGTCTCGATCGAAGCGCGCGAAGGCGTCAGCACCGGCGTGTCGGCCGTGGATCGCGTCACCACCATCCGCGCGGCCATCTCTCCCACCGCCCAGGCCGACGACATCGTCAGCCCCGGCCACGTCTTCCCGCTGCGGGCCCAGCCCGGCGGCGTGCTGACCCGCCGCGGCCACACCGAAGGCTCGGTCGACCTGGCCACGCTGGCCGGCCTGCGTCCGGCCGGCGTGCTGTGCGAACTGATGAACGCCGACGGCACCATGATGCGCGGCGCCGCGCTGGAGCGCTATGCCGCCCAGCACGGCCTGGTCGCCCTGACCATCGCCGAACTGGCCGACCACCTGCAGCAACTGCGCGACGGCCAGGCCCAGCCGGTCGATGACGAAGTGCTGGAGATGGCCGCCACGGTCTGAACCAAAAAAAGGCGCCCGCAATAGCGGGCGCCTCGATCGTCAGACCAGTCTTCGGACGCTTAGGCGGCGGCCACCCGGCCCCGCAGCGCCATCGCCACGAACACCGCGCCCAGCGCGCACGCGCCGCCCAGCGCATAGACCGCCCCATAGCCCCGCATCCCGGCCAACCAGCCGGCCGCGGGACTGGCGATGCCCAGCGCCACGTCCAGGAACGCCACATACGCCCCCATGGCCGCGCCGCGGCTGGCCGGCGGCACGCGACGCACCGCCTCCACGCCGAATGCCGGGAACGCCAGCGAATAGCCCGCGCCGCTCAACAGCGCGCCGGCAAAGGCCCACGCCGGCGTCGGGCCCATCCAGATCAGCCACTGGCCGGCCGCCTCGATCAACACGCACACCAGCGCCACCCGCGCGCCGCCCAGCTTGTCGGGCAGCCCCGCGAAGAACAACCGCGCCACGATGAAGCCGACGCCGAACAGGCTGAACATCCACGCCGCGCCATCCCAGCCGCGCTGGGCGAACAGCAGGCTGATGAAGGCAGTGATGACGCCGAAGCCGACGCTGGTCAGCGCCAGGCCCAGGCCAGGCAGCATCACCAGGCCCAGCACGCGGTAGAACGGCGTGCGCACGCCGCCGGCCGCCGGCACGCCGCGCTGCGGCAGCACCAGCGCCAACGCCAGCACCGGGATGAATACCGTGGCCCAGGCGATGCCGTCGAAACCGGCGGCGCCATACAGGCGCATGCCGGCCGGCGCGCCCAGCCCGAAGGCGGCGTAGATTGCCACCCCGATCCAGGCCATCACGCGCCCCGCATTCTGCGGCCCGACGCGGCCCACGCCCCAGCTCAGCGCGCCGGTGACGATCAGGCTTTCGGCGCAGCCCATGAGGGCGCGGCCAGCCATCAACGCGGCCAGCGCCGCGCGCGGTTGCTCCGCCTGCGCGTCGGCCAGCAGGTAGAGCAGGCCCGCCCCCGAACCGAGCAGGAAGCCGGTGACCACGGCGCGCTTGGCGCCGCGACGATCGGCCAGCGAACCGGACCAGGCGCGCGACAGCAGCGCCGCCGCGAACTGCAGGCCGGCCACGATGCCGACCACCAGCGCGCCCTGCGCCAGCACGCCGTCGACGTAGAGCGGCAGCACCGGCATGGGCAGGCCGACCATGAAAAAGCCGACGAAGACCGCCAGCGCCAGGGGCAATATCTGCATGAAAACGGGACGCGCGGTCCCGCCGGCCGCGGGCAGCGCCGCGGCCGAGGATGAAGTCGACATGAGGATTCCTTGGAAGAGGGGAACGCTTCCGGCAAGCCCGCTCGCCGCAATCGACGATGGCATAATCGGCCGGTGCTCGACGCGATTCCAGTTGCGTATCGAAATTTTATGAACCGATGCTCAGGTTTGAAACTCGCTTTCCCCGAACCCAATGACGGCCATCCCGCAGCCCCGTAAATCGCCGCGCCAGCAGCGTTCGCAACAGACCGTGGACACCATCCTGCAGGCAACAGCTCGCGTTCTGGCCGAGTACGGCTACGCCGGCACCAACACCAACCGGATCGCCGAGACAGCCGGGGTCAGCGTCGGTTCGCTGTACCAGTACTTCCCGAACAAGAACGCGCTGATCGCGGCGCTGCACGACCGCCACGACAAGCAGATGCTGGCGCTGATCGACGAGGTGCTGGACGGCAACCCCGCGGCCACGCTGCGCGAGCGGGTCGCGGCCATCGTCGCCGCCTCGCTGCGCGCGCACCTGCTGGAGCCGGCGCTGCACCGCGTGCTGGAACGCGAATTCCCGCTGTTCGACCAGCCGCGCGATCACAGCCGCGCCGACCAGGACATCCACCGCCGCATGCGCCACCTGCTGGAGCTGCATCGCGCAGAGATCGCGCAGCAGGATCGCGAGCTGGCGACCTACGTGGTGTTGCGCATCATGGAGTCGCTGGTACACGCGGTGGCACTGGAACCGCCAGCCGGGTTCGATCCACGGCAACTGGAAGGGGCGGTGGTGGATGCGGTGATGGGATACCTGGGCACGCCGACCGCCAGCGTCAAGGCCCGGCCCCGCGCCACGGCGCGCAAGCCCGGCCGCGCCAGCGCGGCCTGAGGCCCGGGACGACGGCCAGCGCCGACGGGGCGCCGCTGGCGCCCTAGCCGCGCGCCATGCGGGCCAGGCAGTCGGCCGCGTCGCCCACCACGATGCGCGCGCTGCACGCCAGCATCAGGTTCAGGTTCAAGCCGAAGTCCTCGACCGTGTAGCCCTGCGCGTCCACCGCGCGCGCCGCGTCGTCGGCGGCCACGCCCACGGCGACCTGCTCGCGCACGCTGCCGGCCTGCGACGTATAGCCCCACACCGGCTTGCCCAGGGCGATGGCGTAGCCGACCTCGAAGGCCGTGCCCGAATCGGGCTCGGCGCCACGGAATGGATTGAGATTCGCCATCACCAGGTCGGCGCGCTGGATCATCGCCACGTTGGCCTGGTAGATCCATTGCGCCAGCGCCACGCCGGACAGGCCGGCCGGCGGCGTGTTGTCCAGCGGGTAGAGTCCCTCGAAACCGTGCGCGGCCGCCAGCGCCTTGAGCCGCTCGCCATGCGCCACCGCGTCGGGCAGGAACACGTCGAAGCCGGCAAGGTAGACGCGGCGCATGGGCTTACTCCGGATCGGCGACTGAAAACGCTTCGCCGGTGGCGAAGAACGAGCCGCCCGCGACGTAGTGCACCGAGCGGCGCGCGTCGTCGTTGAAATGCCAGCGATTGCCGGAGAACACGTCGGGCGCGGCCCAGGCGGCCACCACCTCGCCGATGAACAGGTCGTAGGCCTGCTGGTTATGCGGCTCGGGCACCACCTTGCATTCCAGCCAGCCGAGGCAGCCTTCGATCAGCGGCGCGCCGATCCTGCGGGCGGGGAAGGTGGCCAGGCCGCTGGCCTGGAACTTGTCTTCGTCGCGCCCCGAGTGCGAGCCAACCTGCAAGGTGGCCTGGGCCTGCGCGCGCGACGGGATGCACAGCGCGAATTCGCCGGAGGCCTCGATCAGCGCGCGGGTGTAGGTGTTCTTGTCCACCACCACCAACATCTTGGGCGGGCTGAAATCCAGCGGCATGGCCCAGGCCGCGGCCATGACGTTGCGCTCGGTGCCGTGGGCGCTGGTGACCAGCACGGTGGGGCCGTGGTTCAGCAGCAGGTAGGCGCGTGGCAGGTCGACGGGTTCGATGGCGGACATGGTTTACCGGTCTCAGAACATGCCGTTCTTGTTGGCGGGGTTTTCCGGGATTTCCTGGCTGACGTCCCAGTGCTCGACGATCTTGCCGTTCTCGACCCGGAAGATGTCGACCACGGCCTGGCCGCGGTCTTCGGGGGATTCGCGCCACAGGTTGTGGATCATCACCAGGTCGCCCTCGGCAATGACACGCTTGATGTCGACGCTGGCCTGCGGATGCTGCTCGAAGTAATGGGGGAAGAAGTCCACCATCGGCTCGACGCCATCGCGCATGTAGGGGTTGTGCTGGATGTAGTTCTTGCCGACATACAGGCGCACCGCCTCGTCGATGTCGCGGTCCTGGAACATCATGCGGAAAAACGCCACCACGATGTCCTTGTTGGACTGCGGCGCGGCGGCCTGGGCCGGCGCCACACAGCTGGCGGCCAGCAGCAGGCAAAGGGCCAACGATTTGAACTTCATGCTCATACTGACTACTCGGGGGATCGTGACGCCGGCTGGCGGTTTGCCAGTTTACAAACAAAACCGGCCGATTCGACCCTGCCGCCATTGCGGCTTTCGCCTGAAAAATGACGCGGCCCCTTGTGTCCAAGGAGCCGCGTCGGGCGATCCGAAGCGGGCGGAATCAGTAGCCCACGGTGAAGCGGCGGCGCGAGTGCCTGGGGGTCTCGATCTCGTCGGCCAGGGCAATGGCGTAGTCTTCCATCGAGATCCAGCTCTTGCCGCCGGCATCGACCAGCAGGCTGTCGTCGCCGAGGCGGAAGGCGCCGGTGCGTTCGCCCGGCTCGAACAGCGCCGACGGCGACAGGAAGGTCCAGTTCAGCACCTTTTCCTGACGCAACACGTCCAGGAATACTACGCCGGCGCGCGCCTCGGGCTTGTAGGCATCGGGGAATTCCGGCGTGTCGATCAGCATCTTGCCGGGGGCCACTTCCAGGCTGCCGGCACCGCCGACCACCAGCAGGCGCGGCACGCCGGCGTCCTTGACGGCGGCCAGCAGCGGCTTGGCGTCGGCCGACACGAAGCGCGAGGCGCTGACCACGGCGTCATGGCCCTTGAGCAGCGGCGTCAGCGCCTGCGGATCGGTGGCATCGCCCTGTTCGATGGTCAGGCCAGGCTGGGCGTTGACGTCACCCAGGTTACGGGCGATGCCCGTGACCTGGTGGCCGCGCTTGAGCAGCTCGTCCGCCACGCGCGAGCCGACACGGCCCGTGATTCCGATCAATGCGATTTTCATGGTCTTGCTCCTGGAAGGTGGGCCCCGGACGGTGGCCGCGACGTGCGGCGCTGTGCGGTCCGGAGCGCAGGCAAACCCATACTATTCGGCCGGATCGGATCCAGGAACCCACGGGCGTGGAAGAGTTTTTTGCAATCCATGCACCAATGGGCCCGGGTCACCGCCATCAGGCCGCCGCGCGCTGCGCCTGGTAGACCTGCAGATGCGCGTAGGCCGTGCGCAGCGTGGTGGCATCCACCCCCAGCGTGCGCGCGCGCCGCACCATGTCGCCGACGATGTGGTCGGCCTCGACCGGCAGACCCTGGCGCAGGTCGCGGAACATCGAGGCGGTCATGGCCTGGGACGGGTCGGTCAGGATCTTGAGCGCATTGGCATCGGCCTCGGGCCGCACCGCGTGGCCGCTGGCGGCGGCAACCGCCTGCGATTCGCGCAGCAGGCCACGTACGATATCGGCGCCGTCGTCGGTGGCGGCGATCTGGCCGACCGTGCCGCGCATCAGGCAGGTGGCGGCGGCCAGCGTCGTCAGGAATACGTATTTTTCCCAGATGTCCTGGTAGATGTCTTCGCTCAGGCGGCTGACGTATTCGCCGCCGGCCAGGGCCTCGGCCAACGCCTCGCAGCGGGCGCTGCGGGCCGGGCCGGCGCGTTCGCCGAAGACGATGCTGGCGTGCTTGCCCAGATGGATCACCTGGCCTTCGGGGCCGAGTGTGGCGTTGATCTGGCACAGGCCGCCCAGCACGCGGTGCGGCTCGAATTCGCGGTCCAGCACGTCGTACTGCAGCACGCCGTTCATGATGGGCAGCACCGCGGTGTCTGGGCCGACGGCGGGACGGATGGCGTCGATGGCGCTTTGCAGGTCATAGGCCTTGCAGCTGAGCACCACCACGTCGTAGAAGCCCTTCAGCGTGTCGGCGGTGGCCAGTTGCGGTTGCAGCGTGGCGTCGCCGAACGGGCTTTCGATGCGCAGCCCCTGCTCGCGCAGGCGCGCAGCGCGGGCCTCGCGCACCAGGAAGGTCACGTCCGCGCCCGCCTGGGCGGCGCGGCCGCCGAAATAGCCGCCGGTACCGCCGGCGCCCAAGAACAACAACTTCATGCCTGTCTCCCTGGCCCGTCAAAGGCGCGGGCCGATGGAGCCATTATGCGCCCGTGGCGGCGCCGGGCCCGGGCCGCAACCGCGCGGGCGCCCATGGCTCGGACAGACGCCGCCGCGGCACGTCGTCAGGCCGGATGCGCGTGCCGCGCCCAGGCCTCGTAGCCGCCGCGCAGGGCCCAGGTGTTGGGATAGCCGGCGGCGCGCAGGCGCGCGGCCAGCATCGCGGCCGAGACCTCGTTGGGGCAGGCGCAATAGACCACGATGTCGGCCTCCTCGCTGCCCGCTTCCAGGGCCGGCAGCGGCGCGCGCAGGTCGACGGCGATGGCGCCGGGAATGCGGTCTTCCTCGCGCACCGCCTCGGGGCGCACGTCGAACACCAGCGCCTGGCGGCCGTCCTGGCGCCACTGCATCAGCTCGTCCACCGACAGCCGCGGAATCACGCGCAGGTTGCGCTTGAGGATCCAGCGCCGCAGGGCGCGCGCAATGATGTACAGCGCCAGCACCGCGGCCAGCAGGGCCAGGCCCATCGGCCCGTAGGTGCCCAGCACGTCCAGCACGTCGTTGACCACGCTGTGGAACAGCCCGCCCAGCAGCAGCGCCGAACCGGCCCAGATCATGGCGCCCACCAGGTCATACGCCAGGAAGCGGCGGTACGGCGTGCCGGTCAGGCCGGCCATCACGGTGGACAGGGCGCCGGCGCCAGGCAGGAACTTGCACACCAGCAGGGCGCGCACGCCGATGCGCAGATACAGCCGCTGGGTCTGGCGGATGCAGGAATCCTGCGACAGCGACATCTTGCAGATCACGCCCAGCAGGCGCGAGCCGTAGCGCTGGCCGGCCGCGTACCAGAGCGAGTCGGCCAGCAGACAGGCGACGGTGGCCGCCAGCCACGGCACCAGCCAGCCGGCCGCGCCGGCCAGGGCGCCAGCGGCGATCAGCATGGGATAGGCGGGCACGGGCAGGCCCGCCTGCTCGACCAGCACGTTGGCGAAGACGAGCCAGCCGCCGTACTGCTCGAGCAGCAATTGAATGTCTTGCATGATGGATTCCGGCTTGCCGCGCAAGGACGCGGCGCTATGCAGGGAATTTTAGGCCCGCGGCCGCGCCGATGGCCGCATGGCGATAGGCTTCCAGGGCCTTTCGGGCCCTTTTCAGCCGCAACAGGCTGTTCCACGCCGAAAAGTGTCCACGCACCGCGACGGTGCGCACCATACTGGTGCCACGTTTCCCCGCCGGGGTGCCTATAATTCCGCCCGGCCATCAGGATTCCCCCGACTTGTCGCGGGATTGCCCCATGGCATACAACTTGCTTCGCCAGGACTGGCCGCGAACCCGCCCATTCGGATGGGGCGCGCCGCCCCGGCGCTCCCCCCATCCGATGACCGATCCCACGCCTTCGACCCCGCCCGCCCACGCGTGCCGCACCGCGACGTCCGGACATCGCCGCCATCCCTCCCATTTCCTATCCCTCTTCGCGAAGGAGACTTGCGCATGAAATCCCTTTCCCTCCCGGCCGCCGGCGGCATCGCCCGCCGTGGCCTGCTGAAGCTGGCCGCGGCCGCCGCCGGCGCGCTGCTGCTGTCGGCCGGCGCCCAGGCCCAGGCGCCCGCCAAGACCAAGGTTGCCGCCATCTACACGGTGCCGGTGGAACAGCAATGGGTGTCGCGCATCCACAAGGCGCTGACCGCCGCGCGCGACCGGGGTGAAATCGAATACACGTTCTCGGAAAACGTCACCAACGCCGACTACGAGCGCGTCATGCGCCAGTACGCCGAGCAGGGCAACAAGCTGGTGGTGGGCGAGGCCTTCGCGGTGGAAGCCGCGGCCCGCAAGGTGGCCAAGGACTACCCGCAGACCGCCTTCCTGATGGGTTCCTCGGGCAAGCCGCAGCAGCCCAACTTCTCGGTGTTCGACAACTACATCCAGGAACCGGCCTACCTGACCGGCATGATCGCCGCCGGCATGAGCAAGACCGGCAAGATCGGCCTGGTGGGCGGCTACCCCATCCCCGAAGTGAACCGCTTGATGCAGGCCTTCATCGAGGGCGCCAAGGAAATCAACCCCAAGACCGAATTCACCGTGACCTTCATCGGTTCGTGGTTCGATCCCCCGAAGGCCAAGGAAGCCGCCTTCGCCATGATCGACAAGGGCGCGGACGTGCTGTACGCCGAGCGCTTCGGCGTGTCGGACGCCGCCAAGGAACGCGGCAAGCTGGCCATCGGCAACGTCATCGACACCCAGCCGCAGTACCCCGAGACCGTGGTGGCCTCGGCGCTGTGGAGCATGGAGCCGACCATTGACGAGGCGCTCAAGCAGGTCAAGGCCGGCACCTTCAAGGCCGCCGACTTCGGCCAGTACTCGCTGATGAAATACAAGGGTTCGTCGCTGGCGCCGCTGGGCACCTTCGAAAGCAAGATCCCCGCCGACCTGATCGCGAAGGTGCAGGCCAGGCAGAAGGCCATCCTGGACGGCAGCTTCAGCGTGCAGGTCAACGACAAAGAACCCAAGTCGTCGGCACGATGAATCAAGCGCCTCTCGCCCTGCGGCTGGCAGGGATCACCAAACGCTTCGGCAGCCTGACGGCCAATGACGATGTCTCGCTGACGCTGGCGCAAGGCGAAGTGCTGGCCCTGCTGGGCGAGAACGGCGCCGGCAAATCGACCCTGGTGTCGATCCTGTTCGGCCACTACGTGGCCGACGCCGGCAGCATCGAAGTCTTCGGCCAACCCTTGCCGCCGGGCCGGCCCGACGCCGCGCTGGCGGCGGGGGTCGGCATGGTGCACCAGCACTTCACGCTGGCCGACAACCTGACCGTGCTGGACAACATCATGGTCGGCACCGAATCGCTGTGGAAGCTGGCCTCGGGCCGCGGCCCGGCGCGCCGCCGCCTGGTGGAACTGGGCCAGCGCTTCGGCCTGGGGGTGGATCCGGACGCGCGCGTCGGCAGCCTGTCGGTGGGCGAAAAGCAGCGCGTCGAGATCCTCAAGGCGCTGTACCGCGGCGCCAAGGTGCTGATCCTGGACGAGCCCACCGCCGTCCTCACGCCGCAGGAAGTGCAGGACCTGTTCGCCACGCTGCGCGGCTTCGTCGACGAGGGCCTGGCCGTCATCTTCATTTCGCACAAACTGGACGAGGTGATGGCCGTGTCGCGCCGCGTCGCGGTGCTGCGCCAGGGCAAGCTGGTGGCCGAGCGCGAGACCGCCGCCACCACGCCGGCCGAGCTGGCCGAGCTGATGGTGGGCCGCAAGGTCGCCATGCCGCACGCCGAAGCCATGGCGGCGGCCGGCCAGGCCGCGCCGGTGGTGACGCTGTCGCAGGTCACCGTGCGCGACCCGCGCGGCGGCGCGCCGCGCCTGGACAGCCTGGACCTGGTGGTGCACAAGCATGAGATCGTGGCCATCGCCGGCGTCGCCGGCAACGGCCAGCAGGCGCTGGTGTCGGTGCTGACCGGCCTGCGCCAGCCCGCCGACGGCACCATCCGCCTGGGCCCCGAACACGCCGCCGCGCCCACCACGCCGGCCGGCTGGACCGCCGCGCACGTGGGCCGCATCCCCGAGGACCGCCACGGCGAAGGCATGATCGGCGACAGCCCGCTGTGGGAAAACGCCATCGTCGAAGATCTGAAGGACCCGCGCTTCTCGCGCTTCGGGCTGATCCGCGCCAAGGCCGGCCGCGCCTATGCGGCGGCGCTGGCCAGGCAGTTCGACGTGCGCGCCGCTTCGCTGGACGTGCGCACCCGCAGCCTGTCGGGCGGCAACATGCAGAAGCTGATCCTGGGCCGCACCCTGGCGCGCGAACCGCGCTTCATCGTCGCCGACCAGCCCACCTGGGGCCTGGACATCGGCGCGGTGGCCTACGTGCGCGAACAGTTGCTGGCCGCGCGCCGGCGCGGCGCCGGCATCCTGCTGGTGTCGGAAGACCTGGAAGAGATCTTCGCGCTGGCCGACCGCATCGCGGTGCTGTGCGGCGGCAAGCTGGTCGCCGACAAGCCGGTCGCGCAATGGACGCCCGCCACCGTCGGGCTGGCCATGACGGGCACGCGCGCCTGACGCCGCGCCCCCTCTACTGAGCATTTCTCGAATGAAACTGATCCTGGAACGCCGCCCCGAGCCCAGCCGCGCCGCGCTGGCCCTGGCCCCGATCGCGGCCATCCTCTTTACGCTGGCGGTGTGCACGCTGCTGGTGGCCTGGGCCGGCGCGCCGGTGGGCCGCACCTACGCGCTGCTGTTCGAAGGCGCGTTCGGCTCCAAGTTCGCGCTGTCCGAAACCCTGACGCGCGCCACGCCGCTGATGCTGACCGGCCTGGCCTGCGCCGTGGCCTTTCGCGCGCGCTTCTACAACATCGGCGCCGAAGGCCAGCTGTACCTGGGCGCGCTGGCCGCCGTGGCGGTGGGCGGCCTGCACGACGGCACCGGCTTCGACCTGCCCCTGCCGGCGCTGTTCGGCGGCATGATGCTGGCGGCGGCGCTGGCCGGCGCCTTGCTGCTGCTGATCCCGGCGCTGCTCAAGACACGCCTGGGCGTGGACGAAGTGGTGACCACGCTGCTGGGCAACTTCATCGTGCTGCTGTTCGTCTCGATGATGCTGGACGGCCCCATGAAAGACCCGATGGCGATGGGCTGGCCGCAATCGGTGGCGCTCAACCCCGACCTGGAGCTGGGCAAGCTGATCGAGCGCACCCGCGCCCACACCGGGCTGCTGTGGGCCGCCGGCCTGGCGCTGGGCCTGTGGCTGCTGAACCGCTACACCGTGTTCGGCTTCCAGATGCGCGCGGTCGGCGCCAACGCGCACGCCTCGCGCTTCCTGGGCCTGCCGGTCAATCGCGTGATGCTGGGCACGGCCATGCTGTCGGGCGCGCTGGCCGGACTGGCCGGCGCCATCGAGGTGGCCGGCCGCACCGGCTACGTCACGCTCGACATGTCGCCGGGCTACGGCTACACCGGCGTGGTGGTGGCCATGCTGGCCGGCCTGCATCCGCTGGGCGTGATCCTGGCCAGCATTTTCGTGGCCGGCATGCTGGTGGGCGCGGACAGCATGAGCCGCGCCATCGCGGTGCCGAACTACATCGCCGACGTCATCGTCGCCACGTCGTTGCTCGCCATGCTGGTCGCGACGCTGTTCGCGCAGTACCGCCTGCGCCGCAACCGGGCTTGAGGAGCACGCCATGGAATGGATGGACCTGTTGAGTTCCGCGGCCTTCTGGGTCGCGGTGTTGCGGCTGGCGACGCCGCTGATCCTGGGCACGCTGGGCGTGCTGCTGTGCGAGCGCGCCGGCGTGCTGAACCTGGGCATCGAAGGCATCATGGCCGCCGGCGCCTTCACCGGCTGGCTGGTGGTGTACCTGGGCGCGCCGCTGTACGTGGGCGTGCTGGCGGCCGCGCTGGCGGGCGCCGTGTTCGGCCTGCTGCACGCGGTGCTGACGGTGCCGCTGGGCCTGTCGCAGCACGTCTCGGGGCTGGGCGTGACACTGCTGGCCACCAGCCTGAGCTACTTCGCCTACCGCGTCACCTTCCCCAGCGTGAACACGCCGCCGACGATCACGCCGTTCGCCGAGATGAAGTTCCTGGACGGCATTCCGCTGATCGGCCCGGTGCTGGCCGGGCAGACGCCGATGACGCTGCTGGCGCTGGCCGCGGTGCCGATCCTGGCGTGGGTGCTGAACCGCACCCCGGTCGGCCTGGCGATCCGCATGGTAGGCGAGAACCCCGCCGCCGCCGAGGGCCAGGGCCTGTCGGTGACCAGGCTGCGCATGGGCGCCATCGTCGCCGGCTCGGCGCTGATGGGCGTGGCCGGCAGCTTCCTCACGCTGGCGGCCTTCAACGCCTTCTTCTTCAACATGGTCAACGGCCGCGGCTGGGTCTGCGTGGCGCTGGTGGTGTTCGCCTCGTGGCGGCCCGGCAAGGCGCTGCTGGGCGCGTTGATCTTCGCTTTCTTCGACGCGCTGCAACTGCGGCTGCAGCAGGGCGGGGCGGCGCTGCCGGGCCTGCCCGAGCTGCCCTATCAGGTCTACCTGATGCTGCCCTATATTCTGTCCATCCTGGCCCTGGTGGTGATGGCGCGCCGCGCCGCCTACCCGCAGGCCCTGATGAAGCCCTACCGCAAGGGCGAACGGTAATCCACAAGGTTTGACTATGCTCGATCTGATCCTCAAGAACTGCACGCTGCCGGACGGCCGCCAGCACATCGACATCGGCGTGGCCCAGGGCCGCATCGCGGCGCTCGAACCGGCGCTGAAGGCCGAGGCCGCGCAGACCATCGACGCCTCCGGCCAGCTGGTGACTTCGCCGTTCGTCGACGCCCACTTCCACATGGACTCGACCCTGTCGTTCGGCCTGCCGCGCGTGAACCAGTCGGGCACGTTGCTCGAAGGCATCGCGCTGTGGGGCGAACTCAAGCCACTGCTGACGCAGGAAGCGCTGGTCGAGCGCGCGCTGGCCTATTGCGACTGGGCGGTGGCGCGCGGCCTGCTGGCGATCCGCTCGCACGTCGACGTTTGCGATCCACGCCTGCTGGCGGTGGAAGCGCTGCTGCACGTGCGCGAGAAGGTCAAGCCGTACCTGGACCTGCAACTGGTCGCCTTCCCGCAGGACGGCGTGCTGCGCGCGCCGGGCGCGCTCGACAACCTGAAACGCGCGCTGGACATGGGCGTGGACGTGGTCGGCGGCATTCCGCACTTCGAGCGCACCATGCAGGACGGCGCCGAATCGGTGCGCATCCTGTGCGAACTGGCCGCCGAACGCGGCCTGCGCGTGGACATGCACTGCGACGAAAGCGACGACCCGCTGTCGCGCCACATCGAGACGCTGGCCTATCACACGCAGCGCCTGGGCTTGCAGGGCCGCGTCACGGGCTCGCACCTGACCTCGATGCACTCGATGGACAACTACTACGTGTCCAAGCTGATCCCGCTGATGCGCGAGGCCGGCGTGTCGGCCATCGCCAACCCGCTCATCAACATCACGCTGCAAGGCCGCCACGACACCTACCCGAAGCGCCGCGGCATGACGCGCGTGCCCGAGCTGCTGGCCGCCGGCGTGCCGGTGGCGTTCGGCCACGACTGCGTGATGGACCCCTGGTACAGCCTGGGTTCGGGCGACATGCTGGAAGTGGCGCACATGGGCCTGCACGTGGCGCAGATGACCGGCCAGGACGCCATGCGCGCCTGTTTCCAGGCCGTCACGGCCACGCCGGCGAAGATCCTGGGCCTGGACGAGACCGGGCTGGAAGTGGGCAAGCGCGCCGACCTGGTGCTGCTGCAGGCGCGCGACCCGGTCGAAGCGCTGCGCCTGCGCGCCACGCGCCTGATGGTGCTGCGCGCCGGGGAGGTGGTGGCGACGACGCCGCCGGCCACCGCCACGCTCAACCTGCCCGGCCGTCCGGGTCAGGTCAGCTTCCAGACGCCGGCCCGCTGACTCGCCCGGCGGGATCAGGCTTCCGACATCGGCCCGCCGACGTAACCCGGCCGCCTGGCGGCCGTGACGATGATCTCCACCAGCAGGTCGGGCGAGGCCAGCTTGGCCTCGCAGGTCGCGCGCGTCGGCAGCGCATTGGCCGGCGCCCACTCGGCCCACACCGCGTTCATGCCGGCGAAGTCGCGTTCGATGTCCTTGAGCCAGATCTGCACCGACAGCAGGCGCGTCTTGTCGGTGTCGGCCCGCTTCAGGTAGCCGTCGATCTTGGCCAGCACGTCGCGCGTCTGCGCGGTGATGCCGCCTTCGGCAGACGAGGTCACGCCCGCCACGTACACGGTGTCACCGTGGATCACGATGCGGCTCAGGCGTTCGTTGGAATCCTTGCGCACGATATCAGTCATGGGTGCTGCTCCTTGGGGGTGGATGCCGGCGCGCCCGTGGCGCCGGTGAAACGGTCGATGGCGAACGGCGCGATCGGCAGGTCGGTCGCGCCGGTGGTGATCAGATCGGCCATGATACGGCCGACGATCGGGCCCAGCTCGAAGCCGTGGGCCGAGAAGCCGAAGGCGTGGAAGGCGCTGTCATGGCGCCGGCTGCGGCCGATCACCGGAATCTCGTCGGGCATGGCGGCCTCGATGCCGGCCCAGCCGCGGTTCACGATGGCGTGCCGCATATGCGGAAACAGGTCGCACACCGTGCGCGCGCCCTCGGCCAGCGAACGGAAATCCAGCTCGGTCCATTCCGCGTCGCGATCGACCCAGGCGCGGCGGCCGCCGCCGATCAACACGGTGCCGTTGGCGCGCTGCTTGAACGACAGCGGCCGGCCGGTGCCCAGCACCACCGCGTCCAGGAAATGATCCATGCGCAGCGTCACCAGCATCATCGGGCTGATGGCGGTCAGCGGCACCGGCTCACCCCATTCGGCGGCGATGCGGTCGGCCCAGGCGCCGGCGCAGTTGAGCACCTGCGGCGCGGTGTAGGTGCCGGCGTCGGTTTCAATCCGCCACTGGCCATTTTCGTGCGCGGTGCGCAGCACCCGCACGCCTTCCAGGAAGCGCGCGCCCAGGCTGGCGGCCTTGCGGCGGAACGCCAGCGTGGTGCGGTAGGGGTCGGCGGCCGCGTCCTCGCGCGCGATCAAGCCGCCGCGCACCGTGGGCGCCAGCGCGGGAATCATCGCCAGCAATTCGTCACGATCGATCCATTGCTCGTGCGTGTAGCCATGCTGTTGCATGGTCGCCAGGCGCGCGCGCAGCGCCGCCACGTCGGCCTCGTTCTCGGCCACGCGCACCTGCCCGTGCTGCTCGAAACCGCAATCGTCACCGACCAGCTCGCCAATGCGATACCAGAGCTCGCGCGAGGCCAGCGCCAACGGCACCTCGGCCAGGTGCCGCGCCAGGGTGCGCACGCCGCCGGCGTTCACGCCCGAGGCATGGCGGCCGACGTAGTTCTTCTCGATCACCAGCGCCGGCACGCCGGCGCGCGCCAGGTGCAGCGCCGCCGAACTGCCGTGCAGGCCGCCGCCGATGATGATGACGGCGGCCGAGCGCGAAGCGTCCGTCATGGCGGGCTCCTATTTCTTCAGCCGCACCACCGCCTGGCGCGACTCGTCGGTCTGCGGCAGCGACGTCAGCTCGCCCAGCGTCAGCGGTTTGGTCGGAAAGCGCAGGCGGTAGTAGCCCACTTCCGGCACCGGCACGCCGCGTTCCTCGGCGATGATCTCCGACACCGTCAGGCCGCAGAAGCGTCCCTGGCACGGCCCCATGCCGCAGCGCAGGAAGGCCTTCATCTGGTTCGGGCCGCTGCAACCGAGCTTGACGGTGTCGCGCACCTGCGCCGCCGTCACTTCCTCGCAACGGCAGACGATGGTGTCGCCGGTGGGGCGGCGGAAGGTCTCGGGCGCCTTGTACAGGGCATCGAAGAACTCGCGTCCGCGCACCGACCGCGCCAGCGCGGCACGCGGCGCGGCGGCCTCGCTGTCGCGCCGCGCCGCATCGATGCGGCCCAGCAGGTGCGCGGCCTGCAACGCCGCCAGCCGGCCGCGCTGTTCAGCCGCCAGCGCGCCGGCGATGCCGGCGCCATCGCCCGCCATGCCGACGCCATCGACCGAGGTCAGGCCCCAGTCATCGACGTCCGGTTCCCAGCAATCGAGCGCCGCGTTCCAGCGATGCTCGGCGCCGATGGCGCGCGACAGGTTGACGTTGGGCACCACGCCCTGGTGCAGCATCAACTGCTGCGCCGGCAAGGTCTTGGTGACGCCGCCGGCGGTGTAGCGCACGCTTTCCAGCTTGTCCTGCCCCAGCGCTTCCAGCGCCGTCACGCCCTTGATGATGGGTACCGCCGCCTTGACCGCGCGCAGCAGCGACAGCCCCTTGCCCAGATACGGCGAACGCAGGAAGTCCCACACCTTGGGCAGGGCCTGGCGCAGACGGCCGGGCGGCGTGGTTTCGAGCAGCGCGTCGATCTTGACGCCGGCGTTCAGGTACTGCCACGCCACCAGGTACAGCAGCGGGCCGCAGCCGGCCAGCACCGTGCGGTCGGCCGGCACCATGCCGGCCGACTTCAACAGGATCTGCGCGGCGCCGGCGGTGATGACGCCGGGCAAGGTCCAGCCGGGAATCGGGAACGGCCGCTCCTGCGCGCCGGTAGCCAGCAGCAGGCGCCGCGCATGCAGGATGCGCGCTTCGCCGGCCACCGAGTACGCCACCTCGAAGCCGCGTTCCGGCTCGTGCGCGGTGCGCTCGGCCACCGCCCACACGGTCGCGCCCGGCTCATAGCGCGCGCCCGACTGCCTGAATGGCTCGACCAGTGAAGCGCCATGCCAGTAGTCCGGCCCCAGCACGGCGCGGTCGGTGACCGGCGTGGTGGTGATGGCGCGGTAGATCTGGCCGCCCGGCGCCGCCTGTTCATCCAGCAACACCGTGTCCACGCCCAGGCGCGCGGCCGTGGTGGCGGCAGCCAACCCGGCGGGACCCGCGCCCACCACCAGCAAATCGCATTGCGTCGTCTCGATCATGCCTGCACCTTGCGCGCGCCAAGCTGGCGCTCGATCTTCATGCCGTCACGCACGGCCGTCATGCAGCCCTGCTGGTTGGCCTGGCCGTCGATCGTGACCAGGCAGTCGTAGCACACGCCCATCATGCAATAGGGGCCGCGCGGCACCTCGCCCACCGCGGTGTCGCGACAGGCCTGCATGCCGCCGGCGAACAATGCCGCGGCCACGCTGTCGCCGGCGCGGCACTGCAGTTCGGCGCCGTTCACCGTCACCCGCACCGGCGCGCCCTGCGCCTGGCGCTGCGCCTCGTCAAGCCTCTTGAACATGGAACCTCCGGGTCGAGAAGGGCGCCATGTCGTCGGCCAGCTGGCCGGCGGCGATCATGGGCGCCAGTTTGAGCGCGTGCGCGGCCGCCAGGGTGACGCCGCTGTGACAGGTGGCGACGAAGGCGCCGGGGCACGTCTCGGATTGTTGATAGATGGGGAAACCGTCCTTGGACATCACGCGCAGCGCGGCCCAGCTGCGCACCACGCGCACCTCGCGCAAGGCGGGCAGCGTGCGCACGGCGCGGTCGGCCAGCGTGCCCAGGATCGGCAAGCCCACCTGGTTGTCCACATAGCCGGCCTCTTCCTGCGAATCGCCAATCAGCCAGGTGCCTTCGTCGGTCTGGCGCAGCGTCGACAGCGGCGTTTCCAGCAGGCGGCGGGTGCGCTCCAACACCACGATCTGGCCGCGCTGCGGCCGCACCGGCACCGCCAGGCCGACCTGTTCGCCCAGCGCCTTGTTCGACAGGCCGCTGGCCAGCACCAGCTTGCGCGCCCGCACCGTGCCGGTGGGCGTGGTCACCTCGAACACGCCGTCGCGCTGGCGGACCTGCTGCGCCGGGCAGCGCGGCAGGTAATCCACAGCCCGCTGTGCAAAACTCATGTGCAGCGCCCGCAGCAGCTTGAGCGGATTGGCGATGCCGTCGACCGGCGTCCAGGTGGCGCCGCGCACCTCCGGGCCGATGCCGGGCACCATGTCGGCAAGCTCGTGGCGGTCCAGCATTTTCCAGTCGTACTGCGCCATGCCGGGCTGCGCCAGCAGCGTGCGCATGAAGGTGGCGCGCGCTTCCATCTCTTCGTCGCTCAACAGCGCGTGCAGGCCGCCGCGCTGTTCCAGGTGCACGTCCACGCCGGTCTGCTCCCGCAGCTCGGCCGCCAGTTGCGGCCAGGCGCCGGCCGAAGTCATGGTCCACACGCCGTAGCGCGGCAGGCCCATGCCCTTGCTCTGCACCCAGACCAGGCCGAAGTTGCCGCGCGAGGCGCGGTAGGCCACGTCGCCTTCGTCCAATACCGCGACGTGGTCCAGTTCGCGCCGCAGCCCGTAGGCCACGGCCGAGCCGACCAGGCCGCCGCCGATCACCACCGCGTCGTAGACGCCGCGATGCGCCGGCGCGCGCGGCGCCTGTTGTATTTCTTCCGTCATTAGCGTCCCTTTCCGACAAACAGCTTTTCCAGGCCGACCAGGCGGTCCAGGATGAAGATGGCGATGATGGTCACATAGATCAGCACGGCCGACACCGCCGTCACCAGCGGGTCGATGGTGTCCTCGATGTGCAGGAAGATGCGCACCGGCAGCGTGGTGGTGGAGGGCGAGGCGATGAAGATCGACATGGTCAGCTCGTCGAAGCTGGTGATGAAGGCGATCACCCAGCCGCTGACCACGCCCGGCAGCAACAGCGGCAGCACCACGCGCCGGAACGCCGTCCAGTGGGAGGCGCCCAGCGACTGCGCCGCGCGTTCCAGCGCCGGATCGATGCCGGTGGCCGAGGCCAGCACCAGCCGCAGCGCATAGGGCATCACCAGGATCACGTGCGCCACCACCAGTCCCACGTAGGTGCCGGCCAGGTCCACCGTGGTGAAGAACTTCAGGAAGGCCAGCCCCAGCACCACGTGCGGAATCATCAGCGGCGACAGGAAGAACGCCACCAGCGCCTCGCGGCCGCGGAAGCGGTTGCGCGCCAGCGCCAGCGCGCTGGGCACCGCCAGCGCGATCGCCAGCGTCGCCGACAGCGTGCCCAGCCCCAGGCTGAACCAGAACGCCTCGATGAAGCGCGGGTTGTCCAGGATGGCGCGGAACCAGCGCAGCGACAGCCCCCCGCTGGGCAGCGAGATGAAGCCCTCCGAGGTGAACGCCACCGCGCACACCATCACGATCGGCGCCAGGATGAACAGGATGAAGAGGGTGTGGAACAGCAGGCCGATGGGGCCGTTGCGAAAGTTCATGTCAGGCCCCCGACGGATTGAAGACCGCGCCATAGCGGCGCTCGATCAGCCGGTTGGCCGACAGCAGCACCACCACGGTCGCCAGCAGCAGCACCACCGCCAGCGCCGCGCCCAGCGGCCAGTTCAGCGTGTTCAGGAACTCGTCGTAGGCGGCGGTGGCCACGTTCTTCAGGCGCCGGCCGCCGATGATGGCGGGCGTGGCGAAGGAACTGGCGGCCATCGCGAACACCATGATCGAGCCCGACAGGATGCCCGGCATGACCTGCGGCACGATCACGCGGCGGATCACGGTGAACTGGCTGGCGCCCAGCGACAGCGCGGCGGCCTCGGTCGACGGATTGATCCGTTGCAGCGACGCCCACACCGAGATCACCATGAACGGCACCAGCACGTGCGTGAGCGCGATGCCCACGCCCAGGTTGCTGTACATCAGGTCGATCGGCGTCGCGATCAGGCCGATGCCGATCAGCGCCTTGTTGATGAGACCGGTGGACCCGAACAGCAGCGCCCAGCCCAGCGTGCGCACCACCACCGAGATCAGCAGCGGCCCCAGCACCACCATCAGGAACAGGCCCTTCCACGGATTGGCCATGCGCGACAGCACGTAGGCCTCGGCCGTGCCGAGCACCAGGCATGCCAGCGTCACCAGCGCCGCCACGCCGAAGGTGCGGGCATAGATCTCGTAGTAATAGCCGTCGCTGAAAATCTCGATGTAGTTCTTCCAGGTGAAGGTGGCCTGCATGCCGCCGTAGAACTGGAAGTCGAAGAAGCTGATCAGCAGCACCAGCGCCATCGGCACCACCAGGAAGGTGGCGTACACCGCCAGCGCCGGCGCGCTCAGCAGCCAGGGGTTGGCGCGCGCGCTCATTTTGCCGGCTCCTGGCCGGCCACCGCGCACATGTCCTGCGCGCGCCAGCGCAGGTGCACGGTCTCGCCCTCGGCGGGCACCGGCACGCCATCGTTCTGGCGGATCACCATGACTTCGCCCACCGAGGTCTCGACCTGGCACAGCCAGTGGTTGCCCTGGAACACGCGCGTCTTCATGCGGCCGGGCAGGGCACAGGCGCCGGCCTCGGCGAACAGGATTTTTTCCGGTCGCACGATCACCGCGCCCTGCGGCACGGGCTGCCCGTCCATGGCGATGTGGGCCTCGCCGATGCGCGCCCGCACCTCGCCGTCATAAGACTGCGGCGAGGGCGTGAATACATTGGCCTTGCCCAGGAAGCCGCCGACGAAGCGGTTCGACGGCCCTTCATACGCGGCGAACGGCTCGGCCACCTGCTCGACCCGGCCCTGGTTCATCACCACGATGCGGTCGGACAGCGCCAGCGCTTCGGACTGGTCGTGCGTCACCAGGATGGTGGTGGTGCCGACGGTGCGCTGGATGCTGCGTAGTTCCAGCTGCATTTCCTCGCGCAGCTTGGCGTCCAGGTTCGACAGCGGCTCGTCCAGCAGCAGCACGCTGGGGCGGATCACCAGCGCCCGCGCCAGCGCCACGCGCTGCTGCTGGCCGCCCGACATGCGCGCCGGGTGGCGGTCGGCCAGATGCGACAGGCCCACCAGCTTGAGCGCCTCGGCCACCCGCGCCTGCCGCTCGTCCTTGCCGACCCGTTGCATCTCCAGGCCGAACGACACGTTCTCGGCCGCGGTCATGTGCGGGAACAGCGCATAGTTCTGGAACACCATGCCCAGCCCGCGCTTGTTCGCGGGCGTCCTGCTGACGTCCTTGCCGTCCAGCACGATGCTGCCGCCGCTGGGTTCGACGAACCCGGCGATCATCTGCAGCGTGGTGGTCTTGCCGCAACCCGACGGCCCCAGCAGCGATATGAATTCGCCACGTTCGACCGACAGGCTCAGGTCCTCGACCGCCGTCAGGTCGCCGTAGCGCTTGGACAGGCGGTTCAATACGAGATAACTCATGGATGCTCCCGCTGGCGGCGCGCCCGCGCCGCCGTTGCGTGCTGGTGTACGAAACCTCAGCGCTCGATTTCACGCGTCCAGCGCTTGTTCCAGTCGTCCCGGTTCTGGTTGACGGTGTCCCAGTCGATCACGATCAGGTCGGTGGCGCGCTTGCCGATCGGCAGCGGCACGCGCGGATCGTCGGCCACCTTGGCCTGCTTGTTGACGGGGCCGTAGCCGTAGGCGCTGGCCAGCTGCTCCTGCACCTTGGGACTGACCAGGTAATTGACGAAGGCCTGCGCCAGCGGATTGGCATTGGGCTTGGCCACCGGGCACACCGACGACAGCAGCGCGTAGGCGCCTTCCTGCGGATAGACGAAGCCCACCGGGAAGCCGGTGTCGGCGAAGGCCTTGACGCGGCCGCTGCCCCACACGGCGATGGTGGCCTGGCCGCTGGAGAACAGCTCGGTCATCTTGCCCGGCGACGGTTCGTACACCAGCACGTTGGGGCCGACCTCGTCCTTGAAGGTCTTGAAGCCGGCGTCGATCTTCTTCTCGCCGCCGCCGCCCTCGCGGGCGTATTCCACCAGCGTGTGCAGGCCGTAGGTGTTGTTCAGCGGCGGCACCACCAGCTGCTTTTTGTACTTGGGATCCTTCAGGTCCTTCCACGAGGTGGGCGCGGCCCACTTGCGCTCGTCGAAGACCTTCTTGTTGTACATGATGCCGGTGGCGACGATGCCGATGGCCACGGCCTTGTCGTCCTTGTAGCGCGCGGTGCCGTAGATATCGTCGGCCGGCAGGCCCTGGATCGGCGCGCAGAAGCCCAGCGCGATAGCCTGATACATCGGGCCGTCGTCGATGATGGCCACGTCGATCTGCTGGTTGCTTTTCTGCGCCTGCAGGCGCGCCACCGTGTTGGTGGAGTTGCCGGCCACGTAATCCAGCTCGACGCCATGCTGCTTGGCGAAGGGCGGGAAGATGTCCTTGCGCATGATGTCTTCGAACGAGCCGCCGTAGCCGGCCACCACCAATTTCTGCTGCGCCTGCGCCGTGGCGCATACGCCGACGGCCACCGTGGCCGCCGCCAGGACTGCGAGTACCTTGCCCATGAAAACCCCCGTTTATTGGAAAAGAACTGCAAGAACTGCCGGTGCTGCCTGAATCCGGGGATGGACTCGCCGCAGAAAAAAATGCGGACCCGCTTGCCCCGCGACCTCATGTCCGCCGTACAATTTGTCCGTACATGAATGTCCGGACAAATAATGGATCCGCGGGGCAGGCCCTGTCAATGGGTTATTGTCCGTACAAACCCCGATAGAACGAGAAAAGGAGCCACCCCCATGACCCGATCCTCCGAACGCGCGTCCGACCCGGCCGCCGCGCGCGAGGCCCGCGGCCAGGCCACGGGGCCGGACGACGAGGCTGGCGGCCCGCGCTACAAAAGCATCTACCAGCAGCTGGCGCGCGACATCGGCAGCGGCCGCTACCCGGTCATGACGCTGCTGCCGACCGAACACGAACTGTGCGAACAATTCGGCGCCAGCCGCCACACCATCCGCGAGGCCATCCGCATGCTGACGGTGGCCGGCATGGTGTCGCGCCGCCCCGGCGTCGGCACGCGCGTCGAGACCGCCCACGCCAGCACCCGCTTCACCCAACGCATCTCGCAGTTCCCGGACCTGCTGCAATACGCGCGCAACGCCGCGCTGCTGGTGCAGGACGTGCGCACCATCAAGCTCACCAAGCGGCTGGCCGAGAGCCTGGGCGCCGAGCCCGGCCAGCCGTGGCTGCACATCAACTCCATCAAGACGCTGGGCGACCAGGACACGCCGGTGGCGTGCACGCTGATCTACGCCGATCCGGCGCATTCCGACCTGCGCGCCGACATTCAGCCGCGCATTTCGCTGCTGCGGCTGATCGAGGACCACTTCGGCAACCGCATCCACGAGGTCAACCAGGAGTTCTCGGCCACGCCCATCGCGGCGGGGATCGCCAGACAGCTCCAGGTCGAACCGCAGACGGCGGGCTTCGTCATCACCCGCCGCTACTACGGCAGCGGCGGGGTGCTGCTGCTGGCCACGATCACCACTTTTCCGCATGACAAGATGAAGTACTCGATGTCGCTCAACGTGGCGTAGTGGGGGCTTCGTAGCCATAGGCCGCGCGCGCCGCTTCCGGACTGATCTTGCCGTCGGCCAGGTCGCGCTCGATGCGGTTGCGGGCCCGCTCGGCCGCGGGGCCGTAGCCGCCCGCGCCCGGGGTCTCGATGCGCACGCTCTCGCCCGGCGCCAGCGTGATGTTGGCGGTCTTGGAGAACAGCTCCTCTTGGGCGGGCGTGCCGAAATTGCGCACCAGCCGCGCTCGGCGGCCGTCGGCGCCGCCATCGACACCGGCGGCCACGCCCACCGTGTGGCTGTCCGAGCGCGCCGAGAAGACGATGCCGGGTCCGACCGCGCGGATCTGCTTGGCGATACCCATGCCGCCGCGGGTGCGGCCGGCGCCGCCGGAATCGGGGATCATGGCGTACTCGTCCATCAGCAGCGGATACTCGTTTTCCAGCGCCTCCACCGGCAGGTTGGACGTGTTGGTCATGTGCACGTGCACCGCGTCCATGCCGTCGGCATCGAAGCGCGCGCCGGCCCCGCCGCCCAGCGTCTCCAGGTAGACGAAGTGCCCGGCGCGCTCGCGCCAGCGGCCCGAGAACACGATCGCCGGGCAGCAGTCGTTGCTGGACGCCATGGTCTTTTCCGCCGGCAGCAGGCCGCGGAACGCGCCGAAGATGGCGCCCGCGACCTTCTGCGCGGTGATCGAGCGCGCGCCCACCGCCGCCGGATGCTCGGGGTTGGTGATGGTGCCCACCGGCGCCGATACGCTGATCGGGTCGAACAGGCCGGCGTTGGGCGCCAGGTCCGGATCCAGCAGCGCCTTGACCGCGTAATACACGCAGGCCCGCAGCGCGTTGAACGGCAGGTTCATGGCGCCGCGCGCCTGCTTGCCGGAACCCTCGAAATCGAAATGCAGGCGGTCGCGGCTGACCGTCAGCGTCACCTGGATCGGCACCGGATCGCCGCCCATGCCGTCGTCGTCCAGGTCGCTGCGGAAGGTGTAGCTGCCCTGCGCCAGCTCGCCGATGCGGTTGAGCAGGCGGCGGCGGGTGTAGGTGATGACGTCCTCGACCGAGCGCAGCACCGCCTCCAGCCCCATCTGCCGGATCAGGCCCTGCACGGCGGCCGCGCCGCGGCGGTTGGTGGCCATCTGCACGCGCAGGTCCAGCACCCGTTCCTCCGGGTCGCGGGTGTTGGCGCAGATCAGGCGCAACAGGTCCTCGTCCACCTCGCCGGCGCGCGCGATACGGCTGGCGGGAATGCGGATGCCTTCCTCGAAGATCGACTTCAGGCCGCCGGCGATCGAGCCGGGCACCGCGCCGCCCACGTCCGAATGGTGGGCGATGTTGGCGGCGAAAAAGCGCAGCGTGCCTTCCCAGAACACTGGCGTGACGATGTTGATGTCGGGCAGGTGGCTGCCATCGGCCAGGTAGGGGTCGTTGCAGATGAACACATCGCCGTCGCGGATCTGGTCGGCCCCAAAGGTGCGCAGGATCGCGCCCATGGCGCCGTCCAGCGAGCCCAGGTGCAGCGGAATCTGCGTGCCCTGCGCCACCAGCCGGCCGGCGGCGTCGAACAGCGCCACCGAGCAGTCCTTGCGTTCCTTGATGTTGGTCGAGAACGAGGCCCGCACCAGCGTGTTGTTCATGTCTTCGGTGATCGATAGCAGGCGGTTGCAGAACACCTCCATGCCGACCGGATCGGCCAGGGCAACGCCGCTGTCTTGATTGGCTTGATGGGCTTCACGCATGGGAGCCTCCTTGCAAACGAATGATCAGGTTGCCGTAGGCGTCGACCTCGACGTCCTGGCCGGCGCCGACCACGGTGGTCGAGCTCATTTCCTCCAGCAGCGCCGGGCCGCTGAAGCGCACTCCGGTGGGCACGCGGTCGCGGTCATAGACCGGCGTATCCAGCCAGCCGTGGCGCTCGCCGAAGTAGGCGCGGCGTTCGCCGATGCGTGCGCCGTCCAGCGTGCCATCGACCTGGCGCGGCGCCAGCGGCGCCTTCACCACCTGGCCCACCGCCTGCATGCGGCAGTTGATGATCTGCACCTTGCGGTCGTCGACGGTGTAGCCGTATTCGCGTTCGTGCGCCTCGGCGAAGCGGCGCGCGAACTCGGCGTAGCCGCCGGCGCCGGTATCGTCCAGCGCCACCTGCACTTCGAAGTTCTGGCCCTCGTAGCGCGCGTCGATGGCGGTGCGGTACAGGCGCAGCGCCGGTTCCACGCGTTCTTCTTCCAGCCAGCGTTCGGCCTGATCGCGCAGCCCGTCGAAGATCGTCGATACGCCGTCCCAGCTTTCCGCGCTGGCCAGCGCGATCTCGCTGCGCACGAAGTCGAACGAGATGTCGCTGAGCAGGATGCCGCGCGCGCACATGGTGCCCGGCTCCTGCGGCACGATCACCGTGGGGATGCCGCATTCCTCGGCCACCTCGACCGCGTGCAGCGGCCCCGCGCCGCCATAGGCATACAGGGCGAATTGCGACAGGTCGTAGCCGCGCTCGGTCGACACGGCGCGGATGGCGCGGCTCATGTTGGCCGCCGCGATGCGCAGGATGCCTTCGGCCGCCGCCTCGCGCGTCAGCCCCAGCGGCCGCGCCACGCGTTCGTCGATCACTTGGCGCGCGGCCTCGGCATGCACCGGCATGCGGCCGTTGAGCAGCGCCACCGGATTCAGGCGCTGCAGCGCGATCTCGGCATCGGTGATGGTCGGCTCGGTGCCGCCCCGGCCATAGCCCACCGGTCCCGGCACCGCGCCGGCGCTGTGCGGCCCAACCTTCAACGCGCCCGCGTCGTCGAGCCAGGCAATGCTGCCGCCGCCCGCGCCGATCACGTGGATGTCCACCATCGGCGTCTTCACCGGATAGCCCGCCACCTGGCGATGCGAGGTGAACAGCGGCCGGCCATCGCAGATCAGCGACACGTCGGTGCTGGTGCCGCCGACGTCGAACGTCACCAGGTTCAAGCTGCCGATGGCGCGGCCCACCGCGGCCGCGCCCACCACGCCGGCGGCCGGCCCCGACAGGCAGGTGCGCACCGGATACTGGCGCACCGTGGCGATCGACATCAGGCCGCCATTGGAATGGATGGTGTGCGGCTCGTGGCCGATATCCAGCTCGCGCACGCGCTGCAGGAAGCGTTCCAGGTAGCGCGCCATCTTCGGCCCCACAGCGGCGTTCAGCACCGTGGTCGACAGGCGCTCGTATTCGCGGAATTCCGGCAGCACGTCAGACGACAGGCTGATATACGCATCGGGCATTTCCTCGGCCACGATGCGCGCGGCCTGTTGCTCGTGCGCCGGGTTGCGGTAGGCATGCAGAAAGCAGATGGTCACCGCGTCGATGCCGGCGGCGGCAAAGCGCCGCGCCGCCGCCCGCACCGCGTCCCCATCCAGCGGTGTCAGCACCTCGCCTTGCGCGTTGACGCGCTCGGCCACTTCGGCGCGGAACTCGCGCGGCACCGCCACCGGCGGCTTGCCGACGCTGTAGTCGTACAGGTGCGGCCGCGTCTGCCGGCCGATCTCCAGCACGTCGCGAAACCCCTGCGTGGTGATCAGGCCGACGCGCGCGCCCTTGCGCTCGATGATGAGGTTGGTGGCCACCGTGGTGCCATGGCCCACGTGCGACACCTGCGACGGCGCCACGCCGTGACTGGCCAGCATCTGCCCGATGCCGGTGGCGATGGCTTCCGATGGGTCCGACGGCGTCGACGGCACCTTGTGAAAATGCACGATGCCTTGATCTTCGTCGATCATCGTGAAGTCGGTAAACGTGCCTCCGACGTCTATCCCTATGCGATACATGCTTGTGCTTCCCTGAAAGAAAAGAAGGGCGCGGCCGCGCTCAGTCCAGCTTGATGCCGGCCTGCTTGACCACGCCGCACCATTTGTCGATTTCGCTCTTGATCATGGTGCCGAAGGCCGGCCCGGCCACGTCCGAGACCTGCGCGCCCTGTTGTTCCAGATAGGCCTTCATGGCGGGCGCGTGCAGCGTCTGCGCCAGCGCATCGGTCAACTTGACGCGCAGCGGCTCGGGCAGCTTGGCCGGGGCCAGCATGCCGAACCACACCATCGCCTCGTAACCGGGGTAGCCGGACTCGGCCACCGTCGGCACGTCGGGCAGCATCGGCGAGCGTTGCGGCGAGGTCACCGCCAGCGCCTTGATCTTGCCGTCCTTGATGTATGGATAGGACGTCATCACCACGTCCATCATCATGTTGATCTGGCCGCCCACCAGGTCGATCAACGCCGGGCCCGAACCGCGGTAGGGCACGTGCACCATCGACACGCCGGCCGTGCTCTTGAACAGTTCGGCGGCCAGGTGGTTGGAGGTGCCCTGGCCGTTGGAGGCGAACGAGTACTTCTCGGGCTCTTTCTTGAGCAGCGCCACGAACTCCCGCAGGTTGTTGGCCGGCACCGACTGGTTCACCGACATGACGTTGGGAATGGTGGCGACGACGGTCAGCGGCGTGAAATCCTTGAGCGCGTCGTACGGCAGCTTCGAATACACGCAGGGCGCGCTGCCGTGCGTGCTGACCGAGCCCATCAGGATGGTGTAGCCGTCGGCCGGCTGGCGCGCCACGTATTCGGTGCCGACGGTGCCGCCGGCGCCGGGCCGGTTCTCGACGATGACGTTGGCCGACAGGCGCTGGCCCATGCCTTCGGCGATCTTGCGCGCGATCAGGTCGGTGGACCCGCCCGCCGCGAACGGCACCACGATGCGGATCACCTTGTCGGGCCACTCGGCGCGGGCCGGTAGCGCGGCGGCGGCCAGCGCGGCCGCCCCGAATGCAAGACAGCAACTGCGAATGAACGCTGCGTTCATGACTTCCCCTTGTTGATAGAACTTCCTTGCGGCCCGATCATGGACGCCGGGCCTGAGAGGCATTGCCTCGGGTTCACTGCAACAACGGGAACATCCTAGGCCTGGCCGGCGCGCGCCAGCAGTCCTTGCGGTTTATATTGATATAGATGCCATTTATAGGTGGGCGGCGGTGAAGCATCCGGACCTGAATCTGCTTGTGCATTTCGACGCATTGATGACCTGCCGCAATGTGTCGCGCGCGGCCGAGCAACTCGGCATCAGCCAACCCGCCATGAGCGCCGCGATGAACCGTCTGCGGCAACTGTTCGGCGATCCGCTGCTGGTGCGCGAAGGCGGCGCGTGGCAGCCGACGCAGCGCGCGCACGAACTGCACCAGGGCTTTCTGCCGCTGTTGGAAGGTTGGCGCCGCGCCACCCGCACGCGCGAGGTGTTCGACCCGGCGCACTCGGCCCGCAGCCTGTCGTTCTATGCCACCGACTATGTGCAATACACGCTGCTGCCCAAGCTGATTCCGCGCCTGGCGGTGGATGCGCCGCACTTCCAGCTGTTGATCGTGCCGGCGCGGCCGCAGCACGGCCTGAGCATGCTGGACACCAATCATGTGGAACTGATCGCCGGCTACTTTCCGGACCCGGCGCCGGACCTGCGCACGCGCTTCCTGTACCAGGAACCGGCAGTGTGCATCGTGCGCGAAGGCCATCCCTGTCTGCGCAAGCGCTGGAACCTGGATGCCTACCTGAGCTACGGGCACCTGGACCTGGCGGCCCACACGCGCTACTTCAGCAAGGCCATCGACCGCATCCTGATGGGACAGAACCGCAGCCGCCGCATCGTGGCGACGCTGTCGAGCTACATGGTGTGCCCGTTCATCGTCGAGGCCTCGGACCTGATCGCGACGATGCCGGTGAGCATCGCCAAGGCCATGTCGGGCAGCGCGCGCATCGTCACGCTCAAGGCGCCGCTGAGCCTGCCGGCGATCACGGTGTCGCTGTACTGGCACGAGCGCTACCAGGACGATCCGGCGCATGCGTGGCTGCGGCAATATCTGGCGGGCGTGCTGGGCTAACGGCGGCGCGAAGCCGCGCCTGTGCCGCGCGCGACGGCCGCGTCAACGCGGGCCATCGCGCGGCTTGCGGCGCTTACTTCAACGGCATGCAGATACGCGTCTGCAATTGCGCGGGCGGCGTGCTGCGCGGGTCGTTCAGGTACTGCTCGAACATGGGGAAGTCCGCCGGCACCATGCCGCTGGCGGGCAGCCATTCCGAGAACATCCAGTTGTAGGGCTTGTCCATCTCGTTGTACGGGCCGGTGTAGGTCAGCACCGCGCAGCGGATGGCGGGGATCTCGAAGCGTTCCAGTTCGTCGCCCAGCTCGGCGTCGGGCGCGACCGATACGCCTGCCATCGAGCGCAACTGGGCCGGCGGCACCTGCTCGGGGTCGTCGAAGTAGACGCCGAAGCCGATGGCCTCGGGACGCGCCAGGCCGCGGCTGGCCGCGAGCATGAAGGCGCGGGTGAAGACCGGGCCGATTTCCTGGTAGCTGCCATGGTGCGGCAGGGCGGCCAGCACGGCGCCGGGGAAGGTTTCGATGGTGATGGGGTACATGCCTAGCTCCTTGGGGTCGAAGGGTCGGGAGCGGGTCGCGCGGTAGCGCCCCGGCGGGATGCCGAAGGTCGCGCCGAACGCGCGGTTGAAGGCGGCGTCCGACTCATAGCCGGCGCGCTGCGCCACGTCACGCAAGGAATCCCCGGTGCTGCCCAGCGAGACGGCCGCGCGATGCATGCGGATGCGTTGCACGGTGGCGTTCACGGTTTCGCCCATCACGGCGCGGTAGACGCGGTGGAAGTGATAGGGCGAGAGGCAAGCCAGGTCGGCCAACTGGTAGAGGTCGGGGTCGGCGTCGGGGTGGCTTGCCAGCCAGCGCAGGACGGGGTCCAGGCGGTGGGCGTAGGTGGCGCGAGTTTGGGGTTTCAATTGCGTGGCTCCTTGGGGAGCAATGTAGGCGGCCTTGGTTTGCAGATTTTGCGGTTTTTTTGTTGGGTGGATGGAGTTTTTTTTTGCTGGTGGAAGGCGGCGTTCTTTAGACGCCAGGAGCGCCGTGCCGAGGGGTGGGCGGGGCTACGACTGCGGTCCGGAGCGTTCGCTCCGGACTGCCCCATCCTCATCCTCGTCGCCTGCGGCTCCTTCGGATTCCGTCGGGCGCGTCTACACGCCCCGCCCACCCCTCGGCACGGCGCTCCTGGCTCTTGTTGATTTCACTTTACCGGCGCTGGGGGAGGAAAGCGGGTTTTCCACAGGCCTTGGTTTTCTTGCGCAACGCCCCGGCTGTGGATAAGTGCTTGGCGGTGTTTTCAGTAGCCGCGAACGGGGTCGTAGATGTTGGGCAGGGCCTCGCCGCGTTCGTTGGCGGTGATGAGCCAGGCGGTGTGGCGGGCGCGTTCCTGGCGGTCGGGGATGGCGGCGCAGTGGGGGGTGATGATGATGTTGGGG
>NZ_QHHO01000049.1:435157-441554 GCF_003184165.1 Achromobacter sp. RW408
TCGCCAGGAGCGCTTCCGCGCCGAGTTCAGCGCCGATCGCCCGATGATCTGGCGTGGGCAGGCCATGGAGGCCTACCGCGTCGAGGCGGCGCCCGATGCCAGGCACATCACCGTGGAGTTGAAGGCCACGCCTTACTACTACGCCTACGTCAATGAGTCGGACCAGGGTTATCTGCGGCAGTCGCCGCGCCTGGAGATCGGCAGTGCCGACGCGCTGCAGGATTATTTTGGCCCGTTCGCCAAGCGCTACAACGAGATCCTGGCGGCCCCGCTGCCGCCGAACGCCGCCGCGGTGGTCGCGGCGCAGCGCGACAAGCCCGCGCCCCAGGCCGTGGCCGGCCTGATGCGTCATCTGCACGAACACTATCGCTACCTGGGCGACTGGCGCAGCAGCGAGCGTGGCCAGATTCCGTTTGCGCTCGACGAGATCGAGCGCCGCGGCTATGGCGACTGCAAGGACCTGGCGGTGCTGCTGGTGGCCATGCTGCGCGCGGTCGGCATCGAGGCCGAACCCGCCCTGGTGGCGCGCGGCACCATGGCGCCCGAGGTATTGCTGCCCGGCCTGGCCGCGCCCAACCATGCCATCGTGCGCGCCCGCGTGCAGGGCGCGACCTGGTGGCTGGATCCCACCAACCCGGTGTTCGTGCCGGGCTTCACCATGCCCGATATCCAGCAGCGCTGGGCGTTCGTCATGGACAGCCAGGGCAATATGCGGCGCGAGGACATTGCGCTGGAGGCGCCGGGCGTCGGCGTCGTGGTGACGCGCAACGAGCGCTTTGGCGAGGACGGGCAGGCGCAGGTGCGCGCATCGGTCGAGGTGGGGCGCATGGTGGCGGCCGAAGTCAGCGTGGGTGATCTGCAGAACGGCGCGACGGCGATGGACCAGGCGCTGTGCCGCAGTTTCGCCGCCGAGAACCGCGATTGCCGGCTGCAGCGCGCCGCCAGCGATTTCGTGGTGCCCGCCACCTATCGCATCGACGCCACGCTGGTGGACCTGCGGGCGCTGGAACGCGTCGGCCGGCAGTATGTGCACACGCAATCGCACCTGGGCGATGACTGGGAGGCCTTCGCCCGCTACCGCCAGACCGGCCAGCTGGCGGATATCTATCTGGGCACGCCGGAGACCGCGTCGTACGACGTGACGCTGACGGGCGGCCAGGTCGACGCGCCGGCGCTGCATTGCCAGGTGCGCTCACCCTGGATCGATGTGGACCTGGACGGCAAGCCCGCCGCCTCGGGCTACCAGTACCGCTATCGCAGCGTCCGCAAGGTCAGCTGGTTCAGCCATGCGGACATCGTGTCGGATGGCTTCGGCCAGGCCATCGACAAGGGCCGGCAGTGCGTGGAATCCCTGCGCCTGGCGGTGACGCTGCCGGGCAAGTGACCGGCAGCCTGTCCTTCGCCGGTGGCGCGGTCACCAATGAAAAACGCGGCCCCGGGGCCGCGTTTTTCATTGGCAATGCGCGCTCATTCGAGCTTGATGTTGGCCTTCTTGATCACGTCGGCCCAGGTGGCGCGCTCCTTGTCGGCGTAGGCCTTGAAGTCCTGCGCCGACATGGGCATCGGGATGACGCCCATGTCCAGCATCTTCTGCGACACGGCAGGCGACTTCAGCGTGGCGTCGAGTTCGGCGGACAGCTTCTTGACCACGGCTTCCGGCAGACCGCCGGGGGCCACCAGGCCTTGCCAGGCGTAGGCGGTGAAGTCGGGCACGCCTTGTTCGGCCATGGTGGGCGCGTCCGGCAGCACGGCAACGCGCTCGGGCGTGGCCGCGCCCAGCACGCGCAGCTTGCCGGCCTTGACGTTGGGCAGGCCGGCGGCCAGGTCGATGAACATCACGTCCACCTGTCCACCCAGCAGGTCCTGGATGGCGGGCGCCGCGCCCTTGTAGGGCACGTGCAGCAGGTTGGCGCCCGTGCGCTGCTTGAACAGCTCCAGCGCCAGGTGGTGCGGCGAGCCGGCGCCGGCCGAGGCGGCGGTCAGCTTGCCGGGTTCCTTCTTGGCGGCCTGGATCACGTCGGCGACCGTCTTGTAGGGTGAATTGACGTTCACCGCCAGCAGCAGCGGGAACTTGGCGATGCCGCCGATGTAGGTGAACTTGGACGGATCGTAGGCCAGCTTGGCGTACAGCGTCGGGTTGTAGGCCAGGGTGCCGGAGTCGGCGGTGCCGACGACGTAGCCGGTGGGTTCGGCCTGCGAGATCGCGGTGGCGCCGATGATGGTGGCGGCGCCGGGGCGGTTCTCGACCACGATGGTCTGGCCCAGCGGTTTCTCGATGCCGCTGGCGACGGTGCGCGCGACCACGTCGGCGCCGCCGCCGGCCGGGTAGGGCACGATCCAGCGGATGGGTTGGGTGGGCCAGGATTGGGCGGCGGCCGCGGTGGCGGCCAGCGACAGGGCGGCAAGCGCCAACAGGCGCCGGGCGTGCTTGTGCATGGGGAGTCTCCTCATTTTTTTTGCGACGCTATTATGCCCCGGCAACGCGGCAATATGCGCCTGTTTCCCGGCCCGGATTCGGCGGCTTATTGCGGATCCGGGTAGCTGCGGGCGCCGAAGATGGCGGTGCCGATGCGCACTTCGGTCGAGCCCTCCTCGATCGCCAGTTCGAAATCTCCGCTCATGCCCATCGACAGGCGGTCCAGCGACACCCCTTCGATCGCTTCGTGGCGCAGCTGGTCGCGCAGTTCGCGCAAACTGCGGAAGCAGGCGCGCACTTCGCCCGGATCGGGCGAGTTGACCGCCATCGTCATCAGGCCGCGCACGCGCAAGGTCGGGAACTCGGCCACGATGCGCCGCAGGAAGGCCGACACGTCACTCGGCGCCATGCCGTATTTGCTGGGTTCGCTGGAGGTCTTGACCTGCACCAGCACGTCCAGCGTCCGGCCCTCGAGAACGAGGCGGCGGTGCAGGGCCTCGGCCAGGTCGATCCGGTCCAGCGATTGCAACTCGGTGGCGTCACGCGCCGCGTCCTTGGCCTTGTTGGTCTGCAGGTGGCCGATCAACACCCATTGCAGTCCCTGTCCCGCCAGCGCCGCGGCTTTCTGCCGCAATTCCTGGGTCTTGTTCTCGCCGAACCGGGCCAGGCCCAGCGCCATGGCCTCGCGGATGGCGTCGACCTCGAACGTTTTGCTGACGGGCAGCAGCGTCACGCTGTCCGGTGCCCGGCCGGCGCGTTCGCAAGCCTGGGCGATGCGTTGCCGGATCGCGGCCAGGCGGATGGCCATGGTGTCTACTTCGGTCATGCGGGGTCTCTTCGGTACGGAATGTCCCATAGTGTAGGACGCGCGCGCACCGTTTCGCCACACCGGTCCGCGCCGCGCCGCATCTTCGTTGACCCTGCCGGAGCGGCAGGCTTAGAATTTGGCGATATTTGTTTAGATTTCAATGTTCTAAGCCTCCGGCGCCGTCCGCACGACGACGCGGGTCCTCCCTTTCTCCTCGCCGTCCCCTCCGCCATGTCCAGCGCCGCGCCCGAGTACGCTTTTGCCACGCCTTTCCTGAATCCCCCCGCCTCCCCGATCCGTTCGCTGATGCCCTACGCGATGCGGCCGGGCACCATTTCGCTGGCGGGCGGCTATCCGGCGCAGGAACTGTTCGACGTGGACGGCCTGACGATCGCCTCCACCCAGGTGCTGGCGCGGCTTGGCGCCTGCCTGCAATACTCGAACATCGACGGACAGGCCAGTCTGCGCAACGAATTGGCGCGGTTGTCGGCGGCGCGCGGCCTGCACTGCAACGCGGACACGGAACTGGCCGTCACCGGCGGGTCGCAGCAAGCCATGGCGCTGCTGACCCGTGTGATGCTCCAGCCCGGTGACCATGCCGTCATCGAATCGCCGGCCTTCCCGAATTCCGTGCAGGCGTTGCGCTACACCGGCGCCACGGTGCATACCGTGCCGTCCGGCCCGGACGGCGTCGACATCGACGCGCTCGATGAGCTTGCCGCGCGCGTCAAGCCCAAGGTCGTGTGCGTGGTGGCGTCGTTCTCCAATCCCTGTGGCGCCACCATTTCGCGCCAGCGCCGCCTGCGCCTGCTGGAGCTGGCGGTCAAGCATCGTTTCCTCATCGTCGAGGACGATCCGTACAGCGAATTGCGCTTCGCCGGCGAGGCGGTGCCACCCATCATGGCGCTGGCCGAGGGCGAGGCCCGCAACTGGGCCGTGTACCTGGCAAGCATGTCCAAGACCATGGCGCCCGCCTTGCGCATCGGCTGGCTGGTGGCGCCGGCCGAAATCCGCCGCCGCTGCGTCGGCGCCAAGGCGGCCGACGACATGGCTTCGTCCACGTGGATCCAGGAAGTCGTGGCGCAATACCTGGCCAATGGCCGCTACGAAGAGCACGTGCCGCGCATCCGCGCGGCCTATGGCCTGCGCTGCGACGCCATGGCCGAATCGTTGACGCGCGAGCTGAACGGACGCATTGCGTTCAGCAAGCCCGAGGGCGGCATGTTCTTCTGGGCGCGCCTGACGGGCGAGGTCGACGCCACCCGCCTGCTGCCCTACGCCATCGAGCACGAAGTGGTCTACGTGCCGGGCAAGGCGTTCTACGCCGACCCGGCGCAGGCCGACCTGCATGCCATGCGCATGTCGTTCGCCACCATGAACGAAGCCCAGATCGCCCAGGGCATGCAGCGGCTCAGCCGCGCCCTGGACGCGTGCGAGGCCAACCAGCCGGTGTCGATCTCGCTGGCGGCGTGATATACCCAAATAAGCGCTGGTTATTTTGCGCGGGCGCTTCATGTCTATAAGCTTCTCGCCGTGGCGCGCTCGCGCGTCCCGGTACAACAGGAAAAACAGTCATGAACATTGCAAAAGGGTTGGTGGGCGCGGCGTTGTTGCTGGCCGTGGCACAAGGCGCGCAGGCGGCGACGTTGGACGTCGTGCGCCAGCGTGGGGCGGTGGCTTGTGGCACCACCACGGGTTTCGCGGGCTTTTCCGCGCCGGACGCGCAGGGCAAGTGGCAGGGGCTGGACGTGGACCTGTGCCGCGCGATCGCCGCGGCCGTGTTCGGCGATGCCAACAAGATCAAGGTGGTGCCGCTCAATTCGCAGCAGCGCTTCACCGCGCTGCAATCGGGCGAAGTCGACGTGCTGACCCGCAACACCACCGTGACGCAGCAGCGCGACACGGCGCTGGGCATCATCCACGCCGGCATCAATTTCTATGACGGCCAGGGTTTCCTGGTGCCCAAGTCGCTGGGCGTCAAGAGCGCCAAGGAAATCAACGGCGCCACGATCTGCCTGCAGACCGGCACCTCCAACGAGAACACGCTGGCCGACTGGGCGCGCGCCAACAACGTCACCTACAAGCCGGTGGTGATCGAGACCTTCAACGAAGTGGTCAATGCGTTTGCCGCGGGCCGCTGCGACGTGTTTTCCACCGACGCCTCGGGCCTGGCATCGATCCGCATCTCCAAGCTGCAGAACCCCGACGACTACGTGGTGCTGCCCGAGATCATCTCGAAGGAACCGCTGGGTCCGTTCGTGCGCCAGGGCGACGACGCCTGGCTGAACATCGTGCGCTGGTCGCTGTCGGCCATGATCGAGGCCGAGGAATATGGCGTCACCTCCAGGAACGTCGACGAACAGGCCAAGAGCAGCAATCCCAACATCAAGCGCATCCTGGGCGTGACGCCCGGCGGCGGCGCCAACCTGGGGCTGGACGAAAAGTGGGCCTACAACATCGTCAAGCAGGTCGGCAATTACGGCGAGAGCTTCGAGCGCAACGTCGGCCAGGGCAGTCCGCTGAAGATCAAGCGCGGCCTGAATGCGCAGTGGACGCAGGGCGGCCTGATGTACGCGCTGCCGATCCGCTGAGCGCGGCCTGGGTCCGGGCGGCGCCGTTCGGGCCCGCCAATGAAAAACCGATGCCGCGGCATCGGTTTTTTTTGGGGCCGTTGGTGGCGGCGGTGGCGGCGGTGGCGCCTGGTCCGGATCGTCAGCGGCGCCGGTACACCTCGGCAATCCGGGTGAACGCCGCGCGCAGTTCGCGCGTGCCGCCCTGGAAGATCACGGGCCGCCCGCGATGCGTGAACACCACCAGCCGCTTGGAAAAGATCATCGGCACGAAGCGGACTTCGCGCACGTCCTCCCAGGCGACTTCGCGCCGCGAGAACCAGGTCTGGCGCAGGCCGTGTTCGTCGATGGTGGTGATGGAGGTCTGCATGTGCCATGACACGAACAGCAGGCCGATGAAGCACAGGCCCACCACGACGGCCATCATGCCGTCCAGCGACTGGCCCGGGGCGCGGATGGCGGTGGTGACGACCTGGACGCCCAGCACGGCCAGGATGACCCAGGTCAGGATGCGCACCCAATCGGGCCAGGCCTGCCCCGACAGGGGCAGCGGGCCGATGGCGCGCAGCAGGGCGGCGTGATCCTCGGGCGAGGGGGAGGGGG
>NZ_QHHO01000049.1:441564-483177 GCF_003184165.1 Achromobacter sp. RW408
CCGCCCCCGCCCGCCAACGCAACGGGCGGCTCAAGAACCCTTGAGCCGCCCGCAAAACACAACCATCCTGCAACCATCAAGGCAACGCGTCAGCCACCCCAACGTCCGCGGCCAGCTTCTTCAACCCCTCCCAGATGGGCGGCGCAAATTCCAGCGAATCCGCGTTCAGCTCCCGATTGCGGGCTTCATACTCGCCCGGGTACTGAACCCCATCCACGCCCGGTTGGGGCGGGCAGGCATGCAGGTAGTCGATGAACGCGCCCACTTCCATCGAGCGCCAGTCCGTATTGAAGTCCACCTGCGGATCCAGCAGCAGCGCGAACATATTGTTCGTGGCCACTCCGTTGCGCGGGTGTTCCGGCTGGATCGTGCCGCCGCCGGACAGCACGCCCGCCAGCAGCTCGGCCACCAGGCCCATCGCGTAACCCTTGTGGCCGCCGAACGGCAGCAGCGCGCCCGGCGGATCGGTGAACAGCGCGCCCGGATCCGTGGTCGGATTGCCTTGCGCGTCGATCAGCGAGCCCGGCGGCGCCTGCTCGCCCTTGGCCGCCAGCACGCGCGCCTTGTTCACCGCGATCGAGCTGGTCGCCATGTCGACGATGAACGGCGGGCGGCCGCCCGGCAACGGGCCGGCAAAGCACAGCGGATTGGTCGTCAGGCAGGCGCGCGCGCCGCCAAAAGGCGCCACCGTGGGGGCACGGTTGATCACGTTGGTGAAGGCCAGCAGGATCAGGCCCTTGGCCGCCACCATCTCGCCGTAGTGGCCCATGCGGCCCAGGTGATGGCTGCGGCGCAGCGTCAGGATGCACTGGCCGTGCGCCTGCGTGCGCTCGATGGCCTGCTCGATCACGACCTTGCCCACGTACTGGCCCAGGCCGTTGTGGCCGTCGTAGGCCAGCATGGCGCCACGGTCGTTGAGCAGTTCGGGGCGGCCGTCGGCCTGCGCCAGGCCTTCGGCCAGCACACGCCGATAGTTGGTCAGGATGGACAGGCCGTGGCTGGTGTAGCCCACGCGGTCGGACTCCACCAGGTGCTCGGCCACGTCGCGCGCGATATCTTCCGGCACGCCTTGCGCCATCAGCACGCGACGGCCGTATTCATTGGCTTGGGCAATGGAGATCTTCATGATGCGGTCTCCTTACAGCCAGCCCAGCCAGCGCCAGTAGGTCATGCCCATCAGCATCATCAGCGCGTAGCCGATGATGGTGACCAGGATGCCGACCTTGGCGAACTGCTTGGCGTTGAAGGTTTCCGTGCCCAGGCACACCATGTTCTGCGGCGCGTTGATCGGCAGGATGAAGCCATAGCTCACCACGAAGCCCAGCAGCATGGTCATGCCCAGGCGGCTGAAGTCGCCCGGCAGCGTGGCCAGCACCGAGATCAGGATCGGCAGCATCGCCGAGGTCAGCGCGGTGGCGCTGGCGAACCCCAGGTGGATGATGATCAGGAAGGCCGACAGGATCGCGAAGATGGCCAGCGGGCCGAGATGGTCCAGGCCGGTGTGCGCCACCACCTGGTTGCCCAGCCATTGGCCGGCCTGCGTGGTCAGCAGCGCGGTGCCCAGGCTGATGCCGACGCCGAAGACGATCACGGTGCCCCATGGAATGCGCGATTGCACGTCTTTCCACGTCATCACGCCAAAGCGCGGCAACAGCAGCAGCACCAGGCCGAAGTAGGTGGTGGAGGTGGTGTCGAACTTGTGCAGCTTGCCTTCGGTCGACCAGAACAGCAGCAGCATGACCGACACGGCCATCAGGCGCTTTTGCGCGCCCGTCATGGGCCCCAGTTCAAGCAGCGATTTCTCGACGGCTTCCTTGCCCCCCGCGATGCTGTCGCTTTCCGGCGGCAGCAGCTTGAGCACAATGATGATCAACACCGCCGACATGATCAGCGACCAGGGCGCGCCGGCGATCAGCCAGTCCGACCAGGCCACGCGCTGGCCCAGCATCTTTTCCATGAAGCCGACCGTCAGCAGGTTCTGCGCGGCCGCGGTCTGGATGCCCACGTTCCAGATGCTGGTGGCCTGCGCCACGATGATCATGATGCCGGCGGCGATGTTCGAGCGCTTGTCCACGCCGAAGGCCGCGATCACGCCCATCATGATGGGCACCACGGCCGCGCTGCGGGCGGTCGCGCTGGGCACTACCAGGCTCAGCACGATGGTCACGGCGATACATCCGATCAGGATGCGCCGCGTGCTGGTTCCGACCTTGGACAGCGTCACCAGCGCGATGCGCCGATCCAGTCCGGTGAAGGTCATGGCCGCGGCGATGAACAGGGCGCCGGTGACCAGCGCCAGCGCCGAGTTGGCGAAGCCGGTCAGCGCCATGCTGATGGCGGCCGACGTGCCGTAGACCACCTGCGGATCCTTGATGGTGGGCGCGGTGCCCAGCAGGAAGGCCATCAGCGTCGTGATCATGATCGCGCTGGCTTCGTAGGACACGGCTTCCGTGATCCACACCACCACCGCGAACGCCAGGATCGCCAGCATGCGATGGCCGGCAACGGGCAGGTCGGCCGGCAAGGGCAGCATCAGCACGCCGATCATGACGATGAAGCCGGCGACCAGGCCGATCGGGATTTTGGTTTTCTTGGGGGCTTGCGAGGCAGGGACAGCGGTTTCCGCAGTCATATCCATCTCCGGTTGAGGTCAAACTGACGACACCCCGTTGCCAAGCCTTGGGCTGGATCAAAGCGAAGTGTCGACGCTACAGAATGATCGTGACGGCATTAAGGAAAACCCGTATTGATACGTGTCAATTCGGCGGACAATCATGCTTGTCGGAAACCCGCTCCGGAGATTATGCTCGTCGGCCGGCAAAAATCGCAACCCTGCGAATGTTGCATAAAAACAAACAAATACTGCAACACCACCCGTGCGAGGCAGTTAATTCGTTCGTGTTATGGCGCGAATGAGATCAGCCCAACGCCAGGCGCAATTGCTCGTCCAGGTGCAGCGTGGGCGCCACGCGCCAGCCGCTCTGCGCATAGCGCAGCCAGCGGCCCAGCACCAGGTGCGTCAGCAGGCTGGCGTGCGCGGCCACGTTGGCCTCGGGCGGCAGGCCGCCGTCGGTCACGGCGATACGCAGCGATTGCTTCAACGACGCCTCGATGCGGTCGTTGATGTGGTTGATCCGTTCCTGCAGGCGATTGTCCTCGGTGACCAGGGCGTCACCCGTCAGCACCCGCGTCATGCCTCGATTACGTTCCGAGAACGTCAGCAGCATCGACACCGTCTGGTGCGCCTGCGACAGGCCATAGGGCTCGGCGATGGCGATCTGGTTCACCAGCGTGAAGATGCTGGTTTCGATGAATTCGATCAGCCCTTCGAACATCTGCGCCTTGCTGGCGAAATGCCGATAAAGCGCGGCTTCCGATACCGCCAGGCGCGCGGCCAGCGCCGCCGTGGTGATGCGCGAGGCGTGCGGCTGCTCCAGCATCTCGGCCAGGGTCTGCAGAATCTGGGTCTTGCGCTCGCCGGGTTTGCTCGCCATGGACGGGTCTGGTGTTACGCAGGCTGACGGTGGAGGAGGGAAGGCGCGTCGGCGATCAACCCCGCAAGGGGCGCCGGCGCAGCAGCAAATCACTGACGGAGTTTACCCGCAAGTCGACGTAGGCCGGCCGTTGCGCGCGGCCGCGCGCAAACGGGGTGCCGGGATGGAACACATGCACCGTGCGCAGCCCGGCGCGGCGCGCGCCGCGCAGATTGGCAAGGGTGTCTTCCACCAGCACCGCCTGGCGCGCCGGCACGCCTTCGCGCGCCAGCACGTAGCGCAGCAGCGCCGGCGATGGCTTGGGGCGGAATTCGCCATGCAGGCGCATGTGCTCGATGGCCCACAGGCTGTCGAACTGGCGCAGGATGCCCAGCCGCCGCAGCACCGCGCGCGCGTAATGCAGCGGCGCGTTGGTCAGCAGTACCTTGCGCCCGGGCAGTTGCTTCAGCTTGTACGCCAGCGCCTTTTCGGCGCGCACGAGCGGATTGACGTCGAAATCATGGCTGCGATGCAGGAAGACATGCGGGTCCACGCCATGGTGCCGGACCATGCCGATCATCGTGGCGCCATAGCGCTGCCAGTACTGCTTGCGCACGGCATTGGCGGTGTCGACGTCGACCTCCAGCGCCTCGGCCACCGCCATGGTCATGCCATGGTCGATTCGAGGGAAGATCGCATGCGACGTATCGTGCAGCGTGTTGTCCAGGTCGAACAACCACAGGCGCCCGGGGGCGTCCGTGGTCGTGCGGCGCGAGCGGCGCTGGCGCACCGCCGGCCGCAGCAGGGTGCGCAGCGCTCGCATCAGTGCGAGCTGATCATCGTGCCAACGCCTTGGTCGGTCAGGATTTCCAGCAACAGGCAGTGCGGCACGCGGCCGTCGACGATGTGCACCGAATTGACGCCATTCTTGGCGGCATCCAGCGCCGACGAGATCTTGGGCAGCATGCCGCCCGAGATGGTGCCGTCGGCGAACAGCTCGTCGATGGTCTGGGCCGACAGGCTGCGCAGCAGCTTGCCGCCCTTGTCCAGCACGCCCGGGGTGTTGGTCAGCATCAGCAGCTTTTCGGCGCCCAGCACTTCGGCCATCTTGCCGGCGACGACGTCGGCGTTGATGTTGTAGGCGGTGCCGTCTTCACCGTAGCCGATGGGCGAGATGACCGGAATGAACTGGTCGTCCTGCAGGGCCTTGACCACCGCCGGCTCGACCAGGGTGATGTCGCCGACGAAACCGATGTCGATCGGTTCGGCCGGGTTTTCCTTGTTGGCCATCAGCTTCTTCTGGGCCTGGATCAGTCCGCCGTCCTTGCCGGTCAGGCCCACGGCCTTGCCGCCGACCTCGTTGATCATCATGACGATGTCTTGCTGGACCTGGCCGCCCAGCACCCATTCGACCACTTCCATGGTCTCGGCATCGGTGACGCGCATGCCCTGGATGAAGGTGCCCTGCTTGCCGATGCGGCGCAGCGCGTCGTCGATCTGCGGGCCGCCGCCGTGCACCACCACCGGATTCAGACCCACCAGCTTGAGCAACACCACGTCATGCGCGAAGCTGCGCTGCAGGCGCTCTTCCGTCATGGCGTTGCCGCCGTACTTGACCACGATGGTTTTGCCGTGGAATCGTCGGATATAAGGCAGCGCTTCGGAGAGCACCGCGGCTTTGACAGCGGGAGACGAGACGGCAGCAGGGTCGGGGGTGTCGGTCATGGCAGCTAAGTCGGCAATAAGTAGGGTATGAAAGTTAGAGGTTGAAAGCCCGCGCCAGCGATGGCGGACAGGCATTGCCCCCCGTGGGGGCGTGGGGTCCGGCAGTAAAAAAATGCCTGCACAGGAACGCGTTGGCAACGCGGTAGCGCAAGCATACGACGGATTGTAGTACCCGCAGGTTGCTTATGCTTTAAACCCATGTTGTTATGCCCGACAAATAACCGGCATTCGGGTAAATTGGGGGCGTTTTCGCAACGGAGCACCCCTCACAAGGGGGAATCTCCACACCGGCCGGGCATATGCCCCCAAATTTCTACCTATAAAAGAGGCAACTCATGCGTTTGAATTTCGTCCGTTCCGCCCTGGTGGCGTCGGCCCTGCTGGTGGCAGCCACCGCCGCCCATGCCGAAAAGATCGTGGTGGGCGCCACCCAGGTGCCGCATGCCGAGATCCTGGAAGTGGTCAAGCCGCAGCTGGCCAAGGAAGGCGTGGAACTCGACATCAAGGTGTTCAACGACTACGTGCAGCCCAACCTGCAACTGGCCGACAAGCAGCTCGATGCCAACTTCTTCCAGCACAAGCCGTACCTGGATACCTTCAACAAGGACCGCAAGGCCACGCTGGTGCCGGTCGCCCTGGTGCACGTGGAGCCGTTCGGCGGTTACTCCAAGAAGATCAAGAGCCTGGCCGAACTGAAGGACGGCGCCACCGTCGCCATCCCGAACGATCCGTCCAATGGCGGGCGCGCGCTGGTGCTGCTGCAGAAGCAGGGCGTCATCAAGCTGAAGGATCCCTCCAACATCCTGGCGACCGCCGCGGACGTGACCGATAACCCCAAGAAGCTGAAGTTCCGCGAACTCGAGGCCGCCATGCTGCCGCGCTCGCTGGACGACGTCGACCTGGCCCTGATCAACACCAACTACGCGCTCGAAGCCGGCCTGGTGCCGACCAAGGACGCGCTGTTCATCGAGGGCTCGGATTCGCCGTACGCCAACATCCTGGTGACCCGCTCGGACAACAAGGACGCGCCGGGAATCAAGAAGCTGGTCAATGCGCTGCATTCGCCCGAGGTGAAGAAGTTCATCGTCGAGAAATACAAGGGCGCCGTGGTGCCGGCGTTCTGATCGCGACGCTTCCCCTGCCGAAACCGCCCGCATCATGCGGGCGGTTTCTTTTTTTTGGGCCAGGCGCTGGCTTCGGACGTGGGGCCAGGGGGGCGGCGGGGATCGGCCCGGGGTGTGGCCGAGGCCGGCGGGCCGCCCGCGGCCAAATGAAAACCGCCCGGCAGGCGGGCGGTTCATGGCGGCGGCCAAGCGGACCGGGGTTCAGCCCGCGGCCAGTGCCTTCTCGACGGTGGCATGGAATTCGGCCACGTCGTATTCGCCCAGGTAGCGCTTGATAATGCGTCCCTGTTTGTCGATCAGGAATGCCGTGGGCGTCAGGCGGATGTCGCCAAAGGCGCGGGCGATGTTGCCCTTGGTGTCCAGCGCCACCGGGAACGGCAGCTTGCGGCTTTCGCTGAAGTTCAGCACGTAGTTGGGCGGGTCGTAGTCCATGGCGACCGCGATGGCCTCGTAGCCCTTGCCCGCGTACTCGTTGTAGGCCGAGATGGTTTCCGGCATCTGCTTGACACAGGTGACACAGCTGGTGGCCCAGAACTTCACCAGGACCACCTTGCCGCGCAGGTCCTGCATGGAGAAGGTCTTGCCCTCCAGCGTGGTGAAGGTCACGTCGGGCGCGGTTTGCGTGGGGCGCAGGGTGAACCAGGCGCCGACGCCGACCGCCACCAGGACGGCCAGGGCTACGATGGCTTTTTTCATTTGATGGGCATCGCTTCTACGGCACTGCCACCGCTGCTGGGCGCGCTGCTGCCGCTGTCGGCAGCGCCCGCGCCGCTTTCGATGGGGGCCTTGGTTTCCGTGGTGGTCGACTTGCTGCCGCTGCTGGACAGGCGGATCGCTTCCTCGCGGCTGATGGTCTCGAACAGTTTTACCACTTTTGCCACGCCGCCGAGGTCGGCCACCGCGTTGGCGGCGTAGTCGCCCTCGGCCTGCGTCACCTTGCCCATGAGGTAGACGACGCTGTGGTCGGTGGTGACGGCGATGGTGCCGGAGGGCACGTACTTGGTGTTGATCAGCGCGGTCTTGGCCTTGGACGTCAGCCAGGTGTCGTTCGAGCGCACGCCGAACGACGCGATCGGACCGACGGTGAGCTGGTTGACCACCTGCTTGACGTTCTCGACGCCCTGGGCGATGGCGGTGGCCTGCGACTTGGCTTCCTCGGTGGGCACGTCTCCGGTCAGCAGCAGGTGGCCGCCGTACGCCATGGCGTTGACGCGCGCCGCGTCGCCGAGCTTGTCGGAGATCTGCTTCTGGGCCTTGAAGGCCATGTTCTGGTCTTCGAGCTGGATCCCCGAGGTGCGCCGGTCGGTGACGACGACGGCGGTGGTGGCGGCCGCGCCGCCCACGATCAGGGGCGCGCAGGCCGACAGCGACAGCGCGGCGCCGGACAGGGCCGCGGCGAGCAGCAGGGGGCGGGCGGCGGTTCTGGCGTCTGAAATCATTCGGTGTCTCCAAGCAGAAGAGCGTCAATGCCGTCGCAAAGCGCATGCAACAGCAGTATATGGACTTCCTGGATGCGCATGGTGCGATCGCTGGGAACACATAGATGGACGTCCATTGGCGTGATGAGTTCCCCCATGACGCCGCCGCCCTTGCCGGTCAGGGCCAGGACGTGCATTTCGCGGCTGGCGGCCGCCTCCATGGCGCGCACCACATTGGGCGAATTGCCGCTGGTGGAAATGGCCACCAGCACGTCGCCGGCCTGGCCAAAGGCGTTGACCTGGCGTTCGAACACTTCGTCGAAACCGTAGTCATTGCCGACGGCGGTCAGGATCGAGGTGTCGGTGTTCAGGGCGATGCCGGCCAGGGGCAGGCGTTCGCGTTCGAAGCGGCCGACCAGTTCGGCGATGAAATGTTGCGCGTCGGCGGCCGAGCCGCCGTTGCCGCAGGCCAGAATCTTGCCGTTGTTGGCCAGGGCGCCAAACAGCACGTCCACCGCGATCGCCAGCGGCTCGGCCAGCACGTTCATGCTTTGTTCGTACGTGGCCATGGCGTCGCGAAAGTGCGACGTCATTCGAGAGGTCATATCCATGGCCGCGATTATCTCACGGGCGGCGCCCGATCAAGGCAGCTCGAACGCCGCGCGTAGCCACCGGACCTGGCCGCCGTCGAAGAGCACGGCGTCGAAGCGGACCGCGGGCGGCCTGCCGCGCCAATGGCGTCGGGCCAGCTCGGGCAGCCAGTGGGCCGCCGCGCGCGCCAGCCGCGCCTGTTTGTCACGGCCGATGCTGGCGGCCGCGCCGCCATAGGCGTCTGCCTGGCGTGAACGCACTTCGACCAGCACCAGGATGTCGCCTTCACGCATGGCCAGGTCGATCTCGCCGGCGCGGCAGTGCAGGTTGCGCGCCAGCAGCACCAGGCCGGCGGCCTGCAGCAGGCGCAGCGCGGCGTCTTCATGGGCGTCGCCGGTGCGTTGGCGGGGCGAGCGCCGGGGAGGCGGGCGGTCCGCGGGGCCGGCGCGTCGCGCCGCGCGGCGGCGGCGTTTTTCGGCGCGGCGGCGTGCCGCCAGGGCGAGCTCGAAAGCGAATGTGTCAACCGTCATGCCAGTTCCGAAACGGGGGGGCGATGGCGGCTACACTGGCATGGTTTTCCGTGTAAGTAGGCTGCAATGAACCAAAATGTCTCACCCCCGGTGGCCGACGATGCCTGGGCCCGCGTGGCTGAACGCGTGGCCGGGCAGCATTGGCCGGCCTCGACGCTGTATGTGGTGGCCACGCCGATCGGCAATCTGGGCGACCTGGGGTTGCGGGCCTGGCACGCGCTGCAGCGCGCCGACGTGATCGCGGCCGAAGACACCCGCGCCAGCCGCACCCTGCTGGATGCCTGGGGCGTCGGCACGCCCCTGATGGCGGCTCACCGACACAATGAAGCGGCGGCGGCGCAGGCCATCTGCGAACGCCTGGCCCAGGGCCAGCGCGTGGCGCTGGTGTCGGACGCCGGTGCGCCGGCGGTCAGCGACCCCGGGGCGCGCGTGGTGCGCGCGGTGCGTGAAGCCGGTTTCGCCGTGGTGCCGGTGCCCGGCCCCAGCGCGGTGATCGCCGCCTTGATGGGCAGCGGCGTCACCACCGACGAAAATCCCGCATACGCGTTCGCCGGCTTTGCGCCATCCAAGGCCGCGGCCCGCCAGCGCTGGCTGCGCACCTGGTGCGCGTTGCCCGCGCCGGTGGTGATGTTCGAATCGCCGCATCGGCTCGCGGCGACCCTGGCGGATCTGCTGGAGGTCTGTGGCCCCGCCCGCCTGGTGACGGTGGCCCGTGAACTGACCAAGCGTTTCGAGGAGATCGCCACGTTCCCGCTGTCCGAGGCCGCCGCCTGGCTGGCAGCCGACCCGCATCGCGAGCAGGGGGAATTCGTGCTGATCGCGCATGCCCAGGCGGGTGGCGAGGTCGACGAAGACGCCGACCCGCGCGCCGACGCGTTGCTGGACGCGCTGCTGGAAACCCTGTCGCTGCGCGATGCCTCGAAGGTTGCGGCCAAGGTCACCGGCCTGTCGCGCGACGTCCTGTACAACCGGGCCCTGGCCCGCAAGAATTCGTAAGCCATGATCTACATCGCACAGGCACGCAAGCGTCCCGGCGAAGCGGCCGAACGCGTGGTCTATCGGGACATGCCCACGCCTTTGGGTGAAATGCGGCTGGTGGCCAGCGCCAGGGGCCTGCGCGGCGCCTGGTTCACCGACCAGATGTCGCTGCCCCCGGCCGACGGCTGGGTGCTCGACGAATCGGATCCCATCCTGGAACAGGCGCGGCGCGAACTGGACCAGTGGTATGCCGGCGAGCGCCGCGATTTCGACGTGGCGCTCGATCCGGTCGGCACGCCGTTCCAGCACGAGGTCTGGCGCGCCCTGTGCACGCTGGATTTCGGCCAGCTTGCCAGTTATGGCGAACTGGCGCGCGTCGTGGGGCGTCCCAAGGGGGCCCAGGCGATCGGCGGCGCGGTCGGGCGCAATCCGGTCAGTATCATCATCCCCTGCCATCGCGTGATCGGCGCGGACACCTCACTGACCGGGTTTGGCGGCGGCCTGCCGCGCAAGCAGGCGCTGCTCAAGCACGAAGGCAGCCAGTACCTGAGCCGCAATCCGCGCGCGCGGCGGGTTTGCGACGGGCAGGCGCAACTGCCGTTCGAGTTGCCGACGTTCGACTGGCCGCCGGCAAGGTAGGCCGTTATTGCGCGGCGATGCTGGGGGTGATGCCGAGGCGGTCGGACACCAGCTGTACCGCGTTCAAGGCGCTCTGGCGATCCGGATAGGGCCCGATCTTGACGCGGTAAAGGTTGTTGGCCTGCTCCACCGCGGCCGCTGGCGCGCCCTCGGCGCCCAGCTGCGTATTGATGCGGCTGACCAGTGATTGCGCGTTGGCCGGCTGGCTGAATGCGCCCACCTGCAGGTAGACGCTGCCGGCCGCGCCCATCGGGCGCACCGGCGCGCTGCCCGGCGCGGGCGCGGGCTGCTGCGCCAGCGGCTGGGGTTCCAGCGCCACCGGCGCGGCGGCAACGGGTGTGGCCACCGGCGTGGAGCCGGTCGCCGAGGCGGGCATCGGCGCCGGCGTGCCCTGCGAGGCCAGGCGGCGGATCTCGTCCTGTCCGATGCTCTCGACCACCACCTGGCCGCTGCCCGGCCCGATGATGCCCAGCTTGTAGGCCGCCACGTACGACAGGTCCATGATGCGGTCGCTGTGGAATGGCCCGCGGTCATTGACTCGCACGACGATGGTCTTGCCGTTGACCAGGCTGGTGACGCGCGCGTAGCTCGGGATCGGCAGCGTGGTGTGGGCCGCCGTCATGGCGTACATGTCGTACGGTTCGCCGATGGAAGTGGAGTTGCCGTGGAACTTCTTGCCGTACCACGAGGCGATGCCCTGGCGCTTGTAGGGCTGGCCGCTGGTATCCGGCACGTAGCGCTGGCCGAACACCACATACGGCCGGTTGGCGCCGCTGGCGTAGGGCTCGATGCGCGGCACCGCGTCCGGAACCTGGTCCAGGTTGGACGGCGGATTGGCGTCCGGGCCATCGTCCTTGTAGTACCCGCCGCCTTTCTTGCGTCCCCCGGTGGAAGAGCAGCCGGCCACGGCAATGGCCAGCAACAGCATCATCAGGATATGGAGCGGGCGGGACAGGATCATGCGGATTCGTCGGGCAGTTGGGTGCGATGGCGCACCAGCAGCGGGTCGTGGTCGGCAAAGCGCTTGGCCAGCTCTTCGACCACGTAGACCGAACGATGCTGGCCGCCGGTGCAACCGATGGCGACCGTCAGGTAGTTGCGGGTGTCTTGCGTGTATTGCGGCAGCCAGCGGTTCAGGAAGCCGGTGATGTCGTCGATCATCTGGCCCACCTGTTCATAACCGGCCAGCCAGGTGGCGACGGGCTCGTCGCGGCCGGTCAGCGGACGCAGGTTGCGGTCGTAATAGGGGTTCGGCAGGCAGCGCACGTCGAACACCAGGTCGGCATCGCGCGGCACGCCGCGCTTGTAGGCGAACGATTCGAAGGTCAGCACCAGCGGCGCGCGGTCGGCCTGGATCAGGTCGCGGATCCACGCGCGCAGCTGGCCCGGGGTGAGTTCCGAGGTGTCGATGACGTGTTCCTGCTCGCGCAGCGGCGCCAGCAGTTCACGTTCGAGCGCGATGCAGTCGGTCAGCGACGGGGCGGTGCCGCCGCGTTGCAGCCGGTCGGTCAGCGGATGGCGGCGGCGCGATTCGGAGTAGCGTTGCACCAGGGTGTCGGTGCTGGCATCCAGGAACACCACGCGCAGGCTGGTTCCCATGGCGCGCAGCGCGGTGACCACGTCCGGCAGTTCGGCCAGTTCGCCCGGCGAACGCACGTCGATGGCGACCGCCACGCGTTCCAGGCCGTCGTCACGGGCATTGGCGATGAATTCAGTCAGGAACCGCACCGGCAGGTTGTCGACGCAGGTGTAGCTGGCGTCCTCGAGCATGCGCAGGGCGACGGACTTGCCTGAGCCTGAGATGCCGGTGACGAGGACGACTTTCAACATGGACATGATTGTGGCACGCTTTTCCGGGAGGATGCCGGCGGGTCGGCATCTGATATGGCCGTAAACTGCGGATCTGCGCCTGTACCGTTTTACCGCCCCTGGCGTAAGCTTGGGCACCGGCACACGACCGAGATTCATCTACGCGCCCCGCCGCCATGCGCTTCCGGGGTTGGTTCGACTTAGTGTTAACTGGCCCTAGATGTTAGCCTTCATTTCCTTTCGTAGTGTTTCACTGCCACGGTTTTGGGCAAAATCCCGGCTTCTGGCCGCCGCCGTTGTGGCCTTTTCCGCAGCCCCCGTGCTGGCCCAGGACACGCCCCAGGTATTGCAGCCCGGCACCATGGCGGCCCGGGTGGCGGCCTGTACGGCCTGTCACGGCGAGCAGGGCCGCGCCGGCGCCGACGGTTATTACCCGCGCCTGGCCGGCAAGCCGCAGGAATACCTCTACCACCAACTGCTCAATTTCCGCGACGACCGGCGCCAGTACCGGCCCATGGCGCACCTGCTGGCGGGCCTGCCGGATGCCTATCTGCACGAAATGGCCGGCTACTTCGCGGCGCAGCACGTGCCGTATCCGCCGCCGGTGCGCGCCGAGGTGTCCGCCGCCACGCTGGAAGCCGGCCGCAGGCTGGCGCTCGGCGGCGATGCCGCCCGCGGCCTGCCGGCCTGTGCGTCCTGTCACGGCGCCTCGTTGGGCGGCTTGTTGCCCGCCGTTCCCGGATTGCTGGGCTTGCCGCGCGACTACATCAGCTCGCAGATCGGCAGCTGGAAGAACGGCCTGCGCCGCGCCGCCGCGCCCGATTGCATGGCCGACGTTGCCCACAAACTCACGCCCGCGGACATCGGCGCCCTGGCGGCCTGGCTGTCGTCGCAGCCGGTGGCTGACGACTATGCGCCCGAACCGGCCGGTTCCCTGCGCCTGCCAGCCGAGTGCGGCAGCCAGGTGCAGCGTTGAGGGGGCACGCCATGAAACTGATGAAGCGACTCCTCGGCATCCTGTTGGCGCTGGCCGCGTTGGCGGTCGGCATTCTCTATTGGCAAGGCACGCGCGACGATGCCAGCACCGGCCCGACCGAGGCGCCGGCCGATCCGCAGCAGCGCATCGAGCGCGGCCGCTACCTCGCCCTGGCCGGCAATTGCATGGCCTGCCATACCGCGCGCGGGGGCCAGGCGTATGCCGGAGGCACCGCCATTCCGACGCCATTCGGCACGATCTACGGCCCCAACATCACGCCCGACGAGAAGACCGGCATCGGCGCCTGGAGCGCGGATGATTTCTGGCAAGCGCTGCACAACGGCAAGTCGCGCGACGGCACGCTGTTGTATCCGGCCTTCCCGTACACCGAATACACCCGCGTCACGCGTGCCGACTCGGACGCCCTGTTCGCCTATCTGCGTACGGTCACGCCGGTCGAACGGCCGAGCCGCGCGCCGGAACTCGATTTCCCGTACGACCAGCGCATCCTGCTGGCGGCGTGGCGCGCCCTGTATTTCCGCCCTGGCGTGCAGGAGGCCGATCCGGGCCAGTCGACCCAGTGGAACCGCGGACGCTACCTGGTCGAGGGCCTGGGTCACTGCGCCGCCTGCCATGCGCCGCGCAACAGCCTGGGCGCGACGCGCGCGGCCGACGGCCTGGCTGGCGGCATCATTCCCATGCTGGACTGGTATGCGCCGCCCTTGACCAACGATCCGCAGACGGGCCTGGGGCGCTGGTCGGCCGAAGACATCGCGGCGCTGCTGCGCACCGGCATCGCGGCCCACTCCAGCGCCAGCGGCCCCATGGCCGAGGTGGTGCTGGGCAGCACGCAGCACCTGAGCGATGCCGACGCGCTGGCGATGGGCGTGTATCTCAAATCGTTGCCGTCGACTCCGGCGCCGGCCGCGGTCGCGAGCGCCGCGGTCGCGCCCGCGGCGATGGAGCTTGGCGGCAAGATCTACCGCCAGCAATGCGCGCAGTGCCACCAGCCGGCGGGCGAGGGCAGCGCGGGCGCCTGGCCCGCGCTGGCCGGCAACCCGACCGTGACGGCGCCGTCTCCGCTCAATGCCATACGCATGGTGCTGGATGGCGGCTTCGCGCCGGCTACCGCGGCCAATCCGCGGCCCCACGGCATGCCGCCGTTCGGCCAACTGCTCAATGACAATGATGTCGCCATGCTGGTGTCCTACATCCGCAACAGCTGGGGCAACCAGGCGGGGGGCGTGACGCCGCTGGAGGTCAAGCGCGCCCGCGCCGCCTCAACCCGCAACTGATCAGGAGGGCCGCGTCGCCTGGCTGCAGGCCGCGCGCGCCATCTCGCCCAGGACGCGGACGGCGTCAGCCTTGCCGTCGTCCCATGGATGGCCGTAGTTCAGCCGCAGGGCGTTGCCGAATTGCCCGCTGGCCGAGAAGATCGGTCCCGGCGCCACGCTGATGCCGCGCGCCAGCGCCTGCCGGTGCAGCGCCAGCGCGTCCACCGCCGCGGGCATTTCCAGCCACAGGAAGAAACCGCCCTGCGGACGCGTCACGCGGGTCCCGGCGGGAAACTCGCGCGCGATCGCATTGGCCATCAGGTCCTGCTGGGCCTGCAGCGTTTCGCGCAGCCGGCGCAGGTGGCGGTCGTAGCCGCCTTGCTCCAGGTATTCGGCGAGCGCGCCCTGGGCCGGACCGGACGCCGACAGGGTGGACGACAGTTTCAGGCGCTGCACGCGCTGCGTATAACGGCCGGCGCTGGCCCAGCCGATGCGGTAGCCCGGCGCCAGGCACTTGGAGAACGACGAACAGTGCAGCACCAGCCCGTGCTTGTCGAAGGCCTTGGCAGGCACCGGCCGGGCCGCGCCGAAGTACAGCTCGCCGTAGACGTCGTCCTCGATCAACGCGATTTCGTGGCGCGCCAGCAGCTCGACCAGCTGCCGCTTCTTTTCCTCGGGCATCAGGCTGCCCAGCGGATTCTGGAACTGCGTCATCAGCCAGCAGGCCTTGGGCCGGTGGCGCTTGATCGCCGTTTCCATGGCCTCCAGGTCCACGCCGGTGCGCGGATGCGTGGGCACTTCCAGCGCTTTCAGGCCGTGGCGCTCCAGCGCCTGCAGGGCGCCGTAGAAGGTCGGCGCTTCGACGATGACCGTGTCGCCCGGTTCGGCCACGGCCTGCAGGCACAGGTTGAGCGCTTCCAGCGCGCCATTGGTGACCACGATGTCGTTGGCCGGCACGTTGATGCCGGCGATCAGGTAGCGCAGCGCGATCTGCCGGCGCAGGCCGGGGTTGCCGGGCGACAGGTCTTCTATCGTGTCCAGCGGGTCCTGGCGCTTGAGATGGGCCGACATGGCCTGGGCCAGCCGCGGCAGCGGGAACAGCAGCGGCGACGGAAAGGCCGAGCCCAGCGGCGTGACGTCGCGGTTGCGCACGGAATCGAGGATGTCGAAGATGCGCTCGCTGATCGCCAGCTCGGTCGATTCGCCGTCGGGACAGGACGTGTCAGGTTCGGGCGGCAGACTGTCGTCGCGCGCATTGACGTAGTAGCCGGAGCGGGGGCGGGCGCGGACCAGGCCGCGCGCTTCCAGCAGGTAATAGGCCTGGAATACCGTCGACGGACTGACGCCGCGGCTGGAACAGGCATCGCGCACCGAGGGCAGCTTGTCGCCCACGCGCAGCACGCCGTCGCGGATCGACTTGGCGATCTCGTTGGCGAGTTTCTCGTACAGGCTCACGGTGCCGCGGGGCGACGCGCGTTATTTGCTGCTTTGCAGGATCGCCATGGCCTGGCGTTCCATGAATTCGCCCAGGGTGTCGATGCCGCGCAGCTTCAGGATGGTGTTGCGCACGGCGGCTTCGACCAGCACCGCCAGGTTGCGGCCGGCGGCCACCTGCAGCATGACCTTGCGCACGGGCAGGCCCAGCATGTCCTGGGTGATGTCCTGCAGCGGCAGGCGTTCGAACTTGTCCTGCGCGGTGGCGCGCACCAGGTGCACGATCAGCTTCAGGCGCATCTTGCGTCGCACCGAGGTCTCGCCGAAGATGGTGCGGATATCCAGCAGGCCCAGGCCGCGCACTTCCAGCAGGTTCTGCAGCAGCTGCGGGCAGTGGCCTTCGATCATGTTGGGCGCGGTGCGCGAGAATTCGACCGCGTCGTCGGCCACCAGGCCGTGGCCGCGCGAAATCAGCTCCAGCGCCAGTTCGCTCTTGCCCAGGCCGGATTCGCCGGTGATGAGCACGCCCAGGCCCAGCACGTCCAGGAACACGCCATGCACGGTGGTGGTGGGCGCGAGCTTCTTGCCCAGGTAGATGCGCAGCAGGTCGATCAGCTGCGCGGCCGCCACGGGAGTGGACAGCAGCGGCACCTGGTGCTGGTCGCATTGGTCCACCAGATCCTGCGGCGGCGTCAGGCCGTCGGCCAGCAGGATGGCCGGCACGCCGCCGATCAGCAACTCGTCCATGTGGTGCATGCGGCGGCGCAGGTCGAAGCGCGTGTAGTACGCCAGTTCCTCCTGGCCGAACACCTGGATGCGCGACGGGTGGATCAGGTTCAGGTGGCCCACCAGGTCGGCGGCCGCCATGCCGTCATCGGGAATCGCGCGGTCCGCGGCCCCCTGGCCGGAAATCCAGTTGAAGGGGATTTTGTCGGCGTTGTCGTCGACGAGTTCCTGCACCGTGAGCATGGCAGCGTTTCCGCGAGGGTCAGAGTTGGCCGGTGGTGAGCATCTTGTGCACGACGGCCGGATCCGGCTCGGTGGCCAGGGCCTCGCGCAGGGCCTTGTTGGACATCAGTTGCGCCAGTTCGGCCAGGATGTCCAGGTGTTGTTGCGTGGCGGTTTCCGGCACCAGCAGACAGAGCAGCATCGAGACGGGCTGGCCGTCCGGTGCGTCGAACGTGATGGGCTGCGCCAGGCGGATGAAGGCGGCCAGCGCCTGCTCCAGGCCCTTGACCCGGCCGTGCGGCACGGCAACGCCCTGGCCCAGTGCCGTCGAGCCCAGGCGTTCCCGTGCAAACAGGCTGTCGAACACGAGCGCGCGTGCCAAGCCGTGGTTGTTTTCAAAGAGGAGGCCAGCCTGTTCGAACGCGCGTTTCTTGCTCGTAGCGAGCATATCGAGGACGACGTTGCCGGCGGGAAGGATGCGCGACAAATGATTCATCGGGTCATTATAGGGTTATATGACGCACTGCAAAAAAACTCCGGTGGGGGCACTTTCCTGGCGGTCCGCACCCTCCTGGATCAGGCCGCCGCTCCCGGCACGAGAGCGACAGCATAGACCGATAGCGCCGCGTTGTGGGCATTCTTCGTGCGCAGGTAGGTATACCAGCACGGTATGGCGTGCTCGCTGCGAGCGGATATTCGGGGAGTACACGGCGCTCCGCGGCCATGTGCCGGGGAATCGGGGGACAAAGAGAAGGGGACTGAGGGAAGGAGTTTGCCGATGCCCCGGCTGGACGATGCGTCTAGCGGGACACCGGGACTTAGGCAGGATTCAACGATTGCTGTTTCCTGGCTCGCACGGCGAGCGGATCATGAAGCGCGTTGTTACTGGGTTGGCGAGAGGCTCGCCGCTTGCCGCTTCACGGACTCTGCCGAGTGGCTTCGTACCTTGTCCTTGTGCTTGATGACCTGACGGTCGACTTTGTCAGCAAGAAGGTCGATCGCGGCGTAGAGGTTTTCATCGGTTGCTTCACAATGAATGTCCTTGCCACTAAGACGCATGGTGATTTCGGCTCTGTGCCGCAGGGGCTCTACTGAGAGCATGACCTGGGTATCGATGACGTGATCGAAATGCCGCAGCACTCGCGCCAGTTTGTTCATGACATATTCCCGGATGGCCGGGGTGACGTCGAGGTGACGACCGCAGATGCTCAGGTTCATAGTGTGCTCTCCTTCTAAAAGAGGAAAAAATGGTGCGCGGAAGGCGCGGTGGGGTCGTTAGGCGTTCTCCTTGTTCGAGGGGTTCGTTTGATACTAGTGTATAGACTCGGGCCGATAAAACAAGCTGACCTAGCGCAAGTTCATGGCATTTTCATGGCGGCCGCCCAGGGGCGTGCCCCAGGGGCCGTCGCGGACCCTGGGACTTTCCCCAATCGGGGTGTTACATGCGGAAGTGTTCGCCCAGGTAGACGCGCCGAACGGCCGGATCGCCGACGATTTCGTCGGGGTGACCGTCGGTCAGCACCTTGCCTTCGCTGATGATGTAGGCGCGGTCGCAGATGCCCAGCGTTTCGCGCACGTTGTGGTCGGTGATCAGCACGCCGATGCCGCGGCCCTTCAGGAAACGCACGATGCGCTGGATCTCGATCACGGCGATCGGGTCCACGCCCGCGAAGGGCTCGTCCAGAAGGATGAAGCGCGGGCTGGTGGCCAGCGCGCGCGCGATTTCGACCCGGCGGCGCTCGCCGCCCGACAGCGAGATGGCGGCGTTGCTGCGGATATGGCCGATCTGCAGCTCTTCGAGCAGCAGTTCCATCTGTTCATTGATCTTGGGCGTGGACAGCGTGCGGCCGTCCGGCCCCAATTGCAATTCGAGCACGGCGCGGATGTTCTGCTCGACCGTCAGGCGCCGGAACACCGAGGCGTCCTGGGGCAGGTACGACAGCCCCATGCGGGCGCGCTTGTGGATCGGCATCGCGGTGATCACCGAGCCGTCGATCTCGATGCGGCCGGCGTCGGCCGGCACCAGCCCGACGATCATGTAGAAGCTGGTGGTCTTGCCCGCGCCGTTGGGGCCGAGCAGGCCGACCACTTCGCCGCTGGAGACGGACAGGGACACGTCCTGCACCACGGTGCGGCCGTTGTAGGTCTTGCGCAAGCCGGTTGCGCGCAGGCTGCCCTGCTTGACGCCCGAAGGGGCGGAGGTCACGGGAGTCTGCACAGAGGGTTGGTTCATCGTGGCTGCGTGTGGATAACGTGGGAGGCGCTTCAGCGCCCCTTCTTCGATTCTTGCTGCTTGCGGCACTCGGCGATCGCGGCATCGGACTTGGCGCGCGGCTCGGCCACCGAGCGCACCCGACCGCCGGCGGCCGACGAGTTCGGGCCGCCCTGGGCCTCGTAGGTGCCGCTTTTCTCGTTGTAACGCACCCGGTCGCCGCGAATCGTGTCAAACGGCTTGCCACAGACATAGCGCACCACCACGGCCTGGCCGATCAGGTCGAAGGTGCTCTTGGTGCCGTCGTATTCGGCGCGCAGGCCCTTGCCTTCGATCAGTTCGAAGTTCTCGGGACGTTCCTGGCGGATGGTCACGACCTTGCCCTTGTTGGCGGTCGCCGTGCCGTACTGGTTGCCCGCGGCGTCTTCGCGCATTTCCAGATTGTCGGAGGTGAGCGTCATCAGGCCGCGCGTCATGTTGACGTTGCCCGTGAAGACGCTCTGCTTTTTCACGTCGTCGTAGTGCAGCGTATCCGACAGGATCGTGGTGGTGGGTTCCTCGGCGGGCGCGGTCTTGCTTGCGCCGGCGGCCGGCTTGGGGTCGGCGGCGAGCGCCGGCGCAACCGCCGATGCCATCAACAGCACCGCGCCCAGCAGGCGCGTGGTGGGGGCAATGCGAATCCGGAAGTCGGTCATGGTTTCTTCTGGTCAGAGGTGTTGGCAGGGCTGTCGGCCTGGCGGCGCGGCTTGTTCTCCGAGCCGGCGATCTCCACGTCCGTGGAGGCCGATACCTGCAGTTGGCGTGTCTTGTTGTTGTAGTGCATACCCTTGCCGTTCATGCGCGAGCGTCCCTTGATGACCTCGGCCGGCAGGTCGGTGTACACCACGTCTTCGTCGGGCAGCAGGATCAGCTGTTGGCTGCGCACGTCCAGCACGTCGTTGTTGGCGTCGGGCTGGCGGTGCACGTGGGCGTCGCCATTCATGACGATGCGCTTGCCGCCCTGCTCCATGACGGCGGTCTTGGACACGCCCACGGTGATGGGACTGGCTTCGCGCTGGCCGACGGCCCGCGGTTGGGTGATGTGGTACGAATCGTCGTCGGGGAAATGCTCGGCGTAATCGCCTTCCAGCCGGTTGATGGGGCGACCGGTCGGGTCGGTGCGCAGCATCACGAAATTGCGCGACCAGGCGTCCATTTCGTGCGTGACGCGGCGCGGCGGATCCGTCTGGATGGCCCGTTGCGCGTAGTCGGCGGCCCAATACGTGCTGGCGACCAGCACCAGCAGCAGGAACAGCGCGATCAGGGAAGGGAAACGATCTTTCATCAGGTGTGCGAAGCGAGGTTGGGGGCGCGCTTACTGGATGGCGCCCGGGCCGAGCAGCCCCGGCGCGGCCAGGAATCCGCCCAGCCGGCCCTGGGAAGCCAGCAGCAGGTCGCAGCACTCGCGGACCGCGCCACCGCCGCCAGGTTGCGTGGCGATCCAGTGGGCCGCCTGGCTGACATAGCCCGGCGCATTCGGCACGCTGGCGGCGAAGCCCGCGCGTTGCATTGCCGGCAGGTCGATGATGTCGTCGCCCATGTAGCCGGTCTGGTTCAGTTGGACCGCGCTGCGCTGCGCAAGTTCGGCCAATGCGGCACCCTTGTCGCGCACGCCCTGCATGATCTCGGAAATGCCCAGTTCGGCGGCGCGGCGCGCCACGATCGGGCCGGAGCGGCCGGTCATCAGAGCGACCTTCAGGCCGCCTTCCATCAGCAGGCGCAGCCCGTGGCCGTCCAGCGCATGGAAGCGTTTCTGCACTTCGCCGCTTTCCCCGTAATACAGGCTGCCGTCGGTGAGCACGCCGTCCACGTCGAAGACCATCAGGCGCACGGCGGCGGCGCGTTCGCGCACGCCCGGCGGGATGCGGGCCAGGACCAGCGCTTCGGCGGGGTGGGTGATCGAGGGAGGAAGAGTCATAGTCATACCACTTTGGCGGCCATCAGGTCGTGCATGTGCAGGGCGCCGAGCAGGCTGCCATCGGCATCCAGCACCAGCATGTGATTGAGCCGCAGTTCGTCCATCTGGCGCGCGGCCTCGACGGCCAGCGCGTCCGGGTTGATGCTGCGCGGCGAGCGTGTCATGCCGGCCTCGACGTTCAGGCTGCGGATGTCGCCGTAGCGTGCGATCAGGCGACGCAGGTCGCCGTCGGTGAAGATGCCCACGGGGCGGCGCTGCGGGTCGCATACGACCGTCATGCCCATGCCTTTGGCGGACATGACCTCGAGTGCCTGCGCCACCGGCGTGCCCAGGGCCACCACGGGCAGGGCGTCGCCCTGGCGCATGACGTTGCGCACGTGGGTCAGCAGGCGGCGGCCGAGGGCGCCGCCAGGATGCGAGCGGGCGAAATCCTGCGGGCCGAAGCCGCGCGCTTCGAGGCAGGCCACCGCCAGGGCGTCGCCCAGCGCCAGGGCGGCCGTGGTGCTGGCAGTGGGCGCCAGGTTCAGGGGGCACGCTTCCTGGGCCACGCTGGCGTCCAGGTGGACATCGGCCAGCAGGGCCAGTTCGGACTGCGGATTGCCCGTGATGGCGACCAGGCCCGCGCCCATGCGGCGGGCGACAGGCAGGATGGTCAGCAATTCCTGGCCGGAGCCGGAGTACGAAATGGCGATCAGGACGTCGTCGCGGGTGATCATGCCCAGGTCGCCGTGCACCGCCTCGGCGGCGTGCACGAAGAAGGCGGGCGTGCCGGTGGAGGCCAGCGTCGCCGCGATCTTGCGGGCCACATGGCCGGTCTTGCCGATGCCGCTGACCACGACGCGGCCGCGGCAGGCCAGCAGCATGGCGACGACCTGCGCGAAGCTGTCGTCGAGCCGGGCGGACAGGTCCAGGATGCCCTGGCTTTCGATTTGCAACGTCCTGCGCGCAGATGCCAGCGCGGTCTCGGACGATGTGGTGGGATGGTCGGTCATCAGGGGATTTTAATATCAGGTTGCGGGTTTGCCCCGGGCTGGGGGGTATGGCATCCTGGCGGCTCTTTCATCCGGCTATCACTCTTTCCTTTCCAGGCCCGCTCCATGTCCAGCATTCCCAGTCCCGTCCTCGGCACGCCCCTGTCCCCCCTGGCCACCCGCGTCATGCTGCTCGGGTCGGGCGAACTGGGCAAAGAGGTCATCATCGCCCTGCAGCGGCTGGGCGTGGAAGTCATTGCGGTGGACCGGTATGCGGACGCACCCGGACACCAGGTGGCGCATCGCGCGCACGTGGTGTCGATGACGGATCCCGAAGCCCTGGAAAAGGTCATCCGGCAGGAGCAGCCGCACGTTATTGTCCCCGAAATCGAGGCCATTGCCACCAATTTGCTGGTGCAGCTCGAATCGGCCGGCGTGGCGCGGGTCACGCCGACCGCCCGGGCGGCGCAACTGACCATGAACCGCGAGGGCATCCGCCGCCTGGCGGCCGAGACCCTGGGCCTGCCCACGTCGCCCTATGCCTTCGTCGACACGGAAGACGAGTTGCGCCAGGCCATCGATGGCGGCATCGGCTATCCCTGCGTCATCAAGCCGGTCATGTCCTCGTCCGGCAAGGGCCAGTCCCTCATCAAGGCGCCCGAAGAGGTCGCGTCCGCCTGGCGCTACGCCCAGGAAGGCGGCCGGGTCGGGGGCGGCCGCGCCATCGTCGAGGGATTCATTCGCTTCGACTACGAGATCACCCTGTTGACCGTCCGGGCGCGCGGCGCCGACGGCCAGGTCGAGACCCGCTATTGCGAGCCGATCGGCCACAAGCAGGTCGACGGCGACTATGTCGAAAGCTGGCAGCCGCATCCCATGTCGCCGGCCGCGCTGGCGCGGGCCCGCGAGATCGCGTCGGCGGTCACGGCGGAATTGGGCGGGCTGGGCATCTTCGGTGTCGAACTTTTCGTGGCCGGTGACCAGGTCTGGTTTTCGGAAGTGAGCCCGCGGCCGCACGATACGGGCATGGTCACCATGATCACCCAGGCTCAGAACGAATTCGAGCTGCACGCCCGGGCCCTGCTGGGGCTGCCGGTGGACACCTCGCTGCGCCAGCCCGGCGCCAGCAGCGTCATCTATGGCGGTGTCGACGCCCAGGCCGTGTCGTTCCACAACGTGGCGCAGGCCCTGGCCGAGCCCGGCACCGACATCCGCCTGTTCGGCAAACCCGAATCCTTCGTCAAGCGCCGCATGGGCGTGGGCCTGGCCGTGGCGGGCGACGTCGCGGCGGCCCGTGCCAAGGCCAAGCGCGTTTCCGCCGCCGTGACCGTCAAGGCCGGCTGACCTTCCCGCTTTCCCGGGCGCTTGGCGCCCGGCTTCCCGTTGTTTCCCGCCACCGCCCCCACCGGCCGGTGGCTTTTTTTCGTCGTTCGGCCGCAACAAACGCCGATTGAATCCACGGCGAAAGCGGTTGAATACGCTGCGCTTGCGATCTTGCCCCCACCGGGAGTGTGGTTTGTGTTTTCGCACAGTTTGTTCGATAATTTCAGGAATTTCTGAAAACGGCGTAACTATTTATGTTTGCGCCGTTGCATTTGTCGGCCTGGATTCCTCATGGTGCTTACCCCCCAAAACGAACGTTTCGTCCTGCACTTCGGCGAAATGGGTAGCCGTTGGGGCGTGAACCGCACCGTCGGCCAGATCTACGCCTTGCTGTTCCTGGCGCCCCAGCCCCTGCATGCCGACGACATCGCCGAAACGCTCGGCTTTTCCCGCTCGAACGTCAGCCTGGGCCTGAAGGAGCTGCAATCCTGGCGCCTGGTGAAGCTGGTGCACCAGGTCGGCGACCGCCGCGACTACTTCGAGACCCCCAAGGATGTGTGGGAGATCTTCCGCATCCTCATGGAAGAAAAGCGCAAGCGCGAGATCGATCCCACCCTGACCCTGCTGCGCGACACGCTGCTCGAGCCCCCGAGCGGGCCCGATGGCGCCTACGCCCAGCAGCGCATGACCGAAATGCTGGAGCTCATCGAACTGTCCACCGGATGGTTCGATGAGGTTCAACGTCTGCCGCCGGAGACACTGCAGAACCTGATGAAACTGGGTTCGAAGGTGCAGAAAGTGCTGGGCTTCGCCGGCAAGTTGCGGGGCAAGGGTTGATTTTTGATCTGCCCCGTTTTTTTCAGGAAACCTCTATGAAGCTGTATACAACGCCCTTATCATGGCGCCAGAGTCGGCCTGGGAACCATGCCGGTTGCTGTGGCTACTCACCTGCAAGGGAGCGCCTCAATGATTGATCTCGACGTCGTCAACCTGTCGCGATTCCAGTTTGCCGCGACCGCGCTGTACCACTTCCTCTTCGTCCCCCTCACGCTCGGCCTGTCGTTCATCCTGGCCATCATGGAGAGCGTGTACGTCATGACTGGCCGCCCCATCTGGAAGCGGATGACAATGTTCTGGGGCACCCTGTTCGGCATCAACTTCGCGCTGGGCGTGGCCACGGGCGTGGTCATGGAGTTCCAGTTCGGCATGAACTGGTCGTACTACAGCCACTACGTGGGCGACATCTTCGGCGCGCCGCTGGCGCTCGAAGGGCTGATGGCCTTCTTCCTGGAAGCCACCTTCGTCGGCCTGTTCTTCTTCGGCTGGAACCGCATGTCCAAGGTCAGCCACCTGGTGGTGACCTGGCTGGTGGCGTTCGGCACCAACTTCTCGGCGCTATGGATCCTGATCGCCAACGGCTGGATGCAGAACCCGGTGGGCGCGGTGTTCAACCCCGACACCATGCGCATGGAAATGACCGACTTCGCCGCGGTGATCTTCAACCCGGTGGCGCAGGCCAAGTTCGTGCACACGGTCAGCGCGGGCTACGTCGCGGGCGCCATGTTCGTCATGGCGATCAGCGCCTGGTACCTGCTCAAGGGCCGCCACACCGACCTGGCCAAGCGCTCGATGGCGGTGGCCGCCAGCTTCGGCCTGGCTTCTGCGCTGTCGGTGGTGGTGCTGGGTGACGAAAGCGGTTATCTCACCACCGAGCACCAGAAGATGAAGATCGCGGCCATGGAATCCATGTGGCACACCGAGCCGGCGCCCGCGTCCTTCAACCTGATCGCGCTGCCCAACCAGGCCGAACGCAAGAACGACTTCGCCATCGAGATCCCCTACGTCATGGGCATCATCGGCACGCGTTCGCTGACGACGCCGCTGCTGGGCATCAACGACCTGATCCTGCGGGCCGAGAACCGCATTCGCGACGGCATGGTGGCGTACGATGCGCTGCAGAAGATACGCGCCAATCCCAAGGACGTCGACGCGCGCATGGTGTTCGACCGCACCTGGCCCGATCTCGGCTACGCGCTGCTGGTCAAGCGCTACCAGCCAGACATGAGCAAGGTCACCGAGGAAGACATCAAGAAGGCCGCGGTGGATACCGTGCCGAACGTGGCGCCGCTGTTCTGGGCGTTCCGCATCATGGTGGCCGTGGGCATGTACCTGATCCTGTTCTTCGGCGTGGCGTTCTGGCTGGCCTCGCGCGGCCGCCTGGACAGCCGTCGCGGCCTGCTGAAGGTGGCGCTGTGGAGCCTGCCCCTGCCCTGGGTCGCCATCGAGAGCGGCTGGTTCGTGGCCGAGTACGGCCGCCAGCCGTGGGTGATCGAAGGCGTGCTGCCGACGTACTACGCGGCATCGGGCCTGACTATCGCCGACCTGGCCATCAGCCTGACGATCTTCCTGGTGCTGTACACCGCGCTGCTGATCATTGGCGTGAAGGTCATGCTGCACGCCGTGCGCAAGGGCCCGAAGTCCGACGCGCCGGCCCCGGCCAGCGCCGCCGCCGATCCCGTCCACGCCGCCGTGCGCGCTTAAGGGGAGAGAAACAATGGATACCCTTATTCCTTTCGACTACGCCACCTTGCGGGTGGTCTGGTGGGTGCTGCTGGGCGCGCTGCTGATCGGCTTTGCCGTCATGGACGGCTTCGACCTGGGCGTGGCCGCGCTGTTGCCGGTGGTCGCCAAGACCGATGCCGAACGCCGCGTGGTGATCAACGTGGTCGGCCCCGTGTGGGAAGGCAACCAGGTGTGGCTGATCACCGCGGGCGGCGCCATCTTCGCCGCCTGGCCGCTGTTGTATGCCGCTTCGTTCTCGGGCTTCTACCTGGCGATGATGCTGGCGCTGATCGCGCTGATCCTGCGTCCGGTCGGGTTCAAGTACCGCAGCAAGATGGAAGGCACGCGCTGGCGCAACAGTTGGGACGGCGTGCTGTGCTTCTCGGGCGTGGTGGCCTCGCTGGTGTTTGGCGTGGCCGTGGGCAACATCATCCTCGGCGTGCCGTTCACGTTCGACGACAACGCGCTGCGCATGGTGTACCAGGGCCATTTCTACCAGTTGTTCACGCCCTTCGCGCTGCTGTGCGGCGTGTTGAGCGTGTTGATGCTGGCCATGCACGGCGCCGTGCTGCTGGCGTGGCGCACCGAGGACCCGGTGTCGTCGCGGGCCCGTAACTGGGGCCGCCTGTGCGCGCTGCTGACGCTGGCGCTGTTCGTCGCGGGCGGCTTCTGGGTGGCCAAGCTGGGCGGCCATGCGATCACCAGCACTGTCGACCTGCAAGGGCCGTCGGACCCCATGCTCAAGACGGTCGCCGTGGCGCCGGGCGCCTGGATGGCCAACTACGCCAAGTGGCCGCTGATGTGGATCGCGCCGGCGTTGGGCGTGGCCGGCGCCGTGCTGGTGCTGCTGCTGTTGACGCTGCGTGCCAACGTGCTGTCGTTCCTGGCCTCGGCGGTATCGATCGCCGGGATCATCCTGACGGTCGGCTTTTCGCTGTTCCCGTTCCTGATGCCCTCGTCCAGCAACCCGAAGGCGGGCTTGACGGTCTGGGACGCCTCCTCCAGCCACATGACGTTGTGGATCATGGTGATCGCCGTCGTCATCTTCCTGCCCATCGTGACGCTCTACACCGCCTGGGTGTACCGCGTGATGCGGGGCAAGGTGACCCACGCATCCGTGGGCGACACGCCCAACTCATACTGACAAGGAGTTTGCACCATGTGGTATTTCTCATGGGTACTCGGCCTGGGATTGGCGTGTGCGTTCGCCATCCTCAATGCAATGTGGTTCGAGCTGCGCGAAGGTCACTCGCATGACCCGCGCGCCAACCGCGACGACGAGTGAACGGCCGCGCGAGCAGCCTGGAGCACGATCCCTCGGCCAGCCTGCGCAAGCCGCCGCGCGAGCAATCGCGCTGGTTGATGGCGCTGGCCGGGGTGGCGCGGCTCCCGCTGATGTTGGCCGGCGCCGCGCCCCTGGCGTCGGGCGCGCTGCTGGTGGCGCAGGCCTGGCTGCTGGCCAGCGTGCTGGATGCCGCCATCGTCCGGCACGTCGCGCGCCAGGAGTTGCTGGGGCAGATCCTGGCCATCGTGGCCCTGATCCTGGTGCGTGCATGCATTACCTGGGCGGGTGAGCGCGCCGGGGCGGACGCCGCCGAACGCATCAAGCGCCATGTGCGCCAGGCCCTGTTTGCGCGCCTGCTGCAAAAAGGACCTGACTGGAGCCGCAGACAGGCCTCGGGTGAAATCGCCAGCGCGCTGGTGGATCAGGTCGAGGCGCTCGACGGCTTTTTCGCCAAGTACCTGCCGGCCATGGCCGCGGCGGCGCTGCTGCCGGTGGCGTTTTCGGTATTGCTGCTGCCGGTCGACGTGATCGCCGGGTTGGTGTTGTTGATCACGGCGCCGCTGATTCCCTTGTTCATGGCGTTGGTGGGCTGGGGCGCGCAAGGCGCCAGCCGCCGCCACCTGCGCGCTTTCGCCCGCCTGTCGGGGTTTTTCGCCGACCGCATGCGCGGCCTGTCGACACTGAAGCTGTACGGTCGCGCCGAGGCCGAGGCGGCGTCCGTGGCCGCGGCCAGCGATGCGCTGCGCCAGCGCACCATGTCCGTGCTGCGCATCGCCTTTCTTTCCTCGGCGGTGCTGGAGTTCTTTGCCGCGCTCGGCGTGGCGGGCGTGGCCGTCTACATCGGTCTGAGCTACCTGGGTTTCCTGGACCTGCGCTGGTCGCCTTTCACGCTGCAGGCCGGGTTGTTCTGCCTGCTGATGGCGCCCGAAGTCTATGCGCCGCTGCGCCAGTTCGCGGCGCACTATCATGACCGCGCCACGGCGTTGGCGGCGGTGTCGCAGATCGCCACGTTGTTCGATGGTCTGCCGCGGGACGAAGGCGTCGCGCCCGCGGCCGATGCGCCGCTGGCGCGCCCGCGGGGCGGCGCTGCGGCAACGGTGGCCGGCCTGACGGTGACGGCACTTGGCCGGCCATCGCCGGTGTTGGCCGATGTGGCCTTGACGCTGGCGCCGGGTGAACATGTGGCGCTGATGGGCCCCAGCGGCATCGGCAAGTCGACCCTGATCGAAGCGATCGCGCGACTGCGCCCCGCCCAGGGCGACATCCGTCTGGACGGGGTGCCCCTGGATCAGTGGGGCGAGGCCGATTTGCGCGCGCGCGTAGCCTTGATCGGGCAGAAGCCGCAACTGCTGGCCGGCTCGATTGCCGACAACATCCGCCTGGGCCGTCCGCAGGCCGACGACGCGGCGCTGCGGGAAGCCGCCCGCCGTGCCTGTGTGCTGGAGTTTGCCGCCGGACTGCCGCAGGGGCTGGACACGCTGTTGGGCAGTCGCGGACATGGCCTGTCGGGCGGCCAGGCGCAGCGCGTCGCGCTGGCACGGCTGTTCCTGCGCGATCCGGGCCTGATCCTGCTGGACGAACCCACCGCGCATCTGGACGAGGCGACACAGGCGCGCGTACTGGACGAGATCCTGGCATTCGCCGCCGGACGGACGCTGTTGCTGGCCACGCATTCGCCCGCGGTCGCCGCGCGTTTTCCGCGGGTGCTGCGCATCGCCGATGCCCAAGTGAAAGACGCATGAAGAATCTATTGCTGCTCCTGCCGCTCTACGCACGCCGCAAGGGCGGGCTGCTGCTGGCGTTGTTCTGCGCCCTGGCGACTGTCGCCGCGGGCGTGGGGCTGCTTGGCGTGTCGGGCTGGTTCCTGACCGGCGCGGCGCTGGCCGGCGCCGGGGGCGCCTTCAACCTGTTCGCGCCGTCCGCGCTGGTGCGCGGCCTGTCGTTCCTGCGGATCGTTTCGCGCTACGCCGACCGCGTGGTCGGGCATGCGGCCACGCTGCGCCTGTTGGCGGATTTGCGCGCGGCGGTGTTCGCCGCGCTGATCCGGTTGACGCCACGACAGCTGGCGCGCTATCGCAGCGGCGACCTGGTGGCCCGCATGACCGGCGATGTCGATGCGCTGGACACCGTCTTCCTGTTCGTGCTGGCGCCGCTGGCTACCGCCATCCTGGCCGGCGCGGCGCTGACGGCGGTGCTGGGCTATTGGGTGCCCGCGGCCGCGCTGGTGTTCGCGCTGGCCCTGCTGACGGTTTGCGTGCTGGTGCCGCTGTGGCTGCTGCGGGCGGCGCGCGCGCCTGGCGCGGCGGCGCAGGAAAGCGCCGCCGGATTGCGCGCCGCGACGTTGGACGCGGTCGATGGCCATGCCGACATGGTGGCGCTGCACGCGCAGGCGCAGACCCATGCGCATTTCGAACGGCTGTGCGAGACCAGCGCCAGGGCGCGCGCCAGCCAGGCGCGGGTGGCCGCCAGGGGGCAGTGGTTCCTGCAGGCGGCGGCGGGGCTGTCGCTGGTGGCCTTGCTGTGGTTCGGCCTGGCGCAGCATGAAGCCGGCGCGCTGGAGGGGCCGCTGCTGGCGGGCCTGCTGCTGGCCGTGATCGGCATTTTCGAAGTGGCGGGTCCCATCATGCGCGGGGCCTCGCGCATGGGTTCGGCCCTGTCGGCCGCGCAGCGCATCCGCGATGTGGCGCAGCGTGAACCCGACATGCGCGATCCGGTCGCGCCCAGTCCGCTGCCGCGACGCGGCGCATTGGAAATGGTGGACGTGACGTTCGCCTATCCGGCCAGGTCGGCGGAGGCGCCCGCGCCATTGCTGCGCGATCTGCGCCTGCGGGTGGAGCCGGGCGAACGGGTGGCGATCCTGGGCGAAAGCGGCGTGGGCAAGTCCACCTTGCTGCACCTGCTGCTGCGCCTTGAGGATCCGCTGGCGGGCCAGGTGCGCTACGCCGATGTGGACGCCCGCGCCTGCGCCCAGGCCGACTGGCATCGACGCATCGTCTTGTTGTCGCAGGATGCGCCGGTATTCCTGGGAACGCTGCGCACCAACCTGCTGATCGGCGACCCGCAGGCCGACGATGCCACGCTGTGGCGCGCCCTTGACGCGGCCCGGCTGGGGGAGTTCGTGCGCGGCCTGCCCGACGGCCTGGATACCTGGACCGGCGAGACCGGCTCGCAATTGTCCGCCGGCCAGGCGCGGCGTCTGTGTCTGGCGCGCGCCTTGCTGTCGCCGGCAGAGGTCATCGTGCTGGACGAGCCGACGGCCGGTCTGGACGGCGCGGCCGAAGCCGCGTTCTTCGCCGACCTGGGGCAGGCGGTGCAGGGGCGCACGGTCGTGCTGGCGACGCACGCCGCATTGCCCGCCGGCGCCGTCGACCGCTGTTGCATATTGCGCGGCGGACAGTTGCATGACGTGTCATCGCCGATGGCAATCCTGGCTTAAGCGCGGTTGCGCGGTTATAGTTCGCGTTGCTTCAATTCTTCAGGGCCGTCTTCCATGCAGACCGACAACGCCGAGTACATCCGGCGCACCATCCGCAGCGTTCCAGACTGGCCCCAACCCGGCATCATTTTCCGGGACATCACGCCGGTGCTGCAGGATCCTCGTGCGTTCCGGGTGCTGATCGATCTCTTCGTCTACCGCTACATGCGCCAGCGCCTGGACCTGGTGGCCGGCGTGGACGCGCGCGGTTTCATCATCGGCAGCGTGCTGGCCTATGAACTCAACCTGGGTTTCGTGCCGGTGCGCAAGAAGGGCAAGCTGCCTTATCGCACGGTGGCCGAGGAATACTCGCTGGAATACGGCAATGCCGCCGTCGAAATGCACACGGATTCCGTGCGCACGGGGCAGCGTGTCCTGCTGGTGGATGACCTGATCGCCACCGGCGGCACCATGCTGGCGGCGATCAAGCTGTTGCAGCGCCTGGGTGCGAACGTGGTCGAGGCCGCCGCCATCATCGACCTGCCCGAGTTGGGCGGTTCGGCCAAGATCGCGGCCACCGGCACGCCCTTGTACACCGTCTGTCAGTACGACAGCGCGTCCGTCTGAAACGCGGCGGCGAGCCCGAAGGAAAAGGGCTCAGGCGTCCGACAGCCGCGGCTGGATGAAGTCCAGGAAAGCCTTGGTCTTGGCGGGCAGCATGCGTGACGGCAGCAGGGCGAACAGGGGCAAGGGCGTCAGGCTCCAGTCGGGCAATACCCGCACCAGTCCGGCCTGCTTGATCGCGCGCTCCATCGCATCGAACACCAGCAGTGGCGTGATACCCAGCCCCTGGCCGGCCAGGCGTCCCAGCATGCCGACGTTGTTGGCGGACAGCCGCCCGGAGACCTGCACGCGCTCGACCTTGTCGCCTGAATGAAGCATCCAGAAGGATGACTCGTCGCGCATCGTCGGCCGCAGGCATTCGTGATGCGTCAGGTCGGCCGGCACCCGCGGTTCGCCGTGGCGTGCCAGGTAATCCGGCGAGGCATACAGCTGGTGGGCCATCAGCACGATCTTGCGTGAAATCAGGCTGGAATCGGGTTGCTGCCCGAATCGAAGGATCAGGTCGAATGGATTGCTGATGGGATCGATCGGCCGCATGCTCAGATCGAAATCGCACTCGATATCCGGATGCTGTTCGCGGAATTCGCGGATCACGGCGGGCAGGAACAACTGCGCCAGGCTGGTCGGCAGCGAGATGCGCAGGCGGCCCTTGGGCTGCACCGCCATATCGAGCAACTGATCGTGGGCGATGCGGGCTTCTTCGACGATGTGCCGGCACCGCTCGAAATAGATGGCGCCGGCTTCGGTCAGGTCGATCTTGCGGGTGCTGCGGTTGAGCAGCCGCATGCCTACGCTGCGCTCGAGTTCGCTGACACGGCGTGACAGCGTGGACGTCGGAATATTCAAGGCTTCCGCGGCATGGCTGAAGTTCTTGCGCTTGGCGACCTCGACGAAAAGCGCGATGTCGTTAAGCTGGATGTCCATGGAGCCCTCGATTTCAATTCCATTTCTGGCAGGGTCATATGATAAATGGAATTATTGTCCCGACAGTGGAAATGTCTATTTAGTTAGGACAAAGAAACTTCGGGGCGCGGCTGCGCCCATTTTTCGTTACACGGCTGGCGCGTAGCTGAATGGACGACGACGGATCACATCGGAGCAAGGTCGGCATTGCGCAATTGATGCGCAGGTTCCGCGTATGTGCTCCGCAATTGTCCCGCATATGCAAATATGTTCACCAAAATAAGGGTTTTTACTAAGGCCTGATCGCCAGATACTTCACCCCAGCAATCGAATTGACACATTGCCGCCGTCGCCCTGGCGGCGGACGGTGTGCCAGGTTTAGGATGGAGTCAACGCAATGAAAGCCCTAGCTACCGCAATCATGGTTACCGCAACGCTCGCGGGCATGTCCGCCGCCCACGCCGAAGGCAAGACCCGCGAACAGGTCCAGCAGGAACTGCAGGCCGCCAAGGCCGCCGGCCAGGTCACGTTCGGCGAACAGGATTACCCCCCCGCCATTCCCCAGCAGACCAACCTGACGCGCGAACAGGTCCAGCAGGAGCTGCAAAGCGCCAAGGCCGCCGGCCAGGTCACCACCGGCGAGCTGGATTACCCGCCGCGTGCCGCCGCCCCGCAGGCCATGGGCAAGACGCGCGAGCAGGTGCGCGAAGAACTGGCCCAGGCCAAGGCCCGCGGCGAATACACCTTCGGTGAACTCGACTACCCGCCCAAGGGGCGCTGAGTCGTCACGGCCGCGCCGCATGGAGGCATAAGCCCCTGCAAGGGGTTTTGCCTTTGATGCGGGAGGCTGCGTGTGGCCTCGCATGTGGTGTTTATGCCGCAAAAATTGTGCGGCTCGCGCAACAGGTGATGTCGATCGCCCGGCCCGCCGGGCCACGTCGCGGAGGCCGTCGCGGCGCGATTGCGAGCAACAATTCGCATTTGATATCAAGGCGTTAAAGCGCGTTCCTCGAGGTGCGGAAGCGGCTGCCGCCGCGCATTATCCCACCCATGGAAAGTAGTTCTTCGAAATTCGGATTACTTCAAATTGTTCCAGGTCCGACACTAGATTCAGTGCAGACGCCGCTCGCTTTTTCGTAGCGGCACGCAGCCCGAAGCGGAACCCGCCGTACGGATGCGGATTGCCTTTATCTTGCCATTTCGAGGACTCTCATGAAAAAGACGCTATTGGCTGTCGCGTTGCTGACCGGCTTTGCCGGTGCCGCGCAGGCTGCCGACTCCGTGACGCTGTACGGCTTGATCGACGCCGGTATCGGCTACGAAAAAGTCAAATTCAACGGCAATTCGCAAAGCCGCGTCGCCGGCGTGCAGGGCGTGAGCAGCGGTTCGCGCTTCGGCCTGCGCGGCTCGGAAGACCTGGGCGATGGCTTGCGCGCCGTGTTCAACCTGGAAGGCGGCTTCGGCCCGATGAACGGCCAGTCGCTGCAAAGCGGCCGTCTCTGGGGCCGCCAGGCCACCGTGGGCCTGGACAGCGACTCGTGGGGCCGCCTGGAATTCGGCCGCCAGACCAACCTGGCCTCGAAGTACTTCGGCTCGATCGACCCGTTCTCGATCAGCTACAACAACGCCAACCTGGGCACCACGTTCAGCAGCGCCAACACGATGCGCCTGGACAACATGGTGCTGTACCAGACCCCCAGCATGGACGGCTTCAAGATCGGCGTGGGCTATTCGTTCAGCGCCGATGACAGCGTTGAAGACGGCGTCAAGGAAAAGCACCAGACCGGCTTTGCCACGGGCAACAACAACCGTGTGCTGACCGCGGGTGTGCAATACCTGAACGGCCCGCTGAACCTGGCGGCAGCCTATGACCGCTTCAATCCGTCCAATGACAACATCGGCGGCAAGTCCAGCGCGCGTATCCAGTCGTACCTGATTGGCGGCACCTACGACTTCGAGGTGGTCAAGTTGGCGGCGGCTTTCGGCCAGACTCGCGACGGCTGGTTCGTAGGCCAGAACATGGGCACCACGCCGGACGGCATGCAGAAGTTCGGCACGTTCAAGCTGGCCGACGGCTTCCGCGCCAATTCCTACATGATCGGCGCCACCGTGCCGCTGGGCCGCCACGCTGTCTTCGGCTCGTGGCAGCGCGCCACGCCGAGCAACGACAAGCTGACCGGCGACGACGCGACCTTCAACGTCTACAGCCTGGGCTACACGTACGACTTCACCAAGCGCACCAACCTGTATGCGTATGCGTCCTACGCCGACAACTACGCGTTCCAGCGCGATGCCAGCGACACCGCCTTCGCGGTGGGTCTGCGTCACCGGTTCTAAGCGCAGGCGCCGGCCTGGCTGCACCTTGCTGAATGCGCGGCACATCTCCGTGAGCCGCCGAGTGACAGCGAACCCCCCCTCCAGGTTGCAGCCGGGCGGGTCTTGAGCAAAGAAGGGCAGGGCCTCCGTTTGGAGGCCCTCTCGCTTTCCGGACCGGGAATTACAGGAACAGCTTGTAGGCCGGGTTGTCGGTCTCGTTCCAGTGCGGATAGCCGAGCTCGGCCACGAAGTTGCGGAATTGCTTCTTGTCGGCCGGCGGCACCTGGATGCCGATCAGGATGCGGCCGTAGTCGGCGCCCTGGTTGCGGTAGTGGAACAGGCTGATGTTCCATTCCGGGTTCATCGCGTTCAGAAAGCGCATCAGCGCGCCCGGCCGCTCGGGAAATTCGAAGCGGTACAGCAACTCGTCGCGCGCCTGCGCCGAGCGGCCGCCGACCATGTGGCGCAAGTGGGTCTTGGCCATTTCGTCGTGCGTCAGGTCCAGCGTATCGAAGCCATGGCGGCGGAAGTGGCCCGCAATCCTGTCGGGTTCGGTCGGCGCTGAAACCTGCAGGCCGACGAAGACATGGGCGCGGTCGGAATCGGAGATGCGGTAATTGAATTCGGTCACGCTGCGCTCGCCGACCAGTTCGCAGAAGCGGCGGAAGCTGCCGCGCTGTTCCGGCATGGTGACGGCGAAGACGGCCTCGCGCATCTCGCCGACCTCGGCGCGTTCGGCCACGAAACGCAGGCGGTCGAAGTTCATGTTGGCGCCGCAGGCGATGGCCACCAGCGTCTTGTCCTTGAGCTTGTGTTCGGCGGCGTACTGCTTGGCGCCCGCCACGGCCATGGCGCCGGCCGGCTCCAGCACGCTGCGGGTGTCCTGGAACACGTCCTTGATGGCGGCGCAGATGGAATCGGTGTCCACCACGACGAAATCATCGACGTATTTGCGGGTGAGCTTGAAGGTCTCGGCGCCGACCAGCTTGACCGCGGTGCCATCGGAGAACAGCCCTACGTCGTTCAACTGCACGCGGCGGCCGGCGCGCACGCTGCGCAGCATGGCGTCGGAGTCTTCGGTCTGCACGCCGATGATCTTGATCTCGGGGCGCAGCTGTTTGATGTAGGCGGCCACGCCGGCGATCAGGCCGCCTCCGCCGATGGCCACGAAGATGGCGTCGATCGGGCCGGGATGCTGGCGCAGGATCTCCATGCCGACCGTGCCCTGGCCCGCGATCACGTCGGGATCGTCGAAGGGGTGCACGAAGGTCAGTTTTTCCTTTTTCTCCAGCGTCTGCGCGTGGGCGTAGGCATCGGAGAAGCTTTCGCCGGCCAGCACCACTTCGCCGCCCAGCCGGCGCACCGCGTCGATCTTGACCTGCGGGCTGGTGGTGGGCATGACGATGACCGCGCGGCAGCCGAGCCGGGACGCGGCCAGCGCCACGCCCTGGGCGTGGTTGCCGGCCGAGGCCGCGATCACGCCGCGGTTGCGCGCCGCCGGCGCCAGGTTGGCCATCTTGTTGTACGCCCCGCGCAGCTTGAAGCTGAAGACGGCCTGGGTGTCCTCGCGCTTGAGCAGGATCGTGTTCGCCATGCGCTGCGACAACAGCGGCGCGGCTTCGAGCGGCGATTCGACCGCGACGTCGTAGACCTTGGAGGTCAGGATGCGTTTCAGATAATCGGTGGACATGGACTGCGCGAGGGTTGGGGCGGAAAGAGGGCGGGGCGCGGGCAGGCCCGCGCGCCGCGGCGTGAGCGCGATTATTGCAGGGAAAGCCGCGTCTCCGAGGGTTTTCAGGCGCTTTCGCCACGCACCGGACGGCCGCGGCCGCGCGCGGCTACACTCGCTGGCATCATGGAAGAAAGCCTCCTCTCCGCCGTCCACTGGTTGCTTGGCCTGCTGGCCTTGCCCTCGGTCGGCCTGCCCGCGATCTTCGCGGTGTCGTTGATTTCCGCCACGCTGCTGCCGCTGGGGTCCGAGCCGGCGGTGTTCGGTTATCTGAAACTGTCGCCGGACATGTTCTGGCCCGCCATCCTGGTGGCGACCGCCGGCAACACCATTGGCGGGGCCATCAGCTATGCCATGGGCCTGGGCGCGGAGAAGGCGGTCGAGCGCTGGAAAGAGCGCCACCCGCACGCGCCGGCCGAACGACGCATGCGCGGCCGTTGGCACGAGCGCGCCCACGACTGGATCCACCGCATGGGACCGCCGGCGCTGCTGCTGTCCTGGCTGCCGGCGGTGGGCGATCCGCTGTGCGCCGTGGCCGGATGGCTGCGGCTGCCGTTCTGGCCTTGCGTGGCCTATATGGCCATCGGCAAATTCCTGCGCTATCTGGCCATGACGGCCAGCCTGCTGTGGCTGTTTCCCGGGCAGGTCTAGCGCTGACGTCCCGCTTAATTGGGGACATATAAACATGCAATTGCCCCGGTTTTGGACGCTTCCCAGGGGGTATTCGGGGGCAGTTCCGGCCAATGGCATAAAATAATTTTTTAAGGGCCCCCTCTTGCCGCCATGAACGCCCCACTCGCCAGCCACATCTTGAACGGGGCGACGCCGCCCGCAGCACCCGCGCGACTGCGCGAAATCCCCTACAACTACACGTCGTTTTCCGATCGCGAGATCGTCGGCCGTCTGCTGGGCGATGATGCCTGGAGCCTGCTGACCGACCTGCGCGGCGAACGCCGCACGGGGCGGTCCGCCCGCATGTTGTACGAGGTGCTGGGCGACATCTGGGTGGTGCGCCGCAACCCGTACCTGCAGGACGACCTGCTGGACAATCCCAAGCGCCGCAAGCAGCTGATCGACGCGCTGCACCATCGGCTGGGCGAGATCGACCGCCGCCGTGAACCCGGCGCGCCGGCCGAGGCCGGCCACGATCCGCATCGCGACGAGAAAGTGCTGGGCCTGCTGGGTCGGGCGCGTTCCGCCATTGCCGCCTTCGAGGGCGAGTTCGACCAGACCGCCATGCTGCGCAAGCAGGCGCAGAAGGTGCTGGGCCGCATCACCGCGCGCGACAACATCAAGTTCGACGGCCTGTCGCGCGTATCGCACGTGACCGACGCCACCGACTGGCGCGTGGAGTACCCCTTCGTGGTGCTGACGCCGGATACGGAAGACGAGGTCGCCGCGCTGGTCACCGCCTGTATCGAGCTGGGCCTGACCATCGTGCCGCGCGGCGGCGGCACCGGCTACACCGGCGGCGCGATTCCGCTGACCTGGAAGTCGGCCGTCATCAACACCGAGAAATTCGACAAGCTGGGCAAGGTCGAGTCCTGTATCCTGCCCGGGCTCACCGAGCCCGTGGCCGTCATCCATGCCGGCGCCGGCGTGGTGACCAAGCGGGTGTCGGAGGCGGCCGAGGCTGCCGGTTTCGTGTTCGCCGTGGACCCGACCTCGGCCGAGGCCTCGTGCGTGGGCGGCAACATCGCCATGAACGCCGGCGGCAAGAAGGCCGTGCTGTGGGGCACCGCGCTCGACAACCTGGCCTGGTGGCGCATGGTCGACCCGGACGGCAACTGGCTCGAAGTGACGCGCCTGGCGCACAACATGGGCAAGATCCATGACGTCGACGTGGCCCGTTTCGAACTCAAGTGGTTCGACGGCCGCGGCAAGCCGGGCGAGCGCCTGCTCAAGACCGAGACCCTGGAAATCGCCGGCCGCGTGTTCCGCAAGGAAGGCCTGGGCAAGGACGTCACCGACAAGTTCCTGGCCGGCCTGCCGGGCATCCAGAAGGAAGGCTGCGACGGCCTGATCACGTCGGCGCGCTGGGTGCTGCACCGCATGCCCAAGCATACGCGCACGGTCTGCATGGAATTCTTCGGCCAGGCGCGCGACGCGATTCCTTCGATCGTCGAGGTCAAGGGCTACCTGGACGGCGAGGGCCGCGCCCGCGGCGCCATCCTGGCCGGCCTGGAGCACCTGGACGAGCGCTACCTGCGCGCGGTGGGCTATGCCACCAAGAGCAAGCGCGGTTCGCTGCCCAAGATGGTGCTGATCGGCGATATCGTCGGCGACGACGAGGACGCCGTGGCCGCGGCCGCCAGCGAAGTGGTGCGCCTGGCTAACACCCGCCACGGCGAAGGCTTCGTCGCGGTGAGCGCAGAGGCCCGCAAGAAGTTCTGGCTCGACCGCTCGCGCACCGCCGCGATCGCGCGCCACACCAACGCCTTCAAGATCAACGAAGACGTGGTGATCCCGCTGCCGCGCATGGGCGAATACACCGACCATATCGAGCGCATCAACATCGAGCTGTCGACCCGCAACAAGCTGCGCCTGCTGGGCGCGCTGGACGACTACCTCTGTACGCCCTTGCCGGTCGGCAAGGCCGAGGACGCCGCCGACGACGATGAAACCCGCGCCGAGGTGCTGGCCGAGCGCACGCGCCAGGCCATCGAGCTGCTGGCCGCCGCGCGCCAGCGTTGGCAGTGGCTGTTGGACAACCTGGACCTGCCGCTGGCCGACGCCATGCCGCAGCTGGAAACGCTGGGTATGGGCCACCTGCGCGCCACGCTGGCCGAGCGCCTGGCGGCGCAGCCGCAGGCGCGCGTGTTCGATGTGGTGCAGGACCGCACCATCCGCGTGTCATGGAAGACCGAGGTGCTGGCCGGCCTGCAGGCCGCGTTCTCGGGCGCGGCGCGCAAGCCGATCCTGGACGAGCTGGTGGCGATCCATGGCCGCGTGCTCAAGAGCCGCGTATTCGTGGCGCTGCACATGCACGCCGGCGACGGCAACGTGCACACCAACATTCCGGTCAACTCGGACGACTACGGCATGCTGCAGGAGGCCCACCAGGCCGTCGAGCGCATCATGCAGATCGCGCGCGACCTGGACGGCGTGATCTCGGGCGAGCACGGCATCGGCCTGACCAAGTACGAGTTCCTGACGGAGGCTGAACTGGCGCCGTTCCAGGAATACAAGCGTCGCGTCGATCCCAACGGCCACTTCAACGCCGGCAAGCTGATGCCCGGCGCCGACCTGCGCCACGCCTGGACGCCCAGCTTCAACCTGATGGGCCACGAATCGCTCATCATGCAGCAGAGCGACATCGGCGCCATCTCCGATTCGATCAAGGACTGCCTGCGCTGCGGCAAGTGCAAGCCGGTCTGCGCCACCCACGTGCCGCGCGCCAACCTGTTGTACTCGCCGCGCAACAAGATCCTGGCGACCTCGCTGCTGGTCGAGGCCTTCCTGTACGAAGAGCAGACCCGCCGCGGCGTCAGCCTGAAGCACTGGGAAGAATTCGAGGACGTGGCCGACCACTGCACCGTTTGCCACAAGTGCTACAACCCCTGTCCGGTCGACATCGACTTCGGCGACGTATCGATGAGCATGCGCGCCGTGCTGCGCCGCATGGGCCGCAAGTCGTTCAATCCGGGCACGGCCAGCGCCATGTTCTTCCTGAACGCCAAGGACCCGGCCACCATCAACGCCACCCGCAAGGCGATGGTGGGGGTGGGCTACAAGGTGCAGCGCGCCGCGCATGACCTGCTGTCGGGCCTGGTGAAGAAGCAGACCTCGGCGCCGCCAGCCACGGTTGGCAAGCCGCCGCTGCGCGAGCAGGTGGTGCACTTCGTCAACAAGAAGATGCCTGGCGGGCTGCCCAAGCAGGCCGCGCGCAAGCTGCTGGACATCGAGGACGCGAACTACGTGCCGATCATCCGCGACCCCAAGGCCACCACGGCCGACACGGAAGCGGTGTTCTACTTCCCGGGCTGCGGTTCGGAACGCCTGTTCTCGCAGGTCGGCCTGGCCACGCAGGCCATGTTGTGGCATGCGGGCGTGCAGACCGTGCTGCCGCCGGGCTATCTGTGCTGCGGCTATCCGCAGCGCGGCAACGGCATGACCGACAAGGCCGAGCAGATCATCACCGACAACCGGGTGCTGTTCCACCGCGTTGCCAACACGCTGAACTACCTGGACATCAAGACCGTGGTGGTCAGCTGCGGCACCTGCTACGACCAACTGGCCGGCTACGAGTTCGAGAAGATCTTCCCGGGCTGCCGCCTGATCGACATCCACGAATACCTGCTGGAAAAGGGCATCAAGCTGGAAGGCGCCAAGGGCGTGCGCTACATGTATCACGACCCCTGCCACACGCCGATGAAGCTGCAGGATCCGATGAAGACGGTGCGTTCTCTGGTGGGCGACGGCGCCGTCAAGAGCGACCGCTGCTGCGGCGAGTCGGGCACGCTCGCCGTCAGCCGGCCGGACATCTCGACCCAGGTGCGCTTTCGCAAGCAGGAAGAGTTGCTCAAGGGCGATGCGGCCTTGCGCAGCGATGGCTTCACGGGCGACGTCAAAGTGCTGACTTCGTGCCCGTCGTGCCTGCAGGGCCTGTCGCGCTACCAGGGTGATACCGGCATGGACGCCGACTACATCGTGGTCGAGATGGCGCGCCACATCCTGGGCGAAGGCTGGATGGAAGACTACGTGCGCCGCGCCAATGCCGGCGGCATCGAGCGCGTGCTGGTGTAGCGACCGGCGCGGCTGGTATGGCGCGAGGAACGCCCGGCGGTAACGCCGGGCGTTTCGCTTTTTGGCGGACCGGCGCACCGGTTGGGCCAACAGAAAGCTTGAGTTGAAATTTTATTGCAAATAACATTGCGTCTCAGTTGTAATGTGAGGCGTCGCTTTCCCCATGCCTGTTTCTTCCCGCTCCCCCCTCCTGGCCGTCGTCCTGGCGGCCGCGGCCAGCCTGCCGGCCCATGCCGCGCGCCAGCCGGTCGCCGAAGCGCCACTGTCCGGCGAAACCGAGTTCCACTGCCGATTTGGCAAGGACAACAGCACCGAGTGCGTCAGCACCTATCGCTACACCATCCTGACCCTGGCCGGGCGCGACCTGGTATCGCGCATCGACCGCAGCTACGCCGAGAACGACAGCCTCAAGGTCGAGCGCGCCGAACTGATCCAGCCGGGCGAAAAGCCGGTGCCGCTGGCCGCCGCCCAGATCGACACCCGCATGGCGCCCAATCCGGACCAGGGCTTCCTGCGCCAGAAGCAGACTTCGCTGGCCTTTCCCAATCTGCGCGTGGGCAGCACCATCGTCTACACCTTGCGTGAACACTTTGCCGGCATCCCTTCGGCCACGCAGTTTCATTACGTGCTGGATCTGCAACCACGCGCCGT
>NZ_QHHO01000049.1:483187-493109 GCF_003184165.1 Achromobacter sp. RW408
TGGGGCGGCGCGGTGCTGATCGCGGCCGAACACGCGCCGCCCAAGTGGCGCACCTTCCTGGCCTCGGCGCCGCAGTACGGCAGCCCCATCGGCCTGATCCTGGCGACCGGCGTGTTCCGCCTGGTGTCCGACCTGCCGAAGCAAGACTTCCTGGCCTGGGGCTGGCGCCTGCCCTTCATCATCAGCGGCGTGCTGGTGCTGGTGGCCTTCGTCATCCGCCGCGGCGTCAACGAAAGCCCCGAACTGGAAGCGCGCCTGAAGGAAAAGAAAAGGGAAAGCACCGCCCCCATCAGCATGGTGCTGCGCGAACGCAAGCGCGCGCTGCTGCTGGGCATCGGCCTGTGCCTGCTGGGCATCTCGGGGTTCTACTTCGTGACCACGCTGATGATCACCTACACCACCACCTACCTGAAGATCACGCGCAGCCAGATCCTGGACGTGGTGACCTGGGCCGGCGTGGTCGAGCTGATCAGCTTCCCGATCGCCTCCTACATCGCCACCCGCGTCGGCGAGCGCCGCTTCCTGATCTGGGTCACCGCGCTGTCGACGCTGTGGGCGGTGCCGATGATGATGCTGATCCTGACCGGCGACATCCAGAACATCGCCATCGGCATCCTCACCGCCATCTTCCTGATCGGCGCCTACTACGCGGTGCTGGCGCCCTACCTGCCGCTGGCCTTCCCGGTGGAGATGCGCTACACCGGCATCTCGCTCAGCTTCCAACTGTGCGGCGCGATCTTCGGCGGCACCACCCCGCTGGTGGGCCTGTGGGTGGCGCACACCTTCGGCCTGACCTGGCAGCCGATGGCGCTGATGTTCGCCATCATTGCCGGCGCCAACCTGCTGTGCGCGATCTACCTGCCGACGCCGGAGCGGGAGGCGGCCCGCCAGGGCGGCGGCGCCGTGGGCGCGGGACAGCACAGCCGGGCGTTGTAACGGCGGCGCGGGCCTGCGGGGCGGACGCCGCCCTCGCGGCTATATCAGCAACAGCGCGCCGCCACTTCCCGCGACGATGCCCAGCCCCGCCAGGGCGTAGCTGTCACGGCGCTCGCAACCCGCGCGATGCGTGCCGATGGCCGCGCGCAGGCACACGGCGCCAAGAATGGCCAGGGCGATTCCGATCCCGAACATGAGGGGTTCCTTGATATATCAGGCGGATTGGCCGGCGGCCGATCCGTCGGGTATGGACCGGGTCCAGTCCTTTCAGTTCCCCGAATAAAAATAGCGCGATCGGCGTCAAGGAGCCACCACGGCCGGGGCGCTCAGTGCGAACGCAAATAACGCCTCCGGCGCCTGCCCCAGCACCGTTTCGGCGATACGCGCCCGCAGCCGCGCATGTTCGCGCCGCGCCTCGGGCGCCGGGTTGCCCAGCAGCGCGAAGAACTCCGGCGGCAGCACGCCCTCGCGCAGCACCGCCTGCACCCGCCGCTCCCCGCGCGTCAGCCAGAAGCTGTACGACTTGTCCGCGGCCTGGCTGTAGCGCGCCTCGGGCAGCGACAGGTCGATCCGGTAACAGCCGCGGGTGACGGCGCGCGTGGCGAACTCGAAGGCGTCCCTCACACCCGGCCCGGGATGGCCGCTGACCACGCTCAGTTCGCCGCGCGGCACCGGCACGCCATCGGTCTCCAGCCGCGCCAGCGCGCCGCGCAGGCCCTGGAAGATCAGCGCCAGCATGGCGAGCGCACCGTGGCCGTGGTAGGCCATGACGGCCTCGAACGGAATCAGAATGGGGCCGTGCTCGCCTTGCACGCGCAGTTCGCTGCCGGCGGGAATGGTCGGGATCGTCATGAAAGTCTCCAAAAAGATGGCCGGCCACGACGTGCGGCCGGCCGGCGCGATGGCTGTCAGAAGCGCGTGCGCAGCGTCAGGCTGAAGCTGCGGCCCGGCTCCAGCAACGGGTTCAGGTCGGTCATGGCGTAGGCCACGTTGGACGAGGTCGCGGCCGTGCGATATGCGCGATCGAACAGGTTGTTCACGCCCAGCACCACCTGGGTATTGCCCAGTTGCGGCAGGCCCAGGCGGTCCAGCTGCAATTGCGCGTACAGGTTGACCACGCCGTAGCCGGCCGCCGGATATTCGGTGCGGGCGTCATAGCGACTCTGGCCCTTGGCCCACTGCACTTCGCCGCTCAACGCGTAGGCCTCGTTGGCGCCCACATACTGCAGGCCCACGATGCCGCTGAGCGGCGCGATGGAAGCCAGCGGCCGGTCGGTGTTGCGATTGGTGGCGTGCAGGTAGCTGGCGTTGCCGTACAGGTTGACGGTGCGCGTCAGCTGCCAGCGCCAATCGGTCTCCACCCCCTGGATGCGTACCTTGCCGACGTTGCGGCGCTGGGTCGCGGGCAGGCCCAGGTAGGTCGTGGTGGCGTTCTCCAGGAAGTCGCGGTAGTCGCTGCGGAACGCGGTCAGGCCGACCGTGGCGCTATCGAAGTGCAGGCGCGTGCCGCCCTCGACGGTGGTGCCGCGCTCGGGCTTCAGCTCGGGATTGGGAATGGTGTAACTGGTGCCGGTGTAGCCGGCGCTGAACATCTCGGACGTCCACGGCATGCGGAACGAGGTGCCGACGCTGCCCAGCAGTTCGACCACGTCGGTGGCGCGATACGACAGGCCCAGGCTGCCAGTGGTGGCGGTCTGCTTGCTGTCCTGCGCGGCGCGGAAGGCCGGCAGCAGGTTGGGCGACGGCAGCGCATCCAGGCCCACGTCGGAACGGAACCAGTCGAAGCGGCCGCCGGCGGTCACGGTCCACTTGGGCGCGGGCTTCCACTCCGTCGTCAGGAAGGCGCCGACGTTGGTCTGGTACTGATTGGGGCCGGTCTTGGCGTAGGGCGTGCTGGTGGTGGTCGAGGTGCCGTTGGGCCGGTAGACGGTGATGTCGCTGCGGCTTTCCGAGCCGGGGCGGCGCTCGTGCATGAAGTCCAGGCCGAAGGTGGTGGTGGTCTGCGCCCACGGCACCGTCGCGGCCACGCTGCCGCCATAGACCACCGGGCCGATCACATGGCTGCGGGTCTCGACCAGGCGCGCCGGGTTGGTCTGGTTGCGCGCCGACATCCAGGTATCGAACTCGTTGACGTAGACGCTGGCCTTGAGCGCGCTGATGGCGCCGTCGAATTCGCCGCTATAGGCCAGCCGGGCCTGCTTGACGCGGTTGGGGTCGCGCCGGCTGCTGGCGGCGGGATACGGCGGCACGGTGCCGGCGGCGCCGTCCTTGACGTAGGCCACGCGCGCGCTGGCCTCGATGCGCTGGCGGGCGTCGGGCATGTAGCCCAGCACGATGCCGCCGCCGGCGCCGCGAAAGTCGCTGTTGGGCACCTCGCCCGTGGCGCTGTCGTAGTTGCTGGCGCGGCGGCCGGTGGCGTAGACGCGCAGGTCGAAGCCATCGCCCGCGCCTTCCACCGCCACGTTGCTCTGCACGCCGTGGCCGTTGCTGCGGTACGTGACCGAGGCTTCGCCGCCGTTCAGGCTGAACGGCTGCTCCAGGTTGCCATGGCCGCGCTTGGTGACGAAGTTGATCAGGCCGCCCAGGCCATCGCTGCCGAAGCGCGACGAATCCGGGCCGCGCACCACCTCGACCTGTTCGATCTCGGTCGGGCTGATCAGCATGAACTGCAGCGTATTGCGGCCGCGGAAGCGGTCGCCGTCGATGAACATCGGCACCCGCATGTCGTTGGTGTTCAGCCCGCGCAGGAAGATGGTGCCGGCGATGCCGCCGCTGCGGCTGACGGTGGCGTTGGGCACGCGGCCCAGCAGGTCGAGGGTGCTGTCGGTGTTGAGGCGCTCGATGTCCTGGCGCTCGACCACCGTGACCGGCTGCGTCACCGCGTGGTCGATGGTGGCGGGAGCGGGCGTGGCGCCCAGGGGCCGCAGGCGTCCGTCATCGGCCGGACGCTCGGCGCTGACCTGGATGGCGGGAAGTTGCGGCGCGTCGGCGGCGGCCGCCGGCGCGCCAATGGCCGCGGCGGTCAGCAGGCTGGCGCGGACGAGGGGCGAGAGAGAGGAAGGACGTGACATACGTGGACGCGATAGAAAAGACCAAGGGGTCGGACGGCGCCGCCTCAGGCGGCGGGAGTGGAAGCTTTCAGCCAGGGCAGGAAGCCCCGCAGGAAACGGGACGCGGCGGGCATGAAATAGCTACCGTGGTGGTACATCGGATCCAGCGAGGTCACGATCAGCCGCCCCGCCGTGCTGTGGCGGTCCTCGTACAGCACCGAGCCCGCGCCGGCCTTGTCGATCAGCGAGACCGCGCCCGGCGGCGGCGTGAAGGTGCCGTGCTGGTGCCAGGTGGCGTCGGCCAGCGTCAGGTGCGAGAACAGCGGGTGCGCGGGTTGCGCCAGGCGCAGGCCCGAATCGGCGCCCGGGGTCTTCCACCACCAGAAGTTCACTTCGCAATCGGTCCAATGCACGCCATCCAGCCAGCGGTGCGAGCCGGTCTCGCCCATCGCCACCAGCGTCCTGCCCGAGGCCAGGAAGCGGGCGAAGCGCGCGCGGTGCGGCACGAGCAGGTCCGGGTGGGTCCGGCACGGCACGATCAGGGCGTCGCAGTCGGCCAGCGCGGCGTCGTCCAGTTCGGGCAGGTAAATGAAACGGTCGAGATACGGCGTCAGTTCCGGCGTGTGGAAGGTGCGGTGGTGGTAATACGTGCCGGCGTCCAGCGCCGCGATCACGGGGGTGCGCGAGGTCATGGCGGCGGTCATGCGGCGTCTCCCCACAGCCAGTCGAACAGCTGCGGCACGATGCGCCCGGCGCTGTCGACGCTGCCCGCATACATCCACAGATCGTTGCCGCTGTGCGTCAGCAGGCGGCCGCCGCCGGGCAGCGCCAGCACCCAGTCCACCGGCAGGGCGTCCGGGCCCAGGGTGTTCAGCACCCGCGCGCCGTCGGGCGGCGGGTTGCCGCCTCGCGCGTAGAAGCCGGCCACGCCGCGCCGGAAGGTCAGGTGTTCGGGATCGACGCCCTCGAACACCGGATGCGCAGCGGCGCGATGCACCCGCAGGCCGTCCAGGCCGCGCGCCGCCCCCGGCGCGAAGGGCCGCAGCCAGCGCAGGAACGGATAGGCGACGTGGCCGTTGAACACCATGGCGCCGCCGGCCAGCAGCCAGGCTTCAAGCCGGTCGCGCTGCCCGAGCAGATAGCGCTGGTCGACGTTGGCGGGCACCAGCAAGGCGCGCACGCGCGCCAGGTCGAGCCGCGCCAAGCCATACAGCGGTTCGGCCACGGCGCGCGGCCGCTCGCCGCCGGTGAGCGCGGCGGGGCCATTGCCGCTCCAGTGGTTCAGGTAGACGATGGAGGTCATCAGGGATCAACGGAAAAGAGGAATCACGCCGCGCACCTCGCCGGCCTCGCCCGCCAGCGACGCCACCCGCACCGGCATGCGGTACAGGCGGCTCAGGCGCTCGTCGGTGCACATCAAGGGAGTCGGGCCGACCTCGCAGGCGTCGTCGTGCATCAGCAGGGTCTGGTCGGCGATGTGCTGCGCGTGCTGCGGCTGGTGGGTCGAGAACACCACCGCCAGGCCTTGCTCGCGCGCCAGCCGGCGCAGGAGCGACAAGATGATGTCCTGGTTGCGCAGGTCCAGCGCCGCGCCCGGTTCGTCGAGCACGATGATGGAACTGGCGCTGGCCATGGCCCGCGCGATGCACACCAGTTGCTGCTGGCCGCCGCTCAAGGCCTGGAACGGCCGCCCGGCCAACGACTCCAGCCCCACCGCCCGCAGGCAGTCGCGGGCGATCTCGCGGTCGCGCGGGCCGGGCGACGCATACCAGCGCAGATGGCGGGCGCGGCCCATCGTCACCATCGCCAGCGCGTCGTAGGCGAACAGCGCGTCGGTGCGCTGCGGCACGTAGGCGGCGTGGCCTTGCAGGCGCACCGCGCCGGCGGCCGGCGCCCGCAGGCCCAGCAGGGTCTTGAGCAGCGAGGTCTTGCCGCGGCCGTTGGGCCCCAGCACCGCCAGGATCTCGCCGCCGCGCACGCGCAGCGACAGGTCCGACAGCAGGCGGCGGCCGCCCGCCTGCACCGCCAGGCGATCGAGTTCAAGCATGGTGCGCTCCCCCGCCCTGCGTGCGGCGCAGCAGCCAGGCGAACAGCGGCGCGCCGATCAGCGCGGTGATCACGCCCAGCGGAATCTCGGCGCTGGTGGCGCTGCGCGCCACCGTATCGACCCACACCATGTAGGTGCCGCCGATCAGCGCGCTGGCCGGCAGCAGCGCGCGGTGATCCGGGCCGACCAGCATGCGCGCGATGTGCGGCACCACCAGCCCGACCCAGCCGACGGTGCCGGACACCGCCACGCTGGCCGACACCACCAGCGTGGCGCAGCCCAGCAGCAGCCAGCGCAGCGGCTCGACCGCGATGCCCATGGCGCTGGCCTGCTCATCGCCCAGCGACAGCACGTTGATGCGGAACCGCAGCGCATACAGCAGGCCCATGCCCGCCGCGATCGGCAGCGCGGCCGCGGCCAGCTTGACGTACGAGGCCGTGGCGAAGCTGCCCATCAGCCAGAACACGATCGCCGGCAGGCTGTCGTTGGGGTCCGCGAAGTACGTGGCCAGCGAGATCAGCGCGGAAAAGAAGGCGCTGGTGACCACACCCGCCAGCACCAGCATCAGGATGGTGGCGCGGCCCTGCGTGCGTCCCAGCAGATAGACGATGGCCACCGCCAGCAGGCCGCCGGCGAAGGCCAGTCCCAGCGTCGCCCACAGCGACGAGAACAGCAGGATCGCGGCGCAGCCGCCGAACGCCGCGCCGGACGAGATGCCGAGGATCTGCGGCCCCACCAGCGGATTGCGGAACGCGCCCTGCAGCGCCGCGCCGCACAGCGCCAGGCTGGAACCGGCCAGCACCGACAGCAGCACCCGCGGCAGCCGCACCTGCAACACCACGCGCTGTTCGGCGCCGCTGACGGCCGGCAGCCAGTCGGCCAGGCCGTCGGGCAGCGCCAGCCCCGCCAGCACGCTGGACACATGCGCCAGCGGCAGCGGGTAGCGGCCCACGCACAGCGCCGCCAGCATCGACGCCGGCAACGCCAGCGCCATCAACAGCCACGGCCAGGCCAGGCGGCGACGCGCCACGCCCGCCTCGAGCGGCACGGATTCAGCGCAGGCGGTCATAGCCGGCGGCTCCCTGGTTCTGCCGCGCGTGCAGCACGGTGTCGATATCCGCTGCATCGGGCGTGTGGCCATACAGCTGCGTGTACGCCTGCGCGATGTGCTCGCGCAGCGGCCAGTCGAAGCGGTCCGGGTGCAGCAGCTGGCTCAGCCACTGCCAGTACAGCGGCGATTCCTGGCTGGGCGGATCCCACAGGTAGCCGCCGGCCGGGATCTTGTAGACGCGATGGTTGCGCACCGCCGGAATGTCGGCGAACAGCGGGTCCTGATACAGCATGGCCGGCGTCAGCCCGGGCTCGAAGTTGTTCAGCAGGATCACGTCCGGCGCCCACGCCATGAGCTGTTCGATGTTGATCGTCTGCCCGCTGCCGATCGCCGCCGCCACATTGCGGCCGCCGGCCAGGCGGATGTCATCGTCGAAGCTGGTGCCCGCGCCCGAGGCGCGCAACTGCGGCGCGTAGCGCGCCAGGTACAGCACGCCCGGACGCTGGTCGGGCCGCAGGCCGTCGGTCACCCTGGCGATGTCCGCCCGCACCTGGTCGCGCCACGCCAGTTGCGCGGCGGCGCGCGCCTCCTGCCCCAGCGACCGGCCCATCAACCGGATCCATTCGCGGCTGCGCGCCTCGTCGCCATACAGCAGCGCCGCCACGGGCAGGCCGGCGTTGCGCAGCGGCGCGATCAGGTCGTCGCCCATGTGCCCCCACTGCCACACCAGGTCCGGCTGGATCTGCAGCAGCGTCTCGACGTTGGGCGCGAAGCCCGAGCGCGTGATGTCCGTCCGGATGGCGGCGAGGGCCGGGAACATGCGCGCCAGCAGGCCGTCCTTCATCAGTTCATGGGCGTTGGGATGCATGCCGGCCAGGTGCTGCGCGCCGCCGTCCAGCGAGATCAGCAGCGAACCCGCGGGCATCGGCAGCGTGACCACGCGGCGCGCGGGCGCCGCTAGCGGCACCGGGTTGCCCAGCATGTCGGTGAAGGCGGTAGGGGCCGCCAGGACGGCGGGCGGCAACAGGACCAGCGCCGCGAACGCGGCACTGCGCAGGAATCGGATAGCCATGGGAAATGAGGGGGACGGACGGCGCCGGCTGGCGCGGTGGTACCATTACAAATAAGAATCAATCTTATTTAATTCTAAGCGGCGGGGCCGCTCCCTCAAATGACTATTGTCAATTCGTCAAAGTCCCTCCTGACGGCCGCCCTGCGCCGCCATCCCTGGTTCGACGGCGTCGGCGACGGCGCGTTGGATGCCTTGGCAACGCACAGCCGCTGGCTGCGGTTCGAGGCCGGCGACACGTTGTTCTCGGAAGGCCAGGCCGCGACCTCCTGCCTGCTGGTCTGCGAAGGGTCGGTACAGGGCCTGCGCTACACCGCCGACGGCGGCGACAAGGTCTTTGGCCACGTCGGGCCGGGCGGCTGGCTGTCGGCGCTGACGCTGTTCGAGACCTCGCCGCGCCACCTGCACAGCGTGCGCGCCCGCACCGACGGCAACGGCTGCTTGCTGCAGGCCGACGCCTTCCGGCAGCTGTGCCTGGACGACGCCCGCTTCGCCTGCCGCGTCATGACGCACGCCGCCAACCTGGTGCGCCACCACACCGACCAGATCGACTGGCTGACCTCCAGCTCGGCCGAGGAACGGCTGGCCGAATACGTGCTGCGCGCCGGCAAGCCGCAGGCCGACCAGCCGCTGGCGCTGCCGCTTAGCCACTCGCAGATCGCCATCAAGCTCGGCATGCGCGCCGAAACGCTCAGCCGCATCTTCGCCAAATGGCGCCGCGAAGGCATCATCGCCAGCCGCCGCGGCACGCTCTACGTGCTGCGGCTCGCGCCGCTCGAACAACTGGCCTCCGGATGCTGAAACGCCGCGCGTCCCGACGGACGCGCGGCGTTCATGCGTGACAGCCCGATGTCACGTCACCGGGCGTCACGGCCCCCTCACTTCACACTCGCCACCGCATCCAGGATCACCCGCGCCACCGCTTCCGGCTGCGATTGCTGCGGCACGTGGCTGGCCTGCAGTTCCGTGACCTTGGCGCCGATGCGCTGCGCCATCTGGCGCTGCAGCGCCGGCAGGATCATGCGGTCGTGGTTGCTGACGACGAACCACGACGGCCTGGTCTTCCACGCGGCGGTCGACACCGCCTCGCCAAAGGCGCTGGCCTTGATCGGGCCCTGCGTGGCGGCCATCACCCGGGCCTGCGCGGCTGGCACGTCCTGGGCGAAATCGCGCGCCAGGCCGGCGGCCGACAGGCTCAGCCAGCCATGGCTGTCGGCGCCGATGCTGTCCGAGCCCGGCGCCTTGGGCGTGCCTTCGGTCAGCGTCGCCACCGACTGGCCGGCATTGGGCGCGAAGGCGGCCACGTAGACCAGGCTGGCGACCTTGGGATGATTGCCGGCCTCGGTGATCACCGTGCCGCCCCACGAGTGGCCGACCAGCACCACCTTGCCGGGCTGGTTGTCGATGGCGCGGTTGGCGGCGGCCACGTCGCCGGCCAGCGACTCCAGCGGGTTCTGCACCGCCTGCACCTGCACGCCCTTGGCCTGCAGCAGGGCGACCACCTTGGCCCAGTCCGAGCCGTCGGCGAAGGCGCCGTGCACGATCACCACGGACGGCCGGGCGGCGGCCGGCTCGGCGGCGAACGATTGCGAGACGGGCGCGGCGAACAGGCCGGCGGCCAGGAGGGAGGCTGCGATAATATGGCGCTTCATGACGATTCCTTTTTTTCGGGATCAAACGCCGACGTGGCGCTTGCTGGATGCCAGTGTCGTTTTCCCGCCGATGGCGCGGTATCGGATGATTGACCGATGCGCCGTCTCCCCGCCCTG
>NZ_QHHO01000049.1:493119-583152 GCF_003184165.1 Achromobacter sp. RW408
GGCCGACGCGCCCACCACCCGGTTCAGCACCGCGTCGTCGGCCTTCTGCTGGAACCGCAGCGTGGTGTTGCGGCCCACGTTGAACGTGTCCCAGTTCAGAATCGCCCGCGACTGCGTTTGCTCGATGGTCACCAGTTGGCGCCCGCCCTCGGTGCCGGTGCGCGGCTTGTTGGCGCCTTCCCATTTGGCCTGCGCGCCCTCGGCGATCCACAGCCCGCCCTGCGTCAGTCCGTCCGGCACGGCGGCGCCGTTGGCCGCCGCGGCCGCGCGCGCCGCCGCCTGCGCCGCCTGCTGCGCGGCCACCGCCGCGGCGGTGCGATTCAGGTTGTCCAGCGAGCGCTGCAACTGCTGGCGCGACTGCGCCTGCTGGCGGGCGCTGTTGCCGATGCCGGCCAGGCTGCCGTCGGGCATGCGGCCGGTGCGCTGCGCGGTCGACTGCACCGCGCCCTTGTCCGCGAACCAGGCCGGGCTGAAGGCGCGCGCCTGCGCCTGCGCCGCGCCGCTCCAGCCGCCCGCCACCAGCAGCACCGCCAACGCCTGCGACACCTGTGTCGGACGCCAGCGCGGACGCCCGCGCCCCGCCTTACGCGCCCTCAATGCCCTACCGCCGCGTTGCGCCAACCGTGTCTGCATGATCGTCCTTCCTCATTCCTATCGGGGTGTCGCCACCTGGAACAAGACAGACGGATGGAAAAATGCCGACCGGAACCCTGTCATAAATAATTCATGCAGCTTCCCGGCCCGACATTGGTGGCAGCTCAGGACAGCAACACCACGCCTCCGGGCAATCGAGTCACCTCGGCGCCGTAGGCGTCACGAATCAACTGCTCGGCGTCCGCCACCTGCGCCAGCGCGAAGCGCGCCTGCACCCGGCGCCGGCCCAGCCGGCTGTTGAGCAGCACCAGGCGGCCGCGACGATAGCGGTTCAGTTCCTCCACCACGTCCGCCAGCGGCACCCGATCGAACACCAGCCAGCCGCGGCGCCAGGCCGTTACGGCCTCGGTATCCGCCGCCACCGGCGGCATCACCCGCTGGCCGTCGTAGCGCAGCTCCTGCCCGGCGGCCACGTCATACGCCCCCCGCGCGTGCGCCAGCCGCAAACTGCCGGACAGGCAGCACAAGCTGGCTTCGCCGTCGAGATAGCGCAGGTTGAACCGCGCCTCGCGCGCGGTGATGCGGCCGGCGCCGGCCACCACCTGTGTCGCCGGCGCCGCCGCTTCGCCACGCGCATTCAGCGGCCGGCCAACGCGGACTTCGGCCTCGCCCGCCTCCAGTTCGATCACCGCGCCGGCGTCGGGCGCCGAGCGCACGTTGATGCGCGTCTGAGTATTGAGCTCCAGTTCCAGCGCCTCGCCCAGCGCCACCCGCCGCTGCTCGCCGGTGGCGGTGCGGTAATCGGCGCCGAATTCTCCCAGGCCGGGCCACAGTCCCAGCGGAGGACGCCAGGCCAGATACGCGACCGACGCCGCCACCGCGCCCCCCAGGAAGGCGCGCCGGCCCGACGGCGACGGACGACGCGGCGCGGCCCATGCCTTCGCCTCTTCGCGCACCGCCGGTCCCAGCGCCTGCCACAGGCGCTTCTGTTCGGCGAACGCGGCCTCGTGGCGCGCGTCCTGGCGCAGCCAGGCGCGGAATGCCTGCGCATCGGCCTCGGTTGCGGCGCCCGAAGTCAGCATCAACAACCATTCGCGCGCATCGCGGTCATGCGCCGACGCCTCGCCCCTGCGCCTTCCTGGCAGCCCCGTCAGCGTCATGTTTCGCCTTCCTCGCCGGCGCGTCGCGCTGGCTCCTCCTGCGCTTGCAGCACCTTGCCGCAATGGACCAATGCGCGCTTGAGCTCCTTGGACACGATGCGTTCCGACACGCCATAGCGCCTGGCGATCTCCGCATGCGGCACGTCGTGCACCCGGGCAGCCAACAGCATCTGCTGGGTGCGCTCGGGCAACTGGCGCAAGGCGCGACGGAACGCGTCGATCTGGCTGCGGCCTTGCGCGATGCGTGCCGGATCGGCGGCTTCGTCCGTGCCGCCGATCAGCTCGCTGATCTCCACCCCCGTCAATAGACGTGAATCACGGCGGCGCTGGTCCTCGGCGATGTTCAGCGCCACCCGGAACAGATAGGCCGCCGGCTGCTGGATCGACGAACTCGCCGGCAGGTCGTTCACTTTCAGGAAGGCTTCCTGCATCGCGTCATGGGCCAGGTCATCGGACCCCAGTCGGCGCCTGAGCTGGCTGCGGAAATCGTTGTAGCGCTCCAGGAACAGCGCGCGCAGCGAGCCCGGCGACCTGTCATCCCGCATGGCCCGCCCCTCGCGGCGCGGCGCAGTCGTCAGCGCCACCGGCCCGCAGCAATATCGTCACCGGCTGCCGCATGCCGGCGGGCAATGGCCCGGCCGTCACCCCGCGCAGCGCGGTCTCCAGCCGGCGATTCAATGGCGCCGATCCCGTGTCCGATACCCAATCCACCCTGTCAACGCGCCAGGCCTTGTCGAACCAGAGCTTGACGAGGGCGCGATAGCGGCCCGGCTCGGCCCCCGAGCCCCTGCACAGCGCCTGTTTGAGCGCGCCTTGCAGCGCAGCCGCGTAGGGCGTGTCTCGCAACCGCGCCGCGCTGGCCGCGCGCACCGCCGGCGCCGTGTGCGGCGCGGCCACCAGCGTGAACGAATGCGTGCTGGCATAGCGGATCGCCAACGGCGCCCCCGCCAGCAGCCTGCGCAGGGCATCCCCGGGGGTATAGGTGCCTATCACCGCGGGCGCGTGTCGGCCGGCGGTCAAGGCGGTGTCGACCAGCACCGTGCGGCCGCTGGCCAGGCTGTACTCCGCCAGCGCCTGGTCCAGCGGCTGCGCGGCAATGGCGAATGCCATCTCGCGCGGCGGCGCCCCGGCGCTGCCCGCGCCGGCCAGCGCCCACATCCCCAACGCCAGGCAGGCGCGTCCCATCCAGCCCCCGCCCGGCGGACAGGCAAAGGTCATGGACGCCAACATGGAGGAAAAATGCCAGGCATTGCCGTTGTCGCGAGTGCCGGCGCACCCGCCTCGAAGGAAAGGCGCCATGCTAGGACGCGTGAATGACGCAATCGTGACACGCCACATGCACGCGGCGCCGGCCCGCCACGCAATCGTCACCTGCGCGCGATCATCTGTCCCTATACTGATGGCACGGTGGCCACTGGCCGCCGGGCCTTTTCCAAGGAGCCCGCATGCGCATCCCTTGCCCCTTTCCGCACCGCGCCGGTCTGCTGTTGCTGGCCGCGCAGGCGCTCGCGCCCCTGACGGCGGGCGCCCAGACCGCGCCCGCCGCGCAGGCCACGCCGGTGCCGCCGCCCGCGTCGACGGCCGGGCCCGCGCCCGGCGGCGCCTGCATCGAAACCGAGGTCAACGGCTACCGCGCCCTGTCGTATGGTTGCCTGAACCAGAAGATGGCGCCCGACGCGGCGCCCAGGCCGCCGCCCGCGCTGGGCTCCGAAGCCATCACGCAACGGCCGCCCAACCAGATGGGCCTTCCCACGCCCGCCACCATCGGCAACCGCATGGGCAACACCTTCGGCACCTCGGCCTATCCGCAGCGGCCAACGCCGTAGGGCGTCTTCAGCGCCGCGCGTTCAGGCCGTGCGGCTGATGAAATAGATCTTCTTGACGAAGGTATCGACTTCCCAGCGGCCGGTATAGCCCTCCGGCATCACGAAGGCCTCGCCCACGGTCAGTTCGTGCACGGTGCCATCCGGGTCGACCAGGCGCGCCGCGCCTTCGACGATGTAGCCGAATTCGATGTAGCCGGTGGTATTGGACTGGAAACTGCCGGCCGTGCTCTCCCACACGCCGGCCTCGGCGCGGCCGCCGTTGCCTTCGAACGCGGTCACGGTGCGGAACGCCGCGTCGCCCGAAAGGGGACGCTTGGGCTTGCCGGGCACCGGATTCTTCATGGGGCCGGCGTCGATGCGGACCAGCCGCGATTGATCATGCTTCACTGCGCTTTCCTTGGGGTTCAATGCGCCGCCACCACCAGCACCTCGGCCGCGCCGCGGCTGACCGTGCGCATGCGATGCGGCAGTTCGGAATCGAAATAGAGCGAATCGCCGGCATCCAGCCGGAACTCGCGTTCGCCGACCTGGACCTCGATGGCGCCCTTGAGCACCAGCAGGAATTCCTCGCCGGGGTGCGGAAACACCGCGGCCGCGTCGGGAAACTCGCGCGGCGGGTGCACGATGAAGGGTTCCATGGCCTTGACCTTACGGCGCCCGGCCAGCGATTCGTAATGGTATTCAGTGCCCAGGTCGCGCCGCTGCAGCGCTTCGCGATCGGCCACCCGCACCAGGCTGACGACCTCGTCCTGCGCCGCGCCATCGCCGCCCACCAATTGCGACACGCCCACGCCATAGGCTTCGGCCAGCCGCAGCACGGTGGAGATCGAAGGCTCGCTCAGGCCCCGCTCCAGCTTGGACAGATAGCTCTTGGTCAGGCCCGTGCGCTCGCCCAGCTGTTCCAGGGACAGGGATTGCTGGCGGCGCAGCGCGCGCAGGCGGTGAGGCAGGTCGATCATGGGCGGGAAAATGGCGGAGACGACCGGTAAGCATGCCCGAAACCCGTCCGGCCGTCGAGTCGGCCTCCCCTGCCCATCCGGGGCGCCATGACCGGCCCGCGCCCCGGGGCGGATCGCGCTACGCGCCCAGCACGTCCGGGTGCTGACGCAACGCCCGCCGCGCGTAGTACGAAAAACCCACCTGCGAGCGCTTGGGCGTCAGGATCCAGTCGTGCGCCTCGCGCCCCAGCGCCGGCGGAATCGGCTGGATCTTGCCGGCCGCCATCGCCAGCAACTGCATGCGCGCGGCGCGCTCGAACTGCAGCGCCAGCACGCAGGCCTCTTCCACCGTGCCCGCGGCCACCAGCATGCCGTGGTGCGACAGCAGGATGGCGCGCTTGTCGCCCAGCGCCGCCGAGATGATCTCGCCTTCCTCGTTGCCCACCGGCACGCCCGGCCAGTCCTTCAGGAACGCCACGTCGCCATACAGCGGGCAGTTGTCCATGTGCGAGACCTCCAGCGGCACCTCCAGCATCGACAGCGAGGCCGCGTGCAGCGGGTGCGTGTGGATGATGCAGTTGACGTCCGGCCGCGCCCGGTAGATCCAGGAATGGAAACGGTTGGCCGGGTTGGGCATGCCGCCGCCTTCCTGCACCCGCAGGTCCTCGTCCACCAGCAGCAGGTTGCCGGCCGTGATCTCGTCGAAGCCCAGGCCCAGCCGCTGGGTGTAGTAGCGGTTCGGTTCCGGCGCGCGCGCCGTGATCTGGCCGGCCAGGCCCGAATCGTGCCCGCCGTCGAACAGGATGCGGCAGGTCAGCGCCAGACGCTCGCGCAGCGTCCAGTCGGGCGTGTCGAACTGGCGCTGCATCTCGGCCTTGGCCCGCGCGATCAGTTCATCCTTGCCCAAATGCATCGTATCGGCCATCTTTGACTCCTTGCTATGCCGTTTCCAACAACGGCGTAAAACCCGGCAGCGCGCGCATGCGCGCCAGCCAGGCGTTGATGTGGGTAAAGGCGGACAGGTCGTAGCCGCCCTGCTCCGCCATGCTGGTGTAGGGATAGAGCGCGATGTCGGCAATGGTCGGCGCCTCGCCCACCAGGAAGTCGCGCCCGGCAAGATGCGCCTCCATCCAGGCCGCCGCGCGCATGCCGGCGCGGCGCCACTCCACCATCGCCGGGTCATCCACCCGCGCCGTGCCGCGCAGGTGGATCAACAGCCGCGGTTGCGCGAAGGCGTGCATGTGCTGGGTCTGCTCGAAACTCAGCCAGCTGGCCACCTGCGCCTGCGCCAGCCGCCCCTCGGGCAGCCACGGCGTGCCCCGGCCCAGATACCACAGGATCGCCTGCGACTCCGCCAGCCACACGCCTTCGGGCGTGCGCAGCGCGGGCACCTGGCGCCACGGATTGATGCGGCCGAAGGCCTCGGTCTCCAGGTCGCCCTGCACGATGTCGAACGTGCGGCGCGTCAGCGCCAGCCCCATGTAACCGCAGGCCAGCCGGATCTTCCAGGCATTGCCCGAACGCAGCGTATCGGCCAGTTCCAGCGGCTGTCCCGCCAAGGGATGCGTGGTCATCGTCAATCCATCCTGATATCGGCGCGCTTGACGATCTCGGCCCATTTCTTCTTTTCGGCCGCGATGAAACGCTGGTATTCGTCCGGCGCGCCGGTGTACAGCTGCGTGCCCTGCGCCGCCAGCCGCGTCTTCAATTCAGGCGAGGCCAGCGTCTGGCGCAGCGCCGCGTTGAGTTTCTCCAGCACCGCCGGCGGCGTGCCGGCCGGCGCGAAGAACGCATTCCACGAGCTGATCTGCAGCCCCGCGTCGCCAGCCTCGCCCGCGGCCGGCACCTGCGGCGCCGACGGCAGGCGCTGGTCCGCCGCCACCGCCAGCGCGCGCAGCTTGCCCGACGCCACGTGCGGCATGATCACCGGACTGGCATCCATCACCACGTCCACCTGCCCGCCGATGGCCGCGTTGACCGCTTCGCTGCCGCTCTTGAACGGCACGTGCACGATATCCACGCCCGCCGTCAGCTTCAGCAGTTCCAGCCCCAGGTGCGGCGAACTGGCCGTGCCCGCCGAACCGAAATTCAGCTTGGCCGGGTGCGCCTTGGCGTACGTCACGAAGTCGGCGAAGTTCGCCGCCGGCAGGTCGCCGCGCACCGCCAGCAGATAGGGCGAGCCGGACACCAGTCCGACCGGCGCGAACTTGTCGGCGTCGTAGCTGAGCTTGGCGTAGATCAGCGGATTCACCACCTGCGTGCCCACCGTGCCCATGAAGATCGTATACCCGTCGGCCGGCGCCGTCGCCGCCACCTGCGCCGCGATCACGCCGCCCGCGCCGGGCCGGTTCTCCACCACCACGCTCTGGCCGAGCGCATCGCCCATGCCCTTGCCCACCTGGCGCGCCACGATATCGGTGATGCCGCCGGCGCCGAACGGCACCACCAGCCGGATCGGATGATCCGGAAACGCGGCCTGCGCGCCGCTACCCGCCCCTGCGGCCACCGCCAGCGCGGCGGCCATGATCATGCGCTTCATAGGATTCCCCTTGTGTCCGCCGCTGGATCGCGGCTATGACACAAAGTGTCCTATAGAGCATTGATTTTCCGCAAGGGAAATGTGATTGGGGGAATCCCTGAGCGGCAGGAATAAAGTTCGCCTTTTTTGTTGAAGTTCGCCGCCTTGATGCAGGTGTCCGTGAATTCGAAGGACAACAATCCAGACGGCGAAAGGCGGCTAGCCTCCGCCCCATCAGCGCCAAGAAAGCGAAAAAATCGCCCTACCGCCGGCGATCTGTTGAGCAATGCCATTCGCCTTGGAAAGGGTTATATGGATCGCAAGACTAGGCCATGCTTAGCTGGCCCGGGACGCTCGGCCGAGAATGACTGTCATTCAACTGCTCGTGCCACCATACGCTCACGATGACCCTCGAATTGCGTGCCGAGCTAAACGTGTCCGCGTAGCTGTTGGCACGCGCGACCAGGCGAAAGACGATCCCCATGTCCTCGGCAATGCCCTCATCCAGGGCCCACAGGTTGTTGGATCGAACCCTCCACACTCCCCTCATCCCACCAGGAAGTCGGCAACGCGCCGGCTCTGGCCGCTGTCGCGCTGAACGTGCCCCATTGAGCGTTCAAGCGCGGCGCGATGAGCTGACTGGAGATACTCGCAATAGCTCGGTCGTGCACCGGAGAATATCAGCCGCCGGCTGCATGAAGGCGACCTTCTTCCGGTCGCTGCTCGACGTGCGATTCGGCCTCGTCAACTCGCACCTATGCAGTCGGTCCATACGTGTTGGCTCCGCTCCAGCATGTTAACGCGAGCGATGTTTGCTAAGGTAGTCCAATACGACAGCAACCACTGCCTCTGGTTGCTCTGGCAGCAACGCATGCGCGGCATTGGGAATCGTGACGTTGGTCACCCGATCGCCCAGACGATCGCTCAATACCCGCGCGAAGCGTTGCGGCGCGATCACGTCGTATTGCGCCTGCAAGTTCAGGATGGGTGCGACCCCGCCCGAAAAGAAATCGTCCACGGGCGTACGCTTTTGCGCGAGCGTCTGCATGGTCAATAGCCGCGTGTTCCATCCTGTCAGCCATACACTGGCGTCATTGCCCGGCGCAAAAAATACTTCTTGCAGGCTCCTGAGACGCACGTCCGTGGGAAGCGACGTGTCTCCACAACGTTCAATAACCGCCCGTGTTTCATGGCTGATCGGTAGTCCCTCAAAGCCCTCGGGCACCTTTCCAGCGGAACCTGCCAGCAGCAACAGCGCGCGCACCAAGTCCGGGCGGTCAGACGCCAGCGTTCTTGCAATCCAATTCCCATGCGCATGGCCCAGGATGAATGCTGGACCGGCGTTCTGGCTTTCCACGACCGCGGCGATATCCTCCGCCCAATCGTGCAAGGTTTTGTCTTCCAGCGGGCCCACACTGCGTCCATTTCCGCGCGGCTCCGGCCGCAGCACCCGGTATCCCGCGGCGGCCAAAGGCGTTGAAATCTCTTCCATATCCACCGCGCCTCGACCGAGCGAGGGCAGCATGACAAGCAAATCCCCCTGCCCTTGCGCATACACCTCGATACGAACGCCATTCCCACGTTCGACAAAGAATGCGCTTGTTGCGCAAACATCAGATTTATCTGCTTCGGCTTCTCGTTCCATGCGAGACTGTTGGACAACCGATTCCATTCGCGCTCCTGATTGCATTTAAGATTTTCACTTCTGAAAAGAACCCGCGCTTAGCACTCTAGGCGCTCGCCAAGCATCCATCCAATATTGAATTCAGCTAACAGTTATCGGAACTCTGACTAATGGACATTCGCCAGCTTCGTTACTTCGTTACCGTCGCGGAAGAACTGAATTTCAGCCGCGCGGCGACGAAGCTGCACATGTCGCAGCCGCCACTTTCCCAGCAGATCAAGGCGCTAGAAGAAGAGATGGGTGTAGTACTCTTCCTGCGCACGCGGCGCGAAGTGAAATTGACGGATGCAGGGAAGGTGTTCCTACGCGAAAGCCGATCGGTGCTTGCGCATCTGCAAGCTGCGGTCGACACCACGCTCAAAACGGCAAAAGGCGACATCGGGGAATTGCGGCTGGGTATGGCGACGTCGGCCGTGTTTCACGTGATGCCAAAGATACTGGGGCGGCTACAGGCCCGGTTTCCAAAAGTGAATGTGGCCGTCACCGATATGGGGTCCCGAGACCAGATTCGGGCGGTGCTTCAGGACAAGATCGATATCGGCATCATTCACGAACAGCCCCACATTGAAGAGCTGGCTGCGCTACCGATATTTACCGAGCCTTTCAGCTTGGCCATTCCTTCCGGCCACGCCTTCGCCGCACGCACGGACATACCGTTGGGCGAAATGCGCGATCAGGCATTCGTGGCGTTCTCGCGCGAGTATGCACCCGCGCTCTTCGACAGCTTCATCGCCGCTTGCGCCGAGGCGGGCTTCAGCCCCACGATCGCGCATACGGCGCGGCACGCGCTGACGATTTTCCAAATGGTCAGCCTGGGGCTGGGCATCGCGTTTGTGCCCAGTTCATTCGCGCAGAGCGCCGTACCTGGCGTGGTCTACCGCAAGCTTGACCAGGTGCAGCAACGCGTCCGCATCTGCGCCATCTGGAACCCCAAGAACCCCTCGGACGTTGTCGCCAACGTGGTCCGCGGCATTCTTGAGCCCCCTATTTCCTGAGCGTCCCTAGGCACAGTGGCGAGCGGGCGGCGCCGGCTCGGCCATGTCGTGAACGGTTGTGTTGGCCAACAGTTCACGGATTGGCGTTTCGGCCAGCGTCTTGAACGATTCACGCAATCTCGCCGCACCGTTCGAGCCCAACAGCGGTGTCAAAAGGGTAGCGGCCTTGGCCTCTATCGCCTCGCCACGCGAGGCGTTGGCCGCTGACCCCGACGGGTTCAACACCGTGTACCGCTTCCACTCGCCATCCAGACACTGCACTTCGACCCAACCGCAAAAATTGCGCGGGTAAAGCGCGTCCAGGTCTTTGTCGTGGATCAGCTCCAGCTGCCCAGCGAGCCTGATGACATCCTCCGACTGCATCCTGTCCGCCTCGAATTGCTCGGGCAGCGCCGCGCCGTCCAGCAGCGCCACCGCCACACTGTATCGGCCGCTCATCTGTGCATTCAGCGCACTGCCGGGCAAATAGTCGTAACCGCACTGCACCCGAACCACCTCGGGCATGCCCACGCGCACGCGGCCGCCCGGCGCCCAGTGGGGCCGAAGCGCGATCGCGGCGTCCACATGCGCATGCACGCTGCCGCAGCACGCATAAGGCTTGAAATTTGTCTCTGGAGCGTGCCAATGCGTGCCAAGGCGATCAGTCAGCGCGGATTCGTCCGGATCTTCCGAGAATGCGCGCAGCCATCCTCCGTCTTCCGCCTCGAACAGCTGGGTAGGACCGGTCAAGCCCAGGCTCGCCAGTTCCGCCGCCATCACGCCGGCATGCGCAGCGCGCCCCGGGTGAAAGCGTTTTGAAGACGCTCCGTCTGCCGTAAACGCAAACAGTCCGCCCGACTGCGTTCCCGCCAGCCCCAAGGCCCAGCTGGTACGCTCGGCATCCAGCCCCAGCATTACAGAAGCCGCCGCCGCAGCGCCCAACGGACCGCACACGGCGGTCAAGTGCCAACCGTGCAGCCGCGCCAGCGCGGGCTTAAGCGCCAGGGAACTTCGGATGATGATCTCGTAGCCCGCGGCCAGTGCGGTCTCGACACGTTCGGGCGTGGCGTCGTGGCTTTCAGCCAGTGCAAACACCGTTGGCACAACCACTGCACCCAGATGTACCTTGGCGTTGTGGAAGTCATCCAACTCAAAGGCATGGGCGGCCGCGCCGTTCACCATGGCGGCGTCGGCCGCTCGCAGTCGTCCTGTGGACTCTCCCCAAATCCGCGCCCCCCCCTGCAAGCCGGAACCCGGCGCCAGCGCCCAAGACCGGATGGCCTGGGTCCACGGCTGCGCGCCTCCTACCATTGCGCACGCGAACGTATCCATGGCCAGCAGACGCAAGGCGCGCCGCACGCCCTCTGGCACGTCATCGCGCCGCAGACCTGAAATCCATTGCGCAAGCGCCTTCGTGGTGGTCGTCATCACTGCTTCTCCTTAAAACGCCACGCGAATGTTCGCATCCGAGACAATGCCTTTCACCTTCTCGATATCTTTGCGAATCACCTCTGCGAAGGCCGCCGGCGTCGACGGGACGGTGACAAACGACAGTTCCCGGAATCTGGCTTGCAAGGCGGTATTGGTTTTCACCGTCTCGACTTCCTGCGCCAAGCGCTGCACGACCGGCTCGGGCATCCCTGCCGGCCCCCACACGCCGTACCACGACAGCAGTTCGAAACCCGGCAGACCGCTCTCTGCGACGGTGGGTACATCTGGCATTTGCGGCAGACGCTCAGCGCTGGTTACCGCCAGCGGCCGCAACTTGCCGGATTTGACGTGGGGATAGACGCCGGGCATGGGCGACACGGCGGCGGACACGTGGCCGCCCATCACATCCGTGAGCTGCGGCGCCGCGCCTTTGTAGGAGATGATGTCCATGTCCAGCTTCAGTCCATGCTTGATGAGTTCTTCAGCCAGATGGCCCGACGTGCCATAGCCGGACGTCGCCCAGGTGTATTTGTTCTTCCCGCCTTTGACCAGCGACGTGAATTCACGCAAGTCCTTGGCGGGTATGCCGGGATGCGTCACCACCAGCAAGGGCACGTATCCGACCTGCGCGATGGCGGTGAAGTCCTTCTCTGCGTCATAGGTGGCGCGTCCCATCACCAAGGGCATTTCCACCTGGCTCGACGCGTTGAACAGCAAGGTGTAGCCATCGGGTGCAGCGCGCGCAACGTATTCAGCGCCGATCAATCCCGAAGCGCCAGCGCGGTTCTCGACGATGATGCTCTGGCCCAGCCTGGCCTGCAATTGTTCGGCCGTCAGACGCGCCATCGTATCGATGGATCCGCCTGGGGTATACGGCACCACCAGGGTGATCGCCTTCTGTTTCGGGTACGTCGTATCGGCCCATGCGGTGGCGGGGAGGGCTGCCGCGCCAGAGGCGATCAGTGCCGCCAAGGGCAGGCTTGCGCGCAGCAGCGCGCGACGTTGATTGGACTTCATGTTGTCTCCAGCCAGGGATGTAGAGTTCATCCGCAGCGCACACCGCGCTCTCACGGTTGCGGGTGCCGACTGCGAATGGCGCGGACGGTCTGTCGCGTCCTTGCAAGCACTCTATCTTTGCGGCTTCAACACAGTCCAATATCGATTTCGACCAACAGTTATATGTCTGACTACGCCATGTTGTGCAGGTCAGCGCGCTGATCGATGCGCCAAAGATCCGCCAGCTTTTCCTTGGCCGCAGCGGCGCCCAGGCATGGGGTCGCGAGCTCGATGAACTTTGACTCAAGCTCGGCGTCGCTGAGCGGATCCTCCGGGTCGCCCTTTCGATTCGCCTGGACGTGAGTCCGCCGCTCCCCGGACATGAATTCAATCTCGATCCGAGCGGAACGATTCGCCGGGAACGCGGCGTCGATATCGGGATCCGCATGCACGTCGATACGGTCGATCAGCGCGCCGAGCACAGGGTCGTGGACACGTTCATCGTCATAGGCGTTCAAGCGGACGCTGCCGTGAAGCAAGGCGTGCGCCACGACGTAGCGCAGGCTGAAGCGTGCCTCGTTGGAGCTCGCGGGCTTGCCATGGCAAGCGATGTCCAACGCGGGACGATAGGTGTGGACATGGATTCGGCTGGCGTCCCGGATGTTGAAATCCTCGCCCGCGCGCAGTGCGAGCGCGGCATCGATGGCCGCGAATGTATGGCCGCAACCCACATGATTCTTGAACGTCAGCCGAGTAATGTGAAAGTCCTTGCCCAAGGTGTCACCCACGCAATCCCAGGAGGGGCCATCGCTCATGGCTTGGCCCAGCCCCCCTTTTCCGTCCAGCATGTCCCAAGCCCCCGTCAGCCCCCGCCATGCGGCCTTCGAGGCGAGCACGCCGGCTTCTGCCGCCCGCGCAGCATGCAGGGGTTTTGACATGGAGTCGGTGCGAAAGGCTTGCTGCAAACCCGCCGAAAAGGTGGCGGCGGTGCCAAGGGCATGGGCAAACTGCGCTTGGGTCAGACCGTACGCGGAACCGGCCGCAGCGGCCGCGCCGAACGCGCCCACTGTCCCGGTGCTATGCCAGTACTGATAATGCGCGCGGCCCAGCACCACGCCGATACGGGTGGACACTTCATAACCTGTCACGATGGCCTTCAAAAGCCGCTCCCCGCTCAGACCCTGTTCCTGGCAGGCCGCGAGCGCCGCAGCGATGGTTGCGGCCCCGGGGTGATACATCGCGTCCCGATAGCTGTCGTCCAGTTCCGCGGCATGCGCGGCCGCCCCATTGACGAGGGCCGCCGAGCGCGCCGTCGCCTGCCCCCCCGCCACCAAATCGGCCACGTCGCAGGCGGGTTCGTCTAGCAGCAACGAACGCAATATTCCCACGGCAGGATCAGACGCACCGGGGTAGGCTGCGGCATACCAATCGATCAGGGCGCGCTTGGCGTGCCGGCTGACCTCTGTGGGCAGAGGCTCCTGTTGAATCTTGTCGGCAAATGCGCTCAGAACTTCTATGGCATGCATGCGGCAGCTTCCACGTGACATTCGATTTTCTCAAAGGTGTCTGGCCATCTGGCCAGCCCTGCCGAGTCTAGGGCCGCCAGCGAGGCCGCCGCAACGAGGAAATTCCATCTAATGAAATTAGGTACCAGACGATGCGAAAGGCGCGGGAGACAGGCGCTAGCGCTTGCCGCCCAACAGACTCAAAACGTGGGGCAGGAGCGGCAAGGTATTGGCCGGATTCCATACCGCCGAGTATTCCGCTTCGACCACGAGGCCATCGATGTCCTTGAACACCACGCCCGGGACGCCTGCGCGGGCGAATGACCGTGGCACAAGCGACACGCCTCGCCCCATCGCCACCAGGCTCACCACGGACACGAGGTGCTTGGCGTAATGCATGATCCTGGGGCTGAACCCAGCCTCCATGCAAGCGGCGATTGTCAGGTCATGAAAGCTTGGCCCGCTGTGCCGGGGAATGGCGACGAAGGCATCTTCGGCCAACTCTTGCAGCTTGACGCGCCTGCGTCGCGCCAACCGGTGCCCTTCGTCAAGCGCGATCACCAGCCCGACGCGTCCCACGGGTATCGACCTCATGTCGCCCACGCCCTGAGAAACCTGGGCAAAACCGATGTCGATGCGGTCCTGCTCCAGCGCCTGAAGCTGCTCCCACGACCCCATTTCTTCCCACACGCTTTCCAGACCCGGAAGATCGAGTTCCAAACCCAGCACCACTTCCCTGATGTCCATGAACAAGACCGCCGCCACAAAGCCAATGCGCAGGCGCCCGGCATCGCCACGTTCGGCACGCTGCACCGTGCGGATGGAAAGCTCGGTCTGCGCCAACAATCTGCGGGCTTCCTGGACCAGCGCCGTGCCGGCCACCGTCAGCTTGACGCTGCGTTTGTTGCGGTCAAAAAGCGTGACGCCCAGCCGCTCTTCCAACTGCTGGATCGCCTTGGTCAACGGCGGCTGGGAAATGAACAGGCGCGCGGCGGCGCGCCCGTAGTGGAGCTCTTCAGCAAGCGCAAGAAACATGCGCATCGACTTCACATCCATAGCGCGCGGCGTCAGAAATAGAAAAGTTTGGAGGAGACCGCCAAATTCAGTAATTCCGAAGAAGAATTACTGACATCCGAAAAACATATTGGACGGCTATTACACAGAATAAGCAGAATCGCCCACTAGAACAAGATTCATATCGGAGACTTTCATGCGCAGCCCCTATTCTCGATGGTTTGCAGCAATTGGCACTTGCGTGCTGGCCGCGGTTAGCGGGGGGGCGAAAGCCGACTATCCCGAACGCCCCATCCGCCTGATCGTGACGTTCGTCCCCGGCGGTGGCGCCGACCTGTTGGCGCGATACCTGGGCCAGGCCTTGACGACCGATCTGAAGCAGACGGTGGTAGTAGAGAATCGGCCTGGCGCCGGTGGCATGATCGGCGTGGAGACGGGCCGCAACGCGCCCGCGGACGGCTACACACTGACCCTGATTTCCTCGAGCTACACGGTAAACCCCAGCCTGTACCGGATGACGTTCGACCCGGTCGCGGACATTACGCCCATCGTGCAGGTATCGCGCGGCCCCTTGCTGGTAGTAGCCAGCCCCGGCTTCGCCCCCAATACCGTGCCCGAACTGATCGACTACGCCAAGAAGCATCCAGGCGCCATCAACTATGCGTCTTCGGGCCAAGGCAGCGTCATCCATCTGGCCAATGAAATGTTCAACCGCAAGGCGGGTGTCGAGATGACGCACATCCCTTACAAGGGCGGCGGCAACGCACAGAATGATCTGATGGCCGGCCAGGTGCAACTCTATTTCGCGGCTACCGCCAGCGCGCTGCCACATGTTGCCTCCGGCAAGATGAAGGCGCTGGCCGTCACCACCGCAACCCGCATCGCCGCATTACCCAATGTGCCGACAATCGCCGAATCCGGTCTGCCTGGCTACGACGCCACGCTCTGGTACGGCTTGATCGGCCCCAAGGACCTGCCCGCCGCCATCGTTGAGAAGCTCAACGCCGCCGTCAATCGCGCATTGCTGGCCCCGGAAGCCCGCGAGAAATTGTTGGCCGATGGCGCCGAACCGGCAGGCGGCACGCCCGCCGAATTCACCGCCACGATCCGCAACGAGATTTCCCAATGGGGCAAGGTGGTTCAGGACCTGGGCATCAAGCCCGAATAATTCAGGAGTAAGCATGGCACGCGTCAGCCCGCCGCAGGTTCGGGACATGTCCCCCGAACAGAAGCGTATTTACGACCTCATCGCCTCCGGCCCGCGCGGCCGCGTGCGCGGCCCGCTGGCGGTATGGCTGCACCGGCCATCCATGGCAGAACCCGCGCAGGCGCTGGGCCAGTTCTGCCGCTACGACAGCTCCCTCTCTCCCCGATTGTCCGAACTCGGAATTCTCGTGCTCGCACGCTGGTGGGGCTCGGAATTCGAATGGTGGGCGCATAAGGCAATCGCGCTGAAGGCGGGCGTGTCAGAGGCGGTGATCGACGCGTTGCGTGATGGCAAGCCCATCCCGTTTGCAGAAGCCGATGAAGCTTTGATCCACGAGTTCCTGACGCAGCTGTACGAGAAACGCCGCGTGTCTGACGACGTCTACGCACGCGCCGAAGCCATGTTTGGCCAGCACGGCGTCATCGACCTGGTGGCGCTGGCCGGTTACTACACCCTGATTTCGATGACGCTGAACGTTTTTCAGATAGACCCGCCCGAGGGCGAGCCACACGAGCTGAAAGCCGCAGACAGCGTCACTCCTTAAACACGGCATGTCATCAACAGATAGAGCGAGGACCATGAGCAAGAGGCTGGAAGGAAAAGTTGCGATCGTCACCGGCGCGGGCTGCGTCGGCCCCGGTTGGGGAAATGGACGCGCCGTGGCGGTGCGCTTCGCGCAGGAAGGCGCCAAGGTTTTCGCGGTGGACAAAAGCGCGGACGCCATGGCGGAAACGCTGCTGCGAGCCAAGGATGCGGGCGGAGACATCACCGCCTGGACGGGTGACGCGACGGTCAGCGCCGACGTCCACGCCATGGTGCAGGCTTGCGTCGAACGCTATGGGCGCGTCGACATCCTGGTCAACAACGTCGGCGGGTCGCGCCGCGGCGGGCCGGTGGACTTGTCCGAAGCCGACTGGGATGCGCAGATGGACTTCAATCTGAAGAGCGTATTCCTGGCCTGCAAACACGTTATCCCCATCATGCAAGGCCAAGGCGGCGGGGCCATCGTGAACACCGCGTCCACATCCGGCATCCGCTGGACCGGAGCGGCGCAGGTTGGTTACGCATCAGCCAAAGCCGGCATCATCCAGCTGTCTCGCGTCGTCGCCGTGGAATACGCCAAGCACAATATCCGCGTGAATACGGTGGTTCCGGGACAGATGCACACCCCCATGGTCGAAGCGCGGCTGGCCGGACAGCGCGCAGGCGGCAACGTGGATGCCCTGCTGGCTGAGCGCCAGGCCCGCATTCCCCTGGGCTTCATGGGAGATGGCACAGACACCGCAAATGCGGCGCTGTTCCTTGCCTCCGACGAAGCCCGGTTCGTTACCGGAACCGAGATCATCGTCGACGGCGGCATGAGCGTGCGCTGCGACTGACATCGCCCATTGAATAGAGAGAGGCGCACCAAGCGCCTCCCAGGAGACATCATGCATGATTCGACGCAGTTCTTCTCGTTCCAGCGCAGGCGCATCTTGCACACTCTAGCAGGTGCGGCGCTGTTGGCATGTGGCGGCGCACCCGCGCTGGCTGGCGCCTATCCCGAAAAGCCGATCCGGCTGATCGTCGCGTTCTCGCCGGGTGGGCCGACGGACGTGCTGGCGCGGCTGGTCGCCAAGCGCCTGGGCGATGGCCTGGGCCAGCAGGTCGTGGTAGAAAACAAGCCCGGCGCGGGCGGCAACATCGCCGCCGAAATGGTCGCGAACGCGCCCGCCGATGGCTACATGTTGCTCTACAACAGTTCGTCCATTGCGATATCGCCGGCATTGTTCGCCAACGACAAGCTCGACCCGGGGAAGATCTTCACCCCCGTCGCCTCGGTAGCGAACGTACCCTTGGTGTTGATCGTCAACCCCGAAGTCTCCGCCAATACGGCTGTGGAATTCGTCAAGCTACTCAAGGAAAAGCCTGGCAAGCTGAACATGGGTTCCTCCGGCAACGGCACCATCGATCATTTGACCAGCATTCTTTTCGCCCGCCAGACCGCAACCGACTTCGCGCATGTGCCCTACAAGGGCAATGCCGCGGCGCTTCCTGACCTGCTTTCCGGCCGCATTGAATTCATGATGTCCGGCAGCCTGAACGCGTTCCTGCCCTACGTGAAGGAAGGCAAGTTGAAGGCGCTGGCCGTCACGACGGCAAAACGCGTGTCGGCACTGCCGGAGGTTCCCACCCTGGCCGAGACTGTCGCCCCCGGCTTCGATTCCGGCACCTGGCAAGGCATTGTTGGTCCAGCCGGCATGCCCGCCGATGCGACTGCGCGCCTGAACCAGGCTGTCAACGATGCCGTCAACGACCCCTCGCTCAAGGCCAGCCTGGACGCGCAGGGCGCCGAAGCCACGCCCGGCACGCCCGCGCGGTATGGCGACTTGATCACGTCTGAATACCGGCGCTGGAGCGCCATCATCAAAGAAACCGGCGCCACCTCAAACTGAATCGAGCCCACCCATGCCCCTGGCCCGCGAACCCTTGGATTGCCATACACACATCTTTGGCCCCTGGAACGAATACCCGCTTGCCGAGCGCCCCACCTATGTGCCCGACGAAGCCCCGTTCCATGCTCTACAAGCCTTGCATGCCGAATCCGGCATCACTCGCGGTGTCATCGTCCAGGCCACGCCTTATGGCGATGACCACTGCGCGTTGCTGGCAGCACTGTCCGCCAGCCACGGCGCGTATCGCGGCATTGCCGTCATCACGGAAAACACGTCCGAGGAAAACCTCGCCCACATGCACCAGCACGGCGTGCGCGGCATACGCCTGGGGATGATGAAACATCTGGCCGGCAAGCCGGATGTCTCGCGTATGGGCGAGCTGCTGGCGCGCATCAAGCCCTATGGCTGGCACGCGCTGGTGCATGCAGAGATGGCCGATGTGCTTGCCACCGTGCCCGCCCTGCTTCGGTATGACGTACCGCTCATCATCGACCACATGGCCCGCGCGCCCGTCGCACGCCCGCAGGAATGGCAGCCGCTGCTGGCACTGCTGCATCACCCCAACCTCTGGATCAAGGTCTCGGGGGCTGACCGCGTGACGGATGGCGCGAACGGTTTCCAGGCCGCGCTGCCGCTGATGTCGGCGCTGATCCAGGGCGCTCCCACCCGCGCCATCTGGGGCAGTGATTGGCCGCACGTCAATATCCGCTACCCCCAGCCGCGCTTGCCCGACCTGCTTGCCCTGCTGCGGCGCGCCTGCGGCGAAGACCCTGCCGTGCTGGATGCCGTGCTGCACGGCAACCCCCGCCGGCTCTACGGCTAAGTTCATCCATCCCTTCTTGTGGAGGCCCTATGTGGGAACCCTCTCAGCGCTACCCCGACCCCGCCATTCGAACGCTGGCGCCCCAATTTGAGAAGTACCACCTGCTGTCCGCCGCCGTGGAACGCTTGGCAACGGGCTGCCGCTGGGCCGAAGGCCCCGTATGGTCTGGAGATGGCCGCTATCTGCTGTGGAGCGATGTGCCCAACGACCGCATCCTGCGCTGGGATGAGATCAGCAATTCGGTCCACGTCTACCGCACGCCATCCAACCACGCCAACGGCAACACGCGCGACCGCCAAGGCCGGCTGATCACCTGCGAACACCGCAGCCGCCGCGTGACCCGCACCGAGCACGATGGACGCATCACCGTGCTGGCAGACAGTCACGCGGGCCGGCCGCTCAATTCACCGAACGATGTCGTGGTCAAGTCGGATGGCTCCATCTGGTTCACCGACCCGCCCTTCGGCATCGTCGGTCACTATCAAGGCGAACCTGCCCGCCAGGAACTGCCCGCAAACATCTACCGGATCGACGGTGTATCGGGAGAACTCACCGTTGCTGCCGAAGGCGTGAATGGTCCCAATGGGCTGGCGTTCTCGCCCGATGAAAAGCTGCTGTACGTCATCGAATCGCGCGCACGCCCGCGCAACATCCTGGTGTTTCAGGTTCAGGACGACGGCGTCACGCTGTCGCGGCCGGATGTGCTGTTGAACGCCGGTTCCGGAACGCCCGACGGCTTTCGCGTCGATGTCGACGGCAACCTCTGGTGCGGTTGGGGAATGGGCACCGAAGAACTCGACGGCGTGCGCATCTTCTCGCCCGACGGCGAAGCCATCGGACATATCGCCCTTCCCGAACGCTGTGCAAACCTGTGTTTCGGCGGCACGCACCGCAATCGCCTGTTCATGGCGTCATGCACATCCATTTACTCCTTATACGTCAACACCCAAGGAGCGCCCGGCGGTTGAATTGCCGGCTTCCAGGAGTCCCCACACCATGAAAAATAGAATCCTCAGCACCATTCTGGGCGGCGCCTTGGCGACCGCATTCACGTTTGCCAGCGTCAGCATCGCCGCGCAGCCTACGCGTCTGGTCGTCGCTTTTCCCCCGGGCGGTCCCGCCGATTCCTTGGCGCGCATTCTGGCCAAGGAGCTTGAAACCGAGCTCAACACGACCGTCATCGTTGAAAACAAGCCGGGCGCCAACGGCGCCATCGCCGCAAACTATGTGATGCGCAGCCCCGCAGACGGCAGCGTGCTGTTCCTGAGTTCGGCGGGCGCCATCGCGATCAACCCGTCTCTGTATACCAGCCTGTCTTACAAGCCGACCGCAGACCTCACGCCGATTGCGCTAGTGGTGCACACGCCCGAAGTGCTGGTGGTCTCTCCCAAGAATCCGATCAAGACCGCCTCGGACTATGTCTCCGCCGCGGCCAAACGCAGTGAACCCGCTACTCTTGCCTCGTCGGGCGTAGGCAGCATGCCTCACATGACCATTGAGCTATTCAAGAACCAGACGAAGGTCGACTTCCTGCATGTGGCCTACAAGGGCGCCGCGCCGGCGATCGCCGACACCATCGGCGGTCACGTAGAGGCATTTTTTGGCGATGTCTCGGGCTTGATGCCGTTCATCAATGACGGACAGCTTGTAGCGCTGGGCGTCGCGGCGCCCGCACGCTTGAAGTCCTTGCCCAACGTGCCCACGCTGGCGGAGCAGGGCATTCCGAACGTAGAGGCGAGCAACTGGTATGGCGTGTTCGCACCGAAGGGCGCGTCGCCGGAGGTCGTGGCCAAACTGAACGAAGCCGTACGCAACAGCCTGAAGGCCAACGCACTGATCGCCAATCTGGCCAGCCTGGGTGTGGAACCCAGCCCCTCGTCGCCCGAAGCATTCCGCGATCTGGTGCAAAAAGACACCGCAAAATGGGCGGCGGTCATCAAGGCGGGCAACGTCAAAGCCGAATAGGGCGATCCCAAAGCCCACATGCGGCGCGCCCCACTCGGGGCGTGCTTTGCATTCCTGTTATCCGCCGGCGTTCAAGGGTTGTCAGTGATTCCAGCATCCTTGATGATCTTGGTCCAGCGGCTCTCTTCCTGCTTCACGTATTCACCGAGCCCTGCGGGCGTTCCCACAGCGGCGACTAGGCCTTCCAGTTCCAATGCCTTTTGGAAGTCAGGCTCGTTCGACGCCTTCTTGATTGCCTTGTTTAACTGGTCGATAACCTCCTTGGGGGTGCCTTCCGGCACGAACACACCGTACCAGCTATCGACGAAATACCCCGGCTCGCCAGATTCAGCCACCGTGGGAACGCCCGGATAGGCCGGCGAGCGCTCCTTGGTCGTCACCGCCAATGCCCGCAATTGCCCACTCTTTACGTGGCCGCTGACGCTGGCCGACGTAGAGAAAATCATGTCGATCTGCCCGCCCATGAGGTCATTGATCCCGGGCCCCGCGCCCTTGTAGGGTACGTGCAGGATGTCGATCTTTCCCAGACTCTTGAACAGCTCCCCCGCCAAATGCGCAGACGTGCCGTTGCCGTACGAGCCGAACGTCAACTTGCCCGGATTGGCCCGTGCATACGTGAGAATATCCTGCACACTCTTGAACCGGGACTTGGGTGACACCACCAGCACATTGGGAGACTTTCCAATCATCGCCACTGGTGCAAACGCCTTATCCGTGTCATAGGGCAGCTTCTTGTGTATGGCAGGGTTGACCGCGTGCGCAAAGGTCGACATCAACAGGGTGTAACCGTCCGCCGGACTCTTTGCGACGTTCTCGGTGCCGATGATCGTGCTGCCACCCGGACGATTCTCAACCACCACTGACTGACCCAATTCATCAGTCAACCCTTTGGCCAACTGACGAGCAACAATATCGGTACCACCGCCAGGCGTAAACGGCACTACGATCCGCAATGGCCGATCCGGAAAGGCAGCCCATGCCTGCGGCGCCGACAACATGCCCGTCGCCAACAAAATGGCGCCGAACGCCTTGATACGTCGCGTCGCGACCCGGCTAGATTTCATGATTTGTCTCCTGATATTTCCTGCGCCTGTCTGAGTGCAGCGCATGAGAAAAGTGTAGAAGTGGCAAACTTGTTTGCCACCTCACGAATTCCACCTGTTGGAACTAGGCAGACGTATCCCGCAAGACGGCGATGCCGTCGGCCGCGCACACACCCAGCCCCAAAGGCCGGACAAACAGCGGATTGATCTCGGCTTCCAGTAATTGATCCTGCAAAGCCTCGGCCATACGCGAGAACGCCAGCACCGCCTCGACAAGCGCCGGGACGTCTGCAGGCTCCCGTCCGCGATATCCATCCAGCAAAGGCCACGTCTTCAGGCGCCGCAGGGCCGCTTCGACCTGATCCGCTCTCAACGCCGAGCCATCCGCCGGCAGCAGCAGCAAAGTCGTGTCGCGGACCAGTTCGGCAACCACGCCGCCCATGCCCAGCAAAATGGCGGTGCCCAACGGGTCCTTGTGCAACCCCACGATCACCTCCGCCGCGCCGGACACCATTTCCTGGACCAGATACGCCTTGGGCTCCCTACCCGTATGCCGCTGCACATCGGCCGCCATCTGCCGCATCCGTTGGCCGATGTCTTGCGGGGAAACATTGACGGCAACGCCGCCGACATCGCTTTTGTGCGTGATTTCGCCGGACAAGAGCTTCAGTACCACGCGCGGTCCCAGCTTCCGGGCGGCGTCAACGGCCTGCGCTTCGGTGCTCACCACGAACTCCCTGACGCCTTGAACACCAAAGCGGGCGAACAACGCCTTGGCCTGGGCTTCATCGAGCGAACCGTGCTCTTCGCAAGTAACTGGCTCCTGCGCTGCGGTTCGCGTATGGTCCGACTCCGAGTGCACCGCGCGCGCCTGCACTTGCCACATCGCCGACAAGGCCGCGCTGACGCTCTCCGGCGCGTGGAACGCGGGAATACCGTAGCGACTGAGCATCTCCGCCGCGTCTGGGGCATGCGGGCTGATATAGGCCAGCAGTGGCTTGACGCTAAGCGCGAGCGAGTCCCTGAGCGCATCCGCCATCAGTTCCGGCTGCGCCACCGCGGACGAGCCCACGATCACGACGAGTGCATCGTAATCATCGCTTTCGAGCACGATGCGGATTGCGCTGCGCAGCAGGTCCGGCTGCAAGCCCGCCAGCGTGACGTCGATCGGGTTCCGGTCCAAGGCCGCGTGGTCCCCCTTTTGCAGCGCTCGCAGCGCCTCGCCGGTGCGCGCATCCGGGGCCGGCAGCGCGAAGCCCGCGACGCCCAGGCAGTCCGCGACTAGCGTGCCCGCCCCGCCTGTCGACGTCAGGATCGCCACCCGGCGGCCGCCGAGCTTGCGTTCGTTAGCCAAGGCCGCCGGAATATCCAGCAGATCCGAAAAGGTTTGCGCGCGAATGATGCCGACCTCTTCGAACAACGCGTCATACATGCCGTCTGCGCCCGCCAACGCACCCGTGTGCGACGCTGCGGCTTGCGCCCCGGACTCCGACCGCCCGATCTTGAAGGCCACGATGGGCTTGCCAACGAGTGCGGCCTTACGCGCGGCCGCGCGGAATGTCCTGGGGTTGCGAATGGTCTCCACGTACAGCGCGATCACACGGGTCGCCGGATCGTCGGCCAGCGCGTCTACAAAGTCGGCCAGGTCCAAATCGACTTCGTTGCTCGTGGAGATCAGCTTGGAGAAGCCGATGCCCCGGGCCGCGGCGCGCGACAGCAACGCGCCCAGGATGCCGCCACTTTGCGACACCAGGCCAATTGCGCCGCTGTGGAGCTGGTCCATCGCCAGCGCCCCGCTAGCGGACAAAGTGATACGATCAGTCAGATTGACCAGCCCGATCGTGTTCGGCCCCAGGATCCGCATACTGCCTGCCGCTTCACGTAATTCGCGCTGACGGCGAGCGCCCTCCTCGCCCGTCTCGGAATAGCCGCTGGCAAGCACGATTGCCGCGCCCGTACCAATAGCAGCCAGATCGCGGATGGCCTGTTGCGTACGCTCGGCTCCGAGCAGCACGATCGCCACGTCGGGCGCCTCCGGCAAGGAATGCACGTCGGGATAGCAACGCAGGCCATCTATTTCGGAAGCCTTGGGATTCACAGGGTAGATCCGTCCCGGAAATCCATGCTTGCGCAAGTAACCCACCGGCCGGCCCGATGTCTTGATCGGATCGGCAGATGCCCCGACGACGGCCACGCTTTGGGGTTGTAGCAACTTCTCAAGGCCGCTCACTTTGCGTCTCCCTTGGCCTGGGCCATCTTGGCCAGAAACGCGGTCACGGAATCGCGATGCTCAGTGCTCGTGTAGCAAATTCCCTGAGCCTGACTGCCCATCGCGAACACCTGATCCGCCGTCAGTTCGGAGCTCTGATCCAGAATCGACTTGCTCAGGGCCAGCGCAGTAGCGGATCCTTGCGACAATTCCGCCGCCCACGCCTGCGCTGTCCTCAGTTCATCGCCGGCAGGGGCCAGGCGGTCGGCAATGCCCAGCGTGAGCGCTTCATCAGCCGCGACCTTGCGGCCGGAATAGATCAAGTCCTTGGCGCGCGCAAGACCCACCCGGCGAGGCAGGAAGTACATGCCGCCCCCGTCCGGAATCAGCCCCCGGGCGATGTAGCTCCAGGTAAAAGTCGCGTTTTCGGACGCAACAATGAAATCGCAGCTCAATGCGGTATCCGCACCCAGGCCGGCGGCCGCGCCATTCACCGCCGCAATCGTCGGCTTGGGCATGCGGAACAGCAGACTGACCGCATGGTGCACCCGCTGCTGGCGGGACCAACCATTGAAAGCCACCTCGCCCGCGGGCGCATCCATGCGGCGCTGCATGCCCGAGATATCCCCGCCTGCGCAGAACCCCTTCCCCGCGCCAGTCAACACCAGCGCTTTGATGGCGCGATCCTGGGAAACGGATTCCAGTGCATGGATCAGCTCAGCACGCATCGGGTCACTGATCGCGTTGCGCTTCTCCGGCCGGTTCAACGTCAGTGTTGCCACGCCCTGATCCGTTTGAAGTTTGATGAATTCGTAGTCCGCCATCTCTAAGCTCCGTGATATCGAAACGCCAGCGGTTCCCGTTGCGGAATTTTTCCTGGCTAGCTCTGATGACACAGTAAGCGGTACAGTTGCTGAAAACACTTCCTTATTTCCACAGGATGGAATTGCATGGCTGCGTCTGCTAAGCCCGAGCCCTCTACTCGAACTCGTGATCGTTTCGATGGCATCAGCCAGAATCGATCCCTCGAACGCGGCTTGGAAATACTGCGCGCGTTTCGACCTGGCACCGATTTATTGGGCAATGGCGAACTGGCGGAACGCACCGGACTGTCGGCGGCGACGGTCAGCCGACTGACGCAAACCCTGGTGACGAGCGGCTTTCTGGAACACGACCGGGCAGCACGCGCCTACCGGCTTGCCGTGCCAGTGCTGAGCCTGGGGCACGCCATGCGCGCCGCCTCGCCCGCTCTGAAGGCGGCCACCCCGCTGATGCAGGAGCTCTCCAACAAGCTCAAGGTCAATGTCGGCCTGGCCGCGCCGGATCGCGCCGAGATGATTTACCTGGAATCCATCAGGTACAACCGCAAACCGGCCCTACGCACGATCGTGGCAGGCCAGCGAGTGCCTATTGAACTGACATCGCTGGGACGCGCCTATCTGGCCACACTGGACGCCGCCGCTCGCGATGCGCTGATACGCGGCATCAAGCGGAGCTACCGCAGCACAACTTGGAAGCCGGTCGGCGCCGAAATCGACGCCGCGATCGCCCAAGTTCACGCCGATGGCTACTGCGTCGCGTCCTGGCAGCCTGGCGTAGTTGCGATGTCGACGCCTCTGAGACTGTCGAGCGGTCGGACGATGGCGCTGAATCTAAGTCTGACGACTGACGAACCATGCGCGCCGGTGGCGCGACGATATGTGGGAGAGCTGTTGGCGCTGAAGGATCGTATTGCTCATGGGCTGGCGCTTTCTGAACCCGATACTTTCCCTTAGCGTGTCCACATGGAAGCGTCTGAAGGATCTCGCGCGAGACAGACTGCAGCCGCGCGTTTCCTCCCAATATGCGTTCGAGCATCAAGCGCTTTGTCTCCTCCTTCATCGAATCATTTTGCTCACGCTTGAACGCGATCAAGCGGGTAACGCCCGCGTTCTCGATCAGCACATCCCCTAGAGGTGGGTCCATGGGGGATTGCTGCAGCAGATTTACGCACATGGGGCGCATCTCTCCGCCGGTCTGTTGCCCAACGATCAAGCCCAAACTCTAAAGAAAGTTTCCTATGACAATATTTTCGTACGGGTCCATAGAGTCTGCACATCCGTGGCGGTCTGATTGGAACAAACGACGGCACAACAGATTAACGGCAGCACTTTTGACAGACTCGCCGCACCACCTGTATGTCGGCGGGAGGCGGGCTCCCAAGAAATTACGGTGTCTCCCCTGCCAGCCTCCCCGTGCAGTTCCATAAGGCCAATTAAGGGAAAAAAGGGTAAAATGGGCAAAAAGCCTATTAAGGCTCAACCAACCCGCTGTAGGGAGAACGATCATGGCTGCTTCCGCATTGCTCGCTGAACCTATCACCCGCCTGCCGGCGAAGCCCGCCTCGGCAGTCAAGAAGGACGGCTGGCGGGGTGTCGTGCGCAGTCTTGCCGCCGCCGAAGGAAGGCTCGTCGTCACGAACCACGATGAGCCGGAGGCCGTGATCATGACGGTGGCCGAGTACACACGGATCATGGACGCGCTGAGCGCTGCTCAGGCCGCCGTGCCGGACCCGGTCGAAGACCTGCGCCGCAGCTTTGATCAACGACTTGCCGCGCTGTCCGCCCCCGACGCGGCCGAGCGCCTGCGAAGCGTTATGCGCAACCCCGGGCCGTTGGCTGGCCGGGTTAAGGCCGGATCCACATTTTGATGGAACGCCCGATTCTGTACGTGCTGGCGGGAGTGAATGGCGCCGGCAAAAGCTCAGTGGGCGGCCATATCCTGACTCAGGCCGGCATGGCCTGGTTCAACCCCGACACTTTCGCTCGTGAGCTTGTACAGCGCTTGGGCCGGTCTCAGGACCAGGCCAATGCCGAGGCCTGGGCGGAAGGGGTGCGGCGGCTGGACGCGGCAGTGGCGGCGGGCGGGTCGTTCGCCTTCGAAACCACCCTGGGCGGCCAGACCATCGTGGAAAAGCTCATCGCCGCGGCGTCGACACACGATGTGCTGGTCTGGTACTGCGGCCTGCGCGACGCCGAGCACCATATCGCGCGAGTGCGGGCCCGGGTGGCGCGCGGCGGCCACGACATCCCCGAAGAACGCATCCGCGAACGCTGCAAGACGTCCTGCCGCAATCTGCTGAAATTGATGCCGCACCTGGTCAGCTTGCGGGTCTACGACAACAGCGTGGACGTAGAGCCTGGCGAGGCCGTGCCTGAGCCGGCTCTGGTCCTCTACGTGGACGAGGGCCAGGTGCACTATCCCACTTCGCTTGCGCAGATGCGGGACACGCCTGATTGGGCGAAGCCGCTCGTTGAGGCCTCGTTGTCGGCCAGCGAGTAGTGCAGCCTGCGCTCGGTATAAAAGAGGCTGCGCCGGCGCGGCTCCTCGGAGCACGCTGCATCCCGGCGACGCGGCGGCCCGCGGCATCGGCGAAGGCGACATCGTGCGGCTGTTCAACGATCGCGGCGCCTGCCTGGCCAGCGCCACGCTCAGCGACCGCATCATGCCAGGCGTGGCGCAACTGCCCACCGGCGCCTGGTACGACCCGGTGCGGGACGCGCAGGGCGAAGTGACGATGTGCGGCCACGGCAATCCCAACATCCTGACACGTGACGTCGGCACCTCGTCGCTGGCGCAGGGTTGCAGCGGCCAGTTGACGGCGGTGCAGGTTGAGCGCCATGACGGACCATTGCCGCCGGTCCGGGCCTTCGATCCGCCCTAAACGGCAGCGTCCGCGCGCTGACCCCGCGCTCCGCTGCCCCGCTATCCCGGCAGCTTGCCGTGCTTGTGCTTGGCGCGTTCGGCCAGTCGCAGCGCCATGTCCTGCTGGCGCTGCATCAGGTCGGCGATCTGCTCGGCATAAAGATCGATGAGATCGCCGCCCACCGGCTCCGGATCAGCCCCGTCGTCGATCGCCACGACGGCCCCCGCCTGGTCCACGCCCCAGATCCGGCTGCCGTCGCCCACGATCTTCAGCACCGGCAGGATGCCGGGCAGACCGGCCTCGGCAAGCTGACGCTGTTGCGCCGAAATGCTGGCCCATTCGGGCAACTCCGGCGCATCGATGCCCAACAGCACCACGCCGCGCCAGAAGGTCCAGGCCGGGCCGACTTCGAACTCCTTGGCGCGCGGCCAGACTTCCTCGCGCGCCATCACGCACAGGCCGTTGGTGCGCTGGCAGAAGGCCGCGAACGCCGCCGGCAGCGGGAACCCGACAGCGGCCTCCAGGCTCGCGATCGCGGCCGCATCGGGCGCGGGCGCGGCCACCACCTCGAAATACGCGGAGTCCACGGGGTCCAGGATCTCCCATATGCGTTTGTGGAACTGTTCGGCGGTCATGGTCATGCAAGTTTCCTGAATCAAAAGACAAGTCCCGGCCCGCCGCCAGGACGGGAGGCCGGAATGGCACAACACTATAGCCGCGAAGGTGGCCGCATGGCCCCAGGTTTGGCGTGACATCGGCGGGCAGTGGCATCTCTCCGATGGCCGGCTGCCCGCGGCGATCAGTATCTGGGAAAACTCATTGCGGAATGCGCCGCCTCGGCATCGTCTCCATTGCACACGCTCCTCACGGGCGCCGCATTCCGCGATACCAGACTCCCGGACATAGCGCGGCGAGTGCATGCCGCGCCTGCGGACGGCACGATTGCACAAGAAGTCCTTGACGCTCCAAGTCTGGGCAAGCCTCAGTACCGATCATCCGAGGATCGCGCAGAGGACGCGGGAATTGCCACGCGCGCAGGCGCTGGGCAACGCACCTCATACGCCTGGCCACGCGAATCCTGATACCTGAAATCCGGGTCGCGACCGTCGCGGATCGCAACCCGGCCGTCGGTCGGTTCACCGTGATGTTCGCCTGTTTCGTCGCGCTGCATCGTGATGTCCTGCCGGGGACGCCGGGGAGCGATACCGGCGAATTCTTCCCCTGAGTCGATGTTGCGGGACGATGCTAATCTGCCCTGATTCATCCGGAGAGGACATGGCATGGATCGAATAGCCGACCGCTATCTGAGGTTTGCCAACATCGAAGCAGCTGGGCGATCGCCGTTGTACGAACAATGGGCATTCCATGTGGCGAAGTCGTTTTCCGCATTGACATTTCTCCGTGGTTTGCCTGCCGATAAGCAGCAGCCCAACCTGCTGTTCGCGGCGCTGCGGCATACGGCGGGCTTGCCTCGATCACCTGCGGAGTTCGATGCGGCGCTGGCGCGCCATGGCGCTGAAATTCGCGCCCTCATGCTGGCCCGCTCCACCCAAACCAACGAACCCGGGCGCTGCGCGGTACTGATGCCCGCCATCGCCACGATCCCGGGCAGGATTGCGTTGATCGAGGTGGGCGCCTCGGCGGGACTATGCCTGCTGATGGAAAGGTATGGCTACGACTGGGGCGTGCAGCGCCTGACACCGGACGTGGGCGTTTCGGACTACCCCGTCCTGTCCTGCGCGGTCACCGGCACGCCACCGCTGCCCCTCAGGTATCCACAGATCGTGTGGCGGGCGGGGCTGGACTTAAGCCCGATCGATGTCCGCCTCGACGCGGATTTGAAGTGGCTCGAAACCCTTGTCTGGCCCGAGGACGAGCATCGGCTCGCGCGGCTTCGGTCAGCGCTGCGCATCTGTCGGCGCGAACCGCCCCGGATCATCAGAGGCGATCTGCTGCGCGACCTTGCCTCTGTGGTCGCGCAAGCGCCAGCTGATGCCACCGTCGTGGTGTATCACTCAGCCGTCCTCAACTATGTGACCGATCAGGCGCAGCGCAATGAATTCGCGCGGGAAATGCTGGCGTCACGCTGCATTTGGATCAGCAACGAAAGCCCGCTGGTCTTCCCTCAATTCCTGCCCGACACAGCGCAACAGCCCCCGGGCATGTTCTTGTTATGCGTTGCCGGAAATCCCCTCGCCTGGACCGATCCGCATGGCGCCACATTGCAATGGCTGTGATCGACGGTTTGGCAGATTCGACGACAGTCGATCAACCTACGGCCCTTCGGAGACCTGCATCCCCCAGGAGAGGTATGCGTGCGGGCGGGCGTACATGCCGGCTTCACAAAGGGCAGGACCGGATGAGTCAACGCTTCCGTCAGCTGTAGCACGCAGGACTACCACTCGTGTGCGGGGCGGACCGGCGCGAGGGACACGTGGAGATGTTCAGCCGCCTTGGCGGGACTGGGCGAGTGCGGCCGGGCCCCTCGCGGAAATGCGCGAGCGCAAGGCCAGCAACACCAGTGCCGCGGCCGCGACCGCGCTCAACGCCACGAAGGCCGGCGCGTAGCCATGGCGCTGCGCCACCCATCCCGCCAGCGCCGGACTGAGCGCGGCCCCGACCCCCTGGACGGCCATGACGGCGCCCAGCCCCAGGTTCACATGGCCAGTGCCGCGCAAGACCGAGGCCACCAGCCCCGGCAGCGCGACGCCCAGGAGTCCGGCGGCGACGCCATCCATGACCTGCGCCGGGATCAGGGCGCACGATGGCGGCAATGCCGCCGCCAGCAGTCCGCGCGCGGGCAGCACCCAGCAGGCGAACGCGACCAGTCGCCAGTAGCCGAAGTGCCGGGCAAATCGCCCGGCCAGCAGCGCCGCGGGAATCATCACAAGTTGGGCAATGATGATCGTCAGCGCCGTGTAGGCGCTGGGGTCGCCCTGGCCGCGGGCAATGGCGGCCTGGCCGAGCAGCGGCAACATCGCCGCGTTGCCGAGATGGAACAGCATCATGACGAGCGCCACCAGGCGCAGATCGCGTGAACCCGCCAGTAGCTGCCAGATCGAAAGCACCGGCGCCGCCGCGCCGTCGGACTCCAGGCCCCGCGCAACGCCATGGTCGATGTCGCGCGGCCGGATGCGGCGCAGGCAAATGAACGCCCCGCAAGGCATCACCGTCATGAGGACAAACACCGCCGACAGGCCCCACCGGTAGCCCGCCAGGCCGGCCAAGGCGGCGGCCGCGACGTTGCCGGCGTGGTTCCAGGCTTCGTTGACCCCCAACTGCCGCGACAGCCCGCGTGGACCGACCAGTCCCAGCGTCAGTCCCATGATGGCCGGCGCGAACAGCGCCCCGATGATGGCGCCGAGAATCTGCGTGATGGCGGCGACGCCAGCGACGGGCGCGGCCCACAGCGCCAGGTTGCAGACAATCAGCGCCAGGGAGGCGCCCGCCAGCAACCCGCGCTTGCGGCGCGAGGCGTCCACCCAGGCCCCCATCGGCGCGGTGGCCAGCATGCCCGCCAGTCCGGCCGCGGTCATCAGGTAACCGATGTCGTCGGCGCGCCAGCCATGTCCCACCAGGAACACACCCAGGAACGGCCCAAGGCCGTCGCGCACATCCGCCAGGAAGAAATTGACGCCTGCGAGCCAGCGGCGCGAGTCGCCGTGCGCGTTCAGTGCCACCATCGTGGGCTCCTAAGGCAACGGCCCCTTGAAGACGAAGAAGGCGCCCAGCCCGATACAGCCGAACCCCACCAGGTGATTGAGCGTCAGTTTTTCGCCCAGGTAGAACACCGAGAACACGGCGAACACGGTCAGGGTGATGACCTCCTGCATCGTCTTGAGTTCGGCGGCACTGTAGACGGTATGGCCGATGCGGTTCGCCGGCACCGCGAAGCAGTACTCGGCCAGGGCGATGAACCAGCTGACCAGCACGACCACGTGCAACGGACGTTCGCCGAACCTGAGATGGCCATACCAGGCAAAGGTCATGAAGACGTTGGACACCAGCAGCAGGAGGACGGGCAAAAACTTTGGAGACAACATGGAAAAATCCGGGAAAGACAAGGCATGCCGCCGTGGACGACCTGATCCGCGGCGGCATGCAGGCGATCAGGGCGCGCGGTCGTACAGGGGTTGCAGCGTGGCAAGGCTGGTTCCCAGGCTGGTGGCCTCCAGCGAGATGCCCAGGGCGTTGCGCGTTCCCAGACCGTCGGCCGCGAATGGCGCGCCGGGCAGTACCGACAGGCGCAGGCTTTCGGGCGGAAAGCGCACGATGCTGCCGTCGGTCAGGAGAACGCCGTTGGCTTCGCCGCGCGGACCAGTCAGCACCGCGTCGACCCGTCCCTCGACCCGTTGCGGACGCAGCGCCTGGGCGCGCAGGTGCGGCGGCGGCGGCAGTCCCGCTCCCGGCGAGGGGGGCTGGTCGTACAGGGTCTGTCCGCTGCGGGTGTTGACGATGGCGTCCGCCCTGACCGCATCGCGCGCCTGCTGCCGGCCGATGATGCGCACCGCGTCGCCAGGCTTGACGGCGGCGCTCAGCGCCTGCGACAGGTGCGGAGGGAACTGCACCAGCGTGCCGTCCGTCAGGCGCAGGCCATCGATCTCCCCGTAGGGGTTGAGCAGCAGCCGCTGGACCTGGCCTTGCGCCACCGTGGGCGCGGTCATGCCAGCCGTGGGCGGCGGCGGAAACGGCGGCGGCGCCGCGACGGCGGCGACCGTGGCGAAGCCCGCCGCGAGGGCAAACGGGAATAGCGTGCGTCGGAACATGGCGGACTCCTTGAGCCGGCAGTGGATACGTCTGCATTGGATGCAAACCGCATGCCAGCGAGGAGTCCCAGTCAAATCAACGACTTGCGCGACGGCACCTGGATCAGATGTCCGATTCTGTGACACGACCGAGTCACAGGACCGGACAGGTTCATTCCACGCCGTGCTCGGCCAATTTGCGATACAGCTGCTGGCGCGACAGCCCCAGGCGCCGCGCGGCCTCGGCGCGATTGCCGGCAGCGGCCGCCAAAGCGCGCCGGATCATGGCGCCTTCCAACGCCGCCACTGCCTGGGCCAGGGAGCCATCCAGGGGGATGGCGAACCCATCTTGGGCGATCCCCAGCGGCTGCAGGCCGATGTGTTCCGGTTCGATGCTGGCGCCACGACTGAGAATCGCCGCCCGTTCCATGGCATTGCGCAGTTCGCGCACGTTGCCGGGCCAGTTGTGCGCCAGCAGCCGTTGCGCGGCCGCGGCGGAAAGACGCTTCGGCGTGCCGCCGCCGCGTCGCAGGAAGTGCTCGGCCAGCAGCAGCACGTCGCCCAAACGCTCGCGCAGCGGCGGCAAGGCGATGGACACCACCTGCAACCGGTACCACAGGTCTTCGCGGAACCTGCCGGCCGCGACCGCGGCCGGCAGATCCCGATGCGTCGCCGCGACGATGCGCACATCCACCGGCACCGTGCGGGCCCCGCCGACCGGCGTGATTTCGCGCTCCTGCAGCGCGCGCAAAATCTTGGCCTGGGTCGCAAGCGGCATGTCGCCGATTTCGTCCAGGAACAGCGTGCCGCCTTCGGCCTCGCGGAAACGGCCGGCGCGATCGCCGGTGGCGCCGGTGTAGGCGCCCTTGACGTGGCCGAACAGTTCGCTTTCCATCAAGTCGGCGGGAATGGCGGCGCAGTTCACGGCGACGAACGGCCGCGCGGCGCGCGCGCCGTTCCGATGCAGGGCGCGGGCCACCAGTTCCTTGCCCGTGCCGGTTTCGCCCTGGATCAGGACAGTGGCATCGCCGCGCGCGGCCATGCCGATCCGCTTGAAAACCTCGCGCATGGCCTCGCTGCCGCTGACCAACTCGAATTCGTCGGCCGGCGCCGTGTCGGCGTCGGCGCCGTCATCACCGGCGACCCTGGCACTGTCCAGGGCGCGTTCGAGCGTTTGCACCAGCGCCGCGCGCGCCACCGGTTTGGTCAGGTGGTCGAAGGCGCCCAGGCGCATCGCCTCGATGGTGTTGCCGCCGCTCGCGTAGGCCGTCAACATGATGCAGGGAACCGGCGCGATGCCGGCCGCCTTGCGCAGGAACACCAGGCCGTCCTCGCCCGGCATGCGCAGGTCGACGATCGCCACGTCCACCGCCTCGGTACGCAGGCGATTCAAGCCGGCGACGGTGGACGAGGCCTGCAACGCGGTGTGGCCCAGGTCGTGCAGCGTTTCGGAAAGGCTCTCGCGGAAAGCCGCGTCGTCATCGACGATCAGGATACGGGCCATGGCAATTCCATTTCGATGCGAGCGCCGCGCGCCGTTTGCGCCAGGCGGGCCTGGCCGCCATGCGCCTGAACGATTTCACGGACCAGGGCAAGGCCGAGGCCGGAACCGCCGGCGCGCGCCGTGGCGAAGGGCTCGAACAACGTATCGCGCAATTCTTGCGGCACCCCGGCGCCATCGTCGGCCACCCACAGCATCAAGGCGCCCGTCGGCGCCCGCCCCGCGCCCAGTTCGATGACGCCGCCCGCGCCCGTGTGCGCCAGCGCATTCAACAATAGATTGTCGTATACCCGCGCCATCTGCGACGGATCGAACCAGGCGCGCGCGTCCTCATCGCCCGTCAATGACACGTCCAGGCGTACCCCTGCCTTTTGCGCAGCGGCCATGTGAACGCGCCTGCGCTCTTCCAGGAAATCGACCAGCGCGACAGGCTGCCGCTCGACCCGGAACGGCTGCGTCAGCGCCAACAGGCTTGCAACCAATGACTCCAGGCGCTCGCTCTGCGCCAGCACCGCCTCCAGCGCGCTGGCCACACGCGCCTCGCGCACCGCCGCGGGCGCCGCCATCGCATTTTCCACCTTCATGCGCATGGTGCCGAGCGGGTTGCGGATCTCGTGCGCCAGCCCCGCGGACATCCGGCCCAGGGTGGCGAGACGCTCGGCCTGTTGCAGCTGGCGCTGCATATCGTCGGTCTGCCGCCGCCAGCGGGCGAACGTGCGGCCGAGCCACAGGCCGGATGCCACCACCACCCCCAGCAGCAGGCTCACCGCGAGAATGAGCGAGTTGATGACGTCGCCGCCGATCAACGGCACGCGCGCCATGGTCCAGGCCGCGAGCGGGGAGCCCTTGACGTCGGCGGGACACGCGGCAAAGACCACGGCTTCCCGCAGGCCTGGCCGCAAGTCGGTGACCAGGCCGCCGCCATCGAGGGCGCGCTGGGCGGTCGCGCCGATGCGTTCCAGCTCCGCGCTGGGCGGATCACGCTTGATGCCGGTGCCGTCGTAGGTCGGGAAGGCGTAGGCCACCACGCCCGGCCCAGGCTGCCAGAAGCCGCCTTCCATGCCGGGCCGGTCCCGCAGCGCCAGATCGAGAATGGCCTGGGCGCCGGGAAGATCGGCCGGGTTCGCGGGCGCTGCCGCGGGCAGGCGCGCCGCCCCGGCGCGCAACGCCTCGCAACTGATCGCCACCAGCTCGCGCGCCCGCGCAATCTGGGCGTTCGCGCCCTGGCGGCTGAGCGCCACCAGCAAAGCGGCCAACGCCAGCGCGACGATGGCGATCCAGAACCAGAGAATCGCCAAGTCTCGACGAATCGACTTCTGTGGTGACAGGATCGCGCTCCCAGGCATGGACACCGGCAAGAATACCCGATCCGGCCACGCCGCATCGGGGCCGGCGCCACACGGTCCGCCCGCGCCCTGCGCGCCGTGTGCCGACGCGCGCGCGACTGCTTATACTGCCGCATCGGCCGTGTGTTGCCGCAGGCGGCACTGCCTCACCTCCACGGAGCGCGAAATATGTTCGACCACATAGGCCTGGGCGTCAGTGATATCGATCAAAGCCGCGAGTTCCTGCGGCGGGCGCTGCTTCCGCTGGGCATTGAACTCGCCATGAAGGGGCCGAACAGCGTCGGGCTGGGCAAGGCGGGCAAGCCGTCGCTATGGCTTTACGCCACTGCCGCGGTATCACCGCCTTTGCATATCGCCTTCGCCGCCGACACCCGCGCGGCCGTGGATGCCTTCCACCAGGCGGCGATCGCCGCGGGCGGCAAGGATAATGGCCCCCCGGGGCTGCGTCCGCACTACCATCCCCACTACTACGCCGCCTTTGTCATCGGGCCTGACGGCCACAACCTGGAAGCCGTTTGCCATCTGCCCCCGGGTTGAAAGGGAATGCGCGGGGCTCCCGCCGCGCCCGCATGGCGACTTTGGGGCCGGTCGCTACCCCATTTTTTCGCACGCCTGCGCGCAGCGCTTGCAGGCTTGCTCACACTCCGACATGCCATCCAGGCCGGCGCAGCTTTGCGCGCATGCACGGCAGATCTCGGCGCACACGGCGCAGACCTTGCCATGCTGCGCAATGCCGATGAGCATCGTGTGGGCGGCCGTCCGGCAGATCTCGGCGCATGCGAGCATCAGGCGAAAATGCCCTGGCTCGACGTGCTCGCCGCCGGCCTCCAGGCAATGCTGCGACGCGGTCTGCAGGCAGGTCCGATAGCAGTCGAGGCAAAGGCGCGTACACGCCTCGATATCCTTGTCATGTCCAGGCATGGTGTCCTCCTTGTGTTTGATCGGGACGAACCTGTCCAGCAAACGCCATGCCGGGGGGCGAGGGCCTGCCTCGCGCGTATTTAGCCGTCAGGATCAGGCCACCGCGCCATCGCCGGCACCCTCTGCCTGCGTCAGGAAATCGATCACCGCGCGCACGGCGGGTAGCTGGCCACGTTTGTGCGGCGTCAAGATCGTTGTCGTCACGCGGCCGGCGGTCCAGGCCGGCAAGACCCGCATTAATGTTCCCTCGCTCACGGCCTGCGCCGAGATCGTCCGCGGCAGGCAGACGATGCCGAGTCCCGCCTGCGCGGCCTGCATCAATGCCGTGGATTCGTCGGCATGCAAGCGCGGGCGCGGCGCGACCTCCACGATGTGGCCGCTCGCGTCGCCCAATCGCCAGGACTTCGTCGCCATGCCGGCCATCAGTCCGTCGTGATCGCCCAAGGCCTGCGGCGCTTGCGGCGCGCCGCGCTCGGCGACGTAGGACGGCGCGGCCACCAGCGTGATCGGCTCCTCGGCCATGCGCCGCTGCACCAGGTCCGAGTCCGGCAGCGCCGCGAAATGGCTGCGGATGGCGATGTCGAAGCCCTCTTGCACCAGATCGACGAAGCGGTCGGTGACGTGCAACTGGATGCGCAGCTTCGGATACCGCCGCGCCAGCACGGGCAGGCGATCCGCGAGCTGAAACTGCGCAACGGGAACCGATGCCGTGATCCGCACGGTGCCGCTTGGCTCCGCCAGCCGCCGATGCACCACCGTTTCGGCGGCCTGCGCCTCGATCATCACCGCGCGGGCGTGGTCGTACACGTCGCGTCCGACGTCGGTCAGCGTGAAGCTGCGCGACGTGCGGTGCAGCAGCTGCACGCCAAGCGCTGTTTCCAGCGTCGCAACCCGTTTGCTGACCGTGGACTTTGGACAGCCGAGCCGCCGGGCGGCCGCGGCGAAACCGCCGCTGTCGACCGCCTGGGCGAAAAAATGCAGATCGTTCAGGTTCAACATCATGGTCTCTATTTGTGGACTTTGAGTCGCAATTTATCCATGTATTCAATCAATGTCCACGAACGTATATTTCCAGGCGTCAACCAACGGAGCAATGAAAATGAATCCCACATCTGGACCGATCCTCGCGGCCGGCTTTCCCCTGGGCAGCTCGGCCGGGCTCGTGACCGCCTTTGAATGGCTGGGCCAGCCTTACCGCATCACCCGGGTGGACATGCTGGGCGAGATGCGCACCGACGCCTACAAGCGCTTGAATGGCCGGGTGGAAACGCCGGTGCTGATCACCGATGCAGGCCAGGTGGTCACCGAAACGATGGCGATCGCCCTGTGGCTGGAGGCGCGCGACACCGAAAGACGCATCAGCTTCGAGCCCGGCACGCGGCAGGCCGACCGGCTGCACCAGTACCTGGCCTTTCTCAACACCGGCTTCACCGGCGCCTTCTATCCCATGTGGGTCGCGCTGGAAGCGCAGGAAGCCACCGAAGGCGAGAAGGAAACCCTGCGCAAGTTCGGCCGCCAATTCGTCGCCCTGCGGCATGCGCAGCTCGAAGCGATGATGGGCGACAGCGACTATCTGCTGGGCGACCGGCCGACGCTGGCGGACGCGGTGTTCGCGGGCGTGGCGCGCTGGGCGGACTTCCATCAGGCGATCGAGCCGCGGGACTATCCGCGCATCCAGGAACTGCGCCGGCGCATCGAGGCCGATCCCGCGTTTCGCTTCGCCTTGGCGATCGAAGACGGCAAGCCGGCGATCGGCAGCGGCGCCATGACAGGCCTGGTCCCGCTCGAACAGGTGCTGCGCGATACGGGCGGCGCCGCGGCGTGACGCGGACGCGGCGTTATCCGCGCCGATTCATCCTGGATCCCGACGACTACAAAACGTCGAAGCGGTGTGCCATCACGCTTGACAATCCTTGACTGTTGCACGCTGGCGATACATTGCGACACACTGTAATCTTTTTCGACACAGATTGTGTCGGTCGGGCATGTGCCGGACTGGTTCGTTTCACCTATCCCTGCCATGCCCGCAACCCTTCTCGAGTGGTCCGTGCCCGCGGCGATCCTGATGTGCGCAGCCGGCCTCTGCGCCGCGCGCTTCATCGGCTTCAACACGCTGCGCTGGGGCGGCGCCCTGGCTTGCCTGGGCGCGGGCTACGCCATCATGCTGGTGCAGGCCGGCGGGCTGGCGCCGTACAAGCAGGTGGTCGAGGATGCCTTCATCCTGGGCGGTGTCATCCTGGCCTGTCGCGCGCTGCAGGGCCGCGGCGGCCGCCAGGCGCCGCCCTGCTTTGACGTTGCGATCCTGCTTGCCTCGACGGCGATGGTGGTGGTCTCGGTGGTGCTGTTCGCCAGCGCGAAGCTGGAAACGTTCTTCGTCCAGGCCTGTTGCGCGCTGGTGACCTGGCGCGCCACGCTGTCCTTCGCCAGGCACGCCGCGACCACCTCGGACAGGGTGCTCACCGCCGCGTTCCTCTTCATCGCGCTGGTGCTGACGGGCCAGTGCATCCTGTACCTCGCCGCGCCGACGCCCGCGCTCGCGGCGGGAGAATGGCGCACCTCGGTGTGGGGCATCCTGATCCAGTACACCGGGCTGCTCGGGAGCATCGTGCTGACCTTCGCGGTGTTCATCGCGACGAGCTACGACGCCATAGAGAAATACCGCCGCCACGCCCATACCGACGCGCTGACGGGCCTGCTGAACCGGCAGGGCCTGGACAACCTGCTCGTTTCCAGTTCCGCGCGCCCGCTATCGGATGGCCCGACGCCGACCGCGCTGATCATGGCCGACATCGACAACTTCAAACGCATCAACGATAGGTTCGGCCACCCGTTTGGCGACATGGTGCTGGCGCGATTCGGCGCCCTGCTGCGGCCTCGGGCGCACGCCCAGGCTCATGCCGCCCGCCTGGGAGGAGAAGAATTCCTGCTGCTGCTGCCCGTGGCCGATCTGGCAAGCGCCGCCGCGATCGCCGAGGAGATCCGCGCGGATTTCGTCGCGCAGCGCTGGGCGCCGCAGGCTCCCGATTCGCGTTTCACGGCCAGCATGGGGGTGACGCTGGCGCAGGCCGGCGAGTCTTTCACCAGCGCGCTCCAGCGCGCGGACGACCTGCTCTACGCGGCGAAGCGACGCGGACGCAATTGCACGGTCGCGGGTCACGCGCAGGCGGACGCCGGACCGGGCCTGGCCGCGTTCCGGGACGCGGCAAGTGGAGAAAGCAGCGCGCATGACTTTGAAGCCCGCGCCGCCGTCCAGCGTGGGTAAACACCTATAAAAAAACCGTGTCGGATGCCGTATTGCTCGCGTGCGGCGCGCAATCTACCTGGGAGGATGTGTCGTGGTCGAAGAGAATTTCAATCGTACGGTGTTGTCAACGTGGGTAATCCTGCTCGCATCCGCGGCCAACTTCGCGCAGCCCGCGAACGCGCAGTCCGTCTCCGGTACCGGCGATGTAACGCCCGGACTGGTTTCGCCGGACTGGACGGTAGGGGGAGACCTGACCGTCGGAGAATCCGCCGCCGGCACGCTGACCATCAGCAATGGCGGGTCTGTGCGGAACGATTGGGCCTTCATCGGCTATGTCAACGGCGGCGATGGCACCCTGACCGTGACGGGCGTTGACGGCAGCGGCAAGGCGTCCAGCTGGACCAGCCTCAGCCCCGTGTATATCGGCGCCGATCCGGGCAGTACCGGCACACTGCGGATTCTGGACGGCGGCGTGGCGCAAAGCTACTCGGGCACCCTTGGCAGCAGTGCCGGCAGTGTCGGCACGGCTATCGTATCCGGGCCGAAATCGACCTGGAATCTCGACACGACCTACGCCTTCTTGATTGGCGACAGCGGCAAGGGCACGCTGCAGATCGACAATGGCGGCGCCGTGCGCAGCGGCCAGGGGATGATCGGCTGGAACACCGGCGGCGAAGGACACGTTACGGTATCGGGCCGCGCATCGGCCTGGAACCCGTTCAACAACATCTACGTTGGTTTCGACGGCACCGGGGAACTGCTTGTCCAGGATGGCGCCACCGTGCATACCGAGGCCTCGACCTCGCCCGGCGCCCCGGCATCGATCTACATCGGCCAGAACGCAGGCGGCGTCGGCACGGTCACCGTATCGAGCACGACAGGCGACATCTCGACCCTCTCGGCCACCGACCGCATCAATGTCGGCTGGGCCGGCACGGGAGCGCTCACCGTGGCAAAAGGCGGGCTGGCCATCGCGGCCCGCGATACCTGGGTTGCCATTGACGGCACGTCCACCGGCACCCTGAACCTGACAGGCGACGCCAGTGGCCGGGGCGTGCTGGAGACCGGCTCCGTCATCAAGGGCGCCGGCAACGTCACCGTCAATCTGGACGGCGGCATCCTGCGCGCCAACCGCGACGAGGCCAATTTCCTGAGGGGCTTCGCCACGCAGACGGTGGCTGCCGGCGGCGCCTGGTTCGACACGAACGGCCGCGAGGTCGGCGTGGGCACCGCGTTCTCGGGCACGTCCGTCTTCAACAAGCTGGGAGCCGGCAGGCTGACCTTGTCGGGCAACAGCGCGGCCTTCACCGGCAACACCCAGGTGCAGGCCGGCACGCTGCAGGTCGATGGCGTCCTCGGCGGACCGGTGGACGTGCTCGCCGGCGCGCGGCTGACCGGGATCGGGCGCGTCGGCGCGACGACCAACAAAGGCACCATCGCGCCGGGCCCGCGCAGCGGCTTCGGCACCCTGACGATTGCCGGCGACTACGCCGCGCAGGGCGGCAACCTGGAAGTCCGCACCCGGCTGGGCGGCGATGACTCGCCGACCGACAAGCTGGTGATCACCGGCGCCACCGCGGGCACCACGCCCGTCACGGTGACGAACATCGGCGGCGCCGGCGCGCAGACCCAGCGCGGCATCCAGGTCGTGCAGGTCAACGGCCTTTCCGCGGGGCAATTCAATCTTGCCAACGGCGACTACGTGATCGATGGACGCCCGGCGCTGGTGGCCGGCGCCTATGGCTACACACTGCAACAGGACTCGGGCGACGGCAGCTGGTATCTGCGATCGTCCCTGACCGACCCCGGCGCGCCGCAAGCCGGCGGTTCGCCAGCCGCCGCACAACGCCCGTTGTACCAGCCGGGCGTGCCGGTGTATGAAGCCTACGCCAACACCCTGATGCAACTGAGCAAGCTGCCCACGCTGCGCCAGCGGGTCGGCGATCGTCTCTACGATCCGCAAGGCGCCGGGCGCAACGGGGTGTGGGCTCGCATGGAAGGCTCGACCAGCCGCCTCGAACCCGCCGTGTCCACCACCGGCCAGCGCCAGGACATCGACGACTGGAAGATGCAGATCGGGGTCGACCGCGTGCTGGCCGGCCAAGAGGACGGTTCGCGCCTGGTGGGCGGGCTGGCCCTGCACTACGGCACCTCCGACACCCGGGTGTCGTCGGTGTACGGCAACGGCTCCATCGACACCACCCGCTACGGCCTGACGCCCACGCTGACCTGGTATGGCAGCGACGGCGTCTATGTCGACGCCCAGGCGCAGGCGACCTGGTTCGATAGCGACCTGAAATCCCGCCTGGCGGGCAAGCTGAAGGACGGCCGCAAGGCGCAAAGCTATGGACTCGGCCTGGAAGCCGGCAAGGCGTTCGGGTTGCGCGAAGGCCTGGCCCTGGTCCCGCAGGCGCAGCTGACGTATGTCTCCACGCGCTTTGACCGCTTCAGCGACAGGTTCGGCGCGCGGGTCGAAAGCGACAAGGGCGACAGCCTGCAAGGCCGCCTGGGCGTCGCGCTGGACTACAGGAGCAACGGCCAGGGGACGGGGAGCGACCGCCGGTCCAACGTCTATGGCGTGATCAACCTGAAACACGAGTTCCTGGACGGCACGCGGATCCAGGTCGCGGATGTGCCGGTGGTAAGCCGCATGTCGCGCACCTGGGGCAATCTCGGCGTGGGCGCCGACTACGCCTGGAGCAAGCGGTATGCCGTCTATGGCCAGGTCGACGCGGACGCGGACTTCTCCGGCAGCTACGTCGTCACCGGCACCGTGGGTTTCCGGATGATGTTCTAGGATCTAGACAAAATTTTCTAGAACGCCTATCCTGCCGGATATAGAACATTTTTTCTATATCTGCGCAGGACCCATCCCTTCATGACCACGAAATCCCCGGCGGGCGGCAAGCCCACCAACGCCGAGCTCGATATCCTGCAAACCTTGTGGCGCACCGGACCCGCCACCGTCAAGCAGGTCCATGCGGCCATGGCGGCCGGGCGCGACAGCCTCACCTACGCCAACGTGCTGCGGCTGATGCAGATCATGCACGGCAAGGGCCTGCTGACGCGCGACGAAGCCGAGCGCTCGCACGTGTATGCCGCCGCCCAGAGCCAGAAGGCGACCCAGGGCGGCCTGGTCAAGGACCTGATCAGCAAGGCCTTCGCCGGCTCCGGCAAGGCCCTGGTGCTGGCCGCCCTGCGCGAAGGCCACGTCAGCAGGAAAGACCGGGCCGAGATCGAGGCCCTGCTGCGCGACGACAAGCTGTGAGCGACGTCGCCTTCGCCATGGCCTGGACGCTCGGCGCCAGCCTGCCCGCGCTGGCCTGGAAGATCCTGTGCCTGCACGCGGCGACGCTGGCGCTGCTGTGCCTGACCCGTCGCGACGATGCACGGCTGCGCTACGCGCTGCTGGGCGCGGCGCTGCTGGCCGGCGTGGCCATCGGCGCAACCGACGTGGCGCTCGCCTGGCGCGCCCTGCCCGCCCCCATGGCCGCGCCGGCATCGAGCGCGGCCGCCACGCTCTGGCCGTTGTGGCTGGCGGCGGCCTGGCTGGCAGGCAGCGCGCTCGCGGCCCTGCGGGTGCTGTTGGGGCTGGGTTGGCTGCGTGGCGTGCTGCGCGCCAGCCAGCCCTGGGCCGATCCCGCCTGGCAGGCGCGCGTGGCCGGGATGGCCGGCCGCCTGCGGCTGTCGCGCGCGGTCGGCCTGCGCGTGGTGCGCAACCTGTCCACGCCGGTAACGGCTGGTTGGCTCAAGCCTGTGATCCTGGTGCCGGCCTCGCTCGTCACCGGCATGCCGGCGGACCTGCTGGCCGCGTTGCTGGCGCATGAACTGGCCCACGTGCGCCGCCATGATTACCTGGTCAACCTGCTGCAGCATGCGGCCGAGGTGCTGTTGTTCTTCCACCCGTCGATCTGGTGGCTGTCGCGGCGCCTGCGGATCGAGCGCGAGCGCATCGCCGACCAGATGGCGGCCACCCTGATCGGCAGCCCCATGCCGCTGGCGCGGGCCCTGCACGCCCTGGCGCGCGCCGCCACCGAGTCACCGGCGCCGGTGGCGCCCGCCGCGCGCGACGGCGACCTGCTCGACCGCATCCGCCGCCTGGCGCGTCCCGACACGCTCGCGGCCCGGCGCGCCGTGGCCTTGCCGGCGCTGGCGATGTCGTGCGCCTTGGCTGGATTCGGCGCCTGGTCGGCGCTGGCGGCCGGGCCGGCGCAGCCGCTGTCGGCGCAAGAGGCGCAACGACTGATGGCACGCATGCCAGGAGTCCAGGCACTGATCGAGGCCAGTGGCGCTTCCCATGTGCTGGTGCTGGACAGCCGCTCGGGCGCGACGCTGTTCGGCCGCGCCGAGAACGACGCCGTGCCGATCGCCTCGCTCACCAAGCTGGTGACCGCGATGGTGGTGCTGGACACTTCGCCAGACCTGTCGCGGCGCATCCGGATCGACGAGCGCGATGCCTTGGCCACCGCCTCGGGCGCCGCGTCGCCGCTGCCGGTTGGCGCCAGCGTGACGCTGGACACCCTGCTCAAGCTGGCGCTGATGGCATCGGACAACCGCGCCGCCCATGCCCTGGCCCGCGCCTATCCGGGCGGCGAAACGGCGTTCGCCGAGGCATTGCAACGCAAGGCCGCCGCGCTGCGCCTGGAACACACCACGCTGCAGGACGCGACCGGCCTGTCGAACGCCAATCGCGCCAGCGCCGCCGACATCGGCCGGATCATCGATGCGGCGGCCGCCTATCCGCAGATCGCGCGCGACACGACCACGCTTGCCGATACGGTCGAGGCGGCCGGCAGCCGGCTCAGCTATCGCAACACCAATCCGCTGGTCGGCGCCCGGGACTGGGACGTGCGCCTGTCCAAGACCGGCAACTCGACCGAAGCGGGACGCTGCCTGGCGATGCGCCTGCATATCGACGACCGCGACCTGACGCTGGTCCTGCTCAACGGCCGCGCCGGCCACGCCTGAACTCTTTCATCCGTCCTGCCCATTTCGCTTCATCGACCATGACCGTTCGACGCCTTTCGTGCGCCCTTGGCGCAGCCCTTTCCCTGTCCGCGCTGGGCGGCGGCCCCGTCCAGGCCGCCGTCCTGTGCACCGTGGTGGCCGACGCCGCCGACGGCCGCATCCTGTTCCAGCAAGGCACGCAGCAGGCCTGCGCCGAGCGCTACACGCCGGCCTCGACCTTCAAGCTGGCCATCGCCCTGATGGGCGCCGACGCCGGCATCCTGCAAGGCCCGCACGAGCCGGTCTGGAACTACCAGCCCGCCTATCCCGACTGGGGCGGCGACGCCTGGCGCCAGCCCACCGATCCGGCGCGCTGGATCAAGTATTCGGTGGTCTGGTATTCACAGCTGACGGCCAAGGCGCTGGGACAGGACCGCTTCCAGCGCTACACCAGCGCGTTCGGCTACGGCAATGCGGACGTCTCGGGCGAGCCCGGCAAGCATAACGGCACCGACGGCGCGTGGATCATCTCGTCGCTGCGCATTTCGCCGCTGGAACAACTGGCTTTCCTGCGCAAGGTGGTGAACCGGCAATTGCCGGTCAAGGCCGCCGCCTATGAGCTGGCGGACAACCTCTTCGAGGTGGGCCAGGCCGATGGCTGGCGCCTGTATGGCAAGACCGGCACCGGTTCGCCCGGCAGCAACGGCGTCTACACGGCGGCCAATGCCTACGGCTGGTTCGTCGGCTGGGCGCGCAAGGATGGCCGCCAGCTGGTGTACGCCCGCCTGCTGCAGGACGAGCGCGCCACCCAGCCCAACGCCGGCTTGCGCGCCCGCGACGAGCTGGTGCGCGACTGGCCGGCCATGGCTGGCGCGTGGCGCCCGTGATCCGGCCGGCCCCCGCCATGAACGCCGCGACGCGCGATGACGGCATCGACGCGCTACGCGGCCTGTCGATCCTGCTGGTGCTGCTGCATCATTTCAACATCGCCTATCCGCTGCGCGATACGGCGCTGGGCGGCCCGCCGGGCTGGCCGCTGCTGCACGCCGTCGCGCGCAACGGCAATTACGCGGTGACGATCTTCTTCGTCATCTCGGGATTTCTCATCACCCGCAACGCGCTCGAACGCTGGGGCCGGCTGGACGCCATCCGGCCGGCGTCGTTCTGGCTGCTGCGCCTGGCGCGGATCGTGCCCACGCTGGTGCTGACGCTGCTGCTGGTCGACGCGCTGGCGCTGGCTGGCCTGCCGCTGTTCGGCAACCGCGCCGGCAGCGCGATATCGCTCTGGACCGTCAACGCCGCCGCGCTCGGGGCCTGGATGAACGCGCTGGTCATCCGGGAAGGATGGATCAACTATCCCCTGGGCGTGATGTGGTCGCTGTCGGTCGAGATGGCCTTCTACCTGCTGTTTCCGCTGGCCTGCGTGCTGTTGCGGCGCGCCTGGCTGCTGCAGGCGCTGGCCATGCTGCTGATCGCGGCCGGCCCGCTTTACCGTCTTGCCAATCAGGGCGCCGGCGAAGCCTGGCTGTATGGCTATGCCGCGTGCTTCGACGCGGTCGCCATCGGCTGCTGCGCCGCGGCGCTGGCGCGGCGGCGCGCATGGCCGGCGTTGCGGCCCCCCCTGGTCCGCGCGCTCGTGGGGATCGCCATGGCCGCGCTCTACCTGGCATGGCCGATCAGCCAGAGCAATATCCTTGGCGCCAGCGCCATCGCCGTGGGAACGGCCCTGCTGCTGCTCGGCGGGCCGGCGGCCAGCCCCTCGGCGCCCGGCCCGGCGCGGCGCCTGCTGATGCGCTGCGGCCGCGACTGCTACGAGATCTACCTGCTGCACCTGCTGGTGCTGGGACTACTGCGCACGGCGCTGCCGCCCGCGCAACTGGCGGGCGACGCCAGGCTCGCCCTGCTGCCGGGCTACTTCATCGGTTCGTGCCTTCTGGGCATATGGATCGCGCGCGTCTATTCCACGCCCTTGAATCGCTGGCTGCGGACTTGGGGCAACCGCACTGGTCGCTGATGACGCCACACCGGGCATTTCTTCCTGGACCTTGCCCTGGCCCGCTTGTCGGCCTATCATTTGCGCGCTTTGCCCCGCGGCACGGCCACCATCCAGCGCAAGGCTGGCCGGTGGCCGGCCTCCTCCTGCCGCAAGGATCCCTGCTAACCCGCCCCGCCATGACGCGCAGCACCGCCGCGTCCGTGGGGCCATGGATGCTTGACCAGGAGGACTACCATGGCTTTCGATTCCCTGCCCCCTCGCCCCGCCGCCGGACTGCCGGGCGGCCAGGCCTATGCCGAATCAGTGCTGGAACGCTCGCGCCGCGCCGCGGCCAGCCCGGATCTGCGCTTTCATCCCGACCTCGCCCATGGTTCGGATCCCGCCCAACGCCTGGACCTGTATGCCCCCGCCCATGCATGCCCGGCCGCGCTGCCCAGCCTGCTGTTCGTGCACGGTGGCGCCTTCGCCACCGGCTACAAGGAATGGATGGGCTTCATGGCGCCGGCAATATGCGCCACGCCGGCCTTGTTCATTTCGGTCGAGTACCGGGTGGCCCCGGGCCACGCCTACCCCGCCGCCGTGCGCGATGTGGCCGCGGCGGTGCATTGGGCCTGGCGCAATGTCGCCCGCTACGGCGGCGATCCGGACCGCTTGTTCCTGGGAGGCCATTCGGCCGGCGCACATCTGGCCAGCCTGGCCGCCCTGGACCGCCGCTGGCTGGGCGAATGGGGCCTGCCCGGCGACGTCGTGAAGGGCGTGCTGCCAATCAGCGGCCTGTACGACCTGACCTGCGACCCGGACCAGCCTTTCGGCGCGGCGGCGCTGGCGATACGCCGCCGCTTCATCCCCAATGACGCCGACGTGGAGGCGGCCAGTCCCGTGTCGCACGCGCATCCGCAAGCGCCGCCCTTCTATATCGCCGCCGGCGAGCACGATCTGGGCAATCTCGCGGCCGAAGCGGTCGACATGCGGCAGCGGTTGCAGGCGGCGGGGGTGCCCGTTGCCCTCGACCTGCTGGCCGGCCACGATCATTTCACCGCCAGCAGCCGCTGCGTGGACGATGGCCATCCCTGGATCGCGCGGGCGCGCGCCTTCCTGCTGAGCGGCCGCCCCGGGTGATGGCGGCCCGCCCGCCGACCGCATCCCGTGGTCCGCGGGCGGAATTCAGTCGGGCCCTGGCACCACCAGCGCGGCGGCCGAGCACAATACCTGGCGGACCAGATCCGCCTGGCGCCGCGCGCCGACCTTGCCCAGCACCTGGTTCAACTGATAACGCGCCGTTCCCACCGTCACGCCGCGATCGCGCGCATAGGCCTCGACCGTCTTGCCCGCGACCAGCGCGCTCGCCAGCCGCGCTTCCGCTTCCGTCAGGCCGAACAGCGCGCGCAGCGCGGCGATCGGAAAATGGCCGTGCTGCTGCGTCGCGTCCACGAACGAAACCAGCACCAGCCCTTCCTCGGACGCGCCGCGCCCATCCAGCCTCTGCAGCGCCAGCTGCATTGCTCCGTGTATGCCGGTCAGTTTCAGGAAAACGGGTTCGCTGGTCTGCGACGCGTGGGACAAGGCGTCCACCAGCGCCGTCTGCGCCGACGGCGGCGCACTGAACTGCTGGCCGCGCAGACTGACGACCGACCTATGGTCCAGCGCCCGGGCCTGCCGATTGGCCCACCATACGCGGCCGCGCCCGTCGCTCAGCGCCAGGGCGCGGGGCCAGGCGCCGAGATAGTGCTCGACCAGCGTCGACGCGCAGCGGCTGGCGGCCGCCGCCTGGGCCAGTCCCGCCGCTTGCAGCAGATGCGGCATCAGCCTGCGCAGGCGCTCCTTGTGGCGCGGCGAAAAATCCAGGTCATCGCGCGGGTCGCGATGCAGCACCAGGGCAGCATAGCGGTTGCCCCCCAGCGGCGCCATCGCTCCCATGAATCGCCCCAGTCCGGCACGGCGCAGTTGCGCGTGCAACCGATCGCGGATGGCCGTCTCCCCGGGCAGGAACAATTCGTGGTCGGTGGCGATGCGGCCGGGCCGCGAGGCCACGCGGCGCAAGCGCCAGGAATCGAACCGCGGGTTGCTGGCGTCCGACACCTCGCTGCGGTACGCGGCCATGTCGATGCGCGAATCGTAGGCGGCCCAATAGGGAACCGCCCGCGCGCCATCGAGTTCGATGCACTGCACCACGGCGGACAGGGTGCCGACTTCACCGCATAGCCGGTCCAGCACCGGCGTCCACTGGCCCGCGTCCGCGCAACACGCGTAGAGATCGAGAAGAAAGGCATCAGACACCGCGTTGACGGCCATGGACGGAGCACCGAACGACCCGAAAGCCGCCAATCGTCCGCCAACTCCAGGCCCCGCGCAACTGGGGTTTGCCAGCAACGCGGGCAGGCCCGGCCATCTGCAATTTGAGAGATGACCGGCCCCGGCGCGCTGCCCATACTCCGAACCGTGTCCATCCAGCCGCGCCGCCTGAGGAGGAGCAGGCGGCGCGGCGGACACGTCTCTTACCCGCCGCAGGACGCGGCGGCAACGCACAGCAAGGACCACCGATGTCACCAGAACAGAATACGCCGATCGTGGCCGCGTTCGCGATGACCCACACGCCGGGACTGGGCGGCCAGACCGACAAGCCGCCCGCCGACCAGATGCAACGCATGATGGACGGCTTCGCGACCGTGAGGCGCCAGATCTCGGCGGCGCGCCCCGACGTGATCGTGGCGTTCGTCAACGATCACTTCGACATGTACACGCTGCACGCAATGCCGGGCATGGCCATCGCGCTGGGCGACACGCACTGGGGCCCGACGCTGGCCACCGAGGCATGGCTGGGCATGCCGCGCGCGCCCATTCCAGGCCACCCCGCCGTGGCGCGAGCCATATACCAGTCCGTGGTGGATGACGGGTTCGAACTGTTCCGTAGCGAATCGGCCGAACTTGTCCACAACGTGCTCATGCCGCGCAAGTACCTGTGGCCGGACGCGGACATTCCCGTGGTGCCGATCTTCATCAACTGTTTCGCGCCGCCGCTGCCCACCTGGCGGCGGGCGCACGCGCTGGGCGCGGCCGTGCGCAAGGCGCTGGCGGGCCGCGGCGAGCGCATCGCACTGATGGCCAGCGGCGGGCTGTCCCATTGGCCGCCCATCACGGTGGACGAGGAACACCCGGGCGATCCGCTCATGGAACGCGTGCTGCGCTGGCAGATCCAGGGCATGGCGGCGTTCGCGCAAGACCCGGACCTGCCGTTGGCGATCCTGCAGCGTGAAGCCGAAATGGCCGCTTCCGGCCGGAACCTGGTCAACGCCGGCTGGGACCGGCAGGTGCTGCGCTGGCTGGCCGACGGCGACAGCGCGGCGCTGCTGGCGCTGCGCCACGCGCAAGTGCGCGAGGACGCCGGACCCGGGGGCGCCGAAATGCTCATGTGGGCGGCGCTGATGGGCGCGATGCGCGACGCGCCGGCGGACATCGTCATGTACGAGGCGGTCCAGGAATGGATGGGCGGCGTGGGGCTGCTCAGCTACGCCAGGAGCCTGGCCCGGCCCTGAACCGCCACGCCCGCCCCCGGCAATCTCTCAACATGCCGCCGGCGACACGGCCGGCGCAAAAGGAATTGACATGACACTGGAAGCCATTATCAGCGGCGGCGGTATCGGCGGCCTGGCCACCGCGGCGGCGCTGGGCCGGCGCGGCTGGCGCGTCACCGTGTACGAAAGCCGGCCCGGACTGCGCGTCGCGGGCTCGGGCATATACCTGTGGTCCAACGGCCTGGCCGTGCTGTCCGAGATCGGCGCCTATGAGCGCGCCATGCGCAACGCCTTCCCGGCCGAAGGCATCGAACAACGCGACCATACGGGCCAGGTGCTGGTCCCCGCGCTGTTGCCGCCGGGCCTGCGCGTGCTGGCGGTGGCGCGCAGCGACCTGCTCGCGGGCCTGGAGGCCGCCGCGCGCGACGCCGGCGCGCGCATCGTCACCGGCGCGGAAGTGGTGGCGGCCGAGGCCGACGGCACGTTGGTGTTCGCCAACGGCGACCGCACCCACGCCGACCTGGTCATCGGTTGCGACGGCATCGCCTCGCCGGTGCGGCGCGCGCTGGGACTCGAACTGCACCGTCAGCGCGCGCAGGAAGGCGCCTTGCGCAGCATCGTCGGCGCCACCCAGCAGGAGCTGCCGCCATCGGCGCGCGGACGCTGTATCGAGATCTGGAACGGCACGCGCCGACTGCTCATCACGCCGATCAACACGGAGGAAATCTACCTGGCGCTGACCTGCCGGGAGGACGACGACCAGGCGCGCGACACCCGCGTGCAGCCGTGCTGGAGCGAGAGCTTCCCGGAATGGTCGTTCCTGCTGGACCGCATCGACCGCTCCCAAGTGCTGTGGAACGTCTACACGATCGTGCACAGCAAGCGCTGGTCCGCCGGCCGCGCCTGCATCCTCGGCGATGCCGCCCATGCGCAACCACCCAACCTGGGCCAGGGCGGCGGCATGGCCATGCAGAACGGTCTCGCGTTGGCGGCCCACATGGCCAACGTGCGCGATCCGCGCGACGTTCCCGAAGCGCTCGGCGCCTGGGAAGCCGCGACCCGGCCGCTGACGGACGAATGCCAGCGCTGGGCCTGTCTGTGGGGCGAGCTGGCGAACATCCCGAACGAGGCGCGCGCGCGCATCGTCCGGGGCGCGTTCAGCGAACCCTGGGTGCTGTCCAGGATCACGGCGGCATCCGGTTCGTCGCCGATCGCCGCCACCGACTGGCGCCCGGCCAGCGCGCGCTAGACGCGCGGCCACGCAGGCCGGCCGACAACACAAAACGCCGGCGCCACGCGCGTCGGACGATGCCAATATCCAAGGGGAAGAACATGAGACATCGCCATGCCTGGCGGGCGGCCGCCTGCGCGCTGCTTTGCATGACGGCGCCCGGCGTCGCCAGCGCCACCGAAAACGGCATACCCACCACCGTCAACGGCTTCTATGATTTCGGCGCCGGCATGTCGCCGCCCGCCACACCGTTCGGCACACTGTCGTTCCGCACTTCGTACAACACGGCGTCGGTGCAGAAGGACCAATACGGCACGAAGCTGGACAACGATTTCTCGCTGCGCGTGCATACCGTCAGCGCCGCCTACCTGCGCATGACGCAGACCAGGCTGTTCGGCGCCAGCTACGGTTTCGGCGTGGTGCAGCCCTTCTTCCGCATGAGCGCGGCCTTCGACGTGCCCACGCCGGGCGGCCCGCTGCGGCTCAAGGGCGAAACGTTCCGCATCGCCGACACGCTGCTGCTGCCCCTGATCCTGCAATGGGACGCCTCGCCCCGGCTGCATTTCAATGCGCAGTTCCAGGTGCTCGCCCCCACCGGCGACTACGACCGCAAGCGGCTGGTGAACCCCGGCCTGAACCACTGGGCCTTTTCCCCCATATTCAACTTCACTTATCTCACGGAAGGCGGATTCGAGGTGTCGTCCAGCTTCGAGGTCGACATCAGCACCCGCAACCGCGCGACCCGCTACCGCAACGGCATCGAATACCGGCATGAGTTCGCACTGGGCCAGCACGCCGGCCCCTGGACTCTCGGCGTCGGCGGTTACTACAGCCGACAATTCAGCGATGACGACGCGCCGGGCCTGCAAGGCGGCAATCGCTCGCGGGTGATGGCGCTCGGCCCCGCGGTGAGCTTCTACCAGCCGGGCCTGCCGCCCGTGTGGTTCCATATCTACAAGGAATTCGGCGCGCGCAACCGGGCCGAGGGCTACACGGCGGCGCTGCGCCTGGCCGCCAGCTTCTGAAACGGCGCACGGCGGGGGCGCCGTGCCGCCATGCCTGCCGTCACACCCGCGGAGGAGAAGTCTCGCGCTCCGGATGCCGGTGCCGCGCCAGCGAATCGATGAACAGCGTCGCGGCCTGGGCCGGCGCCGGGTCCACGACCAGCCCGTCGTCCCGCCAGGCCGGATCGATGCCGGCAGCCTCCAGCAAGTCGGCGCCCTCGCCCATCGCCAGCAACGTCTTGCCATGGCGATAGGTGTCGCGGACGAATTCCAATGCGCGTCCATCCTGCCGCCAACGGTCGACGGCCATGCCGCCGCCCGGCACCACGGCCCCATCGAACACGGCGGAGGGCTGGTTGTCCAGCGAGGCATCCGCGTCGAGCGCATCGCCTTCGGCCGTGGCCACGGGGCCGATGCGCTGCCCCACCAGGCGCACCACCGCGCCGGCCTGGATCAAGGCTTGCGCCACCGCCGAGACCGCGGCGCCGTCCACGCCCTCGGCGACCAGGATGGCGATCTTGCGCGTCGCCACGCCTGCCTGGCCCGGGCGGGCCGTCAGCGACAATGACGGCGACTGCTCCACTTCCGGACGCGGCACCTGCCGCACGGCCCGGGGCATCGGCTCGGGCAGCGCCATGCCCAGCCTGTCCGCGACCGACTGCGCCAGCTCATCGGAAACATTGCGCAGCGAGGCCACCATGCGTTGCCGCACCGCGGCCACGGTCACCTTGCTCAATTCGAAGGCGAAGGCGCTGGCCAGATGCCGGCGCTCCCAATCCACCTGGCTGTGGTAGAACAGGCTGGCCTGGTTGTAGTGTTCGGCGAACTTTTCGGGATGGCCGCGCAGTTCGTCGCCGCCAACCGGCTCGGGAAACGACACATACCCTTCCATCCCGGCCTGGAACGGACAGCCGCCGGCCAGGGAATTGGGTTCATAGGCCACCCGGCCGCGGTGGACCGCCTGCCGGTGCATGCCGTCGCGCTGATTGTTGTGCACCGGCGCCAGCGGCGCGTTGATCGGGATCTCGTGGAAGTTGGGTCCGCCCAGCCGCGAGATCTGCGTATCGACGTAGGAATGGATGCGCCCGGCCAGCAGGGGATCGTTGGTGAAGTCGACGCCCGGCACCACGTGCGCGGCGCAGAATGCCACCTGCTCGGTCTCCGCGAAGAAATTGTCGGGATTGCGGTCCAGCACCATGCGGCCGATGGGCCGCACCGGCACCAGTTCCTCGGGCACGATCTTGGTCGCGTCGAGCACGTCGAAGCTGAAGCGCTCGGCCTCTTCTTCCGTGAATACTTGCACCCCCAATTCCCATTGTGGCCCATGGCCCGCGTCGATCGCTTCCCACAGATCGCGCCGATGGAAGTCCGGATCGGCGCCGGACACTTTCACGGCTTCGTCCCATACCTGGGAATGCGTGCCCTGCAGAGGATTCCAATGGAATTTCACCAACCGCGACTCGCCCCGGGCATTGACGAAGCGAAAGGTATGCACGCCAAAGCCCTGCATCATGCGATAGCTGCGCGGGATGGCGCGATCGGACATCAGCCACATCAGCATGTGGGTCGATTCGGGCATCAGCGACACGAAATCCCAGAAAGTATCGTGCGCGGAGGCGGCCTGCGGCATGCCATGATGCGGCTCCGGCTTGACGGCATGCACCAGGTCGGGAAACTTCATCGCGTCCTGGATGAAGAAAACCGGCATATTGTTGCCCACCAGGTCCCAGTTGCCCTCGTCCGTATAGAACTTGACCGCGAAACCGCGCACGTCGCGCGCGGTGTCCTTCGACCCGCGTTCGCCGGCGACGGTGGAAAAGCGCACGAAGACCGGCGTGCGCTTGCCCTGCTCGGCGAACAGCGAGGCCCGCGTCAGGTCCGTCAGCGGCTCATAGCATTCGAAGTAGCCGTGGGCCGCCGAGCCGCGCGCGTGGACGATGCGTTCCGGAATGCGCTCATGGTCGAAGTGCGTAATCTTTTCACGCAGGATGAAATCCTTGAGCAGCGCCGGGCCGCGCAACCCGGCCTTGAGCGAATGCTGGTTGTCGCTGACGGCCACGCCCTGGTTCGTCGTCAGCGCCTGGCCCTGCCCATCGGCCCGCACCCGGCCAAGCTGCCCATCGACCGCATTCACGCCCGCCTCGGCCGGCTCGCCGGTCTTGGCGTTGCGTTCGCGTTCTGACAGGGAACTGGCCCCCACCGAGTCATCCGGCGGCGCAACCTGGGCGCCCCGGTAGGGACAGCGCGCGCCCGCCTCGCCGTACTCGTCCGCCTTGTTGGCATGCCGCGGCTGCGCCTGCGCCGTCGCCGCGACGGCGGCCGCGCGTTTCATCGCTGGAGAGCCGCTATCCGGGGCGGGCGGCGCGGCGGGTCCGCTGTCCGTATTGTTGAACGCGGTGTCGACGGCGCCCTGCGTCCGGGCCTTGCTGGATTTCCTGCCTGGCATGGCAATCTCCTTGGGTGTATCAGTTCACGGGCATCGGTTTGCCTGCATCGGTTCGCGTGCATCGGCTGGCCGGCGCCAGTCCGAGGGCAATCGGCCTGGACCAGCAAGCGCCGTGCCCGCGGCGGCCGCGGTGTTTTTTCGCGCGCGACTTGACCTTCCCGCCATGGCAACGCCTAGCCTTGCCCGGAATTTCCGCAGAGATGTTTCGGAGGGGCCGAAGCCCTGCGGTATGGACAGGGGTAGATGCATGCGTCGAATATCCAGAATTTCCGTGGTGGCGAGCGCCATCGCAATGGCAGCGGGCCTGGCCTACGCCACCGGCGAAACGCCACAACAGGAAGGCAAGGCGGACACGTCCGCGCCGGCGCCAGCGGGACCGAGCGTCCCGGTGGCCGAGGTGATCACGCGGGTGATTGCGCCTTCGGCGGAATTCACCGGTTTCCTGGCCGCGCCCCGGACGGTGGAACTGCGCTCGCGCGTGGGCGGCACGGTGGACGCGGTCAGCGTGCCGGAGGGCAGCCTGGTGCGCCAGGGGCAACCGCTGTTCCAGATCGATCCGCGCCCGTTCCAGGTTGCCCTGGATACCGCGCTGGCGCAGCTGCGTCAGGCGCAGGCGCTGGCCGACCAGGCGCAGACGGACTTCGATCGCGCCGAGCGCCTGGTGTCCACGGGCGCGGTCTCGCGCAAGGTCCACGACGAGGCTGCATCGACGCGGCGCGCCCGGCTGGCACAGGTGCAGGTCGCCAAGGCAGCGGTCGCGGCGGCGCGGCTCGACCTGTCGTACGCGCGCATCACCGCGCCGATTGCCGGGCGCGTCGACCGGGTCATGGTGACCGAGGGCAACCTGGTCAGCGGCGGCACGGCGGGCGGGGCCACACTGCTGACCACCATCGTGTCGATCGATCCCATGCACGTCTACTTCGACGTTGACGAAGCGACCTATCTCAACGCGGTGCGGCAGGCGCGCCCCGACGTGCGGGAAGCAAGCGCCCTGCCCGTCGACGTGGGGCTGGTCACCGACAGGGGCTTTCCCTATCGGGGCCGCCTCGATTTCGTCGGCAACCAGATGGACCGTGGCACCGGCACCATCCGCGTCCGCGCTGTCCTCCCCAACCCGGATGGCCAGCTGGCCCCCGGCCTGTTCGCCCGCGCCAGGCTGGCCACCGGCGAACCGCGTGAGACCGTCCTGGTGAACGAGCAGGCGGTGGGCACCGACCAGGGGAAAAACTACGTGCTGGTCGTGGGCGCCGACAACCTGGCCGGATACCGTCCCGTCGAACTGGGCCGGATGGTGGACGGATTGCGGGTCATCCGGTCCGGACTGCGGGCTGGCGAACGGATCATCATCAAGGGGCTGGTGCGGCCCGGCATGGCCGTCACGCCGCGCCTGGTCCCCATGGAACCCGCCGCCGCGGCGGCGCCCGAGGCCAGGCGCCAGGCAGCCGCGGCCGCCGGTGATGCGGCCGCCGCGACGGAGAAAGGCCAATGAAGTTCCCTCATTTCTTCATCGCGCGGCCCATCTTCGCGATCGTGCTGTCCTTGCTGATGCTGCTGGCTGGCGCCATTGCGTTCTGGCAGTTGCCGCTGAGCGAATATCCGGCCGTCACGCCGCCCACGGTCCAGGTCACCGCCAGCTATCCCGGCGCCAATCCCGAGGTCATCGCCGATACCGTGGCCGCGCCGCTGGAACAGGTGATCAACGGGGTCGAGGGCATGCTGTACATGAACTCCCAGATGGCCACGGACGGCCGCATGGTGCTGACCATCGCGTTCAAGCAGGGCACGGACCCCGACATGGCGCAGATCCAGGTGCAGAACCGGGTATCGCGCGCGCTGCCGCGGCTGCCCGAGGAAGTCCAGCGGATCGGCGTCGTCACGCAGAAGACCTCGCCTGACGTGCTGATGGTGGTGCACATCGTCTCGCCGCAAAAGCGATATGACTCGCTCTACCTGTCCAACTTCGCCATCCGCCAGGTACGCGACGAACTGGCGCGGCTGCCCGGCGTGGGCGACGTGCTGGTGTGGGGGGCCGGCGAATACTCCATGCGCGTATGGCTCGACCCGTCGCGGGTGGCCACCCGCGGCCTGACCGCCACCGACGTGGTCGCCGCGCTGCGCGAACAGAACGTGCAGGTGGCGGCCGGCTCGGTCGGGCAGCAGCCGGATACGTCCGCCGCCTTCCAGGTGACGGTCAACACTTTGGGACGGTTGGCCAGCGAGGAGCAGTTTGGCGACATCGTCGTCAAAACCGGCGCCGATGGCCAGGTGACGCGCCTGCGCGACATCGCCCGCGTCTCGCTGGGCGCCGACGCCTACACGCTGCGCAGCCTGATCGACGGCGAATCGGCGCCCGCCCTGCAGATCATCCAGAGCCCCGGCGCCAACGCCATCGACGTTTCCAACGCCGTGCGCGCCAAGATGGAAACGCTGCAGCAAGGTTTCCCGCAAGACATCTCGTACCGGATCGCCTACGACCCGACGGTGTTCGTGCGGGCCTCACTGCAGTCGGTGGCGGTCACGCTGCTGGAGGCCGTCATCCTGGTGGTGATCGTGGTGGTGCTGTTCCTGCAGACCTGGCGCGCCTCCATCATTCCCCTGGTGGCGGTGCCCGTGTCCCTGGTGGGCACCTTTGCCGTGATGCACATGTTCGGTTTCTCGCTGAACACCCTGTCGTTGTTCGGGCTGGTGCTTTCCATAGGCATCGTGGTGGACGACGCGATCGTGGTGGTCGAGAACGTGGAACGCCACATGGCGCTGGGCGAACGGCCCATCGACGCCGCGCGCAAGGCCATGGACGAGGTGACCGGGCCGATCCTGGCCATCACCTCCGTGCTCGCCGCGGTCTTCATTCCGTCGGCATTCCTGTCGGGCCTGCAGGGCGAGTTCTACAGGCAGTTCGCCCTGACCATCGCCATCTCGACGGTCCTGTCCGCCATCAACTCGCTGACGTTGTCGCCAGCGCTTGCCGCCATGCTGCTGCGCCCGCACCATGAGGCGGCGCGGGCCGATTGGCTGACCCGCGTCATCGACCGCGCGCTCGGCGGCTTCTTCCGCCGCTTCAACCGCTTCTTCGACCAGGCCTCGCAGGCCTACGTGGTGGCGGTGCGCCGCGCGGTGCGCGGCAGTGCCATCGTGCTGCTGCTGTACGCCGGCTTCACCGGGCTGACCTGGCTGGGCTTTAACCAGGTTCCCAACGGCTTCGTGCCGGCCCAAGACAAGTATTTCCTGGTCGGCATCGCGCAATTGCCCAGCGGCGCCTCGCTCGACCGGACCGAAGCGGTGGTCAAGCAGATGTCGGAGATCGCGCTGGCGGAGCCGGGCGTGGAAAGCGTGGTGGCCTTTCCCGGCCTGTCCGTCAATGGCCCGGTGAACGTGCCGAACTCGGCGCTGATGTTCGCCATGCTCAAGCCGTTCGACGAACGCAAGGACACCGCGCTGTCGGCCAACGCCATCGCCGGCAAGCTGATGGGCAAGTTCAGCCAGATCCCGGACGGCTTTGTCGGCATATTCCCGCCACCGCCGGTGCCGGGGCTTGGCGCCATGGGCGGATTCAAGCTGCAGATCGAGGACCGGGCCGCGCTCGGGTTCGAGGCGCTGGCCCAGGCACAGGGCCAGATCATGGCCCGCGCCATGCAGGCGCCCGAGCTGGCGAACATGCTCGCCAGCTTCCAGACCAACGCGCCGCAGCTGCAGGTGGACGTAGACCGGGTCAAGGCCAAATCCCTGGGAGTATCGCTGACCGACGTGTTCGAAACCCTGCAGATCAACCTGGGATCGCTCTACGTCAATGACTTCAACCGTTTCGGCCGCACCTATCGCGTCATGGCGCAGGCCGATGCGCCATTTCGCATGCAGGCCGAGGACATCGGCCTGCTCAAGGTGCGCAACGCCGACGGTCACATGATTCCGCTGAGCGCCTTCGTCACGCTGACGCGCGGCTCCGGTCCGGACCGGGTCATCCACTACAACGGCTTCCCGTCGGCGGATATCAGCGGCGGGCCGGCGCCGGGCTATTCCTCGGGCCAGGCCACCGATGCGATCGAGCAGATCGTGCGCGAGACACTGCCCGACGGCATGGTGTACGAATGGACCGATCTGGTCTATCAGGAAAAGCAGGCGGGCAATTCGGCGCTGTACATCTTTCCGCTGGCGGTGCTGCTGGCCTTCCTGATCCTGGCGGCCCAGTACAACAGCTGGTCGCTGCCGTTCGCAGTGCTGCTGATCGCGCCGATGGCCCTGCTCTCGGCCATCGGCGGCGTCTGGCTGTCGGGCGGCGACAACAATATCTTCACGCAGATCGGCTTCGTGGTGCTGGTCGGCCTGGCGGCCAAGAATGCCATCCTGATCGTCGAGTTCGCCCGCGCCAAGGAAGACGAAGGCGCCGATCCGCTGGCCGCGGTGCTGGAAGCCGCGCGGTTGCGGCTGCGGCCGATCCTGATGACCTCGTTCGCCTTCATTGCCGGCGTGGTGCCGCTGGTGCTCGCCAGCGGCGCCGGCGCCGAAATGCGTCATGCCATGGGCATCGCGGTGTTCGCCGGCATGCTGGGCGTGACGCTGTTCGGCCTGCTGCTGACGCCCGTTTTCTATGTCGTCGTGCGCAAGCTGGCGCTGCGGCGCGCGCCTTCGCGGGCGCGCGCCGGCGCCGGCGACCTGCACGCGTGATCGCCTGGACGAATGTCGATATGAAAAACTTTCCCTTGCCCCTGCGCGCCGCCCGGCTGCTTGCCCCCATCGCGCTCGCCGCCTTGGCCGGATGCACGCTGGCGCCGCCCTATGAACGTCCGGCGCCGCCCATCAGCGCAAGCTACCCCAGCGGCGACGCCTACGCGGCCGACCCGCCGCCGACGCCCGGCGAACGCCTGGCCGCCGACCTAGGCTGGCGCGATTTTTTCCAGGACCCGCTGCTGCTGCAGCTGATCGAAATCGCGCTGGCCAACAACCGCGACGCCCGCAAGGCCGCGCTCGACGTCGAAGCGGCCCGCGCGCTCTACCGCATCCAGCGCGCCGCACTGATGCCGAACCTGGACGTCGCGGCCAGCGGCGCGGCGCAACGCCTGCCCGCCGACCTGAGCGCCACAGGGTCCGCCGACATCGCCCGTCGCTACGATGCGGGCGGCATCACCACCGCCTGGGAGCTGGATCTCTGGGGCAGATTACGCAGTCTCGGCGACAGGCAACTGGCCGCCTACCTGGCGCTGGATGAAACCCGTATCGCCACGCGCATGAGCCTGGTGGCCGAAGTGGCCGCCGCCTACCTGACCTTGCGCGCCGACCAGGAACTGCTGCGCCTGACGACCGACACCCTGGCCACCCAGCAGCGTTCCTATGACCTGACGGCCCAGCTGGCGCGGGTCGGCAACGCGACGCAACTGGACCTGCGCCTGGCGGAAATCACCCTGCGGGCGGCCGAGGCAGACCGCGCCGCCTACACACGCCAGGCCGCCAGGGATCGCAATGCCCTGGTGTTGCTGCTGGGTCAGCCCCTGGCGCCGGCGCTGGCGCGGCAACTGGACCAGGCCAACACGCTTCCCGACGGCATCGTGCCGGCCACGTTGCCGAGCGGGTTGCCGGCGCAATTGCTGGCGCGGCGTCCCGACCTGCGCGCCGCCGAACAGCGCCTGCGCGCCGCCAACGCCAACATCGGCGCCGCCCGCGCCGCGTTTCTGCCGGCCATCAGCCTGACCGGCGCGGCCGGCACCGCCAGCGCTTCGCTCGATGGGCTGTTCGACGCCGGCTCCGGCGCCTGGCGTTTCCTGCCGCAGATCACGCTGCCCATTTTCCGCGGCGGCGCCTTGCGCGCGAACCTGGACCTGGCGCACGTTCAGAAGCGCATCGAGATCGCCAGCTACGAGCAATCCATCCAGGCCGCCTTTCGCGAAGTGGCCGACGCGCTGGCGGGCAAGCGCACGCTGGACGAACAGATCCGCGCCGAGCAATTGTCGGTCGCCGCCAGCCAGCACGCCTACGCGCTGGCTGAACAGCGCTTCCGGGAGGGCATGGACGACTCGCTGGCATTGCTCGAGACCCATCGCACGCTGTACGGCACGCAGCAGGCGCTGGTGCGCACGCGGCTGGCGCGCCTGACCAACCTGATTGACCTGTACAAGGCGCTCGGTGGCGGCTGGACGGCGACCACCGTACCACCGCGCGCGGACGCGGCCATCGCGTCGCGGTGACGCGGCGGCGCGGTACGCCGGGATGACGCGCCGGACCGCTGGCAATGCCTCCCGCTACGGGGCGCGCTGCCAGCGCCGCAGCAGCGACAAGGCGCGGCTGCAGGCGGTTGCGGTGTGGAACTCGATCAGCCCGCCGAGCGTACGCGCCGCGGCCGGCATCTGGCGGGATAGCGCCGCATCGCAACGCTGCCCGACGCTGTCGATGATGCGTTGCTGGCCAGCCTGGACCAGCGCAATCAGGTCGGCCAGGCCGTCGGCGGCGAATCGCCGCTGGAACGCCGGCGACAGGCGCGCCACGCGGTTCGACATCGCCGCCGCGCCGTAGAAGGACGCCGTCGGTCCGGTCGTTCCATCGTTCGCCAGCTGCAGGATCATCGTGTTCCAGACGATCATGTCCACCAGCACCGTGGCGGCGCTGAGGTGCGAGCGCGACGGCCCCGGGATCGCAACCGCATGGCGGTAGCGGCTTGGAGGAATCGCCATCATCGCCGCCTGGAATCTGCCGTGGCTGGCGTGCAGGGTGCGCAGGAGCGCCTGTTTCGGGGTAAGCAGTGTCATCCAGCCATCCACTCCGGTCACGGCGGTCATCCGCCCGTCCCGCGGCCGGGCGCTTGCGGCACGGCCCAGGGCACCGGCAGTGTGGACGATGCCGGCATGGGAAGGTCAAGGGCCGGGCGCATGATCTCGCCCCCGCCGCGGGCACGCCATTTGCTTGGAAACGCCGGCGGTCCGCCAATGAAGGGCCGGCAGGGAGACATGCGAAATGCACAGCGGCGACATGCGCCACGTCCGGATCCTGGTGAATCTATTCAAGCGCGCGTCGCGCTCGCGCATGCTGCTGGGGCGCGATGGCGTGCGCCTGCCGTTGCAGACGGTGGGCGCCGTGCTGCTCGCCTACGCGTGGATGACCTGGCAGCGCATGCCGGACGTGGCCTGGGGCGCGTTTTCGGCCTTGTTCGTGGTGCGGGCCACCATCGAAGGCACGGTGACCGAGGCAATCGCGCGGATCGTTGGGGCGATGGCCGGCGTGGCGCTGGGCGTCGGCGTCGTCCTGCTCGCGGCGGCCATGAACCTGTCGATCGCCTGGAGCATCGTGGCGAGCGTCGGCGCGGCCGCGTTCATGTCAATACGCTGGCCGTGGCTGGGGTACAGCCTCGTCACGGCCACCATTCTCACCGTCGCGCCCGATGACGACATTCTGGCGGGCGCGGCCAGCAAAACGCTGGCGATCTGCGTCGGCTCCACCTCCGGCATCTTGGCGGCCTTCACGGTGCTGCCCCTGTGGGCCCGCGCGAGCATGCGCTACAACATGGCAGCCTCGCTGGAAAGCTATGGCGAACTGCTGGTGGACTGGGCGGGGGCGCTGGGCCAGGGCCGCCCGCGACCACGCGAGCAGGACAAGCCGGCCCTGGCGCGGGCGCGCTGGCGTGCCGCCAGCATGGCTTGCCAGGCGCGTCCTCTGAGGCTGCGCTACCCGCGCGGCGACCGGGAGGCCGACTGGCTGCACGAGCGGATCGAGCAGCTCTGGCTGACCGTTCCCCTGCTCGAACGGGTCGGCCGCTTGACGCTGACGGACAACGTCTGCAACCGGCTGGGCGCATCGCTGGACGAGGTCGCGCGGGCGGCCCGCCGCCAGATCGACGCCCTGGCACGGGCGATACGCGAGAAAAACGGCCAGGGCTTGGCCTGCCCGGCCACGGAGCCGCTGGCGCGGCTGGCGCAGGCCATCGAGCACGGCGCCTTCTCGCCGGCCGAACGCGAAACGGTGGCACTTATCGCCTGGGCGTGGCGCGAGGTGACGCGCGAACTGGACGCGGTATGCCAGGGCCTGGAGGCGCGTCGGCACGGCGGCCCTTCCTCACCGATACAGCACCGTCGGTAGCCACATGCCGATGCCCGGGAACATGTACAGCAGGAAGATCGCGACCACCTGGATGCCCATGAACGGCATCATGCCCAGGAAGATCTGGTTCAGCGTCACGTGCGGCGGCGACACGCCCTTCAGGTAGAAGGCGGACATGGCCACCGGCGGCGACAGGAAGGCCGTCTGCAGGTTCAGCGCCACCAGCAGGCCGAAGAACAGCGGATCGATGCCGAAGGCGTTGAGCAGCGGCACGAAGATCGGCATGAAGATGACGATGATCTCTGTCCACTCCAGCGGCCAGCCCAGCAGGAAGATGATGACCTGGGCCAGCAGCAGGAACTGGATCGGCGTCAGCCCCAGCGACAGCACCCATTCCTCGATGATGCGCTGACCGCCCAGCAGCGCGAACGCGGCCGAAAAGATCGACGAGCCGACGAACAGCCAGCACACCATCGCGCTGGTCTTGGCGGTCAGGAACACCGACTCCTTCAGCACCGGCAGGTTCAGGCGCCGATAGGCCAGGGCCAGCAGCGCGCCGCCCATCGCGCCCATGGCCGCGGCCTCGCTGGGCGTGGCCAGGCCGAAGGCGATCGAACCGAGCACCGCGGCGATCATCACCGCCAGCGGAAAGAACGATCCCAGCAGCATCTTGAAGATCTCCAGCCGCGCCCAGGTCAGCAGCCCGTAGAACAGGGCCAGCGCGGCCACGCAGACGCCAAGGAAGATCCAGAAGCCGCGCGGGGCGGGCTTCTCGCCGCCCGTCGGGGACGTCGACGCGGTATCGGCGGGCGCGCCGCTCCCACTCGCGGCGCCCGCTCCCGCCCGCTGCGGCGCGCCCGGCGCCGTGGCGGCCTGGCCGCCGCCATCCGTTCCGGGCGGTTCGGCCAACCCGCTGGCGGCAGGCTCGGTCACGCCACTGGCGGGAGGCTCCGCCAATCCATCCGCCGGCGGCTCGGCCAGTCCGTCGGTGGGCGGCTCCGCCAGCCCGCCAAGCGGCGGCTCGCTCAACCCCGACTGGAATTCATCCGAGCCCAGCCGCAGCTCGGCGGGTATGTCGTACACGACCTCGGGCTGCGTCACCGCGTAGTGGACCGCGCCCACCAGCAATCCGGCGGCGGCCAGCGGCGCCAGCGCCAGTGTCATGTTGCGCGCCAGGTAGGAGAGCGGCACGTCGCGGTTGCGCCGGCCCTTGAACAGGGCCGCCAGCATGCCCGACAGCGCGCGCGTATACCCCTGCCTGGCCAGGGTCGTCGAGGCCGCCGGCAGCGCCACGCCGCGTTCGGCCTCGGCCAGCGGCGGCGCCATGTCGGGCCGCAGTTTGGCGACGATGATGACGTAGACCATGTAGAGCGCCGCCAGCATGATGCCGGGAAACAGCGCGCCGGCGTAGAGCTGCACCACGGACACGCCGGTGGTGGCGCCGTACACGATCAGCATCACGGAAGGCGGCAGCAGGATGCCCAGGCAGCCGCCGGCCGTGATGGCGCCGGCCGTCAGGCGCACGCTGTAGCCGGCCTTGAGCATGGCCGGCATGGCCAGCAGGCCCATCAGCGTCACCACCGCGCCGACGATGCCGGTGGCGGTGGCGAAGATGGCGCAGGTGGCCAGCGTGGCCACCGCCAGCGCGCCCGGCACCCGCGCCAGCGCCAGGTGCATGCTGCGGAACAGCTTTTCGATCAGGTTGGCGCGTTCGACCAGATAGCCCATGAACACGAACAGCGGAATCGAGATCAGCGAGTCGTTGGTCATGGTGGCGTAGGTGCGCTGCACCATCAGGTCCAGCGTCTGCCCCATCGAGCGCGCCGGGTCATGGCTCTGCATGTAGTAGGCCAGGAAGGTGAACAGCACGCCCATGCCCATCAGCGTGAACGCAGTGGGAAACCCCAGCATGATCGCCACCACGATCAGCGCCAGCATCAGCAGGCCGATGTGTCCGGTGCCCAGGTTGTCCCATGGCGTGAGGAAGGCGATCATCAGCAGCACCAGGCCGATGCACGACAGGCCGAACCACAGAGCCTTGTTGATCTTCATTGCGCCGGCCCTCCGGATTTGACGTAGCGGTCGAGCCTGGCGATGTCCTCGTCCTTGACGTGCACCATTTCCTTGAGCTTGTCGACGTCGACCTCCTCGACGTCCTCTTCGCGCGAGGGCCACGCCCCGCGCCGCAGGCATAGCACGCAGCGCAGGATCTCGGCCACGCCCTGCAGCAGCAGGAACGCCCCGGCCACCGGGATGAAGGCCTTGAACGGGTAAATGGGGGGCCCGTTGGCCATCAGCGAGGAATGCTCGCGGATGGCGATGGAATAGCCGGCGTAGTGCCAGCCGGCCCACACCAGCGCGATGACGCCCGGGATGAAAAAGACGATGAACAGGATCAGGTCGAGCCCGGCCTGCACCCGCGGCGGCAGGAATCCGTAGAGGATGTCGCCGCGCACGTGGCCGTTCTTGGCCAGGGTGTAGGCGCCCGCCATCATGAACAGGATGCCGTAGTACATCATCTGCAGGTCGAAGGCCCAGGCGCTCGGCTGGTTCAGCAGGTAGCGCGCGCCGACCTCCCAGCATACGTGCAGGGTCAGGATGACGATGAGCCAGGCGAAGGTCTTGCCGACGAAGGTGGAGATGCGGTCTATGAAACGGATGAATCGGATCATCGGACGTCCTGGTGAAGACGTGCGCCGCCCCGTCGCACGCGCGGCGCGGCGCCGTGGGCGGGCAGGCGCAGGCGGCGCGAGCGCGCGCCCGCCATGGCGACGCGGACGCCGCCGCCTAGCCCCGGCAGGGACGGGCGGCGGCAAAGGCGTCAGCCGGTCTTGCCGCCGCGCGAGAAGTAGTGGTTGAAGGCCATCCGGTAATTGACCGTGGTGTCGCCATGCCAGCGGCCGACCCGTTCGGCGAAGGCCCGCTGGGAGTCGAGCACCTTCTTGAACAGCGGATTCTCGGCCGAACGCTTGGCGATCATCTCGTCCCAGATCTTGAGCTGCTGCTGCAGGATGGCGTCAGGCGTCTTGTAGAACTTGACGTTGTGGTCCTTCTGCAGCTTGACGTAGTCCTGGGAATAGCGGTTGGACGCCTTCCACGACATGTCGGCGCTGGAGGCCTGCGCGGCGTAGCTGAGGATGTGCTTGAGGTGTTCAGGCAGCGCGTCGTACTTGGCCTTGTTGAACAGCACCTCGAATTGCTCGGCGCTCTGGTGAAAGCTCTGCAGCATGCAGATCTTGGACACGTCCTGGAAGCCCAGCGCCAGGTCGGAAGAAGCGTTGTTGAATTCCGCGCCGTCGAGCAGGCCGCGGTCCAGCGCCGGCACGATCTCGCCGCCCGGCAGCGCGTTCACGGCCGCGCCCATCGCGGTGTACATGTCGATGGCCAGGCCGACGGTGCGGAACTTCACGCCCTTGACGTCCTCGATCTTGGAGATCGGGCGCTTGAACCAGCCGAAGGGCTGCGTCGGCATGGGCCCGTACATCAGCGACACCACGTTCACGCCCATGGCCTTCTGGATCTCGACCAGCAGCTCCTTGCCGCCGCCATATTCGTGCCAGGCCAGCAGCATGTTGGCATCCATCCCGAACGACGGTCCGGAACCCCACAGCGCCACGGCGGTGTTCTTGCCGTACCAGTAGGCCACCACGCCATGGCCGCCGTCCAGCGTGCCGGCGGACACCGCGTCCAGCAGGTCGAAGGCCTTGACCACGGCGCCGGCCGGCAGCACCTCGATCTTCAACTGGCCGCCGGCCATGTCGTTGACCTTCTGGGCGTAGTCGCGCGCGAACTCGTGGAAGATGTCGTTGGCCGGCCAGGTGCTCTGGAAGCGCAGGGAAATCGGCGCGTTCTGCGCGCGGGTGACGGCGGGAAAAGCCAGGGCGGCCGCGCCGGCGGCCGCCGCGCCCGAGATGAACTTGCGGCGGGGTTTCGTAACGTGTTGCATGGTGTGCTGTCTCCTGTAAGGGCATGCATGACCAGCTTGTAGTTACTGCTCGCGGCGTCATGAGGCGCGGCGCCGATACGACGTCGGGTCGAGGCCTGGGGCGGCCGCCGCGTCGTCCGATGATTAAACCTTCCTGAACGTAAGCTGACAATCAGCTGTTTGCTGGGATTTACCCTAGGGCATGTGGACGCCGCGCCCTCACGCCCTGCCGGCCTGGCGTCCTGCCCGCCGCAACGCCTCGACAATGGTCTGGAACGCCGCTTGCCGGCCTTCAGGGTCCGGGCTGCGCAGCGCGAATGACGGGTGATACGCGACCAGCACCGGCGTATTGCCGCGCCGCAGCGACTGGCCCAGTGCGGCCTTCAGGGTCAGCTTGCGATCGGGCACCAGCGCGCCGAGCGCGGTGGCGCCCAACGCGATGATGACCCGCGGCCGGATGTCGTCGAGCTCCTGTTCCAGCCAATAGCCGCAAGCGGCGATCTCGGCTTGCGCCGGCGATTTGTGCATGCGGCGCTTGCCGCGCAGCTGCCACTTGAAGTGCTTGACGGCGTTGGTGATGTAGACCGCGTCGCGGCTCACGCCGGCCTGCTCCAGCGCCTTGTCCAGCAGCGCGCCGGCCGGGCCCACGAAGGGATGGCCGGCCAGGTCCTCCTTGTCGCCGGGTTGTTCGCCAACCAGCATGATGGTGGCGCGGCGCTTGCCCTCGCCGCCGACCGCTTGCGTGGCGTTGCGCCACAAGCCGCAGCGGCGGCAATCGGCAAGCTTGCGAGGGTGCTGGTCTGGGTCGATCTCGTCGTCCGCGTCATCGGCGGACCGCGGGGGGGCATTCATGCCGTCTCCTCGATCGGGCTTGCACGCAATGGCGCCTTTAAGGCGAGGCCGAAGGTCAGGAACGGTTGTCCACCGGCGGCGCGCCGGGCGTGGCCCGGCCCGGGTCCCATACGTCCTCGGGGGCCATGCCCGGAGGTATCTGGCGGCCGGCGCCACTGCGGTTCGGGTCCGCCGGACGGTCCGACAGGGTTCGTTCGTTTTCAGGCACGGGCTTGTGCGGCGCGTCGGCCTGGGAGTCCTGGTGGGAGTGGGGTTTGGTGCTCATGTCGGCGTCCTCGCAGGCGTGTGCTCGCCGCCACGGCGGGACGCCGTGGCGGGCAGGCCTGTGCAGCAAGTGATGTGCCGCGCTATGGCAGGTTCTCGCGCAGGATCACCTGGCTGCGGTTCATCTCCACCCCGCTCATGGGACTGCGCTTGTCGCGCACGTTGCAGAAGATGCGCACGCAGCTCATCAGCGCCTCGACCGGGCTCTGCGTGATGACGGCGTCCATGGTGCCGTCGATCAGCAGCGCGCGCGTGTCCGGCGTCAGGCCATGGCCGATGAACACCACGCGATGCTGCAGGCCGGCTTCCTTGAGCGCGCGCGCCACGCCGTCGGAGGCGCCGCCGATGTTGTAGATGCCGGCCAGTTGCGGATATTGCTCCAGCAACTGGCGCGTCTGCTCGTAGTTGCGCTGCGCGTCGTCGTAGCCTTCGCGCAGGTCCACGACCTGCATGGCCTGGAACTGCTCGGCGTACAGCTGCAGGAAGCCGCCCTCGCGCTCTTCGTGGGCGCGGTAGTGGCGCGAGCCGGCGATCAACGCCACGTGCGCGGCGCGCGGGCCGATGAAGCGCGCGATCAGGTAGCCGGCGGTGCGGCCGGCGGCGCGGTTGTCCAGGCCCACGTAGGCCACGCGCGCGCTGTTGGCCAGGTCGGAGATCAGCGTCACGGTGGGCACGCCCTGCTGCGCCAGCGCGTTGACGGCCTCGCGTACCACCGGATGCTCCAGCGCCATGAAGGCGATGCCGTCGGCGCGCTTGCCGTGATGCAGCAGCGCCTGCGCCAGGGCCTCGGGGTTGAAGCTCTCGACGTAATCCACCTGGCAGCGCGCGTTGAGCGGCGCGAAATGCTCGTGCGCGTAGCTCACGCTGTCGCCCAGCATGCGCAGGAAGCGGTTGCTGCCGCGCGGCAGCAGGATCACCAGCCGCATGGGCTCGGGCGCCATGGCGGCGTACAGGTCGGCCTCGGGCAGGTAGTCCAGTTCGGCGGCGGCCTTGAGCACGCGCTGCGCGGTGCTGTTGCGCACGCCGGGGCGCCGGTTCAGCACGCGGTCGGCCGTGGCGGTGGACACGCCGGCCAGCGCCGCGACCTCGGCCAGGGTCGCCAGCTTGCGTTCGCGAGTGGACTTTTTCACATCAAAAACCATCATTGTTCGGGTTTGACGATGCGGGCGCCGGTTCACTATTGTCCGTCATGCCTCAGCGCGATGGACTTCTGCGGCACCTCAAAAAACATCATAACCAAGATTCTGGAGACAACCATGAAGCTGCTCACCCGCCGCAGTGCCTTGCGCCGCCTGTGCGCCCTTCCCGCCGCGGCCGCCCTGGGCGGCGGTTTTCCGTTGATCGCCCGCGCCGCCGACTATTCCCTCAAGTACGGCAACAACCTGCCCGTCTCGCACCCGCTGAACATCCGCGCCCAGGAAGCCGCCGACCGCATCTTCAAGGAAAGCAATGGCCGCGTCGACATCAAGATCTTCCCCAACAACCAGCTCGGCGGCGACACCGACATGCTGGCCCAGGTGCGTTCGGGCGGCATCGACTTCTTCACGCCGTCGGCGCTGGTGATCGCCACGCTGGTGCCGGTGGCCGCCATCAACGCCGTGGGCTTTGCCTTCAAGGACTACGGCCAGGTCTGGGGCGCCATGGATGGCGCGCTCGGCGCCCACGTGCGCGCCGCCATCGCCCAGCGCCGCCTGTACGCCTTCGAGAAGATGTGGGACAACGGTTTCCGCCAGACCACCAGCAGCAAGGCGCCGGTGGCCCGCGCCGCCGACATGGATGGCCTGAAGATCCGCGTGCCGGTCAGCCCGCTGCCGATCTCGATGTTCAAGGGCCTGGGCGCGGCGCCGGCCAGCCTGCAGTTCAGCGAGGTCTATTCCTCGCTGCAGACCAAGGTGGTGGACGCGCAGGAAAACCCGCTGCCCATCATCCAGGTGGCCAAGCTGTACGAGGTGCAGAAGTACTGCTCGCTGACCAACCACATCTGGGACGGCTACTGGTTCATCGCCAACGGCCGCATGTGGGAGGGCCTGCCGCAGGACCTGAAGGCGGTGGTGGCGCGCGGCATCAACGAGGCCGGCCTGGCGCAGCGAGAAGACATCAAGAAGCTCAACGCCTCGGTGCAGGCCGACCTGGAAAGCAAGGGACTGGTGTTCAACCAGCCCGCCGCCGACAGCTTCCGCGACCAGTTGCGCAAGGCAGGCTTCTACGGCGAATGGCAGCAGCGCTTCGGCCAGGAAGCCTGGGCACTGCTGGAGCAGGCCGTCGGCAAGCTCGCCTGAGGCCGCGTCCATGACCTCGCTCTCTTCTTCCCACGCCGCCGCGCCCGCGCTGCCGGCCCATCCGCTGCGGCGCGCCGGCGAGGCGCTGGACGCGGCGCTGGGCGGCCTGATCGAACTGGCGGCCGCCGCCATCGTGCTGATCGAGATCCTGGTGCTGTTCGCCGGCGTGGTGGCGCGCTACGTGTTCCACAGCCCGCTGGTGTGGTCCGATGAGCTGGCGTCCATCCTGTTCCTGTGGCTGTCTATGCTGGGCGCCGTGGTGGCGTTGCGCCGCGGCGAGCACATGCGCATGACGGCGCTGGTCAACCACATCGGCCCGGCGCGCCGCGCGCAGCTGGAGGCCGGCGCGCTGGCCGCCTCGCTCGCCTTCCTGTTCCTGATCCTGGCGCCCGCCATCGAATACGCACACGAAGAACACTTCATCATCACGCCCGCGCTGGAACTAAGCAACGCCTGGCGCGCCGCCGCCATTCCGGTCGGCATGGGCCTGATGGCGGTGGTGGCGCTGCTGCGGCTGCTACGCACGCAGACCGTGCCGCACCTGCTGCTGGCGCTGGCCGGCGCGGCGGCGATGGTCGCGGCGTTCTGGCTGGCGCAGCCGCTGTTCACGGGGCTGGGCAAGCTCAACCTGGTGATCTTCTTCGTCGGCATCGTCGCCGCCACCGTGTTCGCGGGCGTGCCGATCGCGTTCTCGTTCGCGCTGGCGACGTTCTCCTACCTGGCGCTGACCACCAACACGCCGATGCTGGTGATGGTGGGCCGCCTGGACGAGGGCATGTCGCACCTGATGCTGCTGGCGGTGCCGCTGTTCATCTTCCTGGGTTCGCTGATCGAGATGACCGGCATGGCGCGCGCCATGATCCAGTTCCTGGCCAGCCTGCTGGGCCACGTGCGCGGCGGCCTGTCGTACGTGCTGATCGGGGCGATGTACCTGGTGTCGGGCATCTCCGGCTCGAAGATCGCCGACATGGCCGCGATCGCGCCGGTGCTGTTTCCCGAGATGCGCAAGCGCGGCGCCAAGCCGGGCGACCTGGTGGCGCTGCTGTCGGCCACCGGCGCGCAGACCGAGACCATTCCGCCGTCGATCGTGCTGATCACCATCGGCTCGGTCACCGGCGTGTCCATCGCCGCCCTCTTCACCGGCGGCCTGCTGCCGGCCGTGGTGCTGGGGCTGGCGCTGTGCTCGGTGGTGTGGTGGCGCTACCGCAAGGAAGACCTGAGCCTGGCGCAGCGCTTCGCGCCGCGCGAGATCGGCCGCTTCTTCGTCATCGCCCTGCCGGCCGTGGCGCTGCCCTTCGTGATCCGCGCCGCGGTGGTCGAAGGCGTGGCCACCGCCACCGAGGTCTCGACCATCGGCATCGTCTATTCGGCGGTGGTGGGCGCGCTGGTCTACCGGCGCTTCGACCTGGCGCGGCTCAAGCCCATGCTGATCGAGACCGCCTCGCTGTCCGGCGCCATCATGCTGATCGTCGGCTGCGCCACCGCCATGGCCTGGGCCCTGACGCAATCGGGCTTCTCGGGCGACCTGGCGCGGCTGATGGCCGGCATGCCCGGCGGCAGTTACGGCTTCCTGGCCGTGTCGATCGTGGCCTTCATCATCCTGGGCAGCGTGCTGGAAGGCATTCCCGCCATCGTGCTGTTCGGGCCGCTGCTGTTCCCGGTGGCGGCGCAGGCCGGCGTGCATGAGGTCCATTACGCCATGGTGGTCATCTTCGCCATGGGCATCGGCCTGTTCGCGCCGCCCTTCGGCGTCGGCTACTACGGCGCCTGCGCCATCAGCCGTGTCGATCCCGACGAGGGCATCCGCCCGATCTGGGGCTACATCGCGGCGCTGCTGGTCGGGCTGGTCATTGTCGCCGCCTTTCCCTGGATTTCCATCGGGTTTCTCAAATCCGCGTCCTGAAAGCCGCGCGGCCCATCGCGGGCCGCGCCCTCCCGCCACTTCCTACACAAGAATCCAACATGAGTCGTTTCCTGGGCGAGATCCGCCAACTCGGTTATGTGGTGCCCGACATCGAGGCCGCCATGGACTACTGGAGCCGCACGCTGGGCGTGGGCCCCTGGTTCTACAACCCCAAGGTGCCCATCGTGAACTACCGCTACGACGGCGCGCCGTACGAGCCGCACAACTCGGTGGCGCTGGCCAATTCGGGCTTCGTGCAGGTTGAGCTGATCCAGACCCGCAACGACGTGCCGTCGATGTACCGCGACTTCCAGCAGGCCGGCCGCAGCGGGCTGCAGCACGTGGCCTACTGGACCCAGGACTATGACGCCGACCTGGCGCGCCTGCTGGCGCAGGGATTCGTGCCGAAGATGCAGGGCGAGGTCGGCGAGAAAGGCCGCTTCATCTACTTCGACACCGAATACCACCCGGGCACGGTGATCGAGCTGTCCGAGGTGGCCGGCCCCAAGGGCCGCCTGTTCGACCTGATCCGCGACAGCGCTCGCGACTGGGACGGCCGCGATCCGGTGCGCCCCTTCCCCGACCTGAAGCAGCTTTGAGGCCGGCCGGAAACCATCCATGAACACCCAAGTCATCCGCGCCACCTACCTGATCGAAACCCCGCTGGACCCGGCGCGCGTCGCCGAGGTGATGGCGGGCGAGCAGTCCTGCGGCACCTTCACCCGCGTCGAGGGCGAGACAGACGAGCTGCGGGCACGCGCCCGCGCCCAGGTCGAATCGGTGCAGGAACTCGAATCCGCCCGCCAGGCCAGCCTGCCCAACGCCTGGCTGGCGCGCCAGCCGGGCGGCATGCCGGCCGTGCTGCGCCGCGCCCGCGTGCGCATCGCCTTTCCGGTGGCCAACATCGGCCCCAACCTGCCGACCCTGGCCGCCACGGTCGGCGGCAACCTGTACGACCTGGGCGAAGTGACCGGCCTGCGGCTGGAGCAGCTGGAACTGCCGTCCGACTACCGCGCGCAATTCGAGATGCCGCGGGTCGGCGTGGCCGGCACGCGCCAGCTGACCGGCGTGGCCAGTGGCGCGCTGGTGGGCACCATCATCAAGCCCAATGTCGGCCTGTCGCCCGAGCAGACCGCGCACCTGGTGGCGCGGCTGTGCGCGGCCGGCGTGGATTTCATCAAGGACGACGAGGTCTGCGCCAACCCCGCCCATGCGCCGCTGGCGCAGCGCGTGGCCGCCGTGATGGCGGTGGTGCGGGCGCACCGCGAACGCACCGGCCGACAGGTGATGGTGGCCTTCAACATCACCGACGAAACCGACGCCATGCGGCGCCACGCCGACCTGATCGAACGCGAGCAAGGCAGCTGCGTGATGGCCAGCCTGAACTGGTGCGGCCATTCCGCCATCCAGACCCTGCGGCGCCACACGCCGCTGGCGCTGCACGGCCATCGCAACGGTTACGGCGCGCTGTCGCGCCACCCCCTGCTGGGCATCGGTTTCCAGGCCTACCAGACGCTGTGGCGGCTGGCCGGCGTGGACCACATGCACGTGCACGGCCTGCAAGGCAAGTTCTCGCAGCCGGACGCGGAAGTGGTCGAGAGCGCGCGCGATTGCCTGGCCCCGCTCACGCCCGGCATCGACGACGCGGTGATGCCGGCGTTCTCGTCCGGCCAGTGGGCCGGCACGGTGCCCGCCACCTGGGCCGCGGTGCGCACCGACGACCTGCTGTTCATGTCCGGCGGCGGCATCCTGGCGCATCCGGACGGCCCGGCGGCCGGCGTGCAAAGCATCCGCCAGGCCTGGCAGGCGGTGCGCGCCGGCCAGGACCTGGCTGCCTTCGCCGCCCAGGCCCCGGAGCTGCGGCGCGCGCTGGCGCACTTCGGATCGCGCGCATGACGGACGGCCTCGCCCGCGCCGCCGCGCCGCGCGTCACCTGGTATGGCGACGACTTCACCGGCGCCACCGACACCCTGGCGCACGTGGCGCTGGCCGGCTGGCGCAGCCTGCTGTTCCTGGGCGTGCCGACGCCGCAACAGCTTGAACGCGCCGGCCCGCTGGACGCCATCGGCATCGCCGGCGCGGCGCGCGGCATGGCGCCCGACGAAATGACGGCCGAGCTGCGCGCCGCCGGCCGCTTCCTGGCCGCCACCGGCACCCGCATCCTGCACTACAAGTGCTGCTCCACCTTCGACAGCGCGCCGCACGTGGGCAGCATCGGCGCGGCCGTGGCCGAGCTGCGGCGCCACATGCTCAATCCGCTGGTGCCCATCGTCGGCGGCCAACCCGGCATCGGGCGCTATTGCAGCTTCGCCAACCTGTTCGCGCGCGCCGGCGCCGCCGCCGAGGTCCACCGGATCGACCGGCACCCGGTGATGCGCGCGCATCCCGTCACCCCCATGCACGAGGCCGACCTGCGCCGCCACCTGGCGGCGCAGGGGCTGGCCGGCATCGCCTCGCTGCCGCACACCGCCTATCCGCCGCTGCGCGCCGCCGCCGACCTGCGCGCCGTGGACCCATGGATCGACGCCATCGTGAACACGACCGACGGCCCCTTGCTGCTGGACCTGGTCGACGACGAGCAACTGCCGCTGATCGGCCGGCTGCTGTGGCGCGCCGCCTCGGCGCTGCCGCTGCTGGTGGTCGGCCCCAGCAGCGTGCAGCAGGCGCTGGCGCGCGCCGCCGGCCCCGGCCCGGCGTCCTCGGCGCCCGCGCTGCCGCCCGCCCAAGGCCCTGTGCTGGTGGTGGCCGGCAGCCTGTCGCCAGTCACGGCGCGCCAGATCGGCGCCAGTCGGCGCTATGCGCGGCAGCCGCTGGATGTAGAGCGCCTGCTGGGAGAGGCCGCCTACGCCAGCGCCAGCATCCAGGAGGCGGCCGGCGCCCTGGCCCAGGGCCGCAATGTGCTGGTGCACACCGATGAACCGGGCCAGGCCCTGTCGCCGCAGCGCACCGCCGCCACCGCCCGCGCCACCGGCCGGCTGGTGGCGGGCATCGTACGCGCCAGCGCGGCCGCGGGGCGCAAGCTCACGCGCCTGGGGATCGCCGGTGGCGACACCTCCAGCCACGCCACGCTGGCGCTGGGGCTATGGGGCCTGGGCTTTCACAGCACGCTCGCGCCCGGCGTCACCGTCAGCGTCGCGCACAGCGACGATCCGCTCACCAACGGCTTGCAGCTGATGCTCAAAGGCGGGCAGATGGGCGGCGATACGTTGTTCGACGATCTGGTGACGGGCCGCTGAGCCAGCGCGGCGACTGGCGCGGCACGGCGGCGCCCGAGCGGCAATCAGCCTGTCGCGACGGGGATGAACAACGTATCGCTGCCCAGCACGCGGATCCCGTCGGGCCCGCTTTCCAGGATGCGCCGTTCGCCAGCCTCGACCCAGAGTTCGCAGCGGAACCCGTCGACCGCCTTGAACAGGCCTTGAATTTCCGTCACGGCCTGGCGCGTCATGCGCGCGTTGGCGTCGAAATGACCCAGCAGTTGGCCGTGGCGGTGAATCACGATTCGGTGTTTGAGCATACGATGCGGTCCAGCCAGTCGTTGAAGACGGCGCGGGCGGCGCCGCGCAGGTCGGCCTGCACTGCCGGCGCCTGGACCCGCAGCGTCGCCGGGTCGATGCCGGCGCGGGCCAGTTCGCAGGCATGCCCGACCAGCCAGTGCTCGAAGTTGCCCAAATCGGCCTCAAGGTGGAATTGCAGCCCGAGCACGCTGTCGCCATACTCGAACGCCTGGTTCGGTCCCGCCGCCGTGCCCGCCAGCCGGATGGCGCCTGCCGGAATGTCGAACTGGTCCCCGTGCCAATGCAGCACCGGCGTATCGCGCAGGCCGGCCAGCGCCGAGCGTTGGCCCTGGTCGGTCAGCGTCAGGGCGCCGAAGCCGATCTCCGGCCCGGCCGCCATCGGGTAGACGTTGGCGTCCAGGGCCCGCGCGATGAGCTGCGCGCCCAGGCAGATCCCCAGCGTCGGCGCCCGATTCGCCAGGCGCGCGCGCACCAGTTCCAGCTCCCGCGCCAGGAACGGATAGCGCGGTTCATCGAAGGCTCCGATCGGCCCGCCCAGCACCACCAGCAGATCCGTCGCCAGCGCGTCCGCCACCGGCAGGTCCTCCACCGGCGTGTCGACATAGCGCACGGTGTAGCCGCGCGCCTGCAACAGCGGCTCCAGCACGCCAAGGTCTTCGAAGTGGACGTGGCGCAAGGCAATGGCGTTCAGGGTCATGAGGGTCGGCTTCCAGGATGGGCAGTAGCGGCAACGCGCCTGTGGCGTTGCTCGCTATTATTGTCCTATGCCAAAATATTATCAAGATCCAGGACAAATAAGAAAGCGTGACGCGACCAAGCGACGCGCGGCCGCCACGGACGCGCGAGCATTGAATGACAACCCGATATGGCGCGCCGCGCCGTGGCTCAGCGCAGGCTGTGCCCGATATCCTGCGCCAACTTGCGGCACTGGGCGGGCGTCATGCCGGAAAGCGTGATCCGCAGTCCATTGATGCCGCCCTGGACCCCGAAGGCGCCGCCATGCCGCACCAGCCAGCCCTTGCGCGCCAGCGCCAGGGCGACCGCCTGGTCGTCGGTATCCAGCGGCACCCAGAGATTGAGGCCGTCGCCGTTCTCCAGGCAGGGCAGCCCCTGCTCGCGCAATGCATCTTCCAGCTGCCGCCTGCGCGCGGCATAGTCCTGGCGCGCCCGCGCCATCTGGCTGGCCACCTGGGGCTGGCCCAGGGTCACTTCCACCATGTCCTGCAGCAGATGGCTGACCCAGCCGGTGCCCGAGGCCAGCCGCGTGCGCAATTGGCGCGAGGTGGCGGCATCGCTGGCGACCAGCGCCACCCGCACGTCCGGGCCCAGCGCCTTCGAGAAGGACCGGATCAGTGCCCAGCGCTGCGTCTGCGGCGCCAGCGCGCTGTGGTAAGCGGCCTCGGACAGCAAGGCGAAATGGTCATCCAGGATGACCATCACTTGCGGGTGCCGGGCCAGCACGCGCGCCAGGGCGCGCGCGCGCTTCGCGCTCAGCCCGCACCCGGTCGGATTGTGCGCCCGCGGCGTCAGGATGACGGCCCGTGCGCCCTTTTCCAGCGCCGCTTCCAGCGCCTGCGCCTGCATGCCTTCCGCGTCGACCGGCACCCCGACCGGCTGCAGGCCCGCAACCCGCAACATGTTGATGCTGCTGAGGAAACACGGGTCCTCGACCGCCACCCGGTCGCCGGACACCAGGTAGGAACCCAGCAGGCGCTCGATGGCGTCGACCGCGCCATGCGTCAGGTTGATCTCGAACGCGGCCGGGCAGTCCGGCGTGAACCAGCCCCGGGCGTAGTCTTCCAGGCCCGGGTTGACGGTGGCTTCGCCGTACAGCCGGGGCACGTACGGACGCGCGGCGAATGCCGCGGTCAGGTCGGGCAGCCAGGCCGGATCCGGATTGCCGCTGGCCAGGTCCGCCAGCGGCGTATCCGCCTGCGCGCCCTCCTGTTCCCGGGGACCGGACGGGTCGCGGATGATCGTCCCCAGGCGCCCCTGGGTCAAGGCGATCCCCGCCGTCGCCAGCCGCTTATAGGCGGCGGCGACCGTGTTGCGGTTGACGTCCAGCTCGATCGCCAGGTCGCGCACTGGCGGCAGCGCCTGCCCCGCCCGCAACGATCCGGATTGCAGCAGGCCGCGCACGCTCTCGAAGATCTCCGCGGCGGTCTTTCCTTGTATTTTCATATGGGCCTGGGTCAATACCGGCAAGGGCGCTGACATAACGATGGCGCCATGAAGTCAATGCGCCAGTTTGACATGATTGCCTTGCCGGCGAAAGCGCGCCCCCCGGCCGGCTACGCGACGCAGTCCACGTAGTAGCGCGGCTTGCCGCCCTCGTCGGGCAGTTCCACGAAACCGTGGATATCGGTGCCGAACCCCGGGCATTCGCGGTTCAGCTCGCGCGAGAATTTCAGGTACTCGACAATCGTGCGGTTGAAGACCTCGCCGGGGATCAGCAGGGGAATGCCGGGCGGATACGGCGTGATCAGGTTGGTGGTGATCCGGCCTTCGAGATGGTCGACCTCCACCCGCTCGGTGCGCCCCTGGGCGATGCAGGCGTAGGCGTCGCTGGGTTTCATCGCGGGCGTCACGTCGGCCAGGTACATGCGCGTGGTCAGGCGGGCGATATCGTGGGCGGCATAGGTCTCGTGCACGGACTGGCATACGTCGCGCAATCCCCGGTTTTCATAGCGCGGGTGTTTCGCGCAGAAATCCGGCAGCACCCGCCACATCGGCTGGTTGCGCTCGTAATCCTCCTTGAACTGCTGCAACGCCGTCACCAGCGAGATCCAGCGGCCCTTGGTGATGCCGATGGTGAACATGATGAAGAAGCTGTACAGGCCGGTCTTCTCGACAATGACGCCGTGCTCGGCCAGGAACTTGCTGACGATCGCCGCCGGAATGCCCTCGGCGGCGAAATTGCCGGCCAGGTCCAGGCCCGGCGTCACGATGGTGGACTTGATCGGATCCAGCATGTTGAAGCCGTCGGCCAGGGGCCCGAACCCATGCCAGTCCTGTCCGTCGCCCTCGTCGCGGATGATCCAATCCTCGGCCGGGCCGATGCCTTCCGGCGCCAGGGCGTCGGGTCCCCACACCTTGAACCACCAATCGTGCGCGGCCAGATGCGAACCGACCTCGCGCATCGCGCGCCGGAAATCCATGGCCTCGGCGATGCTTTCCTCCACCAGCACCGTGCCGCCCGGCGGCTCCATCATCGAGGCCGCCACGTCGCAGCTGGCGATGATGGCGTACTGCGGACTGGTGCTGGTGTGCATCAGGTAGGCCTCGTTGAAAAGGTGGCGGTCCAGCTTGCGTGTCATCGAATCCTGCACCAGGACATGGCTGGCCTGGCTGATCCCCGCCAGGAGTTTGTGCGTGGACTGGGTCGAATACACCATCGAGCGGCTCGGCCGCGGCCGCCGCCGGCCCATGCAGTGGTAGGCGCCATAGAACGGGTGGAACACCGCGTGCGGCATCCAGGCCTCGTCGAAATGCAGCACATCCACATAGCCGTCGAGCGCGGCCTTGATCGTCTCAGTATGGTAGATGATGCCATCATAGGTGGACTGGGTCAGCGCCAGGATGCGCGGACGCGCCTGCTCCGGGTCGACGTGGCGCAGCAATGGGTGGGCTCGGATCCTGTCCTTGATGGCCTGGACGTCGAATTCACCGCGCGGGATCGGCCCAATGATGCCGAAGTGATTGCGCGTCGGACGCAGGAACACGGGAATGGCGCCCGTCATGATGATGCTGTGCAGGATGGACTTGTGGCAGTTGCGGTCGACGACGACCACATCGCCCGGAGCCACCGTGTGATGCCACACGATCTTGTTGCTGGTGCTGGTGCCATTGGTCACGAAAAAGCAATGGTCGGCGTTGAAGATGCGGGCCGCGTTGCGCTCGCTCGCGCCGATGGCGCCGTTGTGGTCCAGCAATTGCCCCAGTTCCTCGACCGCGTTGCACACGTCCGCGCGCAGCATGTTCTCGCCGAAGAACTGGTGGAACATCTGCCCGACCGGGCTTTTCAGGAAGGCCACGCCGCCGGAATGCCCGGGGCAGTGCCAGGAATACGAGCCATCCTCGGCATAGTCCAGCAACGCCTTCAGGAACGGCGGCTTGACGCCTTCCAGGTAGGCGCGGGCCTCGCGCACCAGGTGGCGGGCAACGAACTCCGGCGTGTCCTCGAACATATGGATGACGCCCTGGAGCTGGCGCAGGATGTCGTTCGGGAGATGGCGCGCCGTCTGGGTCTCCCCGTAGACGTAGATCGGCACGTCGGCATTGCGGCGTCGCACCTCGCCGATGAATTCCCGCAGCGCCAGCAAGGCCGGCGCCAGGCCTTCGCCATGCGTCAGTTCCTCGTCGTCGATCGACAGGATGAAGGCGCTGGCCCGGCTCTGCTGCTGCGCGAACTGGCTGAGATCGCCATAGCTGGTGGTGCCGAGCACCTCGAAACCCTGCGCCTTGATTGCTTCGGCCAGCACCCGGATGCTCAGGCCGGAGGTGTTCTCGGAACGGAAGTCTTCGTCAATGATGACGATAGGAAATTGAAACAGCATCGTTGTCCTCGATCGATGGATGGCCGCCCGCGGGGCAGCCCGGCTTCAAGGACAACGGCGCAGCGCCACGGCAATCCTCACGGCGCGATGCGATGCAGGTTTTCCGCTTGCTTTTGTTTTGTCCTATGACATAATTATATCCACGTCAGGACAAACCAGGACGTAACGGCGCGGTGGCAGAGTGGTCATGCGATGGATTGCAAATCCGTCCAGGTTGGTTCGATTCCAGCCCGCGCCTCCAGGCCATTGGGGGCCGCGCGCGGCAGCGGCGGGGCCGCTAGGCGGCGCGCGGTTCGCGCGTCTTGGCGACGGCCACCGAGAGCGTGGCGGGCAAGGCCACGCCATTCTTGACGGCCAGGATCTCGGCCATGACGCTGACGGCGATCTCCGCCGGCGTGCGGCTGCCGATGTAAAGGCCCACCGGCGCCCGCAGGCGCTTGAGCGATTCCTCGGTCTCGTCGAAATGCTCGATCAGCCGCTGGCGGCGCAGGTCGGTGTTGCGCCGCGAGCCGATCGCGCCGACATAGAAGGCCGGGCTGTGCAGCGCCTCCAGCAACGCCAGGTCGTCCAGCTTGGGATCGTGGCTCAGCGCCACGATGCAGGTGCGCGTGTCCGGACGCATGGCGCGCACGGCATCATCGGGCATCTCGGTGGTCAGGCGCACGCCCTGCACCGACCAGGCGCCCAGGTGCTCGACGCGCGGATCGCAAAGCGTGACCGCGAAATCGTTGAACAGCGCCATGGTCGCGACGTACTCGGCCAGCGCGCCGGCGCCGATGAGCAGCATGCGGTACTGCGGCCCCAGCGTGCTGGACAGGGTGGCGCCATCGAAATGCAGGGCCTGCGGCGCCGAAGCCGGCGCCTGCGTCACCGCGCCCGTCGCGCAGTCGACGCTGCGCCGGACCAGCTGCCCGGATTCCAGCTGCCGCACCAGCGTGTCCAGCGCGGCGACGTCGGGATCGAACTCCAGCAGCAGTTCCAGGGTGCCGCCGCAAGGCAGGCCGAAGCGGTGCGCATCGTCGGCGTGGACGCCATAGCGCACCAGTTCCGGCGTCGCATGCGGCATGCCCGCGCCGCCGTGGGCGCGGGTATAGCGCAGCACCAGATCGTCCTCGATGCAGCCGCCCGAAACCGAGCCGACGCAGCGGCCGTCCTCGCGCAGCGCCATCATCGAACCCGTCGGGCGCGGCGACGATCCCCAGGTGCGCGCCACCGTGGCCAGCAACACCCGCTCTCCCGCCATGGCCCAGTCGCGCGCGGCGCGCAACACGCGTACATCCACACTTTCCATTCAGTCCGCTCCTTGCAGGGACTGGCGGGCGGCAAGCAGCGACTCGGCCCGCGCCAGGTCTTCCAATGTATCGATATCGGCCACGATGCCCGGATCGTCCAGGGCCAGCGCCAACACCTCGCCGGCCTGCCGGCGCGCCGCCACCACCGCGGCGGCGCCCTTGTCTCCGGAGAGCCGCGCCAGGGCCTCGTAGCAGGGCCGGCCAAAGCCGACCGGGTGGCCCTGCCGGCCATTCCAGAACGGCTGCACCACCGTGGCGGCCGCCAGGGCCCGCGCCACCCGGCGCAGGCTGTCGGCGCCGACCAGCGGCAGGTCGCCCGGCAGGATCAGCCAGCCCGCCGCCCGCGGCGTGGCGCGCACGCCGCGGGCGATGGAATCGCCCATGCCGGCCGCCGGATCGTCGCCGGGCAGCACCACATGGCAGGGCAGGCCCGACCGCGCCACCGTATCCCGCACCCGCTGCAACACCGCGATGCCGGCCAGGGGCGTATCGAGCTTGTGCCGGGCGCCGCCGGAGCGCGCAAAGCGCTCGCCCCGGCCGGCGGCCAGCACGATGACGACAGGTGTATCCATTGGCGGCATGGCGGAATCGGCTCTTTTCGCGGTGCGGTCTGCCCCGGTGGTCCTAAGCGACGCTGCGCACCGGCAGGCTGCGCACCCGCTTGCCGGTGGCGGCGAAGATGGCGTTGCACAGCGCCGGCGCCACCGGCGGCACCGGCGGCTCGCCCACGCCGCCTGGCGGCAGGGCATGGTCGTCGTTGACCAGGTGCGTGCGGATCACGCGCGGCGATGCATTATGGCGCAGGACTTCATAGTCGTAGAAGTTGTTCTGCTTGACGCGCCCCTTCTCGAAGGTGATCTCGCCCAGCAGCGCCAGGCTCAGGCCCATGATGGCGCCGCCTTCCATCTGCGCGCGGATGCGTTCGGGCTTGATCTGCGGGCCGCAGTCCAGCGCCATGTCCACGGCCACCACCCGCACTTCGCCCTTCTCGTCCACCGCCACCTCGACCACCGTGGCCGTGTAGCTCATGAAGCTGTAGCAGAACGCCAGGCCCAGGCCATGCCCCTTCGGCAGCTCGCGCCCCCACTTGGCGCCGCTGGCCGCCGCCTCGATCACCCCGCGCAGGCGGCCGGTGTCGTAGGGATAGCGTTCGGGCGATTCGCTGTAGTTCCAGGTGTCCGCCAGCGTGCCCGGATCGATGCGGCGGGCCGGGCCGATCAGGTCCAGCGCATACTGCTTGTGGTCCCGGCCGGCGCGGTGCGCCAGCTCGGCGATGAAGCATTGCGCCGCGAACGCATGCGGAATGTTGGCCACCGAACGGAACCAGCCGATGCGGGCGTGGGCGGCGACCTCGGCCGTTTCGACCCGCACGTTCGGAATCACGTAGAGCATGTTGATGGCCGACATGGCCGACTCGAACAACTGCTCGCCCTTGGCCCCCTCGGTGAACAGCGACGCGATGGTCGGCGCGGCGCTGCGGTGCAGCCAGGACTGCACCTTGCCGTCCTTGCCGACCACGGCCTCCAGGTGCTCGGCCGACACGGTATGCAGGTAGTCGTGGTGGATGTCGTCTTCGCGCGTCCACACCAGCTTGACCGGCGTGCCGGCGGGCATGGCCTGGGCCACGATGGCCGCCTCGTCGACATAGTCCGGCTTGGACTTGCGGCCAAAGCCGCCGCCCAGCAGCAGCACGTGGACCTTGACGTTTTCGGGCTTGAGCTTGAGGCGCTTGGCCACCGCCTCCTGCGCGGCCGCCGGATTCTGCACCGAGGTCCAGACCTCGGCCGCGCCGTCCTGGATCCGCACCGTCGCCACCGGCGTCTCCATCGACGCATGCGCCAGGTGCGGCACGTGGTATTCCGCCATGAAGCGCTCGGCCTCGCCGGCCTTGGCCCAGGCCTGCGGCGCGTCGCCCTGGTCGCGCACCACCTTGCCCGGCTTGCGGCTGGCCTCGGTCAGCGTCTCGCGGTAGGCGACCGAGTCGTAGGCCGCGTTGGGGCCATCGTCCCATTCGATGGCGAGCGCGGCGCGGCCCTGCATCGCGGCCCAGGTATTGCTGGCCACCACCGCCACGCCCCCCAGCGGCTGGAAGGCGGGCGCGCCGGCCATGGCGGGAATCTCCACCACCTTCAGCACGCCAGGCACCGCCAGCGCCTTGGCGCTGTCCACGCGGCGCAGCTTGCCGCCCACCACCGGCGGGCGCGCCACCACGGCATAGACCATGCCGGGCAGGCGCATGTCCATGCCGTACATGGCCTCGCCCTTGCCGATGGCCTCCAGGTCGACCAGGCGCACCTCGTCCTTGCCGATATAGCGGAATTCGGCGCGGGTCTTGAGCTTGACCGCATCGCCCGCCGGCACCGGCAGCTTGGCGGCGTCGGCCGCCAGCTCGCCATAGCCCAGCCGCCGGCCGCTGGGCGCATGGACGACCTCGTGCTGCGTGGCGCGCACCTCGGCCAAGGGCACCGACCAGCGCGCGGCGGCCGCCGCTTCCAGCATCTGGCGGGCCGCGGCGCCCACGCGCCGCATCGGCATCAGGAAGTGGCGCACGCTGCGCGAGCCGTCCACGTTCTGGTTGCCATAGCGCGCTTCGTCGGCATCGGCCTGCACCACCCGCACCCGGTCCCAGGCCGCTTCCATCTCGTCGGCCACCACCATCGGCAGGCTGGTGCGCACCCCGGTGCCCATCTCGGCGCGATGCGCCACGATGGTCACGGTGCCGTCCGCCGCGATCGAGACAAACGCCAGCGGGTCGTCCACCGTGCCACCCGGCATGGAATCGGCGCCATACTTTTTGGGCTCGTCGGCCGCCCACACCGCGCTCACCAGGCCATTGCCGGTCACCGCCAGGGTCAACGCGCCCAAGCCGCCCTTGAGGAAACCGCGCCGCGAAACCTGCATCGTGGTCGTCATCATTTGCCTCCCTGGGCCAGTTGCGCGGCCGCCTGCTGGATGGCGGCGCGGATGCGCGGATAGGTGCCGCAGCGGCAGATGTTGCCGCTCATGGCCTCGTCGATCTGCTGTTCGGTCGGCGCCGGCGTGGTCTTGAGCAGCCCCACCGCCGTCATGATCTGGCCGGCCTGGCAATAGCCGCATTGCGCCACGTTGTTTTCCACCCAGGCGCGCTGCACGGTGCGCCCGACCGGGTCGGCCGCCATGCCTTCGATGGTGCTGATGGCCCGGCCCGCCGCGGCGGACACGGGCGTCACACAGGCGCGGGTCGGCTGCCCGTCCAGGTGCGTGGTACAGGCGCCGCACAGCGCCATGCCGCAGCCGAACTTGGTGCCGGTCATGCCGAGCTCGTCGCGCAGCACCCACAAGAGGGGCATATCGTCGGGAACGGAGACTTCCTTGGGCTGACCGTTGACTTGCAATCGTGTCATGGCGGGATCCTCATGGGGCGTGGCGGGTGGGGGAGCGGGCAAGGACGGTCCAGCGTGCCTGCCCACAAGCATTTTCCGCAATCGCGCCCATCGCCGGTAGCGCATTTCGCTGAATTTCTTGCCTGATCCTATGAGGGATTGATGACTTTGTGTGCAAGCCGTTCCCGGGCGGGTACAGTGCGCCCAGGAGGTTGCGGCCAACCATGACACTGACACCCGATGCGGCGGCGCATCATGACATTTCCTGCCAGGCGCTGGCGCGCGTCATCGGCGGACGGACCCCGGGGCCGGGCGACTTCGACACCGCCATTGCGGGGCTGGGCCTGTTCCGACGCGACGCGGTGGCGCCGGCCTGCGCCTGCCTGGTCGAACCCAGCATCGTCCTGGTCGTGCAGGGCGCCAAGCAGATGTGGATCGGCGGGCAGGCATTTCCCTACGATACCTCACGCTTCCTGATCACGTCACTGGACCTGCCCGGCGATTCGGAAGTCACCGCGGCGACGCCCGAGCGCCCCTGCCTGGGGCTGGCGCTGAAGCTGGACCTGCGCATCCTGGCCGAGCTCATCGCCCAGGGCGACACGCTGGCGCCGCGCGAACGCGCCCAGGGAATCGGTGTCGGCATCGGCACGGCAACCCCGACCATCCTGGCGCCGTTCACGCGCCTGCTGGCCCTGCTCGACGAACCCGACGCCATCCCCGTGCTGGCGCCGCTGGTGCTGCGTGAAATCCACTACCGCCTGTTGATGAGCGACCAGGCCGCCAGGCTGCGGCAGATCACCGCCGTGGATGGCCAGGGCCAGCGCATCGCGCGGGCGATCTCATGGCTGAAGCGGCACTACGCGCTGCCGTTGCGGGTGGAGGACCTGGCCGCGCGCGTGCAGATGAGCCCGCCGACGTTCCACCACCATTTCCGCCAGCTGACCGCCATGAGCCCGCTGCAGTACCAGAAGTGGCTGCGGCTGAACGAGGCGCGGCGGCTGATGCTGAACGAATACCTGGACGTGGCCAGCGCCGCGTTCAAGGTGGGGTACGAAAGCCCCTCGCAATTCAGCCGCGAGTACAGCCGCCTGTATGGCGTGCCGCCCAAGCGCGACATCGCGGCCCTGCGCGGACAGCCCGGCGCCAGCCCGGGGCCGGCCGGGCCCACGCCCGCGGACGTCGTGGGAGCCTGAGCCGACAGGCGCACGCCGCGCCAGGTCCTGGCACGCCCCCGCTCATCCCGCCCGGCCTGGCAGGCCCGCCAGCCGCGTCAGGGCCGTCTCCAGGTCCGCGAAAGCGGGGCCGCCCAGGCAGAGCCGCACGCCCGCCCGGCGGTCCGCGGCATCGACCATCATGCTTTCCGGCGGCGTCAGGCGCACGCCCCTGTCGGCGGCGGCGGCCACGAAGCGCCGGGCCGCCGCGCTCGCCATCGGCAGCCAGGCATGATAGGCGTCGGCAGACAACGCCAGGGCATGCGTCCCGAGGATCGACGCGGCCAGGCCGGCGCGCCGCCGCGCCTCATGCAGCAGGTCGCGCTGCAATGCGGCGATCATGCCGCTGGCCTGCCATTCCTGCACCACGGCACAGGCAAGCGCGGACGGCCCCGCTGGCAGGTCGCGCAACCGTTCCCGCGCCGCGTCGCGCAAGGCGGCGGGCAGCGCCAGCGCGCCGATCTGCAAACCCGGGCCGAGCGCCTTGGACATGCCATTGACGTGCAGGCAGAGGTCCGGCGCCAGGGCCGCCAACGGCGGCAGATGGGGCGCCGCCACCGAATAGACGCCGTCTTCGATGATCCATGCCCCCGCGCGGCGGCAAAGGTCAACGATGGCCCGCCGACGCGCCGCGCCCATCGTCGCGGTCGTCGGATTGTGCAAGGTCGGGGTCAGGTAGACCGCCCGGCCCGCCGTTGCCGGGGTCGCCTCGAGCGCGGCGGCGAGCGATTGCGGCACCATGCCCTCGCCATCGATCTCGACGCCCCGCACACGGCAGCCCTGCCGCCGCGCCAGGGCCAGGGCGCCGGGATACGTGAGCCTCTCGGTCAGCAGCACCCCCCGCGGGCCGCAGGCCAGTTCGATGGCCAATGACAGCGCCTGGCGCGCGCCGCTGGTCAACACCAGGTGCGAGGCCTCCACGGGCAGGCCGACGGTTTCGAGCCAACGCGCCAGCGCGCGGCGGTGTTCCAGGTGGCCGCCCGGCGGCGCGTAGAGATTGAAATGGTCGGCGTCGATGCTGCGCGCGATGCCGGCCAGGGTGCGCGCCAGCACGCGCGCATCGAGGGCGGCCGGCGAGGCGTTGGAAGACAGGTCGATTACCGCGTCGCCCGGCGCCTGCCGGCTTGCGACGAACGTGCCGCGCCCCTGCACGCTGCGCGTCAGGCCGCGCCGCTCCAGCGACACATAGGCCTGGGTCACCGAACCCAGGCCGATGCGCAGCCGCTTGGCCAGGTCGCGGTGCGCCGGCAGGCGGTCGCCGCCGGCCAGCCGCCCTTCGACGATATCGTCGGCCAGCGCCAGCGCCAGGCGCTCGGCCGGGCTGGCCTCGATGTTCGCCAGGCGGGGAATCCAGGGCGATTGCAGCAGCATCCGGGCGGCCTCCAAAAATAAGCGTCACATGACACTTTTTGCTGTCTTCAATAGTGTAACGTTGATGCCGCAGTCTCCCGCCCGTTCGCTGCCGGATGCGCCGGCCGCGATGTCGGCCGGCCTGGAGAAACCCATGTTCAGCCACGTTACCGTCGGCACGCGCGATCTCGAACGCGCAGGCCGCTTCTATGATGCAGTGCTGTCCCCGCTCGGACTGCGCCGCCGCCCCGTCTCGCCCGATGGCGGCCCGGCGGCGCTGTGCTGGGTCGCGGCGCACGCCGCGCTGCCGCGCTTTTACGTCTACACCCCTTATGACGGCGAACCGGCGAGCGCGGGCAACGGCGCCATGACGGCCTTTCTGGCGCCTTCGACGGGCGCGGTCGACGCGGCGCACGCCGCCGGCCTGGCGCACGGCGGCGCCGACGCAGGCGCCCCCGGGCCCCGCCCGCGCTACGGCAACGGCTATTACGGCGCCTACCTGCGCGATCCCGACGGCAACAAGATCCACATCGTCCACCGCGCCGACCTGCTGCCCTGAGGGCGCAAGGCGGTGTCTCACCCGGAGCAAACCGGCATGAATGCCAGCCACCTCGCCATGGTCTATGGCACCTATCTGATCGCCACCGCCAGCCCGGGGCCCAGCACCATGGCCATCATGGCCACGGCAATGCGCGACGGCCGCGGTCCGGCCCTGGCGCTGGCGGCCGGCGTCGTCACGGGTTCGCTGTTCTGGGCGCTGCTGGCCGCCACCGGCATCGCCGCCGTGCTCAACGCCTATGCGCAGGCCCTGGCGCTTCTCAAGATCGCGGGCGGCCTTTACCTGTTGTACCTGGCCGCGCGCACGGGCCGGTCCGCCTTGCGGCCGGCCGCGGCCTGCGCGGCGCCGCGCGCGGCGGGCAGCACCGGGCGACTCGGCGCCCGTTACCGCCAGGGCGTGTTCATGCACGTCGGCAATCCCAAGGCCATCATGGCCTGGACTGCCATCATCTCGCTCGGGATGGGTCCGGACGGCGCCGCCCACGAACTGCCGGCCATCGTGGGCGGCTGCGTGGCCCTGGGCGTGGGCGTGTTCGGCGGCTACGCGCTGCTGTTCTCGACCGCGTCGATGGCGGCCCTGTACGCGCGAGCGCGGCGCGCCATCGAAGGCGCGCTCGCCGCGGTGTTCGCCGCCGCCGGGCTGAAGCTGCTGTTCTGGCGCGGCTGAGCCCGCATGGATCGCCCCTCCCTGCCCGCGCCGCGCGGCGCGGCTTCCCTTTCATCGCACTGCGCACTGACATGATGCCTCTCACCGTCCATATGGTCGACGTCTTCGGCGCCGGCCCGCTTGCCGGCAATCCGGTCGCGGTCGTCACCGGCGCCGACGCGCTGTCGACGTCCGACATGCAACGCCTGACGCGCTGGTTCAACCTGTCGGAGACCACGTTCCTGGTCGCGCCGACCCATCCGCAGGCCGACTACCGCGTCAGGATCTTCACGCTGGACCGCGAAATGCCCTTTGCCGGCCATCCGACGCTGGGCACCTGCCACGCGTGGCTGGCGGCACATGCGCCGCGCCACGATACCCACGTCATGCAGGAGTGCGGCGCCGGACTGGTGCGCATCCGGCGCGACCCGCGGCGGCTGGCCTTCGCCGCCCCGCCGCTGATCCGCTCGGGCGCGCCGGGCGCGGACGAACTGGAGCAGGCGCGGCGGCTGCTGGGCATCGAGGCCCGCGACATCCTGGCCGCGGCCTGGGTCGACAACGGCCCGGGATGGCTGGGAATCCGGCTGGCGTCGGCGGAGAAGGTGCTCTCGCTCGAACCGGCCGGACGCTGGCCAACGCCGGTCGATATCGGCGTGATCGGCCCTCACGCGCCGGGCGGCGAAGCCGCATTCGAAGTGCGCGCATTCTTTTCCGACCCGGCCGGCGCCATCGTCGAGGACCCGGTCACCGGCAGCCTGAACGCCGCGCTGGCGCAGTGGTTCTTCGCGCAGGGATGGATCGACCACGACTATGTCGCCGCCCAGGGCACGCGCCTGGGCCGGCGCGGCCGCGTCCATCTATCGCGTGACGACAGCGGCCAGGTCTGGGTCGGCGGCGACACCCGCATCCATGTGAGCGGCACGCTGCAGGCCGTTTGAGCGGTTGGGAGGGGCGGATCGATCGCGTTAGCATGGAAGCACCTGACAGCAAGCACCACAGGAGGCACCATGGAAAACACCAAATGGGATTTCCAGATCGAACGTCCGGTCCACGACGACGGCGCCTGGCGCATCGGGTACACCTTGATCTCCCCCGCCGCCGGTCCGGGCAGGGAACGCATCGCCATCGATGAACGCTTTGCGTCCGCCCAATCCGCCATCGACGAAGCGACCCGGCTGGCGCAGATCCACGTAGCGGACCTGAACGGCGATACCGCGACCTTCGACAAGCCGACCGCCGCCGAGCAGCCGTTCGGCAGGCATACGCGCTTCTGAGCCGGCGCCCCGCCGGACGCGGGAGCGGCGCTTGCTGGCAACGGGGCCTGGCCATCCGCGCCTTCCCGTTACCAGGAGCCCGCCATGCCCCACCCCGACTCGACGCCGCGCCTGCCACGCGCGG
>NZ_QHHO01000049.1:583162-615827 GCF_003184165.1 Achromobacter sp. RW408
GGCTCGCCGGCCGCCGCCCGCGACACCACCGCGCGGGCGGCCTCCAGCGCCGGCGACTGGGCGTTCAGGCCCTGCAGGCGCAGATTCAGTTCATGCTGCAGCGACGGCGTGGCGACCTTGGCCAGCCCATCCTCGAGCGTGATCTCGGCCTCATTGGCCGCGACGAAATCGGCGATGCCGAGCGCATCGCGCGCGACGGTATCCATGCGCGCCGCCGCGTCCATCAACTCGGCCGCCGGCGCCGTGACCGCCTCGTCATACACCCCGTCGTAGACCGGCGCCAGATCCGGCGCAAGCTCCAGTCCCCTGCGCGCGCGGTCGGCGCGGGCCTTGGCATCCTGCAAGGCGCCGGCGCTGTCGGCCAGCGTCTTGCGCGCGGCCAGCAGGGCCTCGCGCCGCCGCACGATGTCGTCGACCGACTGGATGCGCTCGGCCGCGAGGATGGGGCGCAGCGTCACGGCCGCCTTGGCCATGGCGGACTGGAAATCGACGATCACCTCGTAGGCATCGTCGTAGCGGCCCACGGCGTCTTTCTCGGCTTCGCCGAGGGCGCCGACCGGCACCAGCGACCCGGACGCGATACGGCTTTGCAGCAGCTCGATGAAGGCCGCGCGTTCCTGCGGCTCGCGATTGCCGCAAGCGGCCAGCGCCAGCATCGAAGCCGCCGCCAGGCCGGCCAGGCAGATCCGCAGCATTGCCATGCCCTTCCCTCCTTGCGTAAAACGTTGCATCGGGAACACCCGCCCGGCGGCCGGCATCCTCCCCGGCAGATTATCCCGAAGCGTCCGCCACCCGCCGCCGGCGGGCGGATTTTGTTGCCATCGAATCGATATGACACAGCCCACCGGCGCGCGCCTTAGCGGCTCACGCCGCCAGCGCGTAGCGCATCGCGCAGCGGCGCGCCGGGTCGAAACCCGCGGCCGCCTCCGCCTCCAGGCGAGCCCGCAATGCGGGCCCCAATTGCGGGGCCGGGACCTCGACAAAGCCTTGCCGCTGGTAGAAAGGCGCATTCCAGGGCAGCTCGCGATCGGTGGTCAGCGCCACGCCGCGGTAGATGCGCGCGGCGCGCGCATGTTCGACCACCGCCCGCAGCAGGTCGCGTCCCAGGCCGCGTCCCTGCATAGGCAGCGCGACCGACATTTCCGCCAGGTACAGGTCGCCGTCCATCGGCCGGGCCAGCGCGAATCCCGCCGGCCGGTCGTCGTCGCCCGGCGCGACCCACAACAGGCCCGCGGCAGCGGCGCGCGCCAATTCGGCTGGCGGCAGGGGCTCGCCCGCGGCGGCCCAGGCCATGGGCGTCCCAAGGAAGCGGGCGGCGGCGGAACGTTCGATATCGGGCAGGAGCGCCAGGTCGGCGGGGCGTGCGTGTCTGATCATGGGGCGCCCAGTATGCCCCAAGCGGCACGGAAACGGGATGCGCAGCCCCACTGTGCGGGCCGCGCGCCGGGACCTCATGCTTGGCCGCGTTCCGCCAGCGCCCCGCACTGGGCCGGACCGGCCTAAAATGCAGGACTGCCGGCCCGCTGCGGCCGCCCGCCACCTCTTGTCTTTCCAGCCTGAATGACCCAAGACGCTTCCCCCGACACCTGGGGCTTCGCCCATCCCGATTGCCGTGGCGCCGCCGCCCTGCTGTTTTTCATGAACGACCTGGCCCGCGTGGCCAACCAGTATCTGCGCCCCGGGCACCTGGGCGAAGAAGCGCTGGCCGATGCGCAGAAAGCCGTGGATGCCTTGCTGCAACGCTATGTCGAGATCGAGGCCGCCCCGGAAGCCTTCGATGGCGAACGCATCGAGCTGGCGCTGGAAACCGACACCCGTCCCGACGGCTCGACCGCCGCGCAGGTCGCGCTGCGCATGTCGCCCCGCCTGGAGGCGCTGATCATCGAAGCGCAACGCCAGGCGCGCCCCGCCACGCACTGACCTGGGTCCTGCCCCCCCCTGGCGCGGGGCGTCAGCGCCCGCGCCAGGGGGCACCCCGGCCGGACGGCAAGGGTGGCGTCGCACTCATTTCGGCGCGCCTCACAAAAACCCTTGCGAAATCATTAATTTAGCCATATAATCATTGGTTGATCCTATGGAACCTGGCCATTTGGCACTCCAGGCTTTGCCGCCGCCTTGGTCGGGTTTTGCTCAGGCCCCACTCAGCCTCAACTGGGTCCGCCAGCGAACCAGGCGTTGAAAAACCAGCCATTGAGCTACCCGGCGGGGCATCGGTCACCATCCGTTGACCAACCCTATTGGCCAACCCGTTGATCACCCCGGTGTTCATCCTGTTTCGCGACAGACAACCCTAAGAACGCGGAACCGGTTGCCAACCATTTATTGCACGCAATTGTGTTGCCGGTTTGCCTTGCGCGTCGTCACGACGATGGCGCGGGCCATAGCCAACATTCGCCCCGACCATGCCGCCGAGTCCGGCCCGGTCGGAAAACGCACAACGCAGCGTTGATCCGCTGCCATGCGCCCGCGATGGCGCCGTAACGCCATCGCCTATTGGGTCCGCCGTCCACCAATACAGGCAGGCGGCGCCCGCAACGTCCCAGGTCCAGGCCCGGGACGGCCCCCGCAGCCAGTCCGGCGCGCCCGCAAACCATGAGAATGCGCAAAGGACCGGCGGCGGATATGCGTTAGTGTCATGCATGACCCGGCACATGGCCGGGGCGCGGCGCGCGACAGCGCCCTCGCCCCCGGTTCGTGGCATGCGCTACGCAGCAATTCCCATAACAAGAACTTGAAAGAGAACACAACATGAATACTCGTTTCACTACCTCGGACCTGATCCGACGCCCGGCCCATACCAAGCTGGACAACATGCCGATCCACATCGGCGACATCGTTTACCTGCAACCGGCCGACGGCCCGGCCATCCGCGCCGCCGTGATCTTCAACGCGCCGATCGACGGCACGACCACGTACACCACCGAAATCGTGCCTTGCGGAACGGCCGCGCAGAAGGTCCCCGGACAGCGTATCCGCTTCCGCCACGAGCACGTGCACCGCATCGAACCGGTGCGCCGCGCCGCTCGCTGAGCCAGCGGTTCCCAACCTTAATCTGGCGCAAAACCGACACGGCCCACGCCGTGGCGGCTTCATTTGTGCGTGATAAAGTCGCAGGCAACGCAGTCAAGGCGCGACCATCATGCAAAACAACCGGCTTGCCATCCGCATCTGGGACCTTCCCACCCGACTCTTCCACTGGGCCCTCGTCGTCTGCATTGTCGGCGCCTTCGTCAGCGTCAAGCTGGGCGGCCTGTACATGGACTGGCACGTGCGCTTCGGCTGTGTCGCGCTGGGCCTGATCGTCTTTCGCGTGCTGTGGGGCTTTGTCGGCCCGCGCTATGCGCGCTTCACCCAGTTCGTGCGCGGGCCGCGCGCGGTGGCCAACTATCTCAAGGGCGCGGCCGCGCCAGCCGGCCACAATCCGCTGGGGGCGTGGTCGGTGCTGGCATTGCTGCTGGTGGTCGGCTTCCAGGCCGTGAGCGGCCTGTTCACCACCGATGACATCATGACGCAGGGCCCGCTGTTCGGCCACGTCAGCGAGTCCACCGCCGGCCTGCTGACCTCGTGGCACAAGCTCAATGAATGGGTCATCATCGGCCTGGTCGCCCTGCACCTGCTGGCCATAACCTGGTATGCGCTGGTGCGGCGCAAGCGGCTGGTGCGCGCCATCATCACCGGCAACGTCGATCCGAAAGACGTTCCGCCCGGCACACCGCCGACCCAGGACGGCTTCGCGATCTGGCTGCGCGCCCTGATCCTGGGCGCCTGTGTCACCGGCCTGGTGCTGTGGATTCGATCGCTGGAAATCGTCGCGGACATGTCGTTCTCGTAGTCATCGGGCTCGCGCGTGGCGCTGGCCGCCGAGCCACGCGCGGTATCCAGGCCGCGCACCAATGGAAAAGCCCCTCGGTCGAGGGGCTTTTTGCATGCGGCGGCGCGCCACAGGGCGCGGTACCGGCTTACTTCTTCTTGCGATAGGCGTCGTGGCAGGCCTTGCAGCTCGCGCCCACGTCGCCGAATGCGGCGCGCAGCTTGTCCAGGTCGCCGGCGTCGGCAGCCGCCGACAGCTTGACGATGTTGTCCTGGAACGCCTGCTGCTTCTGCTTGAAGCCGGCCGCGTCGCTCCAGATCTCGGGACGGGCGTCGCCGCCTTCCGTGCCGGGACCGAAAGCCGACCAGGGCAGCGCCGACAGCGTCTTGAGCACTTCGACGTTGGCCTTGATCTGGGCCGCGTCGTAGGGCGCCTGGCCCTTGACCACCGGCGTCATGCGGCCGAAGTGCGAGGCCATCAGCGTCAGCGCCGACTGGCGGTACTTGACGGCATCTTCGGGCTTGGCGAACTGCGCCTGGGCCGAGGTCGCCAGCAGCGATCCGACGGTCATACAGGCCAACGCGGCGAGCGTGGACAACTTCTTCATTGCAATCTCCCGTAAGTACAACAAGGATGCCGCGCGCCCGGCGCGCGGCAAGGCGACTATACCGCCCGGGCCAGGTCCGCGGCCAGGCCGATATACGAACGCGGGGTCATCGCCAGCAGGCGCGCCTTGGGTTCGTCCGGCAGGGCCAGGCCCTGGATGAATTCTCGCAGGGCTTCCTCGGTGATGCCTTTGCCGCGCGTCAAAGCCTTGAGCTGTTCGTACGGCTGCGGCAGGCCGTAGCGGCGCATGACCGTCTGCACCGGCTCGGCCAGGACTTCCCAGCAGGCGTCGATGTCGGCGTCGATGGCGGCGGTGTTGACTTCGAGCTTGCCCAGGCCGCGCATGCAGGCGTCCCAGGCCACCAGGCAATAGCCCAGGCCCACGCCCAGGTTGCGCAGCACGGTGGAGTCGGTCAGGTCGCGCTGCCAGCGGGAGATCGGCAATTTATCAGACAGATGGCGCAGCACGGCATTGGCCAGGCCCAGGTTGCCTTCGGAGTTTTCGAAGTCGATCGGGTTGACCTTGTGCGGCATGGTGGACGAACCGACCTCGCCTTCCTTCAGGCGTTGCTTGAAATAGCCCAGGGCCACGTAACCCCAGATGTCGCGGTCCAGGTCGAGCACGATGATGTTGGCGCGCACGATGGCGTCGAACAGCGCCGACATCCAGTCGTGCGGTTCGATCTGGATGGTGTGGCGGTTCTGCGTCAGGCCCAGGCCGGCCAGCACGCGCTGGCTGAAGGCGGGCCAGTCGATTTCCGGGTAGGCCGACAGGTGGGCGTTGTAGTTGCCGGTGGCGCCGTTGAGCTTGGCCAGCGGCTCGACCGCTTCGATCGCGGCGATGGCGCGGTTCAGGCGCGCCGCGACGTTGGCGAATTCCTTGCCCAGCGTGGTGGGACTGGCCGGCTGGCCGTGGGTGCGCGACAGCATCGGCTGGTCGGCCTGGGCCACGGCCATGTCGTTGAGCCTGGCGGCGATTTCACGCAGGCGCGGCAGCACCACTTCGCTGCGGGCGCGCGACAGCATCAGCGCGTGCGAGGTGTTGTTGATGTCCTCGGAGGTGCAGGCGAAGTGGATGAACTCGGCCGCGGTGGCCAGCTCGGCGTGGTCGGCGACCTTTTCCTTGAGCCAGTATTCGACCGCCTTGACGTCATGGTTGGTGACGCGTTCGATGTCCTTGATGCGGGCGGCGTCGGCCTCGGAGAAGTCGCGCACCAGCTGTTGCAGGCGGGCGCGGGCTTCCTGGGAGAAGGCGGGCAGCTCCGGCAGGCCGGCATCGGACAGGGCCACCAGCCAGGCCACCTCGACTTCGACGCGGTGGGCCATGAAACCGGCCTCGGAGAGCAGCCCGCGCAGCGCGTCGCCGCGGGAGGCGTATCGGCCATCCAGTGGCGAAAGGGCATTAAGTTGGCTAAGCTGGTCGGCGATTTGCATGGTCTGGGAAGGAAAAAGCTGCGGGTGGGAAAACCCGGCGATTTTATCATTCAGGGCCGCGCAACATTGTGGCAAACTGAGCGGGATTCCGTCCCGCGGACGGTTTGGCCGCCATGCGGCCTGCTATACTTCGGCCGCTTTCCGACTCCGCTTGTGAATCCATGAAACTGATCGGCTCGCTTACCAGTCCATACGTGCGCAAGGTGCGTATCGTCATGGCCGAGAAAAAGCTGGATTATCGGCTTGAACTCGAAAACGTCTGGTCCGCCGACACGCAGATCCAAACGTACAACCCGCTGGGCAAGGTGCCCTGCCTGGTCATGGAAGATGGCGGCGCCCTGTTCGATTCGCGCGTCATCGTCGAGTACCTGGATACCTTGTCCCCCGTCGCCCGCCTGATTCCGCAGCCGGGCCGCGACCGCGCGGCCGTCAAGTGCTGGGAAGCCATCGCCGACGGCCTGCTGGACGCCTGCGTCACCATCGTCAAGGAAAAGCAGCGCCCCGAGGCGCAGCGCAGCCCGGAATGGATCGAACGCCAGTACGGCAAGATCCACGCCAGCCTGGACGCCATGGACAAGAGCCTGGGCGAGAACGCCCACTGCATGGGCATCAACTACAGCCTGGCCGACATCGCCGTGGGCTGTGGCCTGGGCTACCTGGACCTGCGCTTCGCCGAGCTGGACTGGCGCGCCAACCACCCCAACCTGGCGCGCCTGTACGACAAGCTGTCGCAGCGCCAGTCGTTCGTGGACACCATCCCCAAGACGGCCTGACGGCCCCCGGCATCGTCCCGCACCGTTCCGGCCGCCTTGCGCGGCCGGTTTCACTTGCGGCTCAGGCCCAGAACGCCTGCGCGGCCTTGAACAGCATGTAGGCGGCCAGCGCGAACAGCAGGCAGGCGAACACCCGCTTCAGCGTCTGCACCGGCAAGCGGTGCGCCATGCGCGCGCCCAGCGGCGCCGTGAGGACGCTGACGCACACCAGCACCAGCAGCGCCGGCCAGTAGATGTAGCCCAGCATGCCGGGGCGGGTCGCGCCTTCGTTCAGCCCCGACACCACATAGCCGATGCTGTTGGCCAGCGCGATGGGAAAACCCAGCGCCGCCGAGGTCGACACCGCATTGTGCAGCGCCACGTTGCACCAGACCATGAAGGGCACCGACAGGAAGCCGCCGCCCGCCCCCACCAGCCCCGACAGGAAGCCGATGCCGGCGCCGGCCGCGCTGGTGCCGACCACGCCCGGCATCTGTCGGCTCGGCTTGGGCTTCTTGTTGCGCAGCATGTTCCAGCCGGAATAGCCCACGAACAGCGCGAAGAACAGCGACAGCCACAGGGTGCTGAGCGCCGCGAACACCGCGCCGCCCGACAGCAGGCCGCCCAGGATGATGCCGGGCGCCATGGCCCAGACGATGCGCCATTTGATCGTGCCCTTCTGCTGGTGGGCGCGCACGCTGGAGATCGAGGTGAACAGGATCGAGGTCATCGAGGTGGCGATGGCGGCGTGCACCACCAGGTCCGCCGGCATGCCTTTCCAGGCGAACAGCATCGTCAGGAACGGCACCAGCAGCATGCCGCCGCCAATGCCCAGCAGCCCCGCCGCGAAGCCCGCCACCGCGCCCAGCGCCAGCAGGCAAATCACCATCGTTACATCCACATCCCTCTCCTCGTTGTCGGCATGCGCCGTTTTTCATGAGCCAGGCCCCGCGGACGCGACGCCCGCGGGGCCTGGCTGGAACTGCTATCGGTGTTGCAACGGCCCGTCACAGGCCGGCGTGCCTAGACGATGATGCCGCCGCCCAGGCAGATATCGCCATCGTAAAGCACCGCCGATTGCCCGGGCGTGACCGCCCATTGCGGCTCGGCGAAATCGAGCGTGAAGCCCTCGGTGGTCGCGTCGCCCAGGCGGCAGGCCGCATCGGCCTGGCGGTAGCGCGTCTTGGCGCCGTATTCGCCCGCGGCAGGCGCCTGCCCCGCCACCCAGCTGACGTCCTGCGCCCGCAACGAACCGGACAGCAGCCAGGGATGGTCATGCCCCTGCACCACGTAAAGCACATTGCGCTCGAGGTCCTTGCGCGCCACGTACCAGGCCTCGGCCGTGCCGTCATCGCGCTGGCGGCCCTTCACGCCGCCCACGCCCAGGCCCTTGCGCTGGCCCAGCGTGTAGAACGACAGGCCCTCGTGGCGCCCGACCTTCTGCCCTTCCGGCGTCAGGATCGGGCCCGGTTCGGTCGGCAGGTAGCGGTTCAGGAACTCGCGGAACGGACGTTCGCCGATGAAGCAGATGCCGGTGGAGTCCTTCTTGGCCGCATTGTGCAGGCCGATCTCGTGCGCGATGCGACGCACCTCGGTCTTGTGGATCTCGCCCAGCGGGAACAGGGTGCGCGACAGTTGCGCCTGGTTCAGTCGGTGCAGGAAATAGCTCTGGTCCTTGGAACCGTCCAGCGCCTTGAGCAGCTCGAAGCGCGAGCCGCCGCCCTCGGCGGCCACTTCGCGCACGCGGGCGTAGTGGCCGGTGGCGATGTGTTCGGCGCCGAGCGCCATGGCGTGGTCGAGGAAGGCCTTGAACTTGATTTCGGCATTGCACAGCACGTCCGGATTGGGCGTGCGGCCGGCCGAGTACTCGCGCAGGAATTCCGCGAACACGCGGTCCTTGTACTCGGCGGCGAAATTGACGTATTCGAATTCCACGCCGACCAGGTCGGCCACGCTGGCCGCGTCCAGCAGGTCCTGGCGGGTGGAGCAGTATTCGGAATCGTCGTCGTCTTCCCAGTTCTTCATGAACAGGCCGACGACCTCGTAGCCTTGCTGCTTGAGCAGCCAGGCGGTGACCGAAGAATCGACCCCGCCGGACATGCCGACGACAACGCGGCCCTTCTTGGTGGATGTTTGACTCATGATGATGCCATTTTACTGTGGGGCGGCGGCGTCCTGCGGCTGCGGCTCGGCCGCCCGCGAGACTTCCATCAGCCAGGTCCGGAACGCCTGCAGGGTGGGCAGGTTGGCCTTCTGCTCGGGGTAGCACAGGTAGTAGCCCATGCGCGCGCGGATCGGCAGCTGGATCGCCACGGCCAGCTTGCCGTCGCGCAATTCGTCCTCGATCAGGCAGCGCGGGATCAGCGCCACGCCGAAGCCGGCGGCGGCCGCCTGCGACAGCAATGCATACTGGTCGAAGCGCGCCCCTTCCAGGCTGCGCCGGGTGTCGCAGCCGGCTTGCTCGAACCAGTCGCGCCAGCCTTCCAGGGCCGAGGTATGGTGCAGCAGGGGGTAGGCCAGCAGGTCCGCCGGCACGCTACAGCCGCCGGGAATCAGGCGCGGGCTGCAGACCGGCAGGATTTCGCGGCCGACGATGTAGTCGGCGCCGCTGCCCGGCCAGATGCCTTCGCCGAAACGGACGGCGGCGTCCAGCTCGGGCGACGAAAAATCGTAGCCCTGGCGGTGCGGCAGGAATTCCACGTGGATGTCCGGGCGCAACCGCATGAAGGCCGTCAGGCGCGGGATCAGCCAGCGCGCGCCGAAGGTCGGCATACAGGTCAGGTTGAGCGTGCCGCCCTGGCCCTGGTGCGCGATCAGTTCCACGGTGGCCGCCTCGATCTGGCCCAGTCCCGCCTGGATCTTGGTGAGGTAGCTGCGGCCGGCCTCGGTCAGGACCAGCCCTTGCCTGATGCGCAGGAATAGTTCGACGCCGACGAACTCCTCCAGATGTTTCACTTGCTTACTTACCGCACCCTGCGTCACGCACAGCTCCTGGGCGGCGCGGGTGAAGCTGCTGTGCCTGGCGGCCACTTCAAAGGCTTGCAGGTCGGTGAGCGAAGGACAGAACCGTCTCATGGGGGGAATGCCTGCGGACCCGGTCGACGGGGCTTGAAGTTACAAAAAGAAAACTTCGCCGCAAAAGAGGCATGAAAAAAAGTCATAGCTTAAGGAGAAACTTTCGTTTGTGCAAACCGGCCTTGCACGAAAGAATCTTCCTGTTTGCGTCTGCCTTTTGCGCAGTCGCTTTCCAATTCATAGGGGAATCCATGCAACGCCGTAATGTAGTCCTAGGTCTCTGTGTCGCCGCCGCGACCCTGGCCACGCCGCTGACCTCGGGCATCGCCCATGCCGAAGACGCCTACCCGAGCAAGCCGATCCGCCTGATCGTGCCGTTCCCGCCCGGCGGCACCACCGACATCGTCGGCCGCCTGTTCGCCGACAAGCTCGGCAAGGAACTGAACCAGACCGTGGTGGTGGAAAACCGCGGCGGCGCCGGCGGCTCGATCGGCAGCGCCTTCGTGGCCAGCAGCGCGCCGGACGGCTACACCCTGGGCATCGCCACCGTCAGCACGCACGGCATCAACCCGGCCATCTACCCGAACCTGCCGTTCGATGGCGAGAAGGACTTCACGCCGGTCTCGAACCTGGCCGCCGTCCCGAACATCATGACCATCAACCCGAAGGTGCAGGCCAAGGACATGGCCGAGTTCATCAAGCTGGCCAAGAGCCAGCCGGGCAAGCTGACCTACGCCTCGGCCGGCAACGGCTCGGTCTCGCACATGATGGGCGAACTGTTCAAGATGGCCTCGGGCACCGACCTGATGCACGTGCCGTACCGCGGCGTGGGTCCGGCGCTCAATGACGCGCTGGCCGGCCAGGTCGACGTCATGTACGACAACCTGCCCTCGACCCTGCCGCACGTGCAGTCCGGCCGCCTGATCGCCATGGCCGTCGCCGCGCCCAAGCGCGTGGCCAGCCTGCCGAACGTGCCCACCTTCGCCGAAGTCGGCCTGCCCGCCGTCAACGACGCCTCGTGGTTCGGCCTGGTCGCCCCGGCCAAGCTGCCCGCCCCGATCCTGGCCAAGCTGAACGCCGCCGTGCAGAAGGTCAGCGCCGAAGCCGACGTCAAGTCGCGCCTGGAAGCGCTGGGCGCCGAGCCGGCCGCCAACAGCCCCGAAGCGTTTGCCAAGCAGATCTCGGCCGAGATCGCCAAGAACAAGCGCATCGCCAAAGAAGCCAACGTGAAGATCGACTGAGCGATCTTCGGCCCCCGCCGCGTCCGCGCGGCGCGCGGGGGTCTCCGATTCACGAACGCAACACCCCCATATGCGAATTACCCAACCCCTGTCCTATCGGCTCGACCTTCCGCAGCAGTATCCGAACTCGGCGCCCTCGGCGCCCCTGGTGCTGGACTCCCCGCACAGTGGCACCACCTACCCGCCCGATTTCGCGCCCGCCGTGGATTTCGGGGCCCTGCGCACCGCCGAGGACACCTGGGTTGATGATCTGTGGGGCGACGCCATCGACATGGGCGTGCCCATGATCGCCGCGAGCTTTCCGCGCGCCTACATCGATGCCAATCGCGCCCCGGACGAAATCGACGAACTGCTGCTCGACCAGGCCTGGCCCGGCGCGGTCAATGCCTCGCCCAAGGTCAAGCTGGGCAAGGGCCTGATCTGGCGCATGCTGGACGACGGCACGCCGCTGTACGACCGCAAGCTGAGCGTCGAGGAAGTGACGCACCGCATCGAAGCCTGCTGGAAGCCGTACCACGCCGCCCTGGGCCAGGTCCTGGACAGCGCCCACCAGAAGTTCGGCAAGGTCTGGCACATCAACTGCCACTCCATGCCCAGCGTCGCCGGCGCCTACGCCACCGACCGCCCCGGCCTGGTCCACCCCGACTTCGTGCTGGGCGACCGCGACGGCAGCACCAGCGATCCGGCCTTCCGCGAATTCATCGCGGTCTGGCTGCGCGAGCGCGGCTACAACGTGACCGTGAACGACCCCTACAAGGGCGTCGAGCTGGTGCGCGCCTTCGGCCGTCCCGACGAAGACCGCCACAGCCTGCAGATCGAGATCAACCGCAAGCTCTACATGGACGAGGCCAGCCTGCGTCCGTCGGCCAACTACGGCCGCCTCAAGGCCGACCTGCGCGATCTCACCGCCGCGCTGATCGACTGGACTCGCGCGCAGACGGCCTGACGCCGGACGCCTGCGCGCCGGGTGCCGGCCAGCAGCCAGCTGTCAGTCTGGCCGGTATGACCGGGGCGCGAGCCCCAAAGCCCCATGGTTAACCCCATGGGGCTTTTCTTTTGCGCCCCGCCGAACCTCCTCCCCCGGGCGTATATCCGTTATAACTACGGCGAACCTTCTGAGGAGAGGCGTCGATGCACATCGGGATACCAAGGGAAACCCGAGACGGGGAAACCCGTGTCGCAGCAACACCAGAGACCGTCAAGAAGTACGTAGGCGGCAAACACACCGTTGTCGTGGAGCGTGGCGCGGGCACTGCGGCGCGCTATCTCGACGAAGCCTACGAAGCCGCTGGCGCCACGCTCGGCACCGCCCAGGAGGCATTGGGGGCGGAGCTCGTGATGAAGGTTCGCGCGCCGTCTGCGGCCGAACTGCCGCAGATGAAACCCGGCAGCGTGGTCATCGGCATGCTCGATCCCTTCGATGCCGACGGCCTGCAGCAGATGGCCGCCGCCGGACTGGTCGGATTCGCGCTGGAAGCCGCGCCCCGCATCACCCGCGCGCAAAGCCTGGACGTGCTCTCGTCGCAGGCCAACCTGGCCGGCTACAAGGCCGTGCTGCTGGCGGCCCACCACTACGGCCGCCTGATCCCCATGATGATGACCGCCGCCGGCACGCTCAAGGCCGCGCGCGCCGTGGTGCTGGGCACCGGCGTCGCCGGCCTGCAGGCCATCGCCACGGCCAAGCGCCTGGGCGCGGTGGTCGAGGCCTCGGACGTGCGCCCCGCCGCGCGCGAGCAGGTCGAATCGCTCGGCGCCAAGTTCATCGACGTGCCGTTCGAGACCGACGAGGAACGCGAGATCGCGCAAGGCGTGGGCGGCTATGCCCGCCCCATGCCGCCGGCCTGGATGGCGCGGCAGGCAGCGCTGGTGTCGGAACGCTGCAAGCAGGCCGATATCGTCATCACCACCGCCCTCATCCCCGGCCGCCCCGCGCCCACGCTGGTGTCGGCCGAGACGGTCGCGGCCATGAAGCCCGGCTCGGTGCTGGTGGACCTGGCGGTCGAACGCGGCGGCAACTGCCCGCTGTCAGAGAAAGGCAAGGTGGTCGAGAAACACGGCGTGACGCTGGTCGGGCTGACCAACCTGCCCGGCCTGGTCGCAACGGACGCGTCGGCGCTCTATGCCCGCAACATCCTCGACTTCCTGAAACTCATCATCAATGCGGACGGCGCGCTGGCAATCCAGCGCGACGATGAAATCGTGGCGGCCTGCCTGGTGTGCGAAGGCGGCAATGTGACGCGCAGGAGCTGAAAGCATGGAAGCGATCAATCCCACCCTGATGAATCTCATCATCTTCGTGTTGGCCATCTACGTCGGCTACCACGTGGTCTGGAACGTCACCCCCGCGCTGCACACCCCGCTGATGGCGGTGACCAACGCGATCTCGGCCATCATCATCGTCGGCGCCATGCTGGCGGCGGCGCTGACCGAAGGCGGACTGGCGCGCGGCATGGGCGTGTTCGCCGTGGCGCTGGCCGCGGTCAACGTGTTCGGCGGCTTCCTGGTCACGCGGCGCATGCTGGAGATGTTCAAGAAAAAGGACAGGAAGCCGGCCAAGGAGGAAGCGAAATGATCTCGCTGAACCTCGTCACGCTGCTCTACCTGGTTGCCTCGGTCTGCTTCATCCAGGCGCTCAAGGGCCTGTCGCACCCCACCACCTCGCGCCTGGGCAACGCCTTCGGCATGGCCGGCATGGCGATCGCGGTGCTGACCACCGGCGCGCTCATCGTCGGCCTGGCGCGCTCGGGCACCGCCACCATCGGGCTGGGCTGGGTGCTGCTGGGCCTCCTGGTCGGCGGCTCGATCGGCACGCTGATGGCCAAGCGCGTCGAAATGACCAAGATGCCCGAACTGGTCGCCTTCATGCACAGCATGATCGGCCTGGCGGCGGTCGCCATCGCCGTGGCCGTGGTGGCCGAGCCGCACGCCTTCGGCATCGTCGCCGCCGGCACGCTGATCCCCACCGGCAACCGCTTCGAGCTGTTCATCGGCACTTTCGTCGGCGCCATCACCTTCTCGGGTTCGGTGATCGCCTTCGGCAAGCTGTCGGGCAAATACAAGTTCCGGCTGTTCCAGGGCGCGCCGGTGGTGTTCCCCGGCCAGCACATGCTGAACCTGGCGCTGGCGTTGCTGATGCTGGCGATGGGCGTGTGGTTCATGCTGACGCAGGCGTGGACGCCGTTCGTCATCATGACGCTGATCGCCTTCGTGCTGGGGGTGCTGATCATCATCCCGATCGGCGGCGCCGACATGCCGGTGGTGGTGTCGATGCTGAACAGCTATTCGGGCTGGGCGGCGGCCGGCATCGGCTTCTCGCTCAACAACCCGATGCTGATCATCGCCGGCTCGCTGGTGGGCTCGTCCGGCGCCATCCTCTCGTACATCATGTGCAAGGCGATGAACCGCTCGTTCTTCAACGTCATCCTGGGCGGCTTCGGCGGCCAGGCGGGCGAGGCCGCGGCGGCTGGGGGCGGCCAGCAGCGCAGCGTCAAGTCGGGCAGCCCCGACGACGCCGCGTTCCTGATGACCAACGCCGAAAGCGTCACCATCGTGCCGGGCTACGGCCTGGCGGTGGCGCGCGCCCAGCACGCGCTCAAGGAACTGGCCGAAAAACTCACCGAACGCGGCGTGACGGTCAAGTACGCCATCCACCCGGTGGCGGGGCGCATGCCAGGGCACATGAACGTGCTGCTGGCCGAGGCCGAGGTGCCGTACGACCAGGTCTTCGAGATGGAAGACATCAACAGCGAGTTCGGCCAGACCGACGTGGTGCTGGTGCTGGGCGCCAACGACGTGGTCAACCCGGCGGCCAAGAACGATCCGAAATCGCCGATCGCCGGCATGCCGATCCTGGAAGCCTACAAGGCCCGCACCGTGATCGTGAACAAGCGCTCGATGGCCTCCGGCTATGCCGGCCTGGACAACGAACTGTTCTACATGGACCGCACCATGATGGTCTTCGGCGACGCCAAGAAGGTGCTGGAAGACATGGTCAAGGCGGTGGAGTGATGCGCGTGGCCTCGCGATGCGCATGCGCATCCGCGGGGCCGCTCCCTGCCAGGCTGCGGCCGCGCGCCCAATGTCCGCGGCAACGTCCGCGCGATCAGGCCGGCGCCAGTTGCTCGTCCACCACTTCGATCCAGTGCCGCACCGGCGTGCTGGTGCCGCTCTGCAAGTGCCCGATGCAGCCGATATTGGCCGACAGGATCACGTCCGGCGCGGCCGGCGCGATCGCGGCCAGCTTGCGGTCGCGCAGCGCCAACGCGATTTCGGGATTCAGCACTGAATACGCGCCCGCCGAGCCGCAGCACAGGTGCTGCTCCGCAAACGGCTGCAACTCGAACCCCAACTCGACCAGCAATCGTTCCGACAACGGCCGCAGTCCCTGCCAGTGCTGCAGGGTGCATGGCGGGTGGAACGATGCCCGCGCGCCCTTGCCCGCCAGCCGCTGGCGCAGTTGCGCCGCGTGCGGCGCCACGATTTCCGCCACGTCCTTGACCAGCGCCACGATGTCCGCCGCCCGCTGGGCGTAGGCGGGATCATGGCGCAGGTGGTGCGCATACTCCTTGACCATGGCGCCGCAACCCGACGCATTCATGACGATGGCTTCGATCCCGCCATCCTTCACTAGCGGCCACCACGCGTCGATGTTGGCGCGCATCTGGTCGAGCGCGGCCGCCTGCGCGTCCAGGTGAAAGCTGGCGGCGCCGCAGCAGCCGGCGCCCGGGGCAATGCGCGCGCCGATGCCGATGGCATCCAGCACGCGGATGGTGGCGGCGTCGATCGTCGGCATCATCGACGGCTGCACGCAGCCGGCGAGCATCAGCACCTGGCGGCCATGCCCGGCCACTTGCGGGAGCGCGCCGGCGGGACGCCGTTCCGGCACCTTGCGCTTTAGCGCCTCGGGCAACAGCCCGCGCACGGCCTGGCCCGCCCGCATGGCGGGCCCGAACAGCGGCGACAGCATGGCCCGGCGCAGCATCTTGCGCTTGGCCTTCTCGGCCCAGGGCCGCGGCACGCGTTCCTCGACGATCTGGCGCCCGATATCCACCAGGTGTCCGTACTCCACGCCAGAGGGGCAAGTGGTTTCGCAATTGCGGCAGGTCAGGCAGCGATCCAGGTGCTGCTGGGTCGACTGCGTCGGTTCGGCCCCCTCCAGCACCTGCTTGATCAGGTAGATGCGGCCGCGCGGGCTGTCCAGTTCATCGCCCAGCACCTGGTAGGTGGGACAGGTGGCGGTGCAGAAGCCGCAGTGCACGCAGCGCCGCAGGATCGCGTCGGCCTCTTTGCCCAGGTCGGTATCGCGGGCCCAGGCTGCCAGATTGGTTTGCATGATGCCTATAGCTCCAGGACCAGCCGGCCGGGATTGAACAGCCCCGCCGGATCGAGTTCTTGCTTGAGGCGGCGCGTGATCAGCGCCACGCCCGGCGACAGCGGATGGAACACGCCGTCGGTCGGCGGCCGCGTGCCTGCCGTACGGAACAGCGTCGCATGGCCGCCCAACCGTTGCGCCAGTTCGCGCAGCTCGGCGGCATCCTGCGCGCCCGACAGCCAGCGCTGGCCGCCGCCCCACTCCACCAGGGCCTGGCCGCCGCCAATCGCCGCCGCCGTCGGCGGCAGGGCCAATCGCCACAAGGGCTGGCCCGGCGCGAAGAACGGATGGGTCTGTTCGCGCAGCCCGCTCCACCAGGCTTGCGCCGCCTCCGGCGCCAGCGGATCCCCGCCGATCACCTGCCGCGCGCTGGCGATGGCCGGCGGCGCGCCCGACAGGCGCACGTGCATCTGGCCTTCCTCGTCGGCACCGCCCACCCAGCTGGTCGCCGAAATCGGCAAGGGCTTGCCGCGCCACAGCGCGAAGCTGGCCAGGGCCTGGGCCTGCGTCGCCGGCAACGCCAGCGTCAGTTCTTCCATCGGCCGAGGCACGACCTTGAGCGACACTTCGAGGATCGCGCCGAAGATGCCATGCGAACCGGCCAGCAACCGCGACACATCGTAGCCGGCCACGTTTTTCATGACCTCGCCGCCGAACGACAGCACCCGGCCGTCGGAATCCAGCAGCTGCGCGCCCAGCACGAAGTCGCGCAAGGCGCCGGCGCTCATGCGGCGCGGCCCCGACAGTCCCGCGGCCACGCAGCCGCCGATGGTGGCGGCGGGCGAGAAATGCGGGGGTTCGAAGGCCAGCATCTGGCCGTGCTCGGCCAGCGCCGCCTCCAGTTCCGCCAGCGGCGTGCCGGCCCTGACCGTCACCACCAGTTCCGACGGGTGATAGCTGACGATGCCGCGATACGGGGTCATGTCCAGCAGGCAATGGCCATCCTGCGGCGTCACCGGCCGGTAGTTGCCGTAGAACGCCTTGCTGCCGCCGCCCATGACGAACAGCGGCTTGTGACCGGCGCGAGCCGTCATGACCTGGTCGCACAATTCCGACAGGACGAAGTCCATAAGGGAGACGTCCTAGAAGCGTGCGAGATCCGGGAAGCGCAGCTCGCCCGCGTGTACGTGCATCTTGCCGTATTCAGCGCAGCGGGCCAGCGTAGGTATGACCTTTTCGGGATTGAGCAGGCACGGCGGATCGAATGCCCGCTTGACCGCCAGGAACGCGTCGAGTTCTTCGCGAGAGAATTGCACGCACATTTGATTTATTTTCTCCATTCCCACACCGTGCTCTCCAGTCACGGTTCCTCCCACCTGCACGCACAGTTCGAGTATGGCCGCACCGAATTTCTCGGCGCGCTCCACTTCGTCCGGTTTATTCGAATCGAACAGGATCAACGGATGCAGGTTGCCATCGCCCGCATGGAACACGTTGGCGCAACGCAGGCCGAACTCGTCTTCCATTTGCTCGATGGCGCCCAGCACCCGGGCGAGATGACGGCGCGGAATCGTGCCGTCCATGCAGTAGTAATCGGGCGACACGCGCCCGGCGGCGGGAAACGCGTTCTTGCGCCCCGCCCAGAATTTGAGCCGCTCGGCCTCCGAGGCCGACACCTGGCAGCGGGTGGACCCGGCCGCGCGGAAGATGGCTTCCATGCGCGCGATCTCGTGCGCCACTTCCTCCGGCGTGCCGTCGGATTCGCACAGCAGGATGGCCTGCGCGTCCATGTCGTAGCCGGCGCGCACGAAGGGTTCGACCATGTGCGTGGCGCGCCGGTCCATCATCTCGAGCCCGGCGGGAATGATGCCGTCGGCGATCACCTGCGTCACCGCGTTGCCCGCGGCCTCGACGCTGGAAAAGCTGGCCATCACGACCTGGGCGCAGGCCGGCTTGGGAATCAGCTTGACCGTCACTTCGGTCACCACCCCCAGCATGCCTTCCGAGCCGATGAATACCGACAGCAGATCCAGTCCCGGCGCGTCCGGCGCCTCGGAACCCAGTTCCACCACGTCGCCGTCGATGGTGACCATGCGCACCCGCAGCACGTTGTGCACGGTCAGGCCGTACTTCAAGCAATGCACGCCGCCCGAATTCTCGGCGACGTTGCCGCCGATCGAACAGGCGATCTGGCTGGAAGGATCCGGCGCGTAGTACAGCCCATAGGGCGCCGCGGCCTCCGAAATGGCCAGGTTGCGCACACCGGGCTCGACCACCGCGGTCGCGCTGGCCAGGTCGATATGCTTGATGCGATTGAATTTGGACAGGCCCAGCAGCACGCCCTGGCTGTGCGGCATGGCGCCGCCCGACAGGCCGGTGCCGGCGCCGCGCGCGACCACCGGGGCATTCAGGCGCTTGCAGATGCGCATCACGGCCTGCACCTGCTCTTCGCTCTCGGGCAGGGCCACTACCGCCGGCAGCGCGCGGTACAGCGACAGGCCGTCGCATTCGTAGGGACGCGTGTCCTCTTCACGAAACAGCACGCAATGCGACGGCAGCGCGGCCGACAACGCCTCGACGAGTTGCTGCAACGAATAAGGCGCCTGCGCTTGAGCCAGGCCGGTTTCGACCAGTGAATTCATGAGCGCAACAATAGCGCGACCGCAGATTGGACGCAGGCCGGGATTTACCCGCATCCTGCGTACATCCGCCGGCCACAAGGGCGCACAGACGTAACCAGCCGTAAAGTCCCTGCGCGCCGAATGGACATGGACGTTGCCGGCCCAGGCGCCCGCTTCATTCCCATCCATTGGGAATGCCTCTCGGCCATGCCCGTCGCCGGTTCCGCTGGACGAAAAAAAACCGGCGGGTCGCCCCCGCCGGCCTTCATCTGCGCCCCTTGGGACGACTCACCAGGACACGATCTTGCCCGGGTTCAGGATGTTGTTCGGATCGAACGCATGCTTGAGGCTGCGCATCAGGTCCAGCGCGTCATCACCATGCTCTTCGGCCATGAACTGCATCTTGTGCAGGCCGACGCCGTGTTCGCCGGTGCAGGTGCCGTCGGCGGCGATCGCGCGCCGCACCAGGTTGTGGTTGATGGTTTCCGACTCCTGCCATTCGCGTTCGCTGTCGGCGTCCAGCAACATCAGCACGTGGAAATTGCCGTCGCCGACGTGGCCGACGATGGTGTACGGGAAGCTGGCCCGGTCCAGTTCCTCGACGGTGTCGCGCACGCAATCGGCCAGGCGCGAAATCGGCACGCACACGTCGGTGGTGCTGGCGCGGCATCCCGGACGCAGTTGCAGGCCGGCGAAGTAGGCATTGTGGCGCGCGGTCCACAGGCGGCTGCGGTCCTCGGGGCGCTCGGCCCATTCGAAGTCCATGCCGCCATGCTCGGCGGTGATGGCCTGCACGGTCTCGGCCTGCTCCTGCACGCCCGCCGGACTGCCGTGGAATTCGAACACCAGCAGCGGCGTCTCGCGCAACGTCAGCTTGCTGTGCAGGTTGACGGCGCGCACGCTGGCCGCGTCCATGAACTCGACACGCGCCACCGGCACGCCCATCTGGATGATCTCGATCACGCTTTGCACCGCGGCGTCGAGCGTGGGGAAGTTGCAGACCGCGGCCGACACGGCCTCGGGCTGCGGATACAGGCGCACCGTCACTTCGGTGATGATGCCGAGCGTGCCTTCGCTGCCGACGAAGATGCGGGTCAGGTCGTAGCCGGCCGACGACTTGCGGGCGCGGCCGGCGGTGCGCACGATGCGACCGTCGGCGGTGACCACGGTCAGCGACATGACGTTTTCGCGCATGGTGCCGTAGCGCACGGCGTTGGTGCCGGAGGCGCGCGTGGCGGCCATGCCGCCCAGGCTGGCGTCGGCGCCCGGATCGATCGGGAAGAACAGGCCGGTGCTGCGGATCTCTTCATTGAGCTGCTTGCGCAGCACGCCCGCCTGCACCGTCGCGGTCAGGTCTTCGGCGTTGACGGCCAGCACCTTGTTCATCTGCGACAGGTCCAGGCTGATGCCGCCCTGGATCGCCAGGATGTGGCCTTCCAGCGACGAACCCGCGCCATAGGGAATCAGCGGCACGCGGTGTTCGTTGCACAGCCTGGCGACCTCGGCGACTTCCTCGGTGCTCTGGGCGAAGACGACGGCGTCGGGCAGCATCGCCGGATACGGCGATTCATCGCGGCCGTGGTGCTCGCGCACCGCGGAAGACTCGGAGAAACGATCGCCAAAGCGGGCGCGCAGGGCCTCGAGACAGGCGGCCGGCACCGCGCGGCGCAGCGATTCAGCGTGCAGGGGAGCATTCATGATCAGCGGATTCTCGGGTTGGGTAATCCGGCTATTCTACGCCGCCCGCCTTGCTGCGCCGCAAACCGCCGCCCGCGGCGGCTTGCGGCAATCCGGCCTTATTTGCCGGAGGTCAGCGCGACGCGGCGGCGTTCACGCACGGCATGGGCCAGGCGCTCGAGCACGGCCACCGACGCATCCCAGTCGATGCAGCCGTCGGTGATGCTCTGGCCGTAGACCAGCGGCGTGCCCGGCACCATGTCCTGGCGGCCGCCCAGCAGGTGGCTTTCGACCATCACGCCGACCAGGCGCGCGTCGCCGGCTTCCATCTGGCGCGCCACGTCTTCGATCACCAGCGGCTGGTTCTCGGGCTTCTTGCTGCTGTTGGCGTGGCTGGCATCGACCATCACGCGTTGCGCCAGGCCGGCCTTGGACATGTCCTGGCAGGCCGCGTCGACGCTGGCGGCATCGTAGTTCGGCGTCTTGCCGCCGCGCAGGATGACGTGACAGTCTTCGTTGCCCGCCGTCGAGACGATGGCCGAATGCCCGCCCTTGGTCACCGACAGGAAGTGGTGCGGCTGCGACGCCGCCTTGATCGCATCGACCGCGATCTTCACATTGCCGTCGGTGCCATTCTTGAAACCCACCGGACACGACAATCCGGACGCCAGTTCGCGATGCACCTGGCTCTCCGTCGTGCGCGCCCCGATCGCCCCCCAGGAAACCAGGTCCGCAATGTATTGCGGCGTAATCATGTCCAGGAACTCGCACCCCGCCGGCAGGCCCAGGCTGTTGATGTCCAGCAGCAGTTCACGCGCCACGCGCACGCCCTTGTTGATGTCGAAGCTGCCGTCCAGGTCCGGATCGTTGATCAGGCCTTTCCAGCCGACCGTGGTGCGCGGCTTCTCGAAATACACGCGCATGACGATTTCCAGATCTGCGCTCAGACGGTCGCGCACCGGCTTGAGCCGTTTCGCGTATTCGATCGCCGCGCGGGTGTCGTGGATCGAACACGGGCCGATCACGACAATCATGCGGTCGTCCATGCCATGCAGGATGCGGTGCATCGACTGCCGGGCGGCGAACACGGTGTCGGAGGCCTCTTTGGTGCAGGCGAACTCGCGCATCACGTGCGCGGGCGGATTCAGCTCTTTGATTTCTCGGATGCGAAGGTCGTCGGTATTGTGTGACACGGTACTGCTCCTGGGTTTCCCGCCACCGGGATCGGTCCCGGGGTGTTCCTCAAGCTGACGGCACAAAAAAAGCCGCCAGTTCGCTGGCGGCTTTTTTGGGGGGATTCTTTCCAAACTTCAGATTGAGCGCGTCCCTTCCTCCGCCAGCGGCTTCAGAAAACCATAAAAGTAAAAGTAAAAGGCGGGGGACGCGAATTTCATGGGAAAAGACTCTAGCACAAAATTTTGGAGCCGTCACGCCGGATTTCAGCGGCGGACGGCGCCCCATTTCACGCGGTGCCGCCCACCGTCAGGCCTTCCATGCGGACGGTCGGCATGCCCACGCCCACCGGCACGCTCTGGCCATCCTTGCCGCAGGTGCCCACGCCCGAATCCAGTTTCAGGTCGTCGCCGATCATGGTGACGCGGGTCATGGCGTCGGGGCCGTTGCCGATCAGCGTGGCGCCCTTGACCGGATACGTCACCTTGCCGTCCTCGATCATGTAGGCCTCGGAGGCCGAGAACACGAACTTGCCGTTGGTAATGTCGACCTGGCCGCCGCCGAAATTGACCGCATACAGGCCGCGCTTGACGGACGAGATGATTTCCTCTGGCGCCTTGTCGCCGGCCAGCATGTAGGTGTTGGTCATGCGCGGCATCGGCAGGTGCGCGAACGATTCGCGGCGGCCGTTGCCGGTGGCCGCGGTCTTCATGAGTCGCGCATTCAGGGTGTCCTGCATGTAGCCGCGCAGGATGCCGTCTTCGATCAGGACGTTGCGCTGGGTGGCGTTGCCCTCGTCGTCGATGTTGAGCGAACCGCGGCGGTCGGGGATGGTGCCGTCGTCGACCACGGTCACGCCCTTGGACGCGACGCGTTCACCGATACGGCCCGAGAACACGCTGGAGCCCTTGCGGTTGAAGTCGCCTTCCAGGCCATGGCCGACCGCTTCGTGCAGCAGGATGCCGGGCCAGCCCGACCCCAGCACCACCGTCATTTCGCCGGCGGGCGCGGGACGGGCTTCCAGGTTGACCATGGCTTCGTGCACGGCGCGCTCGACGTAGCCCTGCAGCATTTCGTCGGTGAAATATGCCAGCCCCAGCCGGCCGCCGCCGCCCGCATGGCCCATTTCGCGCCGGCCGTTGCGCTCGGCGATCACGGTCAGCGACAGGCGCACCAGCGGCCGCACGTCGGCGGCCAGGCGGCCATCGCTGCCAGCCACCAGCACCACGTCGTACTCGGCGCCCAGGCCGGCCATGACCTGGATCACATGCGGGTCGCGGGCCCGCGCCATGCGTTCGATGCGTTCAAGCAAGGCGACCTTCTCGGGGGCGCTCAGCGTGGCCACCGGATCGATGTCCGCATACAGGCTGCGGCCCATCTCGGCTTCGACCTGCGCCGCGACCTTGACCTTGCCGGCGCCGCGGCGGGCGATGCCGCGCACCGCGTGGGCCGACGACAGCAGCGCCTCGGGCGACAGCGAATCGGAATAGGCAAACGCGGTTTTCTCGCCACTCACGGCGCGCACGCCGACGCCCTGGCTGATGGAGAAGCTGCCGGTCTTGACGATGCCCTCTTCCAGGCTCCAGCCTTCGCTGCGGGTGTATTGGAAGTACAGGTCGGCATAGTCGACCTTGTGGGTGAAGATTTCGCCGAGCGCGCGCGCCATGTCGGCCTCGGTCAGCCCCCAGGGGTCGAGCAACAGCGATTTGGCGGTGGCCAGGGATGCAATAGCGGGATCGATGATTTTCATAGGACTCTGTTTGGGGGCGCAGGCGCGGAAAACGCGGCAGCCGTGACACGCAAGCCTCTATCGTAACGCCGACACGGGTCCGGCGTCCCGGGCCGCGCATATTGTCTATCAAGTTAACCAATTGGGGACTGTTCCCAAACTGTTGCGGAATCGCGGCACAAAATAAGAAAGCCCCCGGCACGACCCGGACGCCGGCGGCTCCGTCGCCGTCCGGACGCGCCAAATCGGCCTGCCGCGCTTGGATCAAAAACTTGTCATACAACCCAACGACAAAATGAACACCCGGGAAAATACACGGCGCAAGGGGGCACGCATACCATTCTCGCAGGATGGGAATGAAAATCCGCATACCCTGGCCAAATCCCGCGAATATGCCACGGTATCCATGTCGTCCTACCACTGATTTGCCGCGCGCATTCCTCATCCGCGGAGTTTGCCAAACCCTGGCCAGGCGTGTTCCGCTACCGCGAAAAATACCGATTCCCTTCCCATCCGCTCGCTTCGTGAAACAAAACCGTGCAATTCGGCGCCCGACCGGCAGCATTCGTCCGCCCTGTGAACCAAAGACTATCTTGTTTCAATTAGTCCCAAATTTGGGAATATCATTCCCAATACTTGTTCCAGGCCGGAAGCCGCAAGACTGAACGCTCTCAGGCGGTTTTGATACAAAGTAATTAGTCCGAAACTGCGGCAATGGCTCGGTAACTTCTGTATTATGCGAGGCACAACAAATAAACATAACTCCGCCGGCGATTAAAGCAGTTCCATAATCAGGAATAACCATGGCCCGAGAAACCTACGCAGCTCTGCAAGCAAAGATCGAAAAGGAAATCAACAAGCTCCAAAAGAAGGCTGAAGTCCTCCAGACCAAGCGTCGCAAGCCGGTGATCGCTTCGATCATCACCTCGATGCGCGAGTACGACATCACGCCCGAAGAAATTGCCGCCGCCTTTGGTGCTGGCAAATCCGTTCGCACCGCCAGCAGCGGTGGTCGCCGCAAGACCGGCGCCGCCGCCCGCCCCGCCAACGCCGCCAAACGCGCCGTTGCGCCCAAGTACCGTCATCCCCAGACCGGGGAGACCTGGAGCGGCCGCGGCAAGGCGCCTCGCTGGCTCGCCGCGGAAGAAGCCGCGGGGGCCACGCGCGACAGTTTTCTTATCAAAGAATAAAACCTATCTTTCAGTAAGAAAAATAAAGGCGCACCAAAATGGTGCGCCTTTTTTATTTTCGAACAACCCTTGCGGGCTGCTGAAATTTACTGAACCGGGAATTGGATTTCGCGCTCGGCGCCATTATTTCCTGGAAAGTTGTCAAATATTGCACGAACCAGATAGGGCATCATGCGCATGAAATTGTCCTGCTCGCTGAGTATGAAAGCGCTGGACCGATAGACTTCGGCCCCGCCCCGCTGGCTGTCGTGGATCTGCAGCGTGAGCGTATTGCGCTGGGCCACCACCGGCACGTCGACCCATTCGGGACCCCAGTAGCCATAGTAACCACCCCAGGGACGCGGGCCGTAGAAACCGCCATAACCGTAACCGCCATTGAAATACGGATCGTACGGGCGCCGCACCATGACCTGCGTCTGCGTCGTGCCATAACGGAACGAGACATTGAAACGGGCCTTGGCGCCGCCCTGGGCTTCCACCAGTCCGGTGGCGCCGATACCGGCGCGAACCATGTCCTGGTAGGACTGGTATTCGAGGTTATTGGCCTGCGACGGCTCGGCCGGCACGAATTGGTAGGTCTGGCCTTCGACCCCGGCAGGCCATTGCTGGAACGAGGTGACGCGCGCCGATACGGTGGGGGTGGCGCATCCGCTCAGCACCAGTGCCCCGAATACGGCCAGGACGGCCGCCCAGCGGCCGGTATTGAACGGGAAAGAACGGAACATTTGCAACTCCTCATCGCGCGCAACGGCGCCCATCATACTGAGCTTGGACCGCGCGGCCCGTGGAAAGTTTACGCCTTGCGACGCCTTGCAGCCCTGCGCCCGCCGACCCAGCCACTACAATAGGACTCTCGTTCATACAGGACTGCAATCCCATGCGCACCGACACGCCCGTTACCGTATACCGCAAGGATTACCAGCCCTACCCCTACGACATCCCGCAGGTTTCCCTCGCCTTCGATCTCGCGCCCGACAGCACCGAAGTCCGCTGCGTCATGCAGGTCCGGCGCAAAGCCGAGGCCAGCGCCGACGCCGCGCTGGTGCTCGATGGCGAAGAGCTGGAACTCGTTTCGGTAGCGGTGGATGGCCAGGCGCTGCCACCCGACCGCTACCGCCTGTCCGAACACAGCCTGGCGCTGTACGGCCTGCCCGCCGAGGCCACCATCGAGATCGTCAGCCGCTGCAAACCCTCGGCCAACTCCACGCTGATGGGCCTGTACGTTTCGGGCGGCAATTTCTTCACGCAATGCGAGGCCGAGGGCTTTCGCCGCATCACCTGGTTCGCCGACCGTCCCGACGTCATGTCGCGCTATCGCGTGACCTTGCGCGCCGCGCCGGCTTACCCGGTACTGCTGTCCAACGGCAACCTGGTGGCCTCGCGCCAATTGCCCGACGGCCGCAACGAGGTCGAATGGGAAGATCCGTTCCCCAAGCCCTGCTACCTGTTCGCCCTGGTGGGCGGCAACCTCACCCACCGCGAAACCACGGTCAAGACCGCCAGCGGCCGCGACGTGTTGTTGCAGGTCTACAGCGACCCGGGCGCCGAGACCAAGACCGAATGGGCGCTGGATTCCCTGGTGCGCGCGCTGCGCTGGGACGAAACCCGTTTCGGCCTGGAACTCGACCTGGACCGCTTCATGGTGGTGGCCGTCCATGACTTCAACATGGGCGCGATGGAGAACAAGGGCCTGAATATTTTCAATGCCGCCTACGTGCTGGCCGACGCGGATACCGCCACGGACGCCAACTACGAAGGCATCGAATCGGTCATCGGCCACGAGTACTTCCACAACTGGACCGGCAACCGCGTCACCTGCCGCGACTGGTTCCAGTTGAGCCTGAAGGAAGGCCTGACGGTCTTCCGCGACCAGGAATTCAGCGCCGACATGATGGCGCAGGACATGGACGAGGCCGCTGCCGCCAGCGCCCGCGCGGTCAAGCGCATCGACGACGTGGTGACGCTGCGCGCGGCGCAGTTCCCCGAGGACGCGGGCCCGATGGCCCACCCGATCCGCCCCGACAGCTACCAGGAAATCGGCAATTTCTATACCGCCACGGTGTACGAAAAAGGCGCCGAGGTCATCCGCATGCAGCACACGCTGCTGGGCGAGGCGGGCTTTCGCGCCGGCATGGACGAGTATTTCCGCCGCCACGACGGCCAGGCCGTGACCTGCGACGACTTCGTCGCCGCCATGGAATCGGTCTACACGCGCCAGCACCCGGGCCGTGATCTGTCGGTGTTCCGCAACTGGTACCGCCAGGCGGGCACGCCGCGCGTGACGGTCAAGCTGACGCACGACGCCGCGGCGCGCCGCTGCACCGTGACGCTGTCGCAGGAATGCCAGCCGGTCGGCGTCGAAAAGAAGGCCCCCGCCGGTTTCGTCAAGGCGCCATACCATATCCCGTTCGCCATCGGCCTGCTGGACCGCAATGGCCGCGCCCTGCCCCTGCGGCTCGACGGCGTGGAGCGTGACACGGCGCTGCTGGAGCTGACCACGCAGACCCAGCAATGGCATTTCGACGGCATCGACGAGATGCCAGTGCCTTCGCTGCTGCGCGATTTTTCCGCGCCGGTGATCGTCGATTACGACTGGAGCGACGAGGAACTGGCGCTGCTGTCGGCCCACGACGGCAACCCCTTCGCGCGCTGGGAAGCCGGCCAGGAACTGGCCACCCGCCAGATCCTGGCGCTGGCCGAGGCGCGCCAGGCCGGCCGCACGCTGCACGTCGACCCGGCCTTCATCGCCGCCTGGCGCGCGCTGTTGACCGACCCGGCGCTGGATGCCGCCTACCGCGCCCGCGCCCTGGCGCTGCCGTCGGAAAAGACGCTGGCCGAACGCATGCAGGCCGTCGATCCGCCGGCGCTGGCGGTGGCGCGCGACTTCCTGCGCGCCGAGCTGGGCCGGCAGTTGGCGGCCGAATTCCGCCAGGCCTTCGATGACAACCAGACGCCGGGCGCATATAGCCCCGCGCCAGTGCCGGCCGGCAAGCGCGCGATGAAGAACCTGGCGCTCAGCCATCTGATGGCCGCCGGCGAGCACGAGGCGCAGCGCCTGGCCGAGCAGCAATACGAGCACGCCGGCAACATGACCGACAGCATGGCGGCGCTGTCGGCCCTGATCAACTACGGCCAGGGCGATTTTCCGCAACAGGCGCTGGCCGCGTTCTACGACAAGTGGCGCGACAACGCACTGGTGGTGGACAAGTGGTTCGCGTTGCAGGCCGCGGCGCGCTACACCACGGTGCAAACCGCGCGCGAGCTGATGACGCACCCGGCATTCACGCTGCGCAATCCCAACCGGGCGCGCGCGCTGATTTTCCAGTTCTGCCTGAACAACGCCCGCGGCATGCACCATCCGGATGGATCGGGCTACGCCTTCTGGGCCGAGCAGGTGCTGGCGCTGGATGCGCTCAACCCCGAAATCGCGGCGCGCCTGGCGCGCGCCCTGGACAACTGGTCGCGCTACGTGCCCGCCCTGCGCGGCCCCATGCAGGAAGCCCTGCAGCGGGTGCGCGGCCACGAGGGGCTGTCGCGCAACGTGCAGGAAATCGTATCCAAGGCTTTAGAATTCGCAGCATAGGGAGAACCTCTTGAAACGTAAAACACTTACCCAATACCTGGTGGAGCAGCAACGCTCCGCGCAGGCCCTGGCCCCCGAAGTGCGGCTGCTCATCGAAGTCGTGGCGCGCGCCTGCAAGGCGATCAGCCACGCGGTCAGCAAGGGCGCGCTCGGCGGCGTCCTGGGCAGCCTCGAAAGCGAGAACGTGCAGGGCGAAGTGCAGAAGAAGCTGGACGTGCTGTCCAACGAGATCCTGCTCGAAGCCAACGAATGGGGCGGCCATCTTGCGGCCATGGCTTCGGAAGAGATGGAGACCATCCACCTGATTCCGAACCGCTACCCCAAGGGCGAATACCTGCTGCTGTTCGATCCGCTGGACGGCTCGTCGAACATCGACGTGAACGTGTCGATCGGCACCATCTTCTCGGTGCTGCACGCTCCTCACAACGTGTCGGGCGCGCCGGTCTGCGAAGCCGACTTCCTGCAACCGGGCAACAAGCAGGTGGTGGCCGGCTATGCCGTCTACGGCCCGCAGACCATGCTGGTGCTGACCATCGGCAACGGCGTGGTCGGCTTCACGCTGGACCGCGAAATGGGCTCGTGGGTGCTGACCCACGAGAACATCCGCGTGCCGGAGGACACCAAGGAATTCGCCATCAACATGTCGAACATGCGCCACTGGGCCGCCCCGGTCAAGCGCTACATCGACGACTGCCTGGCCGGCTCCACCGGCCCCCTGGGCAAGGACTACAACATGCGCTGGATCGCCTCGATGGTGGCCGACGTGCATCGCATCCTGACCCGCGGCGGCATCTTCATGTACCCCTGGGACGCGCGCGAACCGGGCAAGGCCGGCAAGCTGCGCCTGATGTACGAAGCCAACCCCATGAGCTTCCTCATCGAACAGGCCGGCGGCGCCTCCATCAACGGCACCCAGCGCATCATGGACATCCAGCCGGAAAAGCTGCACCAGCGCGTCAGCGTGATCCTGGGCTCGAAGAACGAAGTCGAGCGCGTGGGCCGCTACCACGCCGAGGACGCGGGCAAGTAAGCCACGCACGCGGCCAAACGAAAAGCCCCGGCCTGAGCCGGGGCTTTTTTCATCCAGATCCCGCGAAGGGGTTACTTGAGCTCTTCGATGGACTTCACGTCGTCCTTGTTGATCTGGACCTTCTTGCCGTCCTTGTCGTACTCGTACATGCCGGACTTCTTGTCGTAGGTCGGCTCGTCGGGCGTCACGGTCGAGGTCCCGTCCCGTTGCTGAATAACCGAGGGCGACGAGCATCCGGCCAGCACCCCTACTCCGGTCACCACCAGGGCCAACGTCATGGTCTTCAGATTCATGGGCGTGTTCTCCGATTGTGAATGGTGAATTCACTTTATCGGATGACCGCCCGGAAAAAGTGACGGCATGTGGCCAAAATGCGTATGAACGTAAAAAACCCCTCGCGGTTCACACCGGCGAGGGGTTGCAACCCCATACAACCGCAAGCTGCCTTTACACCTTGGCGTGCGCCTCGATGTAGCGGCGCACGGCGGCGGCATCGCAGTCCATGACTTCGACGCGCTGCGGCAAGGATTCCAGGTTGGCCAGGTTGCCAGGCGGCGTGGCCGGACGGCCCAGCGCGGCCTCGATGGTTTCCGAGAACTTGGCCGGCAAGGCGGTTTCCAGAACCAGCATCGGCACGCCGGGTTCGACGTGCTCGCGCGCGACCTTGACGCCGTCGGCGGTGTGCGGATCGACCAGCACGCCGGTCTCGTCGTAGAGCGAACGGATGGTGGCCAGGCGGTCTTCGTGCGTGCTGGCGCCCGAGACGAAGCCGTACTGCGCCTCGAATTGCGGCTTGAGCGCCGACAGGTCGAAGAAACCATCGCGCGCCATGTCGGCCCACAGCGCCTTGACGCGGTCGGCGTCGCGGCCCACCAGGTCGAACACGAAGCGCTCGAAGTTCGAGGCGCGCGAAATGTCCATCGACGGGCTGGAGGTGGCGTAGGTCTGTTCGGCCGGGCGCGGACGGTAGATGCCAGTGCGGAAGAACTCTTCCAGCACGTTGTTCTCGTTGGTGGCCAGCACCAGGCGGCGCACCGGCAGGCCCATGCCGCGGGCGATGTGGCCCGACAGGATGTTGCCGAAGTTGCCCGAGGGCACCGTGAACGAGACCTGCTGGCCCGGCTTGTCGGTGGCGCGCAGCCAGCCGTGGAAGTAGTACACCACCTGGGCGGCGATGCGCGCCCAGTTGATCGAGTTGACCGCGCCCAGGCGGTACTTGGCCTTGAAAGCCAGGTCGCCGGCCAGCGCCTTGACGATGTCCTGGGCTTCGTCGAACACGCCGCGCACCGCGATGTTGTGGATGTTCTCGTCCTGCAGCGAGTACATCTGGGCGCGCTGGAACGCGCTCATGCGGCCGTGCGGCGACAGCATGAACACGGCCACGCCGCGTTTGCCGCGCAGCGCGTATTCGGCCGCCGAACCGGTGTCGCCGGAGGTGGCGCCAACGATGTTGAGCGTGGTGCCGCGGCGGGTCAGCACGTATTCGAACACCTGGCCCAGGAACTGCATGGCCATGTCCTTGAAGGCCAGCGTCGGGCCTTCGGACAGCCCCAGCAGCGACAGGCCGTCGTTCAGCGGACGCAGCGGGACGATGTCTTCGCTGTTGAAGATCTGCGGGGTGTAGGCGGCGCGGGTCAGGCGGCGCAGGTCCTCGGCCGGGATGTCGGTGGCAAAGCGCGACAGCACTTCGAACGCCAGGTCGGCGTACGACAGGCCGCGCCACGATTCCAGCGTCTCGGCCGAAATCTGCGGCAACTGTTCCGGCACGGCCAGGCCGCCGTCCGGCGCCAGCCCTTCGAGCAGGATGTCGGAAAACGGCAGGGGCGCCATGCCCCCCCGCGTAGAAATGTAGTTCATGTCATTGACTCCACAATGCACTGCGTCCCGCCAAGCCAGGCCGCGCGGAGCCGGCTCCGCCGGGCCGCCGCCGGTGCCCCCTTGAGGGGGAGGCGCCGCGGGCGCTTCGGGGGTGGGCCTTCCTCATACCAAATGCTCCACGCGCAGGCGCGTGACCTTGGAACGGACAAAGGGCAAGGCCTCGATGCGCTCGATGGCCTGGTTGACGTTGCCTTCCACCGCTTCATGCGTCAGGAAGATGATGTCCGCGCCGCCGATGTGCGAAGGCTGCTGGATCATCGAGCCGATCGAGATGGAGCGGTCGGCCAGGAGGCGCGCGATGTCGGCCAGCACGCCCGGCTGGTCGTCCACGCGCAGGCGCAGGTAGTACGACGTGCTGACCTGCTCGATCGGCAGGATCGGCGTGTCGGCCATGGCGTCCGGCTGGAACGCCAGGTGCGGCACGCGGTTGCCCGGATCGGCGGTGTGCAGGCGGGTCACGTCGACCAGGTCGGCCACCACCGCCGAGGCGGTCGGCTCTTCGCCGGCGCCCTGGCCGTAGTACAGCGTCGGGCCGACGGCGTCGCCCTTGACCAGCACCGCGTTCATCGCGCCTTCGACGTTGGCCAGCAGGCGCTCGGCCGGCACCAGCGCCGGATGCACGCGCAGCTCGATGCCGTCGGCGCGGCGTTTGGTGATGCCCAGCAGCTTGATGCGGTAGCCCAGGCGCTCGGCGTGCTCGATGTCCTCGGCGGCCAGCTGCGAGATGCCTTCGATGTACGCGCGGTCGAACTGCACCGGCACGCCGAAGGCCAGCGAGGCCAGCAGCGTCAGCTTGTGCGCGGCGTCGACGCCTTCCACGTCGAACGTGGGATCGGCTTCGGCGTAACCCAGGCGCTGGGCCTCGGCCAGCACGTCGGCGAACGGCAGGCCGCGCGAGCGCATTTCCGACAGGATGAAATTGGTGGTGCCGTTGATGATGCCGGCGACCCACTGGATGCGGTTGGCGGTCAGGCCTTCGCGGATGGCCTTGATGATGGGGATGCCGCCGGCGACGGCGGCTTCGAAGGCCACCATCACGCCGCGCTCGGAGGCCGCGGCGAAGATCTCGTTGCCGTGCTTGGCCAGCAGCGCCTTGTTGGCGGTGACCACGTGCTTGCCGTTGGCGATGGCTTCCAGCACCAGCTCGCGCGCCAGGGTATCGCCGCCGATCAGCTCGACCACGATGTCGATCTCGGGATCGCGCACCAGCGCGTGCACGTCGGTGTCCACGGGCAGCGTGTCGCCGACGCGGGCGCGCGCCTTGGGCACGTCGCGCACGGCGGCGCGGGTCACTTCAATGCGGCGACCGGCGCGGCGCGCGATCTCTTCCGCATTGCGCGACAGCACCGTCCAGGTGCCGCCGCCGACCACGCCCAGGCCGAGCAGGCCCACTTTCATGGGATTCATCGCGGCGCCCTCCGCGGGCGGGCGTTGAGGCGAATTCATTTCATTTCTCCATAATGCGGGCGCTACGCCACGCAAGCCACGCAAAAAACGGCTGCCCCCGTATCGGGATGCCGCGGATCCGGCTCCGCCGGTCCGCAGGCATGCCCCCTCGAGGGGGAAGCGCCGCAGGCGCTTCGGGGGTGGGCCTACCTTCGGGGGGGACCTTAC
>NZ_QHHO01000049.1:615837-619913 GCF_003184165.1 Achromobacter sp. RW408
GGAAGGAAAGGCTTTTGCCGTGCGCGTCCAGATTGAGCGCGTCGTTCACGCCGCCGTCCAGCACGCCTTCGAGCACGAAGTTCATGGCGTGCAGGGTCGGCAACAGGTAGCGGGTGACGCGGGCCGGTCGGCGATAGCCGAACCAGGCGGCCACGCGCGCTTCGGTGACCTGCTCGGCCAGCACCTCATAGCATTCGGGATCCCAGGCGATGAGGCTGAGGTTGGAGGTGTCGCCCTTGTCGCCGGAGCGGCTGTGGCCCAGGCGGTAGAGGGGCACGGAGGTCAGGGCTGGGTTCATTGCGGGATCTCGTCCAGGAAGCGCCAGCCGCTGGTTACGGCCTCGCGGGGAATGGTGCAGGACACCATGTTCAGGCGCGGGCGCAGCGCGGTGCGCACGCCGCCGCCGCCGGCCGGGCCGCAGGTATAGAGCGCCGTGACCTCGCGCAGCACGCGTTCGGCGATGGCGCGCTCGGCGTGCTCGCCGGCGATGCGCAGGCGCACGTCGCGCGCCTGGCCGCCGGGATGGTCGTGGCGCAGGGCGCCCGTGTCGTTGTCCAGGATGCTGATGGCGCCGATGAGGTCGGCGCGCAGGCGCAGCGCCGATCCGAGACGCTTGTGCACGATGTCGGCGGCCAGCCGCGCGCGCGCCTCGGCCTGCACGCCGGCGTATGAAATTTCGGCCTCGGCCAGCCAGCCGCCGTGGTGGCAGACGTTGACCTTGAGTTCGGCCGGGCGCGCGTGGCCGGTGATGCCGCGCACGGCGACACGGTCGCGGCCCAGTTCCTCGACGCGCGCCTGGCTCAGGTCGGCGGTCACGTCGGGGGTCAGGTAGCGCGCGGGATCGTGCACCTCGTACAGCAGTTGTTCCTTGATCGTGCGGGCGTCCACCATCCCGCCGGTATCGGCGGCCTTGCCGATGACGAACTCGCCGTCGGCGTGGATCTCGGCGATGGGAAAGCCCGCGGCATGCACGTCCGGCACTTCCTTCAGGCCCGGCACGCAGAAGTAGCCGCCGGTGACCTGCAGGCCGCATTCGAGCATGTGGCCGGCCATGGTGGCGCGGCCCAGGCGCGGCCAGTCATCGTGGCGCCAGCCGAAGTGGGCCAGCGCCGGACCCAGTGTCAGCGACGGGTCGGCGACGCGACCGGCGACGACGATCTGTGCGCCGGCGGCCAGCGCCTGCGCGATCTCGGTGGCGCCCAGGTAGGCCGTGGCGCTGACCACCTCGACCCCGTCCAGCGCCGCGCCCAGGCGCTGGCGCAGCAGGTCGCGCTGGTCTGGTGTGTCGAGGGCGTCGCCATGGATCACGGCGATGCGCGGCGCCGGCAAGCCCTGTTGCGCGGCCAGCTCGGCGATGCGGCGCGCGGCGCCGACCGGGTTGGCGGCGCCGAAGTTGCTGACGATGGCGATGCCGTGGCGCAGGCAGTCGGCCAGCACTGGCGCCACCAGCTCGTCCAGCAACGGCTCGAAGCCGCGGCGGGGGTCGGCATTGCGCGCCAGTTGCGCCAGCGCCAGGGTGCGCTCGGCCAGGGTTTCGAAGATCAGCGTGCCGCCGCCCCGGGCGGCCAGCGTACGCACCACGGCGGCGGCGCCGTCGCTGCGGTCGCCCGAGAAGCCGGAGGCGCAGCCGATGAGCAGGGGAGAGGAAGGCATAAAAGTCGCGTAGGGGAAGCCGGAGCCCACTATAGGCAGCGCCCGCTCATCCGTAAAATAGAAATATCGGATCAATTAATCCAGAAAAACCATGAATCTATCCGCCCGGCAATTACGCGCTTTCGTGGCCCTGGCCGACGAAAGGCACTTCACCCGCGCCGCCCAGCGCTGCCACCTGACGCAGCCGGCCTTCAGCGCGTTGATCCGCCAGTTGGAAGACAGCGCCGGCCTGCGACTGTTCGACCGCAATACCCGCAATGTGGAGCTGACGGCCGAAGGGCGCGTGCTGGATGCCTCGGCGCGCCGCCTGCTGGCCGACATGGACCTGGTAATGGAAGACCTGCGCGACCACGCGGCCCGTCGCCGCGGCCGGGTGGCGCTGGCCGCGCTGCCGTCGCTGGCGGCGGGCTGGCTGCCGCCGCTGCTGGCGCGGTTCCGCGAGCAGCATCCGGGCATCGCGGTGGACCTGCGCGACGCCTTGCTCGATCCGTGCCTGGACATGGTGCGCGACGGCCAGGTGGATTTCGCGGTGGCGTCGAGGCGGCCGGACATGAGCGACCTGGACAGCGAGTTCCTGTACGCCGACCGCTATTTCCTGGTGTGCCGCGCCGACCATCCGCTGGCGGCGATGGCGCGGGTGCGGCTGCGCGACGTGGCGCGCCACGCGGTGATCCAGCTGGCGCGCAACAGCAGCGTGCGCAAGCATCTGGACGCGGCCTTCGGCGCCGATGCGCCGCCGCCGGTGTTCGAGGTCGAGCACCTGGCGACCGTCACGGGACTGGTGCGGGCCGGCCTGGGGATAGCGGTGGTGCCGGCGATGACGCTGTTCCATTTCGGCGGGCCGGACCTGCGCATCGTGCCGCTGGCGGGCAAGGCGCTGCTTCGGCCGCTGTACCTGGTGTGGCGCCAGGGGCGCAGCCTGCCGCTGGCGGCCCAGGCGCTGTACGACCTGCTGTGGGCCAGCCGGGCGGAGATCGGCGCGGCGTTCCGATGACGGATTGCCCTTGCGCGCCGTGAAGTGTGGGTAACATGGAAGGCTCGGGTGGGCTCGCATGAGCCTTTCGCAAAACCCTATTGCCGATTAAAATCCGATAGTTGTAGCTATCCGTCACCAGAAGGATTCCGCCCATGAGCAAGCAAATCATCCATACCGACGCCGCGCCCGCCGCCGTCGGCCCTTACTCGCAAGCGGTTGCCGTCAGCGGCACCAAGACCGTCTACCTGTCGGGCCAGATCGGCCTCGAACCCGGCACCGGCGACCTGGTCTCCGAGAACTTCGATGCGCAGGTGCGCCAGGCGTTCGCCAACATGACCGCGGTGGTCGAGGCCGCCGGCGGCACGCTGGACCAGGTGGTCAAGCTGACGCTGTTCCTGACCGACCTGGGCAAGTTCACCGCCGCCAACGCCATCATGGCCGAGTTGATTCCGCAGCCGTTCCCGGCCCGTTCGACGGTGGGCGTGGCCAGCCTGCCCAAGGGCGCCCAGTTCGAGGTCGAGGCCATCCTGGTCCTGTAACACCACCACGCGTTTTCCCAGGGGTTTCATCCCGATATGCCGGCCGCGGCCGTGGCTACCAAGCGATCCGGCGCCGATACCAAAGGCGCCGGCAAAGCCATGACGGATACGGAGCGCAAGCTGCGTAACCTGGGTCTGGTGCTGCCCGAGGACTTCGTGCTGCACCTGCCGCTGCGCTACGAGGACGAGACCCGGGTGATCCCGATCAGCCAGTTGCGCCCCGGCTTCGCCGGCCAGGTCGAAGGCGAGATCACCAAATCCGAAGTGCTCTACCGGCCGCGTCGCCAGCTCACCGCCACCTTGGCGGACGACAGCGGCGAACTGCAATTGCGCTGGTTGAATTTCTATCCCAGCCAGCAAAAGCAGGTCACTGTCGGCAAGCGGCTGCGCGCGCGCGGCGAAGTGCGCGGCGGCCTGTTCGGACGCGAGATGGTGCATCCGCGCCTGACCAATGCCGACGCGCCGCTGCCCACCGCCCTGACGCCGGTCTATCCCAGTACCGAGGGCCTGCCGCAGCTGACGCTGCGGCGCGCCATCGCCCAGGCGCTCGACCGCGCCGACCTGTCCGATACCCTGCCGCCGCAAGCGCTGGCGCGCTACGACCTGCCGCCGTTCGCGCCGGCGATCCGCGCGCTGCACACGCCGGCGCAGGGCGAATCCGAAGCGGCGCTGCTGGACCGGGTGCATCCGGCCTGGCGTCGCATCAAATTCGATGAACTGCTGGCCCAGCAGCTGTCGCTGGCGGCGGCGCGCGCCGCGCGCCGGGTCAAGGAGGCCGAGGTGCTGCCCGTGCGCGACGAGCCGGGCGGCCTGGTGGACCGGCTGTACCAGGCGCTGCCGTTCAAGCTGACCGGCGCCCAGCAGCGCGTGGTGGCCGAGATTTCGGCGGACCTGGCGCGGCCGTACCC
>NZ_QHHO01000049.1:619923-628062 GCF_003184165.1 Achromobacter sp. RW408
GGAGTATTCGTCGTTGGCGCGCTGCTCGCGGCGCGATTCCACCACGGCCTGGGCGCGCAATTCACGCTGCGCCAGGGCGTCGTACGAGTTGAGCTTGCGCTTTTCCTGCTGCCAGTACAGACGGCCCTTGGCCAGGTTCTCGTCGGCCTGGCGCAGCACGTTCTGCTGCTGGCCGATGGCATCGTCCAGGGTGCCAATGAAGCGCTGGTAGTTGTGGCAGTCGCTGGCCGACATGCCGGTCGTCATGGCCTGCTGCAGGCGTTCGAGGTAGTCCTGGCGGTAGTCCTGCAACATGCCGAGCTGGCGTTCGGCATTGGTGCGCTCGGTGCTGAGCCGGCCCAGCAGGCGCGCGGCTTCGTCCGTGCTTTCCTTGGCCAGGTTGATCAGCATGTCCAGGGGCAATTGGCTAGGCATAGGTATCCCTCAATTCGAAACTGGCGCGCAGTTGTTCCACCGCATCCTCGTAGCCGACGCTTTCGCCGATATCCTGTTGCAGGAAGGCTTCCAGGCGCGGGTAGCGCGCGATGGCATCGTCCAGCTGCGGGTCATTGCCGGCGGCGTAGGCGCCCACGGCGATCAGGTCGCGGTTGCGCTGGTAGCGCGACAGCGTCTGCTTGAAGCGGCGCACCACCGAGAACTGCTGCGGCGTGATCAGCGAGGTCATGGCGCGCGAGATCGACGCCTCGATGTCGATGGCGGGGTAGTGGCCGGCTTCGGCCAGGTGGCGCGACAGCACCACGTGGCCGTCCAGGATGGCGCGGGCCGAGTCGGCGATCGGGTCCTGCTGGTCATCGCCTTCGGCCAGCACGGTATAGAACGCGGTGATCGAGCCGGCCTTGCCGTTCGGGCCGGGCGCGCCCATGCCGGCGCGTTCGACCAGGGTCGGCAGCTTGGCGAACACCGAAGGCGGATAGCCCTTGGTGGCGGGCGGCTCGCCGATGGCGAGCGCGATTTCCCGTTGCGCCATGGCGTAGCGGGTGAGCGAATCCATGATCAGCAGCACGTCCAGGCCCTGGTCGCGGAAGTGTTCCGCCAGGCGCGTGGCGTAGGCCGCGCCCTGCAGGCGCAGCAGCGCCGAGACGTCGGCCGGGGCAGCCACCACCACCGAGCGCGCCAGGCCTTCCGGGCCCAGGTTGTGCTCGATGAATTCCTTGACTTCGCGGCCCCGTTCGCCGATCAGGCCGACCACGATGATGTCGGCCTTGGTGTAACGGGCCATCATGCCCAGCAGCACGCTCTTGCCCACGCCGGAGCCGGCGAACAGGCCCATGCGCTGGCCGCGGCCGACGGTGAGCAGGCCGTTGATGGCGCGCACGCCGGTGTCGAGCACGGTGTCGATCGGGGCGCGCGACAGCGGATTGATCGGCTGGGCCGAGAGCGGCGCCAGTTCGGCGCCGGTCAGCGGGCCCAGGCCGTCCAGCGGCCGGCCGGCGCCATCCAGCACGCGGCCGAGCAGGGCGTTGCCCACCGGCAGGTGGCGGCCCAGCTGCGGCTTGGCGTTGCCGTTCAGCTCGGCCTTGCGCGGCAGCGGGATCTGGCGCTGCACCGGCGGTTCGCCGGGCACCACGCGGGCGCCGGGCGGCAGGCCGGAAATGTCGGCCTGCGGCATCAGGTAGAGGGTGTGGCCGTCGAAGCCGACCACTTCGGCATCGGCCCAGTGGTCGTGGCCGCGCGCGATCTCGATGCGGGCAGCGGCCCCCACGGGCAGGCGCAGTCCGGTGGCGTGCAGCACCAGGCCCGTGGCGCGCGTGATCTTGCCGCTGACCAGCCAGGGGTCGGTCGAGGCGGCGCGGATCGAACCGATCTGCAGCTGCGTCTGCCAGCGGTCGATCACGGGCACGGCCGGTTGGCCGGGCTGCGCGGGGGCCGGATTGGCGCTCACGCCGGCTCCTCCCAGTTGACGTTGCGGCCCAGCGAGGCCGCGACGCGGCGCCAGCGGGTCTGCAGGGTGGCGTCGATGTCGCCGAACGGCGTCTCGGCGCGGCAGCCGCCGCGGGCGATGGATTCGTCGGCCAGCACGCGCCAGTGGCCTTCCTTGAGCTCGTCGGCCAGGTGCAGGCGGATCAGTTCGATGTCGGCGGGGTTGGCCCACAGGCGCATCTGGCCGCCGGCGGTGGGATTGATGTGCAGCACTTCGCGCACGGCGCTGGCGACGGTCTCGGGCTGTTCGGCCAGGGTGGTGCGCACGACTTGCTGGGCGATGTCCAGGGCCAGCGTCAGCAGGCTCTGGCCCATCTTTTCTTCGAGCGAGCCGACCGATTCGGCGCAGGCCTGCACCAGCGCGTGCAGGTGTTGCGCTTCCTGCGCGCCTTGTTCGCGCGCCTGGGCCAGGCCCTCGGCGTAGCCGGCTTCGCGGCCGGCGGCCAGGCCCGCTTCATGGCCTTCGGCGCGACCGGCTTCCAGGCCGGCGGCATGGCCCTGCGCGTAGCCTTCCTCGCGGCCTTCGGCGATGGCCTGGGCGCGCAGCTGGGCCATCACCACTTCCGGGTCGGGGCCCGGGTCGGGTTCGGGCTCGGGTTCGACTTCGACGGGCGGCGGCTCGTCGAACGACAGCATCTGCCAGCGCCGCCAGGCGGCACTGCGCGAGATGAGCGTCGACTGGCCGGTATCCGCTTCAGACATACGCGTCGTCTCCGGAGTTGCCCAGCACGATCTGGCCGCTCTCGGCCAGGCGGCGGGCGATCTGCAGGATCTTCTTCTGCTCGGTCTCGACCTTCGACATGCGGATCGGGCCTTGCGCTTCCAGGTCCTCGCGCAGCATTTCGGCGGCGCGGCTGGACATGTTGCGCAGGAACTTGGCGCGCAGTTCTTCCTGGGCGCCCTTGAGCGCGACCATGAGCGTGTCGTTGTCGATTTCCTTGAGGATGAGCTGGATCGCGCGGTCTTCGATGTCGAGCAGGTTGTCGAACACGAACATCTCGTCGATGATCTTCTGCGCCAGGTCGTTGTCGCGTTCGCGCAGGCTGGCGACCACGGTTTCCTCTTCGGCCGAATTCATCATGTTGAGAATCTCGGCCGCGGTGCGCACGCCACCCATCTTGCTGCGCTTGGCGCCCTGGCCGGCCAGCACGGAATTGAGCACTTCGGTCAGTTCCGACAGGGCCGCGGGCTGCACGCCGCCGAAGGTGGCGATACGCAGCATGACGTCGTTGCGCAGGCGGTCGGTCAGCAGCGCCAGCACGCCGGCGGCGCGGTCGCGTTCCAGGTGCACCAGGATGGTGGCGATGATCTGCGGGTGTTCGTCGCCGATCAGCTCGGCCACGGTATGCGGATCGAGCCAGTTCAGGGCGTCGATGCCGCTGCCGCCTTCGCCGGCTTCCAGGATGTCTTCGATCAGGCCGGCGGCGCGGTCGCTGCCCAGCGCCTTGGTCAGCACGGTGCGGATGTAGTCGTCCGAACCCAGCGTGACGGCCATGAACTGGTCGGCTTCCTGGCGGAATTCCTCCAGCACCACGGCCACGTCGTTGCGGGTGACCTGCTTGAGGCTGGCCATGGCGGCGCCGACCTGCTGGACTTCGCGGGCGGTGAGGTACTTGAAGACCTCGGCCGCGGCGTCTTCACCCAGCGACATCATCAGGACGGCGCTGCGCGTCATGCCGTCCATGGGCTTGGAATCATTTTTCATCTTTGGTCATCCAGGTGCGCAGGACCATCGCGACGGCGCGCGGATCCTTGTTCGCCATCGTGCGGGCGCGTTCCAGGTTGTCCTGGTAACGGTCGGTTTCCTTGGCGCGGGCCAGGTCCTGGGCCTCGCGCTGGGCTTCGATGCGCTCGGCCTCGGCCACTTCGGGATCGACCGGCGGGTACAGGTAGTCGCCCACCGAGCGGCGGACCTTGCGGTACAGCCACAGGGCCAGCACGCCACCCACCAGCCAGGCCAGGATGGTCTTGAACAGCGAGATCATTTCCGGATCGCGCCACATCGGCACGGCCGGCGGGCCGTCGTTGAACTGGCTGTTGACCAGGTTCAGCGAATCGCCACGGCTTTCGGAATAGCCCATCGCCTCGCGCACCAGGTTGGTGAGCTTGCTCAGTTCCTCGGGCGGCAAGGCCTGGGGTTCGCCGTCCTTGTCGCGCACGTAATTGACCACCACGGCCACCGACAGGCGCTTGAGCATGCCGACAGGCTGCTTGATGTGGCTGATGGTGCGGTCGACTTCGTAGTTGGTGGTGGCGTCGCGGCGATCGCTGACGGTGCCGCCGGCGCCCTGGGCGCCGGCGCCGGTGGCGGTCTGTTGCTGTTGCTGCTGGCCCTGCTGCTGCGGCTGGCCGGGACGGGGCGGTTGGGTCTGCGGCGGATTGGCGATCGGCGCCTGGGCGTTGGCCGGCGGCTGGTTGGACAGCGCGCCAGGCACGCCCTGCGCGGGATTGATGCCGCGCTGGTTCGATTCGCTGGTCTGCTGGCTGCGGATGGCGGCCTGGCCGGGCTCCTGGTTGGGGCGGTAGACCTCGGACGTTTCCTCGCGGCGCGAGAAGTCCATTTCGGCGCTGGCCTGGGCGTGCACGTTGCCCGGACCGACCAGCGGATTGAGGATGGTGAGGATGCGTTCGACGGTGCGTTGCTCGGTCTCGCGGACCATGCGCATCTGGTCGGCGTCCATGCCCCGGCCTTCGCCAGTGGGGGCGGACAGCAGGCGGCCGTTCTGGTCGACGATCGAGACGTTTTCGGCGGTCAGTTCCGGCACGCTGGAGGCGACCAGCCAGGAAATGGCCGAGACCTGGGCATCGCTCAGGCTGCGGCCGGGGTAGACGTTCAGCAGCACCGAGGCGGTCGGCGGCTGGCGTTCACGCACGAACAGCGACTGGCGCGGCATGGCCAGATGCACGCGGGCGTGCTGCACGGTGTGCATGGATTCGATCGAGCGCGCCAGCTCGCCTTCCAGGCCGCGCTGGTAGTTGATCTGCTCGGCGAACTGGCTGGCGCCGAAACGGGCGTTGTCCATCAGTTCGAAGCCGACCGAGCCGCCGCGCGGCAGGCCTTGCGAGGCCAGCTGCAGGCGGGCGTCGTAGACGCGGTCGGCCGGCACCAGCAGGGCGGTGCCGGTGTCGTTGTACTTGTAGGGCACGTTCATGGTGCCCAGGGCGGTCACGATGGCGCCGCCGTCGCGGTCGTCCAGGTTCGAGAACAGCACCTTGTACTTGGGCTCGCTGCTCCACATCGCCACGGCGACGATCAGCGCGACCAGCGCGGCGGCCGCGCCAAGCAGCACCGGCTTGGGCAGGGCGCGTATCTTTTCCAACACGGGAAACTTCGCCAGAAGCGACGCGCTCAGGGTAGCCTGCTGATTCATTGGCGGCTCCCGCTGGCTTCGCGGAGCAGGGAAAATGACTTCATGTTCGGGTAGGGCAGATTACACATGCAACGTGCTTCTGGTCTGGGGAGAGCCTGGATTATTGCTGCTGAGTTAGCAAACCCAATCGTCGAAAACAGCGGTTTTTTGGCGTTACTTATCCCCTATGTCGACAAGCGGGCGCGCCGGCCCCCCGGAGCGGCTCGCGGAGCGTGCCGGCGGGCTTGCCGCATTCGCGGAAATATCGGGTGTTTTGGCGGCTTTTAGGCGCTATGGCGCGGACGATGCCGGGTTACGCTGCATCCATCCTGGGCGTAGTCCCTCGTCCTACCAGCAAGGAATAACGTAATGGCTGTATCAGGCTTGTCCGGCATCGAGAGCATGCTCCAGCAGATGCGCGTGGCGGTGACCAAGGCGGAAACCGGCAATCTCGCCGCGGGCGAAGCCGTGGCCCAGCCCGATGGTTTCGCCGCCGAACTGCAGCGTTCCATCCGCCGCGTCACCTCGGCGCAGAACGCCGCCACCGCGCAGGCCAAGGCCTTCGAACTGGGCGCGCCCGACGTTTCGCTCAACGATGTCATGATCGACCTGCAGAAGGCCAGCATCGGCTTCCAGACGGCCGTGCAGGTGCGCAACAAGCTGGTTGCGGCCTATAAGGAAATCTCGTCGATGGCCGTGTAACCACGGGCAGGACAGCGGGGCGGCGGATCATGCCGCAGCCCCGCCAAGCGGATCCGCCAGCGGCGTTGGATCCGCCGCATCTTCAGCCGTTCCGGCACAAGCAACCGTCCGGCGGCGCTCCTGCTCGCAGCGCGCCTATCGGGCGTTTTTCTCCAGGCGCCAGACCACCTGCTGCAGCCAGTTTTCCTGCCGCGCATCCAGGTTCAGGAACACCGCGCCCACATGGCTCAGGGGCGGCTCGCCGGTCAGCGACACATGCGTTGGCGCGGGTTCGTCCGGACTGGCGGCCTGGATCATGGGTTGGCCCGACACCGGATACACATTGCGCACTTCCAGGTTCGCGTTGAGCTTGCCCAGCTCGCCAAAGTCGAGCTGCACGTCCTCGAGTACCGCGCCGCGTTGCGGCAACGTCGGCACCGCCAGTTCCACCCGCAGGCCGACGCCATCCACCGAAATGTCGCGCACCGAGAAACTGATGGGTTTCGCGGCGGGCGCCGGACGCCACGAGGCGTGGCAGCGGCTGGCGCTGGAGACCAGCGAGGCCCGGAACATCTTGCGGCGCTGGATGCGCGCCAGGCGGTCGGGGAAGGGCGACATCAGCGCCGCGCTGCCGTCATCGAAGTGGATGACCTCCGGGCGCGCGACCCGGAAGCGGATCTGTACGCCGCCATAGGCGGTGGCGTTGAAATGGAAGGTGGTGCCGCTCAGCAGGCCCATGCTGTCCGACTGCTCGAAATCGGCGCCGGCATAGTCGCGCGGACGCCAGAAGAACTGCCGCGTCTGCTTGTCCGCCCCCAGCACCAGCACGGCCATTTCGCGGTCCGCGGCGTCGCGCACCAGGATGTGGCTGTCGGGGTGCGTCAGTTCGAAGAGGGCGGCGCGCATGTCTTCCGGCCGGGTGAGCAGGAATTCCGGATCGCTGGCGTCCAACACGGTGCTTGTCCTTAGAGAGTGGGGGCGGGCGGCGCGGCCTCGGGGAGTTCGCGCGATTCGAGGCGATAGAGCCAGGCCAGCAATTCTGCCACCGCCACGTAGAGTTGGGGAGGAATATGCGCGTCCAGGTCCACCTGCATCAGCAGGCCGACGAGTTCACGCGATTCGTGCACGTACAGCCCGTTCTCTTCGGCGGCGCGCACGATGGTGTCGGCCAGCTGGCCGTAGCCCTTGGCCACCACCCGCGGGGCTGCGTCCTTGTCGTCATACGAGATGGCGACCGCGGCGTTGCGGTTGGCGTTGGGGCCCTGTTCGGGGGGCGGAGCGGTGCGCATCAGATATCCGCGGGTATGACGGGACGCGGGTCCACCACGTTCACCACCAGGTGGCTGAGCGTGAGGCCGGCAGCCAGCAGGCGTGAGCGCAGCTGGTCCGAGGAGTCGTTGATTTCGGCGGCGCTATGGGGCGCGACCAGTTGCAGCACGATCTGGTCGCCGGCCAGGTTCAAGCGCGCGTCCACCAGGCCCAGCCGCGGCAGATCGAGTTTCAGGCGGGTTGCCCAGGTGGACACCGCCGATTCCGGATCGCCGCCGTAGGGGTCGCGTTCCACCTCCCATTCCATCGGCGTGCCGGGCCAGGCCTCGCCTTGCCAGGTCAGGGCCTGGTTGGCGAGCACGTCCAGTTGCTGGCGCACCAGCAGGGTGAGGTCCTGGTGGATGCCGCTGACCGGCGTGCCGGGCGCCGGGGCATTGGTGTTGCCGGGCGCCGCGTTGGCGTCGCCGGCGCGGCCGCCGCCGGCCTGGGACTCGGCGCGCGGACGCGCGGTATCCGCGTCCGTGGGGACTCCGCTGCGAGTCAGCCGGGCCTGGGGTTCCTGCTGCAGCTGGGACGGGTTGCTGCGGCCAAAGACCAGGTCGGTCAGGTGCGATTCGTAGAACAGGCCGCTAGTCTGCAACGCGGCGCGTAACGCCTGGCCCAGGATCTTGGCCGACGGCGCGCCAGGAGCCAGGGTGGCGTGGGTCGTGGCTTCGGCGTTCCTGGCGCCGGTGGCGCCTTCGCCCGCTCCGGCTGGGCGCGCGGGCCGGTTGGTGGACGGTGTCTCGGCGGCGGGGTCGGCACTGGCCGCGGCAGCCGCGGCCAGTGCCGCCGCGGTGGTGGGGGCAGGCGCGGGCGCTGCCGCCTGTCCGGCAGCGGGGGCGGCCGTGGGTTGTCCGGGGGCTCCCGGCTGGCTGGC
>NZ_QHHO01000049.1:628072-757074 GCF_003184165.1 Achromobacter sp. RW408
ACCGCAAGACTATTCTCCTGCCCACCGATCCGTGTCTGTTTCAAAGAAAGTGTTCTGCTGCCTGTTCTGGGTGGCGCTGACCGTGTACGGCGTCGTGGCCATCGGGCTCCTGGGCGTGCGCTATTGGGTCTTGCCGCGCGTGGACCAATGGCGCCCCCAGATCGAAGCCTACGCCAGCCAGGCGCTGGGCGCACGCGTCGCGATCGGGGCCATCCGGGCGGATTGGCAGGGCCTGAACCCCAAGCTCGAACTCAGCTCGGTGCAAGTCTATGACGACGTGCCGGAGCCGGTCCTGAGCCTGCCTTCGGTGTCGGCGGTGCTGGCCTGGCGCAGCCTGTTCACCCTGTCGCCCACGTTGCTGCGCCTGCGGGTGGAGCAGCCGGACCTCACCTTGCGCCGCGACGCCGCCAACCGCCTGTGGGTGGCGGGGCAGGGCATCGACCTGAATGCCAGCGATCACCAGTCGGACCTGAATCATCCGGCGCTGCGCTGGCTGACCGGGCAGCGCGAGGTGCAGATCCGTGGCGCCCGGATCCGCTGGCAGGACGAATTGCGCCAGGCGCCGGATCTGGTGCTGAACAATGTCGATCTGCTGGTGCGCAATGGCAGCTTGTCGCATCGCTTCGTGCTGCGCGCCGACGGCGATCCGGTGTTGGCGCGCAAAGTGGACCTGCGCGGAGAATTCAATCGCAGCCTGTTCTCGGCCAATGCCGCCAGCCCGGCCAACTGGAGCGGGCAGCTCTACGCCGCGCTGGATGACGCCGAACCCCTGGCCTGGGCGCCCTGGCTGTCGCCCCCGCCGATCAAGGGACGCATCAGCACCCGCGCCTGGCTGCAGCTCGATCATGGCAAGTTCACCACGCTCACGGCCGACGTGGCCACGCGCGGGGTGGACTGGTCGGCGGCGCCTGGTGCGACCGCGGTGCGCGCCGGCTATGCGCAAGTCCGCATCGAGGGCGTGCCGGGCGATTTCATCGACGGCGAGCGGGTGCCGCTGGCCCGCAGTTCCGGCGCGGCCAACCTCTCGGTCATTGGCCATGCCGAGCAATTGCGCGTGGCGCTGCCGGGCATATTCGAACAACCCGAGCTGGGAGCCGACGAGGTGGCGCTGGACGCCCGCATCAAGGGAACCAGCGAACACGACTGGTTCATCGACGTGGCCCAACTGCGGATCGCCAATGACGATCTGGATGTGCGCCTGCAGGGGCAGTGGCGCAGGGAAGGCAAGAGCGCGGCGGGTAGCGTCGACATGCGCGGCACGCTGGTGCGCGGCGCCATGAACGCGATCCATCGTTATCTGCCGCTGGAGGTGAACGCGGACGCGCGCGAATGGCTCGCGACCGGATTGCCGGCCGGCCAGATGGAGTCGGCGTCGATTGTGCTCAAGGGCGACCTGGACGAATTTCCCTTCGGGGCGGCCGGATCGAGCGGCGAGTTCGTCATCGCCGGCGCCTATTCCGGCGCCAAGGTCGACTACGCGCCGGCGCGCCCTCACCGCAAGGGCTGGCCGATGCTGGAGAACCTGTCGGGCAGCTTCCGCATCGACAAGGTTGGGCTGGTGCTCGACAGTCCGGGCGGCGCGCTGGCGCATACCGGCCCAGGCCAGACCGTGACGCTGGGCGCGGTGACCGCCTCCATTCCCGACATGGAACACAATGCGCAATTGACCGTCAATGGTGAAACCAGCGGTCCGGTGCCGGCCTACCTGGCGCTCTCGGAAAGCTCGCCGCTGGGCCAGTTGCTGGACGGCGCGCTGGACGAGGCGCGCGGCACTGGCACCTGGCGCATGCCGCTCAAGTTGAAAGTGCCGTTGATGAACACCGACGACACGCAGGTGGAAGGCAAGATCCAGTTCGCCGACAACACCTTCACCTTCATGCCGGAAATGCCCTTGCTCAGCCAGATGCATGGCGACCTGGATTTTTCGGAGAAGGGCGTGCGCACCAAAGAGATCCGCGCCCAGTTCCTGGGCGGGCCGGTCAAGCTCAGCGGCAGCCTGGCGCAACCGACCGATGCCTTGCGTTTCGAGGGCGTGCTGGCGGGATCCGGGCTGACGCAGATCAGCAATACGCCGTCGATGGGCCGTTTTACCGGGAAGACCGCCTACAAGGGCCGGATCGGCTACCAGCGCGGCGGTTCGGTCGAGTTGTCGGTGGAGTCCGATCTGACCGGCCTGGCGATCGATATGCCGGCACCCGTGGGCAAGCCGGCGTCGCTGGCCCGGCCCCTGAAGTTGCAATGGGGGGCCGCGCAGGATCCGGGAGCCAAGGGCAGGCGCTGGCTCACCGCCAGCCTGGGCGACAATCTCAATGCGCTTTTCGAACGTGATCCGGCCGATGCCTCGCCGTCATACTTCACCCGCGGCGCGCTCGGGATCGAGCGTCCCGCCAGCCTGCCCGAACGCGGCTTGAGCCTGAACGCCAGCCTGCCGGAACTGGACATGGACGCCTGGGAAGCCGTGTCCAACGGCTTCAACCCGCCGCCAGCCAAGGGGCGCGCGGCGGCCCGGCCGCTGCTGCCGGTTGCCGAGCGCGTCAGCCTGAGCGCGGGCCTGCTGCGCGCCAGCGGCTACACGCTGAACGACCTGACCCTGTACGCCACCCGTCCGGCGCCGGCCCAATGGCGCGTGGACATCCAGTCGCGCCAGGCAGCCGGTTCGCTGTCATGGCGCGAAGCGTCCGGCGCGATCGCCGGCCAGATCACCGCCCGTTTCAAGTATCTTGCGCTGGGCGGCGCCGACGACACCAACGAGGCCGACAAGGCGCTTTCCTCCGGCAACGACCTGTCGGACATTCCCGCCATCGACCTGCAGGCCAAGGAATTCCGCCTCTATGGCAAGAACCTGGGCGAATTGCAGGTGCTGGGCACGAATCTGGAGCGTGGTCGCCAGTGGCGCCTGGATAAACTGTCGATCACCAATGACGCCGCGGCCTTGAATGCGACCGGTGCCTGGCGCCTCGAAGGCCCGGAGCGTGGCTTGACGGTGGACGCCACCGCCAAGTTCGAGAACGTCGGCAGCTTCATGGATCGTATCGGCTTTGACCGGGTCGTGTCCGGCGGGACCGGCAGCATCAAGGGCAAGGCGACCTGGCGCAACCTGCCATGGACCCATGACATCGCCGACCTGGTGGGCGACGCCGAGATCAGCCTGGACAAGGGCCGCTTCATGCACGTGAATTCGCGTACGGCGCGCCTGCTGGAGCTGCTGTCACTGCAGTCGCTGCAGCGCCTGGCCCGGCTTGACGTGAATCCGACCAACCTGCTGCGCGACGGCTTTCCTTTCGATACCGTGCGCGGCCAGATCAAGCTGGCCGATGGTTCGCTGAATACCGAGGGCTACAAGATCAATGGCCCGGTCGCGGCCATCGTGCTGGCGGGGGGCGTCAACATCGTGCAGGAGCGTTGGGATCTGAAAGCGGTCGTGATCCCCAATCTCGACGCCAGTGGCGCAGCCATGGTGACGGCGCTGGCGGTCAATCCGCTGATCGGCCTGGGCGCCTTCGTGACCCAATGGGTGCTCAAGCAGCCGCTGGCCCGCGCCATGACCATGGAATACGCCGTGACCGGCAGCTGGGACGATCCCAAGATCGACCCGATCGACGCGTCGGGCAAGCCGGCGCCCAAGCAGACGCCCAAGCCACGCAGCCTGGAAGAGTTCATCGAGCACTGATCCGGCTGCCCCAGCGATCGCTGGCATGGCGATACAGACCCCCAAAAAGCATTTGGCGAGGACCGCCGTGGGGCAATCCTCGCCAAATCGATGCGTGCGCCCGGCATGCGGGCGGCGACGGCTTATTTCTTCTTCATCATGTCGAAGAATTCGGCGTTGGTCTTGGTGGCGCGCATCTTGTCCAGGATGAATTCCATGGACTGGACTTCGTCCATGTCGTGGATGAACTTGCGCAGCACCCAGACCTTCTGCAGCAGGTCCGGCGCGATCAGCAGTTCTTCGCGGCGGGTGCCCGACTTGTTCAGGTTGATGGACGGGTAGACGCGCTTTTCCGCCAGGCGACGCTCCAGGTGCACTTCGGAGTTGCCGGTGCCCTTGAATTCTTCGTAGATGACTTCGTCCATGCGGCTGCCGGTCTCGATCAGCGCGGTGCCCAGGATGGTCAGCGAGCCGCCTTCCTCGAGGTTGCGCGCGGCGCCGAAGAAGCGCTTGGGACGTTGCAGGGCGTTGGCGTCGACACCGCCGGTCAGCACCTTGCCGGAAGCCGGCACCACGGTGTTGTAGGCGCGGGCCAGGCGGGTGATCGAGTCCAGCAGGATCACCACGTCCTTCTTCATTTCGACCAGGCGCTTGGCCTTTTCGATGACCATTTCGGCGACCTGCACGTGGCGGGTGGCGGGCTCATCGAAGGTCGAGGCGACCACTTCGCCGCGCACGGTGCGCTGCATTTCGGTCACTTCCTCGGGGCGCTCGTCCACCAGCAGGACGATCATGACCGCGTCGGGGTAGTTGGTGGTGATGGCGTGCGCGATGTGCTGCATCATCACCGTCTTGCCGGACTTGGGGCTGGCGACGATCAGGCCGCGCTGGCCCTTGCCGATGGGGGCGAAGACGTCGAGGATGCGGCCGGTGAGGTTTTCCTCGCTCTTGATGTCGCGTTCCAAGCGCAGCGGCTGGTTCGGATGCAGCGGCGTCAGGTTCTCGAACATGATGCGATGCTTGATCGCCTCGGGCGCCACGCCGTTGACCTTGTCCACCTTGACCAGCGCGAAGTAGCGTTCGCCATCCTTGGGCGTGCGCACTTCGCCTTCGATCGAGTCGCCGGTGTGCAGGTTGAAGCGGCGGATCTGGGACGGCGAGATGTAGATATCGTCCGTGCTGGCCAGATACGAGGTCTCGGGCGAGCGCAGGAAACCAAAGCCATCGGGCAGGACTTCCAGCACGCCGTCGCCAAAGATCTGCTCGCCCTGCTTGGCGCGCCGTTTCATGATGGCGAACATCAGCTCCTGCTTGCGCAGGCGGTTGGCGTTCTCGATTTCCAGGCCAGCGGCCATTTCCAGCAGCTGCGAGACATGCAGCGCCTTCAGTTCGTTGAGGTGCATCGCGGTGAGTGTTGGGGGAAAAGTAAAGGAGGGTTCTGGCGGCGCGCCACGGACGGGCTCGCGCGGTATTGAATGCGCGCCGCCCCCAGGGCGGCGCGTTCGTTCACAGCACGCAGTTTACAACGCGCCGTCCAGGAATGCCGTAAGTTGCGACTTCGACAGCGCGCCAACCTTGGTGGCGGCAGCCTGGCCGTCTTTAAAGAGCATGAGGGTGGGGATGCCACGGATGCCGTACTTGGCGGCGGTGCCCTGGTTCTCGTCCACGTTGAGCTTGGCGATCGTCAGGCGACCGGCGTATTCGGTGGCGACTTCTTCCAGGATCGGGGCGATCATCTTGCAGGGGCCACACCAGGCAGCCCAGTAGTCCACCAGCACCGGCTGGCCGGATTTCAACACATCGGCATCGAAGCTGGCGTCACTGACGTTCTTGATTTGGTCGCTCATGATGGTGTTTCTCGGTTCGGCAGCAAAAGGCGCGTAAAAAGGGACGCGCCTTGCCGTTGTTCTTGTTTGTGGAATGGATTAAAGCATACCACTGTCAATAACAACAGGCATACCACTGTTTATAACAACAGTATTCGCCGCTTTTGTGTAGGATATCGCGGCGCAGTTATCGCGATCCGGCGCATTGAACCCGGATCCGCTGGCTGTGTCTCTATCGTCATCCTACCGAATTCGGAGCTGGTCAGGTCGTGCGCATCCCACCCGGAGCCGCGCAGAATCTGGGCTTATCCGTAAAATGTCGGTTTTTTTCCACAGATGTTGGGGATAACTTGGCCACTCCACGTTACAACGAGGCGTCCATCCGCGTCCTGAAAGGGCTGGAGCCCGTGCGGCAGCGCCCGGGCATGTACACCCGCACCGAAAACCCCCTGCACATCGTGCAGGAAGTCATAGACAACGCCGCGGACGAGGCCCTGGCCGGCCACGGCAAGCAGATCCTGGTTACGCTGCACATCGATGGCAGCGTCTCCGTCGAGGACGACGGCCGCGGCATTCCGGTCGGCCTGCACCCCGAGGAAAACGCCCCCGTGGTCGAGCTGGTCTTCACCCGGCTGCACGCGGGCGGCAAGTTCGACAAGGCTGGCGGCGGCGCCTACGCCTTTTCCGGCGGCCTGCACGGCGTCGGCGTGTCCGTCACCAACGCCCTGGCCACCCGCCTCGAAGTGGTGGTGTGGCGCGATGGCGCCGTCAACCGGCTGGTGTTCAAGGGCGGCGACGTCGCCGAACCGCTGGCGCCCTACGACCAAGGCGGCCGCAAGAAATCCGGCACCCGCGTGCGGGTCTGGCCCGACGCCAAATATTTCGACAGCCCCAATATCCCGCTGGGCGAGCTGACCCACCTGCTGCGCAGCAAGGCCGTGCTGCTGCCGGGCGTGAAGGTCTCGTTGGTCAACGAAAAGACCGGCGACACCAAGACCTGGCAGTACCAGGACGGCCTGCGCGGCTACCTGTCCGAGGCGCTGGCGGGCGCCGAGCTGATGGTGCCGTTCTTCGAGGGCCAGCAGTACGCCGGCGCCGACCACGAAACCTTCGCCGAAGGCGAGGGCGCCCAATGGGTGGTGGCCTGGACCGAAGACGGCAACGCGGTGCGCGAGTCGTACGTCAACCTGATCCCGACGCCGGCCGGCGGCACCCACGAGTCGGGCCTGCGCGAAGGCCTGTTCGGCGCGGTCAAGGGCTTTGCCGAGCTGCACAGCCTGCTGCCCAAGGGCGTCAAGCTGCTGCCCGAGGACGTGTTCGCGCGCGCCAGTTTCGTGCTGTCTGCCAAGGTGCTGGACCCGCAATTCCAGGGCCAGATCAAGGAACGCCTGAACAGCCGCGACGCCGTGCGCCTGGTGGGCGGGTTCGCCAAGAGCGCGCTCGACCTGTGGCTGCACAGCAATGTCGAATACGGCAAGAAGCTGGCCGAACTCGCCATCCGCCAGGCGCAGGCGCGCCAGCGTTCGGCGCAGAAGGTCGAAAAGCGCAAGAGTTCCGGCGTGGCGGTGCTGCCCGGCAAGCTGACCGACTGCGAATCCAGCGATGCCACCCGCACCGAGGTTTTCCTGGTCGAGGGCGATTCGGCCGGCGGCTCGGCCAAGATGGGCCGCGACAAGGAATTCCAGGCCATCCTGCCGCTGCGCGGCAAAGTGCTCAATTCCTGGGAAGTCGACCGCGACCGCCTGTTCGCCAACAACGAAATCCACGACATCTCGGTCGCCATCGGCGTCGATCCGCACGGCCCGGGCGACACCCCCGACCTGTCGGGGCTGCGCTACGGCCGCATCTGCATCCTGTCCGATGCCGACGTCGACGGTTCGCACATCCAGGTGCTGCTGCTGACGCTGTTCTACAAGCACTTTCCCAAGCTGGTCGAGGCCGGCCACGTCTACGTCGCCAAGCCGCCCCTGTTCCGCCTGGACGTGCCGGCGCAGGGCAAGCGCCCGGCGCGCAAGATCTACTGCCTTGACGAAGGCGAGCTGGAAGCCGCGCAGGACAAGCTGCGCAAGGAAGGCTCGCGTGAAAGCAGCTGGGCGGTCAGCCGCTTCAAGGGCCTGGGCGAAATGAATCCCGAGCAGCTGTGGGAAACCACCATGAATCCGGACACGCGCCGGCTGCTGCCGGTGGGCTATGGCGACCAGACCCCCGAAGACACCACCCGCATGTTCGACATGCTGATGGGCAAGGGCGAGTCCTCGCAGCGCCGCGCCTGGATCGAAGAGAAGGGCAACCTGGCGGAGCTGGACATCTGATGTCGTTGCCCTCGTCCCCGCCGCTGTCCGCCGCCATGGCGGTCGACCTGACCGCCGACGACTACGCCGAATTCGCGGCCTATGTGTACAAGCGGCCCGAATTGCGCCGCCGTCGCTACCTGTCGCACCTGCGTTTCGCGGTGTTGATGGTCGTGGTCCTGCTGGGCTACCTGGTCTGGCAGACCTGGGACGGGCATGGCCCGAACTGGGGCCTGCTGCTGCCGGTGTACTTCGAGGGGCTGGCGGTCGGCCTGGGCATCCTGGCGCTGCTGGCGCTGGCCTACGAGTTCGTGCTGCCGGGACTGGTGCGCATGAACACGCGCCGCATGCTGGCCAAGCGGCCGGACGGGATGTTCCTGGGACGTCACCAGCTGGTCTTCGGCGCCGACGGCATCGAGGACAGCATCGCCGACGCCTCGGGGCGCATCGACTGGGTCGACGTGCGGCGGGTCGAGGAAACGCCGCAGCATCTGTATGTCATCCTGGGGACGCTGCAGGGCGTGATCATTCCCAAGCGCGGGCAGGACGCCGCCACGCTGGACGCGGTGCGGGCCCAATTGCGCGAGCACGTGGCCGACTCCCAGCTGCTGGGCGCCGCGCGTTCCCAATGACGCCGTTTCAATGAATTTGTCTACCTGAAACCATCATGACCGACAGCAATCAACAAGGTTTGTTCGACGCCGCGCCCGACGAGGGCGGCGACGCCGCCATCACCCTGGCGCGCTATGCCGAACAGGCCTATCTGGACTATGCAGTGTCCGTGGTGCGGGGCCGGGCCCTGCCCGACGTCGGCGACGGGCAGAAGCCCGTGCAGCGCCGTATCCTGTTCGCCATGCAGGCCATGGGCCTTGCGGCCGGCGCCAAGCCGGTCAAGTCCGCGCGCGTCGTCGGCGACGTGCTGGGCAAATACCACCCGCACGGCGACCAGGCGGCCTATGACGCCATGGTGCGCATGGCGCAGGACTTCTCCCTGCGCTATCCGCTGATCGACGGCCAGGGCAACTTCGGTTCGCGCGACGGCGACAACGCCGCGGCGATGCGCTACACGGAAGCGCGCCTGACGCCGATCGCCAAGCTGCTGCTGGACGAACTGGACGAGGGCACGGTCGATTTCGTGCCCAACTACGACGGCAGCCAGCAAGAGCCGCAGATGCTGCCGGCGCGCCTGCCGGTGATGTTGCTGAACGGCGCTTCCGGCATCGCGGTCGGCATGGCCACCGAAATCCCGCCGCACAACCTGCGCGAAGTGGCGCAGGCCTGCGTGGCGCTGATCAAGCAGCCGCAACTGCCGGACGCCGAGCTGTTCGGCATGATCCCCGGCCCGGACTTCGCTGGCGGCGGCCAGATCATCACGCCGGCCGCCGACATCGCCCAGATCTACGCCGGCGGGCGCGGCTCGCTCAAGGTGCGGGCGCGCTGGCAGTTCGAGGAAATGGCGCGCGGCCAGTGGCAGTTGGTGGTCACCGAGCTGCCGCCCGGCACCTCGTGCCAGAAGGTGCTCGAAGAAATCGAGGAAATCACCAATCCCAAGGTCAAGAGCGGCAAGAAGAGCCTGACGCCCGAGCAGACGCAGGCCAAGGCCGTGATGCTGAACCTGCTGGACGCGGTGCGCGACGAATCCGGCAAGGACGCCGCCGTGCGCCTGGTGTTCGAACCCAAGACCTCGCGCGTCGACCGCGACGAGTTCGTCAACACCCTGCTGGCGCAGACCAGCATGGAAAGCAGCGCCTCGGTCAACCTGGTCTGCATTGGCACCGACGGCCGTCCGCGCCAGAAGGGCCTGCGCGACATCCTGGCCGAATGGCTGGCGTTCCGCACCAATACCGTGCTGCGCCGCACCCGCTTCCGTCTGGACAAGGTCATCGACCGCATCCACGTGCTGGAAGGCCGCATGGTGGTCTACCTGAACGTGGACGAAGTGATCCAGACCATCCGCGAATCGGACGAGCCGCGGGCGGCATTGATGGAGCGCTTCAACCTGTCCGACCGGCAGGCCGAGGACATCCTGGAAATGCGCCTGCGCCAGCTGGCGCGCCTGGAAGGCTTCAAGATCGAGCAGGAGCTCGAGGACAAGCGCAAGGAGCAGGTCGCGCTGCAGGAACTGCTGGACAATCCCAACACCCTCAAGCGCTTGCTCATCAAGGAAATCGAGGCCGACGCCAAGCAATATGGCGACGACCGCCGCACCCTGATCGAGACCGCCGAGCGCGCCGTGCTCGAAACCAAGGTGCTGGACGAACCGGTCACCGTGATCGTGTCGCAGAAGGGCTGGCTGCGCGCCCGCCAGGGCCACGGCCACGATGCCTCGCAGTTCGGCTTCAAGCAGGGCGACGATCTCTATGGCGCCTTTGAATGCCGCACCACCGACACGCTGATCGCCATGGGCGACAACGGCCGTGTCTACTCGGTGCCGGTGGCCGGGCTGCCTTCGGCGCGCGGCGATGGCCAGCCGGTCACCACCATGATCGACCTGGAAAGCGGCACCCGCATCGTCCACACCATCGCGGCGGCGGCCGACAGCCGCTGGCTGCTGGCCACGCGCGGCGGCTATGGCTTTGCCGCCAAGCTGTCGGACATGACCAGCCGCCAGCGCGCGGGCAAGCAGTTCATCACGCTGGAGGCGGGCGACGAACTGCTGCGTCCGGTGCCGCTGTTCGAGGGCGCCACGCAGCTGGCGCTGCTGTCGCAGAAGGGCAAGTTCCTGGTGTTCGGGCTGGATGAAGTCAAGTCGCTGTCCGGCGGCGGGCGCGGCACCATCCTGATGGGGCTGGACGGCGCCGACAAGCTGGACCAGACCGTGCCGATCGGCGCGCTCGGCCTGCGCGCGGCGGGCATCTACCGCAACAAGCACACCGAGGACATCCTGGCGGGCGCGGCGCTGGCCGTGTACGTCGGCAAGCGCGCCCGCAAGGGGCGGGCGCTGGACGTGCGGCCCAAGCAGCCGCTGCTGTCGCCGGTGCTGGGCTGACCTGCCGGCGGGCGACGCGGCCATCAACGGCGGACCCTCGGGTCCGCCGTTTTTTCATCCCTTGGCTTGACCGTCGCCCGTGGCGTGATATTTAATAGATAGATCAATCAGTCTATTAATTAATCCTCCGTCAGCCGCATGCGCAAGATCGATCCCGCCCGGCAACTGGAGCGGCGCCGCCAGATACTGGCCGCGGCCGCCGAGTGCTTCGCCGAAAATGGTTTCCACGCCACCTCGACCGCGCAGATCTGCGCACGCGCCGGGATGAGTCCCGGCAACCTGTTCCACTACTACGCCAGCAAGGCCGAGATCATCGAGGCGCTGATCGCCTCGGATACCGACACATTGCGCGAACGCCGGCAGGCGGATCCTCCGGCGGCCGATGCGCGTGCCGCCTTGATCGGCTGGATCGACGAGAACCTGGCGCAGTACCGTGATCCGGGCTTTGCCCGCCTGGGCATGGAGATCCTGGCGGAGGCGGTGCGCAATCCTCGGGTGCACGCGCTGGTCATGGCCAACGAGAACGAACGCAAGGCGTCGCTTTCGGCGCTGCTGGCGGCCGTGTGGCGCAACCTGCCGCAAACCGCCATGCCGCGGCCGGTGTCGGAAATGGCCGACATGCTGTTGCTGCTGTTGGATGGGATCTACAGCCGGTCCGTGGTCGATCCGCAATTCGACGCGGCGGCGGGCGGCCGCTTGCTTGACGCGGCGTTGCAGGGGTGCCTGCCGCCGGCGCCCGGCGCGGCGGGAGAGCGGCCATGAGCGCCGCCCACGGCAGCATCGCCAATGACGCCACCGGCGGCGCAAACGGTGTCGCGATGGCGCCGCCGCGGCTGGCGCAGGTCGACGCGTTGCGCGGCTTCGCCTTGCTCGGCATCCTGGTCGTCAACATCGGCGTATTCGCCTCGCCGTTCTATGCCAATGGCATCGCCGATCCGGCGTTTTCGAGCCGGGCGGACCTGGCCGTGCGGTGGCTGGTGGCGTGGCTGTTCGAGACCAAGTTCTACCTGCTGTTCTCGTTCCTGTTCGGCTATAGCTTCACCTTGCAGATGGCCGCCGCCGAGCGCGGCGGCGCGGCCTTCGCGCCGCGTTTCCTGCGCCGCCTGGCAGGGCTGGCGGCGTTGGGCCTGGCGCACGCCGTGCTGTTCTACCAGGGCGACATCCTGTTGACCTACGCGCTGCTGGGGCTCGCCCTGATGGCCGTTCGCGGCATGGCGCCGGGCCGTGCCTTGCGCCTGGCGTTGTGGCTGATCGGGCTGGTGTCGCTGGCCTGGGCGCTATTGGCCGGCCTTAGTCTGCTGGACCCCGCCGGCACCGAAGCCCTGAGCCGTTCTGGCGCCGCCGCGTACGTGGCCGACGCGCAGGCGGCGCTGGTGGCCTACCGCGGTACCATCGGCACCACTATCGCGCGGCACTGGTACGAACTGACCTCCAGTATCTGGGGTGTCATCCTGCTGGTGCAGGGCCCCTTCGTTTTCGCGATGTTCCTGGTCGGATATGCCCTGGGGCGCCGGCAGGCGCTGGCCGATCCATGGCGGCAGCCGCGCGTGCTGTGGCTGCTGTGCGCGCTGGGGGCCTTGCCCGGACTGGCGGGATCCGCCGCCTATGCGACCAGCGCGCTGCCTGCGATGAGCGCCCTGTGGGAGACGCCGGGCCTGGCGGTGGATCTGTTCACCGCGCCGTTGCTGAGCATGTCATACGCCGCCGCCTTCCTGCTGGCGATGCGCACGCGGCCGGGAGCCTGGCTGGCGCGCTGCCTGGCGCCGGCGGGCCGCATGGCGCTGACCAATTACCTGATGCAATCGTTGCTTTGCGCCTTGATCTTCAAGGCGTGGGGGCTGCGGCTGTCGGGCAGTGTTTCGCCCGGGGCGGGGGTGCTGATCGCGGTGGCCATCTTCGTGGCGCAGTTGCCGCTGTCGGCATGGTGGCTGCGCCGCCATGCCTACGGCCCGGTCGAGTGGTTGCTGCGCGCGCTGACCATCGGCGCCTGGCCCGCCTGGCGCCGCGTGGCGGCGGAACAGGGAAGCTAGCGCGGGGTCAGGCGCCGCCGCCAGCGATGGCGGCGTCGATGGCGCCCGCCAGGCGCTCGGTCAGTTGGTCCAGTTCGTCGTCGGAGATGATGAAGGGCGGGGCCAGCAGCACGTGGTCGCCGTGGCGGCCGTCGATGGTGCCGCCCATCGGATAGACCATCAGGCCGCGCGCCATGGCTTCGCGCTTGATGCGCGCATGCAGCGACAGCGCCGGATCGAAGGTCGCCTTGCTGGCGCGGTCGCGCACCAGCTCCACGCCCATGAACAGGCCGCGGCCGCGGATGTCGCCGACGTGCGGGTGCTCGCCCAGGGCTTGCTGCAAGCGCTGGCGCAAGCCGTCGCCCTGGGTGCGCACGCGCGCCAGCAGATGGTCGCGCTTGATCACCTCCTGTACCGCCAGCGAGGCCGCGCACGCGGTGGCGTGGCCCAGGTAGGTGTGGCCGTGCTGGAAGAAGCCGCTGCCTTGCTGCATCGCCTGCACGATGCGCTCTTGCGCCATGACCGCGCCAATCGGCTGGTAGCCGCCGCCCAGGCCCTTGGCGATGGTGATCAGGTCGGGCGTGATGCCTTCCTGCTCGACCGCGTAGAGCGTGCCGGTGCGGCCCATGCCGCACATCACCTCGTCGGCGATCAACAGCACGCCATGGCGATCGCAGACTTCGCGGATGCGGCGGAAGTAGCCCGGCACCGCGGTCACCGCGCCCGAGGTCGCGCCCACCACCGGCTCGGCGACGAAGGCCATCACGCTGTCGGGGCCGAGGCGCTGAAAGGTCTGCTCCAATTCCTGCGCCAGGCGTTCGGCGTACTGGTCGTCGGTTTCGCCGTCGTGGCGGTCGCGATAGGCGTAGCAGGGCGCAACGTGGGCCACGTCGATCAGCAATGGCGCGAACTGCGCCCGGCGCCAGGCGTTGCCGCCGACCGCCAGCGCGCCCAGCGTGTTGCCGTGATAGCTCTGGCGCCGCGCGACGATATGGCGGCGCTGCGGCTGGCCGATCTCGACGTAGTACTGGCGCGCCATCTTCAGCGCGGCCTCGACGGCTTCCGAGCCGCCAGAGACGAAGTAGGCGTGCGAGGTGCCGGCGGGCGCGTCCGCGACCAGCGTCGCCGCCAGCCTTTCGGCCACCTCGGTGGTGAAGAAACTGGTGTGGGCGTAGGCCAGCGCGTCGATCTGCGCATGCATCGCGGCCTGCACGTCGGGATGGTTGTGGCCCAGGCACGAGACCGCCGCGCCGCCGGAGCCATCCAGGTAGGCGCGGCCCTGCTGGTCATAGAGCCACACGCCCTGGCCACGGACCGCGACCGGGGGTGTGCTGCGCAGGGAACGATGAAGGACTCGGGTGCTGGTCATGGCGAGGAACTCCGGGGCGGGAACGTTGGCAAGGGGCGTGAAATGTCGGGGCTGGCGTGAGCGCGGGGCGCGGGCGCGTTCAATCAGGGACCGGAGCGCGGTCGCGGCCGCGCCGCGGCGGCGGCTCCTGCCAATAGGCGCCTTCGTCCCGCAATCGTGTTTCGATCTCGGCCAGTCGTTGCAGCACCTCGTCGCCGCCACGGGCCGCGAGCCGCGCGATCAGGTGTTCGGCCAGGCCCAGCAGGCCCGCGGTGCTGTGGAAGAACGAGGCGGGGCCGCGCGGCGCCGATGCGTCCGCGCCGGCCTCGGCGGGGCGGGCAAAATGCAATACATGGCGGGCGGCCCGGGCCATCGGGCTGGCGAGGCTGTCGGTCAGCGCCAGCACGGTGACACCGCGGGCGGCGATCTGGGCCGTCAGGCGCACGGTGGCGCCGGGATAGGGGGCTTGCGACACCACTACCAGCACATCGCCCGCCTGCAGGCTGTCGGCATCTTCGGCCGACGCGCCGCCCAGGCCATCGATCAGGATGCCGTTGCGGCGCAGCAGGTGGTAGGCATAGCGCATCTGGAAGGCGATGCCGAAAGCGGAGCGCGTGCCCAGGAAGCCGACCTGGCGGGCCCGCAGCAGGGCATCGACGGCGGCGTCCAAAGCGGCGTCGTCGTTGACCTGCCGGATCGAGGCCAGGGCTGCTGTCTGCCATTGCGTCAGCGCGTCCTGCCCGCGGCCGCCGGACTGCCGGGCGTGCGAGGCTTGCAGGCGCGCCGCGCGCTCGCGCAGCCCACCCTCGGCGGCACCGGCCAGCGCGCGCTGGAACGGGGCGCGGAAGGCCTCATAGCTGTCGTGGCCCGCGGCGCGCGCCAGCCGCAGCATGGTGGCGGGCGACACGCCCACCGCCTGCGCCTGCCGGCGCATCGACCAAAGCCCCACTTCGGCCGGGTTGGCCAGCACCCATTGGGCGGCGCGCTGCAGCTCGGCGGGCAGCGTGGCGCTGAGGTGGCGCAGATGGTCTTGCAGAGGCGCGATCATGGCAGCAGGGAAGGAGCAATAAAACAAATGCTACATCCGTCTCGGCAAAAAGAAAAACAGATGTTTTATTTGCGGAATGTAGAACAATTCTGGCAAATCGTAACGCCGGCGTTTCCCTGGAACGCCCCCGGCGACTTGACGGCGGATTGCGCGGAAATGATTACAAAATGAGGGTCAATCCGGTTTGACACGGGGATGGGTCACCCATATCATTCGTATAGAAATCAATTTAGCTGAACTAATTCAGTCATGAATAAACAGACCGTAACCGACCCCGCGCAGCAATACGACCTGCGCATCCTGCGGGCGCTGCGCCGGATCACGCGATCCATTGCGTTGCATTCGCGCCAGCTGTCCGCGGTGAGCCACATTACCGCGCCGCAGCTGATGTGCCTGCGCACGGTCATTGCAAACGGGCCGCTGACGGCCACGGCGATCAGCCGCGAGATCCACGTCAGCCCCAGCACGGTCGTCGGCATTCTCGACCGCCTGGAAGACAAGGGCCTGATCCGCCGCGAGCGCGGCCGCGAAGATCGCCGCATCGTCTTCGTGACGGCCACCGATGCCGGCCGCGAAGTCGCGCAGCAGGCGCCGTCGCCGCTGCAGAAGCACCTGGCCGACGCGCTCAACGCGTTGCCGGAGCTGGAGCAGGCCACCATCACCCTGTCGCTCGAGCGCATCGTCGCGCTCATGGAAGAAGAGAGCGGGGTGGCGACGGAAACCCAGGGCGACGTCTCGTCGCCCATCCTCGAGGTGCCCACGGGTGGCGCGCCTCCCGAATCAGGATTGGTTGTATGAGAGCAAACGAACTGAACGACCCTACGACCTCAAGTGCCGTGGCGCCGGCGGCGGGCAGCAAAACGCATCTGTTGCGTGAGCCCCGCCGCAAGGACGGCGCCGCGATCCACCAGCTCATTTCCGAGTGCCCGCCACTCGACCTCAATTCCCTGTACGCGTACCTGCTCCTGTGCGAGCACAACCGCGGCACCTGCGTCCTGGCCGAAAGCGCCGGTGGACGCATCGATGGATTTATCTCCGCTTACGTGCTTGCCGACAGGCCCGACGTGTTGTTCGTCTGGCAGGTCGCCGTGCACACCCGCGCACGCGGCCAACGGTTAGGCCGCGCCATGCTCCGGGCGCTCTTGCAACGCGAGGGGCTCGTGCATGTTCGTCATCTTGAAACCACGGTGGCGCCTGACAACCAGGCCTCGCGCCGCACGTTCGCCGGCCTGGCCAGCGAGCTGGGCGCCCACGTCTCCGAGCAGCCGTTCTTCGATCGGCAGCTTTTCGGCGGCGCGGACCATGACGACGAGATGTTGTTGAGGATAGGCCCGTTCACCCTGCCCGCCCCCTAGGCGGCAACGCGGTTCTGTCGAAAACCGGGATGGCTTTGACGCATCCGGATGCGCCCGGCGCGCATGCGGAAGGGATCTGGCCGTCTGTCAACTTATGAGATGAAAGGGAGGATTAATCACATGGACTTGAAAATCTTTGACCGGATGGAGTCGGAAGTACGAGGCTATATCCGGTCGTTTCCCGTGATCTTCAGCCAGGCCAGGGGTTCGACGCTGGTCGATGAGGAAGGCAGCGAGTACATCGACTTCTTCAGTGGCGCCGGCACCTTGAACTACGGCCACAACAATCCGATCCTCAAGGAAAAACTGCTCGAATACGTGCAGGCCGATGGCGTGGTGCATGGCCTGGACATGGCCACCAGCGCCAAGAAAAGCTTCCTCGAGGCGGTCGACCGCGTGCTGCTCAAGCCGCGCAACTGGCAATACACCCTGCAGTTCACCGGCCCCACCGGCACCAATGCGGTCGAGGCGGCGCTCAAGATCGCGCGCCAGGTGAAGGGGCGTCCCAATGTGATTTCCTTCACGCACGGTTTTCACGGCGTCAGCGGCGGCTCGCTGGCGGTGACCGCCAACATGAAGTTCCGCGACGCCTCCGGCTACCCGCTGGCCAACACCACCTTCATGCCCTATGACGGCTACTTCGGCCCGGACGTGGACACCATGGCCTACCTGGAGCGCATGCTGGAAGATCCCAGCAGCGGCATGGACAAGCCCGCCGCCGTCATCGTCGAGACGGTGCAGGGCGAGGGCGGCGTCAACGTTGCCACGCTGCGCTGGCTCAAGGAACTGGACAAGCTCTGCAAGCGCCACGACATGCTGCTGATCGTGGACGACATCCAGGTCGGCTGCGGCCGCACCGGCACCTTCTTCAGCTTCGAGGCCGCCGGCATCCGCCCGGACATCATCACGCTGTCCAAGTCGCTGTCGGGCTTCGGCCTGCCGATGTCGTTGGTGCTGATGAAGCCCGAGCTGGACGTCTGGAAACCCGGCGCCCACAGCGGCACTTTCCGCGGCAATAACCTGGCGTTCGTCACCGCCACCCAGGCGCTGGAGACCTACTGGGCCAACACCGCGTTCACCGCCGAGATCCAGCGCAAGGAGCGCCTGGTGCGCGACTGGCTGGAGAACCTGGTGCACAGCTATCCCAACGCCGGCCTGTCGGTGCGGGGCCGCGGGCTGATCCAGGGCCTGGTGAGCAACGCCACCCCGGCGCTGTCCAACCGCATCGCCGCCAACGCCTTCAAGCGCGGCGTGGTCATCGAGACCTCGGGTGCGCATGACGAAGTGCTCAAGCTGCTGCCGGCCCTGACCATCGAGGAAGAACTGCTGTCCAAGGGCCTGGAAGTGATCGAGGCCAGCGTGGCCGACGCGCTGGCCGAAGAGGGGCAGTCCGCCCGCATCCTGAAATTTGGAGGAAAACGTCAATGATCGTACGCAATGTCAAAGATGTGATCGGCACCGCCGACGAAGTCCGCACCGATACCTGGGTCAGCCGCCGCGTGCTGCTCAAGAAGGACGGCATGGGCTTCTCCTTCCACGAGACCACTATCTTCCCGGGCGGTCGCACCCACATCCACTACAAGAATCACCTGGAGGCGGTGTGGTGCATCGAGGGCGACGGCTCCATCGAGACGATTGCCGACGGCAAGAAGTATGAACTTGGCCCGGGCGTGGTCTACGCGCTGAACGAGCATGACGAGCATTGGCTGTGCGGCGGCAAGGAGCCGCTGCGCGTCATCTGCGTCTTCAACCCGCCGCTGACCGGCCAGGAAGTGCATGACAAAGAGGGCGTCTACGCCCTGCCTGAAGCCGAAGCCCAAGCGGCCTGATACAAGGAGGTTCGCATGATCTCACCTGCGCAGGATCCGTACGCCTCCCGTACGGATCGAAGTTCCGCCATCATTTCCCGCCAGGATCCGGTGGTCTATGGAGAAGGCAAGTACGCCGACGCCCTGAGCGGCGAGCAGATCGGCAGCTACGAGCGCGATGGTTTCCTGCTGCTGGAGAACCTGTTCTCCGAAGCCGAAGTGCGGGCGTTGTCGGCCGAGGTCGAGCGCATGACGCGCGACCCGTCGATCGTGCGCCGCGAGGAGTCGATCACCGAGCCCGGCAGCAACGCCGTGCGCTCCATTTTCATGGTGCACGTCCTGAACCCCGTGCTGGCGCGCCTGGTGCGCGATCCGCGGCTGGTCAACGTGGCGCGCCAGATCCTGGGGTCCGAGGTCTACATCCACCAGTCCCGCGCCAACATGAAGCCCGGCTTCAAGGGCAAGGAGTTCTACTGGCACTCCGACTTCGAGACCTGGCACGTGGAAGACGGCATGCCGTCGATGCGCGCGCTCAGCTGCTCGGTGCTGCTGACCGAGAACAATGACTGCAACGGCCCGCTGATGCTGGTGCCGGGCTCGCATCGGCAGTTCATTTCGTGCGTCGGCGAAACGCCCAACGACCACTACAAGCAGTCGCTCAAGAAGCAGGAGTACGGCGTGCCGGATCCGGTCAGCCTGCAATTGCTGGTCGAGCAGGGCGGCATCCGCACGATGACGGCCAAGGCGGGGTCGGTGGTGTTCTTCGATTGCAACACCATGCACGGCTCCAACAGCAACATCTCGCCGTGGCCGCGCGCCAACGTGTTCATGGTCTACAACAGCATGGAAAACACGCTGGAGCCGCCCAAGTACGGCCTGACCCCGCGTCCCGAGCACATCGCCACCCGCAAGGCGTTCAAGGCGGTCACGCCGCTCGACACGTTGAAGCTGGTCGGCAGCTAGCGCTGCACCTTGTCCGCGGCGGATGCTTGCCGGCGCTGGTCGGGGCGTGGCCTGACCCACCGCGCGCGGGGGCGACCCATGCCGTTCCCGCTGCGCGCTTTCCCGTGAGGGAAAGAACGCCCGCGCCGCTTGCATGCGCCGCAGCCCAGGCCTTTCGGCCTGGGCTTTTTTTCGTCGTTCCGCTATGCTCTGCCGTCTTTCCCTGCCGGAAGTCGCATCATGTCCGCCCGTATCCTCAGCCTGCATATCTACCCCGTCAAATCCTGTGCCGGTATCGACCTGTCCGAGTCGCCGGTGGACCGCGCCGGGTTGGCCCACGACCGCCGCTGGATGCTGGTGGGGGCGGACGGCCATTTCATGACGCAGCGCCAGTGGGCGGCCATGGCCCTGATCCGCACGGCGCTCACGGCCGATGCCTTGCGGCTTTCGGCGCCCGGCATGCCGGACCTGGACGTGCCGCTGGACGGCTCGGCGCTGCAACCCGGCGTCGAAAGCGTGGGTGTCTGGAAGGACACGCTCGACGCGCGCCGCGAGAGCGAGGCGGCGGCGCAGTGGTGTTCGGATTTCCTCAAGACGCCTTGCCGCCTGTACAAGGTCGACGCCGGCGCGACGCGGCCCGCCAAGCCGGAATGGGTGGACAAGTGGGCCGAAAGCCATCCAGATCTGGCGCAGACGTTCGGGGGAGATCACTTCTTCGGCTTTGCCGACGGCTTCCCCCTGCTGGTGGCGAACCAGGCATCGCTCGATGACCTGAACGCGCGCCTGCGGGCCAAGGGCGTGGCGCCGGTGCCGATGGACCGGTTCCGGCCCAATATCGTGGTGCAGGGCGAGTGGCAGGCCTTCGAGGAAGACCATACCGCCATGATCACCACGGGCGCGGTCAGCATGGCGTTCGTCAAGCCGTGCACGCGCTGCTCGATTCCCGACATCGATCAGCGCACCGCCGTGCAGCACGACGAGCCGGGCCGCACGCTGGCGGGCTACCGCAACCTGGAGATCGGGGTGGTGTTTGGCCAGAATGCCATCGTCGATGCGCCGGCCGGCGCCCGCCTGAAGGTGGGCGACGCGGTCGACATCGAACTGGATTTCTAGCCCGCCGCGCCCCGGCGCGCGGCCGGGGCGGCGGTATCCGGCCGCCGATCAGGCCGACGACAGCTTCAGGCCGATCAGGCCCACGACGATCAGCGCCACGCTGGCGATGCGCAGCCAGCTGATGGATTCATCGAACAGGATGATGCCGGCCACGAAGGCGCCGACGGTGCCGATGCCGACCCACACCGCGTAGGCGGTGCCCAGCGGCAGCGTCTTCATGGCCAGCGCCAGCAGCCAGAAGCTGATGAGCATGCCGCCGACGGTGACGAGCGACGGCATCAGGCGCGTGAACCCATGGGTATATTTGAGGCCGACGGCCCAGACGATTTCGAACAGGCCGGCCAGTACAAGGATGATCCAGGTCATGACGACTCCTACTTGAGAGGGGTCGTCCCCGGATTGATGCGCTTGCGGCAATGGCCAATGCCGTCGTTGCCGATGGCAAATGCCGCCATGTCGCGGCCAGCGCAGCAACGGGCCGTCCCGTCGCGGCAAAAATTATAGAATACCGGCTTCCGACGGCAAAACCGGGTGCCGTTCGGCTGCATGCCCGCAGGTGCGCGCCATCCGCGGGTGTTTCACATTCATCGCATCACTTCGCGTTCCGGCACGCGAAACCAGGATATTTCCATCATGCAACGCATCATGCTGCGGGCAAAGCTGCACCGCGTCACGGTCACCGAAGCCGACCTGCACTACGAAGGGTCTTGCGGCATCGACGAAGACCTGCTGGACGCTGCCGGCATGCGCGAGTTCGAACGCATCGAACTCTACAACATCAACAACGGCGAACGCTTCGACACCTACATCATCAAGGCGGCCCGCGGCAGCGGCATCATTTCGCTCAATGGCGCGGCCGCGCGCCGGGCGCAGGTCGGCGACCTGATGATCATCTGCACCTACGGGCCGATGTCCGAAGAGCAATCCGCCACCCACAAGCCGCAGGTCGTGCTGGTGGACGACGCCAACCGCGTCAAGGAAATCCGCAAGTTCCCGGCCTGAGGCCGGGCCGGGCGGCGTGCCGTGGGGTGTGTCCCATGGGCGCCGTCAACCCTGATCCCCCTGATACGTTTCATCATGAGCTTCCAGGTCATCATCCAACCCAGCAAGCATCAATTCCCGGTCGAGCCCGGCCAGACCGTGCTCGACGGCGCCCTGGCCGCGGGCATCGTGCTGCCCTACAGCTGCCGCAACGGCGCCTGCTCCACCTGCAAGGGCAAAGTGGTGTCCGGGGAGTTCGACGCCGGCCAGTACCCCGCGCAGATCCTCTCACCCGAGGAGCTGGCCGACGGCTACACCCTGTTCTGTCAGGCCCGGCCCGCCTCCGACATGGTGGTCGAGTCCACCGAAGTGCGCCTGGCCAGCGACATCCAGATCCGCAAGCTGCCCTCGCGCGTGCAGACGATGGAAAAGGCGGCGCCGGACGTGACCGTGCTCAAGCTGCAATTGCCCGCCTCGGAGCAATTCCGCTACTACGCCGGCCAGTACATCGAGATCATCCTCAAGGACGGCCGCCGCCGCAGCTATTCCATGGCTGGCGCGCCGCACACCGGCAGCCCGCTGGAACTGCACATCCGTCACCTGCCGGGCGGCGTGTTCACCGACCACGTGTTCGGCGCCGGCGACACGCAGATGAAAGAACGCGAGATCCTGCGGCTGGAAGGGCCGTTCGGTTCGTTCTTCCTGCGCGAAGACAGCGACAAGCCGATCATCCTGCTGGCCAGCGGCACGGGCTTTGCGCCCGTGAAGGCCATCGTCGAGCACATGATCCACAAGAACATCCGCCGTCCGGTCGCGCTGTACTGGGGCGGTCGTCGCCCGCGCGATCTGTACATGGACGCGCTGGCGCAGTCGTGGGCCCGTGACCTGCCGGACTTCCGCTACGTGCCGGTGGTGTCGAACGCGCTCGAGGAAGACGGCTGGAGCGGCCGTGACGGTTTCGTCCACGAGGCCGTGTTGCAGGACATCCCCGACATGTCGGGCCACCAGGTCTACGCCTGCGGCGCGCCGCCGATGGTGGACGCCGCCCGGCGCGAGTTCAGCGCCCAGTGCGGCCTGCCGCCCGAGGAATTCTATGCGGACGCCTTCACGTCCGAGGCCGATCTGGCGAAAGCCGCGACTTGACCGAGATCAGGCCGCGCGCAACGCGAAGGGGAGGGATCCGGCATCGGCGGATTCCTCCCCTTTTTTTGATGGCGGCGGGCGTAGGCGAGGGCGGGGCGCCGGGGTAAACTGCGGTGTCATCTTGGCAGCGGCTTGCCGCGGGGGGGCGGACATCGTGTCCGCAGGGCCCGCGGGTACGCAGGGAGCAATGCGGGCATGAAAGTAGCGGTATTGGGTAGCGGCATCATCGGAATCTCCAGCGCCTGGTGGCTGAACCAGGCCGGCCACGACGTCGTGGTCATCGACCGCTGCACCGGACCCGCCCAGGAGACCAGCCTTGCCAACGGCGCGCAGATCTCGGTCTCCTATGCGGAGCCCTGGGCCAATCCGCAGGCGCCCCTGAAGCTGCTCAAATGGATGTTCCAGGACGACGCGCCGCTGTTGTTCCGTCCGCAGCTGGACCTGCGCCAGTGGATGTGGGGCCTGGCCTTCCTGCGCGAATGCCTGCCGGGCCGGCTGGCGCCGAACATCCGCGCCATGGTGCGCATGGCCGAATACAGCCGCGCCACGCTGCGCGGCATGCGCGCCGAGCTGGGCATCGAATACGACCACCTCGAGCGCGGCATCCTGAATTTCTACCGCGATCAGCACGAATTCGAGAACTCGCAGCGCGCCGCCGGCCTGATGCGCGACTTCGGCGTGGAGCGCCGCGTGGTGTCGACGGACGAGGTCATCGCCATCGAACCGGCCTTGGCGCCGCATCGCAACACCATCGTCGGCGGCGACTACACGCCCGAGGACGAGAGCGGCGACGTGCACCTGTTCACCGTCGCGCTGGCCGAGCGCTGCGCGCGCGCCGGCGTCGAATTCCGCTACAGCACCCGCGTCACCCGGCTCATCACCGAGGCCGGCGCGGTCAGCGGCGTCGAACTGATCGAACCCGATGGCCGCTACGGCGCCCTGGCCGCCGACGCCTACGTGGTGGCCATGGGCAGTTTCAGCCCCTCGCTGCTGCGCCCGCTCGGCATTCCGTGCAATGTCTATCCGGCCAAGGGCTATTCGGCGACCTTCCCGGTCCTGCAACCGGGCGCCGCGCCCACGGTCAGCCTGACCGACAGCAGCCACAAGGTGGTGTTTTCGCGGCTCGGCGACCGCCTGCGCATGGCCGGCACCGCCGAGCTGTCCGGCTATTCGCGCGGCCTGAACACCGGCCGCTGCGAAGCCATGACGCGGCTCGCCCGCGAACTCTTTCCCGACGCGCTCGATTTCGAGCGCGTCAGTTATTGGTCGGGCCTGCGCCCGTCCACTCCCTCGAACGTGCCCATCATCGGCCGTAGCCGTATCCCCAATTTGTATATCAATACCGGACACGGTACTCTCGGCTGGACGATGGGCGTCGGCTCGGGCCGGGCACTGGCCGATCTGCTGAGCGGACGCCGTCCAGAACCGGAATTCCCTTTTCTTGGTCTATGAACCTATGAAGAAATTGCAATTGGCGGGCATTGCCCGCGCGATGTTCGCCAGCCGGCGCACATGGGTGTTTGGCGCCGCCATGGCGGTCGCGGGCGCGGTCCACGCCGCACCCGTCGAAATCCAGGTCTGGCACACGCTGCCGGACGCCAACAAGGCCGAGTTCGAGAAACTGGCCAAGCAGTACAACAAGGAACAGGACCAGGTCAAAGTGACCCTGCGCGCCTTCGCCTCGCAGGCGCAGCTGCAGCAGGAAGCCACCGCCGCGGTCAAGGCCAAGAAGGCCCCCAACCTGGTGCAGCTGAACGACAACCACTCGCCGGAAGTGGTGGCCGAGCACAAGGCGATCCTGCCGATGTACGACCTGCTGGCCAAGTATCCGGTCAAGGACCTGAACTGGTTCGTGCCGGCCACCAGCAGCTTCGTGCGCGACGGCAAGGGCCGCCTGCTGGCGTTCCCCTGGATGGCCGAAGTGCCGGTGATGTTCTACAACACCGCCGCCTACAAGAAGGCCGGCCTCGATCCCAACAAGCCCGCCCGCACCTGGACCGCCCTGCAGGGCGAGCTGCTCAAGCTGCGCGACGTGGCCGACCTCGACTGTCCCTATGCCTCCAGCGACCAGGTCACGGTCCACCTGGAAAACCTGGCGCCGGTGAACAACCAGCAGTACACCAGCAACAACAACGGCCTGGACGCGGTCACCAAGAAGAGCGCGGCGCCGGCGATGCAGTTCGACACGCTCTACATGCGCCACATTTCGCTGATGGTCAGCTGGAAGCGTTCGCTGCTGTTCATGGCGCACACCGCCGACAACAGCGCCGACAAGCTGTTCGCCAAGGGCGAGTGCGCCGTGCTGACCGGCTCCTCGGGTTCGTTCGGCCAGTTCCTGAACACCAAGTCGCTGGCGTTCGGCGTGGCCCCGCTGCCTTACTATGACCAGGTCACCCAGAACGGCGGCCAGCCGTTCGTGAGCGGTTCGGCGCTGTGGGCGCTGGAAGGCCGTCCCAAGGACGAGGAAAAGGCCACGGCGCAATTCCTGGCCTGGCTGTCCAAGCCCGTCATCGCGGCCGAATGGCACCAGCGCACCGGCTACCTGCCGCTGACCGAGGCCGCTTTCCGCGCCTCCGACGTGTCGTTCTACAAGAGCATTCCCGGCGCCCAGGCGGTGGTGGCTTCCATGAGCAACCGCCCGGTCGCCAACAGCCGCGGCTTCCGCATGGCCAACTACGATCGCATCGAGCCGGTATTCAACCAGCAGCTCAACGATGCGCTGGAAGGCAAGACGCCGCCGGTGGCGGCCCTGAACAACGCCGCCAGCCAGGCGCGCAGCATCGCCACGCAGCGCTGAGGCCGCGCCAGCCGGCCCGGCGCCCGCGCGCCGTCCGGCAGCGCCCGCAAGCCCGGTTTTCGAACCGGGCTTTTTTCTTGCCCGCGTCCTTGCCGCGTCGGGAGGAGGGCGATTCGATCCATGCGTACATGCCGGTCTGCCTTTCCGGCCCGCAGGGGTTCACCATGCCCGGCGTGGTGCGATCCGTTCCCGGGTCGCCGTTCCTGGGATGGTGGGGCACATGGTACGAATCCTCTTTCTCGCCGGCGCGCTGTCGAGCCTGGCCGGTTGCGCATGGACGCCTGGCGCGGCGCCGATGGCAGGGGCCGGTTGGCGGGCATCCGGCGTGGCCGTGCCGGGGTTCCGTTTCGATTGGCTGTTGTCCGGCGATCCCGCGGTCGCGCCGATGCAGGTGTTCGACGATGGCCGGGAGACCTGGCTGCAGTTCGCGCCGGGCCAGGCGATACCCGCCATCTTCGGCGTGGACGCCGATGGCGAGCGGGTCGTTCCCTACGTGCGCCGCGATCCCTACGTGGTGCTGGCCGGCAACTGGGATAGCTTGTGGTTTCGTGGCGGCAGGCTGCTTGCCCGGGCGCGGCGCGCCCCGGCAGGGGGGCTCGATCAAGGCGCGGCGGATGGCGATGCGCCGGCCGGGATGTCCCCCAGGGTGCAAGGCGCCGACAACCCTCTATAATCAACGATTCGCCTAAATCCTGCTTCATCCACGATGAAATCCTCCGAGATTCGCCAGCAGTTCCTGCAATTCTTCAAGTCCAAGGGACACACCATCGTTCCTTCGTCGTCGCTCGTGCCGGGCAACGATCCGACCCTGCTTTTCACCAATTCGGGCATGGTCCAGTTCAAGGACGTCTTCACGGGCAAGGAATCGCGGTCGTACACGCGTGCCACGTCGTCGCAGCGCAGCGTGCGCGCCGGCGGCAAGCACAACGACCTGGAGAACGTGGGCTACACCGCCCGCCACCATACGTTCTTCGAAATGCTGGGCAATTTCAGCTTCGGCGATTACTTCAAGCGCGATGCCATCCAGTACGCCTGGGAACTGCTGACGCAGGTCTACAAGCTGCCGGCCGAGAAGCTCTGGGTCACCGTCTACCAGGAAGACGACGAGGCCTATGACATCTGGGCCAAGGAAGTCGGCGTGCCGACCGAGCGCATCATCCGCATCGGCGACAACAAGGGCGCGCGCTACGCGTCGGACAACTTCTGGCAGATGGCCGACACCGGCCCCTGCGGCCCGTGCTCGGAAATCTTCTACGACCACGGCCCCGAGATCTGGGGCGGCCCCCCGGGATCGCCCGAGGAAGACGGCGACCGCTACATCGAGATCTGGAACCTGGTGTTCATGCAGTTCGAGCGCGACGCCGCCGGCAACATGCCGCGCCTGCCGCGTCCCTGTGTCGATACCGGCATGGGCCTGGAGCGCATCGCGGCCGTGCTGCAGCACGTCCACTCCAATTACGAAATCGACCTGTTCCAGAACCTGATCGCCGCCGCCGCGCGCGAAACCGGCGTCAAGGACCTGGAAAACAATTCCCTCAAGGTCATTGCCGACCACATCCGCGCCTGCTCGTTCCTGATCGTCGACGGCGTCATTCCCAGCAACGAAGGCCGCGGCTACGTGCTGCGCCGCATCGTTCGCCGCGCGCTGCGCCACGGCTACAAGCTGGGCCAGACCAAGCCGTTCTTCCACCGCCTGGTGCCCGACCTGGTCGCCGAGATGGGCGAAGCCTATCCCGAACTGGCCGCCACCGCCGAGCGCGTGGCGCAGGTGCTCAAGCAGGAAGAAGAACGCTTCGGCGAAACGCTGGAACACGGCATGCGCATCCTCGACGGCGCGCTGGCCAACGTGCCCAAGGGCGGCCAGCTGGACGGCACCACGCTGTTCACGCTGTACGACACCTACGGCTTCCCCGTGGACCTGACCGCCGACATCTGCCGCGAACGCGAAGTCGACGTCGACATGGCCGGCTTCGAGGTCGCCATGGAACGCCAGCGCGACCAGGCCCGCGCGGCCGGCAAGTTCAAGATGGCCGAGGGCCTGAGCTACGAAGGCGCGGAAACGCGCTTCGAGGGCTACGAAAAGCTCGAACTCGACAACGTCAAGGTCACGGCCCTGTATGTCGACGGCACCCAGGTGCAACAGGTCCAGGCCGGCCAGAGCGCCGTGGTGGTGCTGGACGCCACCCCGTTCTACGCCGAGTCCGGCGGCCAGGTCGGCGACACCGGCCTGCTCGAAGCCGCCGGCGTGCGCTTCGCCGTGGGCGATACGCTCAAGATCCAGTCCGGCGTGTTCGGCCATCACGGCACGCTGGAAGAGGGCAAGCTGGCGGTCGGCGACACCGTGCTGGCGCGCGTGGACGCGGTGCGCCGCGCCCGCACCGTGCGCAACCACTCCGCCACCCACCTGATGCACAAGGCCCTGCGCCAGGTGCTGGGCGCGCACGTGCAGCAGCGCGGCTCGCTGGTCGACCCCGACAAGACCCGTTTCGACTTCGCCCAGGACGCGCCCCTGACGGCCGAGCAGATCGCCCGCGTCGAGGCCATCGTCAACGCCGAAATCCTCGCCAACCAGCCCACCGTGGCCCAGGTCATGGCCTACGATGACGCCGTCAAGGGCGGCGCCATGGCGCTGTTCGGCGAAAAGTACGGCGACACCGTGCGCGTGCTCGACATCGGCTTCTCGCGCGAACTGTGCGGCGGCACCCACGTCGGTCGCACCGGCGACATCGGCCTGTTCAAGATCGTGTCCGAAGGCGGCGTGGCCGCCGGCGTGCGCCGTATCGAGGCCATCACGGGCGACAACGCCCTGGCCTGGGTACAGAACCAGAGCGCCTTGCTGGCCCAGGTGGCCGGCATGCTGCGCAGCACGCCCGCCGACCTGCCCGCCCGCATCTCGCAGGTGCAGGACCAGGTCAAGCAGCTCGAAAAAGACCTGGAACAATCGCGCAGCAAGCTCGCCGCCAGCGCCGGCAACGACCTGGCCAGCTCCGCGGCCGTCGAGGTCAAGGGCATCAAGCTGCTGGCCGCCAGCATCGGCGACGTCGATCCCAAGGCCCTGCGCGGCATGGTCGACAACCTGAAGGACCGCCTCAAGCCCGCCGTGGTGCTGCTGGCCACCGGCTCGGCCGATGGCAAGATCAGCGTCGTCGGCGGCGTCACGGCCGACCTGACCAACCGCATCAAGGCCGGCGACCTGGTGGGCTTCGTCGCCAGCCAGGTGGGCGGCAAGGGCGGCGGCCGTCCGGACATGGCCATGGGTGGCGGCACCGACATCGCGGCCTTGCCCGCCGCGATCGCCAGCGTGCAGAAGTGGGTCGATGAGCGCCTCTGACATGGACAACGCGTCCGGCGCGCCAGCGCCGTCCTTCGACCAGGAGGTGGATGCCAGCGGCCTGACCTGCCCCTTGCCCATCCTGCGCGCCAAGAAAGCCCTGGCGCAGATGGAAAGCGGACAGGTGCTGCGCGTCGTCACCACCGACCGCAACGCCATCCGCGACTTCCAGGCGTTCTCGCGCCAGACCGGCAATGTGCTGGTCGCGCAGCATGAGGCGGACGGCCGCGGCGTGCATTTCCTGCGCCGCCGCTAGCTAGGCGATTGCGACGCGATACATGAAAAAGGCCAGCCTCTCCCCAGGCTGGCCTTTTTGTTGGCGATCGCCGCGCCTTATTTGTGGATCGCCGCCGCCACCGCTTGCGTGATGGTGAAGTCCACCAGGTCGCCTTCCTTGAGCTGCGCCAGCCGGGCCTGCAGGGCGGGGTCCTGCACCTGGATCGTGCGCAGGCCGCCTTGCGGACCCTTCAATGTCACGAGGTTGGCGCTCTTGTTGATGTGCCAGATTTCCGCGGTGATGGTGGTCTGCCGGCCCATCGCGCCACCTGGCTTGGCGCCCTTGGCGCTGCGCGTGGCGGCGGTCTCGGTGACCACCTCCGGTGCGCCGGAGCCTGCCCGGCGCACGTCGATGGCGACCGACTCGTAATAGTCCAGCGTAAGCGAATCGCCCGGCTTGATTTGCTTGAAGTTACGCACGTTCGGTCCGGCCTGCACATCCACTACATTGCCATTGGTGCCTTGCAGGGTGATGGCGCGGCTGGCGGGGTCGACCGCCGTGACCTTGCCGGTGACGGTGGTGAGCGCCGCGCCGACCACCCGGGCCTGGGCCGCCATCGGCAGCGCCAGCAGGCCCGCCAGCAAACCTGTGGCCGCCAGGCGCGCGACAGGGGTGAAGACAGTTTTACGGTTCTTCATGGTGTTGCACCCTCCGGTAGAGGAAGTTTGGGAAAAACACTGGGGAGAAATGGGGCGCGGTCAGCCGCTGCGAAACCGCGGACGTTTGCGCGGGCGCAGGGGGCGCGAGGACGGAGAAGGGCGGCGCCGTTGCGGCGCGGCAGGGGGAGGCGGGCTTGCGGATGTGGCGCAGGATGACATTCCGATCTCTCCAATCGGGGAAATGCTTCACACGCACTTGCAAAGGGCGCCATTCCGGCAGGGCATCCCGGGTGGAAACCCCGCCCGGCCACTTTCGTGCGCCCTCGCGCAGCACAGCGGCCCGTGACGGGCTACACTCTGTCTGCGGCGGGCTCCGGCCCGTATTTTGATTTTGTAGAATACCGTATGTGGTGCATATGTGGTGTTTTCGCGTATGAATCGCGCCGCGACTTCCGAGATTCAGCACGGGCATTTGCCAGCTGGCTTGTTTAAGTGCTAGAATTTCCCGTTTTTCACAACTAATTCAAGGGATTACCTATGGTGGTGATTCGCCTGGCCCGCGGTGGGTCCAAGAAGCGTCCGTTCTACAACCTGGTGGCCACCGATTCGCGTAACCGTCGCGACGGCCGTTTCATCGAGCGCGTGGGTTTCTACAACCCCGTCGGCAATGAAGGCGCCGAAAACCTGCGCATCGCGCTGGATCGCGTGCAGCACTGGACCAGCAACGGCGCCCAGCTGTCGCCGGCCGTCGAGCGTCTGGTCAAGGACTACTCGGCCAAGGTTTCCGCCGCGGCTTGATGCCCGCGTCGTACGCCTGAACCCTGCTAGTTTCCAGCTACGCTGTACGAAACCGATAGCCCGATACATGTCTGATGCCGCACATTCCAACGCGGCGCCTGCGGACTTGATCGAGCTGGGTCGCATCAGTGCGGCCTACGGTGTGAAAGGCTGGGTCAAGGTGCAGCCGCATTCGGCCAATGCCGAAGTGCTGCTCTCAGCTTCTCAATGGTGGTTGACTCGCCCTGTGCCTGAATTGGCGCGGGGCGCTGTCGCGTCTGCGCCTGTCGCATACAAGGTCGTGCAAGTCCGTTCGCAGGGCGCCACCGTGGTGGCCCAGCTGGCGGGCATCGCCGACCGCGACCAGGCCGAAGCGCTGCGCGGTTTTTCCGTGCAGGCGCCGCGGGGCTCCTTCCCCGCGCCCGAAGAAGACGAATACTACTGGGTCGATCTCATTGGTTGTTCGCTGTACACCACGGCGGATGGCGAGGCTGCGCTCATTGGCGTGGTCGATGAAGTCTTTGACAACGGCGCCCACGCCGTCTTGAAAGTCTTGCGCCAGCAGGCCGGGGCCAATGGTCCCGAACCTGTCCTGACCTCCAAGGGAAAGCCCGCCGAAATGCTCGTTCCGTTCGTGCGCGCGCATATCCATGCCGTCGATCTGGCCGCGCGCCGCATCGACAGCGACTGGCCCGCGGATCTTCTCTGATGCGCATTGACGTCGTGACGCTCTTTCCCGAAATGTTCGGGGTGGTGCGTGACCTGGGCGTCACCGGCCGGGCCCACGCCCAGGGCCGGTGGGCCCTGCATGCGTGGAATCCGCGCGATTTCACCAATGATCCTCACCGTACCGTGGACGACCGCCCCTATGGCGGCGGCCCCGGCATGGTGATGATGGCGGCCCCGCTGGAGGCCGCCGTCAATGCCGCCCAGGCGGCGCGCGCGGCCCAAGGCCTGGGGCCGGCCCCGGTGGCGCTGCTCGCGCCCGTGGGCAAGCGCTACGACCAGGCCGGCGCCGAGGCGCTGGCCGCCAGCGACGGTCTGATCCTGATCTGTGGTCGCTACGAAGGCGTCGACCAGCGTTTCATCGAGCGCTGTGTCACGCATGAAATCTCGCTGGGCGACTTTGTGTTGTCCGGCGGGGAAATCGCCGCGCTCGCCGTCATCGACGCCGCGGTGCGCCTGTTGCCGGGCGTGCTGAACGACGGCGACTCCGCGCTGCAGGACTCCTTCAACGACACGCTGTCCGGCCTGCTGGACAGCCCGCATTACACGCGCCCCGAAGTCTACGAGGGCGCGCCCGTGCCGGCGCCGCTGCTCAGCGGCCACCATGCCAACATCTCGCGCTGGCGCCGGGAGCGCTCGCTGGCGCTGACCGCTGCGCGTCGCCCCGAACTGATCGAGTCGGCCCGCGCCCAGGGATGGTTGTCGCTGGCCGACGAACGCTTCCTGGCCGAGCTGGCCGGCGAGCCGTTGCCGCCGCTTCCCGCCAAGCGCCGCCGCGGCGGCAAGCCCAAGGCTTCCTGAGCCGGCGCAGGCATCTCCGGGGCCCGTGCCAGGACGTACCCTCCGCCGGTTCCGGCGGGGCGCATCTCTCTGCCGTTCTTCGGCAGGTTTCCTCCGCAAGCTTTTTCCCTTTTTCCAAGACTGGATCGGCCTAGGGATGCTCCTAGGTTGTAGCGGCCCGCCTCGCTCCTTAGTATTGAAAATTACATAAAAATGAAATTTTCATATGAGTCGATCCTCATCTTCCGCTGCGCATGACGATGCGGCGCTGTCCAAGCCGGCGCTGGCGCCGGGGCGGCCCGAATCGGCCGTCGACATGTGGCTGGGCCAGCAGCTGCGCCAACTGCGCAAGCAGCACGGCCGCTCGCTGGCGGACGTGGCGCAGGCCTGTGGCATGTCGCTGGGCCTGCTCAGCCAGATCGAGCGCGGCCTGAGCTCGGCCTCGGTCAAGACCCTGCATCAGTTGGCGCGCGAGTTCGGCGTCTCGGTCAATACGCTGCTGCGCAATGCCGAACACACCGAAGGCGAGGATGGCGGGCGCGTGGCCCGCGCCGGCACGCACCGCTACATCGACTTGCGCGAGAAGGGCATCGTCAAGGAGATGTACACGCCGCCGGCCTGCCGCAGCATGGATCTGTGCCGCGCCACCATCGAGCCGGGCGGCTCGACCGGCAACGAGCTGTTCGTGACCGGGCAGGGCGAGCAGATCGGCGTGGTGCTCAAGGGGGCGCTGGAGTTGTGGGTGGGCGACCGGGTCGTGCTGCTCAAGGAGGGCGACAGCTTCTGTTATGCCAGCAGCACGCCGCGTCGCTGGCGCAATCCCGGGTCGCAGGTGACCGAGGTCATCTGGGCCATCTCGAATATCAATCAAGCCGCGGGGGATGGGACGCAACCGCCGCCCTGAGCGCGCGGGCAGTGAATCGGCGCGATGACACTGGGGATCATCCGCCTTCCGGGCGCTGCCCGGAACTCTTTGCCAAGATGAGGAAATGTCATGAAATTCAAGACTCTGGTTGTCTCTGTATTCGCAGCATTGTCCACGGCCACGGCCGCGCAGGCCCAGACGGTATTGAAGGTGGGGTCCACGCCCACCGGCAGTCCGTTCACCTTTCTCGACACCAAGACCAACTCCATCGAGGGGGTGATGGTCGATATCGTGAAAGCGGTCGGCAAGGAGGCCGGCTTCGAGGTCCAGATCGAGCCCATGGCGTTTTCCGCCCTGATCGGTTCGCTGACCTCCAAGCGCATCGACATCGTCTCGGCGGCCATGTTCATCACGCCGCAACGCCAGCAGGTGGTGAGCTTTTCCGAGCCGGTCTATCGCTACGGCGAGGGCCTGATGGTGCCCAAGAGCGACAACAAGGAATACAAGTCCTTTGCCGACATGAAGGGCATGACGGTCGGCGTGCAGGTGGGCACCGCCTTCGTCGAGCCGATCCAGAAGAGCGGCGTGTTCAAGGAGGTGAAGCTCTACGACAATCCGCCGGACATGATGCGCGACGCCAACGCCGGCCGCATCCAGGGCGGTTTCATGGACTATCCCATCGCCGCCTACATCCTGACCCAGGGCAACTATCCCAACCTGAAGATGGCGCAGTCCTATCAGCCCACCGTCATGGGCAGCCTGGGGCTGGCCACGCGCAAGGACGACACCGCCTTGCTCGAACGTATCAACAAGGCATTGGCCAAGCTCAAGGCCGATGGCGCCATCGACCGGATCCTGAAGAAGTGGGGGCTGGGCGGCTGATGTCGCGGGTCGGCGCGCATGCCCGAGGGGCCGCCGATCGGCTTTGGGGAACGCGCCTGACTGAACGCCCGCGCGCATCGCGGCGGGTTCGCGCAGGGATGGCCGCGGCTCGTCCGGCGGCCCGCCGCGGGCCCGCGGCGGGCGCGGTTTTTTTTCGTGTCAACCGGTCCTGGTCGGGATGGATGGAGTCATGACGGAATTCTTCAAGGACGCGGCAGAGTACCTGCCGATATTGCTGGAGGGCGCCAAGCTCACCATCCTGGTGACGCTGGGCTCCCTGGTGCTGTCCACCCTGCTGGGGCTGGTGTGGGCGCTGATGCGGGTGTCGGGCAACAAATACCTGTCCAGGTTCAGCGCGGGCGTGATCAACCTGCTGCGCGGCATCCCGATCATCGTGCTGCTGTTCTACATCTACTTCGTGATGCCGGACATGGGCATCGCGCTGACGGCGGTGCAGGCCGCCATCATCGGCCTGGGCATCGCCTACTCGGCCTACCAGGCCGAGAACTTCCGCGCCGGCATCGAGGCCATCGACCGCGGCCAGATCGAGGCGGCCATGGCGATGGGCATGAGCTGGAGCATGACCATGCGGCGCGTGGTGCTGCCGCAGGCCGTCAAGATCGTGCTGCCGCCCTACGGCAACATCATGATCATGATGCTCAAGGACTCGTCGCAGGCGTCCACCATCACGGTGGCCGAGCTTGCCCTGCAGGGCAAGCTGATCGCGGTGTCGACCTTCAAGAACGCAACCGTGTTCTCGCTGGTGGCGCTGATGTACCTGGTGATGTGCGTGCCGCTGATCCTGCTGGTGCGGCATCTGGAAAAGAGGAGTGCCGCCAAATGATCGAACTCAAGGGGGTGCGCAAGAGCTTCGGATCGCTGGAGGTGCTCAAGGGCATCGACGCCGAGGTCAGCAAGGGCGAGGTGGTGTGCGTGATCGGGCCATCCGGCTCGGGCAAGTCCACCATCCTGCGCTGCATCAACGGGCTGGAGCGCTACAACGCCGGCCGCATCACCGTGGATGGCGAACTGGTGGATTGCGATGCGCCGTCCATCGTCTCCATCCGCACGCAGGTGGCGATGGTGTTCCAGCGCTTCAACCTGTTTCCCCATCGCACCGCGCTGGAGAACGTGGTGGAAGGGCCGATCTACGTGAAGGGCGAGCCGCGCGCGCAAGCTTTGGCGCGCGGCCGGGAATTGCTGGCCAGCGTCGGCCTGGCCGACAAGGCCGACGCCCATCCGCCGCAACTGTCCGGCGGCCAGCAGCAGCGCGTGGCGATCGCGCGGGCGCTGGCCATGCAGCCCAAGGCGATCCTGTTCGACGAACCGACTTCGGCGCTCGATCCCGAGCTGGTCGGCGACGTGCTGGGCGTGATGCGCAAGCTGGCCGAGGCCGGCATGACCATGGTCGTCGTGACGCACGAGATGAGCTTCGCGCGCGAGGTCGCCGATCGCGTCATGTTCTTTGACGGCGGCGTCATGGTGGAGCAGGGCGCCGCCCGTGAAGTGCTGAATCACCCGCAGCACCCGCGCACGCAGGATTTCCTGCGCCGCGTGCTGCATCCCATGTGAGGAACCATCATGTCGCAGACGCCGTTTCCGCTTTCCCCGTCGCTCTGGGCCGCCACCGCGGCGGCGCCGCCGGACACGCAGCCGCTGGCGCAGTCCACGCAGGCCGATGTGCTGGTGGTGGGCGGTGGCTACGCCGGCCTTAGCACCGCGCTGCACTTGGCCGAGCAGGGGGGGCGCGTGGTGTTGCTGGAGGCGCGCGAGATCGGCTTTGGCGGCTCGGGGCGCAACGGCGGCCAGGTCATCCCGGGCCTGAAATACGATCCTGACGCGCTGATCGCGATGTTCGGCGGTGAGCGCGGTGAGCGCCTAGTGCGCTTCGCCGGCGCCACCGCCGATTCGGTCTTCAACCTGATCGAGCGGCACGCGATGGACGTGCCGCACGTGCGCAATGGCTGGATCCAGGGCGCGCACAACCCCGCGGCGCTGGAGCTGGCGCACGCCCGCGCCGCGCAATGGGCGCGGCATGGCGCCGACGCGCAACCGCTGGACAAGGCGCAGGTGGCTCGCCTGATCGGCACCGATCGCTACCTGGGCGGCTGGGTCGACCGGCGCGCGGGCGCGGTGCAGCCGCTGAGCTATGCCCGCGGACTGGCGCGCGCCGCCTTGAACGCCGGCGCCGTGATCCATACCGACACGCCCGTTACCGGGTTCAAGCGCGACGGCGGCAAGTGGACCGCCACCACCGCTGGTGGCCCCAGCGTGACCGCCGACCGGGTGGTGATGTGCACCAATGCCTACGGCGCCGACCTGCTGCCCGGCCTGAAACCCTCCATCATCGACGCCAATACCTTCCAGGTGGCCACCACGCCCTTGCCGGAGCGGCTGCGCGCGGGCATCTTTCCGGAAGGCCACGTCACGTCCGATACCCGCAACCTGCTGCTGTATTTCCGTCTCGATCACCAGGGGCGGCTGCTGATGGGCGGGCGCGGTCCCTTCCGCGAGCCCAAGGGCCCGCAGGACTGGGCCCACCTGGAGCGGGTGATGGTGAAGATGTTCCCGCAGGTGGCGGGCACGCCGTTCGAGTACCGCTGGTGCGGCCGCGTGGCCATCACCCGCGACTACCTGCCGCACCTGCACGAACCGCAGCCCGGCTTGCTGGTGGATATCGGCTGCCAGGGGCGCGGCGTGGGCCTGCAGACCAGCATGGGCCGCGCCATGGCGCAATACCTGGTCAGCGGCGATGCCAAGGCGCTGCCGGTGCCGCTGTCGCCGGTGAAGCCGTTCCCGCTGTATGGTTTGCGTCGCCTGTACGTCAACGCGGTGGTCACGTGGTATCGCATGACCGACGGCGGGGTGTAGGCAGGCAGGATCGCGCAGGCGAAAAAAAGCCCCGGACGCCGTCCGGGGCTTTGCATGGGCGCCAGTCTGGCGATCAGTTGCCCAGCTTGCCGCGCTGTTCACGCACCTTTTGCAGCGTCTCGCCGAATTGCGCCATGCGGGCTTTTTCCTGCTCGACCACGGCGGCCGGGGCGCGCTCGACGAAGCTGGCGTTGGACAGTTTGCCGTTGGCCTTGGCGATCTCGCCTTCCAGGCGGGCGATTTCCTTGTCCAGGCGCACGCGCTCGGCCGCCACGTCGATCTCGACATGCAGCATCAGGCGGCTCGCGCCCACCACCTGCACCGGCGCGCCGGCGTCGGGCAGGGTGTCCAGCACGTCGACCTGGCTGAGCTTGGCCAGCGCGGCCAGGTAGGGGGCGTTGCGCGTCAGCGTGGGCGCATCGCCCTGGGCGCACAGCGGCACCTTCTGGGCCGGCGACAGGTTCATCTCGCCGCGCAGCGCGCGCACGGCCTCGACCTGGGCCTTCAATTCGGCGACGTCCGCTTCGGCGGCGGTGTCCACGGCGGCCGGGTTGGCCTGCGGGAACGGCTGCACGCTGACGCTGTCGGCCACGCCCTGCTTGCGCTTGCCGGCCACCACCGAGACCTTCTGCCACAGTTCTTCCGTGATGAACGGAATGATCGGGTGGGCCAGGCGCAGCACGCCCTCCAGCACGCGGATCAGCGTGCGGCGCGTGCCCAGCTGCTGGGCCGGCGTGCCGGTCTGGATCTGCACCTTGGCCAGTTCCAGGTACCAGTCGCAGTATTCGTCCCAGACGTAGCGGTACAGCGCGTTGGCGACGTTGTCGAAGCGGTAGTCGGCGAAGCCGCGCGCCACGTCGGCTTCCAGCGCCTGCAGCTGGCTGACGATCCAGCGGTCGACGAAGGAGGTTTCGCCCGCGTCCGCACCGGTCAGGTCGTGGCCTTCGGTGTTCATCAACACGAAACGGGTGGCGTTCCAGAGCTTGTTGCAGAAGTTGCGGTAGCCCTCGCAGCGTTTGAGGTCGAAGTTGATGTTGCGGCCCAGGGTCGCGTAGGCGGCCATGGTGAAGCGCAGCGCGTCGGCGCCGAAGGCGGGGATGCCGTCCGGATACTGGCGGCGCGTGGCCTTTTCGATGGCGCCGGCCTGCTTGGGGTTCATCAGGCCGTAGGTGCGCTTGGCCACCAGGCCATCCAGGTCGATACCGTCGATCAGGTCGATCGGATCGAGCGTGTTGCCCTTGGACTTGCTCATCTTCTGGCCGTCGGCGTCGCGGATCAGGCCGTGCATGTAGACGTGCTTGAACGGGATCTTGCCGGTCAGGTGCGTGGTCAGCATGACCATGCGCGCAACCCAGAAGAAGATGATGTCGAAGCCGGTGACCAGCACGCTGGACGGCAGGTAGCGTTCCAGGTCGGGCGTCTGGTCGGGCCAGCCGAGGGTCGTGAAGGGCGCCAGGCCCGAGGAGAACCACGTGTCGAGCACGTCCGGATCGCGCTTGAGCTCGCCGGTGACGCCGGCGGCGCGGGCCTGCTGGATGGCTTCGGCTTCGTCGTGGGCGACGAACACCTGGCCGTCTTCCGCGTACCAGGCGGGAATCTGGTGGCCCCACCACAGCTGGCGCGAAATGCACCAATCCTGGATGTTGTTGAGCCACTGGTTGTAGATGGTGGTCCAGTTGTCCGGGTAGAACTGGATGCGGCCGTCGGCCACGACTTCCAGCGCCACTTCGGTGATGCTCTTGCCCGGATTGAGCGTGCCCTCGGGGGCCGGCTTGCTCATGGCGACGAACCACTGGTCGGTCAGCATGGGCTCGAGCACGACGCCGGTGCGGTCGCCCTTGGGCTGCATCATCTTGTGCGGCTCGACCTTGACCAGGTAGCCCTCGGCTTCCAGCTGGGCGACCACGGCCTTGCGGGCCTCGTAGCGCTCCATGCCCTGGAACTGCTTGGGACCGTTCTCGTTGATGTGCGCGTCGAGCGTGAAGATCACGATCAGCGGCAGGTCGTGGCGCATCGCGCAGGCGTAGTCGTTGAAGTCGTGCGCGCCGGTGATCTTGACGCAACCGGTGCCGAATTCAGGGTCGACGAAGTCATCCGCGATGATGGGGATGTTGCGGTCGCACAGCGGCAGTTCGACTTCCTTGCCGACCAGGTGCTTGTAGCGCGGGTCTTCGGGGTGCACGCACAGCGCGCCGTCGGCCAGCATGGTCTCGGGGCGGGTGGTGGCGATGGTCATGCCGCGCAGGGTGACCGTCTGGCCGTCCTTGTCGACGATGGTCTGCGGACCGTCGACGAAGGGGTAGAGGATGTGCCACATGTGGCCATCGGTCTCTTCCGACAGGACTTCCAGGTCGGACACGGCCGTCAGCAGTTTGGGGTCCCAGTTGACCAGGCGCTTGCCGCGGTAGATCAGGCCCTGTTTGTGCAGGCGCACGAAGGTTTCCACCACGCCGCGCGACATGCGTTCGTCCATGGTGAAGTATTCGCGCGGCCAGTCGGCGGAGGCGCCCAGCCGGCGCACCTGGCCGGTGATGGTGCTGCCCGATTTTTCCTTCCATTCCCACACTTTCTCGAGGAATTTCTCGCGGCCGAGGTCGTGGCGCGAAACCTTCTGGGCGTCGAGCTGTCTTTCAACCACGATCTGCGTGGCGATACCGGCATGGTCCGTCCCCGGAATGAAGACGGTGTCGTCGCCCAGCATGCGGTGGTAACGGATCAGACCGTCCATGATGGTCTGGTTGAACGCATGGCCCATGTGCAGGGTGCCTGTCACATTGGGCGGCGGGAACTGGATGACGTAGGGTTGCGCTTCCGTCCCTGTTTTTACGTGCGACCCGGCGGCGAAGTAGCCGCGCTTGTCCCACTCGGCGTACCAGCGGGATTCGAGTTCGGCGGGTTCGAAGCTCTTGGAGAGTTCCGGGGAGTCGGTCGCGGCGGGCGCGGCGTTCGGGGGAGCGGCTTGAGTCATTACAGGGTTCCGGCAGACAGGGCGCCCGGTCGATGGAAACGGGCAAGCAAACCGCTCATTTTAAGATGTAATGCGGTCGTATCGGCGTGTTAGAATACCGGGTTACTGTAAACCTTTTAGAAGTCCCTGAATTCATTGAGGTTTCGCCAAAAGTTCATTGAAAAAACGCTGAGGATTTCAGCACAATGGACCGAGCGAACATTCAGTGCGGGATAACTCCGAAGGGTTGGCAGTGTCGAATCCCCGCCTTGGCACAGGCGGCCGGGACGGCCCGGAACACGCTGTCGTGACACAGCGGGTCCGAGTCGCTTGCGCGCCCATGGCGCGCTGCCGCTTGAAGGGTGACACCGACAAGCGCAGGCCACGCCAGGCAATCATAGAAACCAGTCAGTATCCGTTTTTGGAGTTCCCATGTCCGTCCAACGCACCCTCTCGATCATCAAGCCCGACGCCGTCGCCAAGAACGTCATCGGCCAGATCGTCGCCCGCTTCGAGCAAGCCGGCCTGAAGGTCATCGCCGCCCGCCTGGCCCAGCTGTCGCGCGCCGACGCCGAGCGTTTCTACGCCGTGCACAAAGAGCGCCCCTTCTTCAAGGACCTGGTCGACTTCATGGTCTCGGGCCCCGTGTTCGTGCAAGTGCTGGAAGGCGAAGACGCCATCCAGAAGAACCGCGACCTGATGGGCGCCACCGATCCCAAGAAGGCCGCCCCGGGCACCATCCGCGCCGACTTCGCCGACAGCATCGACGCCAACGCCGTGCACGGCTCGGACGCGCCGGAAACGGCCGCTGTCGAAGTGGCTTTCTTCTTCCCCGAAATCAACATCCACAGCCGTTGATTTCCAGGAAATCGTTTTAGCGTCATAGCAATACCAGGTCATGGAATCCGTCGAACGAATCAATCTGCTGGGGCTGGACGGCTCCGCCCTGTCCGAACTCGTCGGGCAGTGGGGCGGCAAGCCGTTTCGCGCCCGCCAGCTGCAGCGCTGGATGCACCAGCGCGGCGCCGATTCGTTCGACGCCATGACCGACCTGGCCCGCGATTTCCGCGGCCAGCTGGCGTCGCGTTGCGTCATCGAGGCGCTGGCCGTCAATACCGAGCAACGCTCGTCCGACGGCACCCGCAAGTGGCTGTTCGACGTGGGCCAGGGCAACGCCATCGAAACCGTCTTCATTCCTGAAGACGACCGCGGCACCTTGTGCATCTCCAGCCAGGCTGGCTGCGTGGTGAACTGCCGTTTCTGCTCGACCGGCCACCAGGGGTTCAACCGCAACCTCAAGACCAGCGAGATCATCGGCCAGCTATGGTGGGCCAAGCGCGTGCTGGAAGCCGACATCGGCACCGCGCGCCTGGAAAGCGCCCGCGCCACCGACGATACCCGCGTCATCAGCAACGTCGTCATGATGGGCATGGGCGAGCCCCTGCTCAACTACGACCAGGTGCTGCCGGCCCTGCGCCTGATGCTCGACGACAACGCCTATGGCCTGTCGCGCCGCCGCGTCACGGTGTCGACCTCCGGCGTCGTGCCGATGATGGACCGCCTGTCGCAGGACTGTCCGGTGGCGCTGGCCGTGTCGCTGCATGCGCCCAACGACGCGCTGCGCGACGAGCTGGTGCCGCTGAACAAGAAATACCCGCTGAAGGAGTTGCTGGCCGCGTGCGAACGCTACCTGGCTTTCGCGCCGCGCGACTTCATCACGTTTGAATACTGCATGCTGGATGGCATCAACGACACCGACCAGCACGCCAGGGAACTGATACACATTGCCCGCCAGATCCGCTGCAAGCTGAACCTGATCCCGTTCAATCCCTTCCCCGCCTCCGGCCTGAAGCGTTCGCCTTCGGCCCGCGTCAAGGTGTTCGCCCAGCGTCTGATGGACGCCGGCATCATCACGACGGTGCGCAAGACCCGGGGGGACGATATCGACGCCGCTTGTGGTCAACTGGCTGGAGAAGTGCGCGACCGTACCCGCATCACCGAGCGGAACGCCGCGCAGCGCCAGACCATACCAATTAGACAGGTGCATGCATGACGCAGGATATCGCTTCTGCAGTTTCAGAGACGCCCGCGAGCGCGGGCGGTTCGGGCAATGTGGGCTCGGCGCTGCGCACGCTGCGCCAATCCAAGGGCTGGTCGCTCGATGAAGTGTCCAGCCGCATCAAGTTTTCGGCCAAGCAGATCGAGGCGCTGGAAAACGAGCAGTGGGGCGAACTGCCCACCGGTGTGTCGCTGCGCGGCCTGATCCGCAACTATGCCCGCATGCTGGGCGCCGATTCCCAGGCGATCGTCGACTCGCTCGATCCCAAGGCCCGCGTCACCGGCCCGGTCAAGCTGAGTCCGGGCGCGCTGCATTCGGCGCATTCCATTCCCCAGTCGGGCGCCGACGACGATCGCGCGTCGTCGACCTCCTGGGGCTGGCTGATCGCCATCGTGCTGGTGCTTGCCGCCGGCGTCGCCTATGCCTTCTGGCAGGGCTGGCTGCCGCAGCAATGGCTGGCGTTCGACTGGCTTCCCAAGCTGTCCAAGTAAATACCGGTTTCGCCGATGCAAGATTCCTCTCTGCCTTGCCAGGATGCGCCGCCGCCCTCCGTGGGCGCGGCTCCCCGCCGCGCCACGCGTTCGGTGGCGGTGAAGTGGGGCGACCGCACGGTCATGATCGGCGGCGACGCGCCGGTGGTGGTGCAGTCCATGACCAACACCGACACCGCCGACGCCATCGCCACGGCGATCCAGGTCAAGGAACTGGCGCAGGCCGGCTCCGAGATGGTGCGCATCACGGTCAATACGCCCGAAGCCGCCAAGGAAGTGATGGCGATCCGCGAGCAGCTCGACCGCATGGGCGTGGACGTGCCGCTGGTGGGCGACTTCCACTACAACGGCCACAAGCTGCTGACGCAATTCCCGGACTGCGCCCAGGCGCTGTCCAAGTACCGCATCAATCCCGGCAACATGGGCGGCGGCAAGCGCCGCGACGACAACTTCGCCCAGATGATCGAGGTGGCCTGCCGCTACGACAAGCCGGTGCGCATCGGCGTGAACTGGGGCAGCCTGGACCACGAACTGATGGCGCGCAAGATGGACGAGAACAGCCGCCGCGCCCAGCCCTGGGAAGCGCAGGCGGTGATGCGCGACGCGCTGGTGGTGTCCGCCATCAGCAACGCCCAGCGCGCCGAGGAACTCGGCCTGCGCCGCGATGCCATCATCCTGTCGTGCAAGGTCAGCCACGTGCAGGACCTGATCGCGGTCTACCGCGACCTGTCGGCGCGCTGCGACTATCCGCTGCACCTGGGCCTGACCGAAGCCGGCATGGGCAGCAAGGGCATCGTCGCCTCGACCGCCGCGCTGGCCGTGCTGCTGCAGCAGGGCATCGGCGACACCATCCGTATTTCGCTGACGCCGGAACCCGGCGGCGACCGTGGCCGCGAGGCCGTGGTGGCGCAGGAAATCCTGCAGACCATGGGCCTGCGCGCGTTCACGCCCATGGTGGTGGCCTGCCCCGGTTGTGGCCGTACCAGCAGCACGTTCTTCCAGGAACTGGCCGATAGCATCCAGTCCTACCTGCGCCGGCAGATGCCGGTGTGGCGCGCCCAGTACCCCGGCGTCGAAAGCATGAACGTCGCGGTCATGGGCTGTGTGGTCAACGGGCCTGGCGAAAGCCGCCACGCGGACATCGGTATCAGCCTGCCGGGCACCGGCGAGGTGCCGGCCGCGCCGGTGTTCGTCGACGGCGAGCGCACGGTCACCCTGAAGGGCGACCATATCGCCGAAGAATTCCAGGCCATCGTTGAAGACTACGTCGCGCGCCGCTACGGCGCGCTCGCCTCTCATTAAAAGAAAGGGTGTGGCCGCGAGGCGCGCTTGCCGGCGCGCGGGGCGGCATGATCAAGATGACTCAAGCTTTCCAGAAAGTCGCCGCCATCCGCGGCATGAACGACCTGCTGCCAGGGCCCAGCGCCCGCTGGGAGCAATTCGAGGAAATCGTGCGCGGCTGGCTGCGCGGCTATGGCTATCGCAACGTGCGTACGCCCGTGCTTGAGCATACGCGCCTGTTCACGCGCGGCATCGGCGAAGTGACCGACATCGTCGAAAAAGAGATGTACACGTTCACCGATGCGCTCAATGGCGAATCGCTGACCATGCGGCCCGAGATGACCGCCGGCATCGTGCGCGCCTCGATCGAGCACAACCTGCTGTACGACCGCCCGCAGCGCGTCTATTCGATCGGCCCGGTGTTCCGCCACGAGCGCCCGCAGCGCGGCCGCTACCGCCAGTTCCACCAGATCGACGTCGAGGCGCTGGGCTTCGCCGGTCCCGACGTGGACGCCGAACTGATCGTCATGCTGGCCCGCCTGTGGAAGCTGCTGGGCCTGACCGACGTGCGCCTGGAACTGAACTCGCTGGGCCAGCCGGCCGAGCGGGCCGCGCACCGCGCCGCGCTGATCGCGCACCTGGAAAAGCACGTCGACATCCTGGACGAGGACGGCAAGCGCCGCCTGTATACCAACCCGCTGCGCGTGCTGGACACCAAGAACCCCGCCATGCAGGAAATGGCCGACAGCGCCCCGCGCCTGTTCGACTTCCTGGGCGAGGAATCGCGCGCGCACTTCGACGGCGTGTGCCAGCGCCTGACCGACGCCGGCATCGAATACCGCCTCAACCCGCGCCTGGTGCGCGGGCTCGACTACTACAACCTGACCGTCTTCGAATGGGTCACCGACCGCCTGGGTTCCCAGGGCACGGTGTGCGGCGGCGGCCGCTATGACGGCCTGATCGAACTGCTGGGCGGCAAGCCCGCGCCGGCCGTGGGCTTCGCCATCGGCATGGAACGCCTGCTGGATCTGTGGGAGCAGAGCGTGCAGGTCGAAGCGCCGGCCGAGTGCGACGTCTATGTCGTGCACCAGGGCGAAGACGCGCAGCGCCTGGCCGCCCGCGTCGGTGAAGACCTGCGCGACGCCGGCCTGGCGGTGGTGGTGCATGCCGGCGCCGCCAGCTTCAAGTCCCAATTCAAGCGCGCGGACGCCAGCGGCGCCCGGGTTGCGGTTATCCTTGGCGCCGATGAAGTGGCTTCGCAGACCGCCAGCATCAAGTTCCTGCGCGCCGACGCCCAAGGCGATGGCGCGCAGCAGCAAGTCCCGTTGGCGGGCTTGGCCGACGTATTGAATCTCAAGGGTTAGCATGGCATACGATCTGGAAGAACAGGAAAAACTCGACGCGATCAAGGCGTGGTGGGCCCGTTACGGCACCCTGGTGATGCTGCTGGTGGCCGCCGTGGCGCTGGCCTGGGGCGGCTGGTGGGGCGCGAAGGCCTACCAATCGCACAAGGCCAACCAGGCCATGGGCTATTTCGAGGCGCTCGAAGACGCGGCCCGCCTGGGCGGCGCCGATTCGTCGGTGCGCATCAAGGCCGCGGCGGCGACCCTGCGCGAGCAATACGGCTCGACCGGCTACGCCACCCGCGGCGCGCTGGTGGCGGCCCAGGCGCTGCAGGCCCAGAAGGACGTCGACGGCGCGCGCCAGCAGCTCGAATGGCTGGCCGGCCAGTCCAAGAACCCCTCGATGCAGGCCGTCGCCCGGCTGCGCCTGGCGGGCCTGTTGCTCGACCAGAAGCAGTACGACGCCGCGCTGGCACAGCTGAACAATGCGCCGGCCGCCTTTGCCGCCTTGTTCGCCGACCGCCGCGGCGATATCCTCGCGGCGCAAGGCAAGCGCGATGAAGCGCGTGCCGCGTGGCAAAGCGCCATCGATGGCCTGGGCACGGCGAATCCGCTGACCCAGGTCGTGCAACTGAAACTGGATGCCCTGAGCGGAGCGTGACTGTAATGCGTAAATTTGCTTTTGGTCGTACGACGTGGCGTGGCGCGGTATGCCTGACGGGCCTGTTGGCGCTGGGCGGCTGCGGCCTGTTTTCCCATGACGATGGCCGTTACGACCCCGCTCCCCTGACTGAATACAAGGCCGGCATGTCGGTGCGCCAGGTCTGGTCGACCTCGATCGGCAGTGGCTCCGGCCTGGGCTTCGCGCCCACCGTGCTGAACAATGCGATCTACGCCGCCACCCCCGATGGCTCGGTCGGCAAGTTCGACCTGCAAAGCGGCCGTCCCATCTGGAAGTCGCAGGCGGGCGTGAAGCTGACGGCGGGCGCCGGCAGCGATGGCACCACCACCGCCGTGGCTTCGCCCGATGGCGACGTGGTCGCATTCGACGACAGCGGCAAGGTCAAGTGGAAGGTGCGCGCCACCAGCGACGTCAATATCTCGCCGGTGGTGGGGTATGGCATCGTCGTGGTCCGCAGCGGCGACTACCGTATCCAGGCCTTCGATGCCAACAACGGCGAACGCCTCTGGAGCGTGCAGCGCCCCGGCCCGGCGCTGGCCCTGCGCAGCGCCGCGCAGATGGTGCTGGCCGAAGGCCTCGTCATCACCGGCCTGCCGGGCGGCAAGCTGATGGCCATCGCCTCCGACAGCGGCAACGTGCAATGGGAAGGCACCGTCGCCACCCCGCGCGGCGCCAGCGACCTGGAACGCCTGACCGACGTGGTCGGCTCGCCCCAGATTGCCGGCAACCTGCTTTGCGCGGTGGCCTATCAAGGGCGTATCGTGTGCTTTGACGTCACGGCCGGCGGCCGTCCGATCTGGGCCAAGGACTTCTCCAGCGTCAGCGGCATGGTCCTGGATCAGCGCTTTGCCTATTCGGCCGACCAGAACAGCGTGGTCAACGCTTTCGCGCTCGACAACGGCGGCAACGTCTGGAAGCAGGCCGCGCTGAAGAACCGCCAGCTCACCGCTCCGGCCCTGCTGGGCGGCGCGCTCGCGGTCGGCGACCTGGACGGTTACGTGCATTTCCTGTCGCGCAGCGATGGCAGCCTGATGGCGCGCCTGTCCGTGGGCGGTGGCGCCGTGGTCTCGCCGCCGCAGACGACTTCCCAAGGTGTGCTGGTCCAGACGGGCAATGGCAATCTCGTCCTGATCGGCACCAACTAAACCCTCAAGAACAAAGCCTTACACCGTGTCTTTCAAGCCTGTCGTTGCCCTGGTCGGCCGCCCCAATGTGGGGAAATCGACCCTATTCAATCGCCTGACGCGATCGCGCGCCGCGCTGGTGGCCGATTTTTCCGGTCTGACCCGCGATCGCCACTACGGCGAGGGCAGGGTGGGCGAGATCCCCTTCATCGTCATCGACACGGGCGGTTTCGAGCCGGTCGCCAAGGACGGCATCCTGCTGGAGATGGCGCGCCAGACCCGGCAGGCCATCGCCGAGGCCGACGTCGTGGTGTTCCTGGTGGACGCCCGCGCCGGCCTGAACGCGCATGACCACGAGATCGCCACATTGCTGCGCAAGTCGGGACAGCAACGCGTGCTGCTGGCGGTGAACAAGGCCGAGGGCATGGGGGCGGGCGCCGCCATCGCCGAATTCCACGAGTTGGGCCTGGGGCAACCCTATCCCATCTCGGCGGCGCACGGCGACGGCATCGTCGACCTGATCGAACTGGCCCTGCAGGACCTGGCCGAGCCGCCGGCCGAGGAAGAAGAACCTGCCGAAGAGGGCGAGCACGATCACCGCATCAAGCTGGCCATCGTGGGTCGCCCCAATGTCGGCAAATCCACGCTGATCAACACGCTGATGGGCGAAGAACGCGTGATCGCGTTCGACATGCCCGGCACCACGCGCGACGCCATCGAGATCGACTTCGAGCGCGACGGCCGCCGCTACACGCTGATCGACACCGCCGGCCTGCGCAAGCGCGGCAAGGTGTTCGAGGCGGTTGAAAAGTTCTCGGTCATCAAGACGCTGCAGGCCATCGAGGCCAGCAACGTGGTGCTGCTGATGCTGGACGCGCAGACCGAGATCTCCGAGCAGGACGCCCACATCGCCGGCTTCGTGTTGGAAACCGGCCGCGCCGTGGTCGTGGCCGTCAACAAGTGGGATGGCCTGGACGGCGAGGAAAAGGAACGCATCGAGCGCGAGTTCATGCGCAAGCTGCGCTTCCTGTCGTTCGCTCGCGTGCACACCATTTCGGCCCTGCGCGGCCAGGGCATCAAGCCGCTGCTCAAGTCGGTCAATGCCGCCCACGCCGCCGCCTTCGCCAAGTTGTCCACGCCCAAGCTGACGCGCGAGCTGCAGGCCGCCGTCGAGCAGCAGCCGCCGCCCCGCAAAGGCATCTTCCGTCCCAAGATGCGCTATGCGCACCAGGGCGGCCAGAATCCCCCGCTGGTGGTCATCCACGGCAACGCGCTGGATGCGGTGCCGGATTCATACCGCCGCTACCTGGAAACCCGTTTCCGCAACGCGTTCGACCTGGCCGGCACGCCGCTGCGGATCGAATTCAAGTCTTCGCACAACCCCTACGCGCAGGAAAGCTGATCCATGAGCCGTTTCTGGAGTCCCGTGGTCGGGACGCTCAGTCCGTATGTGCCGGGCGAGCAGCCCAAGCTTCAGAACCTGGTCAAGCTGAACACCAACGAGCACCCCTATGGGCCATCGCCCAAGGTGCTCGAGGCGATCCGCGCGGCGTGCGACGACACGCTCAAGCTCTATCCCGATCCGTCGTCCGACCGCCTGCGCCAGGCCGTGGCGAAGGCGATGGGCGTGGCGCCGACGCGCGTGTTCGTGGGCAACGGCTCCGACGAAGTGCTGGCGCACGCCTTTCTGGCGCTGCTCAAGCATGAACGCCCGCTGCGCTTTCCGGACATCACCTACAGCTTCTATCCGGTCTATTGCGGCCTGTACGGCATCGACTACGAGACCCTGCCGCTGACCGACGATTTCCGCATCGACGTCGAAGACTACCTGCCGGGCCGCCGCGGTCAGGCCGGCGCCATCATCTTCCCCAATCCCAATGCGCCCACCGGCCGCGCGCTGAGCGTGGCCGAGATCGAGCGCGTGGTGGCCGGCAATCCGGACACCGTGGTGGTGGTGGACGAGGCCTATGTCGATTTCGGCGCCGAATCGGTGATTCCGCTGACCGAACGCTACGACAATCTGCTGGTCATCCAGACGCTGTCCAAGTCGCGCTCGCTGGCGGGCCTGCGGGTCGGTTTCGCGGTGGGCAGCCCGGAACTCATCGATGGCCTGGAGCGGGTCAAGAACAGCTTCAACTCCTATCCCGTGGATCGGCTGGCCTCGGCCGGCGCGGTCGCGGCGCTCGAGGATGTCGAGTATTTCGAGCAGACCCGCCAGGCGGTGATCCAGACCCGCGGGCGGATGACGGCGGGTCTGCAGGCGCTGGGCTTCGAGGTGCTGCCGTCCAGCGCCAACTTCGTGTTCGCCCGGCATGCGTCGCGCGACGCCGCCGAGCTGGCGGCCGGCCTGCGCGAACGCAGCATCATCGTGCGGCATTTCCGCCTGCCGCGCATAGACCAGTTTCTGCGTATTACGGTGGGAACCGACGTCCAGTGCGAGTTGCTGCTGAAGGCGCTGGCCGAGGTCGTCTGAACCCCGGCTGAAGGGCCTTTCCGGCGGAAAACTCTGGTGTCATCTTTTGCATCCGACACAAGTAGCACGGGCCGGGAAAACCCTGTAGAGTACATGTTTCGGCGTGCCCCACCTGTAAAAAGCGCGTCATCACCCAATAACAAACAAATGGAGCCTGGCCAATGAGCAATAAAGGGCAAACTCTGCAAGATCCGTTCCTGAACACGCTGCGCAAGGATCATGTGCCGGTGTCGATCTACCTGGTGAACGGTATCAAGCTTCAAGGGCAAATCGAATCCTTCGACCAATACGTGGTGCTGCTGCGTAACACGGTCACGCAAATGGTCTACAAGCACGCCATTTCCACCGTCGTTCCCGCCCGCGCCGTGAATTTCCAGGTGGAAGTCCCTGCTGAGTAATCTCGCTCCCGCAGTACCTTTTATTGCCCGCCGGACGGTCGACGTCGGCGGGCATTTTCGCTTTGGCTCCAAAATGGTGCATGTATGCGCGCACTGATCATCAGCGTGGATCTGGGTGATCCCGACTTCACGGCCCACGCCGAGGAATTCGCCATGCTGGCCAAGGGCGCCGGCGCGGAAATCGTCGGCACGCTCACGGCCCGCCGCGACCGTCCCGACGCCAAGTTCTTCATCGGTTCCGGCAAGGCCGACGAAGGCGTGGGCATGGCCCAGGCGCTGTTGGCCGACATCGTGCTGTTCGACCAGCCCTTGTCGCCCGCCCAGCAGCGCAACCTGGAACGGGTATTCAACCTGCGCGTGGTGGACCGCGTGGCGTTGATCCTGGATATCTTCGCGCTGCGCGCCAAGAGCCACGAAGGCAAGCTGCAGGTCGAGCTGGCCCAGTTGCAGCACCTGGCCACGCGCCTGACCCGCATGTGGAGCCACCTGGAACGGCAGCGCGGCGGCATCGGCATGCGCGGCCCTGGTGAATCCCAGCTTGAAATGGACCGCCGCATGATCGGCGCCAAGGTCAAGACGCTGCGCGAACGCCTCGATCGCGTCGAGCGCCAGCGCGTCACGCAGCGGCGCGCGCGGGCCCGCGGCGGTGCCTTGTCGGTGTCGCTGGTGGGGTACACCAACGCCGGCAAGTCGACATTGTTCAATGCCTTGACCCGGGCCGATACCTACGCCGCCGACCAGTTGTTCGCCACGCTGGACACGACCACCCGTCGCATCTGGATCGAAGGGGCGGGCAATGTGGTGGTGTCGGACACCGTGGGTTTCATCCGCGACCTCCCGCATGACCTGATCGCGGCGTTCCGCGCCACCCTGGAAGAGACCGTGCACGCGGATCTGCTGCTGCACGTGGTCGACGCCGCCAGTCCGCAGCGCGATGAACAGATCTTCGAGGTCAACAAGGTCCTGGCCGAAATCGGCGCTGCCGCGATTCCCACCATTCTGGTATACAACAAGATCGACCGCGCTGGCCTGGAACCCCGGGCGGAGCGTGATGCCCATGGTACGATTGCGCGAGTATTTGTAAGCGCCACCGAGCGCGCCGGTTTGGACGCGTTGCGCGGGGCAATTGCGGAGACCGGACAGATTGTGGGAAACAATGCCTCGAATTATCAAACTCTTCAATCTGAATGACCCCGGCTGGGGTCGTGGAAACAATAATGGCTCCGAGCCGCCGCCCAAGCGGCCCCAAGGCAACGGAGACGGTCCGCCCGACCTCGACGAGGTCTGGCGCGATTTCAATAATCGCATCGGATCGTTGTTCGGCCGCAAGGGCGGGGGCGGTAACAATCGCCCTGGCGGCAATCGCGGCGGCATGACGCCGCCGTCACCGCGGGGTGCGCGCATCGGGCTGGGGGTGATCGCCCTGGTCGCGGTCGGCATCTGGGCGGCCAGCGGTTTCTACATCGTGCAGGAAGGCCAGGTCGCCGTCGTCACGCAGTTCGGCAAATACAAGAGCACTTCGCAAGCCGGCTTCCAGTGGCGCCTGCCTTACCCCATCCAGAGCCATGAAATGGTCAACGTGTCGCAACTGCGCACGTTCGAAGTCGGTTTCCGTGGCGGCGCCCGCAACAAGGTGCTGCCCGAGGCGCTGATGCTCACGACGGACGAGAACATCGTCGACATGCAGTTCGTCGTGCAGTACCGCCTGCGTGCCGATGGCGCGCCCGACTACCTCTTCATGACGCGCGACCCGGACGATTCCGTGCGCCAGGCGTCTGAAACCGCCATGCGCGAAGTGGTCGGCAAGCAGTCCATGGACTTCGTGCTGTACGAAGGCCGGACCACGGTCGCCAGCCAGGTCCAGGCGCTGATGCAGCAGATCCTCGACCGCTACCAGACCGGCGTGCAGGTCAGCACGGTCGCCATCCAGAACGTGCAGCCGCCCGAACAGGTGCAGGCCGCGTTCGACGACGCCGTCAAGGCCGGCCAGGACCGCGAACGCCAGATCAACGAAGGCCAGGCCTATGCCAACCAGGTCGTGCCGCTGGCCAGCGGCCAGGCTTCGCGCATGATGGAGCAGGCCGAAGGCTACCGCGCCAAGGTGACGGGCGATGCGCAGGGTAATACCGCGCGCTTCACCAGCATCCTGGCCGAATACGAGAAGGCGCCGCAGGTCATGCGCCAGCGCATGTACCTCGAAAGCATGCAGGAGATCTTCACCCGCGCCAGCAAGGTCATGGTCGACACCAAGAGCAACAACAACATGTTGTACCTGCCCCTGGACAAGATCATGCATCTGGCCGCGCAGGACGCCAGCAAGTCCGCGGCCGGCAGCGCCGGTTCGTCGACCCTGATCAATCCGCCCGCCCAGCCGCCGCTCCGCGGCAACGTGGCGCCGGTTCCGCAACCCTCCGGCAGCAGCAATAGCAACGCGCTGCCCCGCGACCGCCAGTCGCGCTAACCCGGAGGATTTCTGATCATGCAACGTCTTATGCCCATCCTGGTCGGCCTGCTCATCGTGCTGGCCGCCCTTTCTTCCTGCGTGTTCGTGGTGCGCGAGCGCGACTACGCCCTGGTGTTCTCGCTGGGTGAAGTGCGCAAGGTCATCAGCGAGCCCGGCCTGTACTTCAAGGCGCCGCCGCCGTTCCAGAACGTGGTGACGCTGGACAAGCGCATCCTGACCATCGAAACCAACGAAGCCGAGCGCATCCAGACTTCCGAAAAGAAGAACCTGCTGATCGACTCGTACGTCAAGTGGCGCATCGCGGATCCCCGCCTGTACTACGTGACCTTCGGCGGCAACGAACGCGCCGCGCAGGAACGCCTGCAAGCGCAGATCCGCGACGCGCTCAACGCATCGGTCAACGTGCGCACGGTGCGCGACGTGGTCTCGACCGAACGCGACAAGATCATGGCCGAGATCCTCACTAACGTGGCCAAGCGCGCCGAGCCGTTGGGCGTGCAGATCGTCGATGTGCGCCTGCGCCGCATCGAATTCGCGCCCGAGATTTCGGAATCGGTGTACCGCCGCATGGAAGCCGAACGTACCCGCGTCGCCAACGAGCTGCGCTCGATCGGCGCCGCCGAGGGCGAGAAGATCCGCGCCGAAGCCGACCGCCAGCGCGAAGTGATCGTGGCCCAGGCCTACGCCAAGGCCCAGACGATCATGGGCGAGGGCGATGCCGCGGCCGCCGCGATCTACTCGCAGGCCTACGGCAAGAACCCGCAGTTCTATACGTACTACAAGAGCCTGGAAGCCTACCGTGCCTCGTTCTCGAAGCCGGGCGACGTGCTGGTGGTCGACCCCAGCTCCAGCTTCTTCCAGTTCATGAAGGATCCCACCGGACAGGCGCTGGCCCCGGTGACGGTGCCCGCCAAATAAGGCGAGCGGCGCTCGCGCCAGCCCCAAGCCCCTTGGTTTTCCAAGGGGCTTTTTTCCGCCGGCGCGATGGGCGGGAGGGCAATCGGGGACGGTTACACGGTGGGGGATGGTCCGGCTGGCGCTGCTGGCTGAACCATGTACAATACCGCGTAAGCTAGAAAACATTCCGCAGCGGCTGAGCGGGCTTACGCCCCCTCAGCCGCTTTTTCGTTTGGGCGACGCCCACGCATCTCTAGGCGTTATTCAGGTAAACATTCATGGGTAACTGGTTGCTGCCCGAGAGCCTTGCCGACGTACTTCCGGCAGAGGCCCGGCGCATCGAGGAATTGCGCCGCGAACTTCTCGATCTGTACCGTACTTACGGCTTCGAGCTGGTCGCGCCGCCCCTGGTCGAGTACATCGATTCATTGCTGTCCGGCACCGGCAGCGATCTGGATCTGCGTACCTGCAAGCTGGTCGACCAGCTGTCGGGCCGCACGCTGGGCGTACGCGCCGACATGACTCCCCAGGTCACGCGCATCGACGCGCACTTGTTGAACCGCGCCGGCGTGACCCGCCTGTGCTACTGCGGCAACGTGCTGCACGCCCGCCCGGCGGACCTGCTGTCCAGCCGCGAGCTGCTGCAGATCGGCGCCGAGATCTACGGCCATGCGGGCTTCGAGGCCGACCTCGAAATCGTCCAGCTGGTGCTGGAAACCGTGGCCATTGCCGGTGTGCGCAATCCGCGCCTGGTGTTGTGCCATCCGGGCGTGCTGCGCGCCATCGTCGAATCCGATCCGGCCGCCGCCGCGGTGTCGCAGGACGTCATCCGGCTGATGCGCGAAAAAGACGTGCCGGGCCTGACCGAACTGGCCGCGCGCACCGCCGGCATGCGGGCCGAAACGCTCAAGGCGCTGCAACTGCTGCCCAAGCTCTATGGCGGACCCGAAGTGCTGAAGCGGGCCCGTCACGATTTGCCGCTGCTGCCCGGCGTCGTCGCGGCGCTGGATGCGCTGCAGGTGCTGGTGGATGGCATGGCCAATGTCGATGTGGGCGTCGACCTGGCCGACGTGGATGGCTACGGCTACCACTCCGGCATCAAGTTCGCGCTGTACGCCGAAGGCTGGCGCGATGCGCTGGTGCGCGGCGGCCGCTATGACGATGTCAGCCTGGCGTTCGGACGCGCGCGTCCGGCCACCGGCTTCAGTCTGGATTTACGCAAGCTGGCGGCGGGTTTGCCGCCGGCGGAACGGGCGCGTGCGGTTCGCGCGCCCTGGGGGCAAGCCCCCGCCCTGACCGAGGCGGTCCGCCGCCTGCGCCGGTCAGGGGAAATCGTCGTTCAGGTATTGCCCGGTCACGAGCAGGATCAGGACGAATTCGTTTGCGATCGCGAGCTGGCGCTGCAGGATGGCGCCTGGACGGTCAGAACGCTGTGACTAACTCCCTCTCGGCAACGAGAGGGCCGCGGGGAGATTTCCGGATTTCCCGAGAAACTCGATATTGATTCGTAACATGAGCAAGAACGTAGTCGTAATCGGCACCCAGTGGGGTGACGAGGGCAAGGGCAAGATCGTCGATTGGCTGGCGGAATCCGTCCAGGGCGTGGTCCGCTTCCAGGGCGGTCACAATGCCGGCCACACGCTGTGGATCAATGGCAAGAAGACGATTCTTCGCCTGATCCCGTCGGGCATCATGCATCCCGGCGTCACCTGCTTCATCGGCAACGGCGTGGTGTTGTCGCCGGAAGCCTTGCTCAAGGAAATCGAAGAGCTCGAGGCCGCCGGCCTGGACGTGCGTTCGCGTCTGCGCATCTCCGAGATCTGCCCGCTGATCCTGCCGTACCACGTGGCCGTCGACAAGGCCCGTGAGGCGCGCAAGGGCGATGGCAAGATCGGCACCACCGGTCGCGGCATCGGCCCGGCCTACGAAGACAAGGTCGCCCGCCGCGCCCTGCGCGTGCAGGACCTGTTCAACCCCGCGCTGTTCGACGAAAAGCTCGCCGAAGTGCTGGATTACCACAACTTCGTGCTGACCCAGTACCTGGGCGCCGAAGCCGTTTCGGCCAACGAAGTGCGTGATCAGGCCATGGCGCTGGCGCCGGCGATCGCCCCGATGGTCGCGGACGTCTCCAGCACGCTGTTCACCATGCAGCAGGAAGGCAAGCGCCTGCTGTTCGAAGGCGCGCAGGGCGCGCTGCTGGACGTCGACCATGGCACCTACCCGTACGTCACCAGCAGCAACTGCGTCGCTGGCGCCGCCTCGGCGGGCGCCGGCGTCGGTCCGCAGTCGCTGGACTACGTCCTGGGCATCACCAAGGCCTACACCACGCGCGTCGGCTCGGGCCCGTTCCCCACGGAACTGGTCGACGAGATCGGCACCCGCCTGGCCACCATCGGCAAGGAATTCGGTTCGGTCACCGGCCGTCCGCGCCGCTGCGGCTGGTTCGACGGCGCCGCGCTCAAGCGCTCGGTCCGCCTGAACGGCATCACCGGCCTGTGCATCACCAAGCTGGACGTGCTCGACGGCCTGGAAACCATCCAGCTGGGCGTGGGCTACCGTGTCAACGGTGAATTCCGCGACGTGCTGCCGTACGGCGCGCATGCCGTGGCGCAAGCCCAGCCGGTGCTGGAAGAACTGCCCGGCTGGAGCGAATCCACCGTCGGCATCACCGAGTACGACAAGCTGCCCGAGGCCGCTCGTCGCTACCTGGAGCGCGTGGCCGAAGTCTGCGGCGTGCCGATCGACCTAGTGTCGACCGGTCCCGACCGCAACGAAACCATTGTGCTGCGTCATCCCCTGAAGGGCTGACATCGGGTTATCATTCGCAAGGCCGCCGCCGGTCTCCTACCGGCGGCGGCCTTTTCGTATTTTCACGCAGGAGATCCTTGCCTATGAGCGCGCCAACCAGTGACGATAGCCATCTGTGGGTGACGTGGGACGACTACAACCGCTTGATCGAGCGCCTGGCCTTGCAGGTGCACCAGTCCGGTTGGGAGTTCGATAAGATTCTGTGCCTGGCGCGTGGTGGCATGCGCGTGGGCGACGTCATGTCCCGCATTTTTGATGTGCCGTTGGGCATTCTGGCGACCAGCAGCTACCGCGAAGCTGCGGGCACCAAGCAGGGCGATATGGATATCGCGCAGTTCATCACCATCACGCGCGGCACGCTGTCCGGGCGGGTGTTGCTGGTGGACGACATGGTGGATACCGGCAAGACGTTCATGAAGGTGTACGACCACCTCAAGAGCCAGTTCGCCGACATCACCGAATTGCGCAGCGCCGTGCTGTGGTGGAAGGGGCATTCCCAGGCGCAGCCCGACTATTACGTCGACAAGCTGCCGACCAACCCCTGGATCCACCAGCCGTTCGAGGATTACGACAGCCTGCGTCCGCACCAGCTGGAAGCCTGGATCCGCAAGGGTTCCAAGGGCTGAAATCATACGGGGACGGATAATCTGGCGATCCTGGCCGCCGATGCACGGCATGATGGTGCGAGGGCAGGGCGCCAGACTGTTCCCCGGGTAGTCAAAATAGCCATGACCATGCTAGAATCGCTGGTTATCGCTAAACCGAACTTGGCTTGTTACTCTTTAGGTAGTCTTTGGGTAACGCAACCGGCCCTGGAGACTCTTGCCAGTCAGCAGCCAGCCGGCCCTAGAGCCAGCCGATTTTAGGACTTTAGCGCTGCAAGGCTCTTGGCGCTGGCGCCTGGAAGCAAGGAGTTCAGCGGGCAGGGAATCCTGTGCGCGGGGCTCTTGAACTCTTGGTCCGGACAGCATGCGCGATTACTATTGTCGCGTGCGTAGTCTGCGGCCTGAGCTTACAGGCGGTTCGCCGTCCGGAACCACGTGGCGTTGCTGGTAAGCAAGCCAGGTTTGTCATCAACTTTTGTTACCCTACAAGCAGGCCAATCACTTTATGCCTATCGTTCGACTGAAGGAAAACGAACCGTTTGAAGCCGCTCTGCGCCGCTTCAAGCGCACCATCGAAAAGACCGGTTTGCTCACCGAACTGCGTTCGCGCGAGTTCTATGAGAAGCCCACGGCCGAGCGCAAGCGCAAGCACGCCGCCGCTGTGAAGCGCCACTACAAGCGCATCCGTAGCCAGCAACTGCCCCCGCGCCTGTATTGATTTCTGATTCCAGAATCTATTGATTCCAGAATCATTCATCCAGGAATTACTCGCCCGGGTCGACGTCGTCGATGTAGTCGGGCGATACGTGCAGTTGCGAAAGGGTGGGGCCAACCTGCTTGGCCTGTGCCCCTTTCATAACGAAAAAAGTCCGTCGTTCACTGTCAGCCCCACCAAGCAGTTCTATCACTGCTTCGGTTGCGGAGCCCACGGCAGCGCCATCACCTTCCTGATGGAACACACGGGCGCCAGTTTCCCCGAAGCCGTGCGCACGCTCGCGGCTTCGGCGGGAATGACGGTCCCCGAAGAAAATCGCAGTCCGCGCCAGCAGCAGGAAACCGCGCGCCGCAAGGCCGAGGAGTCCCGCCATACGCAAGTGCTGGACGCCGCCCAGGCCCATTACCTGAAGCAGTTGCGCGCATCGCCCGCGGCGATCCGTTATCTGAAGCAACGTGGCCTGACCGGCGAGATCGCGGCGCATTTCGGCTTGGGCTGGTCCGGCACGGACCGGCACGGGCTGTCGCAGGTTTTTCCCAATTACGAAGATCCCACGCTGGTGGAATCAGGGCTTGTCATCGAATCCGAGGATGGCCGCCGCTACGACCGCTTCCGCGAACGGATCATGTTCCCGATCCGCAATGCGCGCGGCAGCCTGATCGGCTTTGGCGGCCGCATCATCGGCAAGGGCGAGCCCAAGTACCTGAATTCGCCGGAAACCCCGCTGTTTTCCAAGGGCCAGGAGCTGTACGGCTTGTGGGAGGCCCGCCAGGCGATCCGGCAGGAAGGGCAGGTCATCGTGGTCGAAGGCTACATGGACGTGGTCGGATTGGCGCAGCAAGGTATCGCCAACGCCGTCGCCACGCTGGGTACCGCGACCACGCCGGATCACGTCAAGAAGCTGCTGCGCACCAGCGACAAGGTGATTTTCAGTTTCGATGGCGACGGCGCGGGCCGCCGCGCCGCGTGGCGCGCCTTGCAGGCATGCCTGCCGGTGTTGCGCGACGACATCGCCATCCGCTTCCTGTTCCTGCCGAGCGAGCACGATCCCGATTCGTATGTGCGCGAACTGGGCGCCGAAGCCTTCCGCGCCTGCCTGGGCGAGGCGGTGGCGCTGTCGCGTTTCCTGCTGGACGAACTCGCATCGCGTCACAACATGGACGAGGCCGAAGGCCGCGCCAGCTGCCTGCATGAGGCCAAGCCCCTGCTGGCGTCGATTCCGGAATGCGCCTTGCGCGTGCAGATCGAGCGCGAGATGGCCAAGCTGGTGCAACTGACGCCCGAGGAAATGGCCCAGATGCTGGCGCAGCAACCCGCCAAGCCGTTCGGCGCGCCGGCCAAGCCGGCGCCTGTCGAAGGGGGCGGGGGCGCCGCCGCGGCATTGCACGATGGCGCGCCCGCGGATGCCGGTTACGACTTCGGCGGCCATGACTTCCACGACATCCCGGCCGATGATGGCGAATACGTCGACTACGGCCAGTTTTCTTCGCCAGGCGGGGAGCAGGGCGGCGGCTGGAATGCCGGCGCGGGCAAGCAGGACTGGAAAGGCAAGGGCGATTGGAAGGGCAAAGGCGACTGGAAGGGCAAGGGTGACTGGAAGGGCGGCAAGGGCAACTGGAAGGGCAAGCGCGATGACGTTGGCGGTTTCGAAGGGCGCCGCACCATGCCGTCATTGGCCAAGCGTCTGTTGAGCCTGTTGCTGGCCCATCCCGAACTGGTGGACTCGATGGGGGACCAGCAGCTTGAAGTCATCGACCACGGCCCCCATCTAGGATTGGTAAGGGACCTGATCATGCTGGCCCAATCCAGCGGGGCGCGCCATGTCGGGGCCCTGTTGGAAGCCGCCGAGCCCGACTCCGATCTGGCGACGGTGCTCAAGGGGTTGCGGGTCGATATCCTGTCCCAGGAGGACCTGCCCGACCCGCAGACCGAGTGGGACGACGCGCTGCGGCGGATCGAATTCGATTCGGCCAAGGCGGAAATGGCCAAGCTGGCGGCATCTGGCCTGGCGACGGAAGAGGCGCGCAAGCGCTACCTGGAACTGTCGAGCCGCATGCTGGTGCTCAAGGGTGCCGGCATACGCTAAATGCGGTAAAATCAAGGGTTTTCCGCCGTGAAAGGTTGAAAAAGCGGTTGTGGCAAGAGCAGATGCGCAAGCGGCTGCAAGCAATTGGCGACGGTAGCGGTAGCTGTGACGCAGGCAACTGGGTCGGGCAACTGAGTCAGGCAACTGATACGGTCAGCTGAGAGGCGACTACAGCGTGGCCGCAGGAAGCGAAGTGACGGCAGGAAAAATGCGGCGCGCGGAATCTATTTGCGCCGCCTGAATCTAATAGTTTTAAGGTTTGACGAGCGGATCGGCCGAAGTTTTGGCGGATGGGCGGGGGCGGTACCGGATTGCCGGGAATCCCAGCCGATACGTGAAAAAAAGCGGATGAGTGCGTCAAATTTGTTACATAGTTAATTACTATAGCTGAGTGGTGAATCACGCAGTCCGGCGACGGTTATCTTCGCGTCGCGTCTGAGGTTTGGGTGCTGTGTCTATCCAGCTGCCAAGGGCAAGGCCCGCCAGGCAAGCAACGCCTATTTATAGGCAGACAGCCCCCCTCGATGCCCGAAGTCCGTCGCGGGATGAAGCCATGCACGCCAGGCGCCCAGCCGGTCACGGACCGCAATGACGCCAGGCGGGCTCGCAAGAGCCGGTGCTGCGAACAACGCAGCCGCAGGGTTTCCGCCGATTCACCAGTTTTACCCGCATGGATGCCGCGATGGGCCTTTGCCCGGCGGCGGTTTCATGCGGTGCAACATGCCCGAACGGGTTGCGACGACCACGGAAGCGACTATGACCAAATCCACCGGCAAATCCTCCTCTGCAATTGATGCGACCGACACGTTGGCCACCAAGGCCAAGCGCGTCGTCAGCATGGCGGCGGAAAAAGCGCCCGCCAAGACGGCGGTGAAGGTCGCCAAGCCTGCCGCGAAGACGGCCGCCAAGAAGGCGGCCGCCAAGACGGCGGCGGCGGACAAGCCCGAGAAGGTGACCAAGGCCCGCGCCAAGAAGGCCGAGGACAAGCTCGCCGACCTGGTCGGCAGCGCGCGCCCGGCCCCCAGCGGCCGCCGCCCGGGCCGCCCGGCCAAGAATGCCAACAACGATTCCGACGGTTTCGACGACACCATGGACGGCGAAGGCGAAGTCCTGCCGGACCTGAAGCCGCCCAAGCGTGGCGGCAAGCGCGGCAAGGCCGATCCCAAGGACCTGATCGCCCGCGGCCCCGTCTCGGCCGAGGAATATGAAGCGCGCCGCAACCGCCTCAAGCAGCTCATCAAGCTGGGCAAGGACCGCGGCTACCTGACGTACGGCGAAATCAACGACCATCTGCCTGACGACCTGGTCGACGCCGAAGCCATCGACGGCATCATCAGCACGTTCAGCGACATGGGTATCGCGGTCTACGACCAGGCCCCCGACGCCGAAACGTTGCTGATGAGCGAAAACGCGCCGGTCGCGTCCAACGACGACGACGTCGAAGACGAAGCCGAAGCCGCGCTGACCACCGTGGATTCGGATTTCGGCCGCACCACCGACCCCGTGCGTATGTACATGCGCGAAATGGGCTCGGTGGAACTGCTGACGCGCGAAGGCGAAATCGAGATCGCCAAGCGCATCGAAGACGGCCTGAAGCACATGGTCATGGCCATCTCGGCCTGCCCGACCACCATCAACGAGATCCTCGCCCACGTCCTGCGCGTGCGTGAAGGCCAGGCGCAGATCGACGAAGTGGTCGACGGCCTGGTGGATCCGGAAGACGGCGAGGAATACGCGGGTGCTGGTGTCTCGGCCGACGAAGACGAGAGCGACGACGGCCCCGCCGGCGGCATGTCCAGCAAGCAGCTGGAAGACCTGCGCGTGAAGGCGCTGGCCAAGTTCGACGAGGTTGGCAAGCAGTTCGACAAGATGCGCCTGTCGTACGAGAAGGACGGCTACAAGTCGGACATCTACGTGCGCGCGCAGGAGTCGATCCAGAACGAACTGATGGGCATCCGCTTCACTGCCAAGATGGTCGAGAAGCTGGCCGACACGCTGCGCAACCAGGTGGAAGAAGTGCGCCAGCTCGAACGCGCCGTCCTGCACACGTGTGTGGACCGTGCCGGCATGCCGCGCACGCATTTCATCAAAGTGTTCCCGGGCAACGAAACCAACCTGCAGTGGGTCGTCGACGAAGTGGCTGCCGGCCATCCGTACGCCGAAACGCTGGAGCGCCAGATCCCCGCCGTGCAGGAACTGCAGCAGAAGCTGATCGACCTGCAGACCCGCGTGGTGCTGCCGCTCAAGGACCTGAAGGACGTCAACAAGCGCATGGCCACCGGCGAAGCCAAGGCCCGCAAGGCCAAGCGCGAAATGACCGAGGCCAACCTGCGCCTGGTGATCTCGATCGCCAAGAAGTACACGAACCGCGGCCTGCAGTTCCTGGACCTCATCCAGGAAGGCAACATCGGCCTGATGAAGGCCGTGGACAAGTTCGAGTACCGTCGCGGCTACAAGTTCTCGACCTACGCGACGTGGTGGATCCGTCAGGCCATCACGCGTTCCATCGCCGACCAGGCGCGCACCATCCGTATTCCGGTCCACATGATCGAAACGATCAACAAGATGAACCGGATCAGCCGCCAGATCCTGCAGGAAACCGGCGCCGAGCCGGATCCCGCGACCCTGGCGCAGAAGATGGACATGCCCGAGGACAAGATCCGCAAGATCCTGAAGATCGCCAAGGAGCCGATCTCCATGGAAACGCCGATCGGGGACGACGACGATTCGCACCTGGGCGATTTCATCGAGGACACCTCCACCCTGGCGCCTTCGGACGCGGCGCTGCATGGTTCCATGCGCGACGTGGTCAAGGAAGTGCTAGACTCTCTGACCCCGCGGGAAGCCAAGGTGCTGCGCATGCGTTTCGGTATCGAAATGAGCACCGACCAGACCCTGGAAGAAGTGGGCAAGCAGTTCGACGTCACGCGTGAGCGCATCCGCCAAATAGAGGCCAAAGCGCTGCGCAAGCTGCGTCACCCGAGCCGGGCCGACAAGCTGAAGAGCTTCCTGGAAGGGCAGTAAGTTTCCTGGGCCTCTAGCTCATGCCTGGTTAGAGCAGCGGACTCATAATCCGTTGGTGCCGAGTTCGACTCTCGGGGGGCCTACCAAAGAACAATGCGGGTCTCGGAGCAATCCGAGGCCCGCTTTGTTTTCCGTGATGCAGCGGCGGTCCACCGCGCCATGTCGACAGGCGCCCGCATGGCATCGGTTTATCGTCGGGTGGCGGTTTTTCTGGTCGAAGGCGCGCGAAAGACCTGCACGCAAAAGACCTGTATTTTCTGAGCGCTGATTCCCGGTCGGCACAGACCGGGCCGGCATGGGCGGCACGTAGGACAGCGCTGATGACGATGCCTCGCGCAATGCGAGGGTGGAGCGCCCGTCGTCATTCCCCTATGGCTTTCCCCTCAATTCTCCCGCCATCGGCGCTGTTGCGGCCGACAGGCCCGCGCGGCGCAAGAGGCCGTTCGGCTTCTGGTTCCAACCCTTGTTGTCTGGGTATTGCTCCTTTCGTGCCAGCGCATGCCGGCGGCGCCACCTTGGACAGGAGGGGAGGAGTGGAATCAGAATGTTACGAAATTAGCAAAGAAATTAACAATAGTTAAAGGCATCGCCTAATTTGTCCCCTTTTGCCTGTCTATATTCCTGACCGATAGCTAAATTTCACAAAATTGGCGTTTCAGTTGGTTTCGATGACCCGATAGCCTGCCGCGCAAGGATGCGCGACGGCCATCTTACCAAGCGCCGACCTGCGGATTCGAGATCCCGCTCATGCCGCCCCTGCCTGGGCGCCAACCGAGTCGGGCTGGTCCGGGGGCGGAGTTGCCACCGGGCGTCGCCAGTTGCGTCACGCTTTCCGGTCTTTTTATTTTCATGCAAATTCTGCACACGCTTTCTGGCTCGAACCTGGGTGGCTTGGAGTTCCGCGTCCTGGATCAGGCCCGCTGGCTGCGGGAGCAGGGCCACGCCGTGGCGATTGCCGCGCCGCCAGGAAGCGAAACCCTGAAGCTTGCGCGCAGTTGGGGATTGGCGACCATCGGCATGAACTTCCGTTCGCCGTATTCGTGGTCGGGCATGCTCAAGCTGCGCCGGCTCGTCAAGGATCTGCGCATCCAGGTCATCGATGCGCACGGCACGTCGGACGCCAAGGCGACCGCGCTATGCCGCGACCTGTGCTCGCTGGTACGGACCTGGCACTTCGCCCGCCCTCTGGGCACCTGCTGGCGGCGACGGCTGGAATGGCGCCTGGGCTGCCACCGCGTCATCACCACCAGCCAGGGGGGCGCCCAGGATATCGTCACGGCGGGCTTTGCCGCGCAGGACCGTATCAGTGTCGTTGGGGAGTGGGCCGACCATGGCTTTTTCGTGGGCGCGGACAAGCTGGAGCGGCGCCAGGCGGCCCGGCGCGAGTTGGGGCTGGATCCGGCCGCGTTCGTCGTCGCGACCATCGGCATGCTGCGCCCGGACAAACGCCAGGAGGACCTGCTGCGCGTGGTGCATCTGCTGCGCCAGCGCGGGTTGCCGGCGCACGCCCTGGTGGTGGGCATGCCGACACGCGGCACCATGGCGTATGGCCAAAAACTGCAAGAGCTGGTGGCGGAACTGGGAATCGGCGAGTGCGTGACATTCGCCGGACATCGCGAGGATATCGCCAGTGTCATCCATGCCGCCAACGCGGTGCTGGTGCCGTCCGTCAACGAGGCCTGGTCCCGCGTCGTGCCGGAAGCCTATGCGGCGCGTTGTCCGGTGGTCGCCAGCGCGGTCGGGGGATTGCCGGAGATCGTTCACCCTGGCAGCACGGGTTGGCTGGCGCCGGTGGGTGACATCGCCGGTTTTGCCGAACGACTGGCGTGGATCTGGTCGCATCCGGAGCAGGCCGCCCGCATTGCGGAGCAGGCGCGGGCGTTCGCCGACCGTCACCTGGTACTGTCCCAGAAGATGGCCGAGACGTTGAGCGCTTACGAGGCCGCGATGGACGAGGCGAGGATGGTCAGGAGCGGGGCGGTGGCAGCCTGACGCGAGAACGACGTTCAGGAGTTTCGTGCGCGGGCCGGCAATCGGCCTTGCCGAGCCAGGCCGGTTGCCGACATGTCGACAACCGGTTTGTTTGTTTTCCCGCTCAGCGGCGTTGGCGATGCACCATGCGTCCGAAGCAACGCATCACCGCGGCCACCGTGGTGGCCTCGCGCCAATATTTGCGGCGCAGGGTCCGCAGGGGCAGCCACCACGGCTTGACGATGATGTTGTCGGCCCAGGCCGGCCGCCAGCGCGGCATATTGCGGGGGCGGTCGACGATGGTCACCGTCGGCAGGCCGCAACAGGAGGCCAGGTGGCCGATCCCGGAATCGGTGCCGATGAACCAGCCCGACTCGTAGACTTGCGCGGCGACACCGTCGATGGAGGGCGCTTCCACCAGGCCGGCATGGGCCTGCTCCAGCAGCGGGCGCCAGAACGCGCGTTCAGAGGGCGCCAGCACGAAGGTGGGTTCATAGCCCATGGCGCGCAGGCGACGGGCGACCAGGACGTATTTTCCCGGCGTCCAGCAGCGTTCCGCTTCGCTCGAGGTGGGGTGCAGGATTACGCGTTTGTCGTGCAGGCGGGCCTTGAAGCGCGCGGGCGCGCGCAGTCCGTTGTCGTCGCTCCATTCGGTCAGGCCGAAGGCGTCGACCGAGAACCGGCGGAATTCATCCAGGATGCCGTTGGGCGAGGCATGCCTGCGCGGCGCCGCCCGGATCTTGCCCCATTCCTTGGTGCTGAGAAAACGCCTGCAGACTCGGGTCAGGCCGTCGAATGGGCTGTCCGGGTCCATTTGCACGATGGTGTCGTATCCCGCCAGGCCGTCGATGTCCGCGGGTAGGGGCTGGATATCGAAGTCGGGAAACCATTCCCGCAAGGCGTGGCCGTGCACGCCATACACGGTGAGGTCGCGGCCGGCCTTGCGCAGATTGTTGGCCAGGGTCATCTGATATAACGTATCACCCAGCCGATTGGACAGGACCAACGCCAGTTTGCCGGTCTGGAAGGAATGAGCGGTGCTCACGTTCGATTCATCCTCGTGGTTTTTGCTGCGGAGGATAACCGATCGTATGCTTTTTCACGGTGGCCTTGCCGGACGGGTGCCAGCGGCGCCCGACGCACCGCGTGGAACAGAGCAGCCGTCTGCCGCTTCATCGTGGGGCGGGCCGGGTCAGCCAGTGGCGCATGGGCGTCGAATAATAGCGCGCCACCAATCCCCCCAGCATGGCCGACAGCAGGATCGCCAGCACGCTGGCCGCGGTCAGCGCGCCCGCCCGCCACCAGGTCGACACGACGCCGCCGGAATTGCGGCACGATGCGGCCGCCAGCAGCAGCACGGGGAACATGTGGGTGAGGTAGATCTCGTAACTGTTTTGCCCGGCCCAGCGCAGCGCGGCGGCGATGGCGTTGGGACGTGGCGCACGCCGCGGACGGCTCCAGCCTATCAGCAGGCAGGCCACGCCGATCTCCAGCAGCGTGACGTTCAGCCCCAGGCCCGTCAGGCCCAGCATGTGGGTGGTCTTGCGCAACAGGAACACCAGTGAGAACAGCGCGGTGCCGGCAAGCAGCAGCCTGCGGCCGTGCCGCGCGCAGCGGGCGGGGCAGGCGGCGTACAAGGCCGCGAGGCAGCCGATGGCGATGCCGTCCATGCCGGACAGGTAGGCGTGGTCGGCCCAGATTTCGTTGGCGCTGAAGGCAGCCCGGGCGAAGGGACCCAGCCCCACGAACAGCAGCAGCGCCACGATCAGTGCGCGCCGGCCCGCCGCCAGCGCCAGCATGCAGATCAGCGGAAACGCCAGATAGAACGCCTCTTCGATGGACAGCGACCACAACACGTTCCAGGCCGCGGGCAGGTAGCCGACCTGGGCTTCCAGCCAATTCAGATGCAGCGCCAGCGCGCTGGCCGCAGCCCGGGCGAGGCTGGTGTTGTCGACGACGAAGCCGGGGACCTCGGCCCAGTGCAGGCCGGCCAGTATCAATACCAGCAAAGCCAGGCAGGGGTAGATGCGGGCGATCCGGCGTCGCAGGAACGGTTTCCAGGGGACGGCTTCCAGGCTGCCCCAGCGCTCGAGGGCTGCGCGCGTGATGAGAAAGCCCGAGATCACGAAAAAAATGATGACGCCGTAGTAGCCGCTGCGAAAGACGAGGTTGAAGAGGGCGGGCGGCAGCACTTTTCCCAGCAGGCTCTGTTCTTGCGGGATGTGGATCTGCACGTGCAGCAGCACGACGCACAGGATCGCCAGGCCACGCAGGGCGTCGATGGCGGGATTGCGGACGGCGGCGCCCTGCACGGGGCGCGAGGCCCTGGGCCGTGGGGCGTAGGCAAGCATAGGTCGTCAATCGAATCGGGCAACGAAAGACGCAATGCTAGCCATGGCCCTGTGAGGGGATTGGGCGACTGTGTATAGATTTTGTAATGCCGCCGGCGCGCCGGTTCCTGTCTGCGGGCCGCGCAATGGAAGAGCGCCCCAGCTCGCGATGAGTCTGAGGCGCTCCTGCCCGGCTTCGCACGCGATGGGTGTCAGACAGCCCGGCAACTTCAATCTACTGCCGCCCTGGGGCCTGGGCAATAGGGAAAACCCGATGGAAATTAAGGGGTTATAACATTTTTTTGGGCGTTGTCCTGGGCCGATGTCGACTCGGCCGGATGGTGCGATGTTTTGATCCAGCTCGGTATCCGCGAATTGTGGCGCTCTGCGGCAGCCTCGACACTGTGACCCTCATTCATCGCGAGCGGAGAACGGCAGTGTCGGGATATTTGCAGCGTCAGGCGGGGCAGGGCATGACGGAATACATCGTGATCGTGGCGCTGGTGGCGATTGCCGCCATCGCGGTCTATCAGCATTTTGGTCAGGTCGTGCGGGCGCAGACCGCGGCCATGGCGCGCGAACTCGCGGGCGAAGACGGCAGCGCGCAAACCCGTGCGGCGGCCGCGGCGGTCAAAAAGGCGGCGGGCCAGGTCTCAACGCGCACGCTCAAGTCCTTCGCCGGCAATGCCGTGGGCGGCAAATGAATGCTCGGTCAAAAGGCCGCCTGAAGTCCGAGGCACAGCGCGGCCAGGCGTTGGTATCGGGCCTGTTGCTGCTTGCCGTGGCCGTTGCGTCGCTGGCAATGCTGCATGGCGTGGGACGCGTGGTCGAGGCGCGGATGCGCCTGACGCACGCGGCGGACGCGGCTGCGTATAGCGGCGCGCTTGCGCAAGCCCGCCGATTGAATCTGCTGGCCTACGCAAACCGCACGCTGGTCGCCCACCAGGTCGCGATGGCACATCTGGTGACCCTGGAGGCATCGATGGCCTTCACGCGCACGCTTGCCGGGCAGCGCCGTCGCAACAACCCGCCGGTGCGGCTGCTCGCCACGCTGTTCGGTCGCGACGTGGCGGCGGCCTATCGCGCGGCGCGCGCCGAGCCAGGCACCGCCGTGGGGTTGGCGCAAGCCTATGCCGAACACGATCGTGTCGTGCACCAGGTGCTTGCGGTCGGCATGGCCTCGGCCGTGGCCGATCTTCCGGCCACGCGCGCGCGGCTCATGCGGCTTGTGCTGCAAGACAACCATCCCACGGCGCCCGTGCCATCCATTCGCATGCTCAGCGATGGCTGGCCGGGATACCTCGAGCGGCGCGATGCCATGGGCCACGCTGGCTTGCGTTCCGCTGTCGAGCAGGCTGTGCAGCGCTATGACTTTGTCGGGCGCCGCGACGGTACGCGCCGCAACGCCGTGCCGGCTGTCGCGCATTGCCCACAAGGACACCACACCTTGCGCCGCCGGGGCGCGACCTGGTTGGGAGCGGACGGACGCTGGGGCGCGGTGGATACGCAGTCGTTCCATTCGCTGCGCTTCAACCGTTGGGCGGGATGCTATCTGCGCGAGTACGCGATGGGCTGGGGCGCGGTGCTGGGCGACGGTTCCAGGGCTCCGTCCGACCTGGAGCACGTCGAGAATCCCCCGGCGGATTTCATTGCACAGGACTTCTGGCGTTGGGTACGGCAGTCCACCACATGGGACCTGCACGACGGCACGGGCACGCCGCTGGCCAATTCCTACGCGGTGGCGCAGGGGCAGCGCTGGCCTGGCCAGGGTTTGCCGGATTACTACGAGCTGGCCCACTGCTGCCAGACGGCGCCGCTGCGGTTTGCGGTGGCGGTCAAGCTGGACCGCAACACGGCGCCAAAGACGGCGATCCTGGGCGGTCTGCTCCTGCCTGGCGCCGATGCGGCATTGACGGTTACGAGCGCCGCCGAGACGTTCTTCGCGCGGCCACAGGCGCGTGCTGACGGGCACACCGAGCTGGCCACGTTGTTTCGCCCGTATTGGCAGGCGCGGTTGTCGCCCGTGACATCCGCGGAAGCGCTGCTGGCCAGGGCTGCGCCATGATGAGCGCTCGCCACCGGCAGCAAGGCCAGGCCATGGCTGAAGCGCTGCTTGTCCTGCCCGGGCTGGCCCTGGTTCTCCTGGCAATCGGCTGGTTGGGGTGGCTGCAGTTTTCCGCGCAAATGCTGCTCCAGGCCAGTCGCATGACCGCGATGGCGAGTGCGGCAGGCGCGCCGAATCCCGGTCAATCCGGATTCCGGGTGCAGCTGGAACATGTCCCATTGCATTCCGGCGCGGATGGCTTCAACCATACCCTGCCGCAAGCGGAGTGGCTCGGCGGAGAGGCGCGGCTGGTGTCCGCGACGGCCCGCGGCGCTGTGACCGGTGCAGGTCCCTGGAGCGTCATGACACTGCAGCGCCGCACAAGCGTTGCCTTGGGGGCCGGGCATGCGTCCAATGACGCGGACGCGGGCCGTCGCATCGCGGCGGCGACGACGACATGGAGACAGTTTGCTGATCGCTCACAGGCTGTCGCGCGCGCGGCCGGGCCGGTGGCTGCCGCTACCGATGCACCATGGCGCCGGGCGCCGCTTGCGCTGGACTGGCTGTCGGCATGGGCGGATGTGGTGCCGGCCGACAGGCTGCTGCCCGTCGCGGGGGCCGGCCAATGATCACGCATGCCCACTTCGTCGTTTGGCGCGGCGTCCGCCGTGGGGGCGCGCGTACGGTCGTCGTGGCGGGGTTGGCGGCCCTTGCTGCATTGGCCCTGGCGCTGGGGACGACGGCCCTGGCGACGACGCCGGCCGACGCGTTGCCGTCCGCATCAGGGCCTGCGTCCTTGGCGGACCTGCGTTTTCCTCCTGGCTCGCGGGTCGAATCCGTGGCCGAGCGCATGTGGTTGCACGGCATGCCGGTACAGGTGTGGGTATTTGACGCCCCGGTCGACGTTGCGACGCTGATCCAGGCCCTGTCGCGGCAACAGCCGGCGCTGGAAGATCTGCGGATCATGCCCGGGTTCGCCATCCTGTCGGGCCGCGTTGGCGAGGCCTATTGGGTGCTGCGGCTCACCAGTCCCACCGCGGGTCGCAGCGTTGGCAGCATGTCGTCGCTGTCGGCCTTGGCCACGTCGGCATCCCCGCCGCCCGCATGGCTGCCATCCGGGGCGCGGCTCCGGCTGGATTTCGCCGTTGCCCAAGCGGATCGCGTGTTGTCCGAATCCATCTGGCAGTACCAGCTGTCGCCGTCGCGCCTGGCGCCGTTGCTGCGGCGTGGCCTGGCGCGCGACGGCTGGCGCGATATCGAAGCGGGGCCGGGAGACGGCGGCTGGCAGTCATGGCAGCGCCGACAGGAACGGCTGCAATGGCTATTGGTGCCGCTCGAATCGGGAAGTGGCATCTGGATCCGGAGATCGACACCATGATGCGCTTGCTCGGATGGGGGTTGCGCGCCTTGCGCAAGATGGCGGTTCCCTTGTTGGCCCTCGCCGCCGGGTTGGTGGCGGCCTGGGCGGTTCGCGAACACGTGCGGCAGCGGGTCGATACCTTGGCGGGCGAGCACCGCGAGGCCATGGTCAGTCGATTGGTGGCGGCGCGCGATTTGCCGGCCGGCACCGAGCTGACGCCAGCGCATCTGGCGATACGCGACATCCCGGCGCAGTGGGCCCCGGCCGCCAGCATCGAGCCACGCGATGGCGACAGCGTCCTGGGGACCCGCCTGGGGGTGGCTCTGGCCCAGGGAGATCCGGTGCTGAGCGGGTGCCTGGCTCGCGCCGACAGCGCTTCGCCGCCGGCACTGGCGGCACGGCTCGATCCCGGCCAGCGGGCCTTGCAGGTTCCGGTCTCCGATCTGGGAACCGTGGCGGATCTGTTGCGGGTGGGGGACCTCGTCGACATCTATGTCTCGTTCCCGTATCGGGGCCGCGAGGTGACCGCGCCGCTATTGCAGGGCGTGCGCGTCCTGGCCGTGCCCGATGCCAGCGGCGGCACCGGTCCGGCGCAGGTCACGCTGGCCGCCACGCCGAACCAGGCCATGCGATATCTCGCAGCGCGGCGGGCCGGTACGCTGACCGGCTTGGTGCGCAATCGCGCCGATACGGCCAGGATTCCGGAGGACCCGCCCCGCGACCTGGCGTCGTTGATCGGACTGGCTCCCGAAGCGCCCCGCGAACCGGCCGTGGTCATCCTGTATGGCGACCGGCCAGGTCTGTCGGCAAGCGCGCCTGGCACGGTCTTGGCGGATTTTGAGTCGGAGCATCCATGAACATCAGATCCTTTGCGGTCCTGGCCACGTTATGCCTTGGGTTGGCCGCCAGATCGGCCTGGCCGGCAGGCCAGACACTCGAAATGCAGGTGGGGGAGAGCCGCGTGCTGGCGGAGTCCGGAGTGACACGCGTGGCCATCGGCGACAGCCAGGTGCTCAGTGCCATCGCCACCGACAGCCGCGAGGTCGTGGTCTTTGCGCGCACCGAGGGCGTGTCGTCGATACAGGTCTGGGCCGATGGCGGCGTGCAGGCCTACGACGTGCATGTCGCGGCGGCCGGTGTCACGCGCCTGCGCGCCGAGGTCGATGCCTTGCTGGCACGCATCCCGGGGGCCCGTAGCTCCCTGGTCGGTGGCCGTGTCGTCGTCGAGGGGGATGACCTTTCCGATGACGACCACGCCCGTATCGCGGCGTTGGCGGAACACTACCCCGAGGTCATGGACTTCACCGGCAGGGTGGGGTGGGACAGCATGGTGCAGCTGGATGTGCAGGTGGTGGAAATGCCGCGCTCCAGATTGCGCGAGATCGGCGTGCGCTGGGAAGGCCTGACGCAAGGCGGCGTCAACGCCGGATTGGCGTGGGATGCCGGTTCCCTGGGCCGGATGGCGCGGCCGGGTGAGGCGGTGATCGACACGCCCGCGCCGGTGTCGTCGGTCGCGGGCTATTTCGGCGTGAATGCGCTGTTGTCGGCACGTATCGCCGCGTTGGCGCAAAGCGGCGAGGCCGTCATGCTGGCACAGCCGCAACTGCTGGCGCGCAGCGGCGCCAGCGCGACGTTCCTGGCGGGGGGCGAAGTGCCTTACGTCTCCACCGATTCGCGCGGCAATCCCACCACCTTGTTCAAGCCCTATGGCGTGTCCCTGCGGATCACTCCCCGCATCGATCGCAATGGCGTCATCCGTTCGCTGATCGAGGTCGAAGCCAGCTCGGTGGACATGGCGTTGACCGGCGCGAGCGGACCGGCGCTGCGGACCCGCCGCGCCTCGACCGAGTTCAATGTCCGCTCCGGCGACACATTGGTCATCGGCGGATTCCTGTCTCGCGAACGCGCCGACGACAGCAGCGGCCTGCCCGGCTTGAAAGACATTCCGATCCTTGGCGCCCTGTTTGCCTCGCGACGCTATCAGTTGCGCGAGACCGAGCTGGCCATTTTCGTTACGCCCCGGATCGTATCGCGCAACGAGCCAGCCATGACGGATCGCGTACGGCGTGGACGCGACGTGATCCGCGCTGCCTTTCCCGAACCGTCACGATTGGGCACGGAGGTTCCCGTGATGGCGGGGTGGAATATCCATGGGGGGAAGGGCTCGCAATGGGCCGGCACCGCCCGCGAACCGGCCCTGGCCGATCAGGAGTAGCACCATGCTTGAAATCGACATGACCTTTGACGACGGTGCCACGCGCAAGATCAGGGCCGCGGCTCCGGCGCTGATCGGCCGCGGCGCCCATTGCGGCGTGCGTATCGCCAACTGGCGGGTGGGCCGGCAGCACGCGCGGCTGCGGCAAGAGGCCTCGGCCGTTGTGCTCGAGGACCTTGGCGCCCTGGGCGGTGTATTCGTCAATGGTTTGCGCGTGGCGCACCATGCGCCGGTACTGCCGCAGGATGAAATCCTGATCGGGCCGTGCCGCCTGCGGGTGCAATTCGTGAAGGCGGACGCGCGCGGCCACGCGCTCGCCCGGATTCATCCGCCTGCGCCCTTGCCGTCGATGCCGGCCCGGATCCCGGATTCGACGCGATCCTCGCTGCCGTCGCTCGACCTGCGTCGCCGGCTGCATGCCGCCTTGCTGGGAGCGCTGGACCTGCGCCGTCGCGATGTGTCGGGCATGAGCGACGCCACGCTGCGCGCCGAAGCCGCGCGCCTGCTGGCACAGATCGTGGCCGATGAGGATGTGTCGGCGCCAGGGGTGGACCGGGCAGCCTTGTGCCGTGAGGTGCTGGACGAGGCGGTTGGGCTGGGGCCGCTGGAGCCGCTGCTGGCGGCGCCGGACATCACCGAGATCATGGTCAACCGGCACGATGAGATCTACGTCGAGCGCGAGGGCCGGCTCTGGCGTCACGCGGCCGCGTTTACCGGCGAGCAGTCCGTGCGCCGTGTCATCGAGCGCATCGTGACGCCGCTGGGGCGTCGCATAGACGAAAGCTCGCCGCTGGTGGATGCCCGGCTGCCCGACGGGGCGCGGGTGCATGCCGTCATCCCTCCGGTCGCGCTCAAGGGCGCCAGCCTGACCATTCGCAAGTTTCCGCGCAGCCGGCCGGACATGCCGGCCCTGCTTGCCGCGGGAGCGCTCAGCGATGCCATGGCGCGGTTCCTGGCCCGTTGCGTGCGGCTGCGCAAGAACCTGCTGGTCTCGGGAGGCACGGGTTCTGGCAAGACCACGCTGTTGAACGTCCTGTCCAACGAGATCCCCGAGGGTGAGCGCGTCGTCACCATCGAGGACGCCGCCGAGCTGCGTTTGAATCACGCGCATCTGGTGGCCCTGGAAGCCCGTCCTCCCAACCAGGAGGGCCGGGGGCGCGTCGATATCCGCGAATTGGTTCGCAATGCCCTGCGGATGCGGCCGGACCGGATCGTGGTGGGTGAGTGCCGCGGGGCAGAGGCGTTCGACATGCTGACCGCCATGAACAGCGGACACGAAGGTTCCCTGACCACATTGCACGCCAATTCGTCGCGCGACGCGCTGGCGCGCCTGGAATCGATGGTCCTGATGGCGGGACTGGATCTGCCATTGACGGCGGTGCGTGAGCAGATCGCGGCGAGCATCGACATCATCGTGCAACTGGCACGCCAGCCCGACGGACGCCGGGTGGTGCTTTCGATCGCGGAAGTCACCGGCATGGAGAGCGGCCGGATTCAGCTGCAGGATCTATTCCGGCACGAGCGCGCCGGCGGATTCAGCGGCTGCGGCACGATACCCAGTTTTGCGCCGGAATGGCAGCAGGCGGGGGCGGGCTTGGACATGGCCTGGTTTGCGGCCGGACAGGCCGGCACGGCCTCGGATGGCCTGGCGGCCTCGCCATGATGTGGCTGGCGGCGGCGGGAGCGATGATCTGCGTCACGACATTGGCGTGGTGGGCGACGCGCCGGCTGGCGCCAGCCTTGCGGCGCTACCGCGAGCGCTACACGCGGGATGCGGGCCTGCGGTTCACGGAACTGTTCCTGTTCGTCGAACCCTCCCGGCTCTGGGCCTGCGCGGTGACGTTGGCGCTGCTGGCGGCAATGTCGGCCTTCGCGCTCACGGCGAGCGGCATGGCCGCCGTTGGAACGGGCGTGGCGGCATTGCGGGCGCCGGCCATGCTGGCGGGCCTGTTGCGACGTCGGCGGGTGCGGCGCTTCGAACAGCAATTGCCCATGGCCTTGCTGATGCTGGCGTCGGCCTTGCGGGCAGGTGTCGCCTTGATGCCCGCTTTGCGGCAAGTGGTGGCGCAGGGCGGGGCGCCGCTGGCACAGGAGTTTGGCTTGATGCTGCGGGAACAGCGGCTCGGCGTGCCGTGGGACGAGGCCCTGGCGCGCCTGAACACGAGAATGACGGCCGAATCCACAACCCTGATGGTGGCGGCCATGCGCACCGCCGCGCAGACCGGTGGCAACCTGGCCGAAGCGCTCGACAGCATCGCGCAGACATTGTTTGCCAGGCTGCAGTTGCAGGCCAGGCTGCGGACCTTGACCGCGCAGGGGCGCATGCAGGCCTGGATCGTGGGTGCGTTGCCGGTGCTGCTGCTGATCGCGCTGGATCGCCTCGAGCCGGACATCATGACGCCGCTCTGGCACACGCCTGCCGGGTGGACGGTGCTGGCCGTGCTGGGCGGACTCGAGACCGCGGGGGTGCTGCTGATCCGGCGCATCGTCCGGATCGATATTTGAAGCGGGAGGCGCCATGTGGCTGTATTTTGGAATGATCACGGCGGGGCTGGGAGCGGGCTGGGGGACATGGCGTGTCCTGCGTCCTGCCATGCGGGGCGGCCCCAGCCTGAGTTCCGACCTCGCTCCCGTTCCCGGCGCCGTGCCGTGGTGGTGGCGTCTGGCCTGGCCCTGGCTCACGGGTGTCGCGCCGGCGTTGGACCGGTTCTGCCCGAGGCGCTGGCGCGCTTTGCTGAGCGGGGCGCTGATGCGGGCGGGATTGCCGCCGCAAGTCAGGGAGGGGCATGTCCTGGCCCTGAGCGTCGCCGCATCGATCGGCGGTGTCGGGTTGGTGGGGGTGGCTTACCTGTTACTGGGGCAGCCGGTGGAGGGCATGGTGGCTGACATAGGGATGCAGGCGCAGTGGATGCAGACGCCATGGACGCCGATGCCGCCCGCGGCGAGCGGACCGGCCTGGGCGATGGCGGGCGGGGTCGTCGCTTTCACGGCGGCGCTGCTGCCGTTCGCATGGCTGCGGGCGCAGGGCGTGGCACGGCGCCGTGGGATCGAACGCGGCCTGCCGTTCATGCTTGACATGATGACGCTGTGCGTCGAGGCGGGGCTCGGCGCGCATGCAGCGTTGCAGGCGGCCGCCGCGAATGGTCCACCCGGACCGTTGCGTGACGCGTTGGCCGGCGCGCTGGCGCAGGTCCGTGCCGGAGTCCCCCGGGGGGCGGCCATCCAGGCCATGGCGGATCGTTGCGGCAGCCCGCTGGTTCATCGTTGGGCCACGGCCCTGGCGCACGCGGACGCGCTGGGGATCAGCCTGGGGCCTTTGCTGCGGGCGCAGGCAGCCCAATGCCGCAGCGAGCGTCACATGCGAGCCGAGCGGCTCGCGATGCAGGCTCCGGTCAAGATGCTTTTGCCGTTGATCGGCTGCATTTTTCCCTGCACGTTCCTGGTGCTGGCGTTTCCCATCGCGGTCCAGCTGTCCAGGGGGCTGGGATGAACGACCATCGACGCTTGCCGCAGGCACGGCTCAGGCTGCTGCGGGTCAATGGTTGGATGGGACGGATGCGGGGGTTGCTGTGCCGTCGAGCGCCAGGGTCGAGATCGGGGATCCTGCTGCGCCCTTGCCGGGCGGTGCACACCTTCGGTATGCGGCACGCCATTGACGTGGCGTTCGTGTCGCGTGGCGGGCGCGTGGTGAAGGTGCGCAGGGCGTTGCCGCCCCGCCGGATCGCGTCATGCCTGGGCGCCGTGGCCGTTGTCGAGGTTCGGGCTGGAACCATTGATGCCGAACACGGAGGTGTACGACGGATAGAAGCTGCAATAGAACACGCCTGCCGCGGCGATCGTGAATGGGATCTGCAGGGTGCTGGCCAGTTGCGGCGAAAGCCCGATGGCGATCAGCAGCCCCGAGCACAGGTCCAGGAACAGCGCGATCAGGACCCACGTGGCCGCGTAGACCAGGAAGGCCCATTTGTTGCGCCAGCAAGCGATGCCCGAGAAAAACAGCGCCTGGGTCAGTCGCAGGCCGTGCCAGGCCACCAGGACCGGCGCATACCAGAACAGCGCCGCGATCACGATATAGACGATCGTGAAAATGATGAGCGGCGCGCGCATCGCCATCAGGATGGGTTCCATGCTGTTCTCGATGGAGGCGATGCGCATGCCTTCGGCGAACGCCGACGAGAACGGCAGGAACGTGGCTAGTCCGGCCGTCAGGCTCACGGCGGCATACAGCAGGCCCATCAGGAACAATTTGCGAAGCACCCCGGGCTGCTTCAAGGGCTTGGCCCACATCGAAGGCAGCATGACGCGATCCGCCTCGACGTGCTTGCAGGCAGCCAGGCTCATCAGGGTGACCGACGGCATCAGCGCGATGAACAGGATCGGGCCGACGATCTGCGCGGCGAAGGCGAAAATCACCAGAAGGCTGTTGACCAGCGCCCAGGTGTACATGGCCAAGGGTTGCTTGCGGAACAGACGGAAGCCGTCTCGAACCCATTGCCAGCCGGAAGACGCGGGTAGGAATGCTGCTTGCATGGCTCTCTTGGGGGTGATCTCTCAATAAGGGACGTGCTACCCCCAATTATGGGGGGCGTAACGATTACGGCAATACCGGCAGGCCCGGGCGGTGGCGCGCCTGCAACACTCTTTCGAAATGTCGGGGGTCGTGCGGCTTGAGCGTCTGGGCCGGGCGCGGCAGGAAAAAATCGTACAGGCGCGATAGCCAGAAGCGCAGGGCGGCGGCGCGCAGCATCAGCGGCCAGGCTTCACGCTCTGCGTCGGTGAACGGCCGCACGCGGGCGTAGGCGTCCAGCCAGGATTCGACCAGCTCGGGGATGAATTCACCGGTATCGCGCTCGATGCACCAGTCGTTGACGCTGACGGCGACGTCGAACAGCCAGGTGTCGCAACCCGCGAAATAGAAATCGATGATGCCGCCCATGAGCGGGTCTTCGAAGGTGCCGGCGAACAGCACGTTGTCGCGGAACAGGTCGCAATGGGCGGGGCCGGCGGGCAGCGTCCGCCAGGACGGGGTGGCCGCGGCGGCCTGCTGGGCGGCCAGTTCCGATTGCAGCAACTGCGCCTGGCCAGGATCCAGGAAGGGCAGGACCTTGGGCGCCGTCTCGATCCACCAGGAAAGACCGCGCAGATTGGGCTGCTGGATCGGGAAGTCGCGCGCCGCCACATGGGCGCGGGCCAGCGTGGCGCCGGCCAGGGCGCAATGGGCCGCGCCCGGTGCCGGCTCGTAGCCGCCGGGCAGGCGCGAGACAATGGCGCAAGGCTTGCCGTGCAGCGTGGTCAGGCGGGTGCCGTCGCGCAGGGTCTGCGGCTGTGGCACCGGAATGCCGCGGCTGGCCAGGTGGTACATCAGCTCGATATAGAACGGCAATTGCGCGTGCGTCAGCACTTCGAACAGCGTCAGCACGTACTCGCCGCGGCTGGTGTGCAGGAAGTAATTGGTGTTTTCGATGCCCGCCGTGATCCCTCGTAGCGAGACAAACTCGCCCAGATCGAAATGCGCCAGCAGGGCGCGCGCGTCGTCATCGGATACGGGGGTGAAAACGGCCATTGATGTCAGGAAAATAGGGGTTAACGAACGCGGGTGACGGACGCCTGGACATGCGTGCACGCGGCGGCGGCGCAATTTTAGACCACATGGCAGGCAGGGTCTGGCGGCCCGCCCGCGGGACCCGCCCGGCAGAATCGCGCCAAGCACCGTAAAATACCGCATCCCCTTGTTTTGCTGAGTGATTCTTGGACTCCCCCGACTGGCGGCTGTGCGTCGCCCCGATGATCGACGTGACCGACCGGCATTGCCGCTATTTCCACCGGCTGCTGGCGCCGCGCGCGCGTCTGTACACCGAAATGATCACCACCGGCGCGCTGCTGTATGGCAACGTGGCGCGCCATCTCGATTTCGACGAAGCCGAGCACCCTGTCGCGTTGCAGCTGGGTGGCAGCGAACCGGACGCGCTGGCGCAGTCGGCCAGGCTGGGACAGCAATGGGGTTACGACGAAATCAACCTGAACTGCGGCTGCCCGTCGGAACGGGTGCAGAAGGGCGCATTCGGGGCCTGCCTGATGGCGGAGCCGGACCTGGTGGCCGATTGCATCAAGGCGATGCAGGACGCGGTCGACATCCCGGTGACGGTCAAGCATCGCCTGGGGCTGGACTATGACGAGTCGTACGCCTTCGTGCGTGACTTCGTCGGCAAGATCTACGACACCGGCTGCCGGGTGTTCATCGCCCACGCGCGCAATGCGGTCCTCAAGGGCCTGTCGCCCAAGGACAACCGCGAGATCCCGCCGCTGCGCTATGAGGTGGTCAGCCAGCTCAAGCGGGATTTCCCGGACTGCGTGTTCGTGCTGAATGGCGGATTGGCCGATGCCGCGCAATCGGTGCGCGCGGCGGCCGACTTCGATGGCGTCATGCTGGGCCGTGCGGCCTGGCACACGCCGCGGGTGCTGTCGGAAGTGTCGCTGCAATTGTGGCCGTCGGTGCGCCTGCCCGGCGATGCCCAGGTGGTCGATGCGATGATGGAATACGCCGCGCGCCAGGTGGCGCAGGGCGTGCCGCTGCGGGTGATGACCCGGCCGATGCTGGGACTGGTGAACGGCCAGTCGGGCGCGCGGCGCTGGCGCCGCATGTTGTCGGATCCGGCGCTGCTGGCCGCCAATGACCCCGCGCTTATCTATGACGCCTGGCGCAGCCAGCGGCATGTGCCGCCCGAACGCGACGGCGCTTCGTTGACGGCCGCTCCCGCGAGCGCCTGAGCATCCATCGGAACGACTTGAACGCAAAAACGCCCGGACGGCCGCGAGGCCGCCCGGGCGTTTTTACGGATATCCCCTGCAGGCCGGCGGACCAGGCCGCCGCCAGGCAATCGCCGATGGCTCAGGATTGGGGCGATTCCGCGCTTTCCGCGGGCCAGTCGCGGATATAGGCCTTGAGCATGTTGTTTTCGAACTGCTGTGCGGCCACGATGGCCTGGGCCATGTCGTAGAACGAAATCACGCCCATCAGCGTCGGGCCGTCCATGACGGGAATGTAGCGCGCATGCTTTTCGAGCATCAGGCGCTGCACTTCGTCGGCGCTGGTATTGGGCGATACGCTGACCGGCGCGTCGTCCATGATGGAACGGATGGTGGTTTCGCCCGCGCCGCCATGCGCATGCATGTGGCGGATGATCTCGCGGAACGTCAGCATACCTACCAGCGTGCCGAATTCCATGATGACGAGCGAGCCGATATCCTGCTCGCTCATGGTTTGCACGGCCTGGGACACGGGCATGTCCGGCGATGCGGTGTAAAGCGTGTCTCCCTTGACGCGCAGAATTTCGCTGACCTTCAACATCGGTTTCTCCTGGGCGGATGACGCCCTGATTGCTATTTCTTGTTCGCTTCCAGCTGCAATACCGGGGCGACGTCATTTCCGGTATTTTGCGCTTCTCTGCAGAGTTCTTCCAGCACGGGCGCATTTTCCCGGGAAATCACCGCCGCGGCGACCCGCAGGATTTCGGCGTCGTTGCGCACCCGGGGTTGACCGCGATCCAGCAGGAAACGGTCGACCACCGGCGCCAGCGACGTCTCGCGGGCATCGCAGGTCAGCACCCAGAGATGGTCGGGGCTGCGGGTGGCCAGGCCCATGTCGCCGAGCGTTTCAAGGACGTCGTTCAGCTCGTCCTGGTGCAGTTTCAGGCGGGAGGCGAGCACATTGGCGGGCAGGCCGGGCGGGGTGAGGGACTGCGCCCGGCGCAGCGCGCGCAGGACATCGAGCGCGTCGACGAACGGGGCGCCGGGGTAGCGGTTGAACTCCCAGCGGCCCAGGCGGATGAGCGGCGCGCTGGCCGCCAGGGTGGCGCCCAGCAGCACCGCCAGCCAGGACAGGTAGATCCACAAAAGGAAGATCGGCAGCGTGGCGAAGGCGCCGTAGATGACGGTATAGGTGGGGAAGCGCGTCAGATAGTAGGCGAACGCCGATTTCATGACCTCCAGCGCGACTGCGGTGACGCAGCCGCCGATGAGCGCGTCGCGCCACAGCACCTGCCGGTTCGGCACCACCACGAACAGGGCGGCAAAGCCCAGGCCGGTCAATACCAGCGGAATGAACGAGATGGCGACGCTGACCACTTCGGGCACGTCGCGCACCAACCCCAGCGATTCGCGGGCCACGAACGACGTGGCCCACAGGCTGGCGCCGGCCACCACCGGGCCCAGGGTGATGACCGCCCAGTAGACCAGGGCGCGCTGCGGCAGCGGGCGCTGCCGCGTGACATGCCAGATGTCGTTGAAGGCTTTGTCGATGGTCATGATCAGCAGCAGCGACGTGACCAGCAGGAAGCCGCCGCCGATCGCGGTCAGGCGCGAGGCCTGGCGGGCGAACTGGTTCAGGTAGTCCATGATGTTGTCCGAAACGGACGGTGGCATCAGGCTATTGGTCAGGAAGTCCTCGAGCGCGACCCGAAATTCCTGGAATACGGGGAACGCGGTGAACAGCGACAGCACCACGGCCAGCATCGGCACGATTGCCAGCACCGTGGTGAAGGTGAGGCTGGACGCGACCTGCAGCAGCTTTTCCTCGTCGGCGCGCTGCGCGGTGAAGACAAAAGCGCGTCCGACCCGCGCGGCCCACGATGCGCGCGGGGGCAGGGGCTGGGTGGCCGCCGGCGCGGCGGCGGCAGGCTCGGCGGGGCGGTTCATCAGGCGATAATAGCAGCATGAACCCTGAACTCAACCCTCGCTTGCGCCTGGCGGCCTCGGTGTCGCTGTTCGCCCTGATCGTGCTGTGCGTCACCTGGGAGACGCTGGTGGCGCCGCTGCGCCCGGGGGGCTCCTGGATGCTGCTCAAGGCCTTGCCGCTGGCGCTGCCGCTGCGCGGCATCGTGCGCGGCAATCTCTACACCTACCAGTGGGCTGCGATGTTGTCGCTGCTGTACCTGATGGAGGGGGCGGTGCGCGCCATGTCGGACCCGGCGCCGCTGTCGGTGCTGATGGCGTGGGGCGAGATCGCGCTGTCGACGATTTTCTTCTTCAGCGCCATTTTCTATGTGCGGCCGGCCAAGCGGGCCGCCAGGAGGCAACGCGCGTGAACGTCCATTCCCTGTCCGACCTGCGGGCCGTCAACTCGTTTGCCGCATTGCCGGCCGCGTTCTACACCCGCCTGGCGCCCCAGCCGCTGAACCAGCCGCGCCTGCTGCATGCCAATGCGGATGCGGCGGCATTGATCGGGCTGGACCCGTCGGCGCTGCGGACGCCGGAATTCCTGCGGGTGTTTTCAGGCGCCGAGCCGTTGCCCGGCGGCGATACGCTGGCCGCGGTCTACAGCGGCCATCAGTTCGGCGTCTGGGCAGGGCAACTGGGCGACGGCCGCGCCCATTTGCTGGGCGAAATCCAGGGACCGGGCGGCGCCTGGGAGCTGCAGCTCAAGGGGTCGGGCCTGACGCCTTATTCACGCATGGGCGACGGCCGCGCCGTGCTGCGCTCGTCGGTGCGCGAATACCTGGCGAGCGAGGCCATGCACGGCCTGGGCATACCGACCACCCGCGCACTGGCGCTGGTCGCCTCGGACGATCCGGTGTGGCGCGAAACCGTGGAAACCGCCGCCATCGTGACGCGCATGTCGCCCAGCTTCGTGCGCTTCGGTTCATTCGAACACTGGTCCTCGCGCCGCCAGCCGGACATGCTCAGGACGCTGGCCGACTACGTGATCGACCGCTATTACCCCGAATGCCGGGCCGCGCCGGCCGGTGAACCCCAGGACGAGGCCGCGCCCTATGTGGGGCTGCTGCGCGAAGTCACCCGGCGCACCGCGCTGCTGATGGCGGATTGGCAGGCCGTGGGGTTCTGCCACGGGGTCATGAACACCGACAACATGTCGATCCTGGGCCTCACCCTCGACTATGGTCCCTACGGCTTCATGGACGGATTCCGGTTGGGCCATGTCTGCAACCATTCCGATTCGGAAGGCCGTTATTCCTGGAATCGGCAGCCTTCCGTGGCCCTGTGGAATCTCTACCGGCTGGGCGGCAGCCTGCACACGCTGGCCCCGGACGTCGACGGCTTGCGCGCCGTGCTGGACGAATTCGAAGGCGTGTTCACGCGCGCTTTCCATGACCGCATGGGCGCCAAGATGGGCCTGGCGGCGTGGCGGCCGGCGGATGAACCGTTGCTGGACGACCTGCTCAAGCTGATGGACGCCAACCAGGCCGACTTCACCCTGACCTGGCGCCGCCTGGCCGATGCGGTGTCGGGCGACCGGGCCCCGTTCCAGGACCTGTTCATAGACCGCGCCGCCGCGTCGGCCTGGCTCGACCGCCTGCTGGCGCGCCACGCCCAGGACGGGCGTCCGGCGGCCGAGGTGGCCGAGGCCATGAACCGGGTCAACCCCTTATATGTATTGCGCAACCATCTGGCGGAAGAGGCGATCCGCGCCGCCAAGGCCGGCGACGCCAGCGAGATCGACACCCTGATGACGTTGTTGCGGGCGCCGTTCACGGCCAGAGTTGGCTACGAAAAGTATGCCGGCCTGCCGCCGGACTGGGCCAACGGCATCGAAGTCAGCTGTTCGTCTTGATGTTCGTTTTGCGCGTTTGGTGACGACAAAATCGTCTTTTGAGCGCGGAAGATGCGGAAAATTGGCGCAATGAGGCGAAAAATCGCAGTTTTTTTCTCTGCAATCATTCGTTTCCATTGTAAAAGTCGTAAGATTGTCGCCTGCGGGACACTCAGGATGGCATGCCTGTCACTGGGGCATTTGTCGACAATTTTCAATATAAAGCACTCTGAATATGCCTGGCGCAGATGGTTTGCTGTGTATCGGCCTGCTTGAGGATGATGCGGACTTCCGGGAGGAGTTGGCGTTGGGCCTGGGCGGGTATGGTTTCCGTGTGGCGTTCGCCTGTGACAATGCCGCGGCGTTTTACCGCCGTTTGCAGGAGCAACCCTGCGATATCGTCATTCTCGATGCCCATCTTCCCGGAGAGGACGGTTTTTCAGTGGCGACGCGCCTGCGGGCGCTCAGCCCCGTCGGCATCGTCATGCTGACGGGCCGCAGCGCGCTCGAAGACCGGGTGCGCGGCCTGGAAGGCGGCGCCGATGTCTACATGACCAAGCCGGTCGACCTGCTCGAACTCAGTTCGGTCATCCGCAGCCTGGCGCGCCGCATGCGCCTGGCCAAGGCGCCGCGGCCGGTCGATGCTGAAACCCGCGCGGCCGCCGACACCTCCTGGTCGTTGCAGGACGGCGGCTGGATCCTGGTGGCGCCGGACGGCGCCTCGCTGCACCTGAGCGCCCAGGAGCGCACTTTTCTCATGGCCTTGATGGATGCGGCGGGTTCGGCGGTCAGCCGCCAGGCATTGGCCGAGCTGTTCCTGCCCGACAGCCCGGGCGGCTTCGAACTGCGCCGTATCGATGTGCTGGTGAGTCGCTTGCGCGCCAAGGCGCAGAGCGCGGGCCTGAAGCTGCCGGTGTTGTCGGTGCGTGGACAGGGCTACGTATTCGCCGCCTGATCGCGCTCGCCCGGCGCGGGCGCCCGGGCGGGCAGCGTAATCACGAAACGCGTGCCTACGCCCACTTCGCTTTGCATCGTCAGTGAACCGCCCTGGCTCTGGCAGATGCGCCGCGCCAGGTACAGGCCGATCCCCATCCCCTGGGTCTCGCGATGCGCGGCGCGACGAAAGCGCGGCTCGAAGATGCGCGCCTGTTCATCCGGGCCGATGCCCGGGCCGCGGTCGGTCACCGCTACCCATGCCATCGGCGCGCCGTTTACCTCGACCTGGCCGGTTTCGATCCGGATCGGTTCGCTGGCCGGCGAATACTTGACGGCATTGTGGATCAGGTTGCGGACCACCACGCTGGTCAACGGGCGGTCGCAGTACACCGGCAACGCATCGCCGCTCGTCTGCAGGCGCAGCGCGTGGGCGGTGTCGGGCTGCATGGCCATGACGACGTCGCTGGCCAGCTCGGACATGTCGGTCAGTTCGCCGCGCGGCGTCCAGGCCTGTTCCCCGAGCCGGTCCTGGTTCAGCAGTTGCTCCATCAGCTCGGTCATCCGGCTCACCGACCGGTGAATGCGGGCCAGGCGGCTATCGACGGTTTCGCCGCTGCCGGACAGGATCATGTCGAGCGACTGGGCGGCCGCGCTGATCGTGGCCAGCGGCGCTCGCAGTTCGTGCGAGATCAGGGCGTTCATCTGGCGCTGCGTGTCCAGCGCGCTCGCCATTTCCACCAGCCGCAGTTCGCCCTGTACCAATTGGTCGGCGTCGGCCCTGGCGTGGGGGGCGGCCGAGCCTGTGCCGCGCTGGGCCAACCCGGCCAGGAGCAGGGCGGCCAGCACCAGCAGCAGCCGCGCCAGCGGCAACACCAGGGAGCCGTCGCCGGGCACGAATCCGGCGTCGCGCGCCAGGATCGCGATCGACAGCAGATAGGCCAGGCCCAGCGCCGCCGTCGCGGCCCTTTGCGGGCCGGATCGCGCCGCCGCGGCCAGGAACCACAGGGCCAGTGCCGCGCTGGCGGCGGCGCCCGCGCCGGCGATCAGCGCGGGCGCCATGCCGCCGTCACCGTCATAGACGAAGATCAGCGCCAGCGCTGCCACGCCGGTCAATGCGATGCAGGTCCAGTGGCAGGCCGCGGCCAGCCGCAAGGCGACGGGGCGGCCCGAGATCAGGGGAATGGACAGGGCCAGCAGCGCGGCGTACGAACCTGCCTGCAATGCGCCGGCGGGAAACAGCGCCGGCTGGGCGCGCAATATGCCTTCGACCAGCGCGAATGCCAGGCCGGCGCCAAAGATCGCCGCGCGCGAATAAATCCAGGCGACGGCGCAGGCCGCGGCGCAAGCCACGGCGATGCCTGCGGCAAGGCCGATCTGCAGGTCTGGAGGGGAATGGCCGGATCCGGCGGCCAGGGCGGTGCCTGGCCAGAAAAGCACGGCGCCCAGCCATTCCGGCCAGGCGGATCCGGCCGGACGGGCGCGCGGCGCGCGGCGCTGGCGCGACCGCCAGCGGGTGCGAAGAAACAATCCTTCCGTCAACTAGAAACCCATTGTTGGTCAGGCGCGAGGTCGTGCGCGCGGGCGAAGTTTACGACAGCGCCACGAATCGCGCGGACACCGATTTGCTCCAGGATGGCGCGGGTGGCTTCGTCGGGCACATCTTCGGCGTATACCGACATCCGCAGGGATACCGCGGTGGCCACGACGGTGGCCGCCAGGTGCTGGCTGCCCGGGCTGTGCAGGATGCCGGTGACGAAGCCGCCGCAGAGCTTCACGTAGGACAAGGGATATTCGTGCAGGTGTTCCATCGCGCCGAACTGCTGCGACAGGCGCGACAGGCCGATACGGCCGCCGCCCTGGCTGACGATCTGGCACAGCTGGCGCATGTCGGCGCCGTGCTCCACCAGCGCCGCGGCATCCACTTCCAGGATCAGCCGTGACGCCAGGGCCGGCCGGTCGGCCAGCATGCGTTCCAGCCTCGACAGGAAAGCGCCCTGCGCCAGCGAGGCCAGCGAGACATGCACGGTAAGCGCGTCGGCATGGGTGTAGAGCCAGTCCAGCCCGAGGCGGATGGCCTGGATGTCGCATTCCGCCGACAGCCCCAATCGCACCGCGGGTGGCATGAAGATCGAGGCCGGCACCGGGTCGGCGCCGTCGGCATCGTGCAGCGTCAGGCTGGCCTCGTAGTGCAACAGGGCGCCGGACACGTCGGCCAAGGGTTGGACCGACAGCGAGAAACGATGTTGCTCCAGCGCCGTGGACAGCGCGTCGTGCCAGCTGTATTCGCCGATGCGCGTACTGTCGGCGGCCTGGCTGGCCGGGGCGATCTGGTCATCGTCGGCGCTTTCCGCGCACATCAGCGCATGATCCAGCCGCGCCAAGGTGTCGCTGATGTTGTCGCCGGGCGTGAAGGCCGCCATCGCCAGGGCCCAGCGGCACCAGCCGTGTTTGTCCATCGGCACGCGCAGCGACCGCAGTTCATGCCGCACGCGCTCGGCCAGCAGACCGGCCTGGGGCGCCGAGGTGCGCGGCATCAACAGTGCGAAGTCCGAGCCGCTGATCCGCGCCAGCGTCATGTCGCCATCACCGCCGCCGTCGACCAGCTTGCGCAGGCGGTCGGAGGATGAGCGCAGCCATTGGTCGGTGAAGGCGCGCGACAAATGTCGGTTGATCTGCGCCAGGTCGCGTTGCCGGAACATCAGGATGTGCCCGCCGGCCTCGGGCGCCGGGTCCGCCAGGGCCTGGCGGAAATGGTCGATGAAGTACTTGCGGTTGGGCAGGCGGGTGACGGCGTCCCGATGGATTTCGCTCTGCAGCGATTCGATTCGTGCGTTCTGTTCCTGCACCGTCGCGGCGACCTGCCGCTGCGCGTCGACCAGGGCCTGGTCCGTCAGTTCGCTGGGGCGGCCGGGCGCACCGCCGTCCGGCGCCTGCGCGCGTGCCCGGTCGTGGATCTCCCGGGCGGCGCGCGCTTCGATCCAGCGCAACAGGTTGGCGGCGAACAGCACCCAGAAGACGGCCGCGGCCAACGTCAGGCCGATGACCCGCACGCCGCCCTGCCACAGCGTGTCGCGCGCCAGCCGGGCGTCGGCCTGGACCGTGACCGTGCCGAGCCGGCGGCCGTCGGGCGCCTGATAGGGCCGGGTGGCCGCTGGCGCTTCCATCGCCAGCCAGCCGTTGCGCCAGTCGCGCGCCAGGTCCGGCCGGTCGGGCGCGGGCTCGCGCCGCTCGACTTGGGTGTCCCCGTTTTCTCCCGTGATCCGCACCAGGGCGTAGGTGCCGGCCGCGAAGAGGTCATCGGCCAGCCTGGCCTTGTCCTGGTCGCCGGCCGCGTCGTGCGACAGGGCCCAGGCCAGGGCGCTCGCGCCGGCCTGTCCCTGCTGCGCCAGCTGGGTGTTCAGATAGCGATGGGCGGCCAGCATCCCCAGGGCCTGGGCGCCGAGCAGGATGAAGGCAATCAGGAGGGCGGTGCAGAGGATCAGCCGGCGTAGTGTGGACATGGATCAAGGATTCCCTTCGTGGCCTGCACCGTTGCCGGTGCCGTTCGATGCCGGCCTGCCAATGAAAGGGGGGAACGTCAGGCCACGCAAGTGCCCGATGGGGAAAAATGCTGGATAAGAAACGTGACACACGTTACTAATACCTCAGTGTCGCCGTATACGCTGTAATTCCGCATGTCACAGAACATACAGAATATTACGAAATCAACTGCGATATCAGACAACCTGTGCAATTATTTCGTTCGTGATAATTGCCCGGATGATAACTATTGAGACAGGCCGTATTAATTTTCCGGCCCAGGGTGTCGTAGTAAGGGCACGGCATGGCGCAATGGAGCGGCCAGCGACTGCTATCCAAGGACCGTCATGACCCCTCGCGAGCAATCAGATCAGGGCAGGAATCGAAGGAAAGGGAGCGCGTTGCTCCTGAAGTGTGGCGTTTTTTTGCGAAAATAATGCATAATTTAAAAAATGTTACAGCCCTTGGGTTTCTTTCCGGACCACAACGCCAAGGGTTTCTAGATAGGGGGCTCCGTGCGTGAGAGTTACCTGCTCGCACTGTGCCTGACGCTCGCGGGCGCACTTGCAGCGATATGTTTGTTTTTCGTCCGTCGGGAACGCGTCCTGCGCGGACGATTGACGCGTGACGAATTGACCGGTGTCCTGAGCCAGCAGGAGCTGCAGCGCCGCGCGCGCGCCTGGCTGAACCAGGCCGAAAGGCAGTCGGGCCGAGGCATTTTCGGACCCCGCGGCTCGGCCCTGGATGAGCGCGAATCCCTGGGTATTTCGCGTGCCCGCGCCGGCTCTCGGGGCATCGGCGCCTTTTTCCTGGTCAGCTTCGACCAGTACGCCGAGATCAGCGCCATGCTGCGCGCGGGCGAGGACCAGACGCTGTTGGTGATGGTGGCGGACCGGCTCAGTCTGTTGACGCGCGCGCTCGGTGGGATGGTGGCGCGTACCGGCACCGACGCATTCACGGTGTGCATTCCCGACGTGGATGAGGTGGGCGCCGCCCAGGTGTCGGCCAAGCTGCTCGAGGACCTGTCCGTGCCCTACGAACTGGGCGGTCGGCCCCTGATCGCGGTGTTCCGTGTGGGGGCGGCGTTGTATCCAGACCACGGTCGCAGTGTGGAAGAGCTGCAACGCTGCGTGCAGGTCGCGATGGTGCCGCTCAAGGAGCGCGGCGGGCCGGGCTGGAACATGTTCGATTTCCGCCTGCTGGCGCGCCAGCGCGATCAGCAGGGGCTGGAGAACGACCTGCGGCTGGCGCTGACCACGGCGGCCATGGACCAGTTCGAGTTGTACTACCAGCCGGTGTGTGACAGCGGCACCGGCGTGGTGCAGGGCTGCGAGGCCCTGTTGCGTTGGCACCACCCCGAACTGGGCAGCGTGTCGCCCGCCGTGACGATCGAACTGGCCGAGCGCAGCGGCCTGATCGTGCCGCTGGGCGCCTGGATCCTGGAGCGCGCCTGCTCGCAGGCGGCGCTGTGGCCGCCCGCCTGGCGCGTGCACGTCAATCTGTCGGTCAAGCAGATGAACGAAGACAGCCTGGTGCAACTGGTTTCCGACGTGCTGGCCTCGACCAAGCTGGCGCCGCGCAAGCTGGTGCTGGAGATCACCGAGTCGATCTTCATCCTGCATTACGAGCGGCACGTGAAGATCCTGAACACGCTGCGTGCCAAGGGCATCGGCGTGGCGCTGGACGACTTCGGCTGCGGCTATTCCAGCCTGAACCATCTGCGCCACCTGCCCATCGACTGGGTCAAGATCGACCGCAGCTTCATCTCCGCGCTCGAGTCCGACGCCGGCAGCCGCGAAGTGGTGTCGGCGTTGTTCGGGCTGTGCCAGGCGATGCACCTGCCGGTCGTGGCCGAAGGCGTCGAGACCGAGGGGCAGCGCGAGATCCTCAAATCGCTCGGCTGCCGCGTGATGCAGGGTTTCCTGCTGGGGCGTCCGGCGCCGGCCGCGGAAATTCAGGCTTTGGCGTCGGCGGTGTCATAATCGGGGTTGCTTGCAAACCCACCTGTTGACTTCCTATGCCCGGCAATACCCTCGGTACTCTGTTCACCGTCACGAATTTTGGCGAATCCCACGGGCCGGCCATCGGTTGCGTCATCGATGGCTGCCCTCCCGGGATGCCCCTGGAGGCGGCCGACATCCAGCTCGAACTGGACCGCCGCCGCCCCGGCACCTCGCGCCACGTCACCCAGCGCCAGGAAGCCGACCAGGTCGAGATCCTGTCCGGCGTGTACGAGGGCCTGACCACGGGCACCCCCATCGGCCTGCTGATCCGCAACACCGATGCGCGCAGCAAGGACTACTCCAACATCACCGACACCTTCCGGCCGGGCCACGCCGACTACGCCTACTGGCGCAAGTTCGGCCTGCGCGATCCGCGCGGCGGCGGCCGGTCGTCGGCGCGCCTGACGGCGCCCACGGTGGCCGCGGGCGCCGTGGCCAAGAAATGGCTGGCCGAGCAGTACGGCGTGAAGGTGCGCGGCTACATGAGCCAGCTGGGCCCGATCGCGATTCCCTTCGTGTCCTGGGACGAAGTTCCGAACAACCCGTTCTACGCGCCCAACGCCGAGGTCGTGCCCGAACTGGAAGCCTACATGGACCAGTTGCGCCGCGATGGCGATTCCGTCGGCGCGCGCATCGAAGTGGTGGCCGAGAACCTGCCCGCCGGCTGGGGCGAGCCCATCTACGATCGCCTGGATGCCGACATTGCCCACGTGATGATGGGCCTGAACGCGGTCAAGGGCGTCTCGATCGGCGCCGGCTTTGATTGCATCGCGCAGCGCGGCTCCGAGCACGGCGACGAGATCACGCCGGACGGTTTCCTGACCAACCACGCCGGCGGCGTGCTGGGCGGCATTTCGACCGGCCAGCCGGTGACGGTATCGCTGGCCATCAAGCCCACTTCCAGCATCCGGGTCGAGCGCCGCTCGGTCAACCGCGCCAACGAACCGGTCATGGTGCAGACACTGGGTCGTCACGATCCCTGTGTCGGCATCCGCGCCACGCCCATCGCCGAAGCCATGCTGGCCCTGGTGCTGATCGACCACGCGCTGCGCCATCGCGGCCAGTGCGGCGAGCCGGGCTGATACCGGCCGCATTACCGAGTTCCTGACCGTTTGTAGGAGGCTGGCATGAGCCTAGACCGCTATCCGTTGCGCCGCATGGTGGCCGCGCTGTCCCTGGCGACCCTGGCGGGCTGCACGGGGATGAACACCACCCAGTCGGGCGCCATCGGCGTCAACCGCACCCAGTACATGTCGAGCATGGTGCCGTCGCAGGCGCTGGAGCAGGAAGCAAACCAGCAGTACGCCGACATCATCAAGCAGGCGCAGGCCAAGAACCTGCTCGATCGCGATGCGCAGCAGGTGGCGCGCGTGCGCGCCATCTCGCAGCGCCTGATCGCGCAGACCGGCGTGTTCCGCCCCGATGCGTCCGCCTGGAAATGGGAAGTGCACGTGCTGACCAGCGACGAGGTCAATGCCTGGTGCATGCCGGGCGGCAAGATCGCCGTCTATACCGGCCTGATCAACAAGATCAAGCCCACCGATGATGAACTGGCGGCGGTGCTGGGGCACGAGATATCCCATGCGCTGCGTGAACATGCGCGCGAGCGCGTGTCGCAGCAGATGGCCACCAACCTGGGCCTGCAAGTGCTGTCCATCGCCACCGGCTCGAGCGCCGCGTCGGACCTGGGCGGCAAGCTCAGCGACGTGATGTTCACGCTGCCCAACAGCCGCACGCATGAAACCGAGGCCGACCGCATGGGCGTCGAGCTGGCGGCGCGCGCCGGCTTCGATCCGCGCGCGGCGGTCACGTTATGGCAGAAGATGGGGGCCGCCGACAATGGCAGCGCGCCGCCCGAGATCCTGTCGACCCACCCGTCGGCGGCCTCGCGCATCACCGACCTGCAAGGGGCGGCCCAGCAGGTGCTGCCGCTGTACGAGCAATCGAAGGGGCGCGCGGCGCGCTAGTGTGCTGTCCCGTAGATGCGTGCGTATGACGAAATTCATCCCTTGGCGTCAGGGCTAGGCGCAAACCGCAGTGCTACCCGTAGGTATCGCGAGGATTTGCAACGACGCCATGGCGTCAAGGGGTGGATTTCGCGCGGGCGTATCTGCGGGACAGCACACCGGGTCGTCAAGGCGTAGCCCGGACGCCGGCCCCGGGCGGGGGCCGCGCCGGCGTCGGCGGGCCGGTCGCGCCGCCTTTCGCCCGGCTCTTCGACCCTGGCGCTTGGCCCTATATATGGCCGAGATGAAACACATATTTCCAGGAACGCTAAAATAACCGGCTCGCGGCTTTCGTCGAGCCCTCCGGCCTTCTTCATTCCTGCGCCTCGCGCCCTCGATAAACATGAAAAAACTGACTGCTGTTCTTCTCGTGTCCGCCACCACGATGCTGACCGCTTGCGGCCCGTCCGACAACGCGCCGGCCGCCAGCGCGCAGGCCCCGGCCGCCGCCCGCAAGGTCGTCGTCGGCCTGGACGACAACTTCCCGCCCATGGGTTTCCGCGACGCCAACAACCAGATCGTCGGCTTTGACGTGGACATGGCCAAGGAAGCCAGCAAGCGCCTGGGCCTGGAAGTCGAATTCAAGCCGATCGACTGGAGCGCCAAGGAAGCCGAACTGAACGGCAAGCGCGTCGACGTGCTCTGGAACGGCCTGACCATCACCGAAGAGCGCAAGAAGAACATCAGCTTCACCGCGCCCTACATGGCCAACCACCAGATCATCATCGTCGGCAACGCCTCGCCGGTGAAGGCCAAGGCCGATCTGGCCGGCAAGGTGGTCGGCGCCCAGGACGGCAGCAGCGCCACCGACGCCATCGCCAAGGACCCGGTCGCCGGCAGCATCAAGGAAGTCAAGAAGTTCGGCGACAACGTCACCGCGCTGATGGACCTGGCCGCCGGCCGCCTCGACGCCATCGTGGTCGACGAAGTCGTGGGCCGTTACCTGATCAGCAAGCGCGCCGGCGAATACCGTGTGCTGGACGACAACTTCGGCACCGAAGACTACGGCGTCGGCGTGCGCAAGGACGACACCGAACTGCTGGGCAAGCTCGACAAGACCCTGGATTCGATGAAGCAGGACGGCACCGCCGGCCGCATCGCGACCCAATGGTTCGGCGCCAACATCGTCAAGTAATCTCCCGGGAAACGCCCGGACCGCGCCGCGGTCCGGGCGTTTTTCAGTCCGGCGTTTCCCCACGCCGCCTCTCCCGCTCCTGATTCCTCCCGCCGGCAAGGCGCCCACCCATCCGCATGGACTACGTACTCTCCCTCCTGGGACCCCTGGCGCAAGGCGCGAAAGTGACCTTGACGCTGTTCTTCATCACGCTGGCGCTGGCCGTGCCGCTGGGCCTGGTGCTGGCGCTGCTGCGGATCTCCAAGTGGGGCTTCGTCAGCCAGCTGGTCAACGGCTACATCTGGCTGATGCGCGGCACGCCGCTGATGCTGCAGATGCTGTTCATCTACTTCGCGCTGCCGTTCGTGCCGGTGGTTGGGATCCGCCTGCCCGACTTCCCGGCGGCGGTGGTGGCGTTCGCGCTGAACTACGCGGCGTATTTCGCCGAGATCTTCCGCGCCGGCATCCAGTCGGTCGATCGCGGCCAGTACGAAGGCAGCAAGGTGCTGGGCATGACCTACCTGCAGACGCTGCGCCGCATCGTGCTGCCGCAGATGGTGCAGCGGGTGCTGCCGCCCATGAGCAACGAGACCATCACGCTGGTCAAGGACACCTCCCTGATCTACGTGCTGGCGCTCAACGACATCCTGCGCACCGCGCGCGGCATCGTGCAGCGCGACTTCACGACCACGCCGTTCCTGGTCGCGGCCGCCTTCTATCTCATCATGACGCTGGTGTTGACGTGGTTCTTCCAGCGTATGGAAAAGCGCTATGCCAAATACGACCAGTAATCCGTCCGCCGGCGGTCGCGGCGCCATGATCTCGGCGCGCGGCATCGTCAAGTCGTTCGGCGCCAACCGCGTGCTGGACCAGGTTTCGCTGGAACTGGGCAAGGGCGAGGTGGTGGCGGTGATCGGCCCGTCGGGCTCGGGCAAGAGCACCTTCCTGCGCTGCCTGAACCACCTGGAGACCATCGACGACGGCACCATCGAGATCGAGGGCGAAGCCCTGGCCACGGCGGTGCCGGGCGGCCACAGCCGCTACGCCAGCGACGGGGACGTGCGCCGCATCTGCCGCAAGATGGGCATGGTGTTCCAGTCGTTCAACCTGTTCCCGCACATGACCGTGCTGCAGAACATCATCGAAGCGCCCATGATCGTCAAGGGCATGGCGCGCGCCGCCATCGTGCCCAAGGCCGAGGAACTGCTGCGCAAGGTCGGCCTGCTGAACAAGCGCGACAACTATCCGACGCGCCTGTCCGGCGGCCAGAAGCAGCGCGTGGCCATCGCCCGCGCGCTGGCGATGGAGCCGGACATCATGCTGTTCGACGAACCGACCTCGGCGCTCGACCCCGAGCTGACGGGCGAAGTGCTGCGCACCATGCGCCAGCTGGCCGACGAGCACATGACCATGCTGGTGGTGACCCACGAAATGGGCTTCGCCCGCGAAGTGGCGCACCGCGTCATCTTCATGGACGAAGGCCGCATCGTCGAAGAGGCGCCCTCGGCCGACTTCTTCCGCGCGCCGCAGCATCCGCGCAGCCGCGAGTTCCTGGCGCACATGCTGTAACGGAACGGGCAGGGGGCGAGTCCGGCCTTCGGCTCGACCTCCTCGATGTGAACGAGGATTCAACCCGGATGTAGTCCTAGTCGGCAAAATGGATAATGGTTATCATTACCGCCGATTGTCCAGGTCAACATAGCGGGAGACGTCCATGTCCAGCGAAGCGGGATTACGAGAGCGCACAGCGGTGCTGTATGCCGAGCATCATTCGTGGCTCGCGCGCTGGCTGCGCTATCGCACCGCCAACTCCGACTGCGCCGCTGACCTGGCGCACGACACCTTCATGCGGGTGCTGAGTGCCAAGGAAATCCCGCCGCTGGGCGAGCCGCGCGCGTTTCTCGCCACCATTGCCCGCCGGCTGCTGTCCAACCAATATCGGCGCCAAATGATCGAGCGCGCCTATCTCGAGGCATTGGCCAATCTGCCCGAGCCCGTGGAACCCAGCCCCGAATCGCGCCAGATCGTCATCGAGACGCTGTTCGCCATCGATCGCGCGCTCGATTCGCTGCCGGGAAAAGTGCGCGAGGCGTTCCTGCTGGCACAACTCGAAGGTCTCAGGCATGAGGATATCGCGGTACGCCTGGGGGTGACCCCCCGCACCGTGGGCAACTACATGGTGCGCGCGGTCCAGGCCTGCTTTTTCGCCCAGGACGGTTTGGCGTGACGCGGGCGAGCGCTCCGCCGGTCGCCTACGCGGGCGGGTTGCCGCTGCCGCAACATGTGGCCGAACAGGCGTCGCGCTGGTACGTGCTGTTGCTGAGTGGCGCCCACACCGAGAAAGACCGGCAGGCCTGCGAGCGCTGGCGTCAAGCGGATCCCGATCATGAGCGCGCCTGGGCGCATCTGATGCGCGCCGACGGCCGATTGCGTGAACTGGCGGGCAGTCCCGCCTATCAGGCCTTGACCAACGGCCAGCGCAAGGGACGCCGCCGCGCGCTCATTGCCATGCTGGGGCTGGCCACCGGCGCCGGCGGCCTGGTCTGGACGGCGGACCGCATGCGCTGGGCGCGGCTCTCGCCCGATCACGTGGCGGGCGTGGGCGAGCAGCGCACGGTCGAGCTGGCCGACGGCACCGAGGTCCTGCTCAATACCGACAGCGCGATCGACGTGCTGTATGACGAACGGACTCGCCGCCTGCGCCTGCGTCGCGGCGAAATCCAGATCCGTACCGGACATGCGGCCGGCTATGCCGGCCTGCCGTTCCGGGTCGATACGCCGGCCGGGGGCGTGCGCGCGCTGGGAACACGCTTCATGGTGCGGCTGGACGGCGACCACACCCGCGTGGCGTTGCTCGAAGGGCTCGTGGAGATCGAGCCGGCGGCGGGCGGGAGCCGGCTGCTGTTGCAGCCGGGGCAGGCCACGCGCTACGGCGCCGACGGCATCGAGCCCGTCCGCCCGGTGGCATTGGCCGACACGGCCTGGGTCAATGCCGAACTGGCGGCCGATGACATGCCGCTGGACCGTTTCCTGGCCGAACTGAGCCGTTACCGGCGCGGGCTGATCTCCTGTGACGCGCCGGCGGCGAGGTTGCGGATCTCCGGATTGTTTCCCTTGGATGACACCGACAGGGCGCTACAGGCGATGGCCCGCCTGCTGCCTGTCACCGTGACCCGGCGCAGCCCGTACTGGATACGCGTTTCGGCGCGATAGCCGCTTGCCCCTGCGCTCGCCCGGATCCCGGGATTTTTTTTGTCCATGACTTTCCGGTTTCCGGTTCTGGCGTGTCCTCTCAATCAAGAGGACTCAATTGCACGGGAATCAACGGGAATCCATGGCTATCGGAGCAGCCGATCAACACTGCGCGCGCGCGCCCCACGCCCTGGCGGTCAGGCGGCTGTGCGCCTGGATGGTGCTCGTGGGCGCGGTCGCGGGCATGCCATTGGCCGGGGCACAGCCCGGGCCGCAGTCGGTCGCCACGCGCAGCTTCCACGTCGCGCCGGGGCCGCTGACCCAGGTGCTCCAGCAGATCGCCAGCCAGGCGCGCGTACTGGTCTATTTCGATCCCGTTGTCACGCGTGACCTGGGCAGCGACGGCCTCGAAGGCACTTATGCGCCGGCCCTTGCGTTCGAAGCGGTGTTGCGCGCTCATGGCCTGCAAGCCTACGAAGACGCGCCGGGAAGTTTCCGGGTGCGGCGTGCCTGGATGCCCGCCGTATCGATCCTGCCGACCACGCAGGTGGAGGGCGAGGTCCAGGGCTTCACGCAACTCCAGGAGCGCGCGGCGACCAAGACGCTGGCGCCGTTGGTCTCGGTGCCGCAGTCGGTGTCCGTGGTGACCTCGGCCGACATGCAGGCGCGTGGGGCCCGTTCGGTCACGCAGGCGCTGCAGTACACGCCTGGCGTGCAGGTCGATAACTACGGTGGCACCGAGGTGCGCAACGACTGGGTCGTGCTGCGCGGCTTCGACGCCAAGCTGACCGGGGACTATCGCGACGGCCTGAGCCAGATGCCCTATGACCAGATCCGGGCGCGGGTGCCGACCTATGCGCTGGAACAGATCGAGGTGGTGCGGGGACCGGTCTCGGCGCTGTATGGGCAGGCGGCTCCGGGCGGCATCGTCAACCGCGTCACCAAGCGTCCCCCCGAGACGCCGCTGCGCGAAGCCGCGCTGCAGTTCGGGTCGTTCGGACACAAGCAGGGCTACCTGGACCTGGGCGGCCCATTCAACGAGAGCGGACAGGCCCGTTTCCGCCTGACCGCGACGGCCAGGGAATCGGGCACGCAGGACAAGTACGACAGCGGCCACCGCTATCGCGACAACCTGGCCTACGTGGCGCCGGCCTTCGGCTGGCGTGACGCGGACACCTCGTTCACCTTGCTGTTGCACTACCAGCATGACCGCAACGACGGTGAATCGCGCGTCTATTACCCCACGCGGGTGCTGGTGGGCGACTACGACTACGACCGCAACGACCGCGATTTCTTCAGCCTCGGGTACCAGTTCGAGCATCGTCTCAACGCGCAATGGCGAGTGCGCCAGAACGCGCGCTACCAGCACGGCGACATGCTTTTGCGCAATCTCTACGCGGGCGCGCTGGCCAGCGATGGCCGTACGCTGGCGCGCGCGCAACTGCAGGCGCGCGAGCGTGCCGAAGGGCTGGCGGTGGACAGCCAGGTCGAAGGCGACCTGGCTGGGGGTGGGCTCCGTCACCGCGTGCTGGCCGGGCTGGACGCCAGGCGCCTGTCGGGGCGCCAGCACTACCAGCAGGCGGCCGCGCCCGGTCTGGATCTGCTGGATCCGCGTTATGGGCAGGGCATCACGCTGCCATCAGGGGCGCCGTCGATCATCAAGGTGCGGCAGGTCACCGAGCAATGGGGCCTCTATCTCCAGGACAGGATCGAGGCTGGGGACTGGACCATTCTGCTTGGCGCGCGGCGCGACGACCATCGCGACGTGACCGATAACCACCTTGCCGATACCCGCACGCATGGCCGGGGCAATGCCTACACCTGGCGAGCAGGGGTGTCGTATGCGGCGGGAGCGGGTGTCGCCCCCTACGCGGGGTATGCGACCTCGTTCGTGCCCCAGGCCGGCGCCTCCTACGATGGCAAGCCGTTCGATCCGGCCCGGGCCGGGCAGTTCGAGGCAGGCGTGAAGTTCCAGCCGCCGCAATCGCAAAGCCTGTACACGCTTGCGCTGTTCGACTTGCGGCAGCGCAACGTTCTGACCGCCGATCCCGACCCCGCGCATCCTGGCTTCAGCGTCACCACCGGCCGCGTGCGCGCGCGTGGCGTCGAACTCGAAGCCAAGGTCAGTCCGGCGCGAGGTTGGGATCTGCTGGCCGCCTATACCTTCAACGATGTCGAGAACCTGCGGGCCAACGACGGCACGGTCGGGAAGATGCCTGTCGTGACGCCGCGCCAGATGGCGTCGATCTGGCTGAACCGCTCGTTTGGGGGATGGCTGGCGGGATGGAGCGCCGGCGTGGGGGTGCGCCATATCGGGTCCACCTACGTGGACGCCGCCAACACCATGAAGAACGACGCCGCCACCGTTGTCGACGCCGCGCTTGCGTACGACGCGGGCGCCTGGCGCGTTGCGCTGGATGCCAGCAATGTTTTCAACCGGCAGACCGTGGTCTGCCGGGGCGATCGCGGCAATTGCCGCTATGGCGTGGACCGCACGGTACTCGCCACGGTTGCCTACCGCTATTGACGCCGCCCATCACGGGGTGGTGTGACTTGCTCTGGACGACACCATGAAAGACCATGAATACCCATCACGCACGGCCTCCCTGTTTCTTGCGCGTCACACGTTGACGCTATTGGGCCTGGCCGTCGCCGCGCCGGCGCTTGCGCAACAGACCGCGGGCGAAAACGTCGGCACACTGCCCGGCGTCATCGTCAGCGGCACCGCCGATACCGGCACCGGCCCGGTGCAGGGCTACGTGGCGGAAGACACCACATCGGGCAGCAAGACCGACACGCCGTTGCGCGAAATTCCCCAGTCCATCTCGGTGGTGGGCGCCCAGGAAATGCGTGATCGCGGCGCGCAAAGCGTGTCACAGGCGATCCAGTACGTTCCTGGCGTACAGATCACCAACTTCGGCGGCGCCGAGGTGCGCAACGACTGGGTCGTGCTGCGCGGTTTCGACGCCAAGATAACGGGAGACTATCGCGATGGCCTGAACCAGCTGCCCTATGACCAGATCCGGGCGCGCACCGATCCCTACGCGCTTGAACGCGTCGAAGTGATTCGTGGCCCCTCGTCGGTGCTGTACGGACAGGTCGCGCCCGGTGGGCTTGTCAATCGCATAACCAAGCGTCCGACATGGGATCCGTTCGGCGAGATCGTGCTGCAGGCCGGCAACTTCGACCGGCGCCAGGCCGCGTTCGATATCGGCGGCCCGATCGACGAAGACCGCAAGTATCTGTACCGGCTGATCGGGATTCTGCGCGACAGCGGCACCCAGGTGAAATACGACAGCGATCACCGCTATCCGGATGACCTTGGCTACATCGCGCCAGCCTTCACCTGGCGTCCGAATTCGGATACCTCGTTCACGCTGCTGACCCACTATCAGCACGACGAAACCGATGGCGAGTCGCGCCCGGTGTACCCAACCCACGTGCCGGTGGGCGACTACGGCTTCAACCGATACGACCGCAAACAGTACGCCATCGGCTACCTGTTCGAGCACCGGTTCAATGACGGCATCACGGTGCGCCAGAACGCGCGCTACCAGCGTGGCAAGCTCGACCAGCGCGACCTCTACCCCCAGGGCCTGCGGCCTGATGGCCACACCTTACGCCGCTATGCCATGGTCTCGAAGGAAAGCGCCGACGGCGTGGTCGTGGACACCCAGGGAGAATTCCGCTTCAATGCCGGTCGTGCCGCCCATACGCTGCTGGCGGGCTTCGACTACCGCTTCCAGGATGGCCAGCAATGGTATCGCCAGGGCCTGGCGCCCGACCTGGACCTGGACAATCCGGTATATGACCAGAATATTCCGTATCCCAGCGCGGCCAATACCATCATCGACCAGAAGGACGTCAACCGGCAGTACGGTTTGTACCTGCAGGACCAGATCAAGGTCGATCGCGTGGTGGTGACGGCCGGCCTGCGTCAGGACTGGGCCACGTCCGATAGCCGCAACCGCATGACAAGCACCACCACCCATCAGAACGATACCGCGCTGACCGGACGCCTGGGGCTGGCCTACCTGTTCGACTCCGGCGTCACGCCCTACGTGAGCTACTCGACCTCGTTCAATCCGCAATCGGGCGTGTCGATGGACGCCACCCCCTTCAAGCCGACCAAGGGTGAGCAATACGAGTTCGGCATCAAGTACCAGCCTCCGGGTTCCAAGAGCATGGTGGCCGCCTCGTTCTTCGACCTGACGCAGCGCAACGCGCTGACCCCCGACCCGCGCAACACCAACTTCAGCGTCCAGACCGGCGAGATCCGCTCGCGCGGGATCGAACTCGAAGGCAAGGCAAGCCTGGCTCACAACCTGGATGTGCTGGCCTCCTATACTCTTAACGATGTCAACGTGACCAAGAGCAACAATCCGCTCGAAAAGGACAACACGCCCATCGTCACGCCGCGCCACATGGCATCGGCATGGGTCAACTACACGCTGGCCGACACCGCGCTGCGCGGACTGGGAATGGGCGTCGGCGTGCGCTACGTCGGCAAGACCTATGTGGACGTGGCCAACACCATGGAAAACGGTTCGTCGTTCATGGTCGACGCGGGCTTGCACTACCAGCTCGAAAAGTGGCGCTTCGCGTTCGATGCCACCAATATCTTCAACCGCGAGACCATCGTGTGCCGCAACAACCAGACCAACTGCCGCTACGGCCTGGAGCGCACGTTCATCGCCAGCGTGGCCTATCGATGGTGAGTCCTTGCCGCTCAACCCTGGCCGCGCCGCGGCACGATCATCGGGCTGCCGGTCTCCGGATCCGGCAGCACCCGGCAATCCAGGTCGAACACCCGCCGCATGGCGTCCTCCGTCACCACCTGGCGCACCTCGCCCTGCGCCGCGATGGCGCCGGCCCGCATCATGACGACGCGATCGGCGTAGCGGAACGCCAGGTTCAGGTCGTGCAACACCACCACCAGCGTGCGCCCGGCCCGGTGCAGGCGCGCGCACAGCTCCAGCAGGTCGATCTGGTGGCGGATGTCGAGGAAGGTGGTGGGCTCGTCCAGCAGCATGATGCCGGCGTCCTGCGCCAGCACCAGCGCCAGCCAGGCACGCTGCCGCTGGCCGCCGGACAGCGTGTGCACGGGATGGTCGGCCAGCTCGGCCAGGTCGGTGTCGGCCAGCGCCGCGTCAACCGCCCGGGCGTCGTCCGCCGACCACTGCCGTAGCAGGGTCTGGTGCGGATAGCGGCCGCGCGCCACCAGGTCGCGCACGGTGATCATTTCAGGGGCCACCGGGTTCTGCGGCAGGTAGGCCAGGCGCCGCGCCACCGCCTTGCGCCGCAGGCTGGCCAGATTGGCGCCGTCCAGGAACGCCTGGCCCTGGGTGGGCGCCAACGCGCCGCCCAGCACGCGCAACAGCGTGGACTTGCCGCAGCCGTTGGGGCCGACCACCGCCGTGAAGGCGCCGGGGGCCACCGCCAGCGACAGGTCCCGCAGCACAGGGGTATCGCCATAGGATAGGCCGACCTGCCGCAGTTGCAGGGCGGACATGCCGCTGGCCGGATCGTTCAGGTGGAGGTCTTGCGCCATTCGAGTACCAGCAGAAATGCGAGATAGACGCCGCCGATGCCGGCGGTCAGGACGCCCACCGGCAGGCCATTGGCGCCAGCCGCGCGGGTCAGCAGGTCGGCAGCGGCCAGCAGCACGGCGCCGGTCAGGGCCGCCAGCAGGGGCTGCGGGCCGCTGGCGCGCACGCAGCGGCGCGCGATCTGCGGCGCCGCCAGGGCGATGAAGGCGACGGGGCCGGCCACGGTGACCGCGGCGGCCGCGGCCAGCACCGCCACCAGCGTGGCGGCGAGGCGACTGCGCGACGCGGTGGCGCCAAGCGCCTGGGCCAGGTCGTCGCCCATTTCAAGCAGCCGCAGGCGGGCGCACAGCGCCAGCGCCAGCGGCAGCAACACGGCGCAGGCCCCCGCGATCAGAGAGACATCGGTCCACGTTCTGCCGGCCAGGCTGCCATTGAGCCAGGCGGCCGCCAGATAGGCCTGTTCACGCCGCAGGTTGGAGAGGCCATACTGCACGAAGGCGAAGGCGATCGCGCCGACCGCGATGCCGGCGATCACCATGCGCTGGGGCGCGGCGAAGCCGGCGCCGGAACCGAACCAGACGCCGGCCGTGGCCAGCAGCGCGCCGGCCGCCGCGCCCCAGGCCACCGGCATCAGCCCGGGCCAGACCATCGCCACGGCCACGGCGCCGGCCGAGGCGCCGGCGGTCAGGCCGATCACGTCCGGGCTGCCCAGCGGATTGCGGGTCAGGCTCTGGAACAGCGCGCCCGACAGGCCCAGCGCGGCGCCCGCGCCCAGTGCGGTCAGGACGCGCGGCAGGCGCACGGTATGCACCAGCCACCGATCCACGGCGCCCCCGGCGCCCAGCAGCGTCTGCCCCAGCGCCTGCCAGGACAGCGTCGGCTCGCCGGTCAGCAGGGCGGTGACCAGCAGAGCGCAGGCCAGGACCAGCAGCAGCGCTGCCCAGGCCAGTGCGCGGGGCGCGACGGGCCAGGCCAGCCAGGCGCCTGCGCGCAACACGCGCGCCGACGAGATGACGGAATGCGCGCGATGCTTCATGCCAGGCTCCGCGCGCGCTTGCGCAAGGCGGCCAGCAGGAATGGCGCGCCGATGAAAGCCACCACCACGCCCGTCAGCAGTTCCGCTGGCGCCCGCAACAGCCGCGCCAGGATGTCGGCGACCAGCATCAGCAACGGGCCGAGCACCACGCAATAGGCGAGCAGCCAGCGCAGGTCGGGACCGGCGTAGCGGCGGGCGATGTGCGGCACGGCCAGGCCGACGAAGGCGATCGGGCCCGCGGCCGCGGTGGCGGCCGCCGCCAGTATCGCCACGCATAGCAGGCCCAGCAGCCGGTACAGGCTGGTGCGCAGTCCCAGCGCCTGGGCCAGCGCCTGGCCCAGGGCCAGCAGATTGAGCGGCCGCGCCAGCATCGCGGTCAGCAGCAGGCCGGTGCCGATGTATGGCGCCGCGCGCAAGGCGACGTCCAGCGATTGCCCCGCCAGCGCGCCCACGGCCCAGAACCGGTAGGCGTCGAAGATATCGTCGCGCAGCAGCGCCACGGCCTGCACGTAGGCAAACAGCACCGCGTTGACGGCGGCGCCGGCGAGGATCAGCCGTACCGGCTGCAGGCCCCGGCCGCCCGCGCCGATCAGGTAGACCGCCGCCGCCGCGCCCAGCGCGCCGGGCAAGGCAGCCCAGAACGGATGGGCGGGCAGGCCGCCCAGCAGCAATGCCGCCGTCACGATGGAGGCGGCCGCGCCGGCGTTCACGCCGAGCAGGCCGGGGTCGGCCAGCGGGTTGCGGGTCAGCGCCTGGATCAGCGCCCCGGCCACGGCCAGGGCGGCGCCGGTCAGCAACGCCAACAGGGTGCGGGGGATGCGGGAGGCGACGACCAGCGCGGCATGGCTGTCGTCCGGTTGCAGCAATACGCGCCACACGGTGGCCGCCGACAGGCCGCGCGAGCCGAGCCAGAGACTGGCGACCGCGGCGCCAGCCAGCAGCGTACAGGCCGCCAGCAACAGCGGCGCCCGCAGCCGGCGCGCGCCCTGGAGCGGTTGGTCGCTGCGCGCGGCGGGCGGTGGGGAATGCGACGGCATCAGGAGCCGGCTCCGTTACCCCCGGCGTGGCGCGCGGCCTCGGCCAGGCGGGGCGCCAGCCGGTCCAGCATCCACGCCACCGCCAGCGGCGTGCCGGAGGACGAGGCCATCACCAGCGCCGGGTCGCTCAATGCCACGTAGGCGCCGCGGCGCACGGCCGGGATCGATGCATACAGCGGCATGGCCGCGGTGCGGTCGCGTTCCTGCGGCGTGTAGAACCAGGACACGAGGATGTCGGCATCGCCCAGCGCGTCGGCATGCTCGAAGCCCAGGTAATGGGCGAAGTGGCCGGCGCTGGCGCGCAGGCCGCGCACCGAGGGCGCCAGCGTCAGGCCCATGGCGCTGAGCGTATCGACGCGCGGGTCGCCGGCAACGTAGGCGGCGAAGTTGCCCGAGCCGAGATCGGCGCGCACGTAGGCGAAGGTCTTGCCGGACAGTTCGGGATAGCGGCGCGCGGCTTGCGCCAGCGCATCGTGGATGCGGGCCTTGAGGGGCGCGGCGGCCTCGCGCGCGCCCAGGGCGGCGGCAATGAGGTCGATCTGCGTGTCAACCGGGGTCAGGAAAGGCTGCTCCGGATAGCCCACGACCGGCACCAGCCGCGACAGTTGCGCGTAGGCCTCGGGACTGACGCCGGAGAAGGGGGCCAGCACCACGTCGGGCCGCAGCGCGATGATCTTCTCGATATCCAGTTCGGGATAGACGGTGATGCGCTCGGGCAGCGGCTGCCCCCGCGCCTCGATCGCGGCGCGGACCCAGGGCCAGTAATGGTCCGAGTCGCCGCCCCAGTCGGCGCGGCCCACGCCCACCGGCACCACGCCCAGCGACAGCACCAGGTCGTCCGCGCCCAGGCCGAGCGCGACGACGCGCCTGGGCGGGGCCGGGATCACCGCGGGACCCAGGGCGGTCTCCAGCCTGACCGGAAAGCCCGCGACGGTGGCGGCCGTCACGGATGGGGCGGCGGCCGGCTTGCCGGCCGCGGATGGCGCAGGGGCGGAGCCTGCCGCAGGCCCGGGGACGGCGGGCGCGCGGTCGCATGCGGCCAGGGCGGCGGCCAGGGCCAGCGCCGCCAGGCCGGCCAGTGCGCGGCGGCCTGCCCGCGCCGCGATCGCCAGATTCAAATGCATTGTGCCGCTGTCCTCCTTGGCTTGCAGCCGTGTGACGCCATCTTCAATACTGCGCGCGCATGGTCAGCATGACGTTGCGCGGCGCGCCATACCAGCCCTGGCTGTAGAAGCCAATCTGGTCGTAATACTTGCGGTCGAAGACGTTGTTCAGGTTGAGGGTGGCCGAGACCTGCTTGCTGAAGTCGAAGCGGGCCATCAGGTTGACCAGGGCGTAGCTGCCTTGTTCCACGTCCACGTTGCCGCGGGGGCTGGCCGCGGACCGATAGATGCGGCTTTGCCAGTCGATGCCGCCGCCCACGGTCAGGCGGTGCAGGTCGCCCGGCAGGCGGTAGGTGGTGTACACCTTGAACAGGCTGCGCGGATGGCTGGTGTTGATCGGCTTGCCGTCGGCGTCCTTGGCGGTGAAGTGGGTGTAGCTGGCGCCGAGGTTCCAGCCGGGCATGAGCTGGCCGCTGGTCTCCAGTTCGAAGCCTTCGACCTTGGCGCCGGAGACGGCGCGGTACGCCTGGGTGCCGGGCATGCCGATGACCGACTCGCCCGGGATCGCCTGTGCCAGGTTGTTCTGGCGGGTCTGGTACAGCGACGCGGAGGCATTCAGCAAGCCGTCCAGGTAGGCGGCCTTCAGGCCGACCTCGTAGCTCTTGCCGTCGATCGGCGGCAGGATCGAGCCGCTGGGCGAGCGGGCGTTCTGCGGCTGGAAGATTTCCGTATAGCTGGCGTATGCGGTGTAGGTGCTGTTGATGTCGTACAGCAGGCCGGCGTAGGGCGTGAACTGATCGTTGATCTTGTACTGGCGCTTGCTGCCGAAGTAGGTCTGGTTGGTTTCCCAGTTACTCCAGCGTCCGCCCAGGATCAGGTGCAACGGATCGGCCAGCGAGAAGCGGCCTACCGCGTAGGCGCCGGTCTGCTTGACGCGAAGGTCGTCAGCGGGCGTCTTGTTGGCGGCCCAGGTGGGTTCGGCGACGTGATCCTGGCGCCAGTCGAAGAAGCTGCCCAGGGCTGGCTTGGCGCCGGTCTGCAGGTACTGGCCGATATTGCTGTGGTCGTTGACGCTCATCCAGCCCAGCGCCAGTTCGTGCTTGCGCCCGAACAACTGGAACGGGCCCGACACCGTCAGGTGGATGTCATCGCGCGAGCGGTCGCCATCATAGTTGTTGTACGCGCTGGTCATGCCCGCGCCCGTGACGCGGTCGGGGTAGCCGCCGCGGAACAGCTGCTTCATGCGATAGTCGCCATCGTTGTGGCTGTAGGCGGCACGCACCTTCCAGTCGTTGGCGAAACGGTGCGTCAGGTCGACGAAGGTGGTGGTGGACTCGGTGTCGATGCGGGCCCAGCGGGTATTGTTGGCCACCGAGCGGTTGAAGTCGGTGCGCGAGCCGTCGCTGTAGAACAGCGGAAAGCCGCTGCCGAAGCCGTTGCTCTGGTTGCGGGAATACTCGATGCCGGCGGTCAGCACCGTGTCCGGCGTGAGGTCGGCGCTGATGACCCCATAGAAGGTGCGCTTGCGCGAATCCAGGAAGGTCACATAGCTGTCGCCCTGGTCATAGGCGGCGACGAAGCGCGAGCGGATGCGGCCGCCTTCGGTGACGGGCACCGACAGGTCCAGGTTGCCGCCAACCTGATCCCAACTGCCGGCGCTGACGCTGCCGGACAAGGCGAACTCGCGCAGCGGCTTCTTGCGGATGAAGTTGACGGCGGCCGACGGATTGCCCGAACCGGTCATCAGGCCGGTGGCGCCGCGCACGATCTCGACGCGGTCGTAGATGGCCGAGTCGATGTCGGTGGCGCCGTAGTTCCACAGACTGAGGATGGGCGAGTTCAGGCCGTCGAACTGGAAGTTGTCGATATCGAAGCCGCGCGAAGAGAACGAAAACCGGTTGCTGTCGCTGCGCGTGACCGAAATGCCTGGCGCGCTCGCCAGGATCGAACCGGTGTCGCGCAGGCCCTGGTCCTCGATCTGCTGGCGCGTGACCACGCTGACGGACTGCGGCGTCTCGCGCGGCGACAGCGTCAATCCCGTGGCCGTGTTCATGGCGTCGGTGGTATAGGAGCGGGTGCCTTCCGTGGTGCCGGGGATGCCCGCGCCGCTGACGGTGACGGCGGGCAATTGCGCCACCTCGCCGGCTTCGGCGCCGGCGGCGTCCTGGGCGAAGGCCTGCTGGTGGGTCAGGGCAGAGCAGAACAGGGCCGTCTGGATCGCGTAGACAAGAGGGCGCACCCGGCGCGATTGCGCGGCGGGCGGGGGCAGGACGGACGGCATGAGGACAAGCTCCAACGGAAAAATTTGGTAATGAGAATTATTGATTTTTACCGTTGGGCTGATGTATGCCGGACGACGCAATGCATATGGAAAACGCCGCCGGGCTGCTGCGCTGTCGCGCGCATGTGCCCGCACCAAACCCATGGGGTGGCACGCTACCCCAGCCCGGCCTCGGTCTTGGCCACGGGCGCGGCGCAGCGATGCAGCCAGGCCCAACCGGCGGCGCTGGCCGCCACGCAGGCCAGCATGGCCACGGCCAGCCGCAGTGGCTGGCCGTAGACCAGCGGCACGCCCCAGCCGCTGGCCACGGAGAACGTCAGCATCTGCATGAAGCCGAGCACGGACGCGGCGGTGCCCGACAGGTCCGGCACGTGCCCCAGGATGCGCAGCGTCATGGCCGGCACGCCCATGGCCAGTCCGCAGGTGAACAGGCCCGGCAGCAGCACCGCCCAGGGCAGGCGCGGCGGCTCGGCGGCGGCCATGTACAGCACGTAGGCCAGGCAACTGCCTCCCATCAGCAGGTAGGCCAGCAACGTGATGCGCCCGTCCGACCAGCGGCCGGCCTTGCGCGCCGCCAGCAGCGCGCCGGCCATGGCGCCCACCACCAGCGGCACGAACAGGTAGGCGAAATCGGTTTCCGGCAACCCCAGCACATTGGTGATGAAGTCGGGCGCGGCCCCGATCAGGAACCCCTGCGCGGCGAACAGCAGGCTGAACGCCAGGCCCAGCGCGGCGTAGCGCCGGTTGCCCAGCACGCGCGCGTAGTTGCCGCCCAGTGTGCGCCAGGCCAGCGGCTGGCGTCGATCGGGCGGCAGCGTTTCGGGCAGGCGCCGCACGCACAGCAGCCAGGCCGCGGCGGCCAGCGCGGTCAGCAGCAGGAATATGGACCGCCAGCCCTGGTGCGCGGCCAGGTAGCCGCCCAGGATCGGCGCCAGCGCCGGCGACAGATTGAACACCAGGATCAGGTATGACATGGCGCGGCGCGCCACGGCGCCGTCGTAGCAATCGCGGATGATGGCCTGGCCGACCACGATGCCGGCGCCCGCCGACAGGCCTTGCACCGCGCGTCCGGCCAGCAGCCAGCCGAAGCCGGGCGCCAGCGCCGCCATCAGCGCGCCGCACACGTACACCCCCAGCGCAGCCAGCACCACGCGACGTCGCCCCAGCGAGTCGGACAGCGTGCCATGCAGCAGCAGCATGGAGGCATAGCAGGCCATGTAGACGCCCAGCGTCAGTTGCACGGTTTCCTGCGGCACGGCGAATTCCCGGCCCAGCGCGCCGAAGGCGGGCAGGTAGGCGTCGATGGTGGCGGGGGCGACACAGGACAGCAGGCCCAGCATCAGCACCATCATGGGAAAGGAAGGCAGGGGTTCGCGGCGTGACACGACGGCATCCATGGCGGGGGCCTCCCGGGCTGGGAAGCGCAACCGCATGGTCGCCTGTCATCGTGGGTTGCAGGAATGGTGAACGCCGCAAGAGCAATGGGCGCCGCCGTAAGCCGTGCACGGCCGGCGCTCAGTTCAGTTCGCTGGGAGCGATGCCGTAGCGCTCGCGGAACGCCGTGGCGAAGTTGGTGGCGTGGCGGTAACCGACGAAATGCGCCGCCTGTTGCACGCTGCACCCCTGGGCCAGTTGTTCGCGCGCCACTTCCAGCCGCCGTTCGCGCAGCCAGCTGAAGACCGAGCGCTGGTAGGTCGCCTGGAATTTGGCGCGCAGCGTGCTCGGGCTCATGCAGGCCAGCCGCGCCAGCTCGTCCAGCGTGTGTTCCTCGCCCGGCGCGCTGTACAGGCGTTCGCGCACCCGTTCCAGCAACTGGCGGTCGCGTTCCGAAACCGTGCTGTCGGCCGGCGCGCGCTGTTCCAGCGTCGCCAGCGCATGCGCCAGCAACTGCGTCCCCACGCCTTCGCGCAGCATGGCCTGCAGCGGGCCGTCCCAACCGCAGTCGAGCAGGTGCTCGATGGCCTGCAGCAGATGGCCCTGGACCTGCCAGCGGCGCAGCCGCAGCGACGGCGAACGCAGCGCCTTCCAGATCATCTCGCTGGTCTGGTCGTCGCCGGCGCCGTTGGGGTCGGACAGCGACAGGTTGATGCTGCGCAGGCGTTGGCCCGGCGCGTGGATGCCGGTCATGGCGACGGTGTCGCCGTAAAGCGCGCTGACGCCGCTGTGCGCGGCCAGCCTGACGTCGTCGTGGCGATCGATGCGGGTCTGGGCGTGGCCCTGCAGCATGACGATGGCGGAAAAGCGCGGCGACATCATCGAGGTGGCCTCGTAATGCTGGTGCACGCGCACGTCGGACAGCACCAGGGTCAGGCCCGGTCGGATCGCGTGGGTCTCGACGCGGCCTTCGGCAATGCAGAGGGTCTCGGGGTCGCCGCGCAACGCGCCGTTCAATTGCGGCAGGCGGTAGCGGAAACCGCTCTGGCTGCCCATGCGGTTGAAGTCGGCGACGGTGAATTGGGCGGGGGAGGGTGCTGGGTTCAAGATCGTCACTCGCGATACGGGTTGAGCCCCTGTAGCGGTGTTCGGCACACCGTCAAATGTGAGAATGAGAATAGCATATGTTCGCATTGTTGCAGCTATTCTCACCGCTCCGGCACCGTTTTAATTACGGCGCGCCCGTCCCCTGCGTCCCCTACGGCGCGGCGCAGTCACCCAGTTCCTCGCCCATGATGTCGCGATACCACTCGTGGAAATGCTGCATGCCATCCTCCATCGGCGACTGGTATGGGCCGCTTTCGGAGGTGCCGCGGCGCAGCAGCGCCAGCCGGCCGGCGTCCATGCGCTCGCCGATCTCGTCGTCCTCGACCGCGGTTTCCATGTAGGCCGCGCGCTGCGCCTCGACGAATTCGCGCTCGAACAGCGCGATTTCCTCGGGGTAGTAGAACTCGGCGATGTTGATGGTTTCCTGCGGGCTCTTGGGGTAGAGCGTGGAGAGCACCAGCACGTGCGGGTACAGCTCGATCATGTGGGTGGGGAAGTAGGTCACCCAGATCGCGCCGAAGTCGGGCGCCGAGCCGCCGCGATAGCGCATCAGCGTGTCGTGCCAGTCGCGGTAGACGTCGGAACCGGGCTTTTCCAGCGAGTCATGCACGCCCACGCGTTGCAGGCTGTGGTGGCGGCCGAACTCCCAGCTCAGGTCCTCGCAGGTGACGAAGCGGCCCAGGCCGGGGTGGAAGGGCCCCACGTGGTAGTCCTCCAGATAGACTTCGATGAAGGTCTTCCAGTTGTAGTTGCACTGGTGCACCTCGACGTGGTCGAGCACGTAGTCGGAGAAGTCGAACTCGGGCCGCTCGAACAGATGGCCCAGGTCGGCGCGCGGATCGCGCGGGCCCTCGAACAGCAGGCCATGGCAATTCTTCAGCGGAAAACGCGGCAGGTTCAGGCAGGGCGTGCTGGGGAACTGCGGCGCGCCCAGGATCTGGCCGCGGTTGTCGTAGGTCCAGCGGTGCAGCGGGCAGACGATGTTGCCGCCGCTGGCCGACAGGTTGCCGGCGGGGTTGCCGGGTCCGGTCACCGCGCCCGTCTCGCCGCCCAGGATCAGCGCCTGCCGGTGGCGGCAGACGTTGGAGACGAGCTCGACGCCATGGGCGTTGCGCACCAGCACCCGGCCGCCGTCCTCGTGCGGCAGGCGGCGCCAGTCGCCTGGTTCGGGCACGACTTTCTCGTGGCCCACGTAGATGGGCGATTGCTTGAATATCCGTTCCTGTTCGCGTTCGAACAGGGCTTGGTCGAAATAGGCCCGAACGTGCAGCGGGCTCAAGGCCTCGCGCACGTGCTCGAGGCGGCCAATGTCCGTCATTTCCGACTCCTTGTGCCGTCCCGCAAGGCCCGGCCGCCTTCAGGCGGGCACGGCGCTCTCGGCGTCGATCCGGGTCATGCGTTCGGCAAGATCCAATTTGGGGCAGGTGCTGCAGTAGTCGCCGTCGCGCCTGCGGAAGTAGTGGCAGCAGACCTGCCGATCGACGGCGATGACCGGCAGGTCCGCGCGCCGCCAGGTCAGGTAGCCGCTGCGCCCGCGCAGGCCGAGCAGGTCCATCCATTCGATGGCCTGCCGCTGGGCCCAGTCGTTGGCGGCGGCGCCGTTGTCGTGACGCGCGGCCAGCAGGGCATACAGTACGCAATCGGCCTGCATGCTCTCGGCGGCGCGCGGACTCACCCGCAGCACCTGGGTCAGTTCGCGGTAGAAGGTGGCGCAGATACTGCGCAGTTGCGCGGCGGCGGCCTGCATGCGGTGGCGCAGGCCGCCGCGCAAGGGTTCATGGCGCTCCAGGGTGTAGCCGATGATGAAACCGTCGTCCGGCACCGGCTGGATCATGCCCGACAGGTCGGGCACGATCGCGCTGCGATGCGCGGCGATCACGCTCAGGTAGACGGGCTGCCAGATCAGCAACCCCCAGCAGCGCAAAGCCAGGTAGTGTGGCCCGGCCTCCGGATAGCGCTGCCCCCAGACATCGCGCAGCCGCGCGATGGCCTGGGCGTTGTCGGCGCCCGGGCGGATGCCCGGCCCGGGCGCCGCCGCGACCTGGCCCGACAGCCCGGGCACCAGGCGGCCGGTCAGCGCCAGCAGATCGTCCAGGTCGCGGTTCACGCAAGCGCCTGCGCGGTGTCGGCCTGGCCCAGCCACTGGGGCCGGTGGCGGGCAATCGGGTTGGCCAGGTTGGGCGCCATCTGGAAGCTGCCTATGGGGTCGGCCAGGTTGACCATCTGCAGGTTGTTGGCCAGCTGCAGGCGGTTCAGGCACGAATGGATCATCTCCGGCGCGAACAGGTCGTACTGGCGGTACTTTTCCAGGCGTTCGGGATGGGCCTCCTGATAGGCGATGATGCGGCCGGCCACCAGTTTCCAGAAAGCGTCCTCGTCCATCACGCCGTTGTCGACCAGCACCTGGGACAGATGGCGGAAGTAGCCTTCGAACACGTCCACGAAGATGGTCAGCAGCTTGTATTCCTCGGGCACGTCGGCGGCCAGGCGGCGGGCGTTCTCGGGCAGGGCGGCGTTGGGATCGAGGATCGACGATTCCTCGGCGATGTCCTTCATGAAGGCGCGCACCGGCACGTGGTCCTGGACCACCAGGATGACGTTCTCGCCATGTGGCATGAACACCAGGTCGTGGGCATAGAAGCAGTGCACCAGCGGCGTAAGGTAGGCGTCGACGTAGCGCTCCAGCCATGCGGCGGCATCCAGCCCCGAGGCGCGGATCAGTTCCGGCAGCAGCGCGCGGCCCTGCGGATCGACGTGCAGCAGCGCGGCCATGGTCATCAGGCGCTGGTTGGCGCCGATCAGCGCGGTGGGGTTCTCGCGCCACAGTGCCGAGAACATCTTCTTGTAGGGCGTGTCGACCGAGATGGCCGCTTCGTAGTAGTAGTTGCGGAACCCCAGCGAGGCCGCTTCGCGCAGGATGGTGAAGCCGTTCTCCCGCAGCCACGGATCGGCGTTGATCAGGCCGTGGATGTACTCGTTGATCGCCGGCGTGCCGGACATGTAGTAAGGCGACAGTCCGCGCATGAAGCCCATGTTCAGGATCGACAGCGAGGTCTTGACGTAGTGCTTGCCCGGCTGGCTGATGTTGTAGAAGGTGCGGATCGACTGCTGCGCCAGGTAGTCATCGTCGCCGTAGCCCAGGCACACGATCTTGCGCGAGGCCACGTAGGGCGCGAACGCCAGCGACAATTTGTTGAACCACTGCCACGGGTGCGACGGCATGAGGAAGTAGTCCGCCGGGTCCAGCCCCTGATCGCGCAGGGTCTGGGTGTGGCGGGCGACGGTGTCGGCGCCCAGCTCGTCGCGCAGCAGGCTGTCGTAGTCCATGGTCGACAGGCAGGCGAAGTGGGCATTGTCCTTGTGCACCGCGAGCCACATCACGCGGATCGGGCTGGCGCATTCCGGGGCGTAGACGTGGTAGTCCTCGGCGTTGAAGCCCAGGCGGCCGTTGTTGGCCACGAAGCTGGGATGGCCCTCGATCATCGAGGTCTCGATGGTCTGGTAATCGGCCAGCGCCAATTCGGCGGCCGCGGGCGCGGCGCGGGTGTGCTTGTAGGCGCTGCCGTGCAGCGTGCTGGTGATCTCGTCCAGGTAGATCGGCAGGCGGTCCTCGGGCATGCCGAGCTTGTCGCGGATCTCGATGACGAACTGCAGCGCGTCCAGCGGCGCGGGCGTGCCGGCCATGGTCTTGCTGATGGACTCGGGCGGGATGCGCCAGTGGCGCATGGCCATCAGCTGCGCGTCGAACCGGTACTCGGCATGGCCGTCGGCCAGCACCAGGCGGTAGCGGTCAAAGCCGGGCGCCTCGGCGGGGCCGAGCCGTTCGGGCTCCAGCAGCCATTCGTGGGCATATTCCGAGATGGCCTTCTTCACCAGCAGGCGGTTCACTTTGTCCCAGACCTCGGGAGCGAGGTGGCTGGCGATCTGGGCGGGATGGGGCTGGGTGCTCATAGGGAAGACTCCTGGAGTTGGGCCTGTTCAAATTGCTGCCGGGTGCAGAAGGCGATGCTGGCGGTCTTCTCGCGAAAACGCGCCTGGCCGGCGTAGACAAAACCCATGGCCAGGTTGAGCGCATGGATTTTGCTGTTGTTGCTGTCGGGTTCCACCACCACGCGCCGGGCCTGGAGGCGTTCGAACATGAAGCGCATCACGAAGGCCAGCACGTTGCGGCTGAAATTCGGGATGCGCACGCGCGGCGGGCCGATGAAGATGTGCATGCCGAGGTCGCCGGGGCGCACCGGGTAGTGCTCGCCGACCTGGTCATGGGCGGGGTCGTAGCATTCCACCAGGAAGGCGGGGCGGCCGTCGTGGCTGCCGAGCCAGGCGCCGGCATGGCCGCTGTCGACCAGGGCCTCGTAGAAGTCGCGCACCTGCGCTTCGGTGAACGTCTGCATCGACCAGAAATGCGCGTAGTCCATCGCGAACCACTGGCGCAGCAGGGCGGCGTCGCCGGCGGGATCGAGCGGGCGCAATGCCAGGCCCGCGCCCTCGTCGTAGTGGCTGCGCGCCTGGCGGTCGATCTCGCCCAGGAAGGCGGCGGTCATGGTGATCATGGCGGGCTCCCGGGGCATCAGACGGTGGCGGCGCGATGGCCGTCCAGCATGGGCATCAGTTCCGGCGCGACGGCGCCGCGGCACGCCGGCGCCGGCTGGGCCGCGCGATGCGCCAACACGCCGCTGGCCGGCGGACGGAAGTCCTGCAGCGCGGTGCGCGGTTCGACGGCGTAGTGCTCATGGCCGGTCAGTTCGCGCAGGATCTGCGAATTGCGGTAGCAGCAGAAGCCCAGGTCGGGATTGGTGACGCCATGGCTGAGCAGGCCGCTGTTCTGCACGAAGATCTCGTTGCCGCCATGGTCGATGGTGTAGTTGCGCGCGATGCGGTAGCCGCCATCGTCGGCCCAGGCGATGCGGTCGTGGATGGGATTGACGCAGCTGGGGATGCTGCGCGCATAGCCGGTGGCCAGCACCAGGCCATCGGTCGAATGCGAGAACGGCTGGCCGGTATCGACGTGGCGGAATTCCAGCTGGTAGCGACCGGTGCCGCGGTCATGGCGGCTGGCGCGCAATTCGGCATTGGTCAGCAGCGTGTAGCGGTTGTCGCCGTTGTGGATCCTTTCATCGAGCAGGTCGTAGATCTGGTTGATCAGCGACGCGTTGATGCCCTTGTACAGGCTGCTCTGCTCGGCCAGGATCTGGCGGCGGCGAGCCTCGGGCAGGTCGTAGAAATAATTGGTGTAGTCGGGGGAAATCAGTTCCAGCGTGAGCTTGGTGTTCTCCATCTGGAAAAAGCGCGGCGAACGGGTGATCCAGGCCAGGCTGTAGTCGTGTTCGTCGCTGTCGCGCAGCAGGTCGTGGAACACCTCGGCCGCGCTCTGGCCGCTACCCACGATGGTGATCGACGTCCGTCGTTGCAGCTGTTCCTTGTGCCGCAGATAGTCGGCGCTGTGGATGTAGGGCGCTTCGCGCCGGTCGCAGCAGGCCGGCAGCACCGGCTGCGACCCCAGGCCCAGCACCAGCTTGCGGCAGCGGACCATGAAGCGTTCGCCATTGACGCTGTGCTGGCCGGTGACCAGGTAGGTGTCGGTCTCGGGGTCATGCAGCACGCTCTGCACGTCGCTGTTGAAGCGCAGGTTCGGCAGGCGCGCGGCCACCCATTTGCAATAGCGGTTGTACTCGGCGCGCGTCAGGTAGTGGTTCTCGCGCATGTAGTACGAGTAGATGCGGCCGGTCTGCTTGCAGTAGTTCAGGTAGCTGTATTCGCTGCGCGGATCGGCCAGGCTGACCAGGTCCGCCAGGAACGGGTTCTGCAGCGTGGAGGCCTCGATCAGCATGCCCGGATGCCAGTCGAAGCCGGGTTTCTTGTCGAGGAACAGGGCGCGCACGCCGGGCAAGGGCGCCGACAGGCAGGCCAGGCTGAGGTTGAAAGGGCCTAGGCCGATCGCGACGAAGTCATAGATTTCACGGTTCATGATGGTTACGCCTTTTGCGGAGTCTCTCGTTGCACGGACGATGCCCGGGGCAGGGCATACTCGGAACAGGGCCGGCTAGTCAGGCGGAACGGGACGCGAGCGGCTCGTCGGTCCGTCGGTCCACTGCAACAACAAAGAATTTCCATCGCCGGTATTGCATGAATTGAACATCTGTGTAGGTATGATTTTCATTTGCAATAAAGACACTCTAGCAAATGGTTTTTTGCGGCGAAGCATTGCCACAGCCACCGAGGCGGCGCCCATATGCAGGGTGGCAAAGCGCATAGGGACATGGCCGAAACGCATAAGCTCATGCATGGACCCGAGAGGGCATCGAGGGCGCGCCGCGGCGCCGCGCATATGCCTGGCGCGCGCGGGTTATGCTTGCCGCCATGTCACAGAAACCTCCCGTGCTCAGGCTGCGCGGCGTCTACAGCGAACGCCTGGCGCCCGTCAGCCTGGATCTGGCGGCGGGCGAATGCGCCGCCATCACCGGCCCTTCGGGGTCGGGCAAGTCGCTGCTGTTGCGCCAGGTCGCCGATCTCGATCCGGGCCATGGCGAAGTCGAATTGGACGGCGCGCCGCGTTCCGGCATGCGCGGTTGGCAATGGCGCCGCCAGGTGACCTATTGCCAGGCCGAGGCCGGCTGGTGGGACGACCGCGTCGCGCGGCATTTCGCCGACCGGACCCTGGCCACCGAACTGTTGCAGCGCCTGGGCCTGGCGCCGGAAAAAATGGACGCCCTGGTGCAGGAGCTGTCCACCGGCGAACGCCAGCGCGCCGCCCTGGCGCGGGCCTTGGCGCAGGCGCCGCGGGCTTTGCTGCTGGACGAGCCCACGGCGGCGCTGGATCCCGAGGCCACGGCGCGCGTCGAGGCCGAACTGCGCCGCTATCTGGAGGGTGGCGCGGCCATCCTCATGGTCACCCACAATCCCGAGCAGGCGCGCCGCATGGGAAGGCGCGGCTGGCGCATGGAGCAGGGCAAGCTGGAGCCGCAATGGACGTGATCAAGCTGCAGACGCTGGACCTGGTCATCGCCTCGCTGCTGGTGCTGCTGTCGGCCGGCATTTCGTTCGCGTTGCGCTTGAACCTGCAGCGCCAGGTGCTGTGGGCGGCGCTGCGCACCGTGGTGCAGCTGCTGCTGGTCGGCCATATCCTGCGTATCGTGTTCGCGCACGCGGCGCCCTGGCTGACCGCGCTGGTGGTGGCGGTGATGATGGCGCTGGCGGCGCGCGAGGTCGCGGCCCGGCCCAAGGGGCGGTTGGCCGGCCATGGCAACGGGCACGTGGGCACGATGGCGGTGGTGGCCACCACGGTGGTCACCGCGCTGTTCATCCTCAGTACCGCGCTGCGCCCGGAACCCTGGTACGACCCGCGCTATACCATTGCGCTGGTCGGCATCGTGCTGGGCAGCGTGCTCAATGCCGCCAGCCTGGCGCTGGACGGGGTGCTGTCGGGCGTGCGCCGCGACAAGCTGGCGATCGAGGCGCGCCTGTCGCTGGGCGCGACCGCGCACCAGGCCTTCGCGGCGTTGCTGCGCGAGTCGGTGCGGCGCGGCATCGTGCCCAGCATCAACCAGATGTCGGCGGCCGGCATCATCACGCTGCCTGGCATCATGACCGGCCAGATCATCGCCGGCATGGACCCGATCGATGCGGCCAAGTACCAGATCCTGCTGATGTTCCTGCTGTGCGGCGCCAGCGGCATGGCGGCCATGGGCGCGGCCTATGGCGCCATGCGGCGGCTGACGGACGAGCGCGGCCGGCTGCGGCTCGATCGGTTGATGGCCGAGCGCTGAGCGGCGCCCGCGGCTGTCTCGTCGGCGGCGCCAGGATTTGATGAAATATCGACGCGGCCCGCTGCATACTGCGACCCTTCATCCATGACGCGGCCGGCGCCACCGGCCATGAAAAAAGAAGGGCGGGATCCGTATGAGCATTACCGAGATGTTTGCGTGGTTGACCAGCGAGCAGGGCCTGATGGCGCTGCTGGCGCAGAACTGGGTGCTGGGCACCTGCATCATCGCCGCCATCGTGTTTATCGAGACCGGCTTGGTGGTGATGCCGTTCCTGCCGGGCGATTCGCTGCTGTTCGCGGCCGGCGCGTTCCTGGGGCTGGCGGGCATCGACCCGCTGGCGTCGTTGGCGGCCATCACGGCGGCCGCCATTGCCGGCGACGCGCTCAACTATGCCATTGCCTCGTCGCGCTGGGGCCAGAAGCTGGCGCATAGCCGCTGGGTCAAGCCGGATCACCTGAAACGGGCGCGCGATTATTTCGCCCGCTACGGCGCCATGACCATCACGGTGGCGCGCTTCGTGCCCATCGTGCGCACCCTGGCGCCATTCGTGGCGGGGCTGTCGCAGATGCCGCGCCGCACTTTCTTCATCTACAACGTGGTCGGCGCCATCGCCTGGTGCGGCTCGATGCTGCTGGCGGGCTATTGGCTCGGCTCCATCGCCTGGGTGCGCGCCAACCTGCATTGGGTGTCGGTCATCATCATCGGGCTGTCGCTGGTTCCCGTGGCGCTGCAGTGGCTGCAGATGCGACGGATGCGCAGGGTGTCGCAGACCTGAGCGGCGCGCGGCGGGGCACGGGTCGAGAGCGGGATGCCGGGACAGGCCCCGCCTGCGGCCCGGCATCCCGGAACAAAGAAAAAGCCGGCGGCTCCTTGCGGAACCGCCGGCTTTTTTTGCGCCACCGGGCCAGGCGGCCCGGGGCGGGGGGCTTAGCCGATGTTGGCCAGCACCTGGTTCAGCGTGGCGCTGGGGCGCATGGCGCGGCTGGCCTTGTCTTCGTTCGGCTGGTAGTAGCCGCCGATGTCGACCGGCTTGCCCTGGGCGGCCTTGAGCTCTTCCAGGATCTTGGCTTCGCCTTGCGCGAACGCGGCGGCGGCCGGGGCGAACAGCGCGGCCAGCGCGCGGTCGTCGGTCTGCTCGGCCAGGGCCTGGGCCCAGTACATCGCCAGGTAGAAGTGGCTGCCGCGGTTGTCCAGGCCGCCGACCTTGCGGTCGGGCGACTTGTTCTCGTCCAGGAACTTGGCGGTGGCCAGGTCCAGCGTCTTGGCCAGCACTTGCGCGCGGGCGTTGTCGTAGGCGCGGCCCAGGTGATCCAGCGAAGCGGCCAGGGCCATGAATTCGCCCAGCGAGTCCCAGCGCAGGAAGCCTTCTTCCAGGAACTGCTGCACGTGCTTGGGCGCCGAACCGCCGGCGCCGGTTTCGAACAGGCCGCCGCCGGCGACCAGCGGCACGATCGACAGCATCTTGGCGCTGGTGCCCAGCTCCATGATGGGGAACAGGTCGGTCAGGTAGTCGCGCAGTACGTTGCCGGTGACGGAGATGGTGTCCAGGCCTTCGCGGATGCGCTTGAGCGAGAACTTGGTGGCCTCGACCGGCGCCAGGATGCGCAGATCCAGGCCGTTGGTGTCGTGGTCGTTCAGGTACTGCTTGACCTTGGCGATGACCTGGGCGTCGTGGGCGCGCTTTTCGTCCAGCCAGAACACGGCCGGCGTCTGGCTGACGCGGGCGCGGGTGACGGCCAGCTTGACCCAGTCCTGGATGGCGGCGTCCTTGGTCTGGCACATGCGCCAGAGGTCGCCGCCCTCGACGGCCTGCTCCAGCAGCACCTTGCCCGAGGCGTCTGTGACGCGCACGGTGCCGGCGGCGGGGATGACGAAGGTCTTGTTGTGCGAGCCGTATTCCTCGGCGGCCTGGGCCATCAGGCCGACGTTGGGCACGCTGCCCATCGTGACCGGATTGAAGGCGCCGTGCTGCTTGCAGTCGTCGATGACGGCCTGGTAGACGCCGGCGTAGCAACGGTCGGGGATGACGGCCTTGGCGTCCTGCAGCTTGCCTTCGGCGTTCCACATCTTGCCCGAGTCGCGGATCATGGCAGGCATGGAGGCGTCGACGATGACGTCGCTGGGCACGTGCAGGTTGGTGATGCCCTTGTCGGAGTTCACCATGGCCAGCTGCGGCAGCGTCTTGTAGGCGGCGTCGATGTCGGCGGTGATCGCGGCCTGCTGGTCGGCGGGCAGCGACTGGATCTTGGCGTACAGGTCGCCGATGCCGTTGTTGGGATCGAAGCCGGCCTGCTTGAGGACGGCGGCGTGCTTGGCCAGCACGTCCTTGTAGAACACGGACACCACGTGGCCGAAGATGACGGGGTCGGAGACCTTCATCATGGTGGCCTTCAGGTGCACCGAGAACAACACGCCCTGGGCGCGCGCGTCGTCGATCTGGGCCTGCAGGAAGGTCTTGAGCTTGGCGGTCGACAGCACGGCGGCGTCGATGATCTCGCCGGCCTTGACCGGGGTCTTTTCCTTCAGCACGGTCTTGCTGCCGTCGACGGCGGTCAGCTCGATCTTGACGTCGCCGGCTTCGGCGATCAGGGCCGACTTTTCGGTGCCGTAGAAGTCGCCGCTGTCCATGTGCGCGACGTGCGACTTGGAGTCAGCCGTCCAGGCGCCCATCTTGTGCGGGTGCTTGCGGGCGTAGTTCTTGACCGACAGCGGCGCGCGGCGGTCGGAGTTGCCTTCGCGCAGCACGGGGTTGACGGCGCTGCCCTTGACCTTGTCGTAGCGCGCCTTGACGTCGCGCTCGGTGTCGTTGGCCGGGGCGTCCGGGTAGTCGGGCAGCTTGTAGCCCTGGTCCTGCAGTTCCTTGATGGCGGCCTTGAGCTGCGGCATCGAGGCGCTGATGTTGGGCAGCTTGATGATGTTGGCTTCGGGCTGGACCGCCAGGGCGCCCAGTTCGGACAGGGCATCGCCCAGCTTCTGGCTGTCGTCGAGGTAGTCGGGGAACAGGGCGATGATGCGGCCCGCCAGGGAGATGTCGCGGGTTTCGACCGTAATGCCAGCGGACTTCGCGAAGGTCTGGACGATCGGCAGCAGGGAACGGGTTGCAAGCGCCGGAGCTTCGTCGGTGAGGGTGTAGATAATCTTCGGAGTAAGAGACATGATCCTTGAATCTGTTCGGCGGTGGCGCTAGGCGCAAACCCGAACATGCTATGCGGCGTCAGCCGGTAGATGTTGTCGAGAGTGGGTTCGTTTGAACCGACACAGGCGGGCCCGGGTCGGCTCAACATGGCGCCGCCCGCCCTTTATTTGCTGGTCCAAAAGCCCGACCGCCTGGAAGGTGCGACTGCCACGAATCGAACATTGTAATACCGTGACCCGCGCGGCGTGCGCGGAAATGGGCGCCAATCGTCCGCCGGGCGTGCGCCAGTGGCCGGATGGACGGTTTTTTGCGTCCAGGAATGGCGCCAAAGATCGACAACCTCTGGTAACGGCGTGCAAGTATTGGCTAATATGCCGCAACTGTCGCGCCAAAGCGCGCGGGCGGGTGAGAGCGGGGCGCCGGATGACGATGGGCGTTGTGAGAGGCCCGGCGCGGAGAGAGGCAATGCGGTTTGGCAATCTGTTGTTCGATCCGAAGTTCCGCTATGCCAGCGGTACCGATGGCAGGACGGTGCACTTCACGCCCGTCGAAAGTGCCGCGCTGGCCTTGTTGACCGGACACGTGGGCCAGATCCTGCCGCGCCAGCGCCTGCTGGACGTGACCCAGCGCGGTGACGGCGACGCCCTCGAGCGCAGCGTCGACCTGTTGATCAATCGCCTGCGCGCCAAGCTCGGCGATTCCGCGCGTGCGCCCCGTTTCATCGCCACCAGCTACGGCGAAGGCTACAGCTGGATCGCCGCGGCCGAGCCGGGGCCGGGCGGCGACGTCTATGTCGCCATCGGGCCGGCGGCCGGCCCCGAGGCCTTGCGCGCCGAGCCGCGGGTGCGAGCCTTCCTGACGGACCTGGCCGCGGCATTGCGGGCGCGCCTGCCGAGCGAGCGGGGCGTCAGCCTGTTGTCGCTGGCGGCCGCCGCCGAAGCGCGCGCGCCATTCCGGGTGGAGGTTGGTTTGCGCCAGGACGAGGCCGGCGTGCATTGCGCGGTGGTTTTGCGCGAAGCGGCCAGCGGGGCGGCGTTGCGCGCCGAGCGCTGGACCATCGCGCCCGGGGACGGTCCCGACGTCGGCCGGACCGCCGCCGCGACTTTCGCGGCTTGCCTGAAAAGCGAAATCTGGCGCAGCCTGGCACGGGCTCGCGGCGACGTGGCCGGCCCCTCCGACGAGCCGATCGAGTTGCGCTTGCACAGTGCCGCGGTGCTGCTGTCGCGCACCCCGCAAAGCTGGCTGGAGTCGGAGGCCGAACTGGAGAAACTGCGCGCCGAGAATCCCGACGATCCGCAGACCGCGCTGATGTGGGCCTCGCACCTGTACGCGCGGCTGGTGCTGGACCTGTCCAGTGTCCCGGCCGAGCTCGAGCCGCAGATCGAGGCGCTGGTGTTCCAGGCGCTGCCGCACGTGCGGGCCAATCCGATGCTGGCGCTGGCGGCGGCCAAGCTGCTGTGCTTCGTCAGCCACGGCCACCTGGCGCTGGCCGAGGCGTTGGCCGAAGAGGCCTTCGCGCGCAGCACCGCGTTCGCGTCCGCTTTTGCGGTGCTGGGCCAGTTGCGATTGAACCGCGGCCTCCTGCGGGAAGCCATCGAGCATTTCGACCAGGGCATCGGCCTGGCCGAACCCGGTTCCGAATTCCAGGTGTTCCTGATGGTCTTGAAATGCACCACCTTGCTGGCCCTGGATGATCGCCAGGCATGCCTGGCGGCCAGCGAGGCCCTGTACCGCGCCAAGCCCTTGACGCGCATGCAGATGGGCCTGTTCCTGTGCTCGCCCGACGAGGTGCTGCCCGACGACCTGCGCCAGATCCTGCTGGCGCTGGACGCCGACATGCTGCGCCGCTTGCTGGCGCATTTCGAATACCTGTTCGTGCGGCGGGTGCCCGACGCCGCGGGCAGGAGGAACATGTTCCGCGGCGTGCTGGCGCAGTTGGCGCGGCACCGGCCGCTGGACGAGCTGCCGGCGCCCGTGCGGCCCTATGCCCAAGGCGGGCCGATTTGACAAACCGCCGCGCTTGCGGGAAGCTACGCCCCATGACTTCCCGCGCCGTCCGCATTTCGCTGATTATTACCATCATTCCTGGAATGGTGGGTTAACGCGCGACCGCAGTCAGTCAAACAAACCCGCCCCACGAGGCGGGTTTTTTGTTGCCGCCTCTGCCGGGCCCAGCCCCCGAAAAAGCCGCAGAGAGTTCCCATGCAACAACCGCAAGCCACCCCCACCGACACCGATGCATTCACCGCGGGCCGCGCCGCGCCCATGGAATACCTGCGCCAGATCCTGACCGCGCGCGTATACGACATCGCCCGCGAAACCGAACTGGACCCGGCCCACGGCCTGTCGCGCCGGCTGGGCAACCGCGTGCATCTCAAGCGCGAGGACAACCAGCCGGTGTTCTCGTTCAAGGTGCGCGGCGCCTACAACAAGATGCGCAACACGCCGCAGGCGGCGCTGGAGCGCGGCGTGATCACCGCGTCGGCCGGCAACCACGCCCAGGGCGTGGCGATCTCCGCCGCCCGGCTCGGCGTGCGCGCCACCATCGTGGTGCCGCAGACCGCGCCGCAGGTGAAGGTAGACGCGGTGCGCGCCTTCGGCGGGCCGACGGTGCAGGTGGTGCTGGCGGGCGACTCCTACAGCGATGCCTACGCCTACGCGCAGACGCTGGCGCGCGATCAGGATCTGACTTTCATTCCGGCGTTCGACGACCCCTACGTGATCGCCGGGCAGGGCACGGTCGGCATGGAGATCCTGCGCCAGCATCCGGGGCGGCTGGACGCGGTGTTCGTGCCGATCGGCGGCGGCAGCCTGGCGGCGGGCGTGTCGGTGTACATGAAGGCGGTGGATCCGTCCGTCAAGGTGATCGGGGTGCAGACGGTCGATTCCAGCGCCATGGCGCAGTCGATCCAGGTGGGCGAGCGCGTCAGCCTGGCCGAGGTGGGGCTGTTCTCGGATGGCACCGCGGTCAAGCTGGTGGGCGAAGAGACCTTCCGCCTGTGCCGCCAGTTCCTCGACGAAGTGATCCTGGTGGACACCGACGCGGTCTGCGCGGCGATCAAGGACGTTTTCCTGGACACGCGCAGCGTGCTGGAGCCGGCGGGCGCGCTGGCGCTGGCCGGACTCAAGCAATACGTGGAGCGCGAGGGCGTGAGCGGCCAGTCGCTGGTGGCGATCACCTCGGGCGCCAACATGAACTTCGACCGCATGCGCTTCGTTGCCGACCGCGCCGAGGTGGGCGAGGCGCGCGAGGCGGTGTTCGCCGTCACCTTGCCCGAGGAGCGCGGCAGCTTCCGCCGCTTCTGCGCGGTGATGGGCCAGCGCAGCGTGACCGAATTCAACTACCGCATCGCCGACGCCCGCACCGCCCGCATCTTCGTCAGCGTGCAGATCGCGCGGCGCGGCGAGGGCGCGGACATCATGCGCGGCTTGCAGGAGCAGGGCTTCGCGGTCAGCGACCTGACGCACAACGAGGTATCCAAGCAGCACATCCGCTACATGGTCGGCGGGCGTTCGCCGCTGGCGGGCGGCGAACGCCTGTTCCGCTTCGAATTTCCGGAACGTCCGGGCGCGCTGATGAAGTTCCTGACCGCCATGGCGCCGAACTGGAACATCAGCCTGTTCCACTACCGCAACCAGGGCGCCGACTTCAGTTCGGTGCTGGTGGGCATCCAGGCGCCGGTGGCCGACGACGCGGCGCTCGACCGCTTCCTGGCGCAGCTGGGCTACGCCCATTCGGAAGAGACGGCGAACGAGGCCTACCGGCAGTTCCTGATCTAGGCGATATGGGCCAATCCGATATGGGCCAATCCGTCCACATGCACTTGCGGTTGGCCCTGCGGACACCGTTCGACCCGGGCCAGCACGCCATAGGCGCGGCGCAGCGTATCGCGCGTGACCACCTCGCGCGGCGGGCCTTCGGCCAGCAGCGCGCCGCCGTGCAGCAGCAGGGCATGGTCGGCGTGGCGCAGGGCGATGTTCAGGTCGTGCAGCACCACCAGCGTGATGAGGCGATGGCTTGCGGTCTGCCGGCGCAGCACGTCCATGACGTGGAACTGGTAATTCAGGTCCAGCGCCGACAGCGGCTCGTCCAGCAATAGCAGGCGCGGCCGCCGCACCAGGGCCTGGGCCAGCGAGGCCAACTGCTTCTGGCCGCCGGACAGCTCGTCCAGGCAACGGCTGGCGAGGGCGTTGATGCCCAGTTCGGACAGCACCCGCATGGCCTCGCCCATGAGCACGTCGCCGGGCTGGCGCGCGCGGCCGGAGCGGGCCGCCACCAGCACCGATTCCAGCACCGTCATGTGCACGCCCCTGGGCAGGGCCTGCGGCATGTACATGGCATGTTGCGCGCGCCGCGCCGGCGGCAGCCGGCCGAAATCGGCGCCGTCCAGCCGCAGTTCGCCGGCCTGCATGGGGTTCAGGCCGGCCAGGGTCTTGAGCAGCGTCGATTTGCCGCTGCCGTTCGGACCCAATAGCGCGGTCAGCGTGCCTTCGCGCAGCGGGCCCGCCCGCAGGCCCCGCAGCACCGGGCGCGCGCCATAGCCGGCATCGAGCGCGCGGATCTCCAGCGCGGCCGGGGTGTCGGGGCTCTGCCGCGAGGCCATGGCGTCAGGGCCGCTGCAGGGCCAGCGTGCCGCGCATGTGCTGGGCGTGCGCCGGGAACGAGCAATAGAAGGTGTACGACTGCCCGGCCGCCAGGCGGCTGACGGGGAAGGTGACGCTGGCGGTCTCGCCGCCGCCCAGCATCGGCGTGCGGGCCAGGATGCGGCCATCGCCCGGGGCCAGGAAATCATGCGCCGCGCCCGCCTTCATGCCGTCGACCATCACCGCGTCGATGTCTTCGGTCCGGGTCAGCACCCAGTTGTGGCCGGCCTTTTCCTTGCTGTTCTTGCCGGTATGGATCAGGCGCACCGTGAAGTCCTGGCAGGTGGCGGGCACCACGATGTGGGCGGGCGCGAACTTCTTGCCGGGCTGGCCTTCGACGTCGATGCTGCAGGCGGGCGCGGCGGCGTGGACGGCGCCGGCGGCCAGCAGGGCGGCGAGGGCGAACGGGTAGCGGGTGTGCATGGGAAGGCGTCTCCGGTGAAGGTAGGAGTCAGCTGCGCTTGAGGGCGCGGATGACGATGGTGAGAAAGAAGGGAATGCCGACCAGCGAGGTCACGATGCCGACCGGCACCAGCGCGCCGGGCAGCACGGTCTTGGAGGCGACGGAGGCCAGCGACAGGATCAGCGCGCCGGCCAGCGCGCTGCCGGGCAGGTAGTGGCGATGGTCCTCGCCCAGCAGCAGCCGGGCGATGTGAGGCGCCACCAGGCCGACGAAACCGATGGTGCCGACGAACGACACCGCCAAGGCAGCCAGCGCGCTGACGCGCAGCAGGCTCACCAGCCGCAGGCGCTTGACGTCGATGCCGAAACTGGCGGCGCGTTCCTCGCCCAGCCGCACCGCCGTCAGCTTCCAGGCGTCGCGCAGGGAATAGGGAAGCGCCAGGGCCAGCGCCACGGCCATCGCGCCGACGCTGGTCCAGTTGGCGCGCGCCAGGCTGCCCATGGTCCAGAAGACGATGCCTTGCAGCGCTTCCTCGCTGGCGATGAATTGCAGCAGCATCACCAGGGCCTGGAAGGCATACACCAGGGCAATGCCGAACAGCACCACGCCCAGCGTCGACCCGCCGCGCCAGCGCGCCACGCGTTCCAGCACCAGCACCGACACCAGCGTGCTGGCGAAGGCGGACAACGACACCACCATGCCCGGCGGCAAAGCCGGCAGGTGCCAGTCCAGCGTGATCGCCAGCGAGGCGCCGAACGCGGCGGCGGCCGACACGCCAAGCGTGTAGGGACTGGCCAGCGGGTTGTCGAGCATGGTCTGCATCTCGGCGCCGCCCAGCCCCAGCGCCACGCCCACCAGCAATGCCATCAGCGCGTAGGGCAGGCGGAACTGCCAGACGATGACGCGGGTGCCGGCGTCGGCGCCGTCGGGATGCAGCAGTGTGCGCAGCAGATCGGCCGACGCCAGGCCGGCCGGGCCGGTGGCGAGGTCGGCCAGCAGGCTGGCGACGATGAGCACGGCCAGCGCCAGCGCCAGCAGCAGGCGCCGCCTGCGGGTGCGGCGATAGTGGGCGACGGGATCGTCCGGCATGCCGTCGGCGGCCAGCATGGTGGCGGGGGTCTGCATGGGAAGAGCCGGTCAACGGGCGGCGGGCGCGGTCCAGTAGGTGCCGGCGCCGTCCAGGTCGAGGAAGTCGCGGTACAGCGTGTCGAGCGTGGCGCGCGGATCGAGCGCGGCGGCGCGTTCCGGATACAGCCACTTGGCCATGGCTTCCACCGCCGCCACGTTGTAGGGCGAGTTGTAGAACGCGTGCCAGATGCCGAAGGCGCGGCCGCGCTTGACCGCCTCCAGGTCGCGGATGCCGTCGCGTTGCAGCAAGGCGGACAGGCTGGCGGCGGAGACATCGGCGGCGGCGCCCGGTCCGACCAGCAGGCCCGGGCGGCCGGGTTCGGAGCGGCTGCCGGTGGCGATGTAGACCCGCGGCTGTGACTGCAGCAGGAATTCCATGCTGACGTCGCCGATCGCGCCCGGCAGCACCGGCGCCGCCACGTTCACGCCGCCGGCGGCCTGCAGCAGGTCGCCGAAGCTGCCGTTGCCGGTGGTGTGGCAGCACGCCGGCCAGACGCCGGCCAGCATTTCCACGAACACGCGCGGCCGCTCGGCCTGCGGCACGGGTTGCACCAGGTCGCGCACCTTGGCCATGTGCGATTCATAGAATGCAATGTAGCGCTCGGCCTGTTCCTGGCGGTCGAGCGCCTGGCCCAGGAGGCGCAGGCTGGGAACGGTGTTTTGCACCGGATGCTGGCGGAAGTCGATGAAGACGATGGGAATGCCGGCCTGCTGCAACGACGCGATCATGGGATTGTTGCGGCCCGGGCCGTGGCCGCTCAGGCTGAATACCGCCACGTCGGGCCTGAGCGCGACGATTTTTTCGGGACTGACGCTGGCTTCCGAGGTGGTGCCGATCAGCGGCACCTGGGCAGCCTTCGGGAAGCGCTTGACCAGCTGTTGCCAGGAGTAGGGGTCCTGCTGCTTGAGTTCGCCCTGCCAGCCGACCACGCGGGCCACCGGATCGGCGCGGTCCAGCAAGGCCATGGCGAAGACGAAGCGGCCTTCGCCCAGCAGCACCCGTCGCGGATGGTCGGGCACGGTCACGACGCGCCCGGCCAGGTCGGTCACCTGGCGGGCCTGGGCGCCGGCGACGGCGCAGAGCAGGGCGGCGCCAGCCAGCGCCGCGCGGAACACGAATTTCAAACGCATGGAGAATCCCGATCCAGTGACCCTGGACGCGCCCGCGGGCTTGCGGGTAACGCGAACCATTCACATCGGCGGACAGTCTCCGCCATCGGGGTTCAAGATTTCGTTAAGACGCGGCGGCCCGTGGCCGCGGCCGCTGCCGGGCGCCGGCCGCGCTTACAATCTGAGATTGATTTCCATTCCCGCCCGATCCGACATGCGCGTTCTTGTCATCGAAGACGATCCCGATATCCTGGCCAACATCACGCATCACCTGACGCGCCGCGGCTATATCGTCGATTGCGCGGAGGACGGGCTGCGCGGCTATGCGATGGCCGCTGAAGGCGGCTTCGACCTGATCGTGCTCGACCTGATGCTGCCGCGGCTGGATGGCTACGACCTGTGCCGCCAACTGCGCGCCGAAGCCGGCTGCGGCACGCCGATCATCATGGTCACCGCGCGCGACACGCTCGACAACCGCTTGGCCGGCTTCGATGCGGGCGCCGACGACTACCTGGTCAAGCCCTTCGCGCTAGCCGAACTGGCGGCGCGCGTCAAGGCGCTGCTGCACCGCGCCAGCGGCGCCGGCGCGGCGCGCGTGTTGCGGGTGGGCGACCTGACGCTGGATACCGGCACCCTGGCGCTGGCGCGCGCCGGGCAGGCGCTGCGCCTGCCGCCGTCGCCACTGCAGCTGTTGATGCTGTTGATGCGCGCCAGCCCCGCGGTGGTCCATCGTGGCCGGCTCGAAGAAGCCCTGTGGCGCGATTCCCCGCCCGATAGCGACAGCCTGCGCACCCATATCCACCAGATCCGCCAGGTGGTCGACAAGCCGTTCGACGCGCCGCTGCTGCACACGGTGCACGGCATCGGCTACCAATTGCGGGCGGCCGGCGATGCGTAGCGCGCGGCGCGGCCTGGCGCGCTACCTGGTGCGCACGTACCTGTTGCTGGCGCTGCTGGTCGGCGGCGTGCTGACCTGGGTGTCGATCTGGAGCGTGAACACGCTCGAAGTCCACTTGCAGCGCATCGACATGGGCATGGCGGTGGAACGGGTGCGCGGCGACTTCCTGGCGGGCATCGACCCGGGCCGGCCGCATCGGTTCTTCCATGGCGAACCGGGCGGACCGGCGTTCCCGCAATGGTTGCGGGGCCTGGCGCCGGGCTTCCACAAGATCGAGCGCGAGGGCCGAATCTGGCACGTCATGGTGGACGACAAGGACGGCCAGCGCTACATGCTGCTGCGCGACTACACCGAGTACGAACACAACCAGTCCGCGTCGCACTGGACCGTGGTCAGCGGCCTGGCCGGCGGGCTGGCGCTGGCCTTCGTGCTGGGCACCCTGGCCACGCGGCGCATGCTGCGGCCCTTGGCCAGGCTGGCGGCGCAGGTCACGGCGCGCGGCGCGCAGCCGCCGCAGACCCGCCTGGCCGAGGACTACCCCCCTGACGAGATCGGCCGGTTGGCGGCTGCCTTCGACGCCACCTACAACCAGCTCGAGCAGGCGCTGCGGCGCGAACAGCTGTTCACCGCCGACGTCGGCCACGAATTGCGCACGCCGCTGATGGTGATTTCCAGTTCCTGCGAACTGCTGTTGGAAGAGCCGGGACTGGATGCCGACGGCAATGCGCGCTTGCGGCGCATCGCGGCGGCCGCGGCCGACATGGGAGAACGGCTCGATACCTACCTGATGCTGGCGCGCGGGCGCGACGACGCGGGCCAGTTCGCGCGCGCCAGCGCCGATGAGGCCGCGCGCGAGCAACTCGCGGCCTGGAGCGCGGTGGCGCGGCGGCGCGGCATGTCGCTGACGCTGCAGGCCGCGGCGGGGCCGAGCCCGTCGAACGCGGCGGCCGGCGCGCCCGCCGATGTCTTCGACAGGGGCGCCGCCCCGGGCCCGAGCGGCGCCGACGGGATGACGCCGGCAATGGACCCGCCGCGCTTTCCGGCGCCGTTGCTGCGCGCGTTGCTGTCCAACCTGATCCGCAATTCGCTGCAATACGCCGGACCCGGCGCGCGCGTCACGATCAGCGCCGGCGCCCAATACCTGCAGGTGGCCGACGACGGTCCGGGCATTCCGGCGGAGCGGCAGCAGGCGGTCTTCAGCCCCTTTGTGCGCGGCACGCAGCCTGCCGCCGGCAACCTCGGGCTGGGCCTGTCCCTGGTGCAACGCATCTGCGAGCACCAGGGTTGGCGGGTCTCGCTGCAATCGGCGCCGGGGCGGGGCAGCGTGTTCCGCGTCGACCTTGGCACCACGGCTCGCTCCTGAAGATCACGGCGCGGCCCGCGGCCGGAC
>NZ_QHHO01000049.1:757084-788836 GCF_003184165.1 Achromobacter sp. RW408
ATTCCCTTTCCGAGAACAATTATCTTTACGCGACCGGTCCGATGACGACGAATCCCTCCCTTCCGCCGGCCGCCACGCTCGCGCCCGGCGCCGCGACCGCCACGACGGACGAGTTCCGCAATCCGCTGTCGACCTCCGCCTGGCTGCTGGCCGGTCTCGGGGGGGCGCTGGTGGCCGCGGTCTGCGCCCTGTGGGTCGACCTGCCGCTGGCGATCTGGATCCGGCAATCGGTCAGCGACGGGGTCAACACCTCGTTCGAGTGGATCGGTGAAATGGGCGAAAGCGGCCGCTACATCGGCGTGGCGCTGGCGTTCTACATCGTCGGCCTGGTCGGCCTGGCGCGCGGCTGGCGCAATCCGGTGCGCATGAGCTACGCCAGCATGGCGCGCGGCAGCCTGCTGATGCTGTCGACCATGGCGGTCGGCGGGCTGGTGGTGCTGGTGCTCAAGCGCTCCGTGGCGCGGGCCCGTCCCGAGCTGTTCTTCGAGAAGGGCATCTACGGGCTGGGCGAGTCGTTCTCGCGCGCCAACCAGTTCAATTCCTTTCCGTCCAGCCACACCTATGCCGCCTTCGCCGTGGCGGTGGTGCTGGGCATCCTGGCGCCGCGCTGGCGCTGGGCCTTCCTGTCGCTGGCCGCGCTGGTGGCGACCAGCCGCCTGGTCAACCTGGACCACTACCTGTCCGACGTGTTGACCGCCGCCGCGATCGCCATCGCCGTGGGTCACCTGCTGGCGCCCCGGGTGCTCTGTAGCAAGTACCAGTGGCCGCTGCGCGCGCCGTGGCGCTGGTGGAAGAAGGGCTGAGCGCGCCGCGAGGCGCCGCCGACGGACTTCAATGAAAATGGCCGCCATGCAGGCGGCCATTTTCATTGGCGGCAAGGTTCAGGCGAACGCCACCACCACGCGGCGGTTGGTGCGGCTTTTCTTTTCGATCTTGGTGACGGTCACCGCGCCGATTTCGCCCGTGTTGGCCACGTGCGTGCCGCCACAGGGCTGGCGATCCACGCCTGGAATCTCGATGATGCGGATGCGTTCCGTGCCGGCCGGAGGCGCCGCGCCGATGGTGCGCACCAGGTCCGGCTGGGCCGCCAGCTCCTCGGGCGTGATGGCGTTGACCGTGACGTCGGTGGCGGCCGTGATCAGCGCGTTCAGGCGCTCGGTCAGGTCGGCCTTGTCCAGCGTCGACTCGGGCAGGTCGAAGTCGATGCGCGCCGAGTCGGGCGAGATGCTGCACCCCGTGACCGGCGCGGGCACCAGCGCGCCGAGCAGGTGCAGGCAGGTGTGCAGCCGCATCAGCCGGTGGCGCCGGGGCCAGTCGATGGCCACGGTGACGCGTTCGCCCACTGGTGGCGGCGCCACGCCTTCGGCCAGCACGTGCACGATGCGGCGACGCTCGTCGGCGTAGACCGTGTCGGTCAGCGCCAGCACCCGGCCGTCGGCCAGGGTCAGCGTGCCGCTGTCGCCCGCCTGGCCGCCGCTGCGGGCGTAGCAGACGGTCTGGTCCAGTTCGACGCCGTCGGCGCCGACGGCGATGACGATGGCCTCGCACTGCCGTTCATAGGGCGCGTCGTCGAAGCGCTTGCGGGTCACGCTCATGGGGAAGTCTCCGTGTCCATTGTCCGTATCAGGCCAGGGTCTTGATGCCCTGCGGGGTTTCGATGGTGGCGCGCAGGCACGGCGCGCCGTCGGCCTGTTCGACCGTGATGAGATGCTCGGCGCCCAGCCAGGCCAGCCCCTGGCGCAGCAGCGCCGCGCGCGGGTGGGTGCCGGCCAGCGCCACCAGGGTCAGCGGCTGGCGCGGCAGGCTGACGCCGGGATAGGCGTCCACATCCCACTGGATCAGCGTCGGCAGCAGGCCGTCGCCGGCCGTTGCGCCCGCTTCGCGCCAGGCCGGCAGGCTGCCGTCGTCGGGCACGGTAAGGCGCCAGCGCAGGTCGCCGCGGGTCATGGGGATGGCGGGCGCGATGCGATCGGGGTGCCGCGCCTGCCATGCGCTCAGGTCAGCGGGCGCCTCGACTCGCGCCGCCCAATGCGCCAGGAACGGCCCTTCGGCCAGGCGCGCCCGCATGGCCGGCTGGTCCAGCCCGAACCAGCGCGGCCGCTGCGGCGCGGGCGCGTCCGGGTCGATGGCGATCACTTCCAGGTACACGCCGCCCGCCATGCCCAGCACGCGGTTGTGGGTGCCCATGCGGGGATGCGCGCCGCCACCCGTCGGCGCGATGCCCAGCAGGTCGGCCACGTGGCGAGTGCCGCTGTCCAGGTCGGCGGCAGCGACGACGAGATGATCGAGAGCGAGTTTCATGAGGCCTATGGTAGCGAATACGGCGGCAGCCGTACCCGTACACCCAGTGGGCGGAGCGTCTGTACAGTGCGGGGCTGCCTCCCGCTCGTGCTAGGCCGCGACGCTGATCCCGGCAGTGTCGGATTGCCTTGCCTTGCGTACCCGTATCTCCACGTGCTGGTCCAGCGCGACCAGGGCGCGCAGCAGCCGCTCCAGCGAGATGTTCTGCAATTGGTAGCGGCGGATCTGGGAGACCTTGGGCTGGGTCATGCCGGTCAGGGCGGCAACCTGGGCCTGGGTGAGCTGGCGCTGGTCGATCAGATCGTTGAGCTTGATGGCGAGCTGCGCCTGGGTGGTCAGATCGGCGGCGTCGTCAAAGCCGAGGTCATGCAGAACATTCAGGGTGCCGGTAGTACGCGTCATGGTTGTCTCTTGTGGGGCCCATAGCGGGCCTGAACCTGTTTGAGCCGCCGGGTGATCAGGGCAATGTCGGGCCGCGGCGTGGAAACGCCCGATTTGGACTTCTTCTGGAATGCATGCAGTACATGCACGCCGTTGCCGATGCGTATCAGGTAGACGGCGCGGAACGTATCGCCCCGATGATCGTCGACCAGTTCAAACACGCCCGGCCCCAGTCCGTGCCATGGTTTGGACGCGGCCGGTCGCCGGCCCGACTGCACGATGAACAGACTCATCCCCAAGTGTTTCTGAACGGCCAGCGGGAAGGTCTGGAAGTCTTTTTTCGAGGAACCTTCCCAATACAGGGGACGAGGGAGTTCGATAAACATGAATATACCTGTTCGGATATAACTGTCAACCTCCGTGGCGACGGCTTTGGCAAAGGTATCCGCATGTAGGACGGGCGGCTATTCGTAGTGACCGAGGGCCCTGCGCCAGGCTCGTCCGCCCATAAAAAAACCCGCCACAGCGGGCGGGTCTTGCGGGGCGGGAAGCAACTCAGGCGACTTCGCCTTCCTCGCCTTCCTTCTTGACCGGCTTGACCAGGTCTTCGCGCTTGACGCCCATCCACATGGCCAGCGCGGCGGCGACGAACACCGACGAGTAGATGCCGAACCAGATGCCGATGGTCAGGGCCATGGCGAAGTAGTGCAGGGTGGGGCCGCCGAAGAACAGCATCGCCAGCACCATCATCTGGGTCGAGCCGTGGGTGATGATGGTGCGCGAGATGGTCTGCGTGATGGCGCTGTTGATGACTTCCTGCACGTCCGCCTTGCGGTACTTGCGGAAGTTCTCGCGGATCCGGTCCATGATGACCACGGATTCGTTCACCGAGTAGCCCAGCACCGCCAGCACGCCCGCCAGCACCGACAGCGAGAATTCCCACTGGAAGAAGGCGAAGAAGCCCAGGATGATGACCACGTCGTGCAGGTTGGCGATCACGCCGGCCACGGCGAACTTCCATTCGAAGCGGAAGCCCAGGTAGACCATGATGCCGATGACCACCACCAGCAGCGCCATCAGGCCGTTGTGCAGCAGTTCCTGGCCCACCTGCGGACCGACGAACTCGACGCGGCGCAGTTCCACGCCCTGGTCGGCGGCCTTGAGCGCGGCCATGACGGTTTCGCTCTGGGTGGCGGAAGTTTGGCCTTCCTGCAGGGGCAGGCGGATCATGACGTCGTGCGAGGTGCCGAAGTTCTGCACCTGGAAGTCGGTGTAGCCCAGCTTCGAGACCACGCCGCGCACGTTTTCAAGCTGCGCCGTCTGGGCGTAGTTGACTTCCATGACCGTGCCGCCGGTGAATTCGATCGACAGGTGAAAGCCGCGCGTGAGGATGAAGAAGACCGCCGCCACGAAGGTGACGAGGCTGATGATGTTCAGCACCAGCGCGTGGCGCATGAACGGGATGGTGCGGTGAATCCGGAAAAATTCCATGTTTTGCCCTGGCTATTCGGTGGCGGGCGGCATGGCCGCCCGCAAGCATGTTCAGTTGGTCTTCGGCTTCCAGACTTCGCCGATGGAGATCGACGTGAGCTTCTTCTTGCGGCCGTACCAGAGGTTGGCCAGCGCGCGCACGCCCACGACGGACGAGAACATCGAGGTCAGGATGCCCAGGCAATGGACCACCGCGAAACCGCGGATCGGGCCGGAACCGAATGCCAGCAGGGCCAGGCCGACAATCAGCGTAGTGAGGTTGGAGTCGAGAATCGTGCCCCAGGCGCGCTCGAAGCCATGGTGGATGGCCTGTTGCGGCGACGCCCCGTTGCGCAGTTCTTCGCGTATCCGCTCGTTGATCAGCACGTTCGAGTCGATCGCCATGCCCAGTGTCAGCGCGATGGCCGCGATGCCCGGCAGCGTCAGCGTGGCCTGCAGCATCGACAGCAGGGCCAGCAACAGCAGCACGTTCAGGGTCAGGCCGACGGTCGAGAACACGCCGAACAGGTGGTAGTAGATGATGATGAAGACGGCGATGGCCAGGAAGCCGTACAGCGTCGAATGGAAGCCCTTCGAGATGTTGTCGGCGCCCAGGCTCGGGCCGATGGTGCGTTCCTCGATGATCGACATCGGCGCGGCCAGCGCGCCGGCGCGCAGCAGCAGGGCGGTGTCGGCGGCTTCCTCGGAGCTCATGCTGCCCGAGATCTGCACCTGGCCGCCGGCGATTTCGCTGCGGATGACCGGGGCCGTGACCACTTCGCCCTTGCCGTTCTCGAACAGCAGGATGGCCATGCGCTTGCCGATGTTGTCGCGGGTGACGTCGCGGAAGATGCGCGCGCCCTTGGAGTCCAGCGTCAGGTGGACGGCGGCCTGCTGGGTCTGCGAATCGCGGCCGGGCTGGGCGTCCTGCAGGTTCTCACCGGTCAGGACCACCTGGCGGCGCACCAGGATCGGGCGACCGTCGCGGTCGGAGTAGCGCTCCAGGCCGAACGGCACCGAGCCGCCCAGCAGCGCGGCCTGCGCGGCGGGCGAATCGTCGACCATGCGGATTTCGAGGGTGGCGGTGCGGCCCAGCAGTTCCTTGGCCTTGGCCACGTCCTGCACGCCGGGCAGCTGCACCACGATGCGGTCCGAACCCTGCTGCTGGATGACCGGCTCGGCCACGCCCAGTTCGTTGATCCGGTTGTGCAGCGTGTTGATGTTCTGCTTGAGCGCCGAGTCCTGCACGCGGGTGACCGCGGCCGGGTTCAGCGCGCCCAGCAGCAGCAGCTTGCCGTTTTCTTCGCTTTCGGTGAATTCCAGGTCGGGCAGGCGGCTGCGCAGCGTCGAGATGGCGCGGTCGCGGTCCTGCGCGTTGGCGAAGCTGGCGGCCACGCTCATGCCCGAGCGCTCGACGCCGGCCACGTTGACCTTCTGGTCGCGCAGCACCGAGCGCACGTCGGCGGCCAGCGAATCGTAGCGGGCGGTCAGGGCGCCCTGCATGTCCACTTGCAGCAGGAAGTGCACGCCGCCGCGCAGGTCCAGGCCCAGGTACATGGGCTTGGGGGCGAACCAGCCCAGTGCGCGCATCCAGGTGGGCGAGGCCGGCAGCAGGTTCAGCGCCACGGTGTAGTGCGGGTCGCCCTGGACGGTATTGAGGGATTTGTCGATCAGGTCGCGCGCCTGCAGTTGCAGGTCGGTCGAGGTGAAGCGGGCGCGCACGGTGCCGAGCGTGCCGTTCTGTTCGTAGTAGACCCCTTCATTGGGGATCTTGGCGTCGGTCAGGATCTGCTCGACCCGGCTCAGCATGGCCGGATCCACCTTGATGGTGGCCTTGGCGCTGGAAACCTGGACGGCGGGCGACTCGCCGTAGAAATTGGGAAGCGTATACAGCAGGCCGATAAGGACCGCAATCAGGACCGTAATGTACTTCCAGAGGGGATAGCGGTTCATTGCCGGCTACGTCATGTAAGAGTGGAGAAAAGGCCGCCCGGGCGGCTGGCGCGACGGGCGGCGGGGCGGCTGCCGTCGGACCCCGGGGCCCGGCGGCGGAGCTCCTATGGGACGCTTACAGGGCCTTGATGGTTCCCTTGGGCAGAACGGTCGACACCGACGACTTCTGCATGATGATCTCGACCGGCTTGTCGGCCAGTTCCGAGACTTCGACGGTGACGTAGCTGTCGTTCACCTTGGTGACCTTGCCCAGCATGCCGCCGGCGGTGACGACTTCGTCGCCCTTGGCCAGGGCGGCGATCAGGTTGCGGTGTTCCTTCTGGCGCTTCATCTGGGGACGGATCATCAGGAAATAGAGGATCACGAACATCAGGATGATGGGCAGCATGCCCATCAGCGCATTGCCTTCGGGGGCGGCGGCCTGGGCCACGACGAGGCTGGCGGTATCGATAGCGGACATGTAATTCTCCTGCGTTTGGTCTGTTTGGGTTTGTTTATATCGTGCTGTCGACGATCTTGTTCTGCGCCCATCCCCGCGCGAGCCATGGATAGGGCAAGCCGACTATTGTAGCGAGGTTTAGGGGCCCCCACGCCGCGCGCGCGTGGTGCGCTGGCTGCCCCCGAGGGGGCTGCCCCGCCTTGGGGCGGCCCGGCGGCGGGGCGGCCGTTCTGGCGTAGGGGGTCGTCCTGTGCGCAGTGATGAGGGCGGAAACGCGAAACAAAAGTCCTTATTCGGGTTCTCCCGGTATGGGTGGACGCAAAATGCGCGGTTGGTGGCAGGAAAGTATCTCAATTGAGATACACTGGCCCGACACTATTGCAGGAATCGCCATGCCCCAGACCTCGATGCTCCACGTCCGCGTGGACGACAAGCTCAAAGCCGACGCCACCGAAAAGCTGGCCGAATTCGGCCTGACGATTTCCGACGCCGTGCGCATCCTGCTCACGCGGGTGGCCAAGGAGGGCGGCCTGCCCGCCGGGTTGACCACCGATGCCCAGGCGCACGACGCGTGGTTCCGCGCCAAAGTCCAGGAAGCCCTGGCCGATACGGGGCCGGCGGTGCCGCACCAGCAGGTCATGGATGAAGCCCAGGCGCTGATCGACAGGAAGCGCCGTGCCCGCAGTTGAATGGTCGTCCGCCGCCCGGGCCGACCTGTTGGCCATAGTCGACTACATATCAGATGACAATCCAGACGCTGCCCAGCGTCTGAAAGACGATATTGAAACGAAGGCGGCGCAACTGCCCGCCCGTCCCGCGCTGTACCGCCCCGGAAGGATCGCCGGTACCCGCGAAATGGTCGTTCGCGCGAATTACATCATCGTGTATGCGGCGGATGCGCTGGCCGTGCGGATCCTGCGCATCTTGCATGCCGCGCAGCAATGGCCGCCGCAGTGATTCTCTCGTTGCGCCGCTGAGCGCGAACCGCGAGCGGCACAGCGCCCCGCTACTCCACCCCGCGCGCCCGGTCGGCCGCGAACTGCGCGCGCCAGGCGTCGAAGCGGCCCTCGGCGATGGCCTCGCGCATTTCCTTCATGATGGTCAGGTAGAAATGCAGGTTGTGCAGCGTGTTCAGGCGCGCGCCGGTGATCTCGTTGGCGCGCTGCAGGTGATGCAGGTAGGCGCGCGAGAAGTTGGCGCAGGTGTGGCAGGCGCAGCTCGGGTCCAGCGGGCGGGTGTCGTCGCGGTACTTGGCGTTGCGGATCTTGACGTCGCCGAAGCGGGTGAACAGCCAGCCGTTGCGGGCGTTGCGGGTCGGCATGACGCAGTCGAACATGTCGACGCCGCGGCTCACGCCCTCGACCAGGTCTTCCGGCGTGCCCACGCCCATCAGGTAGCGCGGCGCCTGGGCCGGCAGCTTGGGCGTCACGTGCGCCAGGATGCGCATCATGTCTTCCTTGGGCTCGCCCACCGACAGGCCGCCGATGGCGTAGCCGTGGAAACCGATGTCCTGCAGGCCGGCCAGGGACTCGTCGCGCAGCGATTCGTACATGCCGCCCTGCACGATGCCGAACAGCGCGTTGGGGTTCTGCAGCCGGTCGAATTCCTCGCGCGAGCGGCGCGCCCAGCGCAGCGACATGCGCATCGAGCGGGCCGCTTCCTCGATGGTCGCGGGGCGGCCGTCTATCTCGTAGGGCGTGCACTCGTCGAACACCATGACGATGTCCGAGTTCAGCGAGCGCTGGATGCGCATCGATTCCTCGGGCGTCAGGAACAGGCGGGCGCCGTCGATGGGCGAGGCGAACTTCACGCCTTCCTCGGTGATCTTGCGCATGCCCTGCAGGCTGAACACCTGGAAGCCGCCCGAGTCGGTCAGGATCGGCTTGTCCCACTGCATGAAGCCGTGCAGGCCGCCATGCTTTTCCATGATGTCCGTGCCCGGGCGCAGCCACAGGTGGAAGGTGTTGCCCAGCACGATCTGCGCGCCGATGTCCTTCAGTTCGTGCGGCATCATGGCCTTGACGCTGCCATAGGTGCCCACGGGCATGAAGATGGGTGTTTCCACCACGCCATGGTTGAGCGTGATGCGGCCGCGGCGGGCGCCGCCGTCGGTGGCAAGCAGTTCGAAATTCAGTCCGGTCATGGGGCGGGGGATTCGATGAACATGGCGTCGCCGTAGCTGAAGAAGCGGTAGCGCTGGGCCACGGCGTGGGCGTAGGCGCGGCGGATCGGCTCGACGCCGGCCAGCGCCGACACCAGCATCAGCAGGGTCGACTGGGGCAGGTGGAAGTTGGTGACCAGGGCGTCGATGACGCGGTACTGGTAGCCGGGGGTGATGAACAGGCGCGTGTCGCCTTGGGCGGCGGCCAGCGGCAGGCCGGGGGCGGTGCGGCCCTCGGTCTGGGCGGCGGCCGATTCCAGGGCGCGCACGCTGGTGGTGCCGACCGCGATCACGCGGCCGCCGCGGGCGCGCGTTGCGGCGATGGCGTCCACCGTGGCCTGCGGCACGGTGAACCATTCGGCGTGCATGACGTGGTCGGCCAGGTTGTCCACGCGCACCGGCTGGAAGGTGCCGGCGCCCACGTGCAGCGTGACGAAGGCGCGCTCCACGCCCTGCGCCGCCAGGCGGTCCAGGGTGGGCTGGTCGAAGTGCAGGCCGGCGGTCGGCGCCGCCACGGCGCCCGGTTCGCGGGCGTAGACGGTCTGGTAGCGGTCGTCGTCGCCGGCGTCGGCGGCGTGCGTGATGTAGGGCGGCAGCGGCGTCGCGCCGTGCGCGTCCAGCAATTCCAGCACCGGCCCGGGGAAGCGGATGTCGAACAGCTCGCCCTCGCGGCCCAGCACCGTGGCGTCGAAGGCGTCGGCCAGCCGCAGCACCATGCCGGCGCCGGGCGACTTGCTGGCGCGCACGTGCGCCAGCGCGCGGTCGGTGTCGGTGATGCGCTCGACCAGCACCTCGACCTTGCCGCCGGTGATCTTGTGGCCGGCCAGGCGCGCCTTGATGACGCGGGTGTCGTTGAACACCAGCAGGTCGCCGGGGCGCAACAGCCCCTCCAGGTCGGCGAACTGGCGGTCATGCAGCTGGCTGGCGCCGTCCAGGTGCAGCAGGCGGCTGCCCGTGCGCTGGGCGGCGGGTGTCTGCGCGATGAGCTCGGGAGGCAGCTCGTAGTCGAAATCGGAAACGGTAAGGGCTTGCACGCGGGTATCGGTATCAGGGGCGGGCGCGGCCTGGGCCGGCCGCCGGGCCGCCGGATGGGGCGGCGGCAAAAAAGCGAGCCGGACCTGTCGGCACGGCTCTGGGCAACTGTCTATTGTAAAGGGGCTGGCGAAAAGGGCGGGGCGGCCGGCGACGGCGGCGCCCGCGCAAGCGAGGACGGCAGGACGGGAGCGAGCGATTTTCAGGGGAAGGTGCGCCGGGGGCTGGCGCGGCGACTTAGCGCCCGCCGCGCCAGCCGAGCCGGCGCGAGCAGTCGGCCGCGGCCGCCATCAGCGCCCGCAGCGGCGCGCCGTCCGGCGCCAGGTCGAAGCCGCCGTGCAGTCCCAACCCGGTGATGGCGCCGGCCAGCTGGCCTTGCGCGTCCAGCACCGGCAGGGCGGCCGAGTCGATGCCGTGCAGCAGGTGGCCGCTGACGCTGGCGTAGCCGCGCTGGCGCGTGGCCTGCCAGCGCGCCCGCAGCGCGGCGGCGGGGTCGGCAGGATCCAGCGGCAGCCCGCCAGCGGCCGGATCGTCCAGCAGTTGCGCGGTGTCGGCGCCCTGGCGCCGCGCCGCGTCCCATTCGGCCAGTGCGCGCGGCAGCGCCAGCGGCTCCGGCAGCCAGGCCGCGAAGACGCGCCCGGTGGCGCTGTTGAGCAGCGGCAGCACCGAACCCACGCGCACGTTGACCGTGACCGGCAGCCGCGCGTCGCGCCACTGGACGATGGTGGGACCGTGCTGGCCCCAGACCGAGAGGAAGACGGTCTGGCCGATGGCGGCGCTCAGGTCTTCCAGGCAGCCGGCCGCCACTTTGACGAAATCCACCTCGGCCAGCGCCGCCAGCCCGGTGTGCAGCGCCTGCGGCCCGAGCCGGTAGCGGGCGCTGGCCGGATCCTGCTCGACGTAGCCGCGCCGCTCCAGCGACACCAGGTAGCGGTGCGCCTTGGCGCGCGGCATGTCCAGGCTGCGGCCCAGTTCCGACACCGACACGGCGCCGCCCAGCTCGGCCAGCCGGGTCAGGACGTCCAGGGCGATTTCGGCGGACTGGATCCCGGTGCTGCTATCTGTTGACATCAGTTCGTCTCTTATTAGAATACGTGTATCACTAAAAAATACATCAGCGTGCCGTGGCGGACAACCATCCGGGCCGGAAGACCGATTCGGGGGCGCGAGCGGACAAAGACGGAGACAAGCAATGAAGATGTCCATCTTCTCGGTGCAGGACCACTACCCCGACCAGCCCCGCAGCCTGGGCCAGCTCTACAGCCAGGTGCTGGAGCAGGCGCGCCGCGCCGAACAGCTGGGCTACGACACCTTCTGGGTGGCCGAGCACCACTTCCATGAATACGGCGCGGTGCCGAACCCGGCGGTGTTCCTGGCGGCGCTGTCGCAGCAGACGACGCGGCTGCGGCTGGGCACCGCGATCTCCATCCTCACCTTCCACAACCCGCTGACGGTGGCGGAAAACTATGCCCTGGTGGACCAGCTTTCGCAAGGCAGGCTGTCGCTGGGCGTGGGCTCGGGCTACCTGAAGCACGAGTTCGAGGGCTACGCCGTCGATCCGGCCACCAAGCGCGAGCGCTTCGACGAGAACCTGATGCTGGTCGAGCGCCTGCTGGCCGGCGAGCGCGTCAGCCACGAAGGCAAGTTCAACCGCATCCACGAGGTGCGCCTGAACGTGCAGCCGGTGCAGCAGCCGGTGCCCGTCTACGTGGCGATCCTGCGCCGCGAGGCCGCCTACCACGTCGGCCGCCAGGGCCGCCGCATGCTGTTCGTGCCGTACGCGGCGGTGGACAACTTCGAAGAGATCGGCCTGATGATGCAGGACTACCGCCGCGGCCTGGCCGAGGCCGGCATCGAGGATGCCACGGGCATGGCGGCGGTGGCGCTGCACACCCACGTGGCCGAGACCGACGACGAGGCCCGCGAACGCGCCGCCCGCGCCTTCGACCTGTACGTGGACACCCGGCTGTACGCGCGCAAGCAGGTCTACGACGACATCATCGCCAGCGGCCTGTCGCTGTTCGGCTCGCCCCGCACCGTGGCCGACAAGCTGGCGCGGCTGGCCGACATGGGCCTGGACCACGTGATGAGCCTGCACAACTTCGGCCTGATGCCGCAGGACCTCGTGCTGGACTCGATGCAGCGGTTGATGGCCGAGGCCATGCCGCTGTCGGGCGTGCGCCCGGCCAGCACGGTGCCGGCCTGAGCGGCGGCCGCGGGGAAGCCGCATGCCTGCCAGCGACGATCTCAGCCCGCTTCGTCTGCGCCGGGCGCTGGGGCGCTACGCCACCGGCGTCACGGTGGTGACCGCCGCGGGCGCCGACGGGCCGATCGGCCTCACGGTCAACTCCTTCGCGCCCGTCTCGCTGGAGCCGCCGCTGGTGCTGTGGAGCCTGCGCCGCGCCAGCATCCACTACGCCGACTTCACCACCCGGGGCGGCTTCGCCATCCATGTGCTGGGGGCGCCGCAGCGCGACCTGGCGCGGGTGTTCTCGCAACCCGTGGCGGACCGCTATGCCGGGCTGGACTGGTATGCCACCGAGGACGGCATCCCCGTGTTCGACGCCTGCGCCGCCCGCTTCGAGTGCGCCACCCGCCAGGTGCTGGAAGTGGGCGACCACGCCGTGCTGATCGGCGAGGTGCGGCGCCTGCACGCGCCGGACGACCACGGCGGCGCCCTGGTTTTCCATGACGGCGCTTTCCTGTCGCACCGGGGGGATCCCGTCGTATAACGCTTTCTACGCCGTAGCGGATCGGCAAGACGCATAACGATATCCGCGCCCCAAAGGAGATACCGCATGACCCCTCGTAGCACTCTGACGGCCGCGTTGGCGGCCCTGCTGGTCGCGGGCGCCGCGCCCGCGCTGGCGCAGGTGAAGATCGGCGCCACCCTGTCCACCACCGGCCCCCAGGCGTCCCTGGGCATTCCCGAACGCAACACCATCGGCCTGCTGCCCACCGAGATCGGCGGCGTCAAGGTCGAATACGTGGTGCTGGACGACGCCTCCGACACGACCCGCGCGGTCAGCAATTCGCACAAGCTGATCTCCGAGAACAAGGTCGACCTGATCGTCGGCTCGACCACCACCCCCAACACCATGGCCATGCTGGACACGGTGGCCAGCGGCGCAACGCCGGTGATCACGCTGGCCTCGTCGGCGCGCCTGATCGATCCGGTGGACGACAAGCGCCGCTGGGTCTTCAAGACGCCGCATTCCGATTCCCTGATGGCCGAGGGCATCGCCCGCCACGCCGCCGCCAATGGCGTCAAGAAGCTGGCCTTCATCGGCTTCAACAACGCCCTGGGCGAGACTTTCTGGGTGGAAGTGGAAAAGGCCGCCAAGCAGCACGGCATCGAGATCGTCGGCAAGGAAAGCTTCGCGCCCACCGACACCTCGGCGGTGGCGCAGACGCTGAAGCTGGTCGGCGCCGCCCCGGACGCGGTGGTGGTGGGCGCCTCCGGCACGCCGGCGGCGATGCCGGCGCGCTCGCTGCGCGAACGCGGCTTCAAGGGCAAGATCTACTTCAACCACGGCGTGGCCAACAACGACTTCCTGCGCGTCTGCGGCGCGGCCTGCGACGGCGCCTGGGTGCCGGTGGGGCCGGTGATGGTGGCCGACCTGCTGCCGGACACCCATCCGGTCAAGGCCACGGCCCAGGCCTTCGCCAAAAAGTACGAGGCCGCCAACGGCGCGGGCAGCGTGTCGCTGTTCGCCGCCTACACCTGGGACGTCGGCCTGCTGCTGCAGCAGGCCGTGCCGGTGGCGCTGAAAAAGGCCAAGCCCGGCACCGCGGAATTCCGCGCGGCGCTGCGCGACGCCCTGGAGAACGTCAAGAACCTGCCGACCGCCACCGGCGTGGTCAACATGGGCGCCACCGACCACAACGGCCTGGACGAGCGCGCCCTGGTCATGGCGACCGTGGCCGGCGGCAAGTGGAAATTGCAGCAGTAGTGCCACGGCGAAGGCGGCCGGCGCCGGCGTCCGGCCCGTGTCGCCGCCCGTAACCGTCCCAGGTTTTGTATGCTCACGGTTTTGCAGGACGAGCAACCGGGTGGACAGGGCATGACGGGACTAGGGAAAAAGCGTGTGGGCGGGCCGCGGCAATGGCTGGCCGGTGGACTGCTGGCCCTGGCCGCCGGCGCCGCCTGCGCCCAGGTGCCAGGCCTGCCGCCCAGCGTGGTCAACGCCTGGAAGGCCAGCAAGCTGCCGGACAGTTCGCTGTCGCTGGTGGTGCAGGAAGTCGGCGGCCCGCGCCTGGCGGCCCTGAACGCCAAGGAAGCGCGCAATCCGGCCTCGGTGATGAAGCTGGTCACGACCTGGGCGGCGCTGTCCGAACTGGGCCCCAACTACGTCTGGCGCACCGCCTTCATGACCGAGCCGGGCGCCCGGCCCGACGCCAAGGGCGTGCTGCCGGGGCCGCTCTACCTGCGCGCCGGCGGCGATCCGCAATTCCTGATGCAGGACCTGTGGGTGTTGCTGCGTGAACTGCGCCTGCGCGGCGTCAAGCAGATCAACGACCTGGTGATCGACCGCAGCATCTTCGGCCAGGTCGCCACCGACCCCGGCGCCTTCGACGGCGCGCCCGACCGCGCCTACAACGCCAGCCCCGACGCCCTGATGGTGGGCTTTGGCGCCGTGCGCATCCTGTTCACCCCCGATCCCGCCGCCAACAAGTGGGTGCCGCTGATCGACCCGCCGCTGCCCGGTTTGAAGATCGAGGGCCGGGTCGAATGGAGCGATGCCCGTTGCCCGGGCGCGCCGGTGGTCACCACCGATCCGGTCATCACCCAGCAGGGCGTGACCCTGCGCGTGGGCGGCAAGGTGGCCGGCTCCTGCGGTGAATTCGACCTGTACCGGCTGGCGCTGTCGCAGACCGACTACGCCACCGAGCTGTTCCGCCTGCTGTGGAAGGAACTGGGCGGCACCTTCAAGGGCCAGGTGCGCGCCGGCATGGTGCCTGGCGATGCCGTGGTGCTGGCCTCGCACGATTCGCCGACGCTGGCCGAGGTGATCCGCCAGATCAACAAGCGCAGCAACAACGTCATGGCGCGCACGCTGCTGCTGACCCTGGGCGCGGAAAAGGGCCGCCGGCCGGCCACCGTGGCCAGCAGCGGCGCCGTGGCCAAGGACCTGCTGGCGCGGCAAGGCCTGGACATGCCCGAACTGGTGATCGACAACGGCGCGGGCCTGTCGCGCGACGCGCGGGTCTCGGCCGACAGCCTGGCCTCGATGCTGACCCTGGCCTGGAATTCCCCCGTCATGCCGGAGTACATTTCATCCCTCGCGATCGCGGGCGTCGACGGCACGGTGCGGCGCCGCATGAAAGGCGATGGCACCCTGGGCATGGCCCACCTGAAAACCGGCTCGCTGCGCGACGTGCGCTCGATCGCCGGCTACGTGCTGGGCGCCAGCGGCAAGCGCTACGTGGTGGTCAGCATCGTCAACCACGAGCAGGCCGGCGCCGTGCGGGCCTTCGACGACGCCCTGATCGCCTGGCTGGCCGAACAATAAAGGTTGACGCGGCCCCCTGCATCCTCCTGCCAAACCGATTACGATTCTCGGGCGTGCGCCATGTTGTGGCGGCGCCTGAGGCGAACCAACCCTGCTTATCAATATTCTGGAGATTTACGCACATGCCCGTGCACGAAATCCGCCATCCGCTGATCCGCCACAAGCTCGGGATCATGCGCCGCGCCGACCTCAGTACCAAGAGCTTCCGTGAACTGTCGCAGGAAGTGGGCGCGCTGCTCACTTACGAAGCGTCCAAGGACCTGCCGCTGGCGCCCGCCACCGTCGAAGGCTGGTGTGGCGCCGTGCAGGTCGAGAAGATCGCCGGCAAGAAAGTCACCGTGGTGCCCATCCTGCGCGCCGGCATCGGCATGCTGGACGGCGTGCTCAGCCTGATCCCCGGCGCCAAGGTCAGCGTGGTGGGCGTGGCCCGCAACGAAGAGACGCTCGAAGCGCACACCTACCTGGAACGCCTGGTGGGCGAACTGGACCAGCGCCTGGCGCTGATCGTCGATCCGATGCTGGCCACCGGCGGCTCCATGGTCGCCGCCATCGACCTGCTCAAGCGCGCCGGCTGCAAGGAAATCCGCGCGCTGGTGCTGGTGGCCGCGCCGGTCGGCATCGACGCGGTGCTGTCCAAGCACCCGGACGTGCATATCTACACCGCGTCCATCGACGACGGCCTGAACGAGCACGGCTACATCATGCCGGGCCTGGGCGACGCCGGCGACCGCATCTTCGGCACCACCCAGAAGACCGACTGAGTCCTGCCGGGCGGCGTGGCCGGGGCCTTGCGGCAGCCGTCGCCGGCCGCTACGCCGCCAGCCTTTGCGGCGCGCCTTCCAGGTGCTCGCCGAACCAATGCAGTGATTGCGCCAGTCCCGCCACCTCGCCCACGATCAGCAGGGCGGGGGAACGGATGGCGTGCGCCCGCGCCAGTTGCGGCAGGTCGCGCAGCGCGCCCGACAGCACCCGCTGCTCGGGCCGGCTGCCGTTTTCGATCAGCGCGAACGGCGTCTCCGGCGCGCGGCCGTGGCGGATCAAGCGCTGCGTCAGCAATTCCAGCTGGCCCACGCCCATGTAGAACGCCAGCGTCTGCCGCTCGCGCGCCAACGCCGGCCAGTCCAGATTGTCCTCGTCCTCGCGGCAGTGCGCCGTCACCAGGCGCACCGATTGCGCGTGCTCGCGGTGCGTCAGCGGAATGCCGGCATAGGCCGCACAGGCCAGCGCCGCGGTGATGCCGGGCACGACCTCGTAGCGCACGCCATGCGCGCGCAGGTGTTCCAGTTCCTCGCCGCCACGGCCGAAGATGAAGGCGTCGCCGCCCTTCAGGCGCACCACGCGGCGGCCGGCGCGGGCGTGCTCGACCAGCAGGGCGTGGATGCGCGCCTGCGTGGCGTGGTGGTCCTCGCCCGGCAGCTTGCCTACCGCAACGCGCTCGGCGTCGCAGCGCGCCAGCGACATGACCTCGTCGCTGACCAGCCGGTCGTACAGGATCACGTCGGCTTCGTTCAGCGCGCGCAGCGCCTTCAGCGTCAGCAGGCCGGGGTCGCCGGGGCCGGCGCCCACCAGCACCACGCTGCCCTCGGCCGGCCTGAGCGGCTGGGCCAGCGCCGCGTCCAGCGCGGCCGCGGCGGCCTCGGGCCGCTGCTGGCGCAGCAGGCCGGCCACCGGGCCGTCCAGCAGCCAGTCGTAGAAGCGGCGCCGCGCGCCCAGGTCGGGATGGCCGGCGCGGATGCGCGCGCGGTAGCGTTCGGCCAGCGCCGCCAGGCGGCCCAGGCTGTGGTCGAACAGCGATTCGATGCGTTCGCGCAGGCGCCGCGCCAGCACCGGCGCCACCCCTGACGACGAGATGGCGACGATCACGGGCGAACGGTCGACGATGGACGGCACCTGGAACGAGGACAGCTCGGGGTCATCCACCACATTGCTGAAAATGCGGCGGGCCTGGGCGGCGGCGGAGACCGTGGCGTTGACGTCGCGGTCGTCGGTGGCGGCCACCACCAGCCAGGCGCCCTCGAGCCACGCGGGGTCGAAACGGCCGGGCAGGTGGCGGATGCGGCCGTCGGCCAGCAAGGCCTCCAGGGCCGGCGTCAATTCGGGGGCGCCGACGGCGACCGCGGCATGGGCTTCGAGCAGGGCCAGCGTCTTGCGCTCGGCCACCGCGCCACCGCCCACGACCAGCACGGGCCGGTCTTTCAGATCGGCAAAAATCGGGAAAAGCTTCATCACGCAGCCTCGGGCGCACCCGGCAGAAGGTCAAACGATCATAGGGACCGGGTTTCATCCCCACAACTTCTGATTTCTTGAATCCATATAGCCATAACTTATTTGGCGCGGCGCGCATGCGCGTTGCGCCGCCTCAAGCCATGCAAGTTCCATGCCCGCGGCGGTGGGCGGCGCGACGCAACGCCGGTGTCCGCGGGCGCGCTGCCCGGAAATGCGGAAAAAGGCGGCGGCCGGCAGGGCGCGGGGCAGCCGGGCCATCGAACACAGGAACTGCCGTGGCGCGCACATCGATGGTGCGCCGCCGCATTCGTTTACGCACCAAGTTGGATCGCGGGTCCCGCCGTCGCCATCGGGCCTGGCCCGCGACCTGCGCCCGCGCCACTGCCGTGGACGCCCGCAAAGCCAGTGGGCACGCGGGCGCAGGGCCGCCGCGCCGGCTATGCGAGGCGCCTTGGCACGCGGATTGCTTAACGGTTCATGGGCGGGCCGCGAGCGGCTCGACCACGCCAAGCGCCGCGACAGCGGCAGGGAACAACGACGTTCCGCGGCGCCAGCGGGTTGTTCCCGCGCGGCGCGCGGGACGTTTTTTTTTGCCAGGAGCCCCGTATGACGCCAGTGAAACCCCGCCTTCCCGCCGCCGCCGCGGACCCGGATTCGACCACCGACGCCAGCCGCCGCAAGTGGCTGGCCGGCACCGCGCGCGCCGTGGCGGGCGCCGGCCTGCTGTCGCTGGTCGACCCGCTGGTGCGCGCCGGCGCCTGGGCCGCCGGCAGCGACGCGCCCGAACAGGCCGAGGTGAAGATCGGCTTCATTCCGCTGACCGACTGCGCCTCGGTCGTCATGGCCTCGGTGCTGGGCATCGACAAGAAATATGGCGTGACCATCACGCCGTCCAAGGAAGCCTCGTGGGCGGCCGTGCGCGACAAGCTGCTGAACGGCGAACTGGCGATGGCGCACGTGCTCTATGGCCTGATCTACGGCGTGCAGATGGGCATCGGCGGGCCCAGGAAGGACATGGCCGTACTGATGAACCTGAACCAGAATGGTCAGGCCATCACCCTGTCGAGCAAGCTGTCGCAGGCCGGCGCCCGCGACGGTGAATCGCTCGCCAGGCTGATGGCGTCCGAGAAGCGCGAATACACCTTCGCCCAGACCTTTCCCACCGGCACCCACGCCATGTGGCTGTACTACTGGCTGGCCGCCTATGGCATCCACCCGATGAAGGACGCCAAGGTCATCACCGTGCCGCCGCCGCAGATGGTGGCCAACATGCGCGTGGGCAACATGGACGGTTTCTGCGTTGGCGAACCATGGGGCGCGCGCGCCATCCTCGACAAGATCGGCTTCACCGCGGTGACGACCCAGGCGATCTGGACCGACCATCCCGAGAAAGTGCTGGGCACCAGCGCAGACTTCGTGGCGCGCAACCCCAACACCGCGCGCGCCGTCACCGCCGCGATCCTGGAAGCCGGCAAGTGGATCGACGCCTCGCCCGAGAACCGCCGCAAGACGGCCGAGACCATCGCCGCCAAGTCATACGTCAACACCGACGCCAGCGGCATCGTCGACCGCATGCTGGGCCAGTACGACGACGGCCTGGGCAAGCGCTGGAGCGACGCGCATCCGATGCGCTTTTCGGGCGACGGCGCGGCCAACTTCCCCTACCTGAGCGATGGCATGTGGTTCCTGACCCAGCACAAGCGCTGGGGCCTGCTCAAGGAACATCCCGACTATCTGGCCACCGCGCGCCAGGTCAACCGCATCGACGTCTACAGACAGGCCGCGCAGGCCGCCGGCATCGCCGTGCCCGCCGGCGAGATGCGCAGTTCCAAGCTGATCGACGGCGTGGTCTGGGACGGCAGCAATCCGGCGGCCTATGCCGACGCTTTCAAGGTCAAGGCCTGAGCGCCGCCACGCAGAGGAGAGACTCGCCATGTCTACCGTAACGAGTATGGAACGGGCCGCCGCCGCGCCGGCGCCGCAGCCTGCCGCGCCCGCCACGCCCCCCCCGCAATGGGCCGATGCCTGGCGCGAACGGCTGGAAGCGGCGCTGCGCGCCGTGGTCGGCCCGGTGGCCGGTTTCGCGCTGTTCGTGCTGGTCTGGCAGGTGGTCGCCATGCGCATCCCGGAGATCCCCACGCCGGGCGTGACCTGGCAGGCGGCGGTGGCATTGTTCTCGGATCCGTTCTACGACAACGGTCCCAACGACAAGGGCATCGGCTGGAACCTGCTGGCCTCGCTGCAGCGGGTCGGCATCGGCTTCGGCCTGGCCGCGCTGGTGGGCATCCCGGTGGGCTTTGCCATTGGCCGCTACGCGCCGGTGCGGGCGATGTTCTCGCCCATTGTCAGCCTGTTGCGGCCGGTGTCGCCGCTGGCGTGGCTGCCGCTCGGCCTGCTGCTGTTCAAGGCCGCCAACCCGGCCGCGATCTGGGCGATCTTCATCTGTTCGATCTGGCCCATGATCATCAACACGGCGGTCGGCGTGTCGCGCGTGCCGCAGGACTACCTGAACGTGGCGCGCGTGCTCAACCTGTCGGAATGGAAGGTCACCACCAACGTGCTGCTGCCGGCCGTGCTGCCTTACATGCTGACCGGCGTGCGGCTGTCCATCGGCACCGCCTGGCTGGTGATCGTCGCGGCCGAGATGCTGACCGGCGGCACCGGCATCGGCTTCTGGCTGTGGGACGAGTGGAACAACCTGAAGGTCGAGCACATCGTCATCGCCATTTTCGTGATCGGCATCGTCGGGTTGATCCTGGAAACGCTGCTGGTCGCGCTGGCCCGCCGCTTCACCTACACCGAGGAGTAGCGCCATGAAGAAATTCGTACGCATCGAGCGCGTGGGCCAGACCTTCGCCACCCGCAAGGGCGCCTTCGTCGCGCTGCGCGACATCGACCTGACGGTGGAGCAGGGCGAGTTCATCACCCTCATCGGCCATTCCGGTTGCGGCAAGTCCACCTTGCTGAACCTGATCGCCGGCCTGACCCGTCCGACCAGCGGCGTGCTGCTGTGCGCCGAGCGCGAAATCACCGGCCCCGGCCCGGACCGCGCCGTGGTGTTCCAGAACCATTCGCTGCTGCCCTGGCTGACCTGCTTCCAGAACGTGCACCTGGCGGTGGAACGGGTCTTCGGCGCCTCGGAAAAGCGCGCCCAGCTGGCCGAGCGCACCCGCGCCGCGCTGGACCTGGTGGGCCTGCTGCCGGCGCAGAACAAGCTGCCGCGCGAGATCTCGGGCGGCATGAAGCAGCGCGTCGGCATCGCCCGCGCGCTCGCCATCGAGCCGGGCGTGCTGCTGATGGACGAGCCGTTCGGCGCGCTCGACGCGCTGACCCGCGCGCACCTGCAGGACGAACTGCTCAAGATCGTCGCCAAGACCCGCACCACCACCATCATGGTGACCCACGACGTGGACGAGGCGGTGCTGCTGTCCGACCGCATCGTCATGCTGACCAACGGGCCGGCCGCGACCATCGGCGAAATCCTGCCGGTGCCGCTGCCGCGCCCGCGCGACCGGGTGCGCCTGGCCAACGATCCTGTCTATCTGTCGTGCCGCGCGGCGGTGGTCGATTTCCTGCACCGGCGCCATGGCAACCCGGAACGCGCCCAGGCTGCCGTGGCGCTGGCCGCCGTGCCCGATGGGGATATCGACGCCGAGGCCACCGGCTCGCGGGCCGTGGCCTAGCGAGGGGATCGATGGGCAAGGGCGCCGCGCCTACGCCGGCGGGTCGCCCGGTCGCCCGATCGTGGCGAGCCGTTGCGGTCCATTGGGGCGGTCGGGGGGCGTCGCGGCGCGTCGTCCGGCTGACACGTTCCGTCATGCGCCGGTTTCGCCAACCGGTGTAGTATCAAGCCAGCCGCGCGCGGACCGGCGCGCGGTGCGTTTCCTGGATTTCTGGAGTGGCTTGTGGCGTTGCGAAAATTGGCATCCCTGGTATTTGTGGCCGGCGCGCTGGGCGCGGCCGGCGCGGCGCAGGCCGGCGTCTGCGATGCGCAGTTCATGCATGACGGCGGCGCGGTGCAACTGACCGGCTCCGGCAATATCGCGCTGGGCGCCGACCTGACCTTCGCCGAGGTTACAAAAAGCAATGGCGACAACTGCCGCGCCCGCGTGCAGGGCGTGGCGCGCTTCAGCTACGCGGGCCTGCCGCCTGGCAAGTCCAAGCTCGATTACCTGATGACCGTCAAGGGCGGCCAGGCCACCTTCCTGAAGTACGCCAGCGCGGGCGAAGCGCCCAAGCCGTCCGAAGGCCAGTTCGACCTGCGCATGCTGGGCCTGTTCGCCTACGACGGCAAGCTGAGCGCCGGCCAGAAGCTGCCGGGCAATTCGTTCCGTCTGAAAATCGGCAAGGAAGCGCCGGTCGGCGGCCAGCCCAGCACCACGGTCCGCATCGGCGACAAGACGGTCGGCCGCGCCGCGGCGATCAACACGGCGTTGGGGCAGCAGTCGTGCCACCCCATCACCTACACCCGCAATTCCGATCCCACCATGGCCACGTTCCAGGGGCTGACGATTCCCATCCCCGGCATGAACACCACGGTCACCGACTGGTACTGCCCGGCGGTCAACCTGGTCATGAAGCAGGATATCGACCAGGGCGGCGTCAAGTCCGCCGTTGAGATTACGCAAATCAAGTAGCACACGGTAGCAAGCCGGCCGGGCCCATCGCGGAGCGGCTGGTATGATGGTTTCGTCATAGACACAAACAGGAGCTCAAAACATGGCCACGAGAAAATCCGAAGACGTCGCAAAAGAAAAACTCATCGACAGTGTCAAGACCAGCCTGAACGACGCCGAAAGCCTGCTGCGCGAAGCCGCCAGCAGCACCGGCGACAAGGCCGCTGAATTGCGCGAACGCGCCCTGACCTCGCTCAAGCGCACCCGCGAAGCCCTGTACGAAGCGCAGGACGCGGTGCTCGAACGCGGTCGCAAGGCGGCGCGCGCCACCGACGACTACGTGCACGACAATCCCTGGCAAGCCATCGGCATCGCGGGCGTGACCGGCCTGCTGCTCGGCTTGCTGATCAGCCGCCGCTGACAAGGCAGGACCTCCGGGCGGGCGGCGCCGGCCTTTGGCCGGCTCGCCCGCCCGGTGTCCTTTTGGCCATGGGTCTACGCAAATCTGTGTTTGGCGTGGCGTCCAGCCTGGTCGGGCTGATGCGCACGCGCCTGGAACTGCTGGCGCTGGAGGCGGCGGGCGAGAAGGCGCGCCTGCTCAAGCTGCTGGGCATGGCGTTCGCCGCCTTGCTGTTCCTCACGCTGGCGGTGCTGGTGTTCACCATCACGATCGCGGTGGCGTTCTGGCCCACCGAAGACCGCTACCTGGCCCTGGGCCTGCTGGCGGCCTTGTACCTGGTGGTCGGCGTGGTGCTGCTGCTGGTGGTGCGCCACGGCCTGGTCTACGGCCCGCCGCCGTTCTCGGCCACGCTGGAAGAACTGGGCCGCGACGCCGAATTGCTCGAACGCGTGCGCGACGCGCAGGACGATGACCGCGCGCAGCGGCGCCAGGAGGACTGAATCATGACGAAAAGGTCTCCCGCCGTCGACCGCGCCGTGCGCATCGAACTGTTGCGCGCCCGCGCCGCCATCGAGCGCGAATCGCTGGCGCAGGGCATCGTGTCCGCCGGACGCAGGCTCGAACCGGCCGCGCTGTTCAAGAGCTTGCTGCCCGGGCTGGCCTCGGGCGGGGCATCGCGCTGGGCCATGCAGGCCATCGGCCTGGCGCGGCGCTATCCGCTCATCAGCTCGTCGCTGTCGGCCATGTTCATGCGCGGCGGCGGCAAGTCCAAGCTGCTCAAGCTGGCCGGCGGCGCGCTGGTGGGCTGGCAGGTGTTCAAGCTCTGGCGCGATTCGCGCGACGAACGCAACGACGCGCGCTGATTCTGGTCTCTGCGTCCCCCAAAAGAAAACCCGCCGGATACGGCGGGTTTTCTTTTGGGGCGGGGGATGCGGCCAGGGCGGCAGGCCCGGCCATCGGGCTACAGCCCCAGCTGCCCCCACATGTCGTCCACCCGCTTCTTGACGTCGGCGTCCATGGTGATGGGCGTGCCCCATTCGCGCTGGGTTTCGCCGGGCCATTTGTTGGTGGCGTCCAGGCCCATCTTGCCGCCCAGGCCGGACACCGGCGAGGCGAAGTCCAGGTAGTCGATGGGCGTGTTCTCGACCAGCAGCGTATCGCGCACCGGGTCCATGCGCGTGGTCATGGCCCACACCACTTCCTTCCAGTCGCGCGGATTGATGTCCTCGTCCACCACCACGATGAACTTGGTGTACATGAACTGGCGCAGGATGCTCCACAGCCCGAACATGACGCGCTTGGCGTGGCCGGCGTACTGCTTGCGGATCGACACCACCGCCAGGCGGTAGCTGCAGCCCTCGGGCGGCAGGTAGAAGTCGACGATTTCCGGCAGCTGGCGCCGCAGCAGCGGCACGAATACCTCATTGAGCGCCACGCCCAGCACCGCGGGTTCATCGGGCGGTTTGCCGGTGTAGGTGGAGTGGTAGATGGGGTTGCGGCGCAAGGTGATGCGCTCGACCGTGAACACCGGGAACCAGTCCTGCTCGTTGTAGTAACCGGTATGGTCGCCGTAGGGGCCTTCCAGCGCCATCTCGTAGTCGCTGTGGGGCGGCGGATTGACGCCGTCCGGTACCACCGGCGCGATGGCGCGCGGATCCGACGACGGCAGCAGGTGGCCTTCCAGCACGATCTCGGCCCAGGCCGGCACCGACAGGTTGCTGCCCAGCGCCTGCGCCACCTCGGTGCGCGAGCCGCGCAGCAGGCCGGCGAACTGGTATTCGGACAGGCTGTCCGGCACCGGGGTGACCGCGCCCAGCGTGGTGGCCGGGTCGGCGCCCAGCGCCACGGCGATGGGGAAGGGGGTGCCCGGATGGGCCAGCGCGTGGTCGCGGAAATCGAGCGCGCCGCCGCGGTGCGACAGCCAGCGCATGATGAGCTTGTTCGGGCCCAGCAGTTGCTGGCGGTAGATGCCCAGGTTCTGGCGGCGGGCGTTGGGGCCGCGCGTGATCACCAGGCCCCAGGTCAAGAGCGGCGCCACGTCGCCGGGCCAGCAGGTCTGGATCGGCAGGCGCGTCAGGTCCACGTCCTTGCCTTCCCAGACGATCTCCTGGCAGGCCGGGCTCTTGACGTTCTTCGGGCTCATGTCCCACAGCGCCGACTTCAGCATCGACACCTTGGCCAGCGCATCGCGCAGGCCCTTGGGCGCCTCGGGCTCGCGTAGCGAAGCCAGCAACTCGCCGATGTCGCGCAGCGCGCTGACGTCGTCGGCGCCCATGCCGCGCGCCACCCGCGAGGGCGTGCCGAACAGGTTGGCCAGCACCGGCATCCCGGCCGGCTTGCCGTCGTGCAGGGCCTTTTCGAACAGCAGGGCCGGGCCCTCGGCGCGCAGCACGCGGTCGGAAATCTCGGTCATTTCCAGGCGCGTCGAGACCGGCGCGGCGATGCGTTTGAGCTCGCCCATGCGTTCAAGTTGGGCGAGGAAGTCTCTAAGGTCGCGGTATTTCACTACAGATCCCGGCTATTTGGTTACATCTTGGGTAGAAAGAGAGGTTAACATTGACTCCCTCTTTTTTAACGCAGGAGGTTTTCATGCCCGATGCGTCAGTGGCCAGCCTGTTCAGGAGCATGGCCCAAGGAGTGCACCAATATCTTGCCGAATCACTGCGCATCTGCGCCCTCTATCTGGGCATTGCGGTGATCGTGACGGTAAGCATGGGATTCGCCTTGCCCGGTTTGCGCGACCAGGCATTGCAAGTGCACAAAGCCTTGTTGACCGCCCTCGCGCCTTCATCCATGCAGACCGGCGTCGAATCCGAAGCCGGGTCCGAACTCGGCGCCGATTCCTCGTCGGCGATCGCCATGGCCGTTCCCACCGCGCCGTCCAGCAATGCGACCGGCATGCTGGGGCCTGCCCGCGCGGCGCCCGCCGCGCCCAAGAAGCCCGCCATGGTCGCCACCGGCCCGCAGGCCGAAGCGTTGCGCAACTATATTTCGCGCAAGTACAAGGTCGCCTATGATGCGACCGGCCCGCTTCTGAACACCGTGTACAAGGTGGGCCGCGAGAAGCAGCTGGATCCGCTGCTGCTGCTGGCCGTGATCGCCATCGAATCACGCTACAACCCGCTGGCCGAGAGCCATGTCGGCGCGCAAGGCCTGATGCAGGTGATGACGAGCGTGCACCAGGACAAGTTCGATGCCGTGGGCAAGAACCCGCTGGACCCGGGCGCCAACATCGCCGTGGGCGCGACCATCCTGCGCGACTGCATCAACCGGCGCGGCTCGGTCGATGGCGGCCTGGCCTGCTATGTCGGCTCGACCGGGCCGGACGACAACGGCTACGGCGCCAAGGTGCAGGCCGAGCGCCGGCGCCTGGCGCTGGCATCGGGGATCGCGCTGGCCCGCGATTGATCGCGCTGGTCCCTGGAGCGGGTCCGGGGATCAGCGAAAGGTCACGAGTATCGTGACTTGCTGGCTGAACGTCCCCGGCACCAGCGCCGCGCCGGTCTTCATCAGTTCCGCCGAGTAGTACAGGTTCCTGGGATGCTGGGCAACGCTCAATGACTCGGTCGCGCGCCATTCATTGAAGGCGATCGGAATGGCGCCGTTTTCCTTGACTTGCAGCGCAAGGCCGTTCGGCGTGCCGTCGGTGTTTTTCAGCTCGATGTTCTGGTTTTTGGACGTCAGCACCGCGCCGCCTTCGGGCTGGAACTTGATCTGCAGTGGAACCACCATGTTGCCCAGGTCGATGACGCGGAAACCGCCATCGCAGGCTTCGTTGAAATCCGCGGCAATGGTGAACCGCGTGGGCGCTGGCAGCGGCAGATTGCCCACGCTGTATGCCCTGCCCAGGTGAACCGTGCCGGGCGTCGAGATTTTGGCGATGCATGTCGGGATCAGGCTTATGGCCGTGTCGTTGCTGGAGCCGATCTCGATGTGATTCGTATGGATGAATGCGTAATGCATCCTGACCAGGTCGGCGTACGGGGGGAAGTAGGCCCTGACGGGTTGGGTCGGAGGCGTGACGGTGACCAGTTGCAGCCTGCCGAGCAGCAGCCCTGCCGCCGTGAGCGTGGGGTCTGTCGCGGACTTGGGAGCGTAACGCTCGGCGCTCAAGCGGAATCTGTCGTCGGTGGTGTTGCCTGTGGGTTCCCAGTCCGGGTAACCGTTGATCTTGATGATGAGTTTCAGTCCAACCCTGCGCAACTCGTTCAGTACCGAGGTCAAGTTCCCCCCGGACACCAGGAAAGGCGCCGTGCTCGCACTGTTGCTGACGCACACCCAAGGCACGGGCGGCAAGGGGGCATCGTAGACGACCGTGCCGGGCGGATTGGACTTGTCCAACGTCAGGAGCGTTGGCGCGAATTGCCCGGGCGCGGCCTGCGTTCCCATGTCCTGTGTGTAGTTGCCGGCCCGCTTCGGGTCGAGCTGGCACCCGGGGCCCAGCGCATGGGCGGCAACGGGCAGCAGGCAGGCGAATAGGCTTCCCGCCACCGCCAGCGCGCCACGCCGGGGGCGGCGGACCATCGTCGCGATCCGCTTGATCATGAATTGACTCCTGGATAGGCGCGGCCGGGCCGCGCGGCGGCCGGCCGGATTGCGGAAAAGTCCTCGGGGAATATCGGTGGCCACGCGCGGAAATGCCGCGCCGCGATGGGCGTGGCTATTGGTTCCGGGCGATTTCGGCGGGCGCGAAGGCCCGCCATGGCAGTCGGGATTCACCGGGGCGTGGCACGGAAGCCGTGACGCCCGGCGAGTTTGCATGGCAAGGATTATCTGAACGTTAACTTCTCGTCAGATGCCTGGGTGGCGGCGCGCGGGGCGCCTCGCGAACGCGCGGCGCTGCCGCGCTATCTTGCGATGTTCACTGAAAGGTCACCTGGATCGTGACCTGCTGGCTGAATTCGCCCGGCACCATCGGCGCGCCGGTCTTTTGCAATTGCGCCGAGTAGTACAGGGGCAATGGCCGATTGCTCACAGTCAGCGAGGTGGGTGTGTCGTGCCATTGGTTGAATGTGATGGGGAACGCCCCGGCCGCCTTGATCCCGAGCGCCAGGCCATTGGGCTGCCCGTCGCTGTTCTTCAATACGATTGCGCTATCGAACGGAGTGAGTTCCTGGTTGCCCTCGGGCTGGAACCTGACCTTGAGCGGCACGGTGAGCGGGCCCAGGTCGACGATGCGAAAGCCGCCGTCGCAGCTTTCGTCGAAATCCGCAGAGAGCACGAAATTTACCGGGGCAGGCAGTGGCAGATGGCCGACCCCGTAGGCTCTGCCCAAGTGGACCGTTCCCGGTGTCGAAATCTTCGCGATGCATCTGGGAATGAGGGCCACCCTGGTGCCGTTGGTCGATCCGATCTGGATCCTGTTCGTGGCGGCCAGGTAGCCGGGGTGCATTCTGACGATATCGTCCATGGGGCCGAAATAGGCACTGATCGGCCTCGTGGGAGGCGTTACGACGACGAGTTGCATCCTGCCGAGCAATACCCCCTTGGCCGTCAGGGTGGGATCCGTTGCCGACTTGGGCGCATAAATGGCGCTGGTCAGGGGAAGCTTGTCGTCGGTGGTATTGCCTGTCGGTTCCCAGGGTGGATAGTTGTCGATCAGCAGAACCATTTTCAGGCCGGTCTTGGCCAGTTCCTTCAGCACCACCTGCATGTATCCGCCGGGTGTCAGGAAAGGGTGTTGGGTTGCGAGTCCCGCAGTGCAGACCCAGGGGACCGGTGGCAGGGGCTGGTCATACACGACCATGCCTGGGGGATTCGATTTGTCCAGCGTAAGGATGTCGGGCGCCAGCTTGCCCAACGCGTAGGATATGCCCGTGTCTTGCGCGTAGTTCCCGGCTCGCGAAGGGTCGAGCTGACATCCCGGTCCCAGGGCATGCGCCGGCAGGGGCAGCAGGCAGGCCGCCAGCCACGCGGCCGCCAACGCTCCGCGCCAACCGGGGCGGACGGTCCTTGTCTTGGGCGGGATCATGCGATTTCTCCTGGGTCGGCGCCGTGTCACGCGGCGCGGCCGGGCCTGGCCGGAATGCCGAAAAATGAACGGAAAAATATAAGTGGAAGGGGGGCGCCCGAGACCGCGTCAGCACAGGGTTGGCTATTGAGTCGGGAAGATCTGGACGGATTGGAAATACCGGTCCGGCGATCCAGAATCAACGGGCGAGGGGAAGGGGCAGGCGGCCTCTTTGCCAGGCGAGTTTGCATGGCAAGGATTATCTGAACGTTAATTTTTCGTCAGATGGGGAGAGGGCGGCGCAAAGCCGCCCGGCGAGTGTACCCGCGGGGGGCGGGCGTGACCCCGGCAGAGGGCATCGCGGACCGGCGCGGGGCCGCGCCAGGGCGGCCTTGGCGCGCGTCAGCGGCCCAGCAGCTTGCCCATGCGGGCCACGGCTTCTTCCAGCCGGTCCAGGCCGGTGGCGTAGGAAAAGCGCATGGTGTGGCGGCCGTGCGCGGGGCCGAAGTCCAGGCCGGGCACGGCGGCGATGCCGGCTTCGAGCAGCAGGCGCTGCGAGAAGGCGGCGCTGTCGTTGGCCAGGTCGCTGATGTCGGCGTAGATGTAGAAGGCGCCATCGGGCTTGACCGGCACCTTCAGGCCCAGGCGTTCGAACTCGGGCAGCAGGTAGTCGCGGCGCTGTTTGAAGGCTTCGCGGCGGTGTTCGAAGGTGCGCAGGGCGTCGGGGGTGAAGCAGGCCAGGGCGGCGTGCTGCGCCAGGGTGGGAGCGCAGATGGCGAGGCTGCCGGCGATCTTCTCGACCGCGGCCACCATGGCCTCGGGCACGATCATCCAGCCCAGGCGCCAGCCGGTCATGTGGAAATACTTGGAGAAGCTGTTGATGACGATGATGTCGTCGTCCAGCGTCAGCGCGGAGCGCGGCTGGCCTTCGTACGACAGGCCCAGGTAGATCTCGTCGACGATGGCGAAGCCGTCGCGGGCGCGGACTTCGGCCAGCAGCCTGGCCAGTTCGCCATGGTCGATGGAGGTGCCGGTGGGGTTGCTGGGCGAGGCCACCAGCACGCCCTGGGTGGCCTCGGTCCAGTGCGCGGCGACGTCCTGCGCCGACAGCTGGAAGCGCTTGTCGGCCGAGCTGGGGATCAGGCGCGGCCGGCCGCCGGCCGCGAGCACGAAGTTGCTGTTGGCGGGGTAGGAGGGGTCCGGCATCAGGACTTCGGCGCCGGTGTTGACCAGGGCGGCGCAGGCCAGGGTCAGGGCGCCCGAGGCGCCGGCGGTGACGATGACGCGGCGCGGATCGATCCTGGCGCCGAACTGTTCGTGGTAGAACCGGGCGATGGCTTCGCGCAGCGGCATCAGGCCGGCCGGGGCGCTGTAGCCGCTGTGGCCGGCCTGCGCCGCGCGCTGCAGCGCTTCCACGACCTGGGGCGGCGCGGTAAAGTCCGGTTCGCCGATGCCCAGGCTGATGATGTCCTTGCCCGCCGCCTGCAGCGCTTGCGCCTGCTTGAACAGTTCAACCACCTGGAAGGTCAGGAAATCGTTGGTACGGGCGGCAAGGCGGGGCATCGGAATCTCGAAGGCGATTTGAAGCGGAAAAAAGGATTGTAGTCATGCAGCCATCGCGGCGCGCTTTCCTCCTTGGCCGACGGCCGGTCCAGACGCCCTGGGCCACTTTCCTGCAACGGCTGGCGCTGCTGTGCCAGGGGGCCGTGCGCGACCTGGGCGAGGCGCCGGGCCTGGGGCCGCGCGCCATGCTGGCGCCGCAGCGCGAAGCGGACGTGGCCCATGCGCGCGCGCTGTGCGCCGAGTATGGCGTGGTGATGGCGCTGGACGAGGCGCAGGGGCCGTTCGCGCCGGTGAACGGGCCGCTGCTGTCGGTCGATCCGGGCCGCCTGGCGGGGCTGGCGCGGTTGGCGGGGCCGACTCCGCGCTGGCGCGCCCAGCCGGGCGTGCCGCTGGCCGCCCTGGCGCAGGCGGGCCTGCGGCAGTTCGACGGGCTGCCGGGCAGCATGACCCTGGCGCAATGGCTGGCGGCCCCGGCGGCCTGGCCGATGGGACGCTGCGCCGATTCGGGCGTGCTGGCCGTGGACCTGCTGCTGGCCGATGGGGTGGAGGAAACCCTGGGCCCCTTTGGCACGGACGACGTGCAGCCGCTGCGGTCGGCGACGGTGCAACGGCTGGTGCCGGCGCTGTTCCAGCTGGCCGCAGGCGAACTGGCCAGCGCCTGCCGCGCGGCGCCGCGCTGGGGCGCGCGCTACCGCCTGGATGCGCTGGCGCCCGAGGCGCCCGCCACCGTCAACCTGGCGCATCTGGTGCTGGGACACGGCGGCACGCTGGCCTGGGTGCAGGGGGTGACGCTGGCCATCGGGGCGGCGCCGGCCGATTCCGCGTCGGGCGACGCCGCGCCGCCGCAGGCCGCCGCGCTGCGCGCGCGGATCAAGGCGCTGTTCGATCCGTATGGGCGTTTTCCCGAATTGGCGGCGCGCCCGGATGGCGACAATTTGTAAGCCGGGGGTAAGATGGGCGGCGCCCGCGGCCATGGCGGCCGTGCGCGCCGGCGGCCCCCAGCGGGAACGTTTCGTCCGGCCCGCCATCGGAATAGAATTGCCCCCTTTCGTGTTCCTCACTCTAGCCAGTAGCCGCCCCTATGGATGCCAACCTCCGCAAAGCCGCCCTTGAATACCACGAGCACGGCCGTCCCGGCAAAATCTCCGTCACGCCGACCAAGCAGCTCTCCAACCAACGTGACCTGGCCCTGGCGTACTCGCCCGGGGTGGCGGCGGCCTGTGAGGAAATCGTGGCGGACCCGGCCAATGTGTTCCGCTACACCGCGCGCGGCAACCTGGTGGGCGTGATCACCAACGGCACCGCGGTGCTGGGCCTGGGCAACATCGGCGCGCTGGCCTCCAAGCCGGTGATGGAAGGCAAGGCGGTGCTGTTCAAGAAATTCGCCGGGCTGGACGTGTTCGACATCGAGATCAACGAGACCGACCCGGACAAGCTGGTCGAGATCATCGCCGGCCTGGAAGCCACCTTCGGCGGCATCAACCTGGAAGACATCAAGGCGCCCGAGTGCTTCACGGTCGAGCGCAAGCTGCGCGAGCGCATGAAGATCCCCGTCTTCCATGACGACCAGCATGGCACCGCGATCTGTGTGTCGGCGGCCTTCATCAACGGCCTGAAGGTCGTGGGCAAGGACATCGACAAGGTCAAGGTGGTGACGTCGGGCGCCGGCGCGGCCGCGTTGGCCTGCCTGGACCTGATGGTGGACCTGGGGCTGCCGCTGGAGAACATCTGGGTCACCGACATCGAA
>NZ_QHHO01000049.1:788846-793539 GCF_003184165.1 Achromobacter sp. RW408
ACGGCGCGATCCAGGTTGCCGCGATTGAGCTTGGACAGGATGGCGCTCAGCGTCTCGCGATACTCGCGCGCCAGCTCGCGCTCGGCGCGGCGCTCGCGGGTGTAGCCGAACGGATCGAAGCGCGTGCCGCGCAGGCGCTTCATGCGCGCCAGCAGGCGGAACACCCGCAGCATGCCGGGGCCATAGGCCTTCTTGACCAGGTGGCCGTCGGCGCCGCGGCGCGCGAACAGCGGCGGCGCCAGATGGAAGCGCAGCTTCCAGTCGCCCTCGAACTGCTCGCCGATGCGCTTGAGGAATTCCCCGTCCGTGTACAGGCGCGCCACCTCGTATTCGTCCTTGTAGGCCAGCAGCTTGAAGTAGTAGCGCGCCACCGCCAGCGCCAGGCGCTGGGTGCCGGTGGCCTCGTGCTCGGCGTGCGCCACCTTGTCCACCAGGTCGGTGTACAGCCTGGCGTAGGCGGCGTCCTGGTACTGCGTCAGGAACGCGCGGCGCGCCTCGACCACGCGCTCCAGTTCGCCGGCCGGTTTCTTCAGTTCCACCACAGGACTAGCCGCGCGCGGGCGGCGGATCTCGATGATGCCGTCCGGATGCGCCGGCACGCCGCCATTGGCCAGAAGACGCGTGACGCCGGCCAGGTCATGCGCGGCGCGGCGCCCCCAGGCGAAGGCCGCCAGGTTGTTGGGCACCTGCTGGCCGTTCAGCTCGATGGCGCGCAGCAACGACTCGCGCGACAGCGGCAGCCAGCCCTTCTGGTAGGCGTAGCCCATCATCAGCGGATTGGAATAGATGGCGTCGCCCAGCAGCCCTACCGCCAGCGCCGACGCATCCACCGTGTGCAGGTTGTCCTTGCCGCAGGCGGCCTGCAGGTCGGCCGTCAGGTTGGCGCCTGGCAGCGTCCAGTCGGGGTTGGTCACGAACGCCGCGGTAGGCGCGGTGTCGCTGTTGAGCAGCGCGCGCGAGCGGCCCGGCCGCAGCCGCGCCATGGCGTCGGCGCTGGTGGCCACCACCAGGTCGCCGGCCAGCATCAGGTCGGCCTCGCCCATCGCCACGCGGGTGTTCATCAGGTGGTCCGGCGTCTGCGCCAGCACCACGTGCGAATACACCGCGCCGCCCTTCTGCGCCAGGCCGGCCATGTCCAGCACCGAACAGCCCTTGCCTTCCAGGTGCGCGGCCATGCCCAGCAACTGGCCGATGGTGACCACGCCGGTGCCGCCCACGCCGGCGATGAAGACGCCATAGGCCTGCGCCAACGCCGGCAACGCCGGTTGCGGCACGTCGTCGTCGACCGCGCCTTCCGGCGCCAGCGCGCGCGGCTTGCGCAGCTTGCCACCCTCCACCGTGACGAAGCTGGGGCAGAAGCCCTTCAGACAGGAGAAGTCCTTGTTGCAGCTGGACTGGTTGATGGCGCGCTTGCGCCCGAACTCGGTCTCCAGCGGCTCCACCGACAGGCAATGCGATTTCTGCGAACAGTCGCCACAGCCTTCGCACACGCGTTCGTTGATGACCACGCGCCGCGCCGGGTCGGGATAGGCGCCGCGCTTGCGGCGGCGGCGCTTCTCGGTGGCACAGGTCTGGTCGTAGATCAGTACCGACACGCCGGGGTGTTCGCGCAGTTCGCGCATCACCGCGTCCAGCTCGTCGCGATGCCTGACCGGCACGCCCGGCGCCATGCCGGTCATGCCCTGGTATTTCTCCGGCTCGTCGGTCACCACCACGATCTTGTCGATGCCCTCGGCCGCCACCTGGCGGCTGATCATCGGCACGCTGATGGGGCCGTCGACCGGCTGCCCGCCGGTCATGGCCACCGCGTCGTTGAACAGGATCTTGTAGGTGATCGGCGCCTTGGCCGCCACCGCCGCGCGGATCGCCAGCAGGCCCGAATGGAAGTAGGTGCCGTCGCCGAGGTTGGCGAACACGTGCTTTTCCTCGGTGAACGGCGCCTGCCCCAGCCACGGCACGCCCTCTCCGCCCATCTGCGTGTACACCTGCGTGTTGCGGCCCATCCAGGTCACCATGTAGTGGCAGCCGATGCCGGCCATGCCGCGCGAGCCTTCCGGCACCCGCGTCGAGGTATTGTGCGGACAGCCCGAACAGAACCACGGCTTGCGGTCTTCCACCACGCGCGGGCGCGCCAGCGCCTGTTCGCGATCGGCGATGAAGGCCAGCCGCGCCTCGATGCCGGCGCGCACGTCGGCCGGCAATTCGAAGCGCAACAGGCGCGCGGCGATGGCCTTGGCCACCATCGCCGGCGAAAACTCGTAGTGCGCCGGCAGCAGCCAGTTGCCCTGCGGCACCGCCCATTCGCCGCCATCCTTGTCGTCGAACTTGCCGATCACGCGCGGGATCTTCTTGCCGCTGCCGATCCAGCTGAACAGTTCCTCCTTCAACTGGTATTCGAGCACCTGGCGCTTTTCCTCGACCACCAGGATCTCGTCCAGGCCATCGGCGAAGCGCGCCATGCCGGTGGACTCCAGCGGCCACACCATGCCGACCTTGAACAGCCGCAGGCCGATGCGCTGGCACACCGCCTCGCTCAGCCCCAGGTCGGACAGCGCCTGGCGCGTGTCCAGATAGGCCTTGCCCGAGGTCATGATGCCGAAGCGCGCGTCGCGCGCCGGCACCTGCCAGAGTTCGCGGTTCAGGTTGTTGGCGCGGGCGTAGGCCAGCGCCGCGTACAGCTTGTAGTCCAGCAGCCGCGCCTCCTGCTGCAGGGGCGTGTCCGGGATGCGGATGTTAAGGCCGTCCGGCGGCAGCCGGAAATCCTCGGGCAGCACGATCTGCACGCGGTAGGGATCCACGTCCACCGAGGCCGACACCTCGACGATGTCGGTGATGCACTTCATGCCGACCCAGACGCCGGCATAGCGGCTCATGGCCCAGCCATGCAGGCCGTAGTCCAGCACCTCCTGCACGCTGGAGGGGAACAGCGCCGGGATCATGCAGGCCTTGAGAATGTGGTCGCTCTGGTGCGGCAGCGTCGACGACTTGGCCGGATGGTCGTCGCCGGCCACCACCAGCACGCCGCCGTGCGGCGAGGTGCCGGCGGCGTTGGCGTGCTTGAACACGTCGCCGCAGCGGTCCACGCCCGGCCCCTTGCCGTACCACATGCCGAACACACCGTCGTACTTGGCGCCGGGGAACAGGTTGACCTGCTGGGTGCCCCACACCGCGGTGGCCGCCAGGTCCTCGTTGATACCCGGCTGGAACTCGACATGGTGCGCCTTCAGGTACTTGGCCGCCTTCCACATGTTCTGGTCGACCCCGCCCAGCGGCGAGCCCCGGTAGCCCGACACGAACCCGGCCGTGTTCAGCCCCGCGCGCAGGTCGCGCAGCCGCTGCATCATCGGCAGGCGCACCAGGGCATGGATGCCGCTCATCCAGGCGCGGCCGCTTTCCAGGGTGTATTTGTCGTCCAGCTGGACAGATTCGAGCGCCGCGCGCAGCGCGGGCGTGAGGGGGGCATTCATGTCTACTCCGAGGGTCGTGGAACGCCCGCGGCGGCCAACGCACCACGCCCTCTTGAAGCGCATGCGGGCAAGCGGCGGGAGGTGAATTCCGGGCGCTCGATGCGCCTCTGTCCTACGGTTGTAACCGCTCGCCCCACCCCCGGCAATAGGGCGATGCGATAATTGCGGGCATGGACTTCGCCCCTCGCATCGTCGCCTGGCAGCGCCAGCACGGCCGCCACGATCTCCCCTGGCAGAACACCCGGGATCCCTACCGCATCTGGCTCTCCGAGATCATGCTGCAGCAGACGCAGGTGGCCACGGTGATCCCCTACTACGAACGCTTCCTGCAGCGCTTCCCCGACGTGGCCGCGCTGGCCGCCGCCGCCCAGGAAGATGTGATGCCCTACTGGGCCGGCCTGGGCTACTACGCCCGCGCCCGCAACCTGCACCGCTGCGCCCAGGAGATCGCGCGCGACTGGAACGGCCGCTTCCCGCCCAGCGCCGAAGCCATCGCCACCCTGCCCGGCATCGGCCGCTCGACCGCCGCCGCCATCGCCGCCTTCGCCTATGGCGAGCGCTCGCCCATCCTGGACGGCAACGTCAAGCGCGTCTTCACCCGTCACTTCGGCATCGCCGGCGACCCCGCCAGGCGCGAGATCGAGCAGCGCCTGTGGGCCCTGGCCGACGCCCAGGTCGAGGCCGCGCCCGGCCTGGACATGGCCGCCTACACGCAGGGCCTGATGGACCTGGGCGCCACCCTCTGTACGCGCGGCAAGCCGGCCTGCGAGCGCTGCCCGGTCGCCGATACCTGTGTTGCCCGGCGCGAAGGCCGCCAGGCCGAACTGCCCACGCCCAAGGCGCGCAAGGCGATTCCGGAACGCGAGACCGCGATGCTGGTGCTGCAGCACCAGGGCGCGTTCCTGCTGCAGCAACGCCCCGAACCCGGTATCTGGGGCGGCCTCTGGAGCCTGCCCGAATTCGACGCCGCCGGCGACCCCCTGGCCGCCTCCCGCGCCCTCGGCCTGGACCCCGAACAGCGCTTCGAACTCGCCGCCTTCGCCCACACCTTCACCCACTACCGCCTGCACATCCGCCCCTGGTACGTGCCCGTGCGCAGCGCCTCGCTGCGCCAACCCACGCAACCCGAACGCTGGGTCACCCAGGCCGAACTCCCCGACACCGCCCTGCCCGCCCCCGTCAAGAAACTCCTGCTGGGCCTGATCGAAGCCGGCCTCCCCGGCGAC
>NZ_QHHO01000049.1:793549-796486 GCF_003184165.1 Achromobacter sp. RW408
GCCCCCACGCTCCGCCGCTGCGCGGGTCGCTGCCCCCCGAGGGGGCGTTTTTGCCTTGGGGCGGCCCAGCGGCAAAAAAAGACCCCCACGCTCCGCCGCTGCGCGGGTCGCTGCCCCCCCGAGGGGGCGTTTTTGCCTTGGGGCGGCCCGGCGGCAAAAAAAGAGGGCGGGCCGCATGCGGTGACCGCCCATCAAAGCACAGGAGAAAACCGGGCCGCCTTGGGGGCAGCCCCCTACCAACATCGTTACTTGCAGCCCATCTGCGAAGCGGACTGCGCAAACAGGTCGGCCGACTGTTTGCATTGGGAGGCCAGCTGCGTCTTGTCGCTGATCGTGGCCCATTGAGTCTTGGCGGCGTCGAGCTGCTGCTTGAAGCTGGCCGCGGCGGGATTGGAGGCGCCCAGCTTGTCCATGCACGCGCTGACCTGGGTCAGGTAGGCATCGCACTCGGCAGGCAGGCCGGCGGTGGCGCCGGCGGGGGCGCCCGAGCCGGACGGCGCGGTCGTCGCCGGCGGCGTGGTGGCCGCGGGCGGCGTGCCCGGCGTGGTGGTGGACGGGGCCGGCGTGGTCGAAGCCGCGGGCGGGGCGGCCTTCTCGTCGCTCTTGTTGCAGCCAGCCAGGGCGGCCAGCGCGGCGGCCAGCGCCAGCACGGCAAAGGTCTTGCGTTGGGTATTCATCATTCCTCTTTCCTTTATTGCTTTTCGTATTCAGAGAGCCGCAACGCCGGGACCTCTTGTCGCGGCCCGATCAGGCCCTGCCATCGCAATGAGCCGGACTTGATTCTTCTTCAGCCTACCTTTGGCAACAAGCTTATGCGTGTAAACCCTCGTATCACGCCCCGCCCCCTTTTTAGGCGTGAGCGTGCTCCGCTTTCAAGCTCCTGAAACCGCTTTCACGGACGCGCGAAGCCCGCCCCGCAAGGCTCGGCGGCCAGGCGCGCACGGCCATGGGCGATACGCATCACGCACCGCGAGCGCAACAGAGCGCGATCACACCGGCATCAACTGGCAACAAATGGCGGCGCCAGAACATATTCCGTTGCATTCCTCACCTTGGGGGCGGGATGCACCGGATTGAGGCTGGCAGATGGTGCATGACGCACCATGTTGGTGCGGTTCAGCACAACAAACGCGCCTGCCTCTATGCTTTCCAGGCATCGCCCCACATGGCATGGAATTTGCTTGATTGTCGATGCCAACGTGCAACCATGAGAGGAAATGCCATGAAACTCATCATCGCCATCATCAAGCCCTTCAAGCTCGACGAAGTGCGGGTGGCTCTATCCGGAATCGGCGTCCAGGGCCTCACCGTTACCGAAGTGAAGGGATTCGGGCGCCAGAAGGGCCATACCGAGCTGTACCGCGGCGCGGAATACGCCGTCGACTTCCTGCCCAAGCTGCGGGTCGAGGCCGCCGTGCCCGACCATCTGGTGGACCAGGTCATCGAAGCGATCGAACAGGCCGCCCGCACCGGCAAGATCGGCGACGGCAAGATCTTCGCCGCCCCCCTCGAACAAGTGATCCGCATCCGGACGGGTGAAGCCGGCGAAGCTGCGCTGTAGACAAATAAGAAAGACTCATTGGAGCCTGAAAATGGATAAAGCAGATATCTCCTGGTTGCTCGTCTCTACCCTCCTCGTATTGATGATGGCCGTACCCGGTCTGGCGATGTTCTATGGCGGCCTGGTACGCAGCAAGAACGTGCTGTCGGTGCTGCTGCAAGTGATGTGCACGTTCGTGCTGGGCCTGGTCCTCTGGTTCATCTACGGTTATTCCCTCGCCTTCACCGAAGGCAACGCATTCTTCGGCGGCCTTTCGCGCGCCTTCTTCTCCGGCATGTTCACGCCAGCCGACGGCAAGTACGCCATGTCGAACTCGCTGACCGAGCTGCTGTTCGCCTCCTTCCAGGCCACGTTCGCCGGCATCACCTGCGCGCTGATCGTCGGCAGCTTCGCCGAACGCGCCCGCTTTTCGGCGGTGCTGGTGTTCACGGTGATCTGGTTCACCTTCGCCTACATCCCCATTGCGCACATGGTCTGGTTCGCCTCGGAAACGGCGCCGGGCCTGCTCAATGCCAAGGGCGCGCTGGATTTCGCCGGCGGCACGGTGGTGCACATCAACGCCGGCGTGGCCGGCCTGGTGGGCGCGTATGTGGTCGGCAAGCGCGTCGGCTATGGCCGCGAAGCCATGCAGCCGCACAACCTGCCGATGACCTTCGTGGGCGCCGCGCTGCTGTGGGTGGGCTGGTTCGGCTTTAACGCCGGCTCTGCCCTGGCCGCCAACGAGAACGCCACCCTGGCCTTCTTTAACACCATGATCGCCACCGCTGGCGCCGTGCTGGCCTGGCTGTTCACGGAATGGGCCATCAAGGGCAAGCCTTCGATGCTGGGCGCCGCCTCGGGCGCCGTCGCCGGCCTGGTCGGCATCACCCCGGCCGCCGGCCTGGTGGGCCCGGTGGGCGCGCTGATCATCGGCGTGGTTGCTGGCGTGGTCTGCGTGTGGGGTGTCAATGGCCTGAAGCGCCTGCTGCGCGCCGATGATGCGCTGGACGTGTTCGGCGTGCACGGCGTGGGCGGCATCGTCGGCGCCCTGTTGACCGGCATCTTCAACGCCCAGGCCCTGGGCGGCCCGGGCCTGGCCGAGCCTGGCATGATCCTGGGCCAGCTCTGGGTGCAGCTCGAAGGCGTGCTGCTGACCATCGTCTGGTCGGGCGTGGTCGCCTGGATCGCCTACAAGATCGCCAACGCCCTGTGCGGCCTGCGCGTGCCGGAAGACCAGGAACGCGAAGGGCTGGACGTCACCAGCCACGGCGAATCGGCCTATCACAGCTGATCGTCACCCCCGCCCGCTGCCGGGCGGAGCCACGGGAAGCCCCCTCTTTGCAGGGGGCTTTTTTTCGTCCGGGCGATCCCGTTTCGAAGGCCGGGCCAGACGCAAG
>NZ_QHHO01000049.1:796496-880927 GCF_003184165.1 Achromobacter sp. RW408
AGGCGCTGAAGACGGCGAACATCAACAGCGCGATCATGCCGCGCACCTGCAATACCCGTTCGGTCGCCAGCAGCGTGAACAGCGAACGCAGCAGCGCGCCATAGCGCAGGTTGGCCGTCGGCAACGCGCGGCGCGGCAGCCACAGGTTCAGCGCCAGCGCCAGCGCCGCCGCCAGGCCGGCGGACACCAGGTAGACCGCGCGCCAGCCCCACAGGTCGGCCACGGCGCCGGCCAGCGTGCGCGCCAGCAGCAGGCCGATCACCACCCCGCCCTGCGCCGCGCCCACCACGCGCCCGCGTTCGGCCGGGGCCGCCAGCGCCGCCGACAGGGCCAGCAGGCCCTGCGTCATGGCGGTGCCGAGCAGGCCCAGCCCCAGCATGCCGGCCAACAGCCAGGGCGCGGCGGACGCCGCCGCCACCACCACCAGCGCCATGACCAGCAGCCCCAACTGCGCCAGCATCAGGCGGCGGCGGTCCAGCAGGTCGCCCAGCGGCACCACCAGCAACAGCGCCAGCGCGCTGCCGAGCTGGGTGGCGGTGACGATGATGCCCACCGCGGCCTCGTCCAGGCCGAACTCGCGCCCCATGGCGTCGAGCAGGGGCTGCGCGTAGTACACGTTGGCCACGCTCACCGCGCAGGCCACGGCCAGCAGCAGCACCACGGCGGTGGGCAGGGGCGCGGCGGATTCGGTTGGAGCAATGGCGGCGGCAGGCGCCGCGGATGAATCGGATCGGTCAGGCATGACGGCCTCAAATGGTTTTATAACGAAACCAGAATGCTAGGCGCACAGGTTTTATAATGCAACCAAAAATTCGCAATTCCCCCCGCCGCGAACGTCGGCAAAGGTCAGGACGATATGGTCAAACGCACCAGTCTCGAAGGCGCCGCCTGCCCGGTGGCGCGCGCGCTGGACGCCATCGGCGACTGGTGGTCGCTATTGATCGTGCGCGACGCGTTCGACGGCGTGCGCCGCTTCGGTGAATTCCAGAAAAGCCTCGGCGTGGCCAAGAACATCCTCAGCGACCGCCTGCGCACCCTGGTGGCGCACGACATCCTGGCGGCCGTGCCGGCGTCCGACGGCAGCGCCTATCAGGAATACGTGCTGACGCAAAAGGGCCAGGCGCTGTTTCCCGTCATCGTCGGCCTGCGCCAGTGGGGCGAAGACCACTACTACGGCCCCGCCGAGCCGCACTCCACGCTCATCGACCGCAAGCGCGGGCAAGCGGTGCAACGCCTGGAAATCCGGGCGCAGGACGGCCGCGTGCTGGCGCCGGACGACACGGTCGTGCGCCGCGTCGGCGGCGACCGCGCCTAGCCCGGCGCCCTATGGCGCGCCTGGGCGCGGCGTCTTTGAATGCCGCTTCGTCCTAGGAACGCCCCTGCCCCGAAGCGCCCGGCCATTGCCCCGTGGCCAGCGCGGTCGGCGCATAGTTGCCGAAGCGCCAGCGCAGGGCCAGCGCCCCCGGCCGCGACCGCACCCGCCGCACGTGCACCCGCCACAGGCGTTCGGCCCCGGCGAACGTCTCGATCTCCGGGCTGTCCAGCACCACTTCGGCGCGGCCCGACACCTGCAGCACGTCGCCGCGCTCGAAGTCGATGAACAGCAGCCCCGCGCGCGGATTGAGCACCATGTTGCCGAGCGTGTTGAAAAAGCGGTTGCCGGAAAAATCCGGGATCGTCAGCGTGTCGCCGTCGATGCGCACGAACCCCGGCATGCCGCCCCGGTGCGAGACGTCGACGCGACGCCCGGCCACGTCCGTGTCGGCGTACGTCGCCACGAACAGCGTATCGGCGCGCGCGATCAACGCCCTGTCGGCCTCGCCCAGTCCCGTGCGCTCGCGCGGCGGCCCGGGAAAACGCAACGCCGGCGATCGCGAAAAATGGAAGTCGCGCGCCTGGATGTACTGCGGACAGTTGCCGAACGATTCCGCCACCACCACGTCGAAACGCTTGCCATCCCAGGCGGCGATGCGTCCGTTCATGCGGTTGCGCCGGCGCGTGTGCAGTTCGATTCCCAGCAGGCCCAGCGGCCGGTCCGGCCCCAGGCCATCGGCCAGCGGATCGTCGGCGTCCGGCATGGCGGCCACGCGCAGCGTCACGGGGTCCGGCGACAGGGCGAAACCGGGTTCGCCTTCCAGCGCCCCGGCCCAGGGATCGCCGCGCCCGTCGACGGCGCCGACCACCAGGAACGGCAGTTGCGCGAAAAAGAGGCGATGCTGGTCCGGCATGTAGTCGCGGATCACCTTGGCGCCGACCTGCGCCATGCGCTCGGCCATGCCGATGTGCGCCTGCAACTGGCGTTCGCCCGCGTGCCAGGGCGCGGCCGGGGCCGCGGGGGTGTCGAGAGGGGGAAGGCTCATGGCCGGCTCCTTGCGCAGCGTGGCGCCGCGGGCATTCAGGCGGCGCGCAGGCCGACCGGCGACTGGACCATCGGCACGAAGCGCGGCCAGGCCTCGATCCGTGCCAGCCATTCGCGCACTTGCGGATACGCCGCCAGCGACACATTGCCCTCGGGCGCGTGCGCCACGTAGGTGTAGCAGGCCACGTCGGCGATGGTCGGCGCCGCGCCGGCCAGGTAAGCGGTGGCGGCCAGTTCGCGCTCCATCACCGCCAGCAGGGCATGGGCGCGCGCCAGCGTGGCGGGCACGTCGTACGGAGCGCCGAACAGCGTCACCAGCCGCGCCGCGGCCGGGCCGCCGGCCAGCGGACCGGACGCGGCCGACAGCCAGCGCTGCACCGCCGCCGCGCCAACCGCGTCCTCGGGCAGCCAGGCCTGGCCACCGTAACGCTTGCACAGGTACACCAGGATGGCGGTCGAGTCGGCCACCACCACGCCGTTGTCGTCGATGACGGGCACCTGGCCGAAGGCGTTCAGCGCCAGGAATTCAGGCCGCTTCTGCGCGCCGCCGCGCAGGTCGACCTCGACATGGCGGTGCGGCACGTCCAGCAGGGACAGCATCAGGGCCACGCGGTGCGAATGGCCGGACAGGGGAAAACCGTAGAACGTCAGGGGAGCGGCGGACATGGCGGCATCTCGGAAGCGGAAACAGGCCCTCATGTTGGACCCTCGCCGCGCGCCCGTGAACAGCCACGCCGCGCAAGACACCATTGCCGCCGGTGAAAGAATTCACGCCGGCAGCGCGGCCAGGTCGCGGCGCAGCGCCTGGACGCAGAAATCGACGAAGCTGCGCACCTTGGCCGAGCTTTTGCGCCCCTCCGGAAACACCACGTGCACCGGCAGCGGCGGGGTTTCATAGTCGCGCAGCACCACCCGCAGGGCGCCGCTGGCCAGGTCGCGCGCCACCTGGTACGACACCACCTGGGTCAGGCCCCAGCCTTCGCACGCCGCCGCCACCGCGGCCTGGAACGACGTCACGGTCAATTGCGATTCCAGCGGCAGGCGCCGCAACTGGCCGTCCTGCAGGAAACGCCATTGGGAGCCGCGCCCCTCCATCGCCGCGGTGATGGTGCAAAAACGGGCCAGGGCGTCAGGGTTGTCGGGCGTGCCGTGGCGCCGCAGGAACTCGGGCGAGGCGCACACCACGCGCCGCACCTGCCCCACCGGCACCGCCGTCAGCGTGGAATCGGGCAGCGCGCCGATGCGCACCGCCACGTCCACGCCTTCGTCCAGCAGGTTCACCACGCGGTCCACCAGCAAGGCGCGCACCGACACCTCGCGATGCTGGCGCAGGTAGCCCAGCACCGCCGGCATCACATGCAGTTCACCAAAGCGCGCCGGCGCGGTAATGTGCAGCGACCCGCGCGGCGCGGCCATCGCGCCGGCGGCGGCATCATCGGCCTGCTCCACGGCCTCGAGGATGCGGCGGCAATCGGCCGCGTAGCGCTCGCCGGCTTCGGTCAGGCGCAGGCTGCGGGTGGTGCGCACCAGCAGCAGCGTGCCCAGCCGCCGCTCCAGCGCCGCGACGCTGCGCGTCACCGTGGGGGCCGACATCGCCAGCCTGCGGGCGGCGGCGGCAAACCCTTGCGCCTCGGCCACCGCCAGGAAAACGCTCATTTCATGGAACCGGTTCACGATGCGCGTCCCTCCGTGTCGCGTATGCCCGCCACGCTCTTCCACATGTCGATACCCCCTATTTGAATTCCTGCCGCAGCCATGCCAGGAACGCCTTGACCGGAGGATGGCGCTCGCGCCCCGGCGCGCACAGGGCAGTGTAGGCCGCGCCCGCCACGCTGACCTCGGGGCGCAGCGGCACCAGCGTGCCGGCCGCGACGCTGTCGGAGACCATCACGGAGCTGGCCAGCACCAGCCCCTGCCCCGCGATGGCCGCCTGCAAGGCGTAGTGTTCTTCCGCATAGGCGTGCACCGCCGCCGGCTTGCGCCAGGCCGGCAACGCGGCCGCCGCGCACCACTGCTGCCAGCCCTCGTCGTAGAGCGCCGAATCGCGCCAGCGCACGGTCACCAGCGCGGGCCGGGCGCGCCGCGCCTGCGCCACCACGGCGGGCGCCCCGTAGACGCCGAAACGCTCGTGCAGGGTGCAGGCCGCGTGCAGCATGGGATAGCGCTGGCGGCTGTAGCGGATCGCCACGTCGACGCTGGCGTCCTGCAACAGGTCGATCGTCTCGGCCTGCGCCTGCAGGCGCAACTGGTACTGCGGATACGCCTGGTAGAAGCGGCCGAGCCGCGGCACCAGCCACAGCGCCGCGAAGGAATGGGTGGTGGACAGGGTCAGGGCCCCGGCCGCGCTGGCCGGCCGCAACGCGTCCAGCGTCTGGGCGATGTCGAGCAAGGCGCCGTGCGCGCTGGCGAACAGCCGGGCGCCGGCGTCGGTCAGGCGCACGCCCTGCGGCACGCGATCGAACAGCGCCACGCCGGCGTGGCGCTCCAGCGCCTTGATCTGGTGCGAAACGGCGGTCGGCGTCACCGACAGTTCGGCCGCGGCCGCCTTGAAGCTGCGCAAGCGCGCGGCAGCCTCGAAGGCGCGCAAGGCGGTAACCGGCAGGGAGGCGAACATGGCAGGCCATCCAGATGAATTGAACTCATCTTAGCCAAGAAATCATCGTTTGTCCCGATGCCTATGGGTGCGTAAATTTTCCTTTGTTCGTTCCACATATTCCACCCACCGAGGCATCCATACATGAATTCAGATCATCAATCCAAGCGCCTGCTGATCCTGGCCGGCAGCCCCCGCCGCGACGGCAACAGCGCCGCGCTCGGCGCGGCGGCCCAACGCGGCGCGCAGGCCGCCGGCAGCAACGCCACCCTGCTGTTCCTGGACGACTACATCAAGGGATTCCTGCCCGACCTGCGCCATGCGTCCGCGCCGGACGACCGCTACGCCGAGCTGTTCCTGGAACACTTCCTGCCGGCCGACGGCGTGCTGTTCTGCACCCCGCTCTACTGGTACGGCATGTCGGCGCAGACCAAGGCGTTCTTCGATCGCTCGTTCACGCATTACGCCGGCAGCGGCCCCGAGCCCGAGGCGGTCAAGGCCCGCATGGCCGGCAAGCGGCTGGCCCTGGCCGTGGCCTCCGAAGAAACCTATCCCGGCGCGATCCTGGGCGTGGTGCACCAGGTGCAGGAATTCGCCCGCTACACCCACGCCGATTTCGTCGGCGTGGTCCATGGCGCCGGCAACAGCCGCGGCGAAATCGCGGCGGATCCGCGCAACCCGCTGCGGGCGGCCGAGACGCTGGGCGCCGAGTTCTTCACGCGGAAATACTCGGACTATCGGCTAGAGACGCCACGCAGTCACAACGTATGGGCGTCGCCCCCGCCAGACGATGCTCGCCGCGACTGAGCCAGCCCAGCGCGATCGGCCACAGCGTGTCGCGAAAACGCTCGTGGAAAAAAGCGAAGTGGCCGATCCCGTCCAATCCCAGCGCAGCCGGCGCCAGGCGCAGATGGGTGCGGGCGCTGCCGGTGAAGTACGCCAGCAGCCGGCCGACCGCGGCCTCGGTGCCGAATTCGTCATCGGTGACGCTGAGCGCCAGGATCGGCGCCGTCACCGCCGCCATGGCGGCCACGCGGTGATCCGGCCCGCCCCGGCCCTCGAAGCGCGGGCCCATGAAGCTCCAGTCGCGCACCACGCCGCGCGGCGTGTCTTCCAGCCACCCCAGCCGGCGCCCCGGAAAATAACCCAGGCACGCCGCCAGCAGCGGCATCACGACATGCCATTTGGCCAGCATGCGCAGGCGCTGCCCGGCGGCGTAGTCGCGCCAGTAGGCGTATTGGGCGCCCATGGTGAAAATGCGGCGCAGCCCGCGCGCCGAGGGCGCCAGGCCGGTGACGAAACCGCCGATGCTGTGCGCCACCACGTCCACCGGCTGGCCGGGGAAATGGCTGCGCACATAACCCAGCACCGCCTCGAAGTCCTTTTCTCCCCAGTCCATCCACGATGCCTGGAAACCGCGCAGGGACGCGGGACGCGATTCGCCGATGCCACGGTAGTCGTAGGTCAGCACGTCGAAGCCGTGCTGGTGCAGGTAGGCCGCGAAACGCGCGTAGTAGCGGCAGCGCACCGACGTGGCGGCGTTGATGACCACCACGGGCCGCGGCCCGGCCGGATCGGGAGCGGCGTGCCGCCATGCATATCCCCCCAGCGCCACCCCGTCCGCGGCGCGCAGCGCGATGCGTTGCGAATCCATTTCACATTCCTCCCAATCAATCAACATGGCGCGAACAGCCACCGCATGAGTCGATTAAATCCCGCCAAATCGGCCGATTCAACCGATCATTCATCGCCCATTACATGATCCATAGGAATGTCATTGCGCCCGCTTGCGGGCCGCGGACCGGCGCAGCACGCCGGGCGGGCTGCCATACACCTGCTTGAATACCCGCGTCAGGTGGGCCTGGTCGGCAAAGCCCACGGCCAGCGCCGCCTCGGCCAGCGGCAGGCCGCCGCGCAGCAGCGCGCGGGCGCGCGCCACCCGCCAGTTGCGCAGCCACGCCTGCGGCGGCAGGCCATAGCGGCGCGCGAACTGCTTGACCAGCGTGCTGCGATGGCGGCCATCGGCCCGCGCCAGCGCCTCAAGATCAGGCGCGCAGGCCGGATCGGCGCGCATGCGCTGCAGCAACAGCTCGCAGACGTCGGCAACGGCCCGGGCCGGCGGGGCCGCGGGATCGGAGCCGCTCGAGCGGGCCGGCATCGGCCCGGCATCATCGGCTGCTTCGGCCGCCCCGCCCGCCGGCGCGCCATGCGCCGCCAGCAGCCGGAACAGGGCCGCCGACAACTGGGCGCGGCGCACCGCATCATCGGTGTCGTCGGGGGCCAGCGCCGCCAGCCATTGCGCGCACAAGGCCGCGTCGCCGATGACCGGCCCTGGCAGGCCCAGCCCGTCCTCGCGCAGGGCCCGCGCATGCTGCTGGAACCAGGCCGGCTCGATATATGCCATGCGGTAGGCGAGCAGGCCGGCCGAGGTGCCGCCGGTGTGCACCTGACCCGGGGCGATCACCACCAGGTCGCCCTCTCCCGCCTCGAACGGACGGCCGTGCACCGTGAAGGCGCAGCGCCCGCGCGCGATCGCGCCGATCGACCAGGCGTCGTGGAAATGCGCGTCGTACCGGTAGGCGCGCAGGTCGGCGATCAGCACGTCGCCGGGCAGCTCCGCGCCGCAATGCCAGATATGTTGGGAAACCGCCATGGAAAAACCGCCCGTCCGGAACGCTCGGGGTGCCGCCTCGGCACGCCCGGCCAATACGACAGGCTACCCGAAATACTCGCCGTCCGCGGCCAGCGAGCGCGCCAGCAACCAGGCGTTGCGTGGATTTTCGCCCACGCGGCGGACCGCGTAGGGCCACCAGTCGGCCCCGAACGGCAGGTACACCCTGACCGCGTAGCCCAGGCGCCGCAGCGCCAGCTGCCAATCGGGCCGCACGCCGTAAAGCATCTCGAATTCGAACTCATCGGGGGCCCAACCCTGCTCGCGCGCCAGCGCCATCACGGCACCGGCCAGGCGGTCGTCATGGGTGCCGAACACCGGCAGGAAGCCGGCGTCGCGCGCCCGCGGCGTCAGCATGAGGGTGGCCGCGTCCAGGTAGGCCTGGTCGATACGGGCCCGGCCCGCGTGATCCAGCGCGCGTTCCGGGAACGCCCCCTTGACCAGCCGCAACGAGGTGCGCTGGCCGACGACCTGGGCCAGGTCGACCAGGGTGCGGCGGCGGCGCGCCTGTAGCGTCAGGCCGGCCGGCAGCCCGTCCCGCAGCAGTTCGGCGTGCAGCGCGCAGGTGCGCTCGCGCAGGCCCGAATCCTCCATGTCCAGCACCACCCAGTCACGCCCGCCGCCCGCGGCCTGGCGCGCCGCCGCCGCGATGCGCCGGGCGTTCTCGCGCCCCAGCGCATCGTCGCGCATGTAGCCGATGGCGGTAGGGTCGATCGAGACATGCACGTCCAGCCCCGCGCCGCCCAGCGCGGCGCAGGCCTGCATCGCCTGCCGCGTGTTGTGCTCGATGGCCTCGGGGTCCGCCACGTACTCGCCCAGGTAGAACAGCGACGCGCGGATGCCGTGGACCTCGCGCAGCCGGGTGGCGGTGCGCACCGCCTCGGCGATATCCGCGCCGCCGACGAAGCGGCGCGCCAGCGAGCTGCGCGTGGCCAGGGCGCGCATGGCGCGGCCCGCGCCCGGACTGCGCGCCAGCGCAATGGCGGTTTTCTGGAAAAGGCTCATGGGCTCTCCGGTCAAAGAGAGCCACTATGCGGCGCCGCCCCCGCCCCGTCTTGAACGGGAGTGAACCGCGCCGGCGCCCGTCACGCCTTGCCGCAGGCCTGCGCGGCGGCGCGGCCCTGGCCGAACAGCGGCCGCTGCACCGTCTGCGCCAACAGCACGCCCGCCAGTGTCACGGCGCCGCCCAGCAGGTGATACGAACGCAGCTGCTCGCGCAGCAGCACGAACGCGGCCAGCGCGGTGAACAGCGGCAGCAGGTTGATGAAGATGCTGCAGCGGTTCGGCCCCAGGCGATGCACGCCCTCGATCCACAGGAACGACAGCAGCACCGACGAAAAAATGCCGGCGTACAGGATCAGCGGAATCGTCTTCATGTCCAGCGCCGCCTGCGCGGCCGGCACCCGCAGGTACAACGGCAGCATGTACAGCAGCGCGAAGATCGACTGCACGAAGGTCGATTGCCAGGCCGGCACCGGCACCTTCCAGTGGCGCAGCAGCACGCCATAGAGCGCATAGGAGAAGGCTGCCATCAGCATCAGGCCGTCGCCGACGTGGATGCCATGCTGGAAGACGCTCAGCATGTCGCCCTGCCCCACCAGATACAGCAGGCCCAGGAACGACAGCGCGCCGCCGGCCGCCATGCCCAGGGTCAGCGGATCGCGCAGGATGACCACGCTCAGCAGCATGCTGAGCAGCGGGATCAGCGCGGTCAGGATGGCCATGTTGGTGGCGGTGGTGGTTTCGGCGGCGCGGTACGACAGCGCCTGGAACACCGCCGACGACAGGGCGCCATACAGCGCCAGCTTGGGCCAGTGGCGCAGGATGGTCTTGCGGTTGCGCCACACCGGCACGGCCGTGAACAGCCCCATGATCGCCAGCGCCAGGATCAGGCGGTAGAACGTGATGGCGGTGGGCGAGATGGCGCTGGCCGCCATCTTGGAAACGATGACATTGCCCGCCCAGAACAGAATGGCGAACAATGGAAACAGGTAGGACATGATGGGGTCACTCGCGGAAATGGGAATCGGCCACCGCCCGCGCGCGGGGCGCAGGGGCGGATGGCCGATATCCTATTGAGCGGTGAAGCGCCCGTCTGCCGATGAATAGGCAGCAACCATCGCAAAAGGGACAGCCCGCGATCAGGGCCGGAAGGGCAGCGCGTCCAGCGGCGCCTCCAGCCCGTCCATCTGCGCGGTCAGGAGCGCGGCGCTGCCGCAGGCCAGCGTGAATCCCAGCGCGCCCTGGCCGATATTGAGCCACAGGTTGTCGGCCGCCGGGCTGCGCCCGATCAGCGGCTTGCCGGTGGGCGTGGCCGGGCGCAGTCCGGCCCAGGGAATGGCCTGCTCCAGGTCCAGCGCCGGAAAGGCCTCGCGCACCTGGCGCTTGAGCAGCGCGATGCGGGCCGGATCGATCTGCGCGCCTTCGCTGCCGATGTCCACCATGGCGGCAATGCGCAATACGCCGCCGACCCGCGCGTAGACGATGCGGCGTTCGTAGTCGGTGACGCTGATGCGCGGCGCCACGGCATCGTCATCGGCCAGCGGCACGGTCAGGCTGTAGCCCTTGAGCGGATAGAGCGGCACATCGTGTCCCAGCGGCCGCAGCAGCGCGCGCGTGCCGATGCCGGTGGCCAGCACCACGGCGTCGGCGCCGATATCGCCCTCTTGCGTGCGCACGGCGACGATGCGGCGGCCTTCGCGTTGCAGGCCGGCGACGGGGTTGGACATGGCGCACTGCACGTTGGACAGGCCGCGCAGCCGCTCGAACAGCGCCAGCGTGAACTGGCGGCAGTCGCCCGCCTCTTCGCTGGGGGTGTAGATGGCGCCGGCCAGGCTGGCGCCCATGCCGGCCAGCGCCGGCTCGCGCGCCAGCGTCTGGGCGGCGTCCAGCACCTGTTGTTCGGCGCCATGGGCGGCCTGGTACGCCACCAGCGCGCGCGCCTTGTCCAGCAAGGCCGGGCTGCGGTAGGCGATCAGCTTGCCGTTCCTGAGATGGCCGAATTCCAGGCTTTCCTGCTCCAGCAACGCATGCATGGCATCGCGGCTGAGGAACGACAGCGCCTGCAATTGCGCGGTGGACTCGCGCGCCACCGATGCGCGGCAGGCCAGCGCGAAACTCAGGCACCAGCGCCACTGGTGGGGATCGAGCCGCGGCCGGAAGCGCAGCGGCGAATCCTCGCGCAGCAGCCAGCCTGGCACGCTGGGCAGCACGCCCGGCCCGGCCAGCGGCGCGACATAGCTGTAGCTGAGCTGGCCGCCATTGGCGTAGCTGGACACCTCGGCCGGATGGGCGTGGCTGTCGACCAGCACGACGTCATGGCCCTGGCGCGCCAGGAAGTACGCGGAGGTGACGCCCACGACTCCGGCACCGATTACGCAAACGCGCATACCCTGCATCCAAATAAGAAAATGGCAACGGTCTTATTCTGAGGCGGGGGACGGATGATCGCAAATCACCAAAGGCCCAGCACCCATAACCCGCCCTCATGGTCCGGCGTCATGGCCCCGACCCTCGGGGGCTGGCGTCACGGCCGGGCTACGCCGGCCGGCGCCGCAGTCGGCGCGGCCATCAGGCGGCGCGGTGCAGCTTGATGATGGCGGCGGCGGTCGGATCGCGCACCAGGTCGGCCAGGGAATAGCCGTTGAGCGCCTCGTAGAACGCCTGCAGGGTCTGCGCCAGCACCCCCGACAGGCGGCAGGCGCCGTCCAGCGCACAGGGCGGTTCGCGGCAGTCGATCAGCGGCCCCTGCTGCTCCAGTTCACGCACCAGGTCGCCCAGGCGGTAATCAGCGGCCGGGCGCGCCAGCGCCAGCCCGCCGCCCTTGCCGCGCGCCGTGCTGACCCAGCCGCGCTGCGACATGAAGTGCACCACCTTGACCAGGTGGTTGCGCGACAGGTCGAAGCGCGCGGCGATCTCCGGGATGGTGACCGCCGCGGGCCGGTCGCGGCACTGCGTCAGGTACATCAGTACCCGCAGGCCGAAGTCGGTGAATCGGGTCAGTTGCATGGCCGCCAGGATACACCGGTCAGGCCGGCGCGCCGCCGCTGCCGAAGGCCTCGGCGTGGATCCGCTCGGGCGCCACGCCCAGCGCCAGCAGCGTTTCGCGCTGGGCCCGCATGAAGCCCGACGGGCCGCACAGGTAGTAGTCGGCGCCCGGCACGATGGCCTCGTCGCGGATGGCGTTCAGGTCGACGCGGCCGCTGTGGTCGTAATCGTGGCCCTTGCGGTCGCCGCTGCCGACCTCTTCGTAGAACACCGCCTTGCGCACGTTGCCGCGGCTCGCGGCGATGGTGTTGACGTGGTCTTTCATGGCGTGCACCGCGTTGTTGCGACAGCCGTGCACGAAGCGGATCTGGCGGGGATCGTCGGTTGCCACCAGGTGGTTCAGGATGGAAACCATGGGGGTCAGCCCCACTCCGCCGCTGAGCAGCACCACGGGCGCGTCACTGTCCTCGCGCAGGTGGAAATCGCCCTGCGGCGGCGCCACGTCCAGCACCCCGCCTTCCTGCAGATGGTCGTGCAGCGCGTTGGACACGCGCCCGGCCGGGTTCTGCGCGCCGCCCGCCTCGCGCTTGACGGAAATCCGCAGCCGGCCCTGGCCGGGCGCGTCCGACAGGCTGTACTGGCGCGGCTGCATCAGGCCCAGTTCGGGCACGTAGACCCGCACCGACACATATTGGCCGGGGCGATACGCCGGGACCTCGCCGCCGTCGGCGGGCGCCAGGTAGAACGAGGTGATCTCGGCGCTTTCGGGCTGCTTGCCGACCACGCGAAAGGCGCGCCAGCCGGTCCAGCCACCCGGCTTGGTAGCCGAGTCCACATACAGGCGCGCCTCTTCGGCGATCAACATGTCGGCCAGCTGTCCATAAGCGGCGGCCCAGGCGTCGACCAGCTCATCGGTGGCGGCCTCGCCCAGCACCTCGCGGATCGACGCCAGCAGGTGCTTGCCCACGATCGGGTAGTGTTCGGGCCGGATGCCCAGGCTGACATGCTTGTGGACGATGCGCGTCACCACCGGCGCCAGCACCGAGGGATCGTCGATGTGCTCGGCGTAGGCCGCGACCGCGCCGGCCAGCGCCTGCTGCTGCTCGCCGCCCGCCTGGTGGCCCTGGTTGAAGACGTGCTTGAGTTCCGGATTGTGCTGGAACATGCGGGCATAGAAATGGCGGGTCAGCGCCACGCCATGGGTTTTCAGGACCGGGGCCGTGGCTTTGACCAGGGCGCGGATTTGCGGGCTCAACATCGACTGCTCCTTGCGCTGCGGATGGCGCCGAAGCCATCCTTTTTTAAACATGCATTAATAATACATATTTAAGTGCGGCGCACAAAATCCGCCCGTGCGCTCAAGCGCCGCGCCCCGCCCAGCGGCCCAATTCGCGCCGTTCGGGCCATGCGCAGGAGAGCGCCGCGCGCCACTCGATGCGCGTCGCCCCGCCGCTGTCGGCGCGCCACACGGCCGCCGCCATCCAGTCGGCGCCCAACCGCCAGGCCGCCGCGTTCCAGTGGCCGGGCGGGGGCCGCAGCTCCACCTGCCCCGACGCGTCCGGCGCCAGGCCGGCAGCGGCCATGTCCGCCGGAAAATCCAGGCCGGCCGCTTTCACAAAGGCTTCCTTGAGGGTCCACAACAGGTAGAAGCGCTCGAGCCGGACGGCGCCGTCCGCCTGCCGCAACCAGGCCCGTTCGGGCTCGTCGCAGATCCAGTCGGCCAGGGCGGCCGTGGCGCGCGGCCGCATCCGTTCCAGGTCGACCCCCACGGCCCAGTCCGCCGGCGCCCGCGCGCACAGGGCGCGGCCGCCGCTGTGGCTGAGCGACAGCGTATGCGGCGCCGGCATCGCCTCCCGCACGCACTGCAGCAATGCGCGGCTGACCCGCCAGTCGCGGGTTGCCTTGGGCGAGCGTATGGCCGCGGCGCGCGCGGCATCCTCGGGCGACAGGGCCTGGGGCCGATACGCGCCGGCCGCGCCTTCGTCGGCCCACCACAAGGAAAGGGAGAGCCGGCTGGCGTCAATGCGGTCGGGCTGCACGTCGATCAGGAAAAACCAAAATAAGGGACAAATTAAGTTTTTTAGTGACGTTTTTGAATAATTTCAGGGTTTGCGATCGGTGTAAGATCGCGCGCTATGTTGACCTTCTCCATCGCGCAATGGCAGGGTTGGACATCGGGTATGCAAGACGCGGGCAGCTGGCTGCACTGGGCTGAACATCCTTATTGTCCCGTTGGTGAACCCAGCCCGCCGCGCCTCGAATTCCTGCCGCCGATGCAGCGCCGCCGGCTCAGCCCGATGGCGCGCGCGGTATTCGAGTGCGCCTGGCCGGTGGCCGCCGGCCAGCCGCCCATGCCGCTGGTATTCGCATCGCGGCACGGCGAGACCACCCGCAGTTTCGGCCTGCTGCAGGCGCTGGCGGCCGGCGAGCCGTTGTCGCCCACCGCGTTCGGCCTGTCGGTGCACAACGCCATCGCCGGACAGTGGTCCATCATACGCCGCGAAACCGACGAGTCGGTCGCGCTGTCGGCCGAGGAAGACGGGCTGGAACTCGCGTTCCTGGAGGCCGGCCTGCTGCTGGCCGAAGGCCACGACAACGTGCTGGTGGTGCTGGCCGAAGAACGCCCGCCAGCGCCCTATTCGCCATGGATCGATGACGTGCCCTTTTCCTACGCGGCGGCCTTTCGCCTGCGCGCGGGGTGCGACTGGCGGCTCGAAAACAGCGCCGACCCGGCCTCGTGCCCGGGCGGCACGGCCGCGGACAGCGCGGCGCCCGGCTGGCCCAACGCGCTGAACCTGCTGCGCCACCTGGCGCTGCGCACGCCGCGCTGGCTGCACGCCAACCGCGGCCGCCACTGGCTCTGGACCCGCTCGGCATGACGCCCGCCGCCCCCCAAGCGCGCCAGGATTTCTGGCTGTGGCGCCTGTTCGCCACCGGCATGGCCTTTACGTTGTTCGGCGTGGGCGGATTGCTGCTGCGGCTGCTGGTGTTTCCGCCGCAACGGCTGATTCCCGGCAGCGCCGCCGATCGCCAGCGCCGCGCGCGCCGGGCGCTCAACGGCACCTTCCGCTGCTTCATCCGCTTCATGGTGCGGGTCGGCATCCTGACGGTCGAATTCAAGGGCGCCGAGCGCCTGGGCCGTCCCGGCCAGATGATCCTGGCCAACCACCCGTCCCTGCTGGACGTGGTGTTCCTAGTGGGGCACGTCGGCAACGCCAATTGCATCGTCAAGCACGGCCTGGCGCGCAATCCGTTCATGCGCGGCCCCATCCGCAGCGCCGGCTATATCACCAACGACGAGAGCTTCGACATGTTCGACCGCGCCGCCGCCGTGCTGCGCGCTGGCGAGACCCTGATCGTGTTCCCGGAAGGCACCCGCACCCCGCCCGACAGCCTGCCGCGCTTTCATCGCGGCGCCTGCGCCATCGCGCTGCGCGGCGCGCGCGTGGTGACGCCGGTGGTGATCCGCATGAATCCGCGCAGCCTGACCAAGGGCGAACCCTGGTATCGCATCCCGCCCTGCCGCATGCGATACACCATCCAGGTGGGCGAGGACCTCGATCCGGCCACCTGGTCCGATGCGCATCCGCTGCCGATCGCCGGACGCAGGATGAACGATTATCTGCATGCCTATTTCGAAGCCGAGCTGACGCGACCCGCCGCGGCGGCCGGCGCCCCTGGGCCCGCCGCCGGGCCCGACAACGAACACGCGCAACAAGCGCCGCAAGTGGAGCCCGAACGGGATGAATCAACTGGAAACTGAGCTCAAGACGCTCGTCATCGAATCGCTGGGGCTGGAAGATATCGGCCCCGACGACATCGATCGCGAGGCCAACCTGTTCGGCGACGGACTGGGCCTGGACTCGGTGGACGCGCTGGAACTGGGATTGGCGCTGCAAAAGCGCTATGGCATCAGCATCGACCCCGAAACGCGCAATATGCGCGAGCACTTCGCCAGCATCGCCAACCTGGCCGAATTCGTCGCGGCGCAGCGCCGCAACTGAGCCAATGGAATTGACTATGCAGACCCGCGAGGAAATCTACAACACGCTGCGCGATACGCTCAACGAGTTGTTCGAGGTCGAGCTCGAACGCATCACGCCGCAGGCCAACCTGTACACCGACCTCCAGATCGACAGCATCGACGCCATCGACCTGATCGACCAGGTGCGCCGCAAGACCGGCCGCAAGCTCGACGCCAACGATTTTCGCAGCGTCCGTACCGTCGACGACGTGGTGCAGGCCATGTACCAGAAGCAGCAACAGGACGCCGACGCATGAAACGCGGGGTGGCGTGCGTGCTGGCCGTGGCGGGCCTGGCCTATCCCTTCGTCGTGTATGCGACGCTGGGGCGGGTCAGCGCGGCCTGGCTGGCGCTGCCGTTGGCCCTGCTGTGGCTGGCGCGAGGCCTGGCGGCCGGACGCGGCGGCGAACCGGGCGGGCGCCTGCTGCCGCTGGCCGCGGTCGCGTTCTGCGTGGTGCTGGCGGCGACCAATTCGCCGGACTGGCTGCGCTGGTATCCGGTCATGGTCAACGGCATGCTGCTGGTCCTCTTTGGCGCCAGCCTGCATCGCGGGCGCCCCGTGGTCGAACGCCTGGCGCGCCTGCGCCACCCCGACCTGCCCCCCGCCGGGGTGCGCTACACGCGCGCGGTCACCCGGGTCTGGTGCGGCTTTTTCGCCATCAACGGCACGGTCGCGGCGATGCTCGCCGCCTGGGGCCCATGGAGCTGGTGGACCGCCTACAACGGCGCCATCAGCTACGTGCTGATGGGCCTGTTGATGGGCGCGGAATGGCTGCTGCGTCCCGCCGCGGCCAAGGCGGCCTGAACCGTGGCCTGGACCGCGCTCACACACCTGCTGCTGCCGCAGGCCGCGCCCGCCGGCGACGCGCGGGTCGCGGACGAGCCGGCGCTGTCGCGGCGGGAATTCGCCGCGCAATGCCTGGCCGTGGCCGGCGCCTTGCAGGCGCGCGGCGCGCGGCGCGCCGCGCTCTGGTTCGAAGATGCCGTCGCGCTCGCCATCGCCCTGTTCGCCTGCGGGCGGGCCGGCATCACCGCCGTGCTGCCGGCCGACGTACGGCCGGACACCTGCGCCGCGCTCGATGCCGACATCTGGTTGAGCGACGCCGCGGCGCTGCCTCCGGCGTGCCAGGCATGGCGCCTGGAGCAATTGCAGCACGCGCTGGCCCTGCCGCCCGCCGTCCTCGATCCGGCGCAGCGGCTGGTGTTGTGGACGTCCGGCTCCAGCGGCGCGCCCAAGGCCGTCGGCAAGAGCTGGGACCAGCTCATGCGCGAGGTCGAGGCGCTGCGGCAACAGTGGCCCGACGACGGCGGCCCGGTACTCGGCAGCGTGTCGGCGCAGCACATGTACGGCCTGCCCTATCGCGTACTGTGGCCGCTGTGCGCCGGCCGCCTCATCGACCGCCCGCAACGGCTCTATCCCGAAGAACTGCAACAGGCCAGCCTGCGCCATGCCACTTTCACCTGGATCGCCAGCCCGGCGTTGCTGCGCCGGCTGGGCGAGCGGCTCGACGGATCGCGCCTGCGCGGCCGGCTGGTCCGCCTGTACTGCGCGGGCGGGGTGCTGCCGCCGGACGTGGCCGAGCATATCGGCCGCCAGCTGGGCCAGCGCCCCATCGACATCTACGGCAGTTCCGAAACCGGATCGATCGCCTGGCGCTGCGGCGCGGACCCGTGGCAGCCCCTGGCCGGCGTCGAAGTCGGCCTGGACCCGCGCGGCGCATTGCGCGTGGCGTCGCCATGGATCGACGCCGCCGACACCCTGACCGCCGACGCCGCGGAGATGGTCGAAGGCGGTTTCCAACTGCTGGGCCGGCTGGACCGCATCGTCAAGATCGAGGAAAAACGCGTCGCCCTGCCCATGCTCGAACAGGCGCTGGCCCGACATGCCTGGGTGACCGAGGCGCGCGTGGGCCAGGTCGCGGGCAATCCGCGCCTGACGGCGCTGGTGGCGCTGAGCCCGGCGGGCCTGCACATCCTGCGCAACCAGGGCCGGCGCGCGCTGGTGGACGCCCTGCGCCGCCACCTCGCCACGGGTTTCGAATCGCTGGCCATTCCGCGCGGCTGGCGGCTGTTGCGCCAGTTGCCGTACAACAGCCAGGGCAAGCTGACCCAATCCGATTTCGAGGCCGCGGCCGGCCCGCGCCCGCGCCAACCGGCGGCCGCGCCGCTGCCGGCCGACGGGCCCGGCGAATGTCGCTACCGTATCGATGTTCCTTATGACCTGGCGCACTTCAGCGGCCACTTTCCCAGCGCGCCGGTGGTGCCGGGCGTGGCCCAGATCGGCTGGGCCATGGCGCTGGCGCAGCGCGACCTGCAGCCGGCCTTGCGCTTTGCCGGCATGGAGGCGCTCAAGTTCCAGCGCCTGCTGCGGCCTGGCGACACGGCCGAACTCACCCTGCGCTGGGACGCCGGCAAGCAAAAGCTGTACTTCACCTACACATTGGGCGACCAGCCCTGCTCGTCGGGCCGCGTGCTGCACGGAGACCGCCATGGCGCCGCATAGGCTGTGCGCGGTGATCCCGGTCTACGACCATGGCGCCACCGTGGCGGCGGTGCACGCGCAACTGGCGGCGCACGGATTGCCGTGCGTGCTGGTGGACGACGGGTCGGCCCCCGACTGCGCCGCCGTGCTCGATGCGCTGGCGACCCTGCCAGGCACGCACCTGCTGCGGCGCGCGGGCAACGGCGGCAAGGGCGCGGCAGTGCAGGACGGGCTGCGCGCGGCGCGGCGCCTGGGCTATACCCACGCGCTGCAGGTCGACGCCGACGGCCAGCATGCGCTGGACGATGTGCCTGCCTTCGCCGAGGCGGCGCGGGCGCGGCCCGCGGCCGTCATCTGCGGCGCGCCGCGCTATGGCAGCGACGTCCCTCGCAGCCGGTTGTACGGCCGTTGGCTGACCCGCGTCTGGGTCTGGATCAATACCCTGTCGCTCGACATCCCGGACGCCATGTGCGGCTTCCGTATCTACCCGCTCGAATCCGTGCTGCGAGTGATCGACGGCGCGCAGGTGGGCCGCCGCATGGACTTCGACATCGCCATCCTGGTGCGCCTGCACTGGCGCGGCGTGCCCATGACCTGGCTGCCCACGCGCGTCGTCTACCCGGTTGGCGGCGTTTCGCACTTCAAGGCGCTGCGCGACAACCTGCTGATCAGCCGCATGCACGCGCGCCTGTTCTTCGGCATGCTGGCGCGATCGCCGGCGCTGCTGCTGCGCCGCCTGACCGCGGGACCGCGTCCATGACAGCCGCCGATCCGCACTGGGCCGGCCAACGCGAACGGGGCAACCCCGCGCTGCTGCGCCTGACCGCGTGGGCCGCGCGCCGCATCGGCCGGCGCGCGGTGGCGCCGGTGATATGGCTGGTGGTGCTGTATTTCTATGTCTTCGGACCGCGCGCCCGGCGCGCCATCGGCGCCTACCAGCGGCGCCTGGCGCGCGGCGGCGCGCTGGCCGCGCCGCTGCCCACGCCCTTCCCGGTCTATCGCCAGTACCTGGCCTTCGCGCAGGCGCTGCTCGACAAGCTCGACGTGTGGCAAGGCAGAATCACCCTGGCGGACCTGGACATCGACGACCCCGACGGCCTGCAGGCGCAGATGGGCGCCGGCCGCGGCCAGATCCTGGTGGGTTCGCACCTGGGCAACATCGAGGTCTGCCGCGCGCTGGCCGAGCAGTCCGGCCGGCTCCATTTGAACGTGCTGGTGCATACGCGGCACGCGGTGAACTTCGGCCGGCTGCTGGAAGAAGCCGGCGGCGGCCTGCGCATGATCCAGGTCAGCGAACTGGATGCCGGCGTCATGCTCGACCTGGCTCAACGCCTGGAACGCGGCGAATGGCTGGCAATCGCCGGCGACCGCGTGCCGCTCAAGGGCGATCGCAGCGCCCAGGTCGAACTGCTGGGCGATGCCGCCTTGCTGCCGCAGGGCCCCTGGCTGCTGGCCGGGCTGCTGCGTTGCCCCGTGAACCTGCTGTTCTGCACCCGCCATGGCGCGCGCCACCGCATGTCGATGGAGCGCCTGGCGGACGCCGTCGAATGGACCCGCGCCACGCGCCAGGCCGAGATCGCCCGCTGGGCCCAGCGCTATGCCGATCGCCTCGGCGCGCAGTGCCGCCAGGCGCCGTTGCAATGGTTCAATTTCTTTCCCTTCTGGAAAGACGATGCGTGACCACCCCGTCCGCAACGCGCTGGAGTTGCCTGCATGAAACGCCTGCTTATCTGCCTGGCGCTGGCCGTCCTGCCCTGGAGCGCGCGGGCTTTCGATCTCGACGACCTGCAACGGCAATTGCGCGCCACCCCGGTGGTCCGCGGCCATTTCGTGCAGCAGAAATTCCTGCGCTCGCTGCCGCAACCCCTGACCAGCCGCGGCGATTTCACCCTGGCCGCCGGCCGCGGCCTGCTGTGGCTGCTGCGCAGCCCGATCGCCCAGGACCTGCGCATCAGCGCCGACGGCATCGCGCGCCGCGGCCCCGACGGCGCCTGGCAGGCGCTGCCGCAGCATGCCGGCGCCGGCCGTGAAAACCGCCTGTTCCTGGCGGTGCTGGCCGGCGACACCCGCGGCCTGCGCGAGAACTTCGACCTGACGCTGACGGGCGGCGCCGACGCCTGGCAGCTGGTGCTGCTGCCGCGTTCGGCGCTGCTGCGGCAGATCTTCGAGAACATCCAGATCAACGGCGGCAAGCTGGTCGACCGCATCGAACTGCGCGAAGTCCAGGGCGACCGCAGCGTGCTGCAGATGACCGACGCGTCCGCCGCCGACGCCCTGACGCCAGAGGAACAGCGTGCCTTCGCCGATTGAACGCTGGCTGCCACGGCTGTTCAAGCTGGGGCTGCTGCTGGTGCTGGCCCTGGGCGCCTGGCAGTGCCGCCACGGCTGGCCGGTATCGGCCAACCTGATGGAACTGGTGCCGCGGGCCCCGGCCGACGCCACCCGCGATCTGGCCGAAGCCCGCGTCCAGCAGCCGCTCAGCCGTGAATTGATCGCGCTGGTGGCGGCCCGCGACGACGGCGACAGCGCCGCGGCCGCGCGCCAATTGGCGCAACGCTGGCAGGGCAGCGGCCTGTTCGCGACCGTGCAAGTGGACATCGACGTCGACCTGCCCGATCTGCGGGCGCGCCTGCTGGCCAATCGCCTGGCGCTGCTGCCGCCGGCGCAACGCGAACAACTGCTGGCCGACCCGGCCGGTTACGCGCGCCAGCGCGCGCGCGAACTGGTCGACCCGTTCGCCGCCTCCAGCGCGGTATCGGTCGACCAGGATCTGTTCGGCCTGGCGCGGCGCGCCGAACAGGCGCTGCGTCCCGGCGGCGCGGTGCAATACGATGTGGCCACGGGTACGTTGCAGGCCGAAAGCGGCGGCCGCGCCTGGGTCCTGGTGCGCGCCAGCACCCGGGACGACGCCTTCGACGGCGCCGATCCCGGCCGCATCGCAGCGCAGATCGCGCAGGATCGCCAGGCCCTGGCCGGCGCCGACCTGCTGGTGGCCGGCGGCCCGCTCTATGCCGCCGCCGGCCGCGCCCAGGCCGCCGCCGAAAGTGGCTGGATCGGCGCCATCGCCATGGCCGGCATCGTGCTGGTATTGCTGTTGGCGTTGCGCCGCTGGCTGGCCCTGCTGGCGCTGGTCCCGGTGGCGGTCGGCCTGCTGGCCGGCACGGTCGCCTGTGTCGCGGTGTTCGGTTCCATTCACGCGCTGACGCTGGTGATCGGCGCCAGCCTGATCGGCGTTGCCGTCGACTTCCCGATGCACTGGCTGGGCAAGAGCTACGGCATGCCCGACTGGCGCGCCTGGCCGGCCTTGCGGCGGGTGCTGCCGGGCCTGACCATCAGCCTGGCGGCCAGCCTGGTCGGCTATGTCGCGCTGGCCTTCACGCCGTTTCCGGCGCTGACCCAGACCGCGGTGTTCTCCGCCGCCGGCCTGCTCGGCGCCTATGCCTGCACGGTGTGCCAGCTGCCCGCGTGGCTGGCGCGCTTCGAGCCCCGTCCCTGGCCACCGCTGCTGCGTTTCGCGCAGGCCGCGCTGCGCGCGCGGACCCGCCTGGCCGGGCGCCGCGCCGTGCTGTGGAGCGGTGCGCTGCTGCTGGCCACGGTCACCGCCGGCGGCATCGGCCGCCTGGACATCCGCGACGACCTGCGCCAATGGCTGAGCCTGCCCGCGCCGCTGCTGCAACAGGCGCGCCAGATCGGCGAAATCACCGGCTTCGTGCCGACCAGCCAGTTCTTCCTGGTGCGCGCGCCGGACGCCGACGAACTGCTGCGGCGGCAGGCGCGTGTCAGCCAGGCGCTGGATGCGCTGGTCGCCGCCGGCGGGCTGCGGGCCTACACCGCCTTGAGCCAGCGGGTGGCGCCGCAGGCCGACCAGCAGGCTTTCGCCGATGCGCTGGGGAACCTGGCGGACCGGCCCGAGGCCTGGCGCGCGCTGACCGATATCGGCGTGCCGGAAGCGGCCTTGCGACAGGAACTGCGGGCGCTGGCGGCGCTGCCGCCCATCCCGCTCGAAAGCGCGCTGCAAGGCCAGATCGGCGAACGCTGGCGCACGCTCTGGCTGGGCCGGCATGACGGCGAAGTGGCTGGCATGATCACCCTGCTGGGCCTGCGCGATGCCGCCGCGCTCACGGCCATCGCGCAGGCCGCGCCCGGCGTCACGCTGGTGGACCGCAGCGGCGAATTGAACCGCATGTTCAGCGCCACCCGCGTCGAGGCCGCCGAACTCAAATTGCTCTCGTACCTGGTGGCGGCGGCGCTGCTGTGCCTGACGCTTGGACGCGCGGCCGCCTGGCGCATCCTGGCGGTGCCGCTGGCCGCCACCGCCTGCAGCCTGGCGGCGCTGGGTTATCTGGGCCAGCCGCTGACGCTCTTCAGCCTGTTTGGCTTGCTGCTGGTGTCGGCGATCGGGGTGGACTACGCCATTTTCATGTTCGAGCGCGTCGCCGGCGCGGCCGCCAGCCTGGTCGGCATCATGCTGGGCGCCCTCACCACCCTGCTGTCGTTCGGGCTGCTGGCCGTGAGCCGGACGCCGGCGATCGCCAATTTCGGCCTGGCGGTGGCGTTGGGCGTGGGATTCTCGCTGCTGTGGGCGCCCTGGGTGCAGCCGCGGCGCGGATCCGGCGCCGGGGACGCGACGTGAAGCCGGCGCACCGGCTGCCGGCCTGCGCCCCGCGACCCGCGCAGCCTGGTCCGCGGCGGGTACACTGGGCACGCCGACCGCGCCCCCTTTGCCGGCGCCCGCGCTTGCCGGACCACGGCGCCGCGTGCGCGCCGCCCCGCGGTCGGCCAACCCTGCCATGATTCCTGCCCGCCTTTCCCTTCCGCCCGCCTTCGGGATCTCGCGCGCCGCGTTGGCGCTGGCCTTCCTGCTGGCCGGCTGCGCCGGGGCGCCGCCGACGCCCTCGGCGGCGCCCGCGTTCGCGTTGCCGCGCCAGTTGCACGTGGCCCAGTCGCGCCCCGGCCAGCCCGCGCAGGACACACTGCTGGTGGTGCAGCGCGAAGCCGCCGCCACGCGCTGGTCGTTGTTCGACCCCCTGGGCATACCGCAGGCACGGCAGATACTGGAACACGGCCGCTGGCGCAATGATGGCTTCCTGCGCCCCAACGGCCAGGCGCGCGACCTGTTCGCCGCGCTGGTGTTCGCCTGGACGCCCCTGGACGACCTGGACGCGGCCTATGGCGTCGGCGCCTGGCGCGCCACGGCCGCCGCCGACGGCAGCCCGCAACGCGAACTGCTGCGCCAGGGCGAACCGCGGTGGCGCGTCCGCTGGCCGCGAGACGCCGCGGCCGGCACGCTCGAGATCGAGTCCGGTGACGGCACCGTATGGCGGGTGGCGCCGCTCGGAGAGCGGCCATGACGACCACCTGGCTGAGCCCGCCTGGGGTGGTCTGCGCACTCGGGGCCGGCATCGAGGCCGTGGCCCGCGCCGCGTTCGCCGGCGACACCCGCGGCATGCGCCGCCAGGCCGGCTGGCTGGCCGACCGCGCGCTCACGCTGGGTGGCGTGGACGGGCCGCTGCCACGCATCGCCGACACGCTGCCCGCGCATCACCACAGCCGCAACAACCAGCTGCTGCTGGCCGCCGCCCTGCAGATCGAGGCGCGCCTGCGCGACGCGGTCGCGCGGCACGGCGCCCATCGCGTGGCGGTGATCGTGGGCACCAGCACTTCGGGCGTGAACGACAATGCGCCGGCATTCCAGGCCCTGGCGGCCAATGGCGCGTGGCCGCGCGACTACGACTACCGCCGCCAGGCGCTGTCGTCCCCGGCCGCGTTCCTGGCCGACTGGCTGGGCGCGACCGGCCCCGCCTACACCCTGTCCACCGCCTGCACCTCCAGCGCCCGCGCGCTGCTGTCGGCGCGCCGGCTGCTGGCCCTGGGCCTGTGCGACGCGGTGGTCTGCGGCGGCGCCGACACCTTGTGCCGGCTGACCATCAACGGCTTCGCCAGCCTCGACGCGGTGGACGAGGCCCTGTGCCTGCCGTTTTCGGCCAACCGCCGCGGCATCAACATTGGCGAGGCCGGCGCGCTGTTCCTGATGCAGCGCGAAGCCGCCGCCGACGACGCCGTGGCCCTGCTGGGCGGCGGCGCCAGTTCCGACGCCTGGCACATGTCGGCGCCGGAGCCCGGCGGCGCGGGCGCCCTGCGCGCCATGCGCGCCGCCCTGGACGCCGCCGGGGTGGCGCCCGCCGACATCGGCTGGATCAACCTGCACGGCACCGGCACCGCCCACAACGACGCGATGGAAAGCCTGGCCGTGCACACGCTGTTTCCCCAGGGCGTGCCGTGCGCCTCCACCAAGCCGCTGACGGGCCATGCGCTGGGCGCGGCCGGGGCGCTGGAAGCGGCGCTGGCCTGGATCACCCTGTCGCCCGCCAATACCGCGGGCCGGCTGCCGCCGCACGTCTGGGACGGCCAGCCCGACCCGGCGCTGCCGCGGCTGGATTTCAGCACCACCGGACATTGCTACGCGCCAGGCCGCCGGCGCCTGGCGATGAGCAACTCATTCGCCTTCGGCGGCAACAACACCTGCCTGGTCCTGGGAGCGGCGGCATGACGACCTGGCCCATCGCCAGCCTGCTGCCGCACGCCGGCGACATGATCCTGATCGACGAGGTGCTGGCCCACGACGCCGACAGCCTGCGGGCGCGCGCCGTGATCCGCCCGGGCCCCTACTCGCTGCCCGACGGTTCGCTGCCGCCGTGGCTCGGCCTGGAACTGATGGCGCAGGCCATCGGCGCCTGGGCCGGCTGCCAGGCCCGGCTGGCCGGCGCGCCGGTCAAGCTCGGCTTCCTGCTGGGCACGCGCCGCTACGATTGCCAGGTCGACGCCCTGCCGGCCGGCGCCACGCTGACCATCCAGGTGCAGCGCGGGTTCATGGACGCCAGCGGCATGAGCGTCTTCGAATGCGAGCTGCGCGACGACGCCGGCCCGCTGGCCAGCGCCCGGCTCAACGTCTACCAGCCCGACGATCCCAACGTTTTCATCCAGGAACAGCCTCCCCTATGAGCGCCGCCCCGATTCTCGTCACCGGTTCCAGCCGCGGCATCGGCCGCGCCATCGCCCTGGCCCTGGCCGACGCCGGCCACGACCTGGTGCTGCATTGCCGCCAGCAACGCGCCCAGGCCGAGGCGGTCCAGGCCGAAATCGCGGCCCGCGGCCGCCAGGCGCGCGTGTTGCAGTTCGACGTGGCCGACCGGGCGCAATGCGCCGCCGTGCTGCAGGCCGACGTCGACGCCCACGGCGCCTACTATGGCGTCGTGCTCAACGCCGGCCTGACCCGCGACGGCGCCTTCCCCGCCCTCACGGGCGACGACTGGGACCAGGTGCTGCGCACCAACCTGGACGGCTTCTACAACGTCCTCGGCCCGCTGGCGATGCCGATGATCCGCCGCCGCGCGCCCGGCCGCGTGGTCTGCATGGCCTCCGTCTCGGGACTGATCGGCAACCGCGGCCAGGTCAACTACAGCGCGTCCAAGGCCGGCCTGATCGGCGCCGCCAAGGCCCTGGCGGTGGAACTGGCCAAGCGCCAGATCACGGTCAACTGCGTGGCGCCCGGCCTGATCGACACCGACATGATCGACGCCCACGTGCCGGTCGAGGAAATCCTGAAGGCCGTGCCCGCGCAACGCATGGGCCGTCCCGAGGAAGTCGCGGCCACCGTCGCGTTCCTGATGTCGCCGGGGGCCGCCTACATCACGCGCCAGGTCATCGCGGTCAACGGAGGACTGTGCTGATGCATCGCGTCGTCGTCACCGGCATGGCCGGCATCAGTGCGCTGGGATCCGACTGGGCCGGCATCCGGCGCGCCTTCGAGGATGGCCGCAGCGCCATCCGCGCCATGCCTGAATGGTCGCGCTACCAGGAGCTGAACACCCGCCTGGCCGGACCGATCGAGGACTTCCAGGCGCCCGCGCACTGGACCCGCAAGCAATTGCGCAGCATGGGCCGGGTCTCGCAACTGAGCGTGCGCGCGGCGGAACAGGCGCTGGACGACGCCGGCCTGCTGGGCGATCCGTGCATTGCCGACGGCCGCATGGGCGTGGCCTGCGGCTCGTCGATCGGCAGCACCGCCGAAATCCGCGCCTTCGGCAACATGCTGCTCAACGGCGTCACCGACGACCTGAACGCCAACTCCTACGTCCGCATGATGCCGCACACCACCGCGGCCAATATCGGCATTTTCTTCGAACTCAAGGGCCGCATCATTCCGACCTCCAGCGCCTGCACCTCGGGCAGCCAGGGCATCGGCTACGCCTACGAGGCGGTCCGCTACGGCCGCCAGGCGCTGATGCTGGCCGGCGGCGCCGAAGAACTCTGCCCCAGCGAAGCCATGGTGTTCGACGCCCTGTACGCCACCAGCCAGAAGAACGACACGCCCGGCCTCACGCCGCGTCCCTACGACCGCGACCGCGACGGCCTGGTGATCGGCGAAGGCGGCGGCATGCTAGTGCTGGAATCGCTGGAACATGCGCAGGCGCGCGGCGCGCGCATCCACGCCGAAATCGTCGGCTTCGGCAGCAACTCGGACGGCACCCACATCACCCGTCCCGACGCCCGCACCATGCGCATCGCCATGGAACTGGCCCTGGCCGACGCCGGCCTGCCGCCGCAGGCGATCGGCTACGTCAATGGCCACGGCACCGCCACCGAACAGGGCGACATCGCCGAGACCGAGGCCACCCACGGCCTGTTCGGCAACCGCATGCCCATCAGCTCGCAAAAGAGCTATCTGGGCCACACGCTGGGCGCCTGTGGCGCGCTGGAATCGTGGTTCAGCATCGAAATGCTGCGCAGCGACTGGTACGCCCCGACCCTCAACCTGCGGCACGTCGATCCGCGCTGCGGCGAGCTGGACTACCTGGTCGAGGGCCGCCACATGAGCCACGAATACGTCATGAACAACAATTTCGCCTTCGGCGGCATCAACACCTCGCTGGTATTCCGCCGCTGGCCCTGACGGCCGCCCGCCCGACCCGGATGCCATCGCGGGATGGCCCGGCCACGGTTACACTGCCGTTTTGACGCAACAACACAAAGGTTTCCCCATGAGCACCGCTACGCTCAAGACCCGCCTCTCCGACGCCGTCAAGGACGCCATGCGCGCCAAGGCCACCGAGCGTCTCGCCACCCTGCGCTTCCTGCTGGCCGCGGTCAAGCAGAAGGAAGTGGACGAGCGCCGCGACCTGAGCGACGCCGAAATCACCGCCATCATCGAAAAGCAGGTCAAGCAACGCCGCGAGTCCATCGCCGCGTTCGAACAGGCCGGCCGCACCGAAACCGCGGAACAGGAAAAGGCCGAACTGGTGGTGTTGCAGGAGTTCCTGCCGCAGGCCGCCACGCCCGAGGAAGTGGCCACCGCCATCGACGCGGCGCTGGCCGAAGTGGCCGCCCAGGGCGTCACCGGCGCGCCCGCGATGGGCAAGGTCATGGCCTTGCTCAAGCAGTCGCTGGCTGGCCGCGCCGACATGACCGCGCTGTCGCAGCAGGTCAAGGCCAGGCTCGCCTGAAGTCAGAACGCCCCGCCGAACAGGTCCGGCTGGCGTGATTGTTCCTGCGGATCGGCGAAATTGCTCATGCCGACCCCCGCCAGCCGGTACAGCGTCTGCGCCGGCAGGTCGACCCGCTCGCACAACAGCCGGGCCATGGTCGCCAGCTCGGCGGCCGAGGCCGGCGGATTGGGATTGGTCTGGCTGCGCGTCAGGATGCGGAAGCGGTCGGTCTTGAGCTTGAGCACCACCGTGCGGCCCAGCGCGCCCTTCTTCAAGGCCTGGCTCCAGACCTTGTCGGCCATGCGGTCCAGAGCCTCGCCGACCGCCTCCAGCCGCACATCTTCCGAAAACGTGGTTTCCGCCGACACCTGCTGCAACGGCTGGTCGGTCTGCACCTCGCGGTCGTCGATGCCGCGCGCCAGCTCGTACAGGCGCCGGCCGTAACGGCCGAAGTAATGCTCCAGTTCCTGCGCGGCGTGCGTGGCCAGGTCGCCCACCGTATGGATACCCAACTGCTCCAGGCGCGCCTGCATCACCTTGCCCACGCCGGGCACCTTGCGCACGGGCAGCGGCTGCAGGAACTCCAGCACCCGTGACGGGCGGATCACATATTGCCCGTCGGGCTTGTTCCAGTCGGACGCGATCTTGGCCAGAAACTTGTTGGGCGCCACGCCGGCCGACGCGGTCAGGCCGGTTTCGGCGCGGATCTGCTGGCGGATCACCTGCGCCACTTCGGTGGCCGACGGCAGCCCGAGCTTGTTGACGGTCACGTCCAGGTAGGCCTCGTCCAGCGACAGCGGCTCGATCAGGTCCGTATGGCGGCCGAAGATCTGGCGGATCTGGCGCGAAACCTCGCGGTAGCGGTTGAAGTCGGGCGGCACGTAGACCGCCTGCGGACAGAGGCGCTGGGCGCGCACCGCCGACATGGCCGAATGCACGCCGAAGCGGCGCGCCTCGTACGACGCCGCGCACACCACCGAGCGCGGCCCGGTCCACGCCACCACCACCGGCTTGCCGCGCAGCTCGGGGTTGTCGCGCTGTTCCACGGATGCATAGAAGGCATCCATGTCGATGTGTACGATCTTGCGGCTGGCGTCGCTCATGGCGGTGGAAAACGGGTGCCCGGAGGGCGCATCGGCGCGCAAGCGGGCGCGAAATGTACGGTCACCGGAAAAATCGCCCCGGCGCGGGGGCCGGGCCCGGCGAACGGCGTAAAAGTGGATATTATGACCGGCAAATCCCCATCTTTCCCCTTCCCCGCGTGACCGCTTCCATGACTGCAACCGCAACTCCCGCTCCGGGCGAGTATTTCGGCCTGGCGATTCCCTTCATGAGTTTCCTGGGCCTGGTGCCCGAACAGATCGCGCCGGCCTATGCCCGCACGTCGCTGCCGTGGCGCCAGGACCTGACCAACAGCCGCGGCGACGTCCACGGCGGCACCCTGATGAGCGTGCTGGACTTCACCCTGAGCGCCGCGGCGCGCGGCTCGGCCGATGCCACCGAGGGCATGGCCACCATCGACATGAACACCACCTTCCTGTCGCCCGGCACCGGCGACCTGGTGATCGAGGCGCGCTGCCTGCGCCGCGGCGCGTCGATCGCCTTCTGTGAAGGCGACATCCGCCGCGCCGACGGCGAACTGGTGGCCCGCGCCACCGCCACCTTCAAGATCATCCGCCGCCGTCCGGGCGGCGACTGAACGGGCGGCGGGCCTTGCGGCCGCCGTCGCCCGATGCGGCCGCAAGGCCCGCCATTGCCCTTACGCCCTTACTTGGGCAGATCGCGCGACGGCTTGACCGGCGGCCGCGGGTCCAGCGGCATGTAGCTGGAGCACGAACTCATGCCATAGACGATCGCGTCCTGCATGGCGCGCATCGCCGCCGCGTCCCAGGTGCCCTTGCCCCACATCACGATGCGGGTGTCGGTGGCCTTGGGACCGGCCGCCTTCAGGTCGACCCGGGTCATTTCGCTGTCGCTGTACGGCGCCAGCACCCGCACCACGGCGGACTGGGCGCTTTCGTCCAGGCTCGACACCACGCGATAGGCGTCGTCGGTGCTGCGCAGGCAGGCGTTGGCCTGGCGCAGCGTGGTGGCGTAGGCGTCCTTGAACGCGACGGGCGCCTTGAATTCGCTGTGCGGCGACGAGCCGTTCTGCGAAATACCCAGCGAGCAGCCCGCCAGGCCCAGGGCCAGCGCCGAGGCCGCGACCAGATTCCGAACCATGTGTTTCTCCAGATTGATAGCCGCGATTATCCCGCAAACGGACTACCGGCATAAGTGGCCCGGCCGGTTCGACACCCCGGCCGCGGCTATGGCATTATCGACCGGTAGTCCGGCGGCGCCCGCGGCCGGGTGGAATCGTCGGAGGTATGCCTTGCTCTCATTCATGAAACACACCATCCTGGCCGCCGGTATCGTCGGCGCCTCGCTGGGCGCCAGCGCCGCGGCGCAGCCGCCCCGGGCCTACCCCCTGAAGGACTTTTTCCGCAATCCGGAACGCGGTTTCTTCCGCCTGGCCGACGACGGCAAGACCCTCGGCTTCATGCAGCCCACCAGCGTCGACGGCAAGCCGCCGCGCATGAACATCTACGTCCAGCCCCTGGAAGGCAGCAAGCCGGTGGGCGAACCGCGCAAGCTGACCAGCGAGTCGGCCCGCGACATCAGCAATTTCTTCTGGAAGGGCGCCGACGTGGTGCTCTACCAGAAGGACTTCGGCGGCGACGAGAACTTCCACGTGCTGGCGGTGGACGCCAAGACCGGCAAGGTCACCGACCTGACCCCGTACGACGGCGTGCGCGCCAGCATCGAGGACGACCTCGAAGACGACCCCGACCACATCCTCATCAGCCACAACCAGCGCGACCCGCAGGTGTTCGACGTCTACCGCGTCAACGTGCACACCGGCGCCGGCGTGCTGGTGGCGCAGAACCCCGGCAACATCGTCGGCTGGCAGACCGACCACGCCGGCAAGGTGCGCGCCGCCGTCACCAGCGACGGCCTGAACACCACCCTGCTCTACCGCGACGACGAAGCCTCGGAATTCCGTCCGCTCTTCACCACCGACTACCGCACCAGCGTCAGCCCGGCCTTCTTCACCTTCGACGACAAGAAGTTCTACGCCCTGTCCAACCGCGGCCGCGACAAGCTCGCGCTGGTGGTGATCGACCCGGCCAGCCCCGACAAGGAAGACGAGATCTTCACCCCGGACACGGTCGACCTGGACGCCGCCGGCTTCTCGCGCAAGCGCCGCGTGCTGACGGTGGCCTCGTACCAGACCGACAAGCCGCAATACAAGTTCTTCGACGCCGAGACCGAAACCCTGTTCAAGAAACTGTCAGCCCAGCTCGAGGGCTACCAGTTCGCAATCCAGGGCGCCAACCGTGATGAAGACAAGTTCATCGTCGCCGCCTACAACGACCGCACGCCGGGCTCGCGCTACATCTACGACGCGCGCGCCGACACCCTCAGCAAGCTGGCCGACATCAACCCGGCCATTCCCGAGGCCGACATGTCGCGCGTGCAGCCCATCAGCTACCAGAGCCGCGACGGCCTGACCATCCATGGCTACCTGACGCTGCCGGCCGGGCGCGATCCCAAGAACCTGGCGTGCATCGTCAACCCGCACGGCGGCCCGTGGGCGCGCGACGGCTGGGGCTACAACCCCGAGGTGCAGTTCCTGGCCAACCGCGGCTTCTGCGTGCTGCAGATGAATTTCCGCGGCTCCACCGGCTACGGCCGCGCCTTCTGGGAAGCCAGCTTCGGCCAATGGGGCCTGAAAATGCAGGACGACATCACCGACGGCGTCCAGTGGCTGGTCAAGCAGGGCATCGCCGACCCCAAGCGCATCGGCATCTACGGCGCCAGCTACGGCGGCTACGCCACGCTGGCCGGCGTGACCTTCACGCCCGACCTGTACGCGGCCGCGGTCGACTACGTCGGCGTGTCCAACCTGTTCACGTTCATGAAGTCGATTCCGCCCTACTGGAAGCCGATGCTGGACAAGATGCAGGACATGGTCGGCGACCCGGTGCGCGACAAGGACCGTCTGGCGGCGACCTCGCCGGCCCTGCACGCCGACAGGATCAAGACGCCGCTGTTCATCGCCCAGGGCGCCAAGGACCCGCGCGTCAACAAGGACGAGAGCGACCAGATGGTCAAGGCGTTGAAGGCCCGCGGCGTCGAGGTGGAATACATGGTCAAGGACAACGAAGGCCACGGCTTCCACAACGACGAGAACAAATTCGAGTTCTACGCGGCCATGGAAAAGTTCTTCATCGAACATCTCAAGCCGTAAGCTTGGCGGGTTCGGCGGCCTCGGCGGCCGCCTCTTCCTCCCGGGCCGCCTGCGGGCGGCCCGACGCACGCGCGCTCCAGGCCATTTCGACCCGGTCGCGCCCCAGCTCCTTGGCCTTGTAGAGCGCCAGGTCGGCGCGAGCCAGGATGCCATCGGCCGAATCGCCCGGCTGCAGCGTGGCCACGCCGCCGCTGGTGGTCATGCGCAATTCCTGCCCCTGCAGGTACAGCGGCGAATCGCGCAGGGCGTCGCAGACCCGCTGCGCCTGCACCAGCGCGTGCGCGGCATCACAGCCGTACATCAGCAAGACGAACTCTTCGCCCCCCAGGCGGCCAAAGCGATCGCTGGCCCGCACGGCCTTGGGCACCACCTGCGCGAAATGGCGCAAGGCGGCGTCGCCGGCCGCATGGCCGTGGCGGTCGTTGATCGACTTGAAATGGTCGATGTCCAGCACCAGCACCGACAGCCTGCCGCCGCTGCGCGCGCAGCGCTGCAGCTCGTGCTCCAGTTCATCCAGGATGCTGCGGCGCGAATAGGCGCCGGTGAGGCTGTCGAAGGTCAGCGCGGCCTGCATCTGTTCGGACAGCGACGTCTGGATCAGCAACAGCAATGCCAGGAACAGCGCCGGCACCGTCACCGAGCCGCAGACGATGAAGAACAGGCCCCACGGCGCCGGTTCCAGCAACGACGCGGCCTGCGCCCAGCCGCTGCCATAGACGCCGGCGCGCAAGGCATGCAGCACCACCAGGGCGGACAGCGACAACAGCACATACAGGATCACGCCAGGCGTGCGGATACCGCGGCGCTGGCGGAACACCACGGCGCCGGTGGCCGCCATCAGCACACCGGTGTAGCCCGAAAACAGCATCATGCGGCCCACCAGGTCATGCGTGACGTACAGCATCAGCGCCATCGCCGCGATGCCGACCGCGGCCGCGGCGCCCACGCGCAGGACCTGCGGCCGCAAGCCGAAGAACTGCCGCACGCCCACGTACACCAGGCTCACCGCGACCAGCCACGACGTATTCGACACCATCACATAGACGGCCGGCGGCAGGATCTCGGCCGAGGCGTAGGCCAGCAGCGACAGCACCGCCAACGCGTTGGCGATGGTGAACGCGCGCACGCCCGGCACCCGGCGCGCATTGAACGGCAGCAGCAGGGGCAGCGCCAGGGCCGTGGCCAGGCCCCACACCAGGAAAAATAGTGAAGTCGTCATGTTTTTGCCGGCTTGCGCCCTCCTGGGCGGTCGCCGTCGCTTGGAACAACTGTTGCACCGGATGCGGGCCCGAGGACACGTTACAGACCCGCACTTTTGACGTTTTTTGTTACCTGCACGGCGCACCATCGCGCCATTTCCGTCGCGCGCACAACGTTCCGTACCGGGATCCGTCCCAATGCCGGCCATACCGCCACGACGGTTGTGCGGTACGCCCGCAGAGAATACGCCAAGGCCTGCGGCCGCGGTCCCTCCTTTGCACTAATTGACAGTTGATTTCGCCGAAAAGCCATAAAGTTCGGCCTGTTGACGGCGCCATCAGAAGTGCCGCAACCACGCCCCACGGGCGTAGCGCGTACTAGCCATGCACTCCCTCGCGCGAGTGCGAAGGTCCCCGCAGCGGGCGCCGCGCAGTGAATACCCAAACGCTCTCCCCTTCGCCGCCGGCGCCTTCCCGCGTCCGCGCCGCGCCTTCGGCAACGCCCACCCGCGTCCGGCCGGCGGAGCCACGAGCGCCCTCATCGCAACTGCGGAAGTATTTACAGATGCTGAAAAGAACAACGCCCCCCAGGGGCCGGGCAGGCCGCCAGGCGCCGCCCGCCTTGATGACGGACCCGCGACGGCGGATCACCGGGCCGAGACTGCAGGCCCTCACCGCGTGCGCGCTGCTCGCTCCCGTCCTGGCGCTGGCGGCGCCGGGCGCCGACTATGACGCGCTGATCACGCGCGCCCGCGCCGGCGACTACGAACCGGCGCTGGCCATGCTGCGCCAGCAAGGCGCGGCGGCCGGCCGCCAGGCGGTGTACGACCACATCGTGATCGCCGGCTGGGCCGGCCGCCCCGCCGAAGCCGTGGCCGCCTACGAAACGCTGTCGCCCTCCCTCGCCCTGCCCGCCGATATCCAGCTGGCGGTGGCGCGCGCCTATCGCGACCTGCGCCGCTGGCCCGAGGCCCTGTCGGCCTATCGCGCCGGCCTGCGGCGCCATCCCGACCAGTCCGCCTTTGCCGCGGGCGAAATCATGACCCTGGCCGACGCCGGCCAGACCGAAGCCGCCCTGGCCGCCGGCAGGGCCTGGAGCAGGCGCGCGCCGCGCGATGCCGATGCCCGCCTGGCGCTGAGCTACGTCCACGTCCGCCTGCGCCAGCCCTACGAGGCGTTGCACCAGGCCGACCAGGCGCTGGCGATCGCGCCCGGCACGCCCTACGTGCTGCGCGAATACATCGCCGCGCTGAGCCGCGCCCGGCTGGCGCAGCCGGCGCTGGATCTGGCCCGCCAGCATCCGGACCTGTTCGACGCCGCGCAGTTGCGCCGCCTGGAAGGCGACGCGCTGGCCCAGCAGGTGCGGCTGGCGGCCATGCCGACGCGGACCGAGGCCGAACGCTTCGTCATCGCCGACCGCGCGCTGGCGCGCTACGAGGCGCTGATCCCGGCCTGGGAAGCCCTGGGCGATGCCGCCCGCGACGACGTGCTGCGCGCCCGCATCGACCGCCTGCATGCGCTGCACGCCCGCGCCCGCATGGCCGACGTGGTCAGCGAATACGAGGCCTTGCGGGCGCGCGACGTCACGGTGCCGCGCTACGCGCTCAATGACGTCGCCTCCGCCTATCTGTATCTGCGCCAGCCCGAGAAGGCGCGCGACCTGTATCGCCAGGTCGGCGCCGATGGCGCCAACCGCGACGACGACGCGCAAGACCGCCTCAGCACCGAGACCGGCCTGTACTACGCGCTGGCCGAGGCCGAGGAATTCGACCAGACCGGCGCGGTCACCGACGCCATCGACGCCGGCTACAGCCCCTGGCTGTATTTCAAGGGGCAGGCCACCCGCAACCCCAACGACCTGAAGCTGGAAGGCGAGCAGACCGTGGCGGCCGCGCGCCTGCAGGCCGACGACACCGCCGCCGCCGAGCAGCAACTGCGCGGCATGGTCGAAAACGCCCCCAACAATTCCTCCCTGCGCGCCGACCTGGCCTCGGTCTACCGCCGCCGCGACCTGCCGCGCGCCGCGGAACGCGAACTGAAGATGGCCGAAACCCTGGCGCCGCGCGCGCTGCAGGTCGAAAACGGCCAGGGCTTCACCGCCATGGACCTGCAGGAATGGCGCCAGGCCGAGGCGCTGTCGGCCGACACCCTGGCGCGCGCGCCCGAGAACCTCACCAGCCGCCGCCTGGCGCGCGAATGGGAGGTCCACAACAAGGCCGAGCTGCGCATCAGCGGCTACCGCGGCCTGGCCTCGGACAGCCCGGTCAACGGCAACGGCGACTTCGGCATCGACGCGGTGCTGTATTCGCCGCCCATCGACTACAACTGGCGCGCCTTCGGCGGCGGCGGCTACGCCACCGGCGACTTCGAGGAGGGGCGCGGCAACTACCGCTGGCTGCGCACCGGCGTGCAATGGCGCGGCCGCGACCTGACGGTCGAAGGCGAAGTCTCGACCCACAGCTACGGCCACGGCGTCAAGCCCGGCCTGCGGCTGTCGGCCGCCTATGACATCGACGACCACTGGCAGGTGGGCGGTTCGGGCGAAGTGCTGTCGCGCGAAACCCCGCTGCGGGCGCTGACCAACGACATCAAGGCCAACCGCCTGACCGGCTTCGTGCGCTGGCGCGCCAACGAGCGGCGCGAATGGACCCTGTCGCTGTCGCCGTCGCGCTTTTCCGACGGCAACCAGCGCTGGGAACTGGGGCTGGACGGGCGCGAGCGCGTCTACACCGCGCCGCACCTGAAGGCCGACCTGACGCTGGACCTGTCGACCCAGCGCAACAGCCGCGACGACGCGCCCTACTACAACCCGCGCTCGGACCTGATGGTGCTGCCCGGCGCGCGCGTCACGCACACGCTGTACCGCCGCTACGAAACCGCCTGGGAACAGATCGGCACGATCGGCGCCGGCACCTACACCCAGCAGGGCTACGGCACCGGCGGCGTCATCGCCCTGGGCTATGGCCAGCGCTACCGCGCCAACGACGTGCTGGACATGGGCGCGATGGTCACCGGCATCAGCCGCCCGTACGACGGCCAGCGCGAGCGCGAACTGCGCATCGTGTTCGACCTTGCCTACCGCTTCTGAGACCGCCATGTTGCTCAAGCTACCCATCCGACTCCTGCTGGCTGCCCTGCTGCTGCTGGCCATCCTGGCGCTGACCGCCTGCGCCAAGGACATCCCGGTCTACACGCCGCCGTCCGAACGGCCCGTGGCGCCCGCCGAACAACCCTGGGCACAGGGAAATTTCCTGGCCCTGGCTTACCACGACGTCGAAGACGAAGACCCCGACCAGGCCTTTCTGAGCGTGCGCACCGACCGCCTGGTCGACCAACTGGCCTGGCTGCGCGAAAACGGCTACCAGGCCGTCTCGGTCGACCAGATCCTGGCCGCGCGCCAGGGCGGCAAGCCGCTGCCCGAACGCGCCGTGCTGCTGTCCTTCGACGACGGCTACCGCAGCTTCTACACCCGCGTCCTGCCGATCCTGAAGGCCTATCGCTGGCCGGCGCTGCTGGCGCCGGTGGGCACCTGGATGGACACCCCCGCCGACAAGCAGGTGGATTTCGGCGGCAGCCCGCAGCCGCGCCAACGCTTCCTGAACTGGGCTGAAATACGCGCGATTTCGCAGTCCGGCCTGGTCGAGATCGCCGCGCACACCGACGCCTCGCACTACGGCGCGCTGGCCAACCCGCAAGGCAATACCGAACCGGCCGCGGCAATCCGCGCCTACGACGCCAAGACCGGCCGCTACGAAAGCGAAGCGCAGTTCGAAGCCCGCATGGGCGGCGACGTGCGCGCCATCAGCCGCAAGATCGAACAGGTCACCGGTAAAAAGCCGCGCGTCTGGGTCTGGCCCTATGGCGCCGAGGGCGGCAGCACCTTGCGCATCGCCGCCGACAACGGCTACCAGCTGGCGCTCACGCTGGAAGACGGCCCTGGCCGGCTGGCGCGCCTGATGTCCACGCCGCGCATGCTGCTGGCCAGCGATCCGCCGCTCAAGCCGTTCGCCAACAGCGTCGTCGGCATGGAGGCCACGCCCTTCATGCGGATCGCCCACATCGACCTGGACTACGTCTACGACCCCGATCCGGCGCAGACCGACCGCAACCTGGGCGAGCTGGTGCAGCGCATCCTGGACATGCAGATCAACACCGTGTTCCTGCAGGCGTATTCGGATCCCACCGGCGACGGGCTGGTGCGTTCGGTGTACTTCCCCAACCGCTGGCTGCCGGTGCGCGCCGACCTGTTCAACCGCGCCGCCTGGCAGTTGCACAACCGCGCCAACGTCATGGTGTATGCCTGGATGCCGGTGCTGGCCTATGACCTGGACGCCTCGATCCCGCGCGTCACGCGCTGGCAGCCCGGCCAGGCCCAGGCGCGGCCCGATCCGGACCAGTACCGCCGCCTGTCGCCGTTCGACGCCACCGCGCGCGCCCGCATCGGTGACCTGTACGAGGACCTGGCGCGCCATGCCATCTTCGATGGCATCCTGTTCCACGATGACGCCGTGCTGTCCGACTTCGAGGACGCCAGCCCCGGCGCGCTGGCCGCCTACCGCGCCGCCGGCCTGCCCGGCGATATCGGCCAGTTGCGCGCCGACCCGGACACGCTGCAGCGCTGGACGCGCTTGAAGAGCCGCGCCCTGGTCGATTTCACGGCCGAACTGACCGAGCGCGTGCGCGCCGTGCGCGGGCCCCAGATCAAGACCGCCCGCAACATCTTCGCCATGCCGATCCTGGAGCCGCAGTCTGAGACCTGGTTCGCGCAGAACCTGGACGACTTCCTGGCCGCCTACGACTGGACCGCCCCCATGGCCATGCCGCTGATGGAGAACGTGCCCAAGGGCCAGGAAAACGCCTGGCTCGACCGGTTGGTCGACGCCGTGGCGCGGCGCCCCGGCGCGCTCGACCGGACTGTATTCGAACTGCAGGCGCGCGACTGGCGCACCGGCCCCGGCCGCCCCGAGGCTACGCCCGTCGACACCGCGGTACTGGCCGGCTGGATGCAACGCCTGCAACTGCGCGGCGCCCGCAGCTTCGGCTACTACCCCGACGACTTCTCGCAAGACCAGCCCCGGTTGCAAGGCATCCGGCCCGCCATCTCCGAAGCCTGGTATCCCCTCCGATGATCGACCGTCTGATTGCCCTGATTATCCTGCTGGCGGTGCTGGGCGCGCCGTTCGGCTTCACCATGATGCTGACCGGCCAGGCGCTGCTGGGCTTCGTCTTCTTCTACCCGCTGTTCATGTCCGGCATGTGGATGGCCGGCGGCCTGTACTTCTGGTGGCATTGGGAACGGCGCTGGCAGTGGGGCCCCGGATCGGCGCCGCCGGCGCTGGCCGGCGATCCGCTGGTGTCGATCCTGGTGCCCTGCTACAACGAGGCCGACAACGGCGAAGAGACCCTGCTGGCCGCGCTCAACCAGCGCTATCCGAACATCGAGGTCATCGCCATCAACGACGGCTCCAGCGACGGCACCGGGCCGATGCTGGACCGCCTGGCCGAACAGCACCCGCGCCTGCGCGTGGTGCACCTGGCGCAGAACCAGGGCAAGGCGATGGCGCTGCGCATGGGCGCGCTGGCCGCGCGCAGCGAGTACCTGGTCTGCATCGACGGCGACGCGGTGCTCGACCCGGACGCCGCCGCCTACCTGGTGGCGCCGCTGATCGACAACCCGCGCGTGGGCGCCGTCACGGGCAACCCGCGCATCCGCACCCGTTCGACCCTGATCGGCCGCGTCCAGGTGGGCGAGTTCTCGTCCATCATCGGCCTGATCAAGCGCACCCAGCGCGTCTACGGCCAGGTCTTCACCGTGTCGGGCGTGGTCGCCGCCTTCCGCCGCGCCGCGCTCGACCGGGTCGGTTACTGGAGCCTGGACATGATCACGGAAGACATCGACATCAGCTGGAAGCTGCAGCGCGACCACTGGTCGATCTTCTACGAGCCGCGCGGCCTGTGCTGGATCCTGATGCCCGAGACGCTGCGCGGCATCTGGAAGCAGCGCCTGCGCTGGGCGCAGGGCGGCGCCGAGGTGTTCCTGAAGAACCTGCGCTCGATCTGGAGCTGGCGCCATCGCCGCCTGTGGCCGCTGATGCTGGAGTTCTGCCTGTCCACCGCCTGGGCCTTCGCCTTCGGCGTGTCGGTGCTGTTGTGGGTGATCAGCCAGTTCGTCACGCTGCCCAACAACATGCACATCGCCAGCCTGATGCCGCCCGCCTTCACCGGCATGATGCTGGCGATGGTGTGCCTGCTGCAGTTCGCCATCAGCATCCTGATCGACCGCCGCTACGAGCCGGGCCTGTGGCGCGCGCTCTACTGGGTCATCTGGTATCCCCTGGCCTACTGGATGGTGAGCCTGTTCACCACCCTGGTCAGTTTCCCCAAAGTCATGCTGCGCAAGCAGGCCGAGCGCGCGCGCTGGACCAGCCCCGACCGCGGCATCAAATCACCGGACGCATCATGATCATCACGACCAAACGCTCGCGCGCGGGCTATCTGTTCGACCTGCTGCTGACCGCGGTCGGCTGGTTCGCCTTCGTCTACCTGTTCGGCGCCGGCATCGTCGCCATCCTGCGTGGCGCGGCGAGCGGGCCGCAGGCGCCGCTCTGGCCGACCTTCCTGCCGACGCTGCAGACGCTCGGCAGCTACGCCGTGCTGGCCCTGTTGAACGCCGCCTTGCTGGTGCTATGGGCGGCCTACAACCACCTGCGCTTCGGTGGCAAGGACCGGCGCCAGCCCATCGCGCCGCTGGACGATCACCGGCTGGCGCTGAGCTTCGCCGTCACGCCGCGCCAGATTGCCCAGTTGCGCGCCGCGCGCGTCGCCATCATCCATCACGGCGGCGACGGCGAGATCCAGACCATCGAGGCCGCCCGCCCGCGCCTGGCCGCCGTGCCGGCGGCCTGAAGGCGCATAGCGACCAGACCGCGCGGGCGGCCGTCACGGGCCGTCACGCGCCCCCCTCAAGCGCGCTTGCGCTCCACGTCCGGCAGCAGCACCGCCACGACGCCCAGCAGCGGCAGATAGGCGCAGACCTGGTACACGTAGCCGATGCTGGTGGCATCGGCCAGCTTGCCCAGCGCGGCCGCGCCCAGCCCGCCCATGCCGAAGGCGAAACCGAAGAACAGGCCGGCGATCATGCCGACCTTGCCCGGCACCAGTTCCTGCGCATACACCACGATGGCCGAAAACGCGGACGCCAGCACCACGCCGATGACCACCACCAGCACGCCGGTCCAGAACAGGTTGGCGTACGGCAACATCAGCGTGAACGGCGCCACGCCCAGGATCGACACCCAGATCACGATCTTGCGGCCGATGCGGTCGCCCACCGGGCCGCCCACTACCGTGCCCACCGCCACCGCGGCCAGGAACAGGAACAGGTACAACTGCGCCTCGCGCACCGACAGCGCGAACTTGTCGATCAGGTAGAAGGTGAAATAGCTGTTCAGGCTGGCCAGGTAGAAGTACTTGGAGAACACCAGTAGCCCCAGCACGCCCAACGCGCCCAGCACCTGGTTGCGCGTCAGCCCGTTGCCGGCGCCTTCGCGCCGGGCGCGGGGCTTGAGGCGCGCGCGGTTGGCGGCGTACCAGCGGCCGATGCCGGTCAGCACCACCATGCCGAACAGCGCCGCCAGCGAAAACCACGCCACGCTGCGCTGGCCGTGCGGAATGATGAACAGCGCCGCCAGCAGCGGCCCCAGCGCCGAGCCCACGTTGCCGCCCACCTGGAACAGCGACTGCGCCAGCCCATGGCGCCCGCCCGAGGCCATGCGCGCCACCCGCGACGACTCGGGGTGGAACACCGACGATCCCGTGCCCACCAGCACCGCCGCCACCAGCAGCCAGCCGAACGACGGCGCCACCGACAGCAGCAGCAGGCCGGCCAGCGTGAAGCCCATGCCCACCGGCAGTGAATACGGCTTGGGGTTGCGGTCGGTGTAGAAACCGATGAACGGTTGCAGCAGCGAGGCCGCCAACTGGTACACCAGCGTGATCAGGCCGATCTGCGCGAACGACAGGCTGAACGAATCCTTCAGCATGGGATAGATGGCCAACAGGATCGACTGAATCATGTCGTTCATCAGGTGCGCCACGCTGATGGCGCCCAATACCGCGAACGCGGTCGAAGGGTCGGCAACGGCGGGCTGCGGCGCGGCGGCCGGCGCGGCGTCATCGGGCAGCGCGGCAGCGGGGGTCTGGGATGGGTTCATGGCTTGGACGGGACGGGGGAAACAAAGAAAAGCCCGGCGCAGCGCCGGACCTTGCCAGTGTAGGAAGCATGCCCGCCCTCCGACTGACAATTTTCGTCGGGAAAGTGACAAAATAGGGCCATTTCCCCATAAATTCGGCCTCCCCCATTTGTCGGAAGTGACAACATGCCCACCCGGCCCACGCGCCTCGACCCGGCCCGCAGCATCGACGCCCAGGACTATCAACACCGTCCCCGCGGCGTGACCGCGATGGCCAAGGAATTTCCCGCCGGCGCGCGCACCGGCGCCCACTCGCATCCGCGCGCCCAGCTCATCTATGCCATCGAAGGCGTGATGCGCGTCACCACGCCCAGCGGCTTCTGGGCGCTGCCGCCGCTGCGTGCGCTATGGGTCCCGGCGGGCGTGTCGCATGGCGTCGACATGGTCGGCGCGGTCTCGATGCGCTCGCTCTACATCCAGGCCGACGCCGCGCAAGCGTACTGGCCGCAATGCCAGGTGATCGAGGTCAGCGGCCTGTTGCGCGAGCTGATCCTGGCCCTGACCGCCGAGCCCATCGACTATCCGTTGGGCGGCCGCGCCGAACAGGTGGCCGCGCTGATCCTGTCCGAACTGGCCGCCGCGCGGGTCGTGCCCATCCAGATCCCATGGCCGCGCGACCGCCGCCTGCAGATCATCTGCGAGGCGATCCTCGACCGGCCCGGGCTGCAGCGCGGCATCGAGGACTGGGGCAGCGAGGTCGGCGCCAGCGCGCGCACGCTCATCCGTCTGTTCCAGGCTGAATTGGGACTGAATTACCGGCAGTGGGTGCAACAGGTGCGCCTGGCCGACGCCGTCTGCCGCCTGTCGCTGGGCGTGCCGGTGGCGCGCATCGCCGCCGACCTCGGCTACCGCAGCGCCAGCGCCTTCAGCGCCATGTTTCACCGTGCCCTGGGCGCGCCGCCGCAACGGTATCTGCACCGACAGGCCGCATGACACCTGCAACCGGCCTTGCCGTTTGTCACGGCGCGCAATACATTTCAGCGCGCGCTTGCCACGCGGCGCTGCGCGAAACCCGCGTGGCGCGTATCCTCAACCCCGTCCCTAAATCCCCTGCCGCCGATCCGAACCGTCCCTGCGGGCAAGTTTGGTTACTGAAACCTTCCGGCGCGGTGGCCGGTCTATAGCGTTCTGCCCTAGAATCGCCAGCAATGAGCACCCCCCAGCAATCCTCCGCCACCCCGGGCGGCAAATCGGGCTTTCCCTGGAAACGACTCCTGATCAAGGCCGGCGTCGCCGTCGCCGGCCTCGGTGTCTGCGGGGCGCTGTTGGTCGGCCTGGCGCTGGCGATCGCCTGGCCCAGCCTGCCCGACCTGCACGCCATGACCGACTACCGGCCGCGGGTGCCGCTGCGCATCTATACCGCCGACAAGGTCCTGATCGGCGAATACGGCGAAGAACACCGCAACGTGCTGCGCTTCGACGAGATCCCGGCGGTGATGCGCCAGGCGGTGCTGGCGGCCGAGGACGACCGCTTCTACGAGCATGGCGGCGTCGACTGGATGGGCATGGTGCGTGCCGTGCTCGTGAACCTCGTCAAGCAATCCAAGACCCAGGGCGGCAGCACGATCACCATGCAGGTGGCGCGCAACTTCTACCTGTCGTCCGAAAAGACCTATTCGCGCAAGTTCTACGAACTGCTGCTGACCTACAAGATTGAATCCGAGCTCACCAAGGACCAGATCCTCGAGCTCTACATGAACCAGATCTACCTGGGTCACCGCGCCTATGGCTTCGCCGCCGCCTCGCGCACCTACCTGGGCAAGCCGCTGTCCGAAGTCACGCCGGCCGAGGCCGCGATGCTGGCCGGCATTCCCAAGGCGCCTTCGCGCTTCAACCCCATCACCAATTTCCCGCGCGCCGAGATCCGCCAGCACTACGTGCTGGGCCGCATGAAGACGCTGGGCTACCTGACGCCGGAACAGACCGAAGAAGCCCTCAAGCAGCACGTAGTGATCCGCGGCGCCGACGGCGCCAGCCTGCGCGGCTTCGCCATCCACGGCGAATACCCGGCCGAACTGGCGCGCCAGCTGATGTACGGCGTGTTCCAGGAGCAGACCTACTCCAAGGGCATCGACGTCTACACCACGATCGACTCCAAGGACCAGGAAGCGGCCTACCGCGCCGTGCGCGACGGCGTGCTGGACTACACCCGGCGCGCGCCCTACCCCGGCCCGGAAGACCAGATCGACCTGCCCGACGGCGTCGAAAAGGACGCCGCGGCGTTCGACGACATCCTCGACGGCGTGCAGGAAAAGACGCCCGACAGCGAAGACCTGCTGACCGCCGTGGTGCTGGCCGCCAGCCCGCAGGAAGTGACCGTGGCGCGCAGCGCGCGCGAGATCATCACCATCTCCGACAAGAAGGCGCTGGCGGTGGTGGCGCGCGCCCTCAACCCCAAGGCCAGTGACAGCCAGCGCATCCAGCGCGGCTCGGTGGTCTACATCCACAAGAACGGCGACGGCTGGGAAATCATCAACATGCCGGCGCTGCAGGCGGCGCTGGTGTCGATGGTGCCGCAGGACGGCGCCATCCGCGCCATGATCGGCGGCTTCGACTACAACCGCGGCACCTTCAACCGCGTCACGCAGGCCTGGCGCCAGCCGGGCTCGAACATCAAGCCGTTCGTGTACGCCGCGGCCCTCGAACGCGGCCTGACGCCGGCCACCCAGGTGTCCGACCAGCCCTTCATGCTGACCGCCGCGCAGACCGGCTCGAAGGACTGGCAGCCCAAGAACGACGGCAACCGCTATGAACCCATGCTGACCCTGCGGCAGGGCCTGTACAAGTCCAAGAACATGGTCACCATCCGCATCCTGCAGGCCATCGGCCCGCAGTACGCGCAGGACTACCTGACCCGCTTCGGCTTCGACAAGGCCCGCTGGCCGGCGGTGCTGCCGCTGGGCCTGGGCGCCGGCGGCGCCACGCCGCTGCAGGTGGTCAACGGCTACAGCGTGTTCGCCAACGGCGGCTACCGCGTCACGCCCTACCTGATCGACAAGGTCACCGACCGCTCGGGCAACGTGCTGATGCAGGCGCAGCCGGTGGTGGCGGGCGACGCCGCCGCGCGCGCCATCGACCCGCGCACCGCCTGGGTCATGGATGACATCCTGCGCGGCGTCACCACCAGCGGCACCGCGGCGCGCGCGCACCAGGTGCTCAAGCGCAACGACATCGGCGGCAAGACCGGCACCACCAACGAGGCGGTCGACGTCTGGTTCTCCGGCTTCACCCCCAGCCTGGCCACCACGGTCTGGATGGGTTTTGACCAGCCCAAGTCACTGGGCACCAACGAATTCGGCAGCGGCCTGGCCCTGACCACCTGGCTCGACTACATGCAGCCGGCGCTCAAGGGCGTGCCCGAGGCCAAGCCGGCGCCGCGTCCCGACGGCCTGCTGGTGGACAACGGCGAATACTATTTCAACGAATTCCCGCCGGGCCAGGCGGTGGCCTCGCTCGACCTGTCCAGCGGCGACCCGCTGACCGACTTCCTCAACAACAACCGCTCCACCGACGGCGTCGACAACTCGGTGCGGCCCCTGCCCGCGCCCGGCGCGGCGCTGCCGCCAGCCACCCCACCGCAGGCGGGCGCGCCGCAACCGGCCCGGCAGGTGCCGACGCAACAGGTGCCGGCCCAGCAGGCGCCGGTGGCGCAGCCGATTCCCGTGCCGGCCGCCGGCGGCGGCGCGCTGGGAGGCACGCTGGGCGGCGGCGCCGGCAATGCCCCCCCGATCCCACCGATTCCGGTGCCACGCGTCGAGGCCGACCCGGTGGCCGGCCCCCGCGCCAGCGTCGTCAGCGGCGGCGACGGGCCGCTGGCGGCGCGGCCGCTCTAGCGTGCTGTCCGGCCGATACCCCCGCGCGAAATCCACGGAACGGCACTAGCGGCCTGGCACCGCAATGCAGACGGGGCGCCCATGGGCGCCCCGTTTCATTTTCCCGCTCCGGTCCCGGCCAGCCCGGCTAACCCGGCTCGACCACCGGGGGCTCGGTCACCACCGCGCGCGGCCAGGCCTGCAGCGTTTCCAGGTCGAGGAAGGTGAAGTAGCCATCCTTCCAGCCCTCGGTATCGATGTGATAGACGTTGCCCAGCGCCAGCGGCTCGGCCACCGGGGTGTGGCCCGCCACCACCGCGCGCACCCCGCGCACGCCGGTGCGGTCCAGTTGCCGCAGTCGCTCGCGCGACCACTGGCAGGCGGCGCTGGTGCGCTTGTAGCGGTCCTGCAACGCCGATTCCAGGCGCGGCCAGAACAACACCGGGCAATCGGCATGCAGCAATCCCACCGCGCCCGACGAGGTCTCGACCTCGATCGCGATAGGCAATTGCCCGAAGGCCTCGGCGTAGACCTGCTGGCGCTCGGCCGGCAGGTCCAGGAACCAGCCGCCGCCGTAGCCGCGCCAGTTCACCACGTCCACCTGGCCGGTGCGGACATGGCGCACCGCATAGTCCTCGTGGTTGCCCTGCACCGCGTAGAACCAGGGCTGCGCCAGCCACTCCAGCGCGGCCTCGCTCTCCGGCCCCCGGTCGACCAGGTCGCCGACGGAAAACAGCCGGTCGCGGCTGGCGTCGAAGCCCATCCGCGCCAGGCTGTCGCGCAGGCGCGTAAAACAGCCATGCACGTCGCCCACCGCGAAATCGCGGCCCAGCTCGTTGCGCGGCACTTTCAGAAAACGTTGCTGCATGATGATCCAGCCCGCCCAATCGGGCCCAGGCTTCCTTTTAACCCGCTTTCATCTGCCCCCAATTACACCTCGCTTGCAAGACGCAACACAAATCGCGTGACGAGAATAGCTATTATTCGTGATAATGTTCCGTCCTTTCCCGAATCTCCATTGAAGGGGGCCGCGCGAGCCGCCCCGCCGTCGCCATGACCGCCGCCTCCACCATCAAAACCTGGTACCTGGTCCACAAGTGGACCAGCCTGGTCTGTACGATCTTCCTGCTCATCATCTGCCTGACCGGCTTGCCGCTGGTGTTCCACCACGAGATCGAGCACTGGCTGGACGACGCCAAGCCCCTGTCCGACGTGCCCGCCTCGACCCCGCCGGCCAACCTCGACAAGCTGGTCGAAAGCGCCAAGTCCATGTACCCCGGCGAAGTGGTCGACTACCTGTTCTTCGACCCCGACGAGCCCCAGGTCTACGTCGGCATGGCCAAGAAGCCCGGCGACGGCATGGTGTCCGGCCACGCGGTGCGCATGGACGGCCGCACCGGCGACGTGCTGCTCGACGGCCCGCTCTACACCGAAGACAAGTTCTCTTTCATGGGCATCATGCTGGCCCTGCACGTGGACCTGTTCGCCGGCCTGCCGGGCGAGCTGTTCCTGGGCTTCATGGGCCTGCTGTTCTGCGTCGCCATCGTCTCCGGGGTGGTGCTGTACGGGCCCTTCATGAAGAAGCTGGAATTTGGCACCGTGCGCGCCGGCCGCTCCACCCGCCTCAAGTGGTTGGACCTGCACAACCTGCTCGGCATCGTGACGCTGGTGTGGGCCTTCGTGGTGGGCGTGACCGGCGTCATCAACGAGCTGTCCACGCCGCTGTTCCGCCTGTGGCAATCGACCGAGCTGGTGCGCATCCTCGAACCCTACAAGGGCCAGGGCGTGCCCGCCGAACTGTCTTCGGCCCAGTCCGCCGCCGACACCGCGCGCAAGGCCCTGCCGGGCAACGAAGTGTCGTTCATCGCCTTCCCCGGCAACGCCTTCGGCAGCCCCCACCACTACATCACCTGGATGCGCGGCGCCACGCCGTTGACCTCCAAGATGAACACGCCCGTCCTGATCGACGGCCGCAGCGGCGAACTGACCACGATCGCGAAAATGCCGTGGTACCTGACCGCGCTGGAATTGTCGCGTCCGCTGCACTTCGGCGACTACGCCGGCCTGCCCCTGAAGATCATCTGGGCCGTGCTCGATCTGATCACCATCGTGGTGCTGGTCAGCGGCCTCTACCTGTGGCTGGCGCGGCGCCGCGCCACCGAAGCCCGCATCGCCGAACTGGTGCGCAAGCACCAGGCCGCCGCCACCCCGCAACGGAGTCCCGCATGAGCAAGCAGAAATCCTCGCGCGGCTTCCTGTTCGTCTGGGGCGTGCCGACCCTGCTGGGCGTGCTCAGCATCTTCGGCCTGCTGGCGGCGCTGCTGGGCACCGGCGCCTGGCACTGGGCCTCATGGACGGCGCTGACCATCCTGCTGGTGGTCATCGCGCGCTACTGGTTCTTCCCGCCCAGGCAACCCGAGGCCTAGAGCCCGGCTGGCACTGAAAGAAGCCCCGCGCAGGCCCTGGGCACGCCGGCGGCGCCCGCCGCTCGCGGGCGCCCTACTTGCCGAACTTTTCCGGATCGGGTCCCAGGCGGGGCCCTTCCTCGATGGCGTCGATCGCCGCCATCTCCGCGCCCGACAGCTCGAAATCGAACACGTCGATGTTCTCGCGGATGCGCGCCGGCGTCACGGACTTCGGGATCACGATCAGGCCATGCTGCAAGTGCCAGCGCAGCGTCACCTGGGCCGGCGACTTGCCATGCTTGCGCGCCAGTTCCAGGATGGTCTTGTCCTGGGTGATCTTGCCCTGCGCCAGCGGACTCCAAGATTCGGTGGCGATGCCGTGCTTATCGTGAAAAGCGCGCAGTTCGCGCTGCGCGAAGCCCGGATGCAGCTCGATCTGGTTGACCGCCGGCGTGACGCCGGTGGCATCGATCAGGCGCTCCAGGTTGGCCTGGGTGAAATTGGACACACCGATCGAGCGGGCACGGCCGTCTTCCTTCATCTCGATCATGGCGCGCCAGGCGTCGACGAACTTCTCGCTGCCCGCCACCGGCCAGTGGATCAGGTACAGATCCACGTAGGCCAGGCCGAGCTTTTCCAGGCTTTCGTCCATCGCCTGGTGGGCCTGGTCGAAACCGTGCCTGTCATTCCACAGCTTGGTGGTGATGAACAGATCCTTGCGCGCCACCCCTGCCGCGCGCAGCCCGGCGCCCACGCCGGATTCATTGCCGTAGATCGCGGCGGTGTCCACCGAACGGTAGCCGGCCGCCAGCGCTTCCTTGACGCTGGCCGCGGCCTGCTCGTCCGGCACCTGCCACACGCCCAGGCCCAATTGCGGAATCTTGCCGCCGTCGTTCAGTTTCACTGTGGGAACCTTCGCCATAACACCCTCCCAAGCTTGCGACGCGACGCTCGCATGGCGAAATCGCGCCAGGTCGCGCAGCCAGGGATGTTGCCGGGCGGTACCCCCTGGCCTACCGTTGATGACGGGCCCGCCCCGCTGCGCCCGTATGGAAAAACAATGCGAAAACCGGATGGAAAACCCCCGGGAGTGGTGCTTTCATCCCAGGGGTTTTCAACTAGATCATAGCGCTGGTGCCGGATAATGGGCCTTTTCGGGGCCTTTCACCCCCGTGGAACCCTGGGCCGCCCCCCGCCTGAACAACTTCCGTCCCCATGACCGCACCAGATTCCCGCCCCGCCGGACGCGGTGGTTTCGCCACCCTGCGCACCCTCTTTCCCTACCTCTGGCCGCCCGGCCAGGCGGGGTTGAAGGCCCGGGTGGTGGCCGCCCTGCTGTGCCTGTTCGCCGCCAAGGCGGCCACCGTCTACGTGCCGGTGCTGTACAAGCACGCCATCGACGCCCTGGGCGAAGGCGCGCCGGGCGCCGTGACCGTGCCGCTGGGCCTGATCCTGGCCTACGGCGGCGCGCGCGTGCTGTCGCTGCTGTTCTCGGAACTGCGCGACGCCCTCTTCGCCCGCGTCGGCCAGCACGCCATCCGCTCGGTCGGCCTGCGGATCTTCCGCCACCTGCACGGCCTGGCCCTGCGTTTCCACTTGACGCGCCAGACCGGCGGCCTGACCCGCGCCATCGAGCGCGGCACCAAGGGCATCCAGACGCTGCTATCGTTCCTGTTGTTCAACATCCTGCCGACCTTCTTCGAGATCGGCCTGGTCTGCATCGTGCTGTGGCGCATGTTCGACGCCTGGCTGGCGCTGGCCACCGGCGCCACGGTGATCCTGTACATGGCCTACACGCTGGCCGTCACCGAATGGCGCGCCAAGTTCCGCCGGCTCATGAACGAAACCGATTCCGAGGCCAACACCAAGGCCATCGAGAGCCTGCTGAACTACGAAACGGTCAAGTACTTCGGCAACGAAGAACACGAAGCGCGCCGCTACGACGCCTCGCTCACCCGCTACGAACGCGCGGCGGTGCGCAGCCAGGTCAGCCTGTCGATCCTCAACGTCGGCCAGGCCGTCATCATCTCCGCGGGCCTGACGCTGGTGATGTGGATGGCCGCCCGCGGCATCGCCGCGGGCCGCTACACCCTGGGCGACTTCGTGCTGGTCAACACCTACCTGCTGCAGCTGTACTCGCCGCTCAGCTTCTTCGGTTTCATCTACCGCGAGATCAAGCAGGCCATGATCGACATGGAGCGCATGTTCGAGCTGCTCGGCCAGGACCGCGAAGTGGCCGACCGCCCCGAGGCGCTACCGCTGCGCGTGGCCGGCGGCGCGGTCGAGTTCCGCGACGTGCGCTTCGGCTACGACGAACGCCGGCCCATCCTCAAGGGCGTGAACTTCACCCTGCCGGCCGGCAAGACCCTGGCCGTGGTGGGCACCTCGGGCGCGGGCAAGTCCACCATCGCGCGGCTGCTGTTCCGCTTCTACGATGCCGACGCCGGCGCCATCCTGGTCGACGGCCAGGACATCCGCGACGTCACCCAGGCCAGCCTGCGCGCCGCCATCGGCGTAGTGCCGCAGGACACCGTGCTGTTCAACGACACCATCCGCTACAACATCGGCTACGGCCGTCCCGGCGCCTCGGATGCCGAGATCGAGCACGCGGCCCGGCTGGCGCACATCCACGACCTGATCATGGCCATGCCCGACGGCTACCAGACCATGGTGGGCGAGCGCGGGCTCAAGCTGTCCGGCGGCGAAAAGCAGCGCGTGGCCATCGCCCGCACCCTGCTCAAGGACCCGGCCATCTTCCTGTTCGACGAAGCCACCAGCGCGCTCGACACCCGCACCGAACGGGAGATCCAGGCCAACCTGCGCGAAGTCAGCCGCGGCCGCAGCACGCTCATCATCGCCCACCGCCTGTCCACCGTGGCCGATGCCGACGAGATCCTGGTGCTCGAGGACGGCCGCGTGGCCGAGCGCGGGCGCCACGCGCAGCTGCTGGCCGCGGGCGGCCTGTATGCCGCCATGTGGGCGCGGCAGCAGGAAAACACCGCCGCGCCGGCGGATTGACAAGCCCCGCCCCCTGTCCGAAGATCGCACCCTTTGCTTCCAAGGCCATCCATGCAGGATTCCCGCATCGCCCCCGAAGTCCGCGTCTGCGCCGCCACCGACCTGGTCAACGGCGGGCTCGGCGTCAAACTGCCGGTCACCGACAGCGCGGGCCGCACCACCGCCTTCTTCGTGCGCTACCAGGACCGGGTGCACGGCTACCTGAACCGCTGCGCCCACGTCGGCGTCGAACTCGACTGGGAAGGCAGCTTCTTCACCCGCGCGGGCGACCTGATCATGTGCGCCCGCCACGGCGCCACCTACCAGCCCGACACCGGCCTGTGCGTGGGCGGCCCCTGTAAGAACGGCCGTCTCACCGTGCTGGCGGTCGAGGAACGCGACGGCGCCGTCTACTGGCAGCCCAGCGGCAAGATCCAGCCGCTGGCCGCCGAAGGCTGAGGCCTCAGGCGCGGGCCGGCTCGGCCGCCTGCGTCGGCTCGGCCCGGTCGGCGTAGCGGCGCGCCAGCACCGCGCAGACCATCAGCTGCATCTGGTGGAAGATCATCAGCGGCAGCACCACGATGCCCATCTGCGAGGTGCCGAACAGCACCGTGGCCAACGGAATGCCGGATGCCAGCGACTTCTTCGACCCGCAGAACACCAGCGTGATCTCGTTCTCCTTGGACAGCCCGAGCTTGCGGCTGCCCCAGGTCGTGACCAGCAGCACCGACCCCAGCAGCAACGCATTGACCAGCACCATGGTCGCCAGGTCGATCGCCGGGAACGCATGCCAGATGCCCTGCGCCACCGCCTCGCTGAACGCGGTGTAGACCGCCAGCAGGATCGAACTGCGATCCACCTTCGACAGCACCCGGCTGTTGCGCTGCGCCCAGGCGCCGATCCACGGCCGCAACAGGCTGCCCACCGCGAACGGCAGCAGCAGCTGCAGCAGAATGCGGCCGGCGTCGGCCAGGCCGTGGCCGCCGCCCTGGCGATGCAGCAGCACCGCCACCAGCAGCGGCGTCAGCACGGTGCCCAGCAGGTTGGACGCGGTCGCCGCGCAGATCGCGCCCGGCACATTGCCGCGCGCCATCGACGTGAAGGCGATCGACGACTGCACCGTCGACGACAACGTGCACACGAAGATCACGCCCAGCCACAGCGACGGCGTCAGCAGCCCGGGAAACACGGCCCGCAACGCCAGCCCCAGCGCCGGGAACAGGATGAAGGTGCACCCGAGGATCAGCGCATGCAGCCGCACGTCCTTGACCCCCGCCACGATCGCGTCCGTGGACAAACGCGCGCCGTGCAGGAAGAACAACAGCGAAATCGCCACATTGCTGGCCACCATCATGAACGACGCGCCCTTGCCCACGGCCGGGAAAAAGCTGGCGAACGCCACGGTGGCGATCAGGATGAGGGTGAACTGGTCGGGCAGGAAGCGGCGCATGGCGGGGGGTTTCCAGGAAGGTTGCGGAAACTATAGGCGCGCGGCTTGCTATCGTGAAGGCCACTGGTTACTGTAACTGCTATCGAACTTTCCTATAGGCAGGCCGCCATGCTCAACCCGCTCTGGCTCAAGACCTTCGCCACCGCCGCGGGCGCGCCCAGCTTCAGCGAGGCGGCGCGCCGCCTCGGCCTGACCCAGCCCACCGTCAGCGAACACATCCGCCAGCTGGAGCTGGCACTGGAGCGCCGCCTGTTCCTGCGCGACACCCACTCACTGGCCCTGACCAGCGACGGCCGCAGCCTGCTGGTGCACGCCGAAATCATCCTCGACGCGCACGAACGCGCCGAGCGGCTGTTCGACGCCCCGCGCCTGCGCGGGCGCGTGCGGCTCGGCACCTCCGACGACCTGGCGATGGGCCCGCTGCCCGACGTGCTGGCCGCGTTCCGCCAGGCGCATCCCGAAGTCGAGCTGGACATCACCATCGGCGTCACCAGCGACCTCTACCGGCTGCTCGACGACAACGGGCTGGACGTCATGATCGGCAAGCGCCGCCGCGGCGACCGCCGCGGCCAGACCCTGCACAAGGAAGCGCTCCTGTGGCGCGTCCGCGAAGGCCTGCGCCTGGCGCCCGACGCGCCGCTGCCGCTGATCCTGCTGCGCGAGCCCAGCGTCACCCGGACCCTGGCGCTGGATGCGCTGGCGCGCGCCGGCCGCAGCTGGCAGATCGTCTGTACCAGCACCAGCTACGCCGGCTGCCAGGCGGCCGCCCGCGCCGGCCTGGGCATCACGGTGCAGCCCTCGCACCTGTCCACCGCCGGCCTGGCGGCGCCCGCCGGCGCACTGGCCCTGCCGGCGCTGCCGCAGGTGGAATTCATCGTGATTTCGGCGCCCGCGCCCAACCAGCCGACCCGCGCGCTCACCGAAATCCTGATGCGCAGCTCGTTGACCTGAGACTTTCAACCGGACGACCGCGCGGGCGGGGGCCCCGGCCGCTCAGGCCCGTGACCGCGTGTGCCGCACGCTGCCTTCCAGCGGCTGCGGCTGCTTGAGCAGGTTCAGGATCGGGCACCACTGCTCCACCGCCTCATGCACGGCCCGCACCGCGTCCTCGTCGGCCGGCGACACGATGTGCGCGGTGTAGCGGATGTTGTGCGGAAAGAACGGCACCTGCTCGTAGCCCGGCTTGCCGCCGCGCGGATCCAGGTCGCCTTCGATCTCCACCTGCAGCGATTCCAGCGGCAGTTCCAGCTCGGCCGCCTTGATCAGGAAGATGTGCGTCAGGCAGCTGCCCAGCGATCCCAACAGCAGTTCCGGCGAACTCGGCCCAAGGTCATAACCGGCGAAATCCGCCGGGCTGTCGCTCACCACCTGGTGATCGCGGATGCGGATGCGGCGCACGCCGCTGCGACCTTCCGCGCTGACCTGCGCGCGCAGCTTCACCGGCGTCACCGTGCGCGGGTCTCGCGCATTGCGCGCCAGCACCGCCTCGCGCTTCTGGCCCAGGTATTCATTCAACGTGCTCATCTTGCCTGCCTCGCGTATGTGAAAAGTGGAAGGGAAATGTGCCCGGATGGCGAGTCGCCATGCCGCCTGAAGTGCGCTACTGCCTGCGGCGCGTATCCGGAATCCCGATGGGGGCACGATCCATCGCCAGCAGCAGCGCGCCCAAGCCCTGCGCCGTGGTGTTCTCCATGCGGCCGCCCGGCCCGCAGACGTTGTCCGCGCTGGTCCAGGCCGGCGCCGCGCCCGGCAGGCGCCGCGCCCGCAGCCAGCCGCGGCGATCGACCATGAACTGCGCGCCCGCCAGCCCCTGCGGCGCCAGCCCGGCGGCCAGCGCATAGGCATTCCAGGCGTCCTCGTCCACCGCCGCGCAATCGGCATCCCCGGGCAGCGGACCGCCGCGCGTCAACGCCACGGTCAACAGGCGCGGATCCTGCGGTTCCGGCGGCGCGCCCGGCATCGCCGCCACCACGCGTAGCGGCAGGCCGCGCAGGCCGGCCAGCGTGACCGCGCGCCCGTCGCGGCACGACAACGCCACCACCGGCGCGGGAACCGCCGGCATGCCCGCGCCACCGTTGACGCCATAGGCGTGCACGCGCAGGTAGTCCAGCACCTGCCAGATCTCGTCGGCCGTCAAGGCCTGCGGCGGACCGGCAACGCGCGCCGCGGCGGCCGGCCTGTCGCCAGGCAGTCCGCTGCCGGAGCGACCGTCCCCGCCCTGCGCGCCAACGGCATGCCCGTGGCCGCCTTGCGCCAGGCGCCAGTGCAACTCCCCTTCGAGCCGGTTCTCGAACAACGCCGCGCCCAGCACGCTCGGCCAGGTCGGCAGCCCCGGCGCGAGCGGCCCCCGGCCATCCGCCCGCTCGCCATGGCAGGCCGCGCAGTGGCTCTGGTACAGGCGCGCGCCTTGCAGCAGATTGCGATCCGAAAACACCAGGGGCGAACGCTGGTACGACGTGGCCGTCGCTTCCGTCAGCAGCATGCGCGGCGCTGGCCAGCTGGCGCTGGCCAGCAGGCCAGCGGCGGCCGTCAGCCATACCAGCCGGCCCCGCCGCGCAAACAGCGCGGCCACCAGCAGGGCCAGCGCCGCCGCCGTCAATCCCGCCGCCAGTCCCAGGCGCCGCCAGGTATGCGTGCCGACCGGCAGATCCGGGTCGTAGCGCCAGGTGAACGGCCAGTGCGCGATTGCCAGCGCCTCCTCCGGCTGCCAGGCAATCGCCAACGCCAGCAACGTCGCCAGCAGCGCCAACGCTGCCAATACCGTGGCGCCGGCGCGGCGCCACGCCTGCCCCGCCCGTTCCGGCGCGCGGCTGTGCAGCCAGCAAGCCACCAGCGCCGCCAGCAGCAACACAGCGGCGACGGCCAGGGCCAGGTGCCCCAGCCGCGATCCCAGCAGGCCGGGCGCGCCCTGCACCCGTTGCCAGCCCAGCGCGAGCACGCCGCCCACCGCCGCCAACGCCAGGGCCGCCAGCCACGGCAGCGGCAGGCCGGCCGTGATCGCATCGCCCCGCCGGCGCGCGGCGGCCAGGCACGCCAGCATGCCCGCCGGCGCCACCAGGGCCGCCAGCGCCAATGCCGCGTTGCTCACCACGTTGCATCCAGCCCCAGCAAGGCCAGCGCCTGGCGCCGCAACTCGGCCAGGCGCGGGTCGCCGCGATGGCGCGGATACGGCAGGTCGTTGACGATCTCATCCTTGATCCGCGCCGGCCGTTCGCTCAACACGATGATGCGCGAGGCCATGAACAGGGCCTCCTCGACGTCGTGCGTCACCAGCAAGGCGGTGAAGCCGCTGCGCTGCCACAGCTCCACCAGCTCGGACTGCATCGCGATCCGCGTCAGCGAATCGAGCTTGCCGAGCGGCTCGTCCAGGATCAGGATGCGCGGATCGTTCACCAGCGCGCGTGCCAGCGCGGCGCGCTGCGCCATGCCGCCGGACAGCTGGTGCGGATAGGCCTGGCCAAAGGCCGCCAGCCCCACGCGCTGCAACGCGTCGTCGACCCGGGCGCGCTGCGTCTTCAACAGTCCGCGCGCCTGCAGGCCCAGCGCCACGTTGTGCCATACGGTCCGCCACGGATACAGCGTCGGATCCTGGAACACCGCGATGCGCGATGGCGACGGTCCGTCGATCGGTTCGTCGTCGGCCAGCAGGTCGCCCTGGGCCGGCGGCTCCAGCCCCGCCACCAGCCGCAGCAAAGTCGACTTGCCGCAACCGCTCGGGCCCAGCAGCGCCACGAACTCGCCGGGCCGCACCTCCAGGTCGATATCGTCCAGCACCGGCAACGCCGCGCCGTCCAGCTCGAAGCGGTGGTTCACGCCCCGCACCGCCAGCGCCGCGCCGCGCGCCGCCGCTTCCTGTGCCGCCGCTACCATTTCACCACCCCCTTCTGCCAGGCCAGCAAGCGATCACGCCCCGCGAACAGTAGCGTGATCAGCCCCGAGAACACCAGCGCCATCACGATCAGCGCGCCGTACATATTGGCGTACGACGCCCAGCCCTGCGCCCACGACAGATACCAGCCCAGTCCCGATTTCACGCCCATCATCTCGGCCGCCACCAGCACCGAAAACGATGCGCCCAGGCCCATGAACAGGCCCACGAACACCTGCGGCAAGGCCGCCGGTATCGCCACCCGCAGCACCAGGAACCACTCGCTCGCCCCCATCGTCCGCGCCACGTCGTAGTAGGCGCGGTTCACGCCCGCCACGCCCGACCAGGTCAGCACCGTGACCGGGAACCAGGTCGCCAGCGCGATCAGGAACACCGCCGCCGACCAGCTCGACGGGAAAAAGAAGAACGCCATCGGCAGCAGCGCCGTCGACGGCACCGGCCCCAGGAAGCGCAGCACCGGATGCACCCAGTAACCCAGGCCGCGCGACCAGCCGATCGCCACGCCGGTCAGGAAACCCGCCGCCGCGCCCAGGCCGAAGCCATTGGCCAGCAGCCAGAGCGAGTTGGCCAGGCTGTCGGCCAACCGCTTGTAGTCGCTGACGTAGACCTCGATCAGCGACTGCGGCGGCGCGAAGAACGGGCTGGGCAGCAGCGCCAGCTTGGCCGTGGCGACCTCCCACAGGCCCACCGCCACGGCCAATGCCAGCAGCCACGGCCCGGCCCGGTGCAGTGCCCGCACCGGACGGCGGTGGGCGGCGCCGGCCACCGCCGCCAGCAGCAGCAAGGCCGCCAGCACCAACGCCGCCACGCCGAATTCACGCGTGTAGCCCCATGACGTGAAGCCCACCTCCACGTTGGGCCAGCGCAGCGTCACCGCGCCCACCGCCGCCCACAGGGCGGCGGCGGCCACGCCGGTCTTCCACAGGCGCCAGGGTTGCGCCGCGGCCGGCGCGCCGCGCAACGCGCCAACCGCCAGCGTGTCAGCCGAGGACATTGGGCACCACCGCTTGCGCGTACTTGTTGATATCGAGGTTGGCGCTGAGCACCTTGATGGTCTTCAGATCCTTGGCATAGCCCACGATCTCTTCGCGCAGCGCCCCGCCGGTCGACGCGTGGCCATGGCTGTGGCTGCGCAGGATCGCCGCCACGCGCTCGGCCGGCACCTTGCCCGGCACGTAGGGCGCGAAGATGCGGGCGGTCTCGTCGGGATTGGACGCGGTCCAGCGCTGCGCGTCGATCACCGCCCGGGTGATGGCCGCGGCCGACTCGGGATCGTTGCGCACCAAGTCGCCGCGCAGCCCGAGCACGCAGCAGGTGCGGTTCTCGTAATCGCCTTCGATGTTGGTGGCGATCTCGCGCAGCTTGTTGTCCTCGCGCAGCGTGTAGATCAGCGGATCGTCGCCGGCGATGGCATCGACCTCGCCCTTTCTCAGCACTTCGCCGAACAGGTCCTGCGGATACTGGCGCCAGTCCACCGACTCCGGATCGATGCCCAGCTGAGCCACGCGGATCGCGAAGAAGTTCTTCACCGGGCTGGCCTGGTCGGACACCGCCACGCGGCGGCCCTTCAGGTCCTGCACGCTCTTGATCGGCGAGTCTGCCGCGGTCAGCAGGCGCATGCAGCCACCGTGCGTGCCCACCGCCAGCTTCACGTCAAAGCCCTGCTCCAGCGGCTTGAGCCAGCGCAGCGCCATGCCGATGCCGCCATCGGCATGGCCGGTGGCGATGGCTTCGAGCAACTGGTCGGTCGAGCCGCTGAAATTGATGCGCTCGACCTTGAGGTTGTACTTGTCGAAAAAACCGCGCTCCAGCGCCACCGACACCGGCGACTGGCACACCGCGGTCTGGCTCCACGCGATCTTGTAGGTGCGAGGCGCGCCATTGGCCGCCAGCACGCGCGAACCGAGCATGCCCAGCGGCGCCGCAAGGCCCGCCGCGGTTGCCGCGCGCAGCAATGCGCGTCGCGAAATGCCGCGCGCCACATGGGCGCGCGTTTGGACGTTCGTATTCATCAACCTTCCTTTTGAGCAGACTGTGAATGGCGATGCTTGCCATGCGGCATCATCGGCCCGCGCTCAGGCGTTCGACAAATACAAAGTGGGGATAACAATATGTGGGCGGCCGCCGCGCCGCCGGGTCCCGCGGCAGGCGGCGCGCGGCCCTAGTCCGGCAGGTGGTCGGGAACGCCGTGCTCGTCGACGGACTTGACGCGGTCCAGCGCGTTGCGCGCGGCCGACATCGCTTCGACCGTGCCGCGGAAACGACGCGTCACGAAGATCTCGAACGCCATGCTTTCGGCTTCTTCCTCGACATCGGGCGTCTCACAGGGCGGCTGCGCGTCCGGGGCGCCGGGGGCCTTGGCCGCCGCATCCGCTTTCACCGGCAAGCGCCGCGTTTCCAGAAAGGCGCGCGCCGGAATGCGCCCCTCGGGTTGCGTCGCGTACGCCACGACGGAAAAACCATTGATGATCTTCTCGGCCATACCGGTTCCCTGTAGGCCGCGCCAATGATCGACGCAGCACGTTGTTAGCGACAACGGCCGCCCGCCGGGAAACTTAAGCGCAAGCACGACGGCCCCGATTGGCTTGCGTCAACCGGGGCCGCGGGATCGCGACGATGCACGCGCGTCTATTTTGTCGACGATATCGCCGACATGCGCGCGCGCACGTATTGCGCCACCTGCGCCAGCACCTGCGACAGGTCGGCGCGCAGCGATTCGAAGCCCGCGTTGCGCTCGCGGGTCGCCTCGTCCATGTACAGCGGACGCCGGATCTCCACCTGCAGACTGTGCCGGTTCAATGCCGGCTGGCCGATCTGCGCGATCAGTTGCACGCCCTTGTAGGGGTCGTTGCGCGCCACGGTATAGCCGCGGTCGCGCAGCGCCGTCTCGATCAGGGCGATGAACTCCGGCTCACAGGTGGTGCCGTCGCGGTCGCCCAGCACGAAATCGGCCAGCGGATGCGCGCTCTCGCGGCCCAGCCGCTCATAGGCATCGTTCGGCATCGAGTGCAGGTTCAAGTGCCAGACCGCGCCGAAATCGCGTTGCGCGCTTTCGATGGCCTGCGCCAGCGCCGCGTGATACGGCTCGTAGTACGCCTGGATGCGATGGCGCACTTCGGCCAGCGACAGCTTGCGGTCATAGATCGGCGTGGCCTTGTCCATGCGGCGCCAGATCAGGCCCTTGCCCAGCCGGGTCTTCTCGCCGGGATCGAGCGGTTCCGGCCAGGGTTCGGCCAGCAACTCCGGATCCAGATCGCGCAGCGTGCGGTTGGGATCGATGTAGACGCGCGGAAAGTGCGCCGCCACCAGCGTGGCGCCCAATGCCGGCGCCGCCGACCACAAGGCGTCCACGTGCGTGTCCTCGCCCTGGCGCAACTGCGCCAGGCTGGCCGCGGCGCCGAAATCGGCGGGGTATTGCTCGCCACTGTGCGGCGAGTCACACACCAGCGGCAGGGCCGGCGCGGTCGGGGCATGCACGGAAACGGCTTGGAAGTCGGCGTTCGTCATCGTCAGTCAGCCTGGATGTTGGCGGCCTTGGCGACTTTGGCGTAGCGCGCCAGGGCCTGTTCGATCTGCGTCTTGAATTCCTGCGGCGTGGTCGGCATCAGCGTACCACCGACGTCCTCGGCCTTCTTGCGGAACTCCGGATCCTGCATCGCCGCGCGCACCGCCTGGTTCAGGCGCTCGATCACCGCCGGCGGCGTGCCGGCCGGCGCCACCAGGCCGAACCAGCCGCCCGTGCCCATGTCGGGGTAGCCCAGTTCGTTATAGGTCGGCACATCCGGCAGCAGCGGCGAGCGTTCGGCGCCCAGCACCGCCAGCGGCCGCAGCTTGCCGCCCAGCACCTGCGGCAGGGTCGAGGACAGGTTGTCGGTGATGGCGTCCACCTGCCCGCCCATCACGTCATTGAGCGCCGGACCGGCGCCGCGGTACGGCACGTGCAGCAGCTTGATGCCGGCCAGCATCATGAAGTTCTCGATGTTCACGTGGCCCAGCGAGCCCACGCCCGGCGAGGCAAAGCTGTACTTGTCCGCCTGCCCCTTGGCCAGCGCGACGAACTCGGCCATGTTCTTGGCGGGGACCTGCGGATTGATCGCGAAGATACTGGGCACGGCCAGCACGTTGGCCACCGGCTCGAAGTCCTTGAGCGGGTCGTAGTTCATCTTGCGATAGACCGCCGGATTCGACCCGTGCGTGCTCATCGTCGCCATGCCGATGGTGTAGCCGTCGGGGGTCGAGCGCGCCACCTGTTCCATGCCAAGCGAACCGCCCGCGCCGGCCTTGTTCTCGACCACGATGGTCTGCTTCAGGTCGCGGCCGGCGTACTCGGCCACCAGGCGCGCCACGATGTCGGTCGAACCGCCGGCGGCGAACGGCACCACCAGCTTGATGGGGCGGGAGGGATAGTCGGCGGCTTGCGCCGGACCGGCAAAGGACAGCGCGGCGCAGACGCCGGCGAGCGCGATGCGCGCGGAACAGCCGAAAAAGCGGCGGGACATGGAGCGACTCCGGAAAAAGGTGCAGGTCTTGCTGCGAGGCCGCCAGTGTCCGAACTTTACGATCCCCTTTCAAACGACTATATTGCACGCCTTCATTACCAACGCTCATGCTAAGGGGCCTGTCGCCTGGCCCCGGGGACCGCCGCGCCATGCGCCTGCACTCGCCGTCCATGTCCGAGCTGCACGCCTTCATGACGGCCGCGCGGCTGGGCAGTTTCACCCTGGCGGCCGAGACCCTGTGCGTGACCCAGGGCGCCGTCAGCCGCGCCATCGCGCGGCTCGAAGCGCATTTCGGCCAGCCGCTGATGCGCCGCAACGCCCACGGCCTGACCCTGACCGAGACCGGCCGCAAGCTCTATGAAGGCGGCCAGGCGCCGCTACAGGCCATCGAGGCGCTCAGCGCCGAACTGCGCGCCGATGACCGCCGCCTGCGGTTGACCCTGTCCAGCGTGCCGACCCTGGCCAGCGCCTGGCTGGTGCCGCGCCTGCCCGACTTCCACCGGCGCCATCCCGACATCCAGCTGGGCTTCGCGGCCTATCGCCGCAACGAGGATTTTTCCGGTGCCACGCCCGACGCCAGCATCCTTTCCGGAGAAACCGGCCAATGGCCCGGTTGGCAGGCGGACTACGTGATCGGCCGGGAAATGATCGCCATCTGCAGCCCCGCCCGGCTGGCGGCGCGGCGCGCTGCCGGCCTGTGGGACACCCCCGCGGGGCTGCTCGGCGAACCATTGCTGTACCACTCCAACGGCATGGACAACTGGACCCGCTGGTTCGAGGCCGCCGGCGTGCGCCGCGACGGCCTCAAGCTGGCCGGCGGTTTCGACCAGGTCAGCATCCTGGTCCGCGCCGTCATGGCCGACATGGGCATCGCCGTGCTGCAGCGCTGCCTGCTGCAGGACGACCTGCAGAGCGGCCGCGTCGCCGCGCCCTTCCCCGACCTGCGCATCGCCATCTCGCGCGGCTACCATCTGTGCGCGCCGCCCCAGCGTCGCGACCACTACGCACTGGCCTGTTTCCGGCAATGGTTGCTGGACACCGCCCGCCAGGATCCCGACAACACCGCGCCGGCCGCCGGCACAGCCGTGTAACGGCCAGGAAACAAAACGGGCCCCGAAACGGGGCCCGACAGTAACAAGCAATTGCAGCGACCTTGCGGCGCCACCCTATATCGACGCCCTCAAGGCGCCAATTTGAAGCCCAGGTCCACGCCCCACTTGTCCGTTTCGCGCAGCCACTTGGCGCCGCAGTTCAAGCAACGGAAATGGTCTTCGCGGCTTTCCTCGCGGCCTTTCTGTGTCGGGTTGGTGAATCCCTGGTGCCCCAGATGCGAATGCGGCGCGACGCCTGCAAGCCCGGGGTTGATGCGTTGGCAAGCCAAGCACATAACGCTCATTGATGCTTCCCCACAAACATAGTTACTAAATTGTAAGGGATTTCACCAATGTTTTTCTATTAAAACCTATCCTCGATTAAACAAAAATTGTTAACGGCGCAATTAAACAACGCCAAGCAGCGCCGCCAGGCAGGTCGCCAGGTGGTACGGCGAAGTCGACGGCATGTCCGGACGCACCACCGCCCCGGCGGCGTCCAGGCATTCATACCAACCGCCGGGATGCAGGAAACGGGCACGGAACGCCGCCAACGCCTGGTTCAGGGCCGCCTGCTCGCCCAACACCGCCAGCACCCGCAGATGCTCCGTCTGCGCCCATATGCGGCGGGTATCGTCCAGCACCGCGCCCTGCTCGTCCAGCGCCGCCGCCACGCCGCCCGCATCGACGCCATGGCCTCGGGCCCAATGCACGCCGCGTGGCAGGGACTCGGCCAGGTCCAGCCCATCGAACACCTCGGCCGACTCGCGCACCAGAGACAACCACTCGAATTGATGGCCCGGTTCGATACGATTGCCCGGCGTGCCCTGCGGCAGCTCCGCAATGCACTGCGTCGACGCGCTCAGGAACGATTGGGTCATGACCTGCGCCAACCCGCGCAACCGCTTGGCGAACAACGCCGGTTCCGCCACCTGGGCGGCGGCCAGATAGGCCTCGGTCAGATGCATCATGGGGTTCTGCGCGGGGCCGCGCAGCACCTGCTTCCAGTCCGCGCTCAAGGCGGCGTGATAAAGGCCGTCGGCCGATTTGAAGCGCGACTCGATGACCTCCGCCGTGGCCAGCATCAGTTTGCGCGCTTGCGCGTTGCGCGAGCGCCGGAAATGCGCGGCGCAGGCAAACACGATGAAAGCGTGGGTGTACAGATCCTGCGTCAGGTCCAGCGGGCGTCCCTGAGCGTCGACGCTGTAGTGCCAGCCGCCATGCGCCTCGGCGCGAAACACGCGCACCAGCGAATCGAACAGGCGATCGGCGTGCGCGCCCGCCGCGGCGCCCGGCGCGGCGGCATAGACGTACAGCTGGCGCGCGCACGCCATGGCGCGATAACGCTCGGCCGGCAACGGCGCGCCGCTGGCGGCATCCAGGGATTCAAAGGGCAGACCCAGGGTGTCATTGAAGCCCGGCCCCATCCACAGGGGCAGGATGACGGAGTCGAAATGCTCGCGAAATGCGGTGATGTGCTCCGCCAGCGCGGAGTTGGTCTGTGCGGCAGTCATCTTGGAACGACGCAAACCCGATAAGGGCCGCTTGTTATGGAGCAGCGACGATAACCGAAATTTTCGTCGCCATCTCCGGAACGCCATTCTGAGCGTCATGCGCACACAGACCCGTACAGCCGTTCAGCTTCCGTACAGCGCGCGAGCGCCTAGCGGAAGATGTTTTCCTCGACCCAGTTCTGCGCGAATATCTCCGCGCGATCGCGTGCCTCGTCCAACGAAGCGCAGTTGCCCAAGTGGGAAAACGCGGCATCCACTTCGGTGCCGCCCTCGGCCGTTACCGTCAGCAATACGCCATATCCGCCGGTATCCATGGCCGCTGTGGAAACGTCGATCAGTACTTCCTGGTCACGATGCTGCATGTGCTACCTCCCAGTCGGTTACCTAAACGCGTGAACCACGCGTGACGCATGCGGGTGCAGAATTCCCGCGCTATGAATAGACCTGAATCCGTCACGCAAGTTCATCTTACCGGCGGCGCGCGCGCCGCGATACGTCCGGACGCAGCCAAATCGAACAAACCGTCTCAGGAGATTCCCGTAGCCCGCCCGGACAAGCGCGGACATCGTGAAATATCACATGAACATTCGCAAGAAATGGACGGAATCCCCCCGCGTCGACGCGTACGTCATGAACCTGTAGCGGAATCGGGGGGGACGAATCATGAGGACGGCCGGGATCGGCCTGGAGATGAACAGCGGCGCCGGCCGGCGCCGCTCCATCCGCCCTAGCGCAAATGGATGGCGCCGGGTTCTTCCATGCGCAGCGCCAGCTTGCCTTTTTCGGTGATCACCCAGGCGCCCCCGGGGCCGGCATCGATGCAACGCAAAGTCTGCAACGCTTCGGCCACGTGCGCGGGCACGCTGGTCTGCACGGCGCCCGGTTCCGAATTGTCGGCAACGATGCGCAGCCAATGTCCCAGTTCGCCTTTCTCGAAACGATGCAATGCCATGCGTGACTCTCAGTTCAATACTGCAACGATAGCATGCCGGCCCTACGACGGCCGCAGCGCCAGGGGACGGCGCGACGCCAGCGCCGACCCCGCCACGCTCAATGCGATCAGCCCCAGCCCCAGGGCCAGGTCTGGCGAAATGCGCTCATGGAACACCAGCGACGATACGATCAGGCCGATGACGGGCACGCACAGCATCGCGATCGAGGTCGCCACCGGCGGCAGTTTCTGCGTCATGCCCAGCACCACGATGAAAGTCAGCGCGGTGGCCAGCGGTCCGGTATACAGGATCACCGGCCAGGCATCGGGCACGGCCAGGAACAGCGGGGCGCCATCGCGCAGCCATGCCAGGGCCGCCAGCGGCACGGTGGCGATCGCCGTCTGCCACGGGATCATGTCGGCCCCCAGCCGCACATGGCGGTTGCCACGCAACTGGATGATGTTGCAGGCCCAGGCGAAAGACGCGCCAAGCAGCATCACCAGGCCGATCACGGTATGCGCCTGCCAGGGGCTGAACGCCGGCGCCACGATCACGCCGATGCCGGCATAACTGAGCGCGGTGGCCAGCCATTGCGCCGCCGACAATCGCTCCTTGAGGACCAGCGAGGACAGCGGAATGACCCAGATCGAGGTGGCGTATGCGATCACCGATGCGCGTCCCGGCGCCACGTATTGCAATGCCCACAGCGCCAGCGCCGTGAACGCGCCCATCTGCAGCAGCGCCACGCCGGCCACCAGCGGCCACTCCTGGCGCGTCGGCCATCGCAGCCGCCGCAGCGCCGCCAGCACCACCACGCTGATCAGCGCCGCCGAGCCAAAGCGGCTGGCCGCCAGCCAGAGCGGACTCATGTGCGCCAGCCCCAGTTTCATGACGGGCCAATTGCCGCCCCAGATCATGACCGCCCCCGCCAGGGGCCAGAACTTGCGCAACGTGCTCTGCTGAATCATTACCGCCACATCTACCGCTTGAATATTCCGTACCTTGGCCAATTCGCCAAAGAAAGGAATAGTCTATAGGGTAAACCCCAGCATATTTCACCTCAATTCACCGCAGGAACGGGCATACTCGGCACAAATGCATTGCCCATCCACGAACGACAGGTCTGTTATGCCGGATATCAACCTGGATGCCACCGACATCCGCATTCTCAACGAACTCCAGCGCGACGCGCGCCTGACCAACGTCGAGCTGGCCGCGCGCGTCAATCTCTCGGCATCGCCTTGCCTGGCGCGCGTGCGCCGCCTGGAAACCGAAGGCCTGATCGACCGCCGCGTCACGCTGCTCAACGCGCGCAAGCTCGGCCTGAAGGTCAATGTGTTCATCCAGATCTCGCTGGACAAGCAGCGCAAGGCGGCGCTCGATGTGTTCGAACGCGAGATCGCCGTGCTGCCGGAAATCATGGAGTGTTACCTGATGTCCGGCGACGCCGACTACCTGATCCGCGCCCTGGTGCCCGACGTCGACGCGCTCGAGCGCCTGATCGTCGAACACATCACGCGCATTCCCGGGGTGGCCAGCATCCGTTCCAGCTTCGCGCTCAAGCAGGTGCTCTACACCACCGCCGTCCCGCTGGGCTAGGCTCCGCACAAGGCCCGCGCGCTTGCGGGATCGGGCTGCCAGCCCCACAATGAAAAGCGTCCGGCCCCGGAGCGAGGCCGGCGCCCCTTCATCGCTTAGCAAGGAGTCCACCATGCCTGAAACCGACTGGTACCCCGGCAGCACGCTACCCGATCGTCAGGGCTACTTCGAAGTGGCATTCGACACCGGAGAAACCGAAATCACGCGCTACGGCATCCTGGGCTGGGAACCCGCCGAGGAACGCGGCCGCATCCTGCGCTGGCGCGGCCTGGATCCGAAGATCGAAGCCGCCGAAATCGAACGTGAAAGCGCGGTGCGCAACCACGGCGACGACATCCTGCGCTGACGCGCGCCTTCTCAACGCAAAACGCCGCGGCCTGCGCCGCGGCGTTCTTGTTTGCGTCGTCGGCCGCAGGGCCGGCCGCGACGGTCTTTACATATCGATCTTCGCGATCTTGGTGCCTTCCAGCGACACGCCCGCCATCAGGCCGCCGTTGTTGAGCACGAAACCCACCACCGGTTGCTGCGCCGTATTGGTATCGATACGGCCGTTGGCGCCGATGTTGACCACCGCCACGGTGGCATCGGCGCCCACCGTCCAACCGTTGCTGTTGCGGAATTTGTTCAGGGCTTCATCCGTCATGAACAGCACGAACATCGCCTTGGACTGCGCGCCGGCCTGGAAGCCGATCGAACCCGCCGTGGTGCTGTAGTAACCGGCGTTGGCGCCGCCGACACGCAGCACGCCCTTGCCGTGTTGCGCACCGATGAAGAAGCTGCCGCTCAACACGTCAGGGAAGATCAGCACGCCCTTGGCGCGCGCGACCAGGTCCTTCGATTGCGGCGCGGCTTCGTACAGCTTGCCCAGAGACGCGTTGGCCGCGCTGTTGATCGACTGCCGCTGCTCCGTGGCGGAAGCATTCGATTGCGGCGAAGTCGTGGTGCAACCGGCAAACAACAGGCCGGCCACGCTGATGGTCGCGGCGGCCAGACCGACGCGGCGCAGGACAGGAAAAGTGTCGAACATGGAACTCTCCTTTTTTGTTGTCATCCGTTATCCACTCTACCGGCCTCGAGCATGGGCGCAAGGCACATGATGTGATAAACGAAACAAAACCTACCGGGCCGGCGTTCCATGGAACCCATGCCGGACCACGGGTGGCGCAAGGCGCCACGCCCGCTTGCGCGGCCCGCCGGCGCAACATTTGGTAGGGCAATCCGCGTCTCGATACCAGCCTGCAAGCCGACCGAAACCCGGCCGAAAATGGCATTTTCAGAGAATGCCGTAGCGCGGTTCACCAGTAGCCAGATCCACCGAGACGATGCCGGACAACACCAGTTCGGCATGCCGCCGCGCCACGCCCTCATCGGCGAAGGTCACGAAACGCGGCAGCGACCAACGCCGCCGGAAGGCCGCATCGCCCGCCCGCGCCACGCTGATCTCTATCGCCAACACACCGGCGTCGAGACTGACGACTTCGCACTGCACCTCGAAGCCATCGATGCGACGCTGTGGCCACACATCCATATCCTCCTCTCCTGAAATCCGCTTGATCCGCCCGCAATATGCCAACAAAAAGCGGGCTTGAAAAGCAATGTTTTCAGGGGGTTATGGAGTACTAGGACGCATGGTGCCGACGCATCTGGACAAGCGCGATAAAGCCCTGAATCCAGGCCGTTTCCGCGGCACCGGCGCGCACACGCGGGGGCGCGCCGGACACGCCTGCGCGCCCTGCTCCGCCGCCACTCAACGCGCCGGCGGATGGATCCATTGCGCGTCCCACAAGGCCTCGCCGCGTTCGAGCGTCGCGGCCAGTTCCTTCTTGCGGCGCAGCGCCACCGCCGCCAGCAAGGCATTGCAGATCGACAATGCCGCCACGTGCGAATCGAATGGCGACGCGCTGGAGGTGCGCGCCAACAGCACATGGTGTGCCTGGGCCGCGGCCGGCGCCGCGGCCGAGTCGGTCACCAGCACCACCTTGCCGCCACGTTCCCTGAAGACCTTGACCGCATTGGCCGCGGCCACCGAGTAGCGCCGGAACGTGAACGCCAGCAGCACATCCTGCTCGTCCAGCCACAACAGCTGGTCTTCCAGGAACAACGGCCCCGATGCCGTCATGGCGCGCACGCCCGGCAGGCACAGGTTCAGGTACAGCGCCATGTGGCTGGCCAGCGGCGCGGCCTGGCGCAGCCCCAGCACGTGCACGCGCGCGCGGCGCTGTGTCAACAACCGCACCGAGGCCTCGAACGCCGCCACGTCGATGGCGGCAAAGGTCGTTTCCAGGTTGTGCTGGTCGTGCAGCAAGGCGTTGCGCAGGCAGGCCTGCGCCGATGGATTGTCGACGCTGACCGCGTCGGCCCGCTCGCCCGGCGAGGCCAGCCGCGCCGTGAGTTCGGCGCGCGCCTGCATCTGCGCCTGGGCGTAGCTGTCATAGCCAAGCTTGGCCAGCAGCCGCACCACGGTTGACGCGCTGGTGCCCACGTTGCGCGCCAGCGCCGTGGCGGACTCGAGCAGGCCCTGGGGATAGCGCGCCTGCATGTCCTCGACCAGGCGCCGTTCGGTCTTGGTCAGTTTCTTGTCGTAGGCGGCGATGCGCTGGTGCAGATTCACGATGCGGGCGGACTCCAAGGTGCCGGGCTCCGGCCGGATCACGGCCTAGGTGATAACCCCAAATTCAACAACGTTCATTGCAGACTATATTTCGTTTTGCAATGCATATTGCAGAATAGATCGAACCGTTATTCCCCACAAGAGAGCTTCATGAAGCACCCGTCCGAGGCCTTGTCGCCCGCCCGCCGCCAACTGCTGATCGCGGGCCTGGCCGCCGCCTTGCTGCCCCTGTCGGCCCGCGCCGACGCCGCCTATCCCTCGCGTCCCATCACCCTGGTGGTGCCCTTTCCCGCCGGCGGTTCCGTCGACCTGGCCGGCCGGCTCTATGCCGAAGTGCTGGGCAAGATCCTCGGCGTCACCATCGTGGTCGAGAACCGCGATGGCGCCGGCGGCGCCATCGGCAGCCAGCGCGTGGCGCGCGCCAAGCCCGACGGCTACACGCTGGTGGCCTCGTCGCAAAGCTCGCACCTGGCCAACCCGCTGATGCATCCCAACCTGGGCTATGACCCGATCAAGGATTTCGCCTCGATCTCGCAGCTGGCGCGTTCGCCCAACGTGCTGGTGACCAGCGCCGCCCTGCCCGTCAAGGATTTCGCCGGATTCATCGCCCACCTGAAGGCGCACCCGGACGATGTCCACTTCGCCACCGCCGGCGTCGGCAGCATGGGGCAGCTCAACGCCGAACTGCTCAAGCACACCCTGCAGGTCGGCGCGGTGCACGTGCCTTATCGCGGCGGCGCGCCGCTGCTCAACGCGTTGCTGTCCAACGAGGCCCAGTTCGCGCTGGATAACCTGGCGCCCTTCCTGCCCCACATCCAGGCGGGCAAGATGCGCGCGCTGGCCGTGGCCGCGCCCAATCGCCTTCCCTCGCTGCCCGACGTGCCCACCTTCGCCGAGCTGGGCTACCCCGTGCTCAATTCAATGTCGTGGATCGGACTCGCCGCGCCCGCCGGCACGCCGCCCGTCGTCCTGCAGAAACTGCTGGAGGCGGTGCAGACCGCCGCCCGCCAGGAAGCCACGGCGCAGTCGCTGGAAAAGAGCGGCGCCCTGCCGCCCGAATTGCAGTCCCCCCAACAATTCACCGACATGATGTCGCAGCGCCTGGCCTTGTACAAAGACCTGATCGACCGCGCCGGCATCCGTCCGGAATAGGTTCCCGCCATGTCCAATCCCGCTTTCGCTCCCGACACCGCGCCGCTCGAGGTCCTGCCGCGCGACCTGTCCGCCTATCGCCAGGGCAACACCGGCATCGACTACGTGCACCGCTTTGAATCGGGCAAGCCCGGCCCGCACGTGCTGATCAACGCCCTGACCCACGGCAATGAAATCTGCGGCATGGTGGCCGCCACCCACCTGCTCGATACGGGCGTGCGCCCCAAGGTCGGCACGCTTACCGTCAGCTTCGCCAACATGGAGGCGTACAACGCCTTCGACATCGACAACCCTTACGAAAACCGCCAGCTGGTCCACAACCTGAACCGTATCTGGTCGCCCGAATGGCTCGACGGCAACGAACAGAGCCCGGAACTGCGGCGCGCGCGCGAACTGCGCCCGGTGCTGGATGCCGCCGATTACGTGCTGGACATCCATTCGACGCGGGCGCCGGTGCAGCCGTTCTGGGTCTATCCCGAAATGGCGCGCAACGCCGCGCTGGCCGCCGCCGTCGGCGCCCCCGCGGTGCAACTGGTGATGCCGGCCGGCCGCTTCCCCGGCACCGGCGTGCTGAACTACGGCCGTCATGGCGACCCCGCTTCGGACAGCGGCGGCGCGCTGGTGGTCGAATGCGGCCAGCATTTCGCGCAATCGGCCGCCACGCTCGCCACCGACGTCACGCTGCGCTTCCTGGCGCACCTGGGCCTGGTCGACACGCCGGCCGGCAACGCGCCGTCCACGCCAGCCCAGCCCTTCCGGCTGCTCGAAGTACATATGGTCAAGTCGGAAGACTTCACCTTCACCCGGCCGGTGCTCGGCTTCGAGGTCTTCGACAAGGGCGACCTCATCGCCATCAACGCCGGCGAGGAAATCCGCTCGCCGTGCGACAACTGCACGATCTTCATGCCCACCCGCATGCCCATCGTCGGCCGCGAGGCGGTATACCTGACCGAGCCGATGTGAAGGCCAGGCTTGCGCAATCCGCAAGCCCGGCCGGCGCGTCGCCTGGCGGTCAGTCCGGGCGCGAGGCGGCCGCGCCCCCCCTCCCCGCATCACAGGTCTGGAATCAGGCGCTTGCCCAGGCTGATGACCTCGTCCTGCTGGAACCCCAAGCTGGCGTAGAAGTCCTTCACCGCCAGATTGCCCGAACGGATCAACAGGTTGATCTTGGGGCAGCCCATCTCCAGGAACTTGCGTTCCAGCGCCCGCATCAGCGCCGACGCGTAGCCACGGCGCTGATGGGCCGGCGACACCGCCAGGTAGTTGACCCAGCCGCGGTGGCCGTCATAGCCGCCCATCAACGTGCCGACGATGGCGCCGTCCGCCTCGCCGACCAGGAACAGGTCGGATTGCACGGTCAACTTGCGCGCCACGTCCTTGCGCGGATCGTTCCAGGGCCGCGTCAATCCGCAGTCGGTCCACAGCTGGATGATGGCGGCTTCGTCCGCCGGATGGAAAGACCGGATGGCCAGTTCGGGATGCTTCATGCTTCGTTCCTCTCGATGGGAAAAACGAAGGCCGGGCGCTACGCCTCGATGGCAGGAAAGCAAAGCGCGCATGCCGCGCAAACAAAAAGGCCACGAGGGGTATCGTGGCCTTCTGGATGGAACGCCGGGAGAATCCGGCGCTCGAACACGGCTTGCCACTCAACGCAGGCGTCGAGTGATTCGTCGGTTGTCCGCCCGGGCCGGCACGGCCGGCGGGGCATGATGGGTGCGGTGCATGGCGGCCAGCATACACGACCGCGATGCGCCGCGACAAGCTCGCGCCGGCGCATTCAGGCCGCGGCGGGCGCGGGCAGCGTGCCCTCCATCACCACCACCGCCTGGCCGGCCACGCCAGCCCACACGCCGTCCGGGCGCACCTCGGCGTGCGCCAGCAACAGGCTGGCGCGTCCCATGTCCACCCCCTGGCCCACCCGCAGACGCAGCGCGCCCGCGCCCCGCAGCGCCGCCCGCAATGCCGTCGCCGCGCCCGTCGCGCTGCCCGTGGCAGGGTCTTCGGTCATGCGGCCGGTGAACATGCGCGCCTGGATATCCGTGGGTCCCAGCGCCGTATCGGCGCCGCAATCGGTGGTGTAGGCATAGATGGAGCGGGCGCCATCCAGCGGCAGCAAGGCCGCATAGCCCGCCGGATCCGGCCGGGCGCGACGCAGTGCGTCGCGGCTGGCCAGTTGCACCACCAGGAAGACCAGCCCCACCGACACCACCTGCGGCGCATGTTCGGCCAGCAGGATATCGGCGGGCGCAAGGCCCAATGCGCGCGCCGCGGCCTCGGCCGTCACCTGGCTGGCGCGGGTCAAAGGCTGCGGCGCGGCCAGTTCGGCGCCCAGCAGGCCGCCGTCCTCGCCATACCGCAGATCGATGCGCACCAGGCCCGCCTCCTCCTCGAACACAAAGCGCGCCGGCGCCGGCTGGCCGGCCGCGATCATCTCGCGCGCCAGCACTACCGCCGTCCCCACATTCGGATGGCCCGCGAACGGCACCTCGCGGTCGGGCGTGAAGATGCGCACCCAGGCCGTGTGCCCGGCATCGCGCGGCGGCAGCACGAAGCTGGTTTCGGAATAATTGAATTCGCGGGCGATGCGCTGCATCTGCGCGGTGTCGAGGCCGTCGGCCTCCAGCACCACCGCCAGCGGGTTGCCCTGATAGGCGTGCTCGGTGAAGACATCGGCGGTGACGTAGCGGTAGCGCATGCTGGTTCCTTCAAAGGGATGGCGGATGCGGAAAATTATCCGCACCGCCCGCGCCGCGCGACAGACACAGAGCCGCCGAAATCCGGGCATAACAGGCGCGCGGTCGGATCAGGCCCGCCCCGCGCCGCGCGATGCTCAGTCGAACACGGGGCGGAAGAAGCTGCGCTCGTAGCTCAGGATGCAGCGCGTGTCCTCGGCGTACTTGAACGCCGCCTGGCATTGCGCGTCCTGCATCGACTGCTGGCGATAGCGCTCGTACTCGGCCAGGCTCGGGAACGTGAACAAGGCCAGCGCGATGTTGTTGGCGCCTTCGGACGGCAGGAAATAGCCATGGTGCGTGCCGCCGAACTTCTCCACCAGCGGAATCCACATCTTGCCGTAGGCTTCGAATTCCTTGAGGCGGCTGGGGTCGATGACGTAACGCAGATAGCAGGTAACCATGAAGACTCCATGAGGGTAGAAGGGAAAGCGGATGCCGATCCGGCGCCGGCGCCTGCATGGCTTCCCAAAGGGCACGCGCAGGCCCTAGGCAGTGCAGCGACGGCCTGGGACAATCCCACAACCCGCCCCGCGCGTCAACGCGGCCCGCCCCTCGCATCCCACCGTCCGCCCCATGAACCTGATCTCGCACGTGGAAATCCCCGCCGCCGACCTCGAACGCGCCATGCATTTCTATGGCGAAGTCTTCGGCATCGCGTTCGACGGCATCGTCGACCTGCACGACAGCAGGATGGCCTATTTCCCGTTCCAGGAAGGCCGCGACGGCGCCAGCGGCGCCCTGGCCGAAGGCCCCGTCTACCTGCCGACCGAGGCCGGCGCCGTGGTCTACTTCGCCGTTCCCGACATCGACGCGGCGCTGCGCCGCGCCGCCGCCCTCGGCGGCGCCGTGCTGTTCCCCAAGACCCCGGCGGGCGAGTGGCTGGTGGCCGAGATCCGCGATAGTGAAGGCAACCGCATCGCGCTGCAGGCCAGGATCGCCCCCGCCCCGCCCAAAACGGCCGGATTGGGTTAAAACTACCGCTTTGTGCCCGGCCCCGTCGCGACAAATCCCGTCCATCCGGAGACGCCTCGTTGGCTTACTTTCTCACCCAGGTCCTGGAACCGCGCCTGTGGATCCTGACCCTCGCCGTGCTGCTAGCGCTGCGCTGCGTGCCGCTGCGCGGCTGGCGCGGCATCGCCGCCACCGGCTTCACCGCCGGCATGGTGTTCGACACCATCCAGTTCCGCGTCGGCCCGCCGCGGCTGTGGGACAACATGGTGCTGGACTCGATGCTGGCGGCACTGTGCATCGCCGTGGTCCTGCAGCTCGCCCTGTCGGCGGCCGCCAGGCTGCGAACGCGCGGCTGATCCCGGCCCGGACGTTCCCCCCTCAATCGAAGCGCGGATCTCCCACCCCGACAAGGAGCGCGACATGGAACCCCTGGACAGCGATGACGGCGCGACGCGACCGCCCGCCATCCTCGCGCCCCGTCAAGCCATCCTCGACACGATCCTGGACGGCGTGCGGGCCCAGCGGATTCCCGCCGCCATCGATTGGCCCGCCGCCCGACTGCACTTTCCCGACAACGACGGGCAATGGAAATTCTCCGCCGTGCTGGTTGCGATCGTGCCGCGCAGCGATCCCACGATCCTGCTCACGCGGCGCGCCTCGAGCCTGAAGGAATACTCGTCCCACGTCAGCTTTCCCGGCGGACGGCCCGAAGACGGCGATGCCAGCGTCGGCGCCACCGCCCTGCGCGAAGCCTGCGAAGAGATCCTGCTCGATCCCGGCGCCGTCGAGCTGGCGGGCTGCCTGCCGCTGCACAAGACGCGCAAGCGCAATCACGCCATCTTCCCCGTCATCGGCCTGGCCTCGCCCGCCGCCGCGTGGCAGGCGGCGCCCGCCGAGGTCGACGAGATTTTCGAGTTCCCCTTCTCGGCGCTGCTGGACCCGGACCTGCCAAGACAGTACGCGGACGGCGAACGCGCCGGCGCCTGGTACTGGGCCGGACAAGAGCACGACATCTGGGGCGTCACCGCCCTCATCCTGAAATCGCTGGCGGCCCTGGCATCCTGTCCGGCCGGCGCGCCCGCCTCACCCTCACGCTAGGTCCACCGCCACCGACATGACCCATGACGCCGATGATGCAGGCTTCGAGCTCCCCAGGCGCTATTTCGCCGCGGCCGCCATCCTGATCGGCGTATTCATGTCGGCGCTGGACAGCTCCATCGTCAACATCGCCCTGCCGACCATCGCCAACGATCTCGACGTCAGCGCGGCCGCCGTCATCTGGGTGGCGAACGGCTACCAGGTGGCCAGCGCGGCCACCATGCTCATCTGCGCATCGCTCGGTTCCAGGATCGGCGAACGGCGCTTCTACACGCTCGGACTGGTGCTGTTCACGCTCGCGTCGCTCGGCTGCGCACTGGCGTCCAGCTTTCACGCGCTGGTGGCGCTGCGCGTGCTCCAGGGCATCAGCTACGCCGTGCTCATCAGCGTCGGCTACGGCCTGTACCGGGTCATCTTCCCGGCCAGCTCACTGGGCACCGTGTTTGGCCTGAACGCCCTGGTATTCGCCGTCGGCACGGCGCTCGGCCCGACACTGGGCGGGCTCATCGTCTCCTATGCCTCCTGGCCCTGGCTGTTCTACATCAACCTGCCGCTCGGCCTGGCCGCGATCGCCTGCTGCTACCACGCGCTGGGCCGGGACACGCACCGGGAAGGCGGCTTCGACCTGCCCGGCGCGATCACCTCCGCCGCCGGCTTCGGCCTGCTGGCGCTGGCCGTCGACCAGATCGGCCGCTGGGGCAACCGCACCGTGCTGCTGCTCGCCGGCGCCGCGCTGGCGCTGATCGCCCTGTTCGCCTTCGGCCAGACCCGCGCGCGGCATCCGCTGCTGCCCCTGGACATCTTCAAGTCGCGCCGTTACTCCTTCGCGGTGCTGACGTCCCTGACCATGTTCATCTCGCAAGGCATCGCGCTGGTCGCGCTGCCGTTCGTGCTGCAGGACGCCTACGGCTACACCGCCCTGGAATCCGCGCTGGTCTTCACCCCGTGGCCCATCGCGGTCGCCGTCTGCGCGCCGTTCGCCGGGAGGCTCGCGAACCGCTTCAACGCCACCCAGGTCTCCAGCATCGGCGTCGTCACCTTCTGCCTGGGACTCGGCTCACTCGTGCTGCTGCCCGCCGATCCGGGCACCGGCGATTTCCTGTGGCGCGTGGCGCTGTGCGGCATGGGCTACGGCTTCTTCCTGCCGCCCAACAACAAGGAAATGTTCGCCAACGCCGCCAGGAACCGCACCGCCACCGCCTCCGGCGTCCTGTCTACCGCGCGCACCACGGGCCAATCGCTGGGCGCGGCGCTGGTGGCCGTGGTGATCGCCCTGGTCGGCAAGGAAACCGGCGCCGCCTCGGGGCATTTCTCGCGCTACGTCTTCGCCCTGGCCTGCTGCATCGCCGCGCTGTCGTTCTTCGCCAGCCTGGCACGCGTGTACCGCCAGCGCGGCCAGGCGCCGCTGTGAGCGGCGTCGCCGATGGCGGATGCAAGCTGAAAAGGCTGAACGCTGAAAAGGCGGAACGCTCGATAGGCTGAACGTTCACGGCGGGTTGAGCATGATGGGGATGGCGTGACCAGCACCTTCACTCGTATTGCCCTGCCACGTTACATCCTGAGCGCCCTCGCGCAAACGTCATTACATTCGCCGCTCAATTCCCCACTATTCATGACCGGCCCGCGGCGCAGAATCCAGGCATTGCGCCACGGCCACGCCCGCGGCGCCCATCCCTCGCCGACGAATCCCATGAAGTGGTTGCTGATTTCCCTGCTCTGCCTGTCCTGTACGGGCTGCGGCCTCGCCGCCGCGCCCTGCCGCGTCACCTCCGCGGTCATCAAGATCGTGCCGGTGGTGGGCGGCGTCGCCGCCGCGCCGACCGATGCCTGCGCGGAAGTCATCGACTGACCGCGACCCGCGTCAACCGGGTTGGAAAAACGCGCGGCGCTTGCCCGCGCGATGCGGACAAACGCAAAAGAATATCCGCCTCCAGCTGACGGCCTTCGACTATTGGAACGAAACTTTACCGATGCGCTCATCTGGTTTTTTTTGCCTTCTCAAAGGCAAAAGGCGCTGACTATACTCGCGCACCCAACGTGTTCGACCGGAGGCTTCCAAATGCTAAAAAGCATCTGCCGCATTGCTCCCGCCGTCATCCTGCCGCTCACGCTATCCGCCTGCATGGGCCTGTCCGTCTACTCGCCCACGCGCAACAAGCTCGATGCGCAGGTCGGCAAGAACATCAATGAAATGCTGCCCGCCTGGCCGCCCGAGACCGGCGCCAAGCCGTTCGTGAACAAAGTCGATGACCAGACCACGAGCTACACGTATGTCTATGGCTACCATCCGGGCCACTACGAAGGCCGCGGCTATTCCACCAACGGCCCGATGGGCACGACGTATGGGTCCTACAGCGCCTACGTGCCCGAATACACCGACTGCGCGGTGATCTTCTACACCGACAAGGCCGGCACCGTGCTGCGCTACGACATGAAGACGAATGGGAAGATCAGCTACAACTCGTGCGGGGAGTACATCAGCGGGTTCAGGTTCTGAGCTGAAGACGCCATCGGCACATCGCATGCGATGTGCGCCCGGAAATGAGAAAGGGGGTTAGTGATTTTCATCACTAACCCCCTAGGGTATTGCTGGTCGGGACGGCGGGATTCGAACTCGCGACCCCTTGCACCCCATGCAAGTGCGCTACCAGGCTGCGCTACGCCCCGAAAGAAAAAGAGTATAGCAGACCTAAAAAATGTTTGCACGCATTGGTGCAAAAAAAGTGCCGAATACTCAAAAAAAATTTGCGTGCCCTACGCAATGCCCGCAACACTCACAGGCAAGGCTCGCGCATGGCACGCAAGGTACTGAATGGCGGACTGAACCACAGGATGAGCTGCACTATGCGACAGAGTGAACTACAGGTCTCAGCGCTCTACGCACACCGCGTTCAACGACAACGCGCATGGCGCGGGATCATCAACTCGGATAGACGGCGGTGCAATGCACCGCCATGCTCATGCCGTGGCGTTGGCGCTCACCGCACTGCCGCTCGAAGCCGGCGCGGCCGAGCCGAGCGCCTCGCCCAGCATCGTCGACACATTGCCCAGCTCGTTGCGCAGGGCCTGCATCTCCGCGCCGCTCAGGCGCACCGCGGCATCCTGGTCGTGTGGCGTGTCGCGCGCATCGCCCAGACGGTTGCGCGCGCCGCTGATGGTGAAGCCTTGCTCGTACAGCAGGGAACGGATGCGGCGGATCAGCAGCACTTCATGGTGCTGGTAATAACGACGGTTACCGCGCCGCTTCACCGGCTTGAGCTGCGTGAATTCCTGTTCCCAGTACCGCAGGACATGGGGCTTGACGCCACACAGGTCGCTGACTTCACCGATGGTGAAGTAACGCTTGGCGGGAATGGGCGGTAAGGTAACGGTGGATTCGGTACGTGTCATAAGAGAATTCTATGCCGCGATGCGTCGAGAGCCGATAACAATTACCGACAAAGCGTATCACTCCTCGGCGTCCGGCGCCGCGGGGGTGGCCTGTTCGACGACGCTCTTGAGTTTCTGACTCGCGTGGAACGTGACCACGCGGCGCGCGGCGATGGGGATGGTTTCGCCGGTCTTGGGGTTGCGCCCCGGGCGCGGCGGCTTGTCGCGCACCTGGAAATTCCCGAAGCCCGAAAGCTTGACGGAGTCTCCGCGCGCCAGGGCGTCGCGGATTTCCTCGAAGAACGTATCGACGATGTCCTTGGCTTCGCGTTTGTTCAGGCCGACCCGCTCGAAGAGCAGTTCGGCCAGCTCGGCCTTGGTCAGGGTGCGCGGCTCGGCAAGCATACTGTTCCCCATGGTTCAAGCGCGCTGGCGCGCGCCGTGGGCACTGACCAAAGCGTCTTTGATGCGTGCCAGGCAGGCGGCCACCCGGGCTTCGTCCAGTGTGACCTCAGTGTCCTGTAGCCAGAAACGGAACGCAAGGCTTTTCTCGGCCACGGGCTGGTCGCCCTGGGGCTTTTCGCGCCACACGTCGAACAGGCGCACGTCCTGCACCACGGCCAGCTGCGGGTCGGCCTTGACGGTCGCCGCCACCGTGTCCAGCATGGACTGGACGGTCACGGGCGCATCGACCCACAGGGCCAGGTCGCGCACCACCACGGGCTGGCGCGACAGCTCGCGCACCTGCGGCAGCTCGCCTTCGGAGAGCGCCTGCACGTCCAGCTCGAACACCACCGGCGCGTGCGCCAGATTGGCCTGCTGCGCCCAGCGCGGATGCAGCTCACCGAGCCAGCCAACCTGCTTGCCATCCAGCGTGATGCGGGCGCTGCGGCCGGGATGCAGCGCGGGGTGGGCGGCGGCCTCGAAACGCAGGCGGGCGCCACGCGCGCCGAACAGCGCCTCGACATCCATCTTCACGTCGTAGAAATCGACCTGGCGCGCCGGCACGCCCCACTGCTCTTCCACCGACGGTCCCCATGCGGCGCCCGCCAGCTTGAGCGGCTGGCGCACGCCGGCCACTTCCAGCGGACCGTCCTTGGCGGCATCGTCGCGCGCGAACACACGACCCAGTTCGAACAGGCGCACGCGGGTCTGCTTGCGGTTGGCGTTGTGGCGGATGTTGGCCACCAGGCCGGCGATCAGGCTCGAACGCATCACCGACAGATGGCTCGCGATCGGGTTGACCAGCTTGACCGGCGTGTCGTTGCCGGCGTAGTCGCGCTCCCACTCGGTTTCGACGAAGCTGTAGTTGACGACTTCCTGGTAGTCCTGCGCGGCGGCCAGGCGGCGCAGCGCATGCGGGCCACGGCGCACTTCGGGCTGCGAGAACATCTTGGCGCGCGCCAGCGGCGGCACGGTGGGGATGTTCTCGAAACCGTAGATGCGGGCCACTTCCTCGATCAGGTCTTCCTCAATCTCGAGGTCGAAGCGGTACGACGGCGGGGTGACGATGAAATCGTCGCCATCGAGCGTGAATTCCAGGCCCAGGCTGCCGAAGATCTTTGCGACTTCGGCCTGCGTGACCGGCACGCCCAGCACGCGATGGCAGCGTGCCAGGCGCATGCGCACCGGCTCGCGCTTGGGCAGGTTAACGATCTGGTCGTCCAGCGGACCGGCCTGGCCGCCGCAGATGTCGACGATCAGGCGCGTGATGAATTCGATGTGTTGCGGAATCGTGGCGAAGTCCACGCCGCGCTCGCCGCGGTGGCTGGCCTCGGAGCTGAACTTGTAGCGGCGCGCGCGGCCGGCCAGCGACTGCGGCCACCAGAACGCGGCTTCCAGATAGATGTTCTGCGTGTCGAGGGTGACCGCCGTGGCCTCGCCCCCCATGATGCCGGCCAGGCTTTCGACCTGGTCGCCAGCCACCACCACGCCGACCTTCGAATCCAGCGTGACGGTCTGCCCGTTCAGCAGTTCGAGCGTCTCGCCTTCGCGGGCCCAGCGCACCGACAGGTCGCCGTGGATCTTGTCCAGGTCGAACACGTGCGAGGGTCGGCCCAGTTCCAGCATGACGTAGTTGGAGATGTCCACCAGCGCCGACACCGAACGCTGGCCGGCGCGCTCCAGGCGCGTCTTCATCCAGGCGGGGGTCTGCGCGCGCGCATTCACGCCGCGGATCACGCGGCCGCCGAAGCGGCCGCACAGGTCCGGCGCCTCGATCCTGACAGGACGCAGCTCGTCCAAAGTCACGGGCACGGCCTTGGCGGTCGGCACCGACAGCGGCGCGCCGGTCAGCGCGGCCACTTCGCGCGCCACGCCCAGGATCGACAGGCAGTCGGCGCGGTTGGGCGTCATCTTCAGCGTGAAGAGCGTGTCGTCCAGGTCCAACGCTTCGCGGATCGACTGGCCCGGCGCCATATCGGCCGGCAGCTCCAGCAGGCCGGCATGGTCCTGCGACAGGCCCAGTTCGCGCGCCGAGCACAGCATGCCCGACGATTGCACGCCGCGCATCTTGGCCACGCCGATCTTCATGCCGCCGGGCAGTTCCGCGCCGACGCGGGCCAGCGGCACCTTCAGGCCGGCGGCCGCGTTGGGCGCGCCGCAGACGATCTGCAGCAGCGCGCCGGAGCCGTCATCGACTTGGCAGACGCGCAGCTTGTCGGCGTCCGGGTGCGGGGCGATCTCGACGATGTGCGCGACCACCACGCCCGTGAACGCGGGCGCAGCCGGCACGGTGTCTTCGACTTCCAGGCCGGCCATGGTGAGCCGGTGCGCGAGTTCATCGGTTGCGATCGGAGGATTGACCAGCGTACGCAGCCAGGATTCGGGAAATTGCATGATCAGCCGTCTGTTATTCGTTGAACTGGCGCAGGAAGCGCAAATCGCCTTCGTAGAACTGGCGCAGGTCGTTGACGCCGTAGCGCAGCATCGTCAAGCGCTCCAGGCCGGAACCGAAGGCGAAGCCGATGTAACGCTCGGGGTCCAGGCCGAAGTTGCGCACCACCTGCGGGTGCACCTGCCCCGAACCGGAGATCTCCAGCCAGCGGCCGCGATTGGGACCCGACGTGAACATCATGTCGATTTCGGCCGACGGTTCGGTGAACGGGAAGAACGACGGGCGGAAACGCACGACGAGATCGTCGCTTTCGAAGAAGCAACGCAGGAAATCGGTATACACGCCCTTCAGGTCGGCGAACGAGATGTCCTCGGCGATCCAGAGCCCTTCCACCTGGTGGAACATGGGCGAGTGCGTGGCGTCGCTGTCGACGCGATAGGTGCGCCCCGGCGCGATGACCTTGATGGGCGGCTTGTGCATGCGGGCGTAACGCACCTGCATGGGGCTGGTGTGCGTGCGCAGCAGCAGCGGCAGGCCGTCGGCATCTTTCATGTCGACGTAGAACGTGTCCTGCATGGAACGCGCCGGATGGTCCAGCGGGTTGTTGAGGGCGGTGAAATTGGTCCAGTCGTTCTCGACTTCGGGGCCGTCGGCCACGTCGAAGCCGATGGAGCGGAAGATTTCTTCGACCCGCTCCCAGGTCCGGATGACCGGATGAATGCCACCCGGCACGCGACCGCGGCCCGGCAACGATACGTCAATGGTTTCGGAGGCCAGGCGGGCATCCAGCTCCGCTTGCGCCAAGGCGGCGCGGCGCAGATTCAAAAGCTCTTCGACCTTCTGCTTGGCCTGATTGATCCGGGCGCCCATGTCGCGCTTCTGCTCGGGATCGAGCTTGCCCAGCCCCTTGAGCAGGACCGTCAGCGCGCCGTCCTTGCCCAGGAAACGGGCCTTTGCGTTTTCGAGCGCGGCGGCGTCGGTGGCCGCGGCGAACCGTTCTTGCGCCTGGGAAACCAGGTCGTCAACCGATTGAGTCATGAAATCCAGCCTTCAAAACGCAAACGGGGCCATTACAGCCCCGTTTGCAGCGATGCGCGATGAGTTAAAGCGCGCGATCAGGCAGCCAAGGCAGCCTTGGCTTGCTGCACGATGGCGGCAAAGCCGGCCTTGTCGCGCACGGCCAGATCGGCCAGGACCTTGCGGTCGAGTTCGATCGCAGCCTTCTTCAGGCCGGCGATGAACACGCTGTAGCTGACGCCATGTTCGCGGACGGCGGCGTTGATACGCGTGATCCACAGCGCGCGGAACGTGCGCTTCTTGTTGCGGCGGTCGCGGTAGGCGTATTGGCCAGCGCGCATGACCGCTTGCTTGGCGATACGGAACACATTACCGCGGCGGCCACGATAACCCTTGGCGGCGGCGATGACTTTCTTGTGACGTGCGCGGGCGGTAACGCCGCGTTTGACGCGAGGCATAGTAGATCTCCCTTATATCAAGCGAAAGGCATCATGGCTTTCACGGAAGCCACGTTGGTCTCGTGAACCGCCGCCGAACCGCGCAGCTGGCGCTTGTTCTTGGTGGTCTTCTTGGTCAGGATGTGACGCTTGAACGCCTGACCACGCTTGATGGATCCGCTGCCGCGAACCTGAAAGCGCTTTGCGGCGCTTTTCTTGGTTTTCATCTTGGGCATGATGATTCCCTAAACTGAACGCATTGTTGATTTACATGACGCGAGGTGCTTGTCGCAAGGCGGTTGGCGACGCCCCAAGCCACGAAGGCGGAAACGTTCGACCTACACCATTGCGGCAAAACTTGAGGACCTCTTGCCACTTCTTGGGGGTACTGCTGGGGTACTTCTGAGGTACTTCGGGGGTATTACTCGAATACCCCCAGGGCCATGAATCCCGGCTTGCGCCATTCGGCTGCCGCCAGGGCATTTGGCCCGGCCTTCCCCGCACCGCCGGCAAAAAAGTAGCCTGGATCCGGGAAAGCCTTTGATTATATGGTGATTTCCCTGGTTTTGTCGAGCCGGGACACGGCGCCGGACAACATGGCAGCACAACCAGGGACGGAACAAGGGGAAACAGAACCGCGCACCGAGGCCGACGCCCCAGCCCCGGGGCAGACGATCCGCCATCATACCCCCGGCCGTCGATACTGCACCGCCTGGGCCACATGGCTGGCCTGCAGCGTATCCGCCCCGTCCAGGTCGGCGATGGTCCGCGCCACCCGCAGGGCGCGATGCAGCGCCCGCCCGGATCCCGCCAATCGCCGCATCGCCTGCAACAACAGCGCCTGGGCGGACGGGTCCATGGGGCAATGACGCTCCAGTTCGGCGCCGGCCAGGCCGGCATTGGACTTGCCCTGCCGTGCCAGCTGGCGCTCGCGGCAACGCGCCACTCGCGCCCGCACTGGCGCCGACGCCTCGCCGGGCGGTCCCTGCAGGCTTTCCAGATCGGGCGGCGGCAGGGTCACATACAGGTCGATCCGGTCGAGCAGCGGCCCCGAAACCTTGCCGGCATAACGCGCCACCTGGTCCGGCGTGCACTGGCAGGCCCGGCGCGGGTGGCCGCGCCAGCCGCAGGGGCACGGATTCATCGCCGCCACCAGCTGGAAGCGGGCGGGGAACTGGGCGGTGTGCAGGGCGCGGGCGATCACCACCCTGCCCGTTTCCAGCGGCTCGCGCAGCGCCTCGAGCGTGCGCCGGCTGAACTCGGGCAGCTCGTCCAGGAACAGCACGCCGTGATGGGCCAGGCTGATCTCCCCGGGACGCGGGCGGCCGCCGCCGCCCACCAGCGCGAACGGGGACGCGGAATGATGCGGGGCGCGGAACGGCGGCGTGCCCATGCGCGCGTCCGGCGCGCCGGCCAGCGCGGCAATGGCCGCGACCTCGAGCGCCTGCGTGCGCGCCAGCGGCGGCAGCAGGCCGGGCAGGCGCGCGGCCAGCATGCTCTTGCCGGCCCCGGGCGGCCCCACCATCAAGAGACTGTGGCCGCCCGCGGCCGCCACTTCAAGGGCGCGCCGCGCACCGGGCTGGCCGCGCACGTCCGACAGGCACGGCGCCGGCGGCGAGGCCGGCCAGCTCGCCGCAATGGCGTCCGGCAAGCGGCAGACGCCCGCCACATGAGCCGCCACATCCGCCAGGCTGCGGGCCGACAGCACCCGCAGGCCCTCGACCCAGGCCGCCTGTTCGGCGCTGCCGGCGGGCAGGATGAGCGTGGCGCCGGGCGACTCCCGCGCCACGCTCAGCGCGATCACCAGAGCTGCCGAGACGGGCACCAGCGCGCCCGTCAACGACAATTCGCCCGCCAGCACCAGGCCGGCCAACAGCGGATCGGGCGCGGCGGCATCCGCCGCGCCCGCGCCCCCTTCCCGCGCCCCCTCCTCCCGAGGCGCCAATTGTCCGGCGGCCAGCAGCAGGCCCAGCGCGATGGGCAGGTCGAAGCGGCCAGACTCCTTCGGAATGTCGGCCGGCGACAGATTGACCGTGATGCGGCCGGCGGGAAAATTGAAGCCGCTGTTGAGGATCGCCGCGCGCACGCGTTCACGGCTTTCGCGGACTTCGGTGTCGGGCAGGCCGACCACGTTGAAACTCGGCAGGCCCGGCCCCAGGTGCGTCTCGACGCGCACCGCATGGGCGTGCAGGCCACTGAGCGTGCGGCTGGCGATTACGGCAAGGGTCAAGGCGGTCTCCGAGGGCGATCGAAGGCCAGTATGCCGAAAACGAAAACGGCCGCGGATGCGGCCGTGGCAGAAATGTCCGCGCGGATTACTTGTCCAGGGCCGCCAGGCGCGACTCCAGCTGTTCAACCGTGGCGGACAACTGATCGACGCGCGCCCGCGTGCGCGCCAGCAGATCGGCCTGCACGTCGAACTCTTCGCGGGTGACCAGATCGAGCTTGGAGAACGCCTGCGTCATCATGGCGCGCACGTTGCGCTCGACATCCGCCGCCGGGCTGCGGGCGATCAGGTCGGAGATGTTCTTCTGGATGTCTTCCATCCACTGGGTGCGATTGTTCATAGCGGCCTCACGATATTCTTGGTGCCTCAAGTGTAGTGCTTTCCGGCCCCACGCTCCGCCGCTGCGCGGGTCGCTGCCCCCCGAGGGGGCGTTTTTGCCTTGGGGCGGCCCGGCGGCAAAAAAA
>NZ_QHHO01000049.1:880937-973238 GCF_003184165.1 Achromobacter sp. RW408
GCTGCTGGCGGCCCTGCCGCTGACGGCCCTGGCCCAGGGCACGGCGGCGACGGGCTTTCCCGCCAAGCCGATCACCTTCATCGTGCCGTTCGCGGCCGGCAGCGCCACCGACCAGATCGGCCGCGCCATCGGCCAGGGCGTCACCGAGCAGACCGGCCAGGCCGTGGTGATCGAGAACAAGCCCGGCGCCAGCGCCATGATCGGCGCCGCCACCGCGGCCCGCGCCGCGCCCGACGGCTACACGGTGCTGATCACCACCAACACCACCCACGCCGCCAACGAGCATCTGTACAAGACGCTGACCTACCACCCGGTCAAGGACTACGCGCCGATCTCGCTGCTCGGCAAGGGCGGCCAGATCATGGTGGTCAACCCCAACTCGGCCGCCAAGTCGGTGGGCGACTTCCTGGCGCAGGCGCGCCAGTCGCCCGGCAAGCTGAGCTTCGGCAGCGGCAGCTCCAGCAGCCGCATCGCCGGCGAACTGCTGCAGCAAATGGCCGGCGTGCAGTTGCTGCACGTGCCCTACAAGAGCAACCCGCTGGCCGTCACCGACCTGCTGGGCGGGCAGATCGACATGATGATCACCGACACCGCCACGGGCCTGCCACAGGTCAAGTCCGGCAAGCTGCGGGCCCTGGGCGTGACCGGCCAGGCGCGCTCGCCGCTGGCGCCGGACGTGCCCACCATCGCCGAGTCCGGCGTGCCGGGCTACGAGATGGGCTATTGGTTCGCGGCCTACGCGCCGGCCGGCACCCCGCCGGACGTGGTCAAGCGCCTGAACGAGCTGCTGGTCAAGGCCACGCAGAGCGCTCCGGCCAAGCAGTTCTATGCCCAGACCGGCACCGACCCGGCCAGTTCCACGCCCGAGGAACTGGCGCGGTTCCAGCAGGCCGAGTCGAAGAAGTGGGGCGACATCATCAAGAAGGCCGGCATCCAGCCCGAATGACGTCCCCGGGGCGGCGCGCCCGCGCTGCCGCCTTTATCGCAACGCCGGAAACAAAAAGCCCCGTCGCATGTGCAACGGGGCTTTTTTGCCACGAAGGAAGGACCGCGCCTTATTTGTCCACGAAGGCGCGCTCGACCACGTAGTCGCCCGGCTGGCCGACGCCCGGGGACACCACGAAACCGCGCTTGTCCAGCATGGCGCTGATGTCGGCCAGCATATGCGGGCTGCCGCAGATCATGGCGCGATCGGTTTCGGGGTTGATCTGGGGAATGCCGATGTCTTCACACAGCTTGCCGTTTTCCATCAGCTCGGTGATGCGGCCCTGGTTGCGGAACGGCTCGCGCGTGACGGTCGGGTAATAGACCAGCTTTTCGCGCACCACGTCGCCGAAGAACTCGTTGTTGGGCAGTTCGTTCTCGATGAAGTCGGCGTAGGCCAGCTCGCTGACCCAGCGCACGCCATGCACCAGAATGACCTTGTCGAAGCGTTCGTAGACGTCCGGATCCTTGATGATGCTCATGAAGGGCGCCAGGCCCGTGCCCGTGCCGAACAGGAACAGGTGCTTGCCGGGCTTGAGGTCGTCGACCACCAGCGTGCCGACCGGCTTGCGGCTGACCAGGATGGTGTCGCCTTCCTTCAGATGCTGCAGGCGCGAGGTCAGCGGACCGTTCTGCACCTTGATGCTGAGGAATTCGAGGTTCTCTTCGTAATTGGCGCTGGCGATGCTGTACGCCCGCAGCAGCGGCTTGCCTTCGACTTCCAGGCCGATCATGACGAAGTGGCCGTTGTGGAACCGCAGGGCCGCGTCACGCGTGGTGGTGAAGGAGAACAGGGTGTCGTTCCAGTGGTGCACGCTCAGCACGCGCTCGGTATTGAAAGCAGCCATGTCGTATCTAGTAAGGGCGGAACCAGGGGTCGGCGGGAAACCGCAACGGCCTCGGCTCGTTCCGCGAGGGGTTCGCCATGGCGCACAAAAGACGCGCCCGGCATTAGGGTTGTCCCTATTCTACAGGGACTTGATGATAATTGCTCTCATTATTCCGTAATACCCTTATGCCGTATTGATGGGGATCAAGGGTCTTATGCACAGTCTTACATTGAGTTGAATACGATAAAACTTCCTGTTATCGTCCCGCTCTGACTTGATAATCATTTTCGTTAGCAGACCGCTTTGCCGGAGTCCCTATGTCCAAGCGTCCCCAAATGACCACCCTGCTGCGCGCCCTGGCCCTGGCCGGCGCCGCCGCCTTCGCCGTCCCGGCCCACGCGGCCGAGGAAGTCAGCCTCTACACCACCCGGGAACCGAAGCTGATCCAGCCGCTGCTGGACGCCTTCACCAAGGAAAGCGGCATCAAGGTCAACACCGTCTTCGTCAAGGACGGCCTGCTCGAACGCGTCAAGGCCGAGGGCGCCAAGTCGCCCGCCGACGTCCTCATGACCGTCGACATCGGCAACCTGCTCGACCTGGTGGACGGCGGCGTGACGCAGTCGATCAAGTCGCAGACGCTGGAATCGGTCATCCCCGCCAACCTGCGCGGCGCCGATGGCAAATGGTACGCCCTGTCGCTGCGCGACCGCGTGCTGTACGTCGAAAAGGACCTGAAGCTGGAATCCTTCCGCTACGAGGACCTGGCCGACCCGAAATGGAAGGGCAAGGTCTGCATCCGCTCGGGCCAGCATCCCTACAACACCGCCATGGTCGCCTCCATGATCGCCCATGACGGCGCCGAGGCCACCGAGAAGTGGCTGCGCGGCGTCAAGGCCAACCTGGCCCGCAAGGCCGCCGGCGGCGACCGCGACGTGGCCCGCGACATCCTGGGCGGCATCTGCGACATCGGCCTGGCCAACGCCTATTATGTCGGCCACATGAAGAACGCCGAACCCGGCACCGACGCGCGCAAGTGGGGCGACGCCATCAAGGTGGTCCGCCCGACCTTCGCCAACGAGAAGAGCGGCGGCACCCACGTGAACGTCAGCGGCGCCGCCGTGGCGGCCCATGCGCCCAACAAGGCCAACGCCATCAAGCTGCTCGACTTCCTGGTGTCCGAGCCGGCGCAGGCGCTGTACGCGCAGGCCAACTACGAGTACCCGGTGCGCAAGGGCGTCAAGCTCGACCCGGTCATCGCCAGCTTCGGCGAACTGAAGGTCGATCCCCTGCCCCTGACCGAGATCGCCAAGTACCGCAAGCAAGCCAGCGAGCTGGTGGACAAGGTCGGTTTCGACAACTAAACCGCAGCCAGGCGGCGCCCACGGGCGCCGTCTCGCGGCACTCAGGCCTGCCCTCGCTCGCCCGGAAAACACCCGGACGGGCGACGGCAGGCCTTGACGCTACTATAGGCGCCGCCCGCGCGGCGTCTTCCCCGCAGTAAACCTTCTGAAGCATGCATACAGATTCTCTGCCCCGGCCACTGCGTTTGCGCTGGGCTGAACGCGGCACCGGCTGGCTGGCCGGCGCCGCCCTGATCGGCCTGGCGGTGCTGGCGCCGGTGCTCACCCTGGTCTGGTGGGCGCTGGGCGGCGATCTGTCGCACTGGCGACACCTGGCCACCTATGTGCTACCGCAGGCGCTGGCCAACACCGCCGTGCTGCTGGCCGGCGTCGGCGTGCTGGTGACATTGCTGGGCACCGGCTCGGCCTGGCTGGTGACGGCCTACGAATTCCCCTCGCGGCGCGCCTTGACCTGGGCGCTGCTGTTGCCGCTGGCGGTGCCGACCTACATCATCGCCTTCGCCTATCTCGACCTGCTGCATCCGATCGGCCCGATCCAGAGCGGCATCCGCGCGCTGCTGGGCTACGACAGCCCGCGCCAGTTCCGGCTGCCGGACCTGCGCTCGATCTACGGCGCCATCTTCGTGCTGGGCTTCGTGCTGTATCCCTATGTCTACCTGAGCACCCGCGTCATGTTCATGACGCAGGCGGCCAGCCTGCTGGAAGCGGCCCGCACGCTGGGCGCCGGCCGCTACGCCGTGTTCTTCCGGGTGGCGCTGCCGCTGGCCCGGCCGGCCATCGTGGTGGGCGTCAGCCTGGCGCTGCTGGAAACCCTGAACGACATCGGCGCCTCGGAATTCCTGGGCGTGCAGACGCTGACCGTATCGGTCTATACCACCTGGGTCACGCGTTCCGATCTGGCCGGCGCGGCGCAGATCGCGCTGACCATGCTGGCCATCGTCATCGGCCTGATCCTGCTTGAGCGCCATGGCCGCAAGCGCCAGCGCTACGCCAACACGCAACGCATGCGGCCGATGCAGCCGCGGCGGCTGCGCGGCGCGGCCGCCGTGCTGGCGGCGGTGCTGGGCTGGATTCCCGTGGTGGTCGGCTTCGTCGCGCCGGCGCTGTATCTGGTCGTCGAGACCTACAAGCGGCTGCACCTGGTGGGCGGCGTTTCCAGCCAGTTGCTCAACGGACTGGGCAACACGCTGATCGTGGCGTTCAGCGCCACCCTCGTCACGCTGGTCTGCGGTCTGGTCGTGGCCTGGGCCGGCCGCACGCTGCGCGAAAGCGCCGGCTTCAATCCGGGCCGCGCCTGCGCCCGCGTCGCCAGCCTGGGCTACGCCGTGCCGGGCACCGTGCTGGCCATCGGCCTGCTCACGCCCTTCGTCTGGATCGACACCGCGGTGGCCAAGGTCTTCGGCGGCAGCGGCCTGTTCCTGATGGGTTCGATGGCGGCGCTGGTGTGCGCCTATGCCATCCGCTTCCTGGCCATCTCCACCGGCGCGCTCGAAGCCGGCCTGGCGCGCATTCCGCCGTCGCTGGAACAGGCCTCGCGGCTGCTGGGCGAAAGCTCGGCGGGCACCTTGCGCCGCGTCCACCTGCCGCTGCTGCGCCCGGCGCTGGCGGCCAGCGCGCTGCTGGTGTTCGTGGACGCCATGAAGGAATTGCCGGCCACGCTGCTGCTGCGGCCCATGAATTTCGACACGCTCGCCACCTGGCTCTATGCCGAAGCGGCCCGCGGCACCTACGAGGAAGGCGCGGTCGCCGCGCTGGCGATCGTGCTGGCCGGCCTGCTGCCCGTCATCCTGCTGGCCCGCACCAATCTGAAAATGGGACATTGAACATCGTGCCCGAACTGCTTGAACTCGATCACATCTCGCTGGCCTACGACACCCCCAAGGGCCTGCGGCCCGTGGTGCAGGACCTGACGCTGGGCCTGCCCGCCGGCCACATCGGCTGCCTGCTGGGCGAATCCGGCTGCGGCAAGACCACCGTGCTGCGCGCCATCGCCGGCTTCGAACCGGTGCGCGCCGGCCGCATCCTGCTCGATGGCGCGGTCATTTCCTCGCCTGCCGAACAGGTCGCCCCCGAAAAACGTCGCGTCGGCATGATGTTCCAGGACTACGCGCTGTTCCCGCACTTGTCGGTGGCGCAAAACGTTGCCTTCGGCCTGCGCCGCCTGGAACGCGCCGAGCGAGCTCGCCGCGTCGAAGAGATGCTGGCCCTGGTGGGCCTGGCGCACGCCGCCAACAGTTATCCGCACGAGATCTCCGGCGGCCAGCAGCAGCGCGTGGCGCTGGCGCGGGCCCTGGCGCCCTCGCCCGACCTGCTGCTGCTGGACGAGCCGTTCTCGAATCTGGACGTCGACACCCGCGAACGCCTCGCCTTCGAGGTGCGGGAGATCCTGAAGACCACGGGCCACACCGCCATCCTGGTGACGCACAACCAGGCCGAGGCCTTCGCCATCGCCGACCGCATCGGCGTCATGGCGGCCGGGCGCATCGCGCAATGGGACACGCCCTACAACCTGCACCACCACCCGGCCGACGACTTCGTGCGCGACTTCATCCGCCGTGAAGCGCTGGTGGAACAGCGCGAGCAGGTGTTCGCCCGCGGCCGCTGATCTTCCAGCCGGTTCGCCGCGCCCGCGGCAAGGGCGCGACACGCGGTGATCGCGCCCGCAGTCAGCGCTTGCGACCGGTTCGGCCAACCGCGCGGCACGCGCCGACGACGTGCCGATCAGTCAGCCGACAGTTTCACCTTCTGCGACAGCGCCTTGAACGACTCGTATTGGCTGCGCGTCAGGCGCTCCACTTCCGCCGGCGTCGAGCCATAGGGCATGAAGCCGGCTTGCTCAAGCTTGTCCTTGACGTCCGGCATCGCCAGCGCGGCCTGGAAGGCTTCGCTCAACGCGTTGGTGATTTCCGCCGGCATCCTGGCCGGGCCATAGACCGCGAACCACGGGTCCACCACCGCCCCGCCGTAGCCCAGTTCGGCCAGCGTCGGCACGTCCGGCAGCGCCGGCGCGCGCTTGCTGCCGGTGACGGCCAGCGCGCGGACCTTGCCCGACTTGATGTGCGGCAGCGAAGCCGGCAGATTGTCGAACATGATCGGCAGATGGCCGCCCAGCAGGTCGTTCAGCGCCTGCGCGCTGCCCTTGTAGGGTATGTGCTGCATGCCGGCGCCGGTGAGCTGGTCGAACATGACGCCGGCCAGGTGCATCGAGGTGCCGGTGCCAGGCGTGCCGAAGGCGGTGCCAGGATGCTGCCTGGCGTAGGCCACCAGGTCCTTGACGCTGTCGGCCTTGAGCGACGGGCCGGTTTCCAGCACCACCGAGGACGCGCCCAGCATGCTGATGCCGGTGAAGTCCTTGGTCGGGTCGAACGGCATCGACGGATAGACGAAAGGATTGAGCGCATTGGTGGAGATGGCGCCGAAGCCGATGGTGTAGCCGTCCGGCGCGGCCTTGGCCACGGCGTCCATGCCGATGTTGCCGCCCGCGCCGGGACGGTTCTCGACGATGACGGGCTGGCCCAGTTTCTCGGCCACCTTGGCGCCGGCGGTGCGCGCCACCAGGTCGGTGGTGCCGCCGGCGGTGTACGGCACGATGAACACGATGGGCTTGGCCGGATAGCCGGCGGCCTGCGCCACGGCGGCGCCGTGGACCAGCGCCAGCGCGGCCAGGCCGCGCAGCGCGTTCAGGGTAAAACGTTGCATGATGTCTCCATCCCGATTGTTATCACGTTAGGGATGCGCATCATACTGTGTGGCGCAATTCAGACGCCATGAAGAACGAAATCACGGTTCTTCGCGCGCGCCCCGATCCATCCGCCGCGATCGGTGATACAGTGCCGACTTCCCGGCAAGCGGCGCCTTGATTGCGTCCCGGCTTCGCCAGCCCCGAGGCGCCGCGCCCGATGCGCGGCCCCGCCCATACCCACCGACTGCACAGGAGGAAAGCACCATGCAACAACAGACTTCCGCCGTTGCAGGCCGCGTCTAGCACGTTCGAATTTCCTTGCCGCTCATAGCGGCAGACCGTTCGCATTGCCCTGGCCCGGACCTGCCTGACAGGGTCTCTCATTCGTATCGCAATGAGAGCAGCCCTTCTCATGACCTAATCTGGAATTTCCATGGGCAATTGCATTCAAGCATTGTCCGAGCGCGTCACATTGATCGCCTCGGACGACACCTGGATCGAAGGCAACGCGATCCAACAACTACACACCACCGCCAGGCTCGCCGGCATGCGCCGCGTCGCGGGCATGCCGGACCTGCATCCCGGACGCGGCTATCCAGTGGGCGCCGCGTTCTTCTCGCTCGGCCGCCTGTATCCGGCCTTGATCGGCGGCGACATCGGCTGCGGCATGGCGCTCTGGTCGACCAACCTGGAAAGCCGCAAAGTCGCGCCGGACAAGCTCGACAAGCGGCTGCGCAACATCGACGAACCGCTGGACGACACGTGGCAGGCACTGGTGTCGGAACTGGCGCCCGCCGGCGTGGGCCATCGGCAGGCGCTGGGCACCATCGGCGGCGGCAACCACTTCGCCGAGTTGCAGTGCATCGATGAAATCCACGATGCGCAGGCATTGGCGGCCTTGCGCATCGACGAGAAAAAGCTGCTGCTGCTGGTGCACAGCGGTTCGCGCGGCCTGGGCCGCTCGATCCTGGAGGAACATGTCCGTCGCCATGGCCATGACGGCCTCGAGCAGGACAGCGCCGCATGCCGGGATTACCTGGCGCAACACGACGACGCGTTGCGGTTCGCGCAAGCCAATCGCCACCTGATTGCGCGCCGCATGCTGGCGCGCTGGGGCGTGGACGGCGAACAGGTACTGGATGTCGACCACAACCTGGTGACCCCGGCCACCATCGCCGGAGAAGCGGGCTGGCTGCACCGCAAGGGCGCGACCCCGTCCGACGGCGGACCGGTCATCATCCCCGGTTCGCGCGGCGATTTCAGCTATCTGGTGGCGCCGATCGCCAGCGAGGCCAGCCTGTTCTCGCTGGCGCACGGCGCGGGCCGAAAATGGATGCGCAGCGAGTGCAAGGACCGGCTGTTCAAACGCTACAGCCCCGCGCAACTGAGCAAGACCCGGCTGGGCAGCCACGTGATATGCCAGGACAGGCAGCTGATCTACGAGGAAGCGCCGGAAGCCTACAAGCCCGTGGACAGCATCATCGCCAGCCTGCAGCAAGCGGGCCTGCTGACGGTGCTGGCCAGGCTGCGCCCGGTGTTGACCTACAAGACCCGGGGGGAGTGCTGCTGATGATGCTGCTACAGTTATCCGCGGCCCAGGGGCCCGACGAATGCTGCCTGGCGGTCGCCAAGGCCCTCGCCTACCTGTTGCGCGAGGCCGAGGCCCGTGGCGTTGGCGTCGATATCCTCGAACGGGAGAGCGGCGCCAAGGCCGGCACGTACCGCTCGGTGCTGCTGGCCCTGGACGGCCCCGGCGCGGCCGGCCTGGCCGCGTGCTGGGAGGGATCGATCCAGTGGATCTGCCCCAGCCCCTATCGCCCTGGCCATCAACGCAAGAACTGGTTCATCGGCGCCTTGCGCTGCGACCCGCCCGCCAGCCGCCTCGACGCGGAAATACGCTTCGAAACGACGCGTTCATCCGGGCCGGGCGGCCAGCACGTCAACAAGACGGAATCCGCGGTGCGCGCGACGCACGTGGCAACGGGCATCAGCGTGAAGGTGCAGTCCGAACGCAGCCAGCATGCCAACAAGCGCATCGCCGCGCTGCTGATCGCGCATCGGCTGGCCCAACACGAGCAGGCCGCGCACGCCACGGAACGCGCCCGGCGGCGGCAATTCCACCACGAGGTGGCACGGGGCGGCCCCGCGCGCGTGTTCAAGGGAGAGGCGTTCGAGTTGCTGAAAGCCCGATAGGCGACGAATCGGCCGGAGCCGCCGGGCGCATGCCGCCCCGACGCTCCGGCCGCCGACGTCAGGCCCGCGGCGGCGGCAGCGGGATGAACTCGGTCTCGTCGCCCGGCACGGTCTGGCCGAAGCGGTTGCGCTGCCAGTCTTGCTTGGCCTGCTCGATGCGGTCCTTGCTGCTGGAGACGAAGTTCCACCAGATGAAGCGCGGGCCTTCCAGCGGCTCGCCGCCGAGCACCGCGAAGCGCGCGTCGGTACAGGCGCGGATCTGCACCGGGCGGCCTGGCGCGAACACGATCAGGCGGCCGCTTTCGAACACCTGCCCATCCACCTCGACCGAACCGACCGCCAGGTAGGCGGCGCGTTCTTCATGTTCGGCGGGCAGCACCGTGACGGCGCCGGCCCGCAACTGCATGTCGCCATAGAACAGCGGCGAATGGGTCTTGACGGCCGAGGTCTTGCCGAACAGCGAGCCGGCCACGACCTGGGCGCGCACGCCCTCGCCTTCGACCACGGGCTGGGCGTCCAGGCCGTAGTGGGTGAAGCCGGGATCGGTTTCCTCGTGCGCCTTGGGCAGGCCGACCCAGATCTGCAATCCGGTCAGGCGCTGCGCGGCCTGGCGGCTTTCGGGCGAGGAACGTTCGGAATGGACGATGCCGCGGCCGGCCGTCATCCAGTTCACTTCGCCCGGCAGGATGGTCTGCGTGTTGCCGGCGCCATCGCGGTGCACCATCGAGCCTTCGTACAGGTAGGTCACGGTGGACAGGCCGATGTGCGGATGCGGGCGCACGTCAATGCCCGAGCCCGCGGCGAATTCGACCGGGCCCATGTGGTCCAGGAACACGAACGGGCCGACGGTGCGGCGCTGCGCCGAGGGCAGCGCGCGGCGGACTTCGAAGCCGCCGAGATCGCTGCTGCGCGGCACCACCACGGTTTCGATCTGGCTATCGCCGGGTTGGGACAAGGTGGACATGGAAATGCTCCTGTAGGTTGGCCGTCTTGGGACCATGTTAAGGCCCCGGGGGCCTTTGCTGAACCGCCTGCCGCGCCATCGCCCGACGGCGGACCGGCCACGCATCGAAAACAGGCCGGGCGGACCATTGGTCCGCCCGGCCGCCGGCCGTCAGGCCAGGTCGAACACCAGCACCTCGGCGTTGTCGCCGCCGGACAGCGCCACCCGCGTTTCATCGCTGATGGCGACCGCGTCGCCGGCCGCCAGGGCGACGCCATTGACCGTCAGGCCGCCGCGCGCCACGTGCACCCAGGCACGGCGGCCGGGGGCCAGTTCCAGCGTGGCCGACTCGTCGCCGTTGAACAGGCCGGCGTAGAGCCGCGCGTCCTGGTGGATGATCATCGAACCATCGACGCCGTCGCCCGACACCAGGGCTTGCAGGCGGCCGCGCTTTTGCGCGTCGCTGAACGCCTTTTCCTCGTACTCCGGCGCGATGCCGGTGACGTTCGGCTCGATCCAGATCTGCAGCATGTGCGTTTCCTTGTCGGCGCGCGGGTTGAACTCGGAATGCATCACGCCGCGGCCAGCGCTCATCCGCTGCACGTTGCCGGGCTGGATGGTGGAACCGCTGCCCATGCTGTCCTTGTGCGCGATGGCGCCGTCCAGCACGTAGGTGATGATCTCCATGTCGCGGTGCCCGTGGGTGCCGAAGCCGCGGCCGGCGGCGATGCGGTCATCGTTGATCACACGCAGCGCGCCGAAACCCATATGGGCCGGATCGTAGTAGTTGGCGAACGAGAAGGTGTGGAACGAATCGAGCCACCCGTGGTTGGCGTGACCGCGTTCGGCGCTACGGCGAATGGTAAGCATAGTGGACTCCCTGTTTCAAATAAGTGAATGGTTTCGCGGTGGCTGGCTTCCCTGCTTTCTGGTCGGGAAGACAACGCTGCGCAACCGGCATGAATGACATTGTGCGCGTACTTGGCAGCCGGTTTGACGCTATGATTTGAAGAAACCATTCAAATTATTTGAATGATATTTTCCGGAGCCCGTCCCCATGCAACAGCCGATCACCCCCGAATTGCTGGTCCTGGTGGACGCGATCGCGCGCCACGGCAGCTTCGCCAAGGCGGCGCGCGAGCTGGACAAGGTGCCCTCCGCCGTGACCTACGCGATCCGCAAGCTGGAGGATGGGCTGGACGTGCTGCTGTTCGACCGATCCGGCCACCGCGCCGTGCTGACGCCAGCCGGCGAGACCCTGCTCAAGGATGGCCGCCACGTATTGCAGTCGCTGGACGATCTGGCCTGCCGGGTCAAGCGCATCGCGACCGGCTGGGAGGTGGAACTGCGCATCGCGGTCAGCGCGGTGCTGCCGTGGCGGCCGCTGTACGACCTGGTTGAAGAGTTCCAGGCGCTGGGCAGCGCGACCACGCTGCGCTTTTCGACCGAAGTGCTGAGCGGCAACTGGGACGCGCTGACCTCGAACCGCGCCGACCTCGTGATCGGCGCGGGCGCGGCGGGCGAGCCCACCGGCCCCTACCGCTCACAGACCATGGGCCAGGCCCAGTTCGGCTTCTGCGTGGCCGCGCATCACCCGCTGGCGTCGGCTCCGCAGCCCTTGAGCCGCGCCGACATCACGCGCTATTGCGCGGTGGTGGTGGCCGACACCTCGCGCAACCTGCCGCCTCAATCCCGCGGCATCCTGGCCGAGCAACCGACGCTGGTGATGCCGACGATGCAGGCCAAGATCGAGGCGCAGATCCGCGGCCTGGGCTGCGGCTACCTGCCGCTGACGCTGGCGGCGCCCTATCTGGCGCAGGGCGTGCTGGTGGTCTGCGATACCGACGAGGGCATGTCGCTGACCGAGCACGTGGCGTATGCGTGGCGGGCGGAGGCGCCGGGCGAGGCGTTGAAGTGGTGGCTGCAGAAGCTGAAGTCGCCACGCCTGTGCGAAGGGCTGCTCGGCATGGCGTGAGCGCGTCGTTTCCGCGAGAGGAGGCCACGCGGGCGACGCAGCGCCGCCCGCGTGTTCCAGGCAAACGCGCCCTACTCGTCTTCGATGCCGAGTTCGCGCAGCTTGCGGGTGATGGTGTTGCGGCCGATGCCCAGCCGCGAGGCGGCTTCGACGCGGCGGCCGCGGCTGGCGTCCAGGGCGCTTTGCAGCAGGATTTTCTCGAACTGGCGCGTCAGGGTCGCCATGACGGCGGGTTCGCCGCGTTCCAGGCGGTACTGGGCGTCGCGCAGCAGCGAGTCCTGCCAGTTGCGTGGCGCGTCGTCGTCGATGGCGGCGGCCGGCGCGTGCTGGACCACGGTGCCGATGGCGGCGACGCTGGCGCCGGCCGGCGGGCGCGGCGAGACCGTGCCGGCGGCCGGCGCGTGTTCCATGGCGCGGATCTCGGGCGGCAGGTCGGCGCGCTCGACCGTCTGGCCCGGGGCCATGACGGTGAGCCAGTGGCAGAAGTTCTCCAGCTGGCGCACGTTGCCGGGAAAATCGAACTTGGTCAGCACCGCCAGCGCCTCGGGCGTCAGCCGCTTGACCGGCACGCCCAGCGAGCGCGCGCTGGCCGTCAGGAAATGCTGGGCGAGCGCGGGAATGTCCTCGACCCGCTCGCGCAGCGGCGGCAGGCGCAGGCGGATCACGTTCAGGCGGTGGAACAGGTCTTCGCGGAACAGGCCCTGCTCGACCCGTTGTTCCAGCGGCTGGTGGGTGGCGGCGACGATGCGCACGTCGACCCGCACCGGCTGGGCGCCGCCGACGCGATAGAAGCTGCCCTCGGCCAGCACGCGCAGCAGGCGGGTCTGCAGCTCGATCGGCATGTCGCCGATTTCATCCAGGAACAGCGTGCCGCCGTGGGCTTCTTCGAAGCGGCCGCGGCGCAGCGTGTTGGCGCCGGTGAAGGCGCCACGCTCATGGCCGAACAGTTCGGCTTCCAGCAGGTCGCGCGGAATGGCGGCGGCGTTCAGCGCCACGAACGGGCCGCTGGCGCGCACGCCGTGGCCGTGCAGCGCGCGCGCCACCAGCTCCTTGCCGGTGCCGGACTCGCCGGTGATCAGCACGGTGACCTTGGACTGCGCCAGCCGGCCGATGGCGCGGAACACTTCCTGCATGGCGGTGGACGAGGACTGCGTCATCATCCAGCGCTCGTTGTTCTGGGCTTCGCCCTGCCCTTCGGGACTCTCGGGCTGGGCCGATTCCTGCATGGCGCGCTGGATCAGCGCGACCGCCTCGTTCACGTCGAAGGGCTTGGCCAGGTAGTCGAAGGCCCCGCCCTGGAAGGCCGACACGGTGCTGTCCAGGTCGGCGAAGGCGGTCATGACGATGACCGGCAGGCCCGGATGGCGTTCCTTGAGCTGGCGCAGCAGTTCGAGGCCGTTGCCGCCGGGCATGCGGATATCGGAAACCAGGGCGACGGGCGTCTCGTGCGACAGCGCTTCGAGCACGTCGGCGGCCTGGGAAAAACTACGGGTGGGGACACCGGCGCGGGCCAGGGCCTTTTCGAGGACCCAGCGGATGGCCTGGTCGTCGTCGACGATCCATACGGGTTTCATCAGAGTGCGGGCTCCATCGGTAGGACCAGGCGAAACTCGGTGCGCCCGGGTCGGGATTCAAATTCGATGATGCCTCCGTGCTGCTGCACGAAATCCTGGGCCAGGCTCAGGCCCAGCCCGGTCCCGCCGGCGCGAGCGGTGACCAGGGGGTGGAAGATGCGGTCGCGGATGTGGTCCGGCACGCCGGGGCCGTTGTCGATGATGGACAGTTCCAGCGCCAGGCGGTGCTGGCGGTGCGCCAGCATGACCTGCCGCGCGACGCGCGTGCGCAGCGTGACCACGCCCGGCTCCAGCCCGGGCGCCTGCGGCCGCGCCACCAGTTCCTGCGCGGCGTTGCGGGCCACGTTCAGCACCGCCTGCATCAGGCGGGCGGCGTCGCCCTTCAGGTCGGGCATGGAGGCGTCGTAGTCGCGCACCAGCGTGACGTCGTTGCGGAATTCGGCCTGGATCAGCGCGCAGACGCGCTCGCAGATCTCGTGGATGTTCACCGGCCGCGCGTTCAGCGGCACGCGCTGCGGCCCGCTCAGGCGGTCCACCAGCGCCTGCAGGCGGTCGGCTTCGGAAATGATGACCTGGGTGTATTCGGCCAGCGCCGCGCTCGGCAGCTCGGCTTCCAGCAGTTGCGCGGCGCCGCGCAAGCCGCCCAGGGGATTCTTGACTTCATGCGCGAGGTTGCGCAGCAGCTCGCGGTGCGCCTCGATCTCGTCGACCAGGCGGTGATTGCGGTCGGCCAGCACGCGCTGCTCGATCTCGCGGGTCTCGATCAATGCGGGCCAGGGCTGGCCGCTCAGTCCCACCGTGGTCACCGCCACTTCCACCGATTCAGCGGCGCGGCGCAGCGATGCCAGTTGCCGGACGTCGGCATACCTGCCAGCGGCGGCGCGGTCGATGGACGACTGAATGTTCTCAGGATTGTCGAACAGCGTGGCGGCGGAATGGCCGCGCAGCTGCTTGCGGGAACGGCCGAAAAGATCCTCGGCGGCCGCATTGGCGTATTCGATATGACCGCGTTCGTTGACCAGGAAAACGGACGTGGCAAGCAGATCGAGAGCTTCTACATTCATTTTTCAACGTACCCGAATGACTACATGGGGGAAATCGGCACGCCGGTCCGGCGGCGCCCGCGAGCGCGGCGCCCTGCCCGCCGGCGCGGGGCCGGACGGGCAAGCCTTTGGTCGGCGACCTGGCGGTGCGCGTGGTGTCGGCCCTGGTTTCTGCCTACATCATCGCGCTCCCCCAGCCACGGCCCCTGGGATCAGAGGCTGTAGTACATGTCGAATTCGACCGGATGCGTGGTCATGCGCAGACGGTTCACATCGGCCATCTTCAGGTCGATGTAGGCGTTGAGCATGTCGTTGCTGAACACGCCGCCGCGGGTCAGGAACTCGCGGTCGTTGTCCAGCGCTTCCAGGGCCTGTTCCAGCGAGGAGCAGACGGTCGGGATCTTCGCGTCTTCTTCCGGCGGCAGGTCGTACAGGTTCTTGTCGGCCGGATCGCCCGGGTGGATCTTGTTCTGCACGCCGTCCAGGCCGGCCATCATCAGGGCCGAGAAGGCCAGGTACGGGTTGGCCAGGGGGTCCGGGAAGCGCGCTTCGACGCGACGGCCCTTCGGGTTGCCCACGTACGGGATGCGGATCGAGGCCGAACGGTTGCGGGCCGAGTAGGCCAGCTTGACCGGGGCTTCGTAGTGCGGAACCAGGCGCTTGTACGAGTTGGTGCCGGGGTTGGTGATGGCGTTCAGCGCGCGGGCGTGCTTGATGATGCCGCCGATGTAGTACAGCGCGAATTCCGACAGGCCGGCGTAGCCGTTGCCCGCGAACAGGTTCTGGCCGTCCTTCCAGATCGACTGGTGCACGTGCATGCCGGAACCGTTGTCGCCGACGACGGGCTTGGGCATGAAGGTGGCGGTCTTGCCGTAGGCGTGGGCCACGTTGTGCACGATGTACTTGACGATCTGGGTCCAGTCGGCGCGTTGCACCAGGGTGCTGAACTTGGTGCCGATTTCCAGCTGGCCGGCGCCGGCCACTTCATGGTGGTGCACTTCGACCGGCACGCCCATCTGTTCCATCAGCAGGCACATTTCCGAACGCATGTCCTGGAACGAGTCAACCGGGGGAACCGGGAAGTAGCCGCCCTTGACCGCGGGACGATGGCCGGTGTTGCCGCCTTCGAATTCCAGGCCGGTGGACCAGGAGGCCTCTTCCGACTTGATCTTGACGAAGGTGCCCGACATGTCGGTGTTCCAGGTCACGCCGTCGAACACGAAGAATTCGGGTTCCGGACCGAAGTAGGCGGTGTCGCCCAGGCCCGAGGCCTTCAGGTAGGCTTCGGCGCGCTTGGCCAGCGAACGCGGGTCGCGGTCGTAGCCCTTCAGGTCGGACGGCTCGACCACGTCGCACGACAGGATCAGGGTCGGCTCTTCGCGGAACGGATCCAGGTTGGCGGTGGCCAGGTCGGGGATGAGCAGCATGTCGGAGGCTTCGATGCCCTTCCAGCCCGGGATCGACGAACCGTCGAAGGCCTGCCCGCTTTCCAGCTTGTCTTCATCGATCGCGGTCGTGGGCACCGACACGTGGTGCTCGCGGCCGACCGTATCGGTAAAGCGGAAATCCACGAATTTGACTTCGTTGTCGGCGATCTGTTTCAGGACGTCTTTCGGGCTTGCCATGTCATCTCCATTAGATAAAAGGGTCGAGGGCTGTGCCGCTCGACTGGCATAAAAGAGGGAAGCAATAAGCGTGCCAGGTTTCACCCCCGGGATTGCCCGGGGAAGGCGGCAAGGCGATGGGAAAATGTAGCACCAATTTGGTGCAAAAGATGGGGCATGATTGCCCCATCCTGGTGCCTGATTGCTACAGGAACATTTCCTGCAGGTCGTTCAGGAAGCGCCAGCCCAGGGGCGTGGCCCGCAGCCGGGTGGGATCGGCGTCCAGCAGGCCCTTGGCGGACGCTGCCTCCAATTGGTGCGCAATGGCGGCCAGCGACAGGCCGGTGCGCTCGTTGAACAGGGTGGCGGCCACCCCGTCCTTGAGCCGCAAGGCATTGAGCATGAACTCGAACGGCAGTTCGTCCGGGCCGACCTGGCGGCTCTCGGCCAGGTGGCTGCCGTCGCGCGCGGCGGCGGCCCGCAACCAGGACTCCGGACTGCGCAGGCGCGCCTCGCGCACGATGCGGTCGTGGAACGACAACTTGCCGTGCGCGCCTGGCCCCAGGCCGAGGTAGTCGCCGAATTCCCAGTAGTTCAGGTTGTGGCGGCAGCGCGCGCCGGGCCGCGCGTACGCCGAGACCTCGTAGCGCGCCAGGCCGGCCGCGGCAAGTTCGGCCTCGACCGCGTCCTGCATCGCGGCGCTGGTGTCGTCGTCCGGCAGGTCTTCGGGGGGAAACTTGGCGAATACCGTGTTCGGCTCCATCGTCAGGTGATAGAGCGACAGGTGCTCGGTGCCGAAGCCGATGGCCTGGCGCAGATCGTCCACGCAGGCCGCCAGGGTCTGCCCGGGCAGCGCGAACATCATGTCCAGATTGACGCGCGGCGCGGCGCGCTGAGCCATCTCGATGGCGGCGCGGGCCTGGGCCGAATCGTGGATGCGGCCCAGCTTCTTCAATTGGGCGTCGTCGAAGCTCTGGATGCCCAGCGAAAAGCGCGTCACGCCGCTGGCGGCGTAGTCGCGGAACCGGCCGGCCTCGGCGGTGCCGGGATTGGCCTCCATGGTGATTTCAGCGTCGGGCCATACGTTCAGACAGGCGCGCAGCATTGCCAGCAGCTCGTCCAGGCCGGCGGCCGAGAGCAGGCTGGGCGTGCCGCCGCCGATGAATACCGAAACCACCTGGCGGCCCCAGATCGACGGCAGCGCCTGCTCCAGGTCGCTGCGCAATGCGTCCAGGTAGGCGCGTTCGGGAATCTCGCCGCCGGGCGCCGCATGCGAGTTGAAATCACAGTACGGACACTTGCGCACGCACCATGGCACGTGCACATAGACCGACAGCGGCGGCAGGCTGGTCAGCGTGGCGCCGGCCGGGGTGACCAGGCGCGTACGGGCCGCGCCCGATTCGGCGCGGATGGGGATGGTGATGGACATTCGGTGTTCCTGGGCGCCACGACGCCCGTGTCAAGCCTGGTTCAGCTTGCTCAGCAATTCGCGCAGGGCCCGGGCGCGATGGCTGATGGCATTCTTTTCCTCGGGTTCGAGCGCGGCGGCCGTCAGGCCCTGATCGGGCAGATAGAAATGCGGATCGTAGCCGAAACCGTTCACCCCTTCGGGCTGGTCGATGATCTCGCCCTGCCACAGGCCTTCGCCGATCAGGGGACGCGGATCGTTCTCGCCGCGCACCAGGGCCAGCACCGCCACGTAACAGGCGCTGCGGTCGCTGACCGCCGCCAGCTTCTCGACCAGCAGCGCGTTGTTGGCCTGGTCGGATTTCTCGCCGCCATGCATCTTGGCGTAGCGGGCCGAGTACACGCCCGGCGCGCCGCCCAGCGCGGCCACGCAAAGGCCCGAATCGTCGGCCAGCGCCGGCAGGCCGGTCAGGCGGCTGGCGTGGCGCGCCTTGGCCAGCGCGTTTTCGACGAAGGTGACGTGCGGCTCCTCGGCTTCGGGCACGCCGAGTTCGCCCTGCGGCACCAGCTCGATGCCGAGCGGCGCGAACAAGGCGGAGAACTCGCGCAGCTTGCCGGGGTTGTTGGACGCCAGCACGACGCGGCGCAGGGAATCGGGAATCTTGGGGGATGTCATGGGCCAAATTGTATAGGGCGCGGGGCCGATGCCCAGGCGTAACCGCCGCGATGGCGAAACAACACCGACATATTTCGTTGTCAATATGATCAATCTTGTCACTGATCGTATCTGAACGCCCCGGCGATGAACCCACTTCACGCTTTGCCCCGGCCGGCCGCGGCCAGCGCGCCTCCCCTTTCCACCGGCGCCGCGACGCCCGCGCCGGTCAGCCTGGCGGGCATCCTGCGCGAACGGCTGTTGCGACCCCGTTTTCAACCGGTGATCGACCTGTCCCACAGCCGCATCTATGGCCACGAAAGCCTGATCCGCGGCCCGGTCGACACCACCCTGCACTTTCCCGACGCCCTGTTCGCCGAGGCCCGCCGCCAGGGCCTGCATCCACAACTGGAGCTGGCGAGCTTTCGCGCCGGCGCCCAGGGTTTCAACCAGAACCCGGCTGCCGGCAAGCTGTTCCTGAACCTGTCGGGTTCGGCGCTGATCCACTACTGGTCGCTGTGGGGCGACGAAATGCCCTTGCGCCTGCTCAAGGACTGCACCCTGGCGCCGTCCGACATCATTGTCGAACTGACCGAGCAGGACCCGCTGTCCGAGCACATGTCGACGCTGGGCAGCGCCTTCGCCTGCCTGCGCGAATATGGCATGCGCATCGCGCTGGACGACTATGGCGTGGGCAATTCGAACCTGCAGCTATGGGCCGAAATGCAGCCCGACCTGGTCAAGATCGACCGCTACTTCTTCAATGGCATCGGCCACGACGACCGCAAGCAGAACATGGTGCGCGCCATCCTCAAGGTGGCGCAGTACCTGGGCACGGCCATCGTCGCCGAGGGCATCGAGACCGCCGAGGACCTGGCGGTGGTGCGCGACCTGGAGATCCGCTACGCCCAGGGCTGGCTGCTGGGCCGTCCCGACGAAACCCTGCTGACCGAACTGACCCCGCCGCTGCGCGACTCGCTGCGGGTGCGCGCGCCGGCTCCGCTGTCGCAACGATCGGCCGGCGGCACCGCCGCCAGCCTGCGGGTCGAGGCCCCGGCCGCCTTGCTGAACAAGCACACCAACGACGACGTGCATCGTCTCTTCATCGAGCACAAGAGCCTGCACGCGGTGGCCGTGGTCGACGCCGACAACCGGCCGGTGGGCATCATCAACCGCCGCGATTTTTCCGAGCACTATGCGCAGCGCTACACCCGCGAGCTGTTCGGCCGCGACGCCTGCTCGACCTTCATGAACGCCGAGCCGGTGCTGGTCGACCTGGACGTGTCCATCGACCAGTTGAGCCACGTGCTGATCTCCGAAGACCAGCGCTACCTGATGGACGGGCTGATCATCACCCGCGACGGCCGCTACGACGGCCTGGCCACCGGCGAGACGCTGGTGCGGTCCGTGACCGAGATGCGCATCGAGGCCGCGCGCTATGCCAATCCGCTGACCTCGCTGCCGGGCAACATCCCCATCAGCCGGCACATCGCCACGCTGCTGGACGACGCCGCGGACTTCACCATCTGCTATGGCGACCTGAACAACTTCAAGCCGTTCAACGACGTCTACGGCTACTGGCGCGGCGACGACATGATCATGCTGACCGCCGACGTCATCAAGCGCCACTGCGACCCGCTGCGCGATTTCGTCGGCCACGTTGGCGGCGACGACTTCGTGGTGCTGCTGCGCAGCCCCGACTGGAGCGAACGCATCCAGCGCATCATCGCCGAATTCAATGAACGCGCCATCGACCTGTACGACGACGAAGGCCGCCGCAACGGCGGCATCGAGGCCGAGGACCGCTACGGCGTGCCGCGCTTCTTCCCGTTCGTGACACTGGGTGTCGGCGCCCTCACCGTCACCCCGTCCCTATGCGAGCGCATCCGCCCGGAGGACATCGCGTCGGCCGCCGCCCATGTCAAGCACAAGGTCAAGCATGGGAACCTGTCGCTGGTGGCCGAGCGCTACAGCGGCGCCAGCCTGCCGCAGGTCGCCGCCTGAAGCGTGGCCGGCTGCCTGCGCCTGGGCGATCTGGAATACCGACACCGCCCGGCGCAGATGCTGCGCCTGCAGCTCCAGCGCGGCCGCGGCGGCGGCCGTCTGTTCGACCATGGCGGCGTTCTCCTGGGTCGAACGCTCGATGTCCGCCACGGCGTCATTGACCGAAGCGATACCCGCGGCCTGCTCGGCCGTGGCGCTGGAGATCTCGGCCACGATCTGCGTCACGCGGTCGACCGACACCAGCATGTCGCGCATGGTGTCGCCGGCCAGATTGACCTGGCGCACGCCGGCCTCGACGCGCGAATTCGAATCCTCGATCAAGCCCTTGATTTCCTTGGCCGCCTGCGCGCTGCGCTGCGCCAGCGAGCGCACTTCACCCGCCACCACCGCGAAGCCCTTGCCCTGCTCGCCGGCGCGGGCCGCTTCCACCGCCGCGTTCAATGCCAGGATGTTGGTCTGAAAGGCGATACTGTCGACCACGCCGACGATCTCGCCGATGCGCCGCGCGCTGTCGGCGATGCCTTGCATGCTGGTCACGACTTCCTCCACCGCCTGCCCGCCGCGCTGCGCAAGCTGCGTGGCGCCGAGCGCCTGGCGGCTCGCCAGATCGGCGTTGCCCGCGGTCATCTGCACCGTGTGCGCCAGCTGCGTCATGTTGGCCGCCGCTTCCTGCAACGACCCGGCCTGGCGCGCGGTGCGGTCCGACATGTCGGCGCCGCCGGCGGCGATCTCGCCCGAGCCCGTATGGATTTCCTCGACGCCATGGCGCACCGACGCCACCGCCGCCGACAGGCCGGTCTGCATGCGGCGCATGGCCGAATACAGCACGCCGATCTCGTTGTCGCCATGGACGGCGATATTGCCGGTCAGGTCGCCGTCGGCGATGCGGTCGAAGTGCGCGCCGGCCTCGTTCAACGGGCGCAGGATGCGCCGGCGCACGGCCAGCCGGATCAGCACCGCCAGCACCAGCACGAAGCCGAGCACGGCCGCGGCCACCAGCGTCACCCGCTGCATGGTCTGGCTGGCGCCGGCCACCGCCGCCTGGCCCTGCTGGCGCGCGTAGGCCTGGTAGGCCTCGGCCTGCTTGACGTAGGCCGAGCCGGACACCGGCAGCACCTTGTCGACCAGCCGGTTGACCTCGATGCCATTCCAGCCCTTGATCGCCTTGAACATCGGCGCCAGGGTCTGGTCGGCAAAGGCGGCATACGCCGCCAGCGTCTGGTCGAACAGCGGCGCCCCCTGCGCGCTGGTGTCGGCATTGGCGCGCAGCCGCGCCTGGCTGGCCGCCGCCTGCTTGAGCAGCGCGTCGGCCTGGTTCAGCGACTGGTCGCGCGCCTCCTCCAGTCCGCCTTCCATGGCGGTTTTGGCGTCGGTCAGCGCGGCGCGCGCCTGGAACAGCCGGCTGGTCATGTCCGACAGGTCGCTGGCGCGCTCGATGCTGCCGCGGCCCAGCGCCTCGATGTCGGCGCGGTTTTCGCGCAGCACGAAGATGCCGGCCGCCGCGGCCAGCGCGAACAGCGCCACAAACACCGCCAGAATGGCGGAAACCGCCGTCGTCACCCTGAGATTTTTCCGCATATCCATCCGTCTGTTGCATCGCCACCTAGGCGTATCGGGGCGATTATGGGGATGCAGTTTGGCAATTTCTTGACACAACCCCGCTCCCCGCATGACGAACGGCGGTCACATAAATGCGCTTTTGCGAACAGGAACCCCGTATTAATGAATTGTGAATTGGCAGGCGCGGCGCCTTGCGGCACATTCGATCCTGTCCCGAATTCCCTTTCATTGTCGACATCGCAACCCACCCCATGCCTCAAGCCTCCCACGCCTACCAGGACATCCGCGAAGCCGTCCGCGACCTGTGCGCCCAGTTCCCCGCCGAATATTTCCGCAAGATCGATGAAGAACGCGGTTATCCCGACGCCTTCGTGCGCGCCCTGACCGAGGCCGGCTGGCTGGCCGCGCTGATCCCGCAGGAATACGGCGGCTCGGGCCTGGGCCTGACCGAAGCCTCGGTCATCATGGAGGAAATCAACCGCAGCGGCGGCAATTCCGGCGCCTGCCATGGCCAGATGTACAACATGGGCACCCTGCTGCGGCATGGTTCCGAGGCGCAGAAGCGCGAATACCTGCCGCGCATCGCCGCCGGCGAGCTGCGCCTGCAGTCCATGGGCGTGACCGAACCCACCACCGGCACCGACACCACCAAGATCAAGACCACCGCCGTGCGCCGCGGCGACCGCTACGTCATCAACGGCCAGAAGGTCTGGATCTCGCGGGTGCAGCATTCCGACCTGATGATCCTGCTGGCCCGGACCACGCCGCTGGACCAGGTCACGCGCAAGTCCGAGGGCATGTCGATCTTCCTGGTGGACCTGCACGAGGCGGTCAAGCACGGCATGTCGATCCGCCCGATCCCCAACATGGTCAACCACGAGACCAACGAGCTGTTCTTCGACAACCTCGAGATCCCGGCCGACAATCTGATCGGCGAGGAAGGCAAGGGTTTCAAGTACATCCTGGACGGGCTGAACGCCGAGCGCACCCTGATCGCCGCCGAGTGCATCGGCGACGGCTACTGGTTCGTCGACAAGGTCACCGCCTACGCCAAGGAACGCATGGTGTTCGGCCGCCCCATCGGCCAGAACCAGGGCGTGCAGTTCCCCATCGCCCGCGCCCACATCAACGTCGAGGCGGCCAGCCTGATGCGCTACGAGGCCTGCCGCCTGTTCGACGCCCACGAACCCTGCGGCGCGCAGGCCAACATGGCCAAGCTGCTGGCCGCCGACGCCTCCTGGGAAGCTGCCAACGCCTGCCTGCAGTTCCACGGCGGCTTCGGCTTCGCCACCGAATACGACGTCGAGCGCAAGTTCCGCGAAACCCGCCTGTACCAGGTCGCGCCGATCTCGACCAACCTGATCCTGTCCTACGTCGCCGAACACATCCTGGGCCTGCCGCGCTCCTTCTGACCATGACCACCGACACCTCCTCCCCCAGCGCCACCCTCGCCGCCTTCGCCGCCAACCTGCGTTTCGAGGACATCCCCGCCCCGGTGCTGCGGCGCGCCGAAGACCTGCTGCTGGATTGCCTGGCGTCGATCCTGGCGGGCGCCTCGGCGCGCCCGGTGCTGGCCATCGACCGCTACGCCGCCGCCATGGGGCCTGCGGACGGTCCCAGCGAGATCCTGATCAACCGGCGCCGCACCTCGCCGGTGTTCGCCGCCATGGTCAACGCCGCCGCCGCCCACGTGGTCGAGCAGGACGACGTACATAATGGTTCGGTGTTCCACCCCGCCGCCGTGGTGTTCCCGCCGGCGCTGGCGGTGGCCCAGGCGCTGGGCCGCAGCGGCCGCGACCTGCTGGTGGCGGCCGTGGCCGGCTACGAGGTCGGCATCCGCGTCGGCGAATTCCTCGGCCGCTCGCATTACAAGATCTTCCACACCACCGGCACCGCCGGCACGCTGGCCGCCGCCGCGGCCACCGGCCGCCTGCTGGGCCTGTCGCCCGCGGCCATGCTGGACGCCTTCGGCTCGGCCGGCACCCAGGCCGCCGGCCTGTGGGAATTCCTGCGCGATGCCGCCGATTCCAAGCAGCTGCACACCGCCCGCGCCGCCGCCAACGGCATCGCTGCGGCCTACCTGGCGCAGGAAGGCTTCACCGGCGCGCGCCACATCCTGGAAGGCCCGCAGGGCATGGCCGCCGGCATGTCGAGCGACGCCGACCCGGCCCGCCTGACCGACCGCCTTGGCACGCGCTGGGCGCTGGCCGAGACCTCGTTCAAGTTCCATGCATCGTGCCGCCACACCCATCCGGCGGCGGACGCCCTGCAACAGGTGCTGCGCGAACACAAGCTGGCCGAAAGCGACATCGCGCGCGTGGTGGCGCACGTGCACCAGGGCGCCATCGACGTGCTGGGGCCGGTGGTCGATCCGCGCACGGTGCACCAGTCCAAGTTCTCGATGGGCACGGTGCTGGGCCTGATCGCGCGCCAGGGGCGCGCCGGCCTGCCGGAATTCGATGCCGCGCTGGACGATCCGGCAGTGGCCGACTTCCGTGGCCGGGTCACGATGGAACTGGATCCGGAGGTCGACGGCGCCTATCCACAACGCTGGATCGGCAAGGTCACGGTGCATACCCGCGACGGCCGCGTGCTGCACGGCCGCGTCGACGAACCCAAGGGCGATCCCGGCAACACCCTGTCGCGCGACGAGATCGAGGCCAAGACGCTGAGCCTGGGCCGCTATGCCGACGCCGCCACCGAAACCGAGCTGCGCGGCCTGATCGACGCGATCTGGAGCCTGGAGCGGGCCGGCAAGGTGGGCGCCCTGCTGCCCTGAGGCCCGCGCCGGCCGCTTAGGCCAGCGCCGCCCGCTGCGCCCGCACCAGGCCGGCGATGCCGTTCTCGGCCAGGCCCAGCATCGCGTCCAGTTCGGCGCGCGTGAAGGTGGCGCCCTCGCCCGTGCCCTGCACTTCCACGAAGGCGCCGCCGCCCGTCATGATGACGTTGACGTCGGCGTCGCAGGCCGAGTCTTCCTCGTAGTCCAGGTCCAGCACCGGACGGCCCTGCACCAGCCCGACCGACACCGCCGCCACCGCGTCGCGGATTGGATTCACGGCCAGGTCGCCGCGCTGCATCAGCAGCGCCACCGCGTCGGACGCCGCCACCCAGGCGCCGGTGATGCTGGCGCAGCGCGTGCCGCCGTCGGCCTGCAGCACGTCGCAATCCAGGTGCAGCGTGCGCTCGCCCAGCGCCCGCATGTCGAACACGGCGCGCAGGCTGCGGCCGATCAGGCGCTGGATTTCCTGGGTGCGGCCGCTCTGCTTGCCGCGCGCGGCCTCGCGGTCGCCGCGGGTGTGGGTGGCGCGCGGCAGCATGCCGTATTCGGCCGTGACCCAGCCCTCGCCCTTGCCCTTGAGGAACGGCGGCACCTTTTCCAGCACGCTGGCGGTGCACAGCACGTGCGTATTGCCGGCCTTCACCAGCACCGACCCTTCGGCGTAGCGCGTGAAACCGCGCTCCAGGCTGAACGGGCGCAGTTCGTCGACGGCGCGGCCCGACGGGCGGGCAATGGCGTTGGCAGTGGTCATGGCAAGGCTCCAATCAGATTCGGTTGGCGGCATTGTACGGGTTGCCGGTCGCTGCCCCGCCCGGGTTTGGAGTATCCTGCCGCGATACACGGGTTGCATATACCCGCCCGCGTCCGCGCACGACGGACAGGCGGAACCGGCGCGGCCCGATCCAAAACAAGCAACAGGATATCGACACCATGATTCGCAGCATGACCGCCTTCGGCAACGCCCGGGCAGACCTGGAACAAGGCACGCTGGCGCTGGAACTGCGCAGCGTCAACAGCCGCTTCCTAGACCTCTATTTCCGCCTGCCCGACGAGCTGCGCCACGTCGAGACGCCGCTGCGCGAACTGCTGACGGCGCAACTGGCGCGCGGCAAGGTCGAGATCCGCGTGTCGTACACGCGCAATGCCAGCACCGACCTGTCCAAGCTGGAACCGGCCTGGCTCGAAAGCCTGGCCGAACAACTGCAGGCCGCGCGCCGCATCCTGCCCGACATCGCCGCGCCGCGCCTGGTGGAACTGTTCAACTGGCCCGGCCAGCGCGCCAATGACGCGCTCGACCCGCAAGTGTGGGGCGCGGCCTGCATGCAGGCCGCCCAGGAAGCGCTCAAGCAGCTGCAGGAAGGCCGCGCGCGCGAAGGCGAACGCCTGGCCGGCATGATGCGCGATTGCGCCGACGGCGTGGCCGGCATCGTCGAACTGGTGCAGAACCACCTGCCCCAGCTGCTGGCCGACCACCGCGACAAACTCGCCGCCAAGCTGCGCGAAAGCGTGGAATCGGCCTTCCCCGGCGGCTTCACCCATATCTCGGGCGCCGAACTGTCCGAGCGCCTGTCGCAGGAAGCCAACCTGTTCGCGCTGCGCATCGACGTTGCCGAGGAACTGTCGCGCCTGCGTTCGCACGTGGAGGAACTGCGCCACCTGCTGACCGACGGCGGCGGCAAGGCCGCGGGCAAGAAGAACGCCGGCAGCGCCGGCAAGCGCCTGGACTTCCTGTTCCAGGAAATGAACCGCGAAGCCAATACGCTGGGTTCCAAGGCAGGCAGCATGGAAGTCACGCGCGCCGCCATGGACCTGAAGCTGCTGATCGAGCAGATGCGCGAACAGGCGCAGAACATCGAGTGAGGTGCAAACGCCGAGGCCGCCGCATTACCTAGCGGCCTTGGCCGGATGCAATAGGGCCGCGGAGTTCCGCGGCCTTTCTTCATCGCCCGCCAGTGCCCGGCGCAGGCGCCGTCTCCGGCCCGACCGTGGCCGGCTCGCCGCGCAGCGCCGAGTCCAGGTAGGCGCTGCGCGCCCGGGCGTCCGGGAAGGTCATGTCCTTGTAGCTGACGAAGCGCGAACCCTTGACCAGGCGGTAGCCCAGCCAGATCAGCAGGAACAGCGGGATGCCGATATAGGTGGCCGCCACCCCGCCCCAGTCGATCCGGTGCTCCAGGAAGGCCTGGTAGTTCTGGCCCAGCGTGATGATCAGGCACAGCACGAAGGCGAAGATCGGGCCGAACGGGAAGAACGGCGAGACGTAAGGCAGGTCGGCCAGGTTGCGGCCCTGCTTGACGTAGCCGCGGCGGAAGCGGTAGTGGCTGATCGCAATGCCCAGCCAGGCGATGAAACCGGTCATGCCCGACGTGTTCAGCAGCCAGATGTAGACCGCCTTGGGGCTGAAGATGAACGAGAAGAAACAGAGCGCCGCCACCACCGTGGTGGCCAGCAGCGCCCACAGCGGCACGCCGTTGCGCGCCACGCGGCCGAAGATGCGCGGCGCCTTGCCATCGCGCGCCAGGCTGTAGAGCATGCGGGTGGCGGCGTACATGCCGGAGTTGCCGGCCGACAGCACCGAGGTCAGCACCACCGCGTTCATGATCGAGGCCGCCGCCAGCAGGCCGGCGCGCTCGAAGATCAGCGCGAACGGACTGACGCTGACGTCGGTGACGTCGTTACGCAGCAGGTGCGGATCGGTATAGGGAATCAACAGGCCGATCACCAGGATCGCCATCACGTAGAACAGCAGGATGCGCCAGAACACCTGGCGCACGGCACGCGGCAGGTTGCGCGCCGGATCCTTGGATTCGCCGGCGGCGATGCCGATGAGTTCGGTACCCTGGAACGAAAAGCCCACCACCATGGCCACGCCGATCAGCGCCGCGAAACCGCCGGCAAACGGCGCGTCGCCCACGGTCCAGTTGGCCACGCCGCCGTCCTCGCCGCCGCGGATGATGCCCAGCAGCATCATCACGCCCATGGCGACGAAAGCCAGCACCGCGATCACCTTGATCAGCGCGAACCAGAATTCGGCTTCGCCGAAGCCGCGCGCCGACAACGCGTTCAGGCCGAACGTGATGGCCAGGAACAAGGCGCTCCAGTACACGCCCGGCACGTCGGGAAACCAGTAGGCCATCACCAGCTGCGCGGCCACCAGGTCCACCGCCACCGTGACGGCCCAGTTGTACCAGTAGTTCCAGCCCAGCGCGAAGCCGAAGCCGTCCTCGACGTAACGGGCGCCGTAGGTCGAGAACGACCCGGACACCGGCATGGCGGCGGCCAGCTCGCCCAGGCTGGTCATCAGGAAATAGACCATCACGCCGATCAGCACATAGCCCAGCAGCGCCCCGCCCGGTCCGGCCTGGGCGATGGTGGCGCCGGAGGCCACGAACAGCCCCGTCCCGATGGAGCCGCCCACCGCGATCATCGTCAGGTGGCGCGCCGACAGGGCGCGGCGCAATTCGGACGGTTCTGCCGCCCCCTTCTTGCCGCCGGCGCGGTGCTGGTCGTGTTCCGTCAATGCCAAAGTCGTGTTCCTTCAGAGCAAAAAAGCCCCCGCGGATTGTGCCCCCGGGCGCCGTGGGATTTCCACGCAACGCGCGAGCATAGCGCAACTGCCCCCGGCCGTCGAAACCGCGGGGGAGCCGGCGGGGATCCGTCCCCACCCGCGAAGACCTCGCTACAGGTCTATTGAAACGCCGTTTCCATGAAGGTGCGCAACTTGCGCGAGTGCAGCCGCTCCGGCGGCATGCCGCGCAGGCGCTCGAGCGCCCGGATGCCGATTTCCAGGTGCTGATTGACCTGGCGACGGTAGAACGCGCTGGCCATGCCCGGCAATTTCAGCTCGCCATGCAGGGGCTTGTCGGACACGCACAACAGCGTGCCGTACGGCACGCGGAAACGAAAACCGTTGGCCGCGATGGTGGCCGACTCCATGTCCAGCGCGATGGCGCGCGACTGCGCGAAGCGCTCGACCAGCTCGACATGGTCGCGCAATTCCCAGTTGCGGTTGTCGATGGTGGCCACCGTGCCCGTGCGCATGATGCGCTTGAGGTCCCAGCCGGACAGGCCGGCCACCTCTTCCACCGCCTGCTCCAGGGCCACCTGCACTTCGGCCAGCGCCGGCACCGGCACCCAGGTGGGCAGGTCGTCGTCCAGGACGTGGTCCTCGCGCACGTAGCCGTGGGCCAGCACGTAATCACCCAGGCGCTGCGAATCGCGCAGGCCGGCGCAGTGGCCCAGCATCAGCCAGGCGTGCGGGCGCAGCACCGCGATGTGGTCGGTGATGGTCTTGGCGTTGGACGGCCCCACGCCGATGTTGACCAGCGTGATGCCGGAGTGATCGCCGCGCACCAGGTGATAGGCCGGCATCTGCGGCAGGCGCTGGCCCTGGCCTTCGTCGGCCGGGCCGGATTCGCCGCGCCGCGTGATGCGGTTGCCCGGTTCCACCAGCATCTCGTAGTCCTCGTTGCCGCTGGCCATCAGCGCGCGGGCGCGGGCGCAGAACTCGTCAACGTAGAACTGGTAATTGGTGAACAGCACGAAATTCTGAAAATGCGCCGGCGCCGTCGCGGTGTAGTGCTGCAGGCGATGCAACGAATAGTCCACCCGCTGCGCCGTGAACGGGGCCAGCGGCTTGGGTTCGCCCTCCTTGCCGCGCCAGGAGCCGTTGACGATGGCATCGTCCGTCACCGCCAGATCCGGCACGTCGAACAGGTCGCGCAGCGGGCGCTTGAGGGCCTCGAGGTGCTCGCCTTCGACGTAGGCGCCTTCCGGGAAGGCGAAATGCAGCGGGATCGGCGAATCGGATTCGCCCACTTCCACCGCCACGCGGTGGTTCTGCAGCAACTGGCCGACCTGCTCGATCAGGTAGTCGCGGAACAGGGTCGGCTGGGTGATGGTGGTCTGGTAGATGCCGGGCTCGGCCACGTGGCCATATGACAGGCGGGTATCGATCGGGTCGTAGGTCTCGACCAGGATGCGGATGGCAGGGTAATAGGCGCGGGCCCGCTCGCGGCCGCTGGTGGAGCCCTTCAGGACATCGCGAAACGCCGCGCGCAGGAAGGCCGTGTTGCGCGCATAGATTTCGGCCAGCCGGTCCACCGCCGCCACGGCGTCATGGTAGGGCTCGAAAGGAATCGCCTCGGGCCGGTTCATCGAGGACAAAGGGTGTACTGCGTTCATCATTGAGCTTGGCTCCGCTTTCTTATGGTCTTCTTTCAGCGGCCGCTCGCGGCGATCAAGCCGGGAGGGCCGATGCCAACGATTATGCCCGAGCCTAGGACTACATGAAGCGTCATATTCGGCCGCGTTGCGCGGCCGGATGCGCGGGCGCGCATCGCCACAATCAAAGAAACAATATATCATTCCGATTTTTCGCCTTTCCGCCCCGCCCATGCCGCCGGCTTCCCGCCTCCATCCCGCTGCGCGCCCTGCCCGATGGGCAGTGCTGGGTTGGCTGTGCGCCTGCCTGTTGCTGTCACCGCTGGGCGGCGTGCGGCACGCGCTGTCGCACCTGTCGGGGAGTCCCGCTTCCAGCCAGGACGACGCGCACACGCCCGACAAGCTGGGCCATTGCGACCTCTGTCATATCTGGGATCTGCTGGACGCCACGCTGCCGGCTTCCTTTCCCGCATTCGCCTGCGGCGCGCCGCGCATCGCGGCGTCCGCGCCGGTGCCAAGCGGCACCACCCTCATCGCCACGCCCTGGTTCCAATCGCGCGCCCCGCCCGCCGCGGCCTGACACCCGCCCGCCCGATTTCAACCGCCGCCGCCCGCCGGCCGGCAACCAGGATTGCCACCATGCTTTTTGCTGCTTCCCATGCGGGGACGCGTTCGTCCCTGCGCGCCTTTTCCCTGAGCCCGCTCGCCCTCGCCTGCCTGCTCGCCTTACCGCCGGCCGCCCGCGCCCAGGCCGACGCGCCTGACGCGGCCACGCTGTCGCCCGTCATCATCACCGCCAACCCTCTGGGCAGCGAAGCGCTGGCCTCGCCGTCGACCGTGCTGCAAGGCGCCGGCCTGGACCTGCGACGCGCCTCGAACCTGGGCGAGACGCTCAACGGCCTGCCGGGCGTATCGACCACCACGTATGGCCCGATGGTGGGCCGCCCCATCATCCGCGGCATGGACGGCGACCGCATCCGCCTGCTGAACAACGGCGTCGGTTCGCTCGACGCCTCGTCGCTGTCGTTCGACCACGCCGTGCCGCTGGATCCGCTGTCCACCAACCGCGTCGAGATCCTGCGCGGGCCGGCCGCCCTGCTGTATGGCGGCAGCGCCATCGGCGGCGTGGTCAACACCATCGACAACCGCATCCCCACCGAGCCCATCGACGGCATCCACGGCGACGTCGCCGGCAGCTACGGCGGCGCCAACAACGACCGCAACGGCGCGATCCAGCTCGAAGGCGGCGACGGCACCTTCGCCATCCACGCCGACGCCTTCAGCCGCAAGACCGGCGACCTGCGCATTCCCGGCTACGCCCGCACCTCGCGGCAACGCGCGATCGACGGCCCCGACCGGGACCAGCCGCGCGGCACCCTGCCCAACAGCGACGGCCAGGCCAGCGGCGGCGCGCTCGGCATGTCCTGGACCGGCGACCGCGGCTATGCCGGCCTGTCCTACAGCGGCTACGACTCCGACTACGGTTCGGTGGCCGAGCCGGACGTGCGCATCAGGATGCGCCAGGAACGCTTCGGCTTCGCCAGCGAGCTGCGCGACCTGGAAGGCCTGTTCACGAGCGTCAAACTGAATTTCGCCTACACCGATTACCAGCACAAGGAGATCGAGGACGGCGAAACCGGCACCCTCTTCAAGAACCGCGGCTACGAGGCCCGCATCGAGGCGCGCCACGCCGACATCGGCCCGCTGCACGGCGTGGTCGGCCTGCAACTGGGCCAGACGCGCTTCTCGGCCCTGGGCGAGGAAGCGCTGGTGCCCACCACCGACACCGACGCCATCGCGCTGTTCGCGCTGGAGGAATGGAAGATCAATGATCGCCTGACGCTGAGCGCCGGCGCGCGCGCCGACCATACCCGCCTGACCCCGGGCGGCGGCGGCAACGAACGCTTCGACGGCTCCAACCGCCGCACCTTCACCGCCGGCAGCTTCTCGCTGGGCGGCATCTACAAGCTGGACAGCGCCTGGTCGGTGGCCGCCAACACCGCCTACACCGAGCGCGCGCCCACCTTCTATGAGCTGTACGCCAACGGCCCGCACGCCGCCACCGGCCAATACCTGGTGGGCGACCAGAACCTGGCCAAGGAACGCGCCTGGTCCGGCGACCTGTCGCTGCGCTACAAGAAGGACGCCGACAGCGCCAGCGTGGGCGTGTTCTACAGCCGCTTCTCCAACTACCTTGCCGAGATGAACACCGGCCGCTTCCGCGACGATGACGGCGATCTGGTGGCCGCCGGGGACGACGAGGCCCTGCCCGAGGCCCGCTACCAGGGCGTGTCCGCGCGCCTGTACGGCGTGGAGGCGGAAAGCAGCACGCGCGTGCTGCAGCTGGGCGGCCACAAGCTGGACCTGGGCCTGTCGGGCGACTACACGGTGGCGCGCAACAGCGATACCGGCCGCTCGCTGCCGCGCATTCCGCCGCTGCGCCTGCGCGTGGCGCTGGACTACGGCTACGGCCCGTACAGCGCCGGCTTGAGCGTGTCCAAGGCCTTCGCCCAGCACAGCCGTCCGGACAACGACACCGCCACCGCCGGCTACTACAGCCTGGACGCCAACGCCGGCTACCGCTTCAAGGTCGCGGCGGTGCAGTGGCAGGCCTACGTGCGCGGCATCAACCTGACCAACCAGGACATCCGCTACGCCACCTCGGTGCTGCGCGACGTCGCGCCCGAGGGCGGCCGCGCCGTGATGGTCGGCCTGCGCGGCAGCTTCTGACCCTGGCGCCCGGCGCCCGTTACCTTTTCCCGACCGGATCAGGTAACGGGCGGCCCGCCAGGATGCTGCATTGCACTACAAATGTAATGAAACTTTATTCCATTACAATGCGATGGCAGTTCGTGAAGCTCAAGCCTCCCCTGCCCCCTTTCCGCCGGCTTGTCCCCCGTGGACAAAGCCATGCCGCCCACTCCGATTTTTGAAGTGACGTAATGACGCCGCCCACGCGAAAAGCCCGCCTTGCCTTTTTCCGCCTCCCCGCTTTGCTGTCAGCGCCCCTGCTGGCCCTGACGTTCTCCTGGTTACCCGGCGCCGCCCAGGCGTCGATCCCCTCCGAGCAGGCCCGCGCCTCCCTGTCAGGCCTGCGCCTGGCGCAGGACCCCACCGTGCCGACCCTGCGCGAACGCGTGGTGCAGGCCGGCCTGGCCGCCATCGGCACGCCCTACAGCTGGGGCGGCGACGATGCCGCCGAAGGTTTCGACTGCAGCGGCCTGGTGCTGTACGTCTACCGTGAGATCGCCGGCCTGGAACTGCCGCGCACCGCGCGCCAGCAACGCACCCAGGGCGACACGGTGAACAACAAGAAGCAGCTCAAGCCCGGCGACCTGGTGTTCTTCGCCACCCGCGGCCGCGGCATCACGTCGCACGTGGGCATCTACATCGGCCAGGACAAGTTCGTGCACGCCCCGCGCCGCGGCGCCAAGGTGCGCGTGGACGAAATGAAGAATCCGTACTGGTCCAAGCGCTACCTCGGCGCCCGCAGCTACATCGATACGGCCAAGGGCCAGATGCTGGCGCAGAAGTAAAATCCTGAATAAGGGCCGCCGCGCGGCGCGCGCTTGCAGCCTCCCCTCCGAGGGCGCTGCCTTGTCGCGAGGCCGCCGGCGCCATCGCTCGGCAGCACGCTTCGATTCAGCACGGCCGGCACCTGATAGGCGGTCTTTGCCGGCACGCGCCATTACTCCACGCGTTCCTTGCCGCGACGCGTAAAATGCCGCGGCGGCGGGCGATCCCCCAGCGATTGCGGCGGCCACACGTCCGACGCCCAAGTTGGCCACGATACGCCGTTTGGCGCTGGCGGCAGTGGACCGCACTTCTCTAATTGGTAGCACGGGGGAACGAACTGATAGCCCTTCTTCTGCATGCAGCGTTTAAGCTCATCGAACAATGCCTCTGACTCCTTCCGATACTGTTCGTCAGTAAGCTCGTTCTGGTTCTTAAGATAGAACCTTCCGTCTTCAGCTCCGCCGCATGCTTTCCAATCCATCCAACGGCCTTCCTCTGTTTGGCCATTTAGCGGCCAATACCACTCCATCGGTAGGACCACGTACCCAATCCAAGCTTTTGTCCGGGGCGACCTGCACATATACCGCGGAAGCGTGAGGCAGCAGCCCGCCGCTAATAGCAATAAAGCTGATGAGAAAAATAGCCTTATCGTTGTTTTCATCGTTTCATCCTCAACAAAATGTCCAGTGCTTTCCATGCTTGGGGCGGCAGCGCTTCTGATAACGCAAAAGGAGTGGCGGGCACGAGCGCAATGGCGGTCCAGGTTTCATATATGAAATCCTGCACGGGCGTCAGGCCGCGCCGTGCATTGCCCTGCTCGTCGTAATATCCGCTCAGGGTGCCGCCAATGAAGTCATGCGAGCCGCCATAAGCCTCATGCGCCAGATCCAGAATTCCCCCAGGCGAATACGCAAAACCGAGAAGCGTTCCAGGTCCGCCCTGGTTTCCGCCAGTGGGTCCGGACATTTCCTTGCCTAGATCGGATTCGAGAAATTCGGCCATCGTCATCCCGACCTGGGATGGATCAAACCGGACGCGCCCATTTCCATCCAACTCAAGTTTCGGAATGCCGTTTGCATCGAGTACGGATTTGCCGTTCGCGTCGAGCTGAGTCCTGCACCTTTCATTCACCTCGCCGCACAGTTTGTCCAACACCACCCGCGTCCCCGCCGTCTTAAATCCATCGCCCCGAATACCCGCGCTTTCCCCGCTCTTGTTATCCAGCGTCGTCTCGCCGTCGGTAATACCGGCGAACTTCTCCGAGTCCCCAATCGTGTACCGCCGCATGCGGTCGGCCGCCTCCGACAAGCCCGCCTGCAGCGCCGCCACGCCGCCCGAACCGCCCAGCGCGCCCACCGCCACGTTCAGCAGCCGCTCCTGGGTATTGATCTCGTTGATCTGTGCCTGCAGCGCCTCGATCTTTTCCGGGTCTTGCGTGGCCTTGATCTGCTGGCGCAATTCCGCGCGCTTCTGTTCCGCGTGGCGCTCGATGGCCGCGCCGGCTTGCTGGCCGAACGCCGCGATGATTTCCGCCTCGGCCTGGACTTGCCGGCGCAGCTTGTCGCCATCCCATTTTTTCGTCAGGCCGCCGGCGCCATCGCCCGCCAGCACGCTTCGATCCAGCATGGCCAGCACCTGGTCGGCGGTCTTGCCGGTGCGCTCCCATTGGACGTTTGGGTCGGTGATGGTCACGGCCGCGCCGCTGATACCGGTGCGCGTCATGCTGTTTTCGCTGCCCTTGCGCACGCTCATGCCCGGCGCGCCGGCGCTGGCGCTGTTGCCGAAGTTCCGTACCGACCAGGCATCACCTTTGCCCGCGACATTGCTGGCCGCGGCCTCATCAGCCTTCCTGGCGCTGCCGCCGCCTTCTTTCTGGCCGTCTGACTGCTTGCCATCGCCGGCAACGCTGAAGCCTCCCGACAGACTCACCCCCGTCGCCTTGTAGCGGCTGTGGTTCTCGATGTCACTGACGGTCAGGCTGCCTGTCATCACGGTATTCAACCCCCGCTTCACCGCATCTTCGGACGAGGCGATGGCCGCGCCCCTGAGGTCGATGTTGTCCCGGGCTCTGATCTGGAAGCCGTCATCGCCTGCTTCAAGGCGCGATCGCTCGACGACACTGGCGAAATCGCCATCCACCTGGCTGCTGGCGTAGCTGCCGCTGGCCGAGAAGCCCGCGCCCACGGTGACGCTGCCGCCGATCTGGGAGTCCCTGCTCTTGAAGGTACTGGTGTCTTGCAGGCTCTCGATGTTGAGGCTGCCGCCCGCGTCGGCCATCACCTGTCTGCCGCGGGCCACCGCCCCGCGCAGGCGAATGGCGCCGCCGGACTCCAGTGTCAGGCGTTCGCCGGCAGTGACGTGGTTGTTGGTCCAGGTCACGTCCTTGCTTTCGCCCGTGCCGCTGGCCCCGCTCGCATTGGCGGTCGCGCCGAACGCCGGACCACCTTGGCCCATGGATATCGCCGCGCCCACACCCGCGCTGGAATTGCTGGTCTTGCGGTCGGTTTCAACGGTGTTTCTTGCCGCCAGCAGGTTGATGTCGCCGTCGGCCTTCAGCACGGCATCTCCGGCCGCGCTGATCTCGCTGCCGCTCATGGTCAGGTCGGAGTTCCGGCCGCCGCCGGTGGCGCTGATGCGCACATCGCCGCCCGCCGCCACGATGGACCCGGCCGCTGTGTCATGGGTGGCGGTGGATTTGCTGTCGCTTTTGCTGGCGCCAACGGTGATGGAAATATTGACGCCGCCCGCGACTTTCGGATCCGCGCTAACGGCATCGTAGGCACTCTTGGCCGCCAGCCCCGTGGCCGCGCCTGCCAGCGCCTGCACGCGTCCATCGCTCGTCTGGCTGGCGGCGCGCGTCATCTGTCCGGCGGTTTCAATGGCAGACAGGACCGGCGCGGAGATCGCCACGGTCAGGCCGGATTGGCGGAATTTGTTTTCCTGGACGCTGCGGCGGGTTTCCCGCGCCTCGACGATGTCCACTTTCTTGGCGTCGATATCGATATCGCCCCGCAGCGCCAGAACATGGCTGCCAATCTGCTGGTAGTGGTTACCCGCCACCAGCATGACGTCACCTCCCGTGGAGCCCACGGTCGAGGCGGCGGCACGGGTATTGATGTCCTTGCGGTCACCGCTTTGCATCTGGTCGCCGATGGTGAAGGCAAGTCCCCCGTTGTAGAGGAAGCCACTTTTCCGGGTTTCGCTGAAATGGCTTTCCTTGCTGGTTTCGGTGGCGGCCCGGAGGATAAGGTCGTTGTGAGCCATGATGACGGTGCCAGCATCGGAAACGACATTGCTACCGGTGACGGTGACGTTCTGACCGCGAACCGCGACGGTGTCGCCGCTGAAGGTGCTGGCAACCGCCCGGGCTTCTTCCAGGCTGTCGCGGGTAGTCTTTTTGCTGGAGCCCAGCAGGCTCCTGGACTTGTGCTGGCGGCCTTCGGCCCAGTTACTGCTCGCTTCGCCAGCCAGGATGTTCACGTCGCCCTGCGCCACGGCAGCCAGGACGCCCTGCTCGCTGGTGACGCTGGCGGCGGTGGCGTTCAGGTCGCGCCCGGCTTGCAGGCGCAGGTCGCCTGCGGTGCTGATCTGGCTGCCCACATCTTCCACGTAGCCTTGTTTGAGATAGTTGTGAGCGTTGCCGACGTTGTTTTCCTGTTCGGCGATCCTGACCGTGCCCAGCGCCAGGTCGCGGCCGGCGACGACAGTCGTCTGACCCTCTTTGCCGCTGTTGACGACCCGGCCAGCAATCAGACCGACGTCGCGACCCGCCGAAGCGAGCAGGATGCCGCCGGGGTTGGTGACGTAGAGGCCCGCCACGCGGTCCAGGCTGGCTCGGCTGAAATCGCTGCGCCCGGCCTGCCTGGCGCCGCTGTGGGTGGTGCTGACGACATTGAGGTCGCGTCCGGCCATGAGCTCCAGGGCGCTACCCGCGTCCAGTGTTCCACCGATGTTGTCGATGTCGGTCCGGGCGTCAAGCGCCACGGCATCGCCGGTGATGTGCCCGCCAATATTGCGCAGATTCTCGCCAGTGAACCTGACCACAGCGCGTCCGGCGACGGTCCCGGTATTGACGAGATCGCCTTTCAGGTTGAGATCGACGGTACTGGCGGCCAGCAGCGTACCGTTGCCGTCAATGTCGCCGGGTTTCACGCGGACGTAGACCTGCGGCACCAGGGCGCGCGTGGCGCTGCCGTCGGCCAGCGTCACGTCGCGTTCCACCAGCCAGACGATATCGCTGGTGAGCCGGGCCATCTGCGCCGCGCTCAGGGCCACGCCAGGACGCAGGCTCCACGCCTTCGCGTAGGTGGCGCCGGCTTCAAGCAGGGCGCGATACTGCGCTTCGTCGTCGGCATGACCGTCGAGGAAACGGCGGCCAGTCAACTGGCCTACCTGGTCGCGAACCAGTTGCTGCTCGTAGAAACCATCGCCCAGGCGCTTGTGCACGGTGGCCGGATCATAGCCAAGCTGGGACAGCATGTAGTCGGAGCTGAGCCAGTTGCGATAGTCGGCAAAACGCGGGTCGGTCTCGACCAGATAGCCACTGGCATCAGGGACGATGCGGAACAGACTGCTGGCGGGCACGTCGGTGTCCACCCGAACGGTACGAACGATCTCCGGCGCACCGCCATTGGAGCCCGCCACCTCCTGCCCCGGGATCTGGACGGGACCATTGCCGTCAGTGGCATGTGTCTCGGTGACAGCCCCCGGACCGTGGACGCGGCCGACATCCACCCGGACTTCCGTTATCTGCCCCGGGCCGATGCCGCCGGTGGCGCGGACACCGCCGCCCACCCTGGCATCGACCGGAGGGTTCTGGCGGTCAGTCACCGCGAAGCCGCTGCCCTTGCCAGCGGCGTTCTGCACGATGCTGGAAACATCGAGGTCGAACGTTTTCACCATGTCGGCTGGGGCGTAGGCTATCTTTCGGTCCCATTTGCGCTGGTGGTACTGTCTCCTGCCGCCGCGCCACCTTGAGCGGGTGTACTGGCTGGTGCCAGCCTGATGGATCACGTGCTCGCCGATGGCTGCCAGATTGTCGAGGTGGTCCAGATCGCCCCGCAGGACGCCGCCGGCGATGATCCGGCTCTTGTCGTTGACCAGTTCTTCCCCTCGCAGGATCACGTCGCCGCCGGCGCGAATGAGCGCGGGCGCGCTTTCAGTCACCCGCGTCTCGTACTCGCTTTGATTGACGTCGTACTGGGTCCAGTCCTGGATCTTTGCGCCGGTTTTCCCGTGCCGATAACGTCCGGCCCTGCTCCAACGTTCCCAGCGGTACTCGCTGGCATCGTGTTTTTCGGGATCGCCCCCAGGCTGTATGTACAGGCGCCTGGTCGGGCCGCTGATCTGTGCCAGTTCGGTACGGAAATGCAGATTGCGATTGAGCAGGCGGGCGCCGTCCAGGGTCAGTCCGCCCAGCGACTCGATAGTGGCGCTGTCGTTGAGGATGAGGTCGGCGCTTGCGGTCGCTTGGTCGTTGGCGTCCAGCATGCCGCCAATGTTCAGCGCATCGCTGCTTCCGCCCGCGCTGAAAATCAGCGCCTTCTCACGGTTGTTGATGATGCCGGCACCGATATCCAGCCGCTGGCGCGCCGCCAGGACCGCGCCGTGGCCGTCTTCCTCGCGGTTGTTGGCGGTACCCGCCCCGATGGCAAGATGGTCACCATAAAGTCGCCCGCTGCCCACGTTGTCCAGGGTACCGGCGTCGATACGGGTCTGGCTGCCGTCGATGAGCCCGCGGTTGGTCAGGGTGTTGTGCGCGGCAACGGTGGTGCGCATGCCGTTCATCTCGCCACTGGCATTGTTGTTGACGTCGGCTCCGTGTACCTCGAGGTCGTCAGCCCGCATTACGCCATCGTTGGTCAACATACCCGCAGTGCGGATGACGGCGTAGCCGTTGGCCGTGATTTCCCTGAGGTTGGCGAAGTCCTGCTGAAGACTTAGGCTCAGGTCGCCTCCGGACAACAGGCGGCCATCGCCACCCAGGCTGTCGGCGGCCAGGTCGAGCGTTCGGCCGGCAATCAGTGTGCCTTGCGGATTCTGGACGCGGCTGACGGTCACGTCGATGCCGCCGCCCGAAGAAATGTTGCCGTGCGTGTTGTCGAGCAGGCCTGCCGCATCCGGACCGCGGATATCAATGAGGCTGTCGGCTGCGATGGCGCCGGCAGTATTGTCGGTGCGACTGGCAGTCAGTACCACGCTGTCGCCCTGTAAACCGAGCGGCTGGCCGGCATCCGCGCTCTGCGTGTCGCGGTTGAGGATTTGCGCGGCGTTGAGCGCCAGGCGATTCCCGGCAACCATCAGGCCGCCATTATTGTTTGCCACGCCAGAGAGGGCGGCCTTCAGGTCATTGCCCGCCTGGACCCTGCCACCGGCGTTGTCGAGCGCCGTTGCTCCGATATCGGCATCAGCGCCGGCCCCCAGTTGTCCGGCGGTATTGTCGATGTCGCCAGCGCGGGCGACGAGCTCCCCCTGGCTGTACACGACACCGTCGCGATTATTCAGGTTGCCGCTGCTCAGTGCCAGCGTGTCGCCGCTGAGAATACCGCCGGTGCTGCCGGCATAGGTATTGGTCAGCGTCTGAGCGTGCGTGTCCACGTGCATTCCCTGCCGGGACTGCAGGAGACCGCGGGCATTGTTCAACGCACCGCTGTCGATACTGAGTGTCCCGTCGATACTGGCGATGGTGCCGCCGGTATTGTCGAGCGCAGCCAGATGCGTATCGACGGCGACGCTGGCGCCGAGCACCGTGCCGCCGGCATTGTCGAGTCCGCCACTGGCCAGACTGACGTCACCCGCGCCCTGCGGCGTGCCACCCGCGTTCCCGGTGTGGCCGGGGGTGGCCACGCCCAGCCGGCCTTCGGTGGAGACGATCTGTCCATCACGGTTGTCCAACGTACCGCGAACCCTGACATCCAGCCGTCCGCTGCTGCGGAGCGTGCCTCTGGCTGTAGTCAGTGCGCCGGTGTCTATCCTGACGGTCCTGGCCTGGGTGGTGGCGCTGGTCAGATCGGTGGTGTCGCCTTTGAGGTCCAGCATGCCATTGCTGGCGATGTTGCCGTTCCCACCGTGCAGGGCGGCAGCGTTGATAGCGAGACGGCCGTCGCCGGCGTGCAGAATGTTGCCATTGGCATTGTCCAGGGTGGCAGCGTTGATACGAAGATCGCCATTGCCGGCAATGGCGCCACTGTCGCTGTTGTCAAGCAGCCCCGTGATCCGGATATGAGTATCGGACCTGTCGCTGTGCCGGAAGGCGCCGGCGCGGTTGGAGAAGTCCCGCGCGTTCAGGACCACGGGACCGTCCAGTTGCATCAGGCCGGCATCGTTATTGAGCAGACCCGTCGTGATGCGCGCGCCGGCGGCAACCCTGATTTCACCCCTGCGATTGCTTAGGCCGCCGCCGCTCACCGCAAACTGGCGTACGCCAAGATGTCCGGTGTCGTTGTCCAGACCGTCCCTGGCGATAAGGTCGATAGGCCCGCCGGCCATGATGTGGCCACCCTCATTGTCGAGCGTGCCGGCGATGTTGAGTACGCCACCGGGCAATGATGCAATGCCGAAGGCCGGCTGAGTACCGTCGCCGCCAGCGTTCGCGCCATGCGGCGAGTCACCTGAAGTGCTGCTGTTTCCGCCGCCAGTTCCGCCACCCATACCCACTTTCGGCGCTTCCCCCTCGCCCGAAGGCGTATCGGTCTGCGGCGCAGCGATGCCGATATGCCCGCCATCGCGGTTGCTGATCTGACCAGCCTGAAGCGCCAGGTCCTGCAATCCGGTCTGCCCGATAACCCCGCCGCGGTTGGTCAGGGACTGCGCAGTCACATCGACGCGCCGCGCATTGAGCGTCCCCCCGCTGTTGTCGATATCTTCAGGGGTGTAGACCGTCAGTTCGCGGCCGGCGCTGAGCATACCGGCATTGGCAAGCCCCGCGACCGCGTTGATGCGGGCGTCGGCCCCGGCCTGCATTGTGCCCAGATTATCCAGGCGACCGTCGGTGGTGACCACCAGTTGCCCGGTCTGAGCGCCCACCATGCCAGCGTTGCGAACGCCGACTCCATGTTCGGTTCCCACCAGCACGATCTTCTGGCCGTACATGCCCCCGAGCGCGCCCACATCCAGCGCGAAGACGGGCGCATCACCGCTGGCGGCAATCGTTTGTACCCGGGCGTGGTCGGCACTGACCTCATTGGTGCCTGTAGTGACTTGAAGCTGCCGCGCCCAGATCCCGGCATTAGCCTCCACCGAGCGGGCTATCAGATCCGTGTAGTTCGTGGCACTGGCGTCCATGCCCTTGCCGTTAACCTGGATTGCACCGCGCTGAACGCGATAACTCTCCAGCGAACCGCCATTGATGACCGGCCCGCCTGTGGTGACGGTGGCCCGGTCAGCGTTGATGAAGCCGCAACCGTCGCAGGAAATACCCGCCGGGTTGGCGATGACGAGCTGCGCCCGGTCGCCAGCGACTTCAACATACCCGTTGAGCCGGCTCGGGTCGCTGGAGTTGACTTCATTGAGGATGACCCGGGCGGTACCTCGCGCCAGCCACGGATTACCCTGTACCCAGCCGCCAAGCTGCGTTTGCGTGTTCGTGCGGGCGTTGTTGAGAATGGCGCCCTGCTGCCCGACATCGAACTGCCTGTAGGTATTGCGCGAAACGCCGGCCCCGCTGGGGGTCTGGATATTGACCAGCGGAACACCATTGGGCGCTTCCAGCACCGTCGGTCGCTGATTGCCGGGCGCGCCGGGGTCGGCCACAATCTGCGCGTTCGCCAGAGGAACGATGACCGCCTGACCGAGAACGAACGCTACGGCAAAGCGCAGCGGACCGAGTGTTGCAAGGAAGCGGCTACGGGCGGCACTCACCCTTGGACCTGTCCGCCGTCCGTCACGCCGGGCTATTTCCGCCACAACCTGAAACAGCCCCAGCGTCCGGTTGAAAACGATGCGATAGATATTCCTGTTCATGCCATCACTTCCCTTGCTTACGCGCAATCGATACGGATTCAGCAGGACCAGTTGAGGGTGAAACCGGCTGTCAGCGACCCACTCCGGAAACCCCTGGGTCTGGAAAGTGGCGTACCGGCAAACAGATCCCACCCGAAGCCAGCCATGCCACCGCGCAGGCCCATGACCGAGCCGGCCAGGTTGCGCCCCTGGAGCCAGCCAGTGGAAGGACCGGACACGTGGCCATAGTCGGCTCCGAAATAAAGTTCCTGGCCGGTACCGAGCAACAGACCGATTTCGTTGCGCCAGACCCAGCCTCGCTCGCCCATGAGCGTCAGTTCGCCGTCAAAGCCACGCACGGTGTAACGACCGCCGATCGAGAAACGGTCTTGCGGTACCAGCGGCGTGCGCTCCCATTGCGCGCGCCAGCTACCGATGTAACGGGCGCGCTGCGAACCCATCAGGAACGGGATCATCAGTCGGACATCGGCGGTGATGACCTTCATCCTTGAGGTCCCTTCGCCGAAGTCTTCCTCGGGCGCGGCCATCGCCTTGAAAGCACCGGTGCCGTGCCGCCAGGCGAGACCGGCGTCAAGCGCGCTTTCGTTCAGGTATTCACGGTGAGTCAGGCCCAGTTCCCAGCCGCCGGTGCGGCGGCGCTGGACCTCGATTTCCGTGTCATCAATGAAATTGCTGGACCTGCGCATCCAGCTGCGTCCGTAGAGCGAGGTCTTGCGGCTGGCATCCCGATAAACCAGACGCGACAGGCGCATTTCGGCGTTGTTGCTGGTACCGCCGTAGACATAGTCTTGACTGTATCCGGCAACGGTCTGGTGATACCTGTAGCCGCTGACGGTGGTACTGAGGATCCAGTAGCCCCAAGGCACGCTGTAATGCGTGGTGTAGCCCCGGGTGCCCTTGCCACTGGCGTTGAAGATGTCGTGACCGAGGTTGATGTAAAACAGGTCGTTCCACGACAGTGGCGAGTCGAGCGAAAGTGTGGCTGCGCCCTGAAGCCTGCCGGTCGCCCGGCCGCCAGCGTCGTCCAATGACACGCTGAATCGGACGGGAGGGGAACGCTGCCGCCAGAGGATCACCAAATCGCTGTCGCCGGGGCCAGCATCGTCTCCTTCAGCGGGCGTGATTCGAATGTCGGCCTCTACGGTGGGCACGCGCCTGAAATTTTCCAGCGCCTGTTCGATATCACGCAGATTGAGCAGGTCGCCGCGACTGGCCGGCACGGCATTCCTGGCGGTGGCCTTGAGCGACGTACCGGGCGCGAAACGGATGGCGCGGATGCGGCCAGGCACAACGGTCAAGGTCAGAATGCCGCCTTTCAGGTCTTGGGGCGAGGCGAGAATGCGGGTGGTGACGAAACCCCGCGCAACGACGGCGTTTTGCACACGCGCCATGACCACGCTGATGCCCTCGGCGCCAAGGCAGCGCCCCGTGGCGGTGTCGTTCTCGGGATCGGCGGCGCTCAGGGACCAGAGAAAGCGCTGCGCGCCCTCGCCATCAAGACGGATGCGTTCGATCGGGAAGCATGGCGTCTCGTTCCGTGGCAGCAGTTCCGAAGACGGTGCGTGCGCGGGCCGTAGCCACACCCGCGGAGCGGGTTCCTGTTGCTCGCGCAGTAGCTTTTCGCGTTCCTGATGGCGCAGCAATTCCTGCGCGGCGCTGCCCTGCGTCTGTGCGGACGCCGATACCGTGAACACCAGCAAGCTGAACGAGATCCATGCCCCCCGCCGCAACCACCCGACCATCCTCTTCCCCTATGTACCCGTGTGCAATCATGCTTCGGCATTGGATGGCGACAAGGCGGACATTGGGATGCCGCGAGCTGATTTGTCCGACCAGGCGCTGGTCGGAAGTCACGTTCTCGGATCAGATAACCTATTGACGGTGAACGGCGGCAGTGCCTCGAGCTTCATGCCCTGCGAGAGCGAACCGGAAACCAGCGAGAAAAGCGCCCAAGGGCCAATGCCAGTCAGTTGAGCGAACGAAGGGCTGCGAATCACGCAAAAAGGAGCGCAAAACGCGCTCCTTTTTGTTCAATGTGGAATGAAAAAACGCCCTTCAAGGCTTAACGACTGGTATTGGCCCGCGGCGTTTTTTTGTTGCCGGCGAAAATCCCTTCAGCCGCGCCCGACGAACGGCATGTTGGTCGCCATGATCGTCATGAACTGGACATTGGCGTCCAGCGGCAGGCGGGCCATGGCCGCGACGGCCTGCGCGACGTGGGCCACGTCCATGCGCGGCTCGACCTTGGTGCTGCCATCGGCCTGCAGGATGCCGGCGGCCATGCGTTCGGTCATGTCGGTGGCGGCATTGCCGATATCGATCTGGCCGCAGGCAATGTGGTACGGACGGCAATCCAGCGAGATCGACTTGGTCAGGCCCGTCACCGCGTGCTTGGTGGCGGTGTAGGCGATCGAGAACGGCCGCGGCGCGTGCGCCGAGATCGAGCCATTGTTGATGATGCGGCCGCCCTGCGGGGTCTGCGCCTTCATCACGCGGATCGCGGCCTGCGCGCACAGGAACATGCCGGTCAGGTTGGTATCGACCACCTCGCGCCAGAGCGCCACCGGCAGTTCCTCGATCGGCATTGCCGGCGCGCCGCGGCCCGCGTTATTGAACAGCACGTCCAGGCGCCCGTATTCGCGCTGGGTGGTGTCGAACAGCTCGCGCACCGCCTGCTCGTCGGACACGTCCGTGGGAACCACCAGGGCCCGCACACCATCCTCCCCCGCCGCCGTGCGCGTGGCCTCGAGCGGCTCGCGCCGACGACCGGCCAGCACCACGCGATAGCCTTGCGCCAGGAATTCCAGCGCCACCGCGCGGCCAATGCCGGTGCCGGCGCCGGTGACCAGCGCAACGCGGGGAGGGTCGATCTCGTTCGTGTGCATTGGATGCTCCTTGTTATCTGTCGGCGAAATGCTACCCGAATCATTCTGGCGATGGTGCAAGCGAACGTTCCATTCGCTACGCGCCGAGTGCGGCTGGGCAAGCACGGATCAGGAAACGAGCCGGCGAACGGATGCAGCGCCGTCGCGATTGCCGCCATCGCTGTTGCAAATTGAACGCGCGCAAAACCCCTGGCGGGCTTTGATCTGTCACAAATTTCCATATAATTTCTGGAAATTAACTTATTACCAAAATTCCAATAAATTTCGGAGTTTGATCATGGCATTACTGCCCTTTTCCACCGTCCGTTGGGCGGGCGCGCTGGCGCTGGGCGCCGGCGTGCTCGGTGCGCTGCCCGGTCCCGCGCAGGCCGCTCCCGATGGGCGCCAGATCAGCACACAGGGCGCCAACGGCGCGCCGGCCTGTATGACCTGTCACGGCGCCAACGGCGAAGGCAACCCCGCCGCCGGCTTTCCCCATCTGGCGGGCATGGGCGCCGCCTATCTTGCCGAACAGCTCGAAGCCATGGCCAACGGCTCGCGCGTGAGCCCGGTGATGGCCGCCACCGCCAAGGCGCTGGACCCCGCGCAGCGGCAAGCGGTGGCCGCCTATTACGCCGGCCTGCCGTCGCCGCTGAACATCGACCGATTGGCCGCCACGGCCCGGCATCCGGTCAAGCCCGACGATACCGGCGCCTGGCTGGCCACGCGCGGCGCCTGGGACAAGAACGTGCCAGCCTGCAATCAATGCCACGGCCCGGGCGGCATCGGCGTGGGCGCCAACTTTCCCAGCCTGGCCGGCCAGCCCGCCGCCTACATCGCGGGCCAGCTGCGCGCCTGGCGCCAGGGCCAGCGTCCGCCCGGCCCGCTCGGCCTGATGCCGGCCGTGGCCACCCGCCTGACCGACGCCGAGATCGACGCCGTGTCCGCCTACTACGCCGGCCTGCCCAAGGCCGCCGACCTGCTTGCCGCGCAAGCCAACACCGCCGCGGGAGCCAAGCAATGACCCCGATCCGTCACCGACTCGCTCATCTTCTGTTCGCCGCCGCGGCAACCAGCGCGTTGCTGTCGACCGGAGCGGCCGTGGCCGCCGATGCGCGCCCCGACTTCACGCCGCCCAGCGCCGCGTCGCTACCCGACAGCGAATTCGGCAAGATCGTGCGCCAGGGCGAGCAGATCTTCCTGCACACGCCGCAGAACGCCAGCAAATTCGTCGGCAACGACCTGAACTGCGCCAGTTGCCACCTGGACGCGGGCCGCCGCCCCGATTCCGCGCCGATGTGGGCAGCCTACGTGCTGTATCCGGCGTACCGCGCCAAGAACGGCCACGTCAACACGCTGGCCGAGCGCCTGCAAGGCTGTTTCCGCTTCAGCATGAACGGCAAGCCGCCCGCGGCCGACGACCCGGTGCTGACCGCCTTGCAGACCTATATGTTCTGGCTGGCGAGCAAGGCGCCCACCGGCGTCGCGCTCAAGGGCCAGGGCTACCTCAAGCTGCCCAAGCCGACCCAGAAGGCCGACTACGTGCGCGGCAGCGAGGTCTACGCCCAGTACTGTGCCGTCTGCCACGGCGCCGAGGGCAAGGGACAGAAGAACGGCGAGCACTGGGTATTCCCCGCGCTGTGGGGCCCGGATTCCTTCAACTGGGGCGCGGGCATGCACCAGATCGGCAACGCCGCCGGCTTCATCAAGGCCAACATGCCGCTGGGCCAGGCAGGCATGCTGAGCGACCAGGAAGCGTGGGACGTGGCCTACTTCATGAACGCCCACGAACGCCCCCAGGATCCGCGCTACACCGAATCGGTGGCCAAGACCCGCGCCAAGTACCACGACTCCGACGACTCGCTCTACGGCATCGAGGTGAACGGCCACCTGCTCGGCAGCGACGCGCCCGCGCCGGGCGGCAAGCTGACGCAGGCGGCGGCGCGCTGATCCGCTCTCGCGCGGCGGTCCCGCCACGGGCCGCCGTTCGGGGCCGCTTTCTTGCGGGGCCGCATCGCGCGCCCCCAACCCGCAGGTGGTTGGCATTGACGACGCGCGCAGGGTTTTCCCCCTGCCGCGCTGCGCGATTTGCTATTCTTCGGGTCTCGGCATCACACGCTCGTCACATTCATGCACGCCACTTCCGGCAATGTCTTCATGGTCGTCGCCCCCAGCGGGGCCGGCAAGTCCAGCCTGGTCAAGGCCTTGCTGCAGCAAGACCCGTCCATCCTCCTGTCCGTCTCCTGCACCACCCGCGCGCCGCGTCCCGGCGAGGAAGACGGCCGCGAATACCGCTTCATCGGCATCGACGAATTCAAGCAATTGCGCGACGAGCAGCGCCTGCTGGAGTGGGCCGAGGTCCATGGCAATTTCTACGGGACGCCGCGCGATCGCATCGACGAAGCCACCCGCGAGGGCCGCGACGTGCTGCTGGAAATCGATTGGCAAGGCGCGCGCCAGGTGCGCCAGCGCTTTCCCGGCGCGATCGGCATCTTCGTGCTGCCGCCTTCGATCGAGGAACTCGAAAGCCGGCTCAAGGCGCGCGGCCAGGATGCGCCGCAAGTGATCGCGCGCCGGCTGATGGCCGCGGGCGGCGAAATCGCGCACGCGCCTGAATGCGAATATGTTATTATTAATCAAGAATTTAGCGTGGCCTTGTCGGAACTGACTCAAATCGTCAGCGCCGCACGGCTGCGTTTTTCGTCTCAGGCCGTGCGCCACGCCGAATTGTTTGCGCAGCTCGGCATCCCGGCGGCGCACTGAAACGAAACCGCATTCTCCCTATCCACCATCAGCACCAGGTGTCCTAATGGCTCGCATTACCGTCGAAGACTGTCTGAACCAGATCCCCAACCGTTTCAAGCTCACGCTGGCCGCCACCTACCGCGCCCGCGAGCTGGCGCAAGGCCATGCCCCGCGCCTGGACAGCAAAGACAAGCCCACGGTCACTGCCCTGCGCGAAATCGCGGGCGGCCTCACCGGCGTGGAAATGCTGCGCAAAGTTCCCACCTGATCTTTTCCGGGGGGCGGCAAGCATGGCTTTTCCCGGGCTGAAGTACGCTTCATCAGGTCTGCTTGCCGCGCTACGTGCCGGCTCCCGTCTCGGGCGCCGCACGGGCAAGAAAGACAAGAATTCCCCCACGCCACCCTCCGTCGCCGCGCAAGAAGCGGCGGATGCGACCGCCTCGCCGGTCGCCTCGCTGGCGCCGCTGACCGAAATCATCGGCAGCTATCTCGACAAGAAAGATGTAGAACGCGTGCGCGAAGCCTATCGCTTCGCCGACCAGGCGCACCTGGGCCAGTTCCGCGCCAGCGGTTCGCCCTACATCTCGCACCCCATCGCCGTCACGGAAATCTGCGCGGGCTGGAAGCTCGACGCGAATGCGTTGTCCGCCGCCCTGCTGCACGACGTGATGGAAGACCAGGGCATCGCCAAGCACGAGCTGGCCGAGAAGTTCGGTCCTGAAGTCGCCGAGCTGGTCGATGGCCTGTCCAAGCTGGACCGCCTGGACTTCGCCACCAAGGCCGAGCAGCAGGCTGAAAGTTTCCGCAAGATGCTGCTGGCGATGGCGCGCGACGTGCGCGTCATCCTCATCAAGCTGGCCGACCGCCTGCACAACATGCGCACGCTGGACGCGGTCAACCCCGAGAAGCGCCGCCGCATCGCCCGCGAAACGCTGGACATCTACGCGCCCATCGCCCACCGGCTGGGCCTGAACCTGCTGTTCCGCGAACTGCAGGACCTGTGCTTCGCGGCCATGTACCCGAACCGCTACCAGGTGTTGTACAAGGCCGTGCTGGCCGCGCGCGGCAACCGCCGCGAGGTGATCGGCAAGATCGCCGACTCGGTCCGTGCCGCGCTGCCCGCCGCCGGCATCGAGGCCGAAGTCACCGGCCGCGAGAAGACGCTGTTCGGCATCTACCGCAAGATGGTCGACCAGAAGAAGTCGTTCTCGGACGTGCTCGACATCTATGGTTTCCGCGTCATCGTCCACACGCTGCCCGAGTGCTACCTGGCGCTGGGCACGCTGCACCAGCTGTACCGGCCGGTGCCCGGCAAGTTCAAGGACTACATCGCGATCCCCAAGGTCAACGGCTACCAGTCGCTGCACACGACGCTGGTGGGCCCCTACGGCACCCCGGTGGAATTCCAGTTCCGCACCCGCGACATGCATCACGTGGCCGAAGAAGGCGTGGCCTCGCACTGGCTGTACAAGGGCGCCGACCTGACGCTCAACGACCTGCAGAAGCGTACCCACCAGTGGCTGCAATCGCTGCTGGACATCCAGAGCCAGACCGGCGATTCGGGCGAATTCCTCGAACACGTCAAGGTCGACCTGTTCCCGGACGCCGTCTACGTCTTCACCCCGCGCGGCAAGATCATCTCGCTGCCGCGCGGCGCGACGCCGGTGGATTTCGCCTACGCCATCCATACCGACATCGGCAACCAGGCGGTGGCGGCCAAGGTCAACGGCGAGTTCGTGCCGCTGCGCACGGAACTGAACAGCGGCGACACGGTGGAGATCGTCACCTCCCCCGCTTCGCGCCCGAACGCGCAATGGCTCAACTACGTGCGCACCGGCCGCGCCCGTTCGGAAATCCGCCACTACCTGCGCACCGTCAAGTACGAGGAATCGGTGGCCTTCGGCGAGCGCCTGCTGGGCCAGGCCCTGCAGGAATTGCACATGCCGCTGCCGGCCACCGACGACCCGGCCTGGCAGAAGCTGGCGCGCAGCACCGGCGCCAGCTCACGCGAGGAAATCCTGGCCGACATCGGCCTGGGCAAGCGCCTGGCCGCCGTCGTGGCGCGCCGCTTCGCGCCCGAACACCAGCTGGTGGCCACCACCGCCGCGGCGGTGGACGAGCTGACCTCGGCGCGCAGCGCCCCGATCCTGATCCAGGGCAACGAAGGCCAGGCGGTGCAGTTGGCGCCGTGCTGCGGCCCGCTGCCCGGCGACCCGATCATCGCCGGCATGCGCATGGGCCATGGCCTGGTGGTGCACACCGCCGACTGCCCGGTGGCCATGCGCCAGCGCCTGCGCGAACCGGAACGCTGGATCAACGTCGCCTGGGACGCCCACACCGCCAAGCACCTGGCCACGCGCCTGGACATCGTCACGCGCAACGAGCGCGGCGTGCTGGGCCGGCTGGCCGCCGAAGTCACGGCGGCCGACGCCAACATCATGCATGTGACCATGCACGATGACGCGGTCTCGACGGTGTCGCTGCACCTGACCATCCAGGTGGACAGCCGCAAGCACCTGGCGCAGGTGATCCGCGCCATCCGCCACGTGCCGCAAGTGCAGAAGATCGTGCGCGTGAAGGGCTGAGGGGAAGGCCCCACCCCCGAAGCGCTGCGCGCTTCCCCCTCAAGGGGGCATGTCTACGGACCGGCGGAGCCGGATCCGTGACATCCCGCTTGGGGCGCTCTCATTCCGGCCTTTGAAGCGTGGGGCGATCCGCGCTCAGGCCACGTGCTGCAGGAAGTCCTTCAGGCGCTGGCTGGGCGGATTGTCCAGCAGTTCGGCTGGCGGACCGTCATGCGCGATCTTGCCGGCGTCGATGAAGATCAGGCGGCTGCCGACCTTGCGCGCGAATTCCATTTCGTGCGTGACCACCACCATGGTCATGCCCTCCTCGGCCAGGTCGCGCATCACCTTCAGCACCTCGTGGCGCAGTTCCGGATCGAGCGCCGAAGTCGGCTCGTCGAACAGCATCAGCTTGGGCTTGATCGCCAACGCGCGGGCGATCGCCACGCGCTGCTGCTGGCCGCCGGACAGTTCGGATGGGTAGTGGTTCATGCGCTCGGCCAGCCCGACCTTGCCCAGCAGTTGCTCGGCCAGTTCGCGCGCCTCGTCGCGGCTCTGTCCGCGCGTGTGCACCGGCCCGAACATGACGTTCTGCAGCGCGGTCATCTGCGGGAACAGATTGAACTGCTGGAACACCATGCCGGCCTCGCGCCGGATCTCGCGCACCTGGGCGGCGCCGCCGTGCACGCTCAGGCCGTCGACCAGCAGATCGCCGCCGTTGATCGTTTCGAGCACATTGATGCACCGCAGGAAGGTGGACTTGCCGGAGCCGGACGGCCCCACCACCACGACCACCTCGCCCGCGTCGATGTTGAGCGAGATGCCGTCCAGCACCGTGGACGCGCCGAACGTCTTGGTGACGTCATGAAATTCAACCATGCTCATAGTATGCGCATCCTTTTTTCCACCAGGTGCAGGATCAGCGCCATCGTGCCCGTCAGGATCAGGTAGACGATGGCGATCGCCGACCAGATCTCGACCGCGCGGAAGTTGCTGGCCATGATCTCCTGGCCCTGGCGGGTCAGTTCCGCGACGCCGATCACGATGAATAGCGACGAATCCTTCAGGCTGATGATGCACTGGTTGCCCAGCGGCGGAATCATGCGGCGGAACGCCACCGGCCCGATGATGTGGAACAGGATCTTGTGAAACGGCAGGCCCATCGCCTGCCCGGCTTCCTTCAGGCCCTTGTGGACCGACAGCAGCGAGCCGCGCACGATCTCGGAAATATAGGCGCCTGAATTGATGATGAGCGTGACGATGGCCGCCCACTCGGCGTCCACCCGGATGTTCGCCAAGAGCGGCAAGGCGAAATAAATGAACATCACCTGCACCACGATCGGCGTGCCGCGGATCACCGCGACATACACCTGGGCGATGCCCGACAGTATCGGATGCCCGTAGGCCCGGGTCACGCCGGAGAGCGCGCCCAGCAGGAACCCGCCGAACAGGCCCCAGAAAGTGATCTTGATGGTCATCTGCGTGCCCACCCACAGGTTGGGCAGCGCATCCATCACTACATTCCAGTCAAAATCCACGATTACCCCTCAATGGCGCGCCCGCGCGCCGCATCATGGCGGAAACGCCCGGCGACGCAAGCGACTCGGGGCCGCCCCGTCCCGGGCCCGGCGTCGCCGGAGCGAAGCGCCGGGGCCCCAGACTGCCGGGCGGCCCCGAAATGCAACATCAATCCGGCGGAAAAGCTCAGGGCTTCTTGCCGAACCACTTCTCGTAGATGGCGTCGTACTGGCCGTTGGACTTGAGCGTGGCCAGGGCCTTGTTGACCTGCGGCACCAGTTCGCTGCCCTTGGGGAAGGCGATGCCGTAGAAGTCGCCGCTCTTGACCGAGCCGACCACCTTGACGCGGCCCTTGCCGGCCGTGTTGGCGTAGTACTGGACGTTGGGCGTGTCGTGCACGGCGGCGTCGACCCGGCCGGTGGCCAGTTCCAGGTAGGCGTTGTCGATGTTGGGGAACAGCTTGAGCTTGGCGTCCGGCACCTGGGCCTTCAGGAAGTCCACGGTGGCCGTGCCCGTCTTGACCGCGACGGTCTTGCCGGCCAGCGACTTGGCGTCCTTGATGTCGGTGTTCTTTTCGCCGACCAGGATGGCCAGGCCGCTTTCGTAGTAGGGATCGGAGAAGTCGATCACCTTCTTGCGGTCATCGCGGATGGTGATGCCGGCCAGCGCCACGTCGATGTTCTTGGTCTGCAGGCCGGGGATGATGCCGTTGAAGTCCATCGGCTGCAGCTTGTACTTGACGTTCAGTTCCTTGGCGATGGCCGCCCACAGGTCCACGTCGAAGCCGGTATAGGTGTTGCCCTGCTTGAACTCGAACGGCACGAACGCCGTGTCGGTGGCCACCACCAATTCCTTGCCTTGGGCGTAGGCGCCGGAGGCGGCGCCGAACATGGCCACGGACAGGCCGACCAAGGCGGCGGCGACTTTACGTTTAATCATGAAACTCTCCTCTTGGGGCCGATAGCACCCGGGGTTGTAGTTAGGACATGATGCGCGGGCCACACCGGGATCGCCGGAGCAACTTACGGGGAATCTTAACGCATCCGTCCCCACCGGACAGAGCTTAGAAAAATTACAATCCGCATGACACCCCGGAGAATCCCCATGCCCTACAAGTATGTACGCATCGCCGGCAACCGGCGCCAGGTCGGCGTGGCGCTAGGCAAGCTGGCCCGCCCGCTGATGGCGACCTACCTGGACCAGAGCGCCACCTGGAAGGCGCTGCGCCCCTGGCGCGGCCACCCCTACGTGGCGGAACTGGGCGAGCAGGCGCGCGCCGCGCTGCCGGCGGTCTGGGAGGAACTGGAGGGGCTGGCCGAAGGACTGGGCCTGCCGCTGGCCGACGTGCTGCTGTGGAATTGCCGCGGCGACCTGCTGCACAGCAGCGGCAGCGGCGACGGCTGCACGTCGGTGGCGCTGAAGGCGGCCGACGGCACCCGCTGGATCGGCCACAACGAGGACGGCGATCCGTTCCTGTACGGCCGCTGCCATCTGGTCGACGTGGCGCTGGACGACGCGCCCGGCTACCTGAGCTTCTATTACCCGGGTTCCCTGCCCGGCCACACCTTCGGGGCCAATCGCGCCGGCCTGGTGCAGACCATCAACAACCTGCGCACGCGCCTGCGCCAGCCCGGCGTGCCGCGCATGCTGCTAGCGCGCGCGGTGCTCGACTGCGCCACCCTGGACGAGGCCGTGGCGTTGCTGCGCGACGCGCCGCGCGCCGGCGGCTTCCACCATACGCTGGGCTCGGCCGCCGATGCCCGCGTCTTCAGCGTCGAGGCGTCGCCCGGCGCCGCGTCGGTCCTGGAGATCGGCACCCGCTACGGCCATGCCAACCACATGGTGCACCAGGCCAGCCGCGGCCAGACGCAGATCATCACCGACTCGTCGCGCGAGCGCCAGCGCCGCATCGAGGGCATCGTCGACACCTGGTCGCCCGCCACCGTCGGCGCCGACCTGCTGACGGCGTTGCATGACACCGAGGGCGAACTGCCGATCCTGCGCACCGATCCCAAGGACCCGGACGGCGAAAACACGCTCGCCACCGCGATCTTCGAGATCGGCGATGGCGAGGTGACGCTGCGGGTCTACGACCGCAAGCCGAAGGCGGACATCGTGCTGGATGTGATGAACGATCCGGAGTAGGAATACTTGCGCGCAGAACCGCGCGCAAGTATTAGCAATGCACTGAGATGCTAGCCAACGAATGTCAGGGGGCCCTCTCCCTCACGACGGTTCTTGGTATACACGGCATGCAGGTGACCTCGCGCAATTCCGGCAAATCCCGGACCAAGCCCAATCGAAAAATACCGCGACCAAAAATAGAATGAGACTCAATATTATTTGAGAGTCTCATGCGTATTTCGCGCCTTTGTGCCAGCCTAATTTTAGCTATCCCCCTCCCAGCGTGGGCTGAGTTGCCTCTTACGGTGGAGAACCTGATCACCGACGCGGGAAAGCTCAGGATGGAATTATCGTTGGCCTACGCCAACACAGACCGCGCTGGCATATCAATCGGCGAACCGATTATTGTCCAGACGGGGCCGACGTCATTCATCACCGTGCCCACCTCGCTCGGAGAGAGTCTCGGTAATAGCGACACCGTGGTAGGCACACTCGGCCTGCGATACGGCCTGACAACAGACACCGAGCTATACGCCCGAATAAGCGGCCTCTCATCAAACCAACGCAATAGCGGTGTCGACGGCACAACCACCAGCAGCGAGTCGAGATTCGTCGATGCTTGGGTAGGCATCAACTATCAATTCAAGCAAGACGACGACGGTCCTGCCGTACTCGGATTTGCGGAAATCGCTTTACGGGAAAAGCACAGGCAAGGCAGCGCCAGCCTCAAGTCGGCCATGCTAGGCGTCACCGCCTACCACGCGATCGACCCAATCTTATTCTCATTGACGGCCGCCTATCAGTTCAACCGAGCCCGTGCAGATGGTTCTTACCGATACCAGCCTGGCAACTTGCTATTGCTCAACCCGTCGGTAGGCTTTGCCGTCAACGACCGCGTGACACTGACCACCGGCGCGCAATGGACATATCGGCAGGCCGATCGGCTGGACGGTCATAGCCAAGGTATCAATCGCACCTCGACTGATCTATTACTTGGCGCCGGTTACGGCCTCACAAGCGATAGCACACTGACCACCACCCTAAAAGCCAATGTATCGGGCCGCAGCGGTTCGGAGCTGCGAGCCAACTGGCTGTATACATTTTGATTTTGGGTGTGATCGTAAGAAAAAGGGCGGCAAGCCGCCCAAAAAATTGCCGGTGACGCAAACACCGTCAATAGGTGCCTTGAGAGTCTATTTCAAGGCTGGTTGTAGTTCCTAGAGAGTCTATATGAAACAGTTAACACGCTTAGCGCTAATACTACTAACCGCCGGCCTTCTGTCATCGCAGGTATATGCCAGCTCACCGCAGACACGCGGACCGATTGCAGTTTTCAATCAGACCGATATAAATTTGATGTTCGAACCTTCGAATAGCCCAATGCAACTGGCGACGTTGTCACAGCAGGAAATGAAAGAGACAGAGGGTGCATGGTGGCGGTACTACATGTATTTTTATGCCCCTCGTCTTTCTGCTGCCGGATGGTCGGTCTATCAAGCCGCGCCATATATGCGGTTCTACCATTTCCGCAACCTTGTTGAGTATTACTGGCACAGACGATAACAACCGGAGCACCATCTTACAGTCGCCAAGGTAGCCATAGTCGCCTTGGCGACCTCAAAACGGAGCAAAGCTTGGAGCCACATGAGTAAAAAAATCCGTAACTATTTTCGTTCGATAAAGTGGAGCGACCCTGGCACTATTTTTTTCGTATGTGAATTCATCCCCTTCCTGTTATTTGTGATTGCCATACTATTAGTGGGTGTTCTAGCAATTCGAGATTGGCTATCTCTTTGAATCACCCTGATCAGAACGCTATGCCACCACAACGTTGAATTATTACGATCAAGCGCTCCAGACAGCAACGCATCTGTCAGTTGCTGCGGTTACCACTATGCACCCCAAACGTTCTGACAGACGCCATCAATCACGGTGCATTTAAGCGACAAGCCCCAATGATCGCCTCTTCCCTCTCCCTCTTTTGCCTGAGCGGACTGCCCTTCTCGCGGTTCGATTTCCCTCGCTGGCGATCCGCGCTAGCCATCACGATCCTCGGTTTGGCAGGCGGTTTGATTTCCGGGGTGCTGCCCCCAGAATCGAATTGGCCTGCGGTCCCCATGTGGGTAACCCTATGCGGAGCAATAATCTCCACCTGGGCCGCCTTTCTTATCATCGTCTGCGCATTGCGAGCCTGGATGAAACGCGATGGCCGATGGGATGGCCAAGGCAATCTATTCAACCTGGTGGCCACCTCTTGGCTCCTGGCCGACCTGCTCGGTATCGGCCTGGCCGCCATGGGTGTGTCCCTGCTCGCTACGCTGCTGTTGTGGCTATATTCAGTGTGGGTCGGGGCCAATGCCCTCTCGAGCGCGATCCCCAAAGCCAGTATCGGCTACAGCATCGGCGGCATTGCGATCGGTCTGATTCCAGCCATCTTGGTCACAATACTTGTGTATACGGCGCTTGGCGTCATCCTGGCCATGTTGGGAATGGCTTTGCCGCTCCCGCCCCTCGTCATCCCGGCGCAATGAACCAGACATATTTCATCATGCCGCGGCTTCTCGCCGTTGCCGCGCTGGCAGCGGCCAACGCTGTTGCGGCCGGCGCGTCGAGCAATGCCATTCTTCCCGGCCCGGTAGGCGTTCTGCTCCTGACGCACTCCAGCCATGGAATCGTTCCGGTAAGAAGCTGGAAACATTTGCGCGACGACCGGATAGTCAAGCAGGATCTGGACTACTCTTGCGGCGCCGCATCTCTCGCCACCCTACTCGACAGCCACTATGGTCAGGCAATCACCGAAGAACAACTTCTTAAGGCCATGGACAAGACCGATGGAAGAGCCAGCTTCGAGGACATGACAAATGCTCTCGCCCAGTTCGGCTTCAAGGCTCAAGGCTTTGCCGCGAGTTTTGACCAATTGGCCCGGCTTAGAATGCCAGTCATCGTTTACATGAAGCACCGCAAGGACGACCACTTCAGCGTCTTGCGAGGCATCAACGGAGACACCGTATGGCTGGCGGATCCATCGATGGGCAATCGTACATTCAGTCGTACACAGTTTGAATCTATGTGGAATGTGAGGGGAGAGGCGCTTTCAGGGAAATTCTTGGCGGTGTTACCGATTGACCCCGAGACAACAGCTGCAAACACTTTTTTTTCCAAGGCGCCTCGCCGTCAAACCGCCAATACAGTCAAGCAACTGACGATTCATCCGATACCCTAAGCAGTTCGTAACGATACAGAAGCCTGCCGATCCTGCGCACGGATGCCGAGGACCCGGACGGCAAAAACATGCTCGCCACCGCGATCTTCGAGATCGGCGATAGCGAGGTGACGTTGCGAGTCCATGACCACAAGGCCAAGGCGGAGATCGTGCTAGATGTGATGAACGATCCGGAGTGACGGAGCGACCCGTGATGACTATCCCGGATCGCCCCGCCCTCACGCCACCGACTCAACGAGCGCCGTAGCCCCCGCCTCCCGGCGTTTCCACCACGAACACGTCGCCCGGATGCAACTGGGCGCTGTCCTGCGGACCAAGCTCCTCGATCGAGCCGTCCAGCCTTTCGATGTAGTTGCGGCCCATCGCGCCCGGTCCGCCGCCGGCCAGACCGAATGGCGCGTGCAGGCGGTTGTTGGACAGGATCGCGGCGGTCATGTCTTCCAGGAAGCGGATGCGGCGCACGCCGCCGTTGCCGCCCGGATAGCGCCCCGCCCCGCCCGAGCCGTGACGGATCTCGTACGACTCCAGCCGCACCGGGAAGCGGAACTCCAGCACTTCGGGGTCGGTGAGGCGCGAGTTGGTCATGTGCGCCTGCACCACCGAAGTGCCGGGGAAGCCTTCGTCGTGGGGACCGGCGGCATCGATGCGCACGGGACCGGCGCCCGTACCGCCCGAGATGGTCTCGTAGTACTGGTGGCGCGCGTTGCCGAAGGTGAAGTTGTTCATGGTGCCCTGGCTGGCGGCCAGCACGCCGAGCGCGCCATACAGCGCGTTGACGATGCACATGGACGTTTCGACGTTGCCCGCCACCACCGAGGCCGGCGGGTTCGGGCGCAGCATCGAGCCTTCCGGCAGGATGATCGACAGCGGCACCAGGCAGCCGTCGTTCAGCGGGATGTCGTCGTTGACCAGGGTGCGGAACACGTACAGCACCGCGGCCACGGCGATGGCGCCCGGGGCGTTGAAGTTGTTGTCCAGCTGGTCCGACGTGCCGGTGAAGTCGACCACGGCGCTGCGCGCCTGGTTGTCCACCCGCACCGCGACGCGGATGACCGCGCCGTTGTCCAGCGGATACTCGTAGCTGCCGTCCTTGAGCACCGAGATCACGCGGCGCACCGCCTCTTCGGCGTTGTCCTGCACGTGGCCCATGTAGGCGCGCACCACGTCCAGGCCGAAGTGATCGCACATGCGCAGCAGTTCCTGCACGCCCTTTTCGTTGGCGGCGATCTGCGCGTGCATGTCGGCGATGTTCTGGTCCGGGTTGCGCGCCGGCCAGCGGCCGGAGCCGAGGATGTCGCGCGCGGCCTGTTCGCGGAACTCGCCGCCCTTGACCAGCTGGAAGTTGGTGAACAGCACGCCTTCGTCTTCGACCGTCTTCGAATCGGGCGGCATCGAGCCCGGGGTGGTGCCGCCGATATCCGCATGGTGGCCGCGCGAGCCGACGTAGAACAGGATCTCGTTGCCCTTGCGGTCGAACACCGGCGTGATCACCGTGACGTCCGGCAGGTGGGTGCCGCCGTGGTACGGGTCGTTGACCACGTAGGCGTCGCCCGGCTGCATGCGGCCGGCGTTGGCGTTCATCACGGTGCGCACCGATTCGCCCATGGAGCCCAGGTGCACCGGCATGTGCGGCGCGTTGGCGATCAGGCGCGCCTGGGCATCGAAGATGGCGCAGGAGAAGTCCAGGCGTTCCTTGATGTTGACCGAGTACGCCGTGTTCTGCAGGCGGTAGCCCATCTGCTCGGCGATCGACATGAACAGGTTGTTGAACACCTCCAGCATCACGGGGTCGGCCTGGGTGCCGACGGCGCGCCGCTGCGGGCGGGCCTCGACGCGGCGGATCACGAAGTGGTCCTGTTGCGTCAGCTCGGCCTGCCAGCCGGGCTCGACCACGGTGGTCTGGTTCGGCTCGGAGATGATGGCGGGGCCCGCCACCAGGTCGCCGCCAGCCATGTCTTCACGCACGTACAACGGCGTGTCGCGCCAGGCGCCGCCGCTGTACATGCGCACCGCGCGGCGTGGCGCCAGCGCGCCATCGCGGCTGCGCGAAGCGGGCGTCTCGGTGACGCGCTCGCCACCGCCGGTGGCTTCCACCGAGATGGTCTCCACCACCAGTTCTCGGTTGGGCATGAGGAAGGAATAGCGCTGGCGATAGGCCGCCTCGAAGTCCTTGCGGGCCTGGTCCAGGTCCGAATACGGCACTTCGAGCGCGGTGTCGGTGCCGCGGTACTTCAGGTGCAGGCGGCGTTGCACGCCGATGTCGCTATCGGCCACGTGCTGGCGGCGCAGTTCGCCCACGGCCTGCTCGGCCAGCGCGTCCAGTTCGCCTTGCAGTTCGGCCATCAGCGCGGCGTCGAGCGTTTTCTCGACGGTCTTCTGGCGCATGTCGGTCTGGTCGGCCAGGCCCATGCCGTAGGCCGACAGCACGCCGCCCAGCGGGTGCGCGAAGACCGTGGTCATGCCGAGCGCGTCGGCCACCAGGCAGGCGTGCTGGCCGCCGGCGCCGCCGAACACGGTCAGCGCGTATTCGGTGACGTCGTGGCCGCGTTGCACCGAGATGCGCTTGATGGCTTCGGCCATGTTGCCGACGGCGATTTCCAGGAAGCCTTCGGCCAGCTGTTCCGGCGTCATGTCGCGGCCGGTGGCGGCGCGGACCTCGTCGGCCATGGCCTCAAAGCGCTGCACGACGGCGTCGCGGTCCAGCGCTTCGTCGGCGTCGGGACCGAACACCTTGGGGAAGAAATCGGGCTGGATCTTGCCGAGCAGCACGTTGCAGTCGGTCACGGCCAGCGGCCCGCCGCGGCGGTAGCAGGCGGGGCCGGGGTTGGCGCCGGCCGAATCCGGGCCGACGCGCAGGCGCGCGCCGTCGAAATGCAGGATCGAACCGCCGCCGGCCGCGACCGTGTGGATGCTCATCATGGGCGCGCGCATGCGCACGCCGGCCACCAGGGTCTCGAACTCGCGCTCGAATTCGCCGGCGTAGTGCGACACGTCGGTGGAGGTGCCGCCCATGTCGAAGCCGATGATCTTGTCGAAACCGGCCTGCTCGCTGGTGCGCACCATGCCGACGATGCCGCCGGCCGGGCCGGACAGGATGGCGTCCTTGCCGCGGAAGCGGTGCGCGTCGGTCAGGCCGCCGCTCGATTGCATGAACATCAGGCGGATGCCGGGCAGTTCGCCGGCCACCTGGTCGACATAGCGCTTGAGGATGGGCGACAGGTAGGCGTCGACCACGGTGGTGTCGCCGCGCGAGACGTACTTGATCAGCGGGCTGACCTCGTGCGAGGCCGACACCTGGGTGAAGCCGATCTCGCGCGCGATGCGGGCGGCGCGCTGCTCGTGGCCGGTAGCGTGCCAGGCGTGCATGAAGACGATGGCGACGGTGCGGATGCCGCTGTCGTAGGCCGCCTGCATGTCACGGCGCAGCGCGGCCTCGTCCAGGTCGCGGATCACTTCGCCGTCGGCGGCGACGCGCTCGTCGGCCTCGACCACGGCTTCGTAGAGCATTTCCGGCAGCAGCACGTTGCGGTCGAACAGGCGCGGACGGTTCTGGTAGGCAATGCGCAGGCCGTCGCGGAAACCGCGCGTGGTCACCAGCAGCGTGCGTTCGCCCTTGCGTTCGAGCAGCGCGTTGGTGGCGACCGTGGTGCCCATCTTGACGCATTCGACCTGCTCGGCCGGCACCGGCTGGCCGGGCGCGATGCCCAGCAGCTTGCGGATGCCCGCCACCGCCGCGTCGCGGTACTGCTCGGGATTTTCCGACAGCATCTTCGCGGTGGTGGTGGTGCCGTCGGGGCGACGCGCCACGATGTCGGTGAAGGTGCCCCCACGATCAATCCAGAATTGCCACTTCATAACTATCCTCGGGTACAAGAAGCCGCCACGGCGCTGCCGGCCGCGGCGTGCGGGTTGCGGTACGGGGCGCTGCCCCGCGTATCGGTTTACAGGGAGGTCGCGGCGCGCGCGGCCTGGTCGTACAGGCCGGACAGGGCGCGCAGCGTGTGCGCCAGCTGGCGGCTGAATTCCAGGCCGCCCCCGCCCGGCGCGTCGAGGCCGGCGGTCAGGCATTGCTCGCGGATTTCGCCGTAGCGCTTGATGATGGCCGCGCCCTCGGGCGTGACGCTGTAGAACACTTCCTTGCTGGCGCGCTCGCCCTTGACCACGCCCAGGCGGTCGAGCTTTTTCAGCGCGTAGTTGACGATGTGCGTGTCCTCGACATTCAGCGTGAAGCAGATGTCGGCCAGCTTCTTGGGGCGCTGGCGGTGGAACACGTGGTGGAACACCATGACGTCGGTGGGCGTCAGGTCGGGCAGGCCCGCCGCCGCCATGCAGCGCACGGTCCAGCGATCGAAGGCGTGGCTGGCGATCATCAGGCCGAATTCGACTTCGGACAGGTCCGGCGCGCTGCCGCCGGCCAGGTGGGCCGACGAGGCGATCAACGTGGAGGTCATAAGGGCCGCGCAACAAGTTTATCTGCGCGAAATACTAATAATTTATCTATATTTCATCAATAAAAAACAAAACAGGGACGGAAAAAATCCCTCGATTCGAGGGAATACCCCTAGGATGAATGCCCGCCTAAGGCGCGCGCAGCACTCCCGCGCCTTGCTATGGCGCGTCCCAGCCAGCCGGCAAATGCGCGCGGATCAGCGAACCGGCAATGGAGATGCGCGCCGCGATCTCTGGCATCGGATCGCCCGGACCGAACCAGCGCGCGTCGGCGATCTCGTCTTCCTGCACGCGGATCTCGCCCGACACGTATTCGGCCGTGTAGGCCACCATCAGCGAATGCGGGAACGGCCAGGATTGGCTGCCGAAGTACTTCAGGTTGCCGACCTTCAGGCCGACCTCTTCCAGCACCTCGCGGTGCACCGTCTGCTCGATGCTTTCGCCCGGCTCGACAAAGCCGGCCAGGGCCGTGTAGCGCCCGGCGGCATTGGCGGTGTGGCGCGCCAGCAGGATGCTGTCGCCCTTGCGGATCAGCACCATCATGGCCGGCGAGATGCGAGGATAGGCCGAGAAGCCGCAGGCCGGGCAGCGCTGGCAGAACTCGCCGCTGACGCGCGTGGTGGCCGTGCCGCAGGCGCCGCAGAAGCGATGGGTGCGGGCCCATTCGGCGATCTGGTAGGCGCGCCCGGCAAGCGCCATGCGTTCCTCGTCCAGCACCCCGAACAAGGACCGCAGCTTCTTGAAGGCGTAGCCGTGCGGCGCTTCGATGCCCGGTTCGACATGCGCGGCGCGGGCCGGCGAATCCGGCGTGGCCCAGACCGGCTGCAGGGCGTCGGCCCCAAGCCCGGCGCGCCCACAGGCATCCAGGTCCGGCAACACGCTGGTGGCTTCCTCGACCAGCAACTCGTCACGACGAAAAACGAAATTCACACGACCCTCTGCGACACGACTGCGATGACGAGATCTTAGAAGAAAAAGACGCCGCCGCAAGACAACGTCCGGCCCGTGGGCACACTATTTCAATCGTCAAGCATTTCGGACCGGCGGCCTAGGAATTACCCGTAAACACGCGCTTGCAGGCACTTTGTGACCAAGAGGCAACATAGAATGGCACGGCTTTTCAGCTATGCGTCATGCCGCGCCGCGCGCTTTTTCGCAATGCCTCCGGGCCCTGCCCGCACTCATCATTCGCAAAGAAGGACCATCATGTTCAAGAAGCTCTCGCTGTTGACCGGCTCCATCGTCCTGGCGTTCAGCGCCGGCGCCCAGGCCCAGACCAAGTGGGACCTGCCCAGCGCCTATCCCGCCAGCAACTTCCACGTCGAAAACCTGACGACCTTCATCAAGGACGTCGACACGCTGTCGGAAGGCAAGCTCAAGATCACGCTGCACAACAACGCCTCGCTCTACAAGGCGCCCGAGATCAAGCGCGCGGTGCAAGGCAACCAGGCCCAGATCGGCGAGATCCTGCTGACCAACTTCGCCAACGAGGACCCGATCTACGAACTGGACGGCCTGCCCTTCCTGGCCACCGGCTACGACGCCTCGTTCAAGCTGTACCAGGCGCAGAAGCCGTTCCTGGAAAAGAAGCTGAATTCGCAGGGCATGACACTGCTGTACGCGGTGGCCTGGCCGCCCCAGGGCATCTTCGCCAACAAGGACATCAAGCAGATCAGCGACATGAAGGGCCTGAAGTGGCGCGCCTACAGCCCGGTGACGGCCAAGATCGCCGAACTGGTCGGCGCCCAGCCGGTGACGGTGCAGCAGGCCGAACTGTCGCAGGCGCTGGCCACCGGCGTGATCGACTCGTACATGTCGTCGGCCTCCACCGGCTACGACACCAAGACCTACGAGTACATCAAGAAGTTCTACGACACCCAGGCCTGGCTGCCCAAGAACGCCGTGATCGTCAACAAGAAGGCGTTCGACGCGCTTGATCCGGCCACACAGGAAGCCTTGAAGAAGGCCGGCGCGCAGGCCGAGGAACGCGGCTGGAAGCTGTCGCAGGAAAAGAACAAGTGGTACCAGGAAGAACTGGCCAAGAACGGCATGGAAACCGTCAAGCCCACGGTCGAACTGAAGGAAGGCCTGTCGGTGATCGGCAAGCGCATGCTGGATGACTGGCTCAAGAAGGCCGGCGCCGACGGCCAGGCCATGATCGACGCCTACCGGAAGCAGTGATACGACCATGCGCCGCTTTCTGGATGGACTTTACGGCGCGGCCGGCCTGCTGGCCGGCCTGTGCACGATCGGTGTATTGGTTGCGGTGCTGGCCGCGATCGTCGCGCGCCAGCTTGGCCTGAACATTCCCGGCACGGACGCCTATGCCGGGTATTTCATGGCCGCCGCCGGGTTCCTGGCGCTGGCCAGCACCTTCAAGCATGGCGAACACATCCGCGTGACGCTGCTGCTGAACGCGCTGTCGCCGGCCGGCAGCCGCCGCCTGGATATCTTCGCGCTGGCGGCGGGCACCCTGATGGCCGCCGCCTTCGCCTTCTTCAGCGTCAAGCTCACCTACGACTCCTGGCAGTTCAACGACATCTCCACGTCCAACGACGCCACGCCGCTGTGGATTCCGCAGCTCAGCATGGCCGTGGGCACGGTCCTGTTCCTGGTCGCCCTGCTCGATGAGCTGGTACGTCGTTCACGCGGCCTGGCCGCCGCCACCTCGCAGCAAACCCATGAATGAACTTCTCGTCATTACCCTGCTGGTCGTCTCGATCTTCGCATTCCTGGGATGCGGCGTCTGGGTCGGCCTGACGCTGGCGGGCACCGCCTGGATCGGCATGGAGATGTTCTCCAGCCGCCCCGCCGGCGATGCCATGGCCGTCACCATCTGGGGCGCCTCGTCCAGCTGGACGCTGACCGCCCTGCCCCTGTTCCTGTGGATGGGTGAAATCCTGTTCCGCACCCGCCTGTCGGAAGACCTGTTCAAGGGCCTGGCCCCCTGGCTCAACCGCCTGCCGGGCCGGCTGCTGCACACCAACGTGATCGGCTGCGCCATCTTCGCGGCGGTGTCGGGCTCGTCCGCGGCCACCTGCGCCACGGTCGGCAAGATGACCATCCCCGAGCTGACGCGCCGCGGCTACCCCGAATCGAAGATCCTGGGCACGCTGTCGGGCGCGGGCACCCTGGGCCTGCTGATCCCGCCGTCGATCATCATGATCGTCTACGGGGTGGCGGCGGACGTGTCGATCGCCAAGCTGTTCATCGCCGGTATCGTGCCGGGCATCCTGCTGGCGCTGTTGTTCATGGGCTACATCGCCTGGTGGGCCATCCGCAATCCGGACGAAGTGCCCGCCGCCGATCCGGGCCTGACGTTCAAGGAAAAACTGTCGCGTTCGCGCCACCTGATTCCGGTGATGCTGCTGATCGGCGCGGTGCTGGGCTCGATCTACACCGGCCTGGCCACGGCCACCGAGGCCGCGGCGGTGGGCGTGGTCGGGGCGCTGATCCTGTCGGGCCTGCAAGGGTCGCTGTCGCGCGCCACCTTCATGCAATCGCTGCTGGGGGCCACCCGGTTGTATTGCATGATCGCCCTGATCCTGGCGGGCGCGCAGTTCCTGACGCTGGCGATGGGCTACATCGGCCTGCCGCGGGCGCTGGCCGAGTGGATTGGCGGACTGGGCCTGTCGCAGTTCTGGCTGATCATGGCGCTGATGGTGTTCTTCATCGTGCTGGGCTGCTTCCTGGACGGCATTTCCATCGTCGTGCTGACCATGGGCGTGCTGCTGCCGACGGTGCAGGCGGCCGGCATCGACCTGATCTGGTTCGGCATCTTCATCGTTTTCGTTGTGGAAATGGCACAGATCACGCCGCCGGTGGGCTTCAACCTGTTCGTGCTGTCGGGCATGAGCGGGCGCGAGCTGCCCTATATTGCCCGCGCCTCGCTGCCGATGTTCTTCCTGATGATCCTGGCGGTGCTGCTGCTGTACCTGGTGCCGGGCATCGCGACGTGGTTGCCGCTGCACATGACGCTCTGATCCGCACACCACCCGCCCAAAACCCCGTTCCTGCAACGGGGTTTTTTTTGGAACAATGCCAGGATTGTTCCAGTCATCGCCTTTTTTGCATTTCTGTAAACCCAGGGAAAACGCGAAAAAGATAAACGCACTACACAAGCCGTAACTTTTCTAGAATCCTCGTGGCGTTCTGGATTGGCACCACTATGGCGCACGGAACGTACAGAGGGCCCATGCTCCGGACCCGCGCCAACCCCTGGCGTCGGTGCAACGGCCCAGCTCCAGGCGAACCGCCAGGCGCGTCCAGCCGAGCCAAAAGCCCGGCCCACGCTAAGAACAGAAACATTAGGAGAAGCCTCAGTGAAACGCATCACTCTTACGCTCGCCGCCGCCGGCCTCGGCCTGGCCGCAGGCGCCGCTTCCGCTGAAACCAGCGTCACCCTCTACGGTATCGCCGACGTCAGCATGCGCTACGTCAATACCGGCTCCGGCGCGTCCGGCGAGGACGGCAGCCGCCTTTCGATGGAAAACGGCGCCATCTCCAACAGCCGCTGGGGCCTGCGCGGCTCGGAAGACCTGGGCGACGGCAACCGCGCCTTCTTCCGCCTGGAGCAAGGCTTCAACGTGCAGAACGGCAACTCGTCCAGCTCGGGCAAGACCTTCAACCGCCTGGCCTACGTCGGCCTGGACGGCGGCAGCATCGGCGCGTTGACGCTGGGTCTGCAGAACACGGTGATCCAGGACCTGATGGCGGACTACTTCGATCCGCTGACCGTCGGTAACTACAACGAAAACTCGTGGCTGCCCGCCGCCATGGGCCGCGTGCGCAACAACAACACCTTCCGCTACTCGAACACGCTGGGCGACCTGAACGTGATCGCGTCGTGGGCCAACGGCGACAAGTGGTCGGACCGCAAGGCCGGCCAGCAGATGGGCGTGAGCCTGCGCTATACCGTTGGCCAGCTGGGCCTGGGCGGCGCCTTCATGCGCACCTACGAAGGCAACGACTCCGAACTGCGCCAGCAAGTGTGGAACTTCAGCGCTTCGTACCAGTTCGAAAGCGCCAAGGTCTTCGCCGGCTACTTCAACGGCCGCGACCAGACCGGCTGGGTCAACGCCGTCATGGGCGGCACCACCACCGCCCAGCTCGACCGCAAGGACAACGGCTACTTCGCCGGCGTGACCTGGCAGGCCACCCCGCGCTGGGCCATCACCGGCGCCGCCTACTACGACCAGAGCAAGAACGTGGTCGAAGACGGCGACAAGGGCAAGCGCTACGCCCTGGTGGCCGTGGCCGAATACGCGCTGTCCAAGCGCACCCAGGTATACGGCACCGTGGACTACAACAAGGTCCGCGACGCCGCCACCGGCGAAATCGCCGGCCGCACCAGCCAGCTGGGCGCCGGCGTGGGCATCCGCCACATTTTCTAAGTCCTTCGCGACTTACGGCCCGCCCCCGGCCGCATGTCAAAAAGCCCGTCGCCTCGCGCGACGGGCTTTTTTTTCGTCCAGCGCCTTGCCCGCGCTACATGCCGAGATACGCCTGCCGCACCTCGTCCGACGCCGCCAGTTCGGCCGCATTGCCGGACAGCGCGACGCGCCCGCTCTGCATCACATAGGCGCGCGCCGCGACTTCCAGCGCCTGCGCCATGTTCTGCTCGACCAGCAGCACGGACAGGCCGTCGTCGCGGTTGAGCGCGGCCAGCGCGTCGAACACCTGCTCGACCAGCAGCGGCGACAGGCCCAGGCTGGGTTCGTCGATCAGCAGCAGCCGTGGCCCGCTCATCAGGGCGCGGCCGATCGCCAGCATCTGCCGCTCTCCGCCGGACATGGTGCCCGCCAGCTGTTCGCGGCGCTCTTTGAGGCGCGGGAACAGCGCGTAGACCTTGTCAAGCCGTTCGCGATAGACGCGCTCGTCGCGCACCGTGTAGGCCCCCAGGCGCAGGTTTTGCTCGACCGGCTGGCGCGCGAACACCCGCGCGCCCTCCGGAATCATGGCAATGCCCTGCTTGACCAACTGGTCCGGCGGCGTTCCCGTGATGTCGCGCCCTTCGAAGACGACCCGGCCTTCCTTGGGTTTGACCGAACCGATGATGGCCAGCAGGGTGCTGGACTTGCCGGCGCCGTTGGCACCCAGCAGCGCCGCGATTTCGCCCGGGCGCACTTGCAGCGACACGTCGCGCACGGCCTGCACGCCGCCATAGGCCACGCTCAGGTTGTCGACCTTCAACATCACGTCAGGCACGGTGCTTCCTCCCCAGATAGGCTTCGATCACGGCGGGATTGCGCACGATGTCCTGCGGCGCGCCTTCGGCGATCATCTGGCCGAAGTTCAGCACCAGCACCCGCTGCGCCAGCCGCATGACCACCTCCAGCACGTGCTCGACGATGATCAGCGTGACCCCGGCGGCGTGGATGCCGCGCAGGATCTCGGCCAGCGCGATGGCTTCGGCCGGATTCAGGCCGCCGGCCACTTCGTCCAGCAGCAGCATGCGCGGCTCGGTCGCCAGCGCGCGCGCCAGCTCCACCCGCTTCTGCCCCGCCACGTTCAGTTCCGCCGCCAGCGTGTCGGCGCGGTCGGCCAACCCCACCAGTTCCAGCACCCGCGCCGAGGCGCGGCGCGCGTCGGGCAGGCGCGGATGGCGCAGCAGCGCGCCGACCATGGCGTTTTCCAGCACCGTCATCTGGCCGAAGCTGCGCGGGATCTGGTAGGTGCGCACCAGCCCCATCGCCGCGACCTGCTCCGGCCGCCGGCCGATCATGGACTCGCCGGCGAACGCCACCGTGCCGGAGGTCGGCTCGTGATGGCCGACCAGGCCGTTGAACAGCGTGCTCTTGCCGGCGCCATTGGGGCCGATGATGGCGACGATCTCGCCCGCCTCGACCGACAGCGAGATGTCCTTGTTGGCGACCAGGCCGCCGAAGCGCTTGGTCAGGTTCTTAACGTCGAGCAGAGCCACGGCGCCTCCTCAATGTCACCAGACCGCCTGGCAGGAACAGGGTGACGAGCAGGATCGCCAACCCGAAAATCAGCAGATCCAGGCCCAGGCCCGAACTGCCCCACAGCACCCGCGTGCCTTCCGACAGCGGCAACAGCACGGCCGCGCCCAGCCACGGGCCGACCAGCGTGCCGACGCCGCCCAGGATGGCCACCAGCACCACCTGCACCGACATCGTCAGGCTGAACATCGATTCGGGATCGATGAAGCCCACGTACATGGCGAAAAAGCCGCCCCACACCCCGGTCATGCCGGCGGACAGCACGAACGCCAGCATCTTGTAGCGGTCCGCCGGCACGCCCAGGCTGCGCGAGGCTGCTTCGTCGCCGTTGATGGCGCGCCAGTAGAAGCCGGTCTTGGAGTGCACCAGGAAGTACGTGGCGCAGAACGTCAGGAACGCCAGTCCCACCGCGATCCAGTAGTACGGCACCTTGCTGCGGAACAGCAGCATCCAGGCGGCGTCGCCGATCGGCGCTTCCAGCCCGACGGCGCCGCCGGCCCAGTCCCAGTTGATCATCAGCAGCAGCCCGATCTGCAGCAGCGCGATGGTGGCCATGGCGAAGTAATGGCCGGACAGGCGCAGCGTCGGCCCGCCCACCAGCCAGGCCAGCGCCGCGCTGATCAGGCCGCCCAGCGGGATGCCCAGCAGCGGCGTCAGCTTCAGGTGATGCAGCAGCAGCAAGGTGGTGTAGCCGCCCACGCCCACGAACACGGCGTGGCCGAAGGAAATGCGCCCGAGAAAGCCGCCCACCAGGTTCCAGCACGCGCCCAGCGCGCCGAACATGATGGCCAGCAGCAGCACCTGCAAGGTGAACGAGTCGGTCACCACCAGCGGCACCAGCGCCAGCAGCACCGCCGCCGCCAGCGCCACGGCCACCGGCCATTTCGGCACGCCCGAGCCGGCGCCGTCCTTTTTCTGTGTCGTCGTCATGTCACCACCGCCCGAACAGGCCGCGCGGCCGATACCAGAGAACCAGCATGAAGAGGATGAAGACGCTGACCGTCTTCAGCGCGGGCGCCACGAAGTAGCCCGTCATGGCCTCGATGATGCCGATCAGGATGCCGGCGATGAAGGCGCCCGGCAGCGAGCCGAAGCCGCCCATGCAGACCGCCACGAAGGCCAGCAGGCCAAACACCGTGCCCACCGAGGGAAACACATAGAAGAACGTGGTCAGCAGCGCGCCGGCCAGGCCGACCGCGGCGCTGCCCAGCATCCAGACCTGGGCGTTGACGCGGTCCGGCGAAATACCGACCAGCGCGGCCACCTGGCGGTCTTCGGCCACCGCTTGCAGGGCGTGCCCCCAGCGCGTGCGGTACACCAGCACGAACAGCGCGGCCACCACCACCAATGCCACCAGCCCGGTCACCACTTGCGGGCGACCCAGCGAAACGCCGGCCAGCGTGACGCTGCCGGACACCAGAGTATCGGGCAGGCTGCGGTAGTCCGGGCTGAAGGCGATGAACGCCAGCTGGCGCAGCACCAGGCCCAGGCCGAAGGTGGCCAGGATCACCGCCATCGCGGGTCCCTTCTGCAGGCGCTTGATGATCAGCGCATAGGTGAGGAAACCGACGAAGGCCAGCACGATGGCGACCAAGGGCGCCGACAGCGTGGGGTCGATATGACCCAGGGTGTAGAGCCAATAGGCGGCATACATGCCGAGCATCAGGAATTCGCCATGGGCGAAATTGATGACGTCGGTGATGCCCCAGATCAGCGCCAGCCCCACCGCCACCGCGGCATAGATCAGGCCGTTGAACAGGCCTGCCGAGAGAGCTTCGAACATGGAGTGCTCCTGTGGCGGGCCCCCGCGGCCCGCCACGGCTGATGATTACTTCCAGGAGAACGGCAGCGTGGGCAGCGTCTTGTCGGTGCGGTACTTTTCCGGCCATACCGTCTGGTAGGACGAACCCTTCAGTTCCAGGATCAGGCCGGAACCCTTGGTGTTCTGGCCCTTGTCGTCGAACTTCACGCCGGCCCAGGGCATGGCCACTTGCGCCTCGCCCAGGTCGGTGGCCGCCAGCGCCTTGCGGATCGCTTCCGGATCGGTGGAGCCGGCGCGGTTGATGGCGTCGGCCAGCACCAGCACGCCCTGCATCGAACGGGCGTTATTGCCGTTCAGGTCCTTGCCGGTCTTGGCCTTGTACATGTCGTTGATCTTCTTCAGGCCGGCCTTGGCGGCGGCCACGTCGTTGCCCCAGACGTCGCGCGTCAGCACGCCCTGCACCTGCGGGCCCACTTCCTGCACGAAGCGCGAGTCGATGAAGCCGGCGTCATTGGCCAGCAGCACCGGCGGGGCGTACTTGCTTTCGCGCATGGTGCGCACGAACAGCATGGCGTCCGAGGTGTAGCTGGCGAAGATCGCCACGTCCGGCTTGGCGGCGGCCAGCTTCTGCACTTCGGCCGTCACCGAGGCCGAGCCGGCGCTGTAGGCGATGTTGGCCACCACCTGGCGCTTGTACTGCTTGGCGAACTTCTCGACCGCCTTGTAGGTGTTGACGCCAAAGTCGGTGTTCTCGTAGACCACCGCGATCTTGGCGGTCGGCGTGCCCTTCACGCCGTCCAGGAACTGCATCATGTTCTCGACGAAGGTGTCGTCGTTGGGCGAGGTGCGGAAGAACCACTTGTAGCCGCGCTCGGTCAGGTCCGGGCTGCTGGACTCGCCATTCAGGTAGGGAATGCCGCGCTGCTCGGCGATGCGGCTGGCGGTCTTGGTGACGGCCGATTGGTAGGCGCCGGTCAGGGCCACCACTTTCTCCTGGTCGATCAGGCGCTGCGCGTCGGCCAGGCCCACTTCGGGCTTGCCCTGCGAATCGCCGAACACCACTTCGATCTTGGCCCCGCCCAGCGCCGGCAGGCCGGCGCCCGCGGCCAGCGGGATCCCTTCGAGTTCGGGATGCGGGTTATTGACGATGTCCACGGCCAATTCCACCGCGGCCTTGATCTCGGCGCCGGTGGACGCCAGCGCGCCGGACAGGGGATAGATCGCGCCGATCTTCACGGTCTTGACCTGCGCCTGCGTCGGCGCGGCGGCCAACAGCGCCAGACTCGCGGCGACACCCGCAATGAGCTTCATCTTCATTACCTGACTCCTGGAAAAAATCCCACTGTGAAAGCAATGCAATCCACGGGGCGCGCGGCCCCGGGCCCGGCGGATCCGGGCCTGCGGCGGCCCCGTCCCGCCGGCATGCCGGCAGGCGCTGGGCCTGAAACTTCTGTCGCCTTTTCCCCTTGTCCTTTCATGGATCTTTCTGGAGGCAAAACCAAAGCTGCGGATACGCCATGACAGGCGCCATGAGGGTGCCATGAGGGTGCCACGAGGACACCGCGAGCGCGTCATGGGGACGTCACAAGGACGCCAGGTACGGCTGATTCCTGATCGATGCGATTCCTGTTTCTAGCGGTTTTCCGCTGACGGTTGACTGAGAATGGCCGGTGGCGACTACCGATGGCGACTACAGGATCGCCATGCGGCTGTTGACGAGATCCGTGACCAGCATGTGGCCGGGCGCGTGCGTGATGCAGAAGTCGGGGCGCACCGCGGCCACCACCGACTGCGGCGTGACGCCGCAGGCCCAGAACACCGGCATTTCGCCCGGACGGATCTCCACGGGATCACCATAATCCGGCCGGTTGATGTCGGCAATCCCGATCAATGCCGGGTCGCCCAGGTGCACCGGCGCGCCATGGACCGAGGGAAAACGCGAAGTCACCTGGATGGCGCGGATGGCGTCGGCGGCCTTCAGCGGCCGCATCGACACCACCAGCGGACCGCCGAACACGCCGGCGGCATGGGTCGGGATGCTGGTGCGGTACATCGGCACGTTGCAGCCCTGTTCGATGTGGCGCACCGGCAGGCCGTTGTCGAGCATTGCTTCCTCGAACGAGAACGAGCAGCCGATCAGGAACGACACCAGGTCGTCGCGCCACCAGTCGCGCACGTCGGTGGGTTCGGCCACCAGCTCGCCGTTCTGCCAGACGCGATAACGCGGGATGTCGCTGCGGATGTCGATATCGTGGCCCAGCTCGGGCAACGCCGGATCGCCCGGCTCGGACATGGCCAGCAAGGGGCACGGCTTGGGATTGCGCTGGCAGAAATGCAGGAAATCGGCCGCCAGGGCGCGCGGCAGGATCGCCAGGTTGGCCTGCACATGGCCCGGGGCCAGGTTGGCGGTGGGGCCGGCCAGCTTGCCGCTGCGGGCATCGAGCCGCGCGCGGCGCGCCAGTTCCACGCTGCTGCGGACCGCCGAATCCAGTGCCATGTCAATTCCCCTTGCATCGATGTTGGTATGGGGACATTGCACAGGAACTCGGCCGCAGCGTCTAATCACATGTTGCGATAGACCCCGATCAGAATTCCTTATCAGGGTTTTGCCGGATGGCGCAGCGCTTCTTCGCGCGCAATCTGCTGCGCGGCCTCGGCCACGGTGCGCGGCACCTGGCTGTCCGGCCCCTGCATCCAGCAGGCGGTGTAGTGCAGCGGCGGCAGCGGCGGCGCCTTCACGTCGAGCAGCCGCAATTCGCCCTGCGCCAGCTCCTTATGCAGGATGACGGGCGCGATCACCGCCGTGCCGATGCCGTCCAGCGCCATCCGCACGATCACGCTCAGCGCCGAACTGCCGTACATGCGCGGCGCGTCGACGCCGGCCTGCTGCAGCACTTGCCGCACCGCGCGGTGCGGATCGGTGGTGGACGAATAGGTGATCACCGGCCATTGCCCCAGCCGCTTCAGGCTGATGGGCTGGCGCCCCACCTTGAGCTTGGGGCTGGCGACCCAGCTGAGCGGGTAATTGCACAGGTACAGGTTTTCGATGCGCGGCTCTTCCATCGGCCCCAGCAGGAACGCCAGGTCGATCTGGCGCGAGGCCAGCTGGGTCTTGAGCATGGTGGTGGTGTCGACCTGGATCTCGACCATCAGCGCCGGGTAGGCGTCGTGCAGGTACTCCATCAGCGTCGGCAGCCAGGTGTGGACGATGGTCTCGGACACGCCCAGCCGCAGGGTGCCGCTCATCACGCTCTTGGCGCGGGCCGCCTCCTGCATGTCGCGCCGCAGCTGCAGCATGCGCTCGGCATGCGACAGCAGCTCGCGGCCCTTGCCGGTCAGCTTGATGCCGCGCACGTCGCGGTCGAACAGGCGGATGCCCAGGTCGGACTCCAGCGACGCGATGCGCTGGGAAATCGCCGGCTGGGTGGCGTTGAGTTTTTCGGCCGCGGCGCGAAAGCCGCCCAGCGTGGCCACCCAGAAAAACGTCTCGATATTGCGCAGATCTATCATGGCGCCCGAATCCTGCCCCGTTGCGCGGCCTGTCCCGTCGCCATGTTAGCGTCGGGAGGACGATGCCGATATGGCGGAAAACACCGCCCTGCCCGCCCACGCCGTGGGACGGCGGGAAACCGCGGGCCGCGACGCAACGCGGCCCCGGCGCCGGTTCAAGCGGCGAGCAATTCCTCGACCGCCAGGCCGATCGCCAGCACGCGGCGGTCGGCGCCATTGCTGGCGGCGATCATCAGGCCGACCGGCGCGGTGCCCGCGGCATGGCACGGCAGCGACAGCGCGCAGCCATCCAGGAAATTGATCAGCGTGGGATTGCGCAGGATCAGGCCGTTGGCGGCGTAATAGGCTTCGTCCGAGGCTTGCAGATCCGCCACCGCCGGCGCCACGATGGGCGTCGTCGGCATGATCAGGGCGTCGTAGCCGGCGATGCGGCGGTCGACCGCGGCCACCCAGGCTTCGCGCGCATCCAGCAGGTCCAGGTAGTCGGCGGCGCTCATGTCCTTGCCGCGCAGGATGCGCGACACCACGCGCGGATCGTAGCGCTTGCCGGCGCGCGCGATCAGCTCGCGGTGCCAGGCCCAGGCCTCGGCGGCCGTGAAGCCGCCCTTGGCATTGATGTTGGCCAGTTCGGCGAATTCCGGAATGGCGATCTCGTCGACCAGGGCGCCGGCTTCCTTCAGGCGCGCCACGGCGCGGGCGAAGGTGTCGGACACGTGCTTGTCCATGCCGTCCAGCGCCAGCGTCCTGGGCACCGCCAGGCGCAGGCCGCGCAGCGGCAGCGCCTCGGGCACCGGGCCGCCCTCGCCCGACAGGATCGCGTCCAGTTCTGCGCAGCAGCGCACGCTGGCGGCGATCGGGCCGATGGAGTCCAGGTTGGCCGACAGCGGCAGCACGCCTTCCATCGAGACGCGCCAGGCGCTGGGCTTGAAGCCGGTCAGGCCGCACAGCGCGGCGGGAATGCGCACCGAGCCGCCGGTGTCCGAGCCGATGCCGGCCACGGCCATGCCGTCGGCCACCGACACCGCCGCGCCGGAGGACGAGCCGCCGGGAATGCGGCCGGTGGCGCGATCCCAGGGATTCAGCGGCGTGCCGTAATGGGGATTGATGCCCAGGCCCGAATAGGCGAATTCGGTCATGTTGGTGCGGCCGATGATGACCGCGCCGGCGGCGATCAGGCGCTGCACCACTTCGGCGTTGGCGTCGGCGGCGGGTTCGCCCTCGCGCGCCACCGAGCCGGCCATGGTGGTCTCGCCCTCGATGTCGAACAGGTCCTTGATGCTGATCGGCAGGCCCTCGATGGCCGAGCGCACGATGCCGGCGGCGCGCAGCGTGTCCGAGGCGCGGGCCTGGGCCAGCGCCGACTCGGCATACAGGCGGGTGAAGGCGCGGGCGCCCTCGCCGGCCGGATCGTTGGCGCGCGCCAGGGCGGCCTCGGTCAGTTCAACGGAAGTGGTGCGGCCGTCGTTGAGGGCGGCGGTCAGGGCATTCAGGGTCGAAAGCATACGGTTCCAGGGGGCCGCGGGGCGGCATGAAAAGTGTTGGACCGGCGCGCCCCGCAGGGGCGCGTCATGGCAATCAGGGCGCCTGCCAGGCGTCAGGCCACCACCGGCAGGATCTCGACATGATAACGGTGGCGCAGGCTGCGTTGGCGGCGCGGATCGAACAGTTCCATGGTGAATTCGGCCGACGGGCGGATGCCGCCGATGGCGCCGACGGTGCCGCAGGTCATGCCGGCGCCTTCGGGCAGCGTCGCGCCGCCGCCGGTGTAGCCGGCGATCAGGTCCTGCGGCGTGCGCAGCGAGGCCAGCGGGCCTTCCTGGTACAGCACCTCGACGCCGTTCTCGACGATGTACGAACGGATCACCAGCTCGTCCCAGTAGTCGGCCACGTCGGCCAGGCGCCAGGCCGTGGTCGCCACCGGCTTGACGCAGACCTGCTTGGACATGGCCACGCTGACCGTCTCCAGCTTGCGGTCGGTGTGGTCCGAGGCAATGCTTACGAACATTTCGCCGCCGGCCGCGAACACGAAGGTCTCGACCTCGCCGGAGGAATCGGCGCCCACCGCCTGCACCTGTTCGGCCTGGGTCAGCTGGTTGTCGGCGATGCGGTAGTACAGCGGCACGCTGGTGGGACGCGGCACGCCGATGGCGGCCAGTTCCTCGATATGGTGCTCGATGGCGGCCATGTCGCGGCCGGCCCAGCCCGCCACGATGAGGGTGTTGAAATCCACCTCGACCTGGCGGGGGGAATCGGCTTCGATCTGGAATACGGCTTTCATGAAAAGTCCTGCGGAGGAAACGGGGAAAATGGGCGTGGCATCCGGAGGCCACGCCCGCAACGGTTATGGGCCCGGCGCGCTAGCCGAACACCCGCGGCAGCCACAAGGCCAGGTCGGGCCACCACGCCAGCAGCGCCAGCATCACGAACATCGCCAGCACGAACGGCAGGCTGCCGGTGATCACGGCGCTCATCGAGCCGCTCTTGCGCAGGCTCTGCACCACGAACAGGTTCAGTCCGACCGGCGGCGTGATGAGCGCGGCCTCGACCAGGATGATGATGATGATGCCCAGCCAGATCGGGTCGTAGCCCAGCGCGATCATGATGGGCGCGACGATCGGGATGGTCGTGATCATCATCGACAGGGTCTCCATGAAGCAGCCCAGCACCAGGTAGAACACGATCACGATCAGCAGCATCCAGCCCGGCGACAGGCCCAACCCGGTGATGGACTGCGTCAGCGCGTCGGTCAGGCCGGTGGCCGACATGACGAAGTTCAGGAAGCTGGCGGCCACCACGATCAGCATGATCATGGCGGTCGAGCGCATGGTGCCTTCCATGGCTTCGCGCAGCATGGTCCAGGTCAGGCGGCGGAACCAGGCGGCCAGGATCAGCGCGCCCAGCACGCCCAGCGCGGCGGCCTCGGTCGGCGTGGCCAGGCCGGCGTAGATCGAACCCACCACCAGCAGGAAGATGCCCATCGGCGGCGCCAGGTGCACCAGGCTGGCGAAACGCTGGCCCCAGGTGGCCTGGATCTTCTTGCCGCCCCAGGACGGCTTGGCCACGCAGGCGATCATCACCGTCAGCATGAACAGCGCCGCCATGGCGAAGCCCGGGATGATGCCGGCCAGGTACAGCTTGGGCACGGACGAATTGGTCAGCACGCCATAGATCACCAGGTTGATCGACGGCGGGATCAGGATGCCGAGCGTGCCGCCGGCGGCCAGGCTGCCCAGGAACAGCGGCTCGTTGTAGCCATACTTGCGGATCTGCGGGATGGCCACCGTGCCAACCGTGGCGGCGGTGGCGACGCTGGAACCGGAGGTGGCCGAGAACAGCGTCGAGGCGCCGATGTTGGCGTGCATCAGGCCGCCCGGCAGCCACGACAGCCACAGGCTCATGGCGCCGTACATGCGCTCGGCGAAGCCGGCCCGCAGCAGCACCTCGCCCAGCATGATGAACAGCGGAATGGCGACCAGGAGGAACTCGTTATTGGTGCTCCAGGAGATCTCGCCGATCGCGCGCGACAGCGGCAGCATCGAGAACATCGGGTCCAGGATCAGGCCCAGCACCCCCAGGGCCGCGCCCACGGGGATCGACAGGCCGATCAGGACCAGCAGCAGGGTCAATGCGGTGGCGATCATGCGGCGGCTCCCTTGACCATGCGTTCGCCGGCGGCGGCTTCCTCGTCGGCCTCTTCCTGCGCGGAACGCACGCCGCAGATTTCCTTGACCAGTTCGATGTCGCCGGTCACCAGCGCGGCCGAGGCGCGCGCCAGCATCAAGGCCACCGTGACGCACATCCACGCCAGGCCGAGCAGCCACAGGCCCTGCGGAATCCACAACGGCGTGGCCAGCGGCGTGTTGGCGGCGGACTTCTGCGCCCACGACATCTGCACCACTTCATAGGCGTAATAGGTCAGGAACACCATGAAGACGGCCAGCGCCACCATGGAAACCCAGTCGAGCACGGCCGACAGGCGCACCGGCAGCTTCTGGTACAGCACGTCCACCCGCACGTTGGCGCGCTGCAGCGTGGCGAAGGCCAGCGCCCAGGAGGTGCTGATGGCGAAGGCGTAGCTGGACAGTTCGTCGGCGCCGCCGGTGGTAAAGCCGAGGAACTTGCGGGCCAGCACGTCGAAGGAAATGAGCAGCACGCTGGCGATGGTCAGCGCGCCGCCCGCCCATACCGCGACGCGCGAGAAGGTCTCGGCGCGCCGCAGCAACCCGCCCAGCAGGCGGAAATGTTCGGATCGGGTCATGGGGACAGCCTTACTTGCTGGCGGTCACGCCCAGCGTCTTGCCGACGGTGGCGTTGAAGTCCTTGACGCACTGCGCCGAGCAACGCGCGGCCCACTTGGGCAGCACGGCTTCCTGCGTCACCTTCTTGAGCAGTTCGCGGTCGGCGTCCGAAGGCTGCACCAGCACCATCTTGCCCTTGACCGGGAACGGGCACGCCGCCGCGCCGGTGTTGCAGTCATAGCCTTCCTGGGTCTGGCGCGCCGCGGCGTCCCAGATGTTGTCGACCAGCGTCTTGACGTTGGCCTGCAGGAAGGTGCGCACGTTGGGGTCGAGCTTGTCCCAGGCCTTCTGGTTGACGGCGTGGATCTGCTGGTTCCAGTTGATCGGCAGCGCCACCAGGTGGGTCGACACTTCGTACCACTTGGCCGAGTAGCCCGACAGCGAGCCGGTGATGGCGCAATCGACCACCTTGTTCTGCAGCGCCGGCACCACTTCGCCGAACGCCATGGTGACGCTGGAGCCGCCCAGCGCTTCCACGAATTCGGCGGTGGTGCGGCTGCTGGTGCGGACCTTCTTGCCCTTGATGTCGGCCAGGCCCTTGATCTCGGCGTTGCAGAACAGCACCTGCGCCGGATAGGTGGAGATGCCCAGCAGCTTGACGTTGCTGCCCTCGCCGTACAGGCGCGCGTAGACCGGCTCGAAGGCGTTGGTCACCTCGCGCGCCGTCTTCACGTCCGGCGCCAGGCCGGCCAGGTCGATGGCTTCGTTGATCGGGTTGTCGCTGGCGAAGTACGACAGCGTGGCGGTGCCGAACTCGACCACGCCAGTCGACATCAGGCGCAGCAGTTCCGGCCCCTTCAGGCCCATTTCGTTGAAGCCCTTGATGTCCGCGGTGACCTGGCCCTTGGACGCTTCCGGAATGGTCTTGGTCCAGAACGGCTTTTCGTAATCGTTGTAGGCGGTCAGGTTGGACAGGCCGCCGACCACCTTGAGGTGGGTCTTGGGCAGGTCTTGCGCCTGAGCGGCGCCGGCCAACAGGCTGGCGGCGACGGCGGCGAGAGCGAGCGACTTCTTCATGGAACAAACTCCTGGCTGGCGGGATGGTCTGGCGCGCGCGGGTCCCCGTTACCTTGAGCGCGCGGGTAGAAATCGGAACGTCAGAGGAGCAAAGGTTTTCCCCCGGGCCTGTCCTTCCAGGCGATCTTCTTGATGTGCCGCCATTGCAGCGTCAGGGGCGCCGAGCGTCCAATCGTATGTTGCGATGTGGGGGTATAAATATTTCTTGGGTCTCGCCGGCCGGCCGCCCGGCGCCGGGCGCAGAGCCAGCAACCATGCGGCCTGGCGCGGGATCGCGGGGTCGGACGCAGGCGCGCCGCGAGCGCCTCGCATGACCGCCCGCGCGTCTGGCGCTCGGGAAAACACCTAGGCGCGCGCCCCCCCGCGGATCATGATGCGTGCCGTTGCCGCCGCGGCCCAGGGTCCGTGCGCGGCTTCCTTGCGGGCGGGCAGGCCTTAGGACGCCACGCCGTCGCCGGCCTGCGCCGCGACCTTCTGCGCCATCTGCGCGATCAGGCGCGCCGCATGGCTGTCCGGCCCCTGCACCCAGGTGGCCGTGAAGCTCAATTCGGGCAGCGGATCGGCGTCGACTTGCAGGATGCGCAGTTCGCCGCGCGCCAGTTCCTTGCCCAGGAACACCGGCGCGATCACGCTGGTGCCGATGCAGTCCTGCGTCATCCGCACCACCATCGACATCGAGGCGCTGCCGTACATGCGCGGCGACGCCACGCCGGCGCGCGTCAGCATGTCGCGCACCACGCGGTATGGCGCGCTGTTGGACGGATAGGTGACGATCGGCAGGCGGCCGATGCGCTCCAGCGTCAAGGGCTCGGGGCCCAGTTCCAGCAGCGGGCTGGCGACCCAGGCCAGCGGATAGGTGCACAGCGGCAGGTTCTCGACCCGCGCTTCCAGCACCGGCCCCATCAGGAAGGCCAGGTCGATCTGGCGCGACATCAGGTGCGAGCGCAGCACATGGGTGGTGTCCACCTCGATCTCCAGCACCAGCGCCGGATACGCGGCGTGCACCAGCTCGATCAGCGTCGGCAGCCAGGTCTGCACGATGGTCTCGGCCACGCCGATGCGCACCGTGCCCGTCATCACGTTCTGCTCGCGCGCGGCCTCGAACATGTCGCGCCGCACCTGCAGCATGCGTTCGGCGTGCGACAGCAGTTCATGGCCCTTGGCGGTCAGTTTGACGCCGCGGGCGTCGCGCTCGAACAGTCGCACGCCCAGATCGGCCTCGAGCGAGGCGATGCGTTGCGAGACCGCCGGCTGCGTGGTGTTGAGCTTGTCGGACGCGGCGCGGAAGCTGCCCAGCGTGGCGACCCAAAAGAATGTTTCTATGTTGCGTAGTTCGATCATGAACCTTTCCCCCTGCCGCGATGAGCGTATCATGTCAGCCGCCCCGTGGCCCCCGCCCGGGATTGATCGCGCACAAGGAGTCCGTCCATGTCCCCGGCCGATACCGGTCGCCCGCGCCCCGGCGCGCCCGCCGCCAGCGGCCCGCTCGTCGGGATCCTGCTGCTGGTGCTGTCGATGTGGACGCTGTCGTGCCTGGACGCCAGTGGCAAGTGGGTCATGAACGCCGGGGTGCCGCTGCTGGTGCTGTCGTGGTTCCGCTACGCGGTGCACCTGGTGCTGGTGCTGGCGCTGGTGCTGCCCACGCGCGGAACCGGCATCCTGCGCAGCAAAAAGCCCCGCGAACAGATCCTGCGCGGCGGCTCGATGTTCCTGGCCACGCTGATGTTCTTCACCACGCTCAGCTACATTCCCCAGGCCGAGGCCACCGCCATCAATTTCCTGGCGCCCTTGCTGGTGCTGTCGCTGGCGCCGTGGATCCTGAAGGAGCCGGCGCGCATGTCGCGCTTCGTGGCCGCGGGCATCGCCTTCGTCGGCGTCATCATCGTCATCCGCCCGGGCGGCGGCCTGCATCCGGTCGGCACCATTTTCGGCCTGCTGACGGCCTGTTGCTTCGCGGCCCAGTTCATCGCCACGCGCCGCGTCGCGGGCGACGATCCGTTCACCTCGCTGATCTGGAGCGGCGCCGTGGGCACCGGCTGTCTGACGCTGGCCCTGCCCTTCATCCTGCCCCCGGCGCTGCCGGTGCTGCAGGCGCTGACGCCGCTGGACTGGACCCTGCTGATCTCCACCGGCGTCACGGGCGGCCTGGGCCACCTGTTCCAGATCGCGGCCTACCGCCGCGCGCCGGCCTCGACCCTGGCGCCCTTCATCTACCTGCAGATCATCAGCGCCACCACGGTCGGCTGGCTGGTGTGGGACCACTTCCCGGATCCCCTGACCTGGCTCGGCATCGCCATCATCTGCGCCAGCGGCATCGGCATCGGGCTGGTGGAATGGCGGCGCGGCCGCGCGTTGGCCGCGGCCGCCGCCAACGCGCGCTGAGCGCGGCGATCGAGGCCCGCGGGATGCCCGGGCGCCCTCGCCCGGCGCGCCGCCCCGCTCCCGTACAATCCGGAGCGGTCCCGCCTCTGGCGCGGGACACCGTCCCGGCATTCCCAGAACGAGGTCTTCATGATCATCAAACCCCGCGTGCGCGGCTTCATCTGCGTGACCACCCATCCCGTCGGCTGCGAGGCCAACGTCAAGAACCAGATCGACTACGTCCGCGCCCAGGGCCCGATCAGCGGGGGCCCCAAGCGCGTGCTGGTGATCGGCGCCTCCACCGGCTACGGGCTGGCCGCCCGCATCAGCGCCGCCTTCGGCTGTGGCGCCCAGACCCTGGGCGTATTCTTCGAACGCCCTGGCGAAGCGTCCAAGGCCGGCACGCCGGGCTGGTACAACAGCGCCGCCTTCGACAAGTTCGCCAGCGCCGCGGGCCTGTACGCCAAGAGCATCAACGGCGACGCCTTCTCCGACGCCATCAAGGCGCAGACCATCGCCGCCATCAGGCAGGACCTGGGCCAGGTCGACCAGATGATCTACAGCCTGGCCGCGCCGCGCCGCACCCATCCGGTGAGCGGCACGGTGTTCAACTCGACCCTCAAGCCGGTCGGCCAGGCGGTGACGCTGCGCGGCCTGGACACCGACAAGGAAATCATCAAGGAATCGGTGCTGGAACCGGCCACCCAGGAGGAGATCGACGCGACCGTGGCGGTCATGGGCGGCGAGGACTGGCAGATGTGGATCGATGCCCTGCTAGAGGCCGGCGTGCTGGCCGAAGGCGCCACCACCACCGCCTTCACCTACCTGGGCGAGAAGATCACCCACGACATCTACTGGAACGGCTCGATCGGCGCGGCCAAGAAGGATCTGGACCAGAAGGTGCTCGACATCCGCGCCAAGCTGGCCGCGCGCGGCGGCGACGCCCGCGTCTCGGTGCTGAAGGCGGTCGTGACGCAGGCCAGCTCGGCTATTCCGATGATGCCGCTGTACCTGTCGCTCCTGTTCAAGGTCATGAAGCAACAGGGCACGCACGAGGGCTGTATCGAGCAGGTGTACGGGTTGTACCGCGACAGCCTGTGCGGCGCGGCGCCGATCCTGGACGCCGAAGGCCGCCTGCGCGCGGACGGCAAGGAGCTGGACCCAGCGGTGCAGGCGCAAGTGCAGGCGCTGTGGCACCAGGTGACCGAGTCCAATCTGTATGAACTGACCGATTTCGCCGGCTACAAGCGCGATTTCCTGCGCCTGTTCGGGTTCGAGATCGATGGGGTCGATTACAACGCCCATGTCGACCCGGATGTGAAGATCCCCGGACTGATCACCGCCTGAGGCGGGTTCGGGTCCACCGAGGGCCTCGTTCGCGCCGCCGGTGGCGGCCCGTCGGCGCCGCGCCTACGCCTTGCCGGCGCTGAACAGGCGCAGCAACTGGTCCAGCCCGCCCTGGTCGATCGCCACCTTGGCCTCGCGCCGCACCGCCGGCTTGGCGTGATACGCCACCGAGAGCCCGGCGGTGCGCAGCATCGGCAGGTCGTTGGCGCCGTCGCCCACCGCGATGGCGCGCTCCGGTCCAACGCCGAGCGCCGCGCACACCTCCAGCAATTTGCGACGCTTTTCCTCGCCATCGCACAGGTCGCCCCACGCTTGCGGCAGCAGCCGTCCCGTCAACCGCCCATCGACGACCTCCAGCACGTTGGCGCGCACGTCGTCCAGCCCCAGGCGCAGCCGCAGCCGGTCGGTGAAGCAGGTGAAGCCGCCCGTCACCAGCAGACAAAACAGGCCGGCGGCCTTGCAGGCCGCGATCAGCGTTTCCACGCCCGGGCTGAGCGCCAGGCGGTGTTCATACACCTCGTCCAGCGCCGCCGCGGGCATGCCGGCCAGCAGCGCCACGCGCTGCCGCAAGCTCTGCTTGTAGTCGACGATCTCGCCGCGCATGGCCGCTTCCGTCAGCGCGGCCACCTCCGCCTTTTTCCCCATCAGGTCGGCCATCTCGTCCAGCGTCTCGATGGCGATCAGCGTCGAGTCCATATCGAAGGCGATGACCTTGTAGTCCGACAGCGCCAGCGGCGGCTGGATGCCGCGCCAGTGCAGGCCGGCATCGCTCTGGAAATCTTGCATGGGCATTCCTTCTCTATTGGTCAGGTAGCGGATGGCCGGCCTCGCGGCCCAGCCAGTCGATGAAATGGCGCGCCGCGGCCGCCGCTGGCGCATCCGGGCGGAACAGCGCATGGACGCCGGCGTTGGGCAGGCGCGGCTGCAGGAACAGCGGCCGCAGCCGGTCGGCGCGCAGGTCGTCCTGCAGCAGGCACCACGGCGCCAGGGCGATGCCCAGGTCATTCATGGCGGCCTGCATGCATAGGAATTGATGATCGAAGACCGGGCCGGGCAGCTGCGCCGGCACATCCACCCTGGCCAGCGCGAACCAGCGCGGCCAGTGGTCCATGCCGCCGGCCACCTTCAGCAAGGGGTGCCCCAGGCAATCCGCCGGCGCGGCCAGCCGGTTGCGCTCGATGAAGCGCGGCGACGCCACCGGCACGTGGAAGTCGTCCAGGCAGTGCACGCAGCTCATCTCCGCGTGCGTCACGAAACCGTGGCGGATGAACACGTCGCTGCCGCCCTCGTCGCCGCGGTCCAGGAACGAACGCCCCTGGGTGGTGAGCTGCACATCGATGCCGGGATGCAGCGCCTGGAACGCCGACAGGCGCGGAATCAGCCATTTCATCGTCAGCGACGGCGTGGCACTGACGCGCAGCACCCCGCCATGGCCCGGCGAGCGCAGCTTGACGGTGGCCGCGGCGATGCGCTCCAGGCTGGCCTGGACCTCGGGAAAATACGCCTGCGCGCACGGCAGCAGCGTGACGCCGCGCGCCTCGCGCGCGAACAGCGGCTGGCCGATGTAATCCTCCAGGATGCGGATCTGCTGGCTGACCGCGCTGTGCGTGATGCTCAGTTCGTCGGCCGCCGCGGTGAAACTGCGCAGGCGCGCCGCGGCCTCGAACACCCGCAAGGCTTTCAGCGGCGGCAGGCTCGGGCCCGCCATCTCAGGCGATGCCCGCCCGTGCGCCGGGCCGGCGCAAGGCTTTGCTGCGATTTCCCACGATTTCCCTTGTCATCTGTTTTATTCGGCGCCGCTCGCGGCCGCACCGTTGCTATGAGCGGCATTCTAGGGGATTGCGGCGTCGCCGACCTCTTAGAAAAACTAACGCCAGCCCTTAAAAAACACCGCTGGTCGCCATGGCCCGGCATTCCTATGATGCGCTCAATCCCAGGCAGGAACCCTTCATGGCATCGATCACCGTAGACGGCATCATCAAGACATTCGGCGGCCAGCAGGTGCTGCGCGACCTGTCGCTGCACATTCCCGACGGCGCGTTCTACACGCTGCTGGGCCCCAGCGGCTGCGGCAAGACCACCCTGCTGCGCTGCATCGCCGGCTTCTACGCGCCCGACGGCGGCCGCCTGCTGTTCGACCAGGACGACGTCACGCACGTATCGGCGCACCGCCGCGACATCGGCATGGTGTTCCAGGACTACGCGCTGTTTCCCGACAAGACCGCCTTCGACAACGTCGCCTACGGCCTGCGGGCCCGTGGCGTGGCGCGGGCCGAGATCAAGCGGCGCGTCGACGAGGCGCTCGACAAGGTCGGGCTGGCGGCCCTGGCCGACCGCTACCCGGCGCAGATGAGCGGCGGCCAGCGCCAGCGCGTGGCCCTGGCGCGCGCCCTGGTGATCCGGCCGCGCGTGTTGCTGATGGACGAACCGCTGTCGAACCTGGACGCCAAGATGCGCCTGCAGATGCGCGACGTCATTCTCGACCTGGTGCGCGAGGCCGGCATCACCACCGTGTTCGTCACCCATGACCAGGAAGAAGCCCTGGCCATGTCCGACCGCATCGCCATCATGGACCACGGCCGCATCGCCCAACTGGGCACGCCCGAAGAACTGTACGGCACGCCGGTCAACGCCTATGTGGCTGACTTCATCGGTTCGGCCAACGTGATCCCGGTGCCGGCGCGCGGCGGGCTGCCCGGCGCGCCTGCCGGCCACGTGCGCTACGAGCTGTGCGGCCTGGGTTTCGACGGCACGCTCGGCAGCGACACGCTGGCCGAACGCGCGGTGCTGATCGCCCGCCCCGAGGAACTGGCCCTGATGGCGCCCTCGCCCTACGTGCCCAACACGCTGCCCGGCAAGGTGCTGCGGCGCCAATACCTGGGCTTCAAGACCGCCTATCGCATCGCGCTGCAGGACGGCTCGGAGATCCGCGTGGAGCTGCACGCGGGCAACATGGTGGCGCAGTTCCAGCCCGGCGAGGCCGTGCAGGTGCTGATTCCCGCCGACAGCCGCGTCGTCAACGCCTGAGGACCGCCACGCCATGAAAATCAAATGGTGGCCCTGGGGCATCCTGACGGCAATCAGCCTGGCGCTGCTGCTGTTCTTCGTGCTGTATCCGCTGGCGGTGTTGTTCAGCAACAGCGTCACCGGCCAGGACGGCGGCTTCTCGCTGGAAGGTTTCCGCGCGCTGCTGGCCGACTCGCAATACCTGGAGGCCTTCGGCAACACGCTGGTGCTGGGGCTGGTGGTGACCGCCTGCACCATCCTGGTGGGCGTGCCGTTCGCCTACATGGTGGCGCGCTACGACTTCCCGCTCAAGAACCTGGTGGCGATCCTGCCGGTGCTGACCATCGTCATTCCCGAGATCATCGTCGGCCAGTCGTGGCTGCTGGTGCTGGGCAACAACGGCATCCTGACCAATCTGCTGGGCGACGCGGGCATCTCGCTGCCGTCTTTCTATGGCTGGACCGGCATGGTGTTCTCAATGACGCTGGTCTACTACACCTATATCTACCTGGGCGTGCTGGCCGCGCTGCGCGGCTTCGACGGCCAGCTGGAGGAAGCCGGCCTGAGCCTGGGCACGCCGCCGCTCATGACGCAGCTGCGAGTGCTGGTGCCGGTGCTGCTGCCGGCGGTGCTGGTGAACGCGCTGGTGGTGTTCACGCTGGTGGTCGGCAACTTCGCGCTGGCGATGCTGCTGGGCAGCCGCGTGCCGCTGCTGTCGGTGATGACCTACAACACCTTCGTCAGCGAAATGGGCGGCAGCCCGACGCTGCAGAGCGCCATGTCGGTGGTGTCGATCGCCATCGTCGCCATCGTGCTGTTCGTGCAGAAGCGCGTGGTCGAGCGCAAGGTGTACACCATGACCCAGGGCCGCGCGCCGGCGGCGCGGCGGGTGCGTTCGTGGCAGGCGATGCTGTACACGGGCGGCGTCGGGCTGGTGATCCTGCTGTCGCTGCTGCCGCTGATCGTGGTGTTCATCGCCGCCTTCACCAAGACCAGCGGGCCGGTGATGCACTGGGGCTCGTGGTCGCTGGCAAGCATGCAGCGCGCCCTGCACGGCGCGCCCGAGCCGATCCTGAATTCGCTCAAGTTCGCCTCGCTTGCCACGGTGACGGGCGTGGCCTTCGCGGTGCTGGTCAGCTACCTGACGATCAAGAAGCGCAGCGCCTTCACCCAGGTGCTGGACTACATCGTGGTGCTGCCGCTGACCATCTCCGGCACGGTGCTGGGCATCGCGCTGGTGCAGACCTTCAACACCGGCTGGCTGGTGCTGGCCGGCACCTCCGGCATCATGGTGCTGTGCTACGCGGTGCGGCGCCTGCCATTCGCGGTGCGCAACGCCTCGTCGGTGCTGTTCAACATACCCGACTCGATCGAGGAAGCCTCGATCAGCCTGGGCGTATCGCCGCTGATGACCTTCTTCAAGGTCATCCTGCCGGCCATGAAGGCCTCCATCATCTCGGCCGCCATCCTGATGTGGCTGACCACGATTTCCGAGCTGTCGGCCTCGATCGTGGCCTACAGCGGCGGACTGGAGACCATGCCGATCGCCATCTTCCGCCAGGTCGACGGCGGCCGCCTGGGCATGGCCTCGGCCTACGGCGCGGCGCTGGTCACGGTGATCGTGCTGCCCATCATCGTGTCGGTCAAGGCATTCCGCATCAAGCTGTTCTCCGGCAAATAACCCGCATCCACAAAGGCTAACCATGCACCTCAAACACTTCCTGCAAACCGGCCTGCTGGCCGCCACCCTGGCCGCGGGCGCCGCGCAGGCGCAGAACGTGGTCCTGTACTCGTCCAACAACACCGAGACCATCGAGACCGCGCTCGACGCCGTCAAGAAGCAGTCGCCCAAGCTGAACGTGCAGCCGGTCACCGGCGGCACCGGCACCATGATGAAGCGCATCGAGGCCGAGGCCCAGAACCCGCGCGGCGACCTGTTCTGGAGCGGCGGCTTCGGCACGCTGGGCGCCTACCGCCAGCACCTGCAGCCCTACCGTCCGGCCGACATCGACAAGATCCCGGCCGAGTTCCGCGGCCCGGACGATCTGTGGGTCGGCACCAACGTGCACATCATGGTGCTGATGGTCAACGAGCGGCAGTTGAAGGGCCTGGCGGCGCCGGCCACCTGGTCGGACCTGATGCAGCCGCAATGGAAGGGCAAGTTCGCCATCACCGATCCGTCCAAGAGCGGCACCGCCTACATGCTGGTCTACGGCCTGTACAAGCAGTTCGGCCAGGAAGGCCTGGACAAGATCGCCGCCAACGCCGTGGTCACGGCCTCGTCGGGCACCACCTACAAGGGCGTGGCGGCCGGCGAATACGCGGTCGGCATGACGCTGGAATACGCCGCCCAGGAATACGTGGCCGGCGGCCAGAAGGAAATCAAGCTGGTCTACCCGACCGAAGGCAGCTACCTGGCGCCCGAAGGCATGTTCATCATCAAGGGCGCCAAGAACCTGGACGCCGCCAAGGCGCTGTACGACGGCCTGCTCAGCAAGGAGGCCCAGGAAGCGCAATTGGTGAAGAACTTCCGCCGCCCGACCCGCAGCGACATCGCGGTGGCCAGCCTGACCACCCTGCCCGACTTCAACAGCATCAAGATCTTCCCGGTCAGCCAGGACGCCGCCGCCAAGGAATACGAGGCCGTCGTCAGCGCCTGGAACCAGGCCGTGGCCAAGGCCAAGTAAGGCTCGCGCCAAAGGCCAAGCAAAAACGCCACCTTCGGGTGGCGTTTTCGTTTCAGGCTGGTATCGCCGGCGCGGGCCGCAGGGGCTGGTCGCATCCCGCCTACGCCGCCATGCGCCCCGCCGCCAGCACCACCTGCCGGCCGCAACGCGCCGCCAGTTGGGGATCGTGCGTCACCAGCACCAGCGTGGTGCCGTGCTCGCGGTGCAGGTCGAACATCAGGTCGATGACGGTGACGCCGGTGGCGGCGTCCAGGCTGCCCGTGGGTTCATCGGCGAACAGCAGGTCGGGCCGCACCACGAACGCGCGCGCCAGCGATACACGCTGCTGCTCGCCGCCGGACAGGGTGCGCGGATAGTGATGCAGGCGCGCGCCCAGGCCGACGCGCTCGAGCATGGCCTGGGCCGCCTCGCGCGCCGGCTGGCCCGCCAGTTCCAGCGGCAGCATGACGTTTTCCAGCGCCGTCAGGTTCGGCAGGAGCTGGAACGACTGGAACACGAACCCCACGTGATTGGCCCGCAGGCGCGCGCGGCCGTCCTCGTCCAGGGCGAACAGGTCCTGCCCGGCCAGCCGCACGCTGCCGCTGCTGGGAACATCCAGCCCGGCCAGCAGTCCCAGCAAGGTGGACTTGCCCGACCCGGAGCTGCCGGTGATGGCCACGGCGCTGCCCGACGCCACCGTAAAATCGATGTCTTCCAGGATAGACAGCGTCCCGCCGGCATCGGCCACCCGCTTGCCCAGCCCTTTCACCTCGATCGAATTCTTGCTATCCATGCGCCTGATTCCCCTGATTCGCCGTTCACTACTGATATCCACGCTCGCCACGGCCACGCTGATGGCGCCCGCCCACGCTCAGACCGCCGCCGCGGCCCAGGGTTCCGCGCAGCGCACCGTGCTGGTGGTGGGCGACAGCCTGGCCGCCGAGTACGGCATCAAGCGCGGCACCGGCTGGGTGCCGCTGCTGTCCGCGCGGCTTTCCGAACAATACCCGAAGTACAAGGTGGTCAACGCCAGCATCAGCGGCGACACCACCAGCGGCGGGGTGGCGCGCCTGCCGGCCCTGCTGCGCCAGCACGAGCCGGCGGTGGTGGTGCTGGAACTGGGTTCGAACGACGCCCTGCGTGGACTGCCGCTGAACATGACCGAACAGAACCTGCGCACCATGGCGCAGGCGGCGCGCAAGGCCGAGGCCAAGGTGGTCATCGTCGGCATGCAGATCCCGCCCAACTATGGCCGTGACTACACCCAGCGCTTTTCGCAGGTATTCCCGACCGTCGCCAAAGACGAAAACGCCCGGCTCGTGCCCTTCCTGATGGAAGGTATCGCAACGGACCGGGCGATGTTCCAGGCAGATGGCATCCATCCCAACGAGGATGCCCAGGCCAGGTTGCTGGACAATGTGTGGCCGGTGCTGCGGCCCTTGCTGCAATGATGCAATGACGCGGGCCTGGGCGGCCCGCGCGCGACGCGGCAGGCCGGTCAGCCCGCCGCCTGCTGCGAGGCGTCGCCGCCGCGGATGGCCTCGGCGGCCGCCGGCAGCACCTGCACCTTGTATTCCTCGCGCAGCATGCGCACCAGCGCTTCGTTCTCGGCCTGGCCCCAGGCGCCCGCCAATTGCTGCGCCAGGCGTTCCTTGTCGGCGGCCTCGACCGTGCCGGCCTCGACCTTCTCCAGGCGCACCAGCGTGTAATCGGCGCCCGACTGCACGCCGGTGTAGGCCGGCAACTTGGCGGCCGGCAGGCGCATCACGGCGTCCAGCACCGAGCGCGGCAGGTTCTTCGGATCCTGGCGCGACACCACCAGCGGACCGCCGAAGCCTTCCGGCGCGGCGGCCGGGTTGGCCTGGTCGGCTGCCAGCGCGGCCTCGCCGGCCTTCTTGGCGGCTTCGGCCGAACGCTCGTCCAGCAGCTTGGCGCGAATCGAATCGCTGACCTTGTCCAGCGGCGGCACATGGGCCGGCTGCACCGCGGCCACGCGCACCGCCAGCATGGTGTCGGGCGACAGCTCGATCACGCCGGAATTCTGCTTTTCACGCAGCACGTCGGGCGAGAACAGCACCTGGCGCACGCGCGGGTTGTCCAGCAGCGCGGCGTCCGGGCTGTCCACGGCGGAACCGGGGCCGGCCTGGTCGGCGGGCAACAGGCCCTCGCGCGTCACGCCCGAAGCGGTGCGCAGCTTCAGGCCGACCGCGTCGGCGGCCGGTTGCAGGCTGTCGCGCTGGTCATAGACCTGCTTGTTCAGCTGGCTGGCCATCTCCGAAAAACGCACGGCGGCCAGTTGCTTGCGCACTTCGGCGGTGATCTGGTCCTTCACCTCGGCCAGCGGCTTGATCGCGGCCGGCTGGATCTCGGTGACCTTGACCACGTGGAAGCCCGACGGGCTTTCGACCACGCCGGACACCTGGTCCTTGGACTGGCTGAAGATCGCCTTTTCCAGCGGGCCGGACAGCATGCCCGGCGCCAGCCAGCCCAGGTCGCCGCCATTGGCGGCCGAACCGGCGTCCTGCGAATTCTTGCGGGCCAGCTCGGCGAACTGCGCCGGGTTGGCGGCGGCCTGCGTAGCCAGGGCCTCGGCCTTGGCGCGGGCGGCCTTGCGCGCATCTTCCGAAGCGCCGGCGGGCACTTCGATCATGATGTGGCTGGCGCGGCGGCGCTCGGGCTGGCCGAAGCGGTTCTTGTTCTGTTCGTAATACGACGCCAGGTCCTCGTCCTTGACCTGCACGCCCTCGGTGGCGGCGGCCTCGTTCAGCACCAGGTACTGCACCTGGACCTGCTCGGGAACCTGCAATTGCTGCTTGTTGGCGTCGTACCAGGCCTGGATGTCGGCCGGGGTGACGGTGACTTGCGAGCGGAAGTCGGCGGCGGCGAAGCGGCGCAGTTGCACCGTGCGCTGCTGCGTCAGGGCGGTTTCGAGCGACGCCACCACCTCCGCCGGCGCGCGGGCCGACTGCCCGACCGGTTCCAGCACGCGGGCCACGGCCAGGTCACGACGCAGGCCGGCCTCGAACGAGGTCGGCGACATGCCCTGGGCCGCCAGCACCTGGCGATAGCGCTCGGGCGAGAAGCGGCCGTTGTCCTGCACTTCCGGAATCGCGGCAATGGTGTTGCGCAGCGTTTCATCGGACACCGAGAAGCGGTTGTCCACGGCCACGTTCGCCAGCAGGCGCTGGTTGATCAGCTGGTTCAGCAGCGCTTCGCGCAGCTGCGGCGTGTCGATCACGGCCGGGTCGAACTGCGCGCCCAGGCGCTGGCGATACTGTTCCAGCTGGTTGCGGTGCGCCTGGTCGAACTCCGCGCGGGAAATCGGCTGGCCGGCGACCGTTGCCAATTCCGGCTCCTTGCGCATGAAGCTCTCATAGCCCTGGATCCCGACGAGGAAGAAGGACGGCACAATCAGAAGCAGCAGGATGAACTGCATCCAGCGCCGGTGGCTGCGAATAAATTCGAACATGGAATCCCTGTTGCCGCACTCGGGAGGAGACTTCCGCCCGGGCCGCACGAAAACGCATAAAAAAAGGCGAATCTCATTCGCCCTATTCCCATACCGGTCAAACCGGGTCAGCGGGCGGATTTTAGCATTTCTCATTCGTCCCGCAGCGTCTGCTTACACCGGTGCGCCCAGCGCCCCTCCCGCCC
>NZ_QHHO01000049.1:973248-1013093 GCF_003184165.1 Achromobacter sp. RW408
TTGAGCCTGGACGATGCGCCCGCCATCCAGCGCATCTTTCCGCAATGGGAAGTGGTGCGCTACCTGGCGGACCAGGTGCCCTGGCCCTATCCCGAGGACGGCGCCCGTACCTACGTGGAACAGGTGGCGCTGCCGGCGATGCGGCGTGGCAGGCAGTGGCATTGGTCGCTGCGCCCGCGCGCCGAGCCGCAACGCCTGATCGGCATCATCAGCCTGATGCGCGACGAACCGGGCAACAACCGCGGTTTCTGGCTCGACCCGGAATACCGCGGCCAGGGCTACATGACCGAGGCCAGCGAGGCGGTCACCGCCTATTGGTTCGACGTGCTCGGGCAGCCGGTGCTGCGGGCGCCCAAGGCGGCGGCCAACGAGGGCTCGCGCCGGCTGTCGGAGCGGACCGGGATGCGGCTGGTGGCGACCGAGGAACGCGGTTTCGTCTCTGGCCGCCAGCTGGCCGAGATCTGGGAGATCACGCGCGACGAATGGCGCGCCCGGCATCCGCCGGCCGTCTGAAACCAAATCCGGCCCCGATTATTCTCCTGGGGCCCCGCGCCCGGACGCCGGTTCAAGCCGGCGCTTACCGCCCCTTTCGCCCCGTTTTCCGACGGATTGGCGCGACCCGCCCGTGGCTAGAATTTGCCACCATCCCGCATTCCGTGAACCGGATGCGCTAGCTATCGGGCAAGATCCATGAATCCGTCTACCGTCATCGGCGCCGTTGTCGGCCTGCTCACCCTGGTCATCGTCATCGCGCTGGCCGCCACCAACCCCGGCATGTACTTCAACCTGCCGGGCTTGGCCATCGTGCTGGGCGGCACCTGCGCCGCGCTGTTCATCGCCTACCCGCTGTCCGAAGTGATGCGGGTGTTCAAGCTGGTGGTCACGGTGTTCCGCAGCGACCAGCACGACCAGCAGCGCGACATCGAGGAACTGGTCAACATGGCGCAGCTGTGGATGAACACCGACGTCCACAAGGTCGAACAGGAACTCAAGAAGGTCAGCAATCCGTTCCTGCGCACCGGCGTGCAGCTGATCATCGACAACACCCCCGAAGACCAGATCATCGAACTGCTGCAATGGCGCGTGGCGCGGCTCAAGGCCCGCGAAATGGCCGAAGCGCAGATGTTCCGCGTGATGGCCACCTTCGCGCCGGCCTTCGGCATGCTGGGCACGCTGGTCGGCCTGATCAACCTGATGTCGGTGCTGGGCGACGGCAGCATGACCACCATCGGCCAGCAGCTGGCCATCGGCCTGATGACCACCTTCTACGGCATCCTGCTGGCCAACCTGGTGTGCAAGCCCATCGCCGTCAAGCTCGAACGCCGCACCGCGCGCCGCGTCGAGTCCATGAACATGGTGCTGCAGGGCATCTCCATGATGTGCGAGAAGCGCGGCCCGGCCGTGGTGCGCGAAACCCTGAACTCGTTCGTCATGCACGTCGAGGACGAAATCTACGACGGCGGCGCCGCCGCGCCGCGCGCCAAGGCCGAGGGCCAGGTGTCCGCCGCCGCCAACAAGCCCGTGTCCATCACCCGCCCCGCCGCCGCGCGCCAATGAGCCTGATTTCCCCCTCCCTGGCGCAGCGGATCGAGCAGGCCCGCCAGGCCCAGTTGCGCGCGCAGAAGGCGGCCGCCAACAGCGGCTGGCGCCCCAGCAAGAGCGACCGCAAGGATCGCTACGCCCGCTGGCACGTCGATGAAACCGTCGAAAGCGATGCCGAGAACTGGCTGCTCAGCTACCTGGACCTGATCACACTGCTGCTGGCCATGCTGGTGGTGATGCTGGCCGTGGCGCGCCTGCACGGCGGCTTCCCCGAGCCAGGCGAAACGCAGGTCGACATCGTCGGCAGCCTGGCGGCCAAGGGCCTGCCCGCCTACGACGGCGAATACGCCGAATTCGACATGCCGGCCATCCCCGCCAGCTGGGCCGAACCCACGGCGCCGGCCACGACGGCCAGCGTCGCCGCCGATGCCGCGGACAGCGATGGCGAGGTGGTGGCGCAAGCCGCCCCGCCCCTGAAGGCGCCGTCCAAGGAATCGCTGGGGCTGGCCGACCTGGGCAATTCGGTCGACGTCATCATCAACGAACAATCGGTCAGCTTCCGCATCAGCAACGAGCTGCTGTTCCCCTCGGGCCAGGCCACCCTCAGCCCGTCGGGCCTGGACGTGATCAAGCGGCTGGCCGCCATCCTCAACAAGAATGACTACCAGGTCTCGGTCGAGGGCCACAGCGATCCGGTGCCGATCCAGACGCGGCAGTTCGCCTCCAACTGGGAACTGTCCAGCAGCCGCGCCACCAGCGTGCTGCGCGAACTGGTGCGCGACGGCGTGGCCGGCAGCCGCCTGCGCGCGGTGGGCTACGCCGAGACGCGCCCGATCGAGTCCAACGACACCCCGGCCGGCCGCGCCGCCAACCGGCGCGTGGAACTGATCATGGACATCACCGCGCCGGCCAAGCCGGTGCAGGCCGAGGCCAAGGGGGACGCGGGCAAGCCGGCCAGCGCCGCCAACGGCAAGGCCGGCGCCCCCGCGCCGGCCGCCGGCAAGTCCTGACGCGCCAGCGTCTACCCCGAACCAGCCGCGGCCGGTTTTGTTTTGACCGCGGATGTAAAGCAAACTTGACATCCCGTTCTGGCCCCGCCACAATGTCAAGCACGCTTTACACACCCGGAGATGTCCCCCATGAATCAAACCCAGGCCAGGCGCCGCTACCTGAAGGAATTCGGCGCCGCCATCGCGCTCTACGTGGCCCTGGTGGCGCTGTCGGTGTATGCCGCCACGCTGCTGGAGCCGGGCGCGCCGCGCACCGCCCTGCTGGCCAGCCCGGTGCTCGCGATCCTGCTGGTCATCCGCGCGGTGGCGCGCCAGGTCCGCCGGGCGGATGAGTTCGTGCGCAAGATCACCGCCGAACACCTGGCCATCGCCGCCGCCGTGACCGCCGCCATCACCTTCGCCTACGGCTTCCTGGAGCTGGCCGGCTTTCCGCGCCTGAGCATGTTCTTCGTCTGGCCGCTGATGGCCGTCGCCTGGCTCGCCACCACTATCATCGACTACCTGCGCCATCGATGAAGAACCGGATCCGCGACCTGCGCGCCGAACGCGGCTGGAGCCAGGCGGCGCTGGCCGAGCAATTGGATGTCTCGCGCCAGACGGTCAACGCCATCGAGACTGGCCGCTACGATCCCAGCCTGCCACTGGCCTTTGCCATCGCGCGCGTGTTCGGCCAGCCCATCGAGGCCATCTTCCAGGAAGGCTGACGCGAACCTGTCCGGCGCGCCGCAAACAGCGTAATCTGGCGGCTGCCGGCCGGGCGCGACGCGCGCCAGCGCCGGCACATACGCCGACCTTGCCACCAGGAACCGTCCATGCCGTACATGCTTCTCATCGTCGAGCCCGCCGGCCAGCGCGCCGAGCGCACCCCCGAGCAAGGGCGCGACGTCTACGCCCAGATGGTGCGCTACGCCGAAGGATTGCAGGCGCGCGGCCTGCTGGCGCGCGCCGAATCCCTCAAGTCCGACGCCGACGGCGTGCGGCTGCGCGTGCGCGACGGCCAGCGTACGCTGGTCGACGGCCCCTTCGCCGAGGCCAAGGAGATGATCGGCGGCTTCTTCCTGCTCAACTGCGAGGATCGCGAACAGGCGCTGGCGCTGGCCGCCGAATGCCCGGCGGCGCGCTGGGCCACGGTGGAGGTGCGCGAGTTGGGGCCCTGTTTCATGTAGCGCCGGGTCGCTGCCGCGCGGGCTGGCGTGGCGGCCGGACTAGGTGTTTACCCTGATTCGCACGTCTCCCTGTCGATTCGCGCCCGCCTCATGCGTCGTGCCAGTACCGACCCTGCCGCGCCTTGTGGCCGGGCCCATCGATACCAGGAGATCCCCGATGCGATTCATGATCATCGTCCGCGCCAACGCCGACAGCGAGGCCGGCAAGCTGCCCGAGGCCAGCCTGCTCGATGCCATGGCGACCTACCACGAAGGCCTGGCCAAGGCCGGCGTGCTGCTCGACGCCAGCGGCCTGCAGCCTTCGTCCAAGGGCTGGCGGGTGCGCTACGACGACCGCGGCCAGCGCCAGGTCATCGACGGGCCGTTCGCCGACACCAAGGAGCTGGTGGCCGGCTACACCATGATCCAGGTGCGTTCGCGCGAGGAAGCCCTGCAATGGACGCTGCGCTTTCCCGACCCCTTCCCCGGCCAGCCCTGCGAAATCGAGGTGCGCCAGCTGTATGAACTGGACGATTTCGGCCCCGGCAAGGAAATCGACCGCTTCCGCGAACTGCCCGGCAACGGCCAGTGAGCCGCGCCGCCCCTTCAACGCCCCACGCCACGAGACCCATCATGCACAAGCAGATCTTCGTCAATCTCCCCATCGCCGACATGGCGAAATCGCAGGCCTTCTTCAAGAGCCTGGGCTTCAGCTTCAATCCGCAGTTCACCAATGACCAGGGCGCCTGCATGGTCGTCAGCGACAACATCTACGTCATGCTGCTGGTAAAGGACTTCTTCCAGGGCTTCACCAACAAACCGGTCGTCGATGCCAAGGGCGCCACCGAATCCCTGATCGCGCTTTCGTGCGAAAGCCGCGCCGAGGTCGACGACCTGGTCGCGCGCGCCAAGGCGGCCGGCGGCACGGCGCCGCGCCCGCCGCAGGACCATGGCTTCATGTACGGACACGGCTTCGACGACCTGGACGGCCACATCTGGGAAGTGTTCTACATGGAACCCGGCGCGACGCCGCAGGCATGACCACGACGGCCGGATCGGCGGCAACCCACCGCGCCATCGAAGCCGTCTGGCGCATCGAGGCCGCCAGCGTCATCGCCGGCGTCGCGCGCCTGGTGCGCGATGTCGGCCTGGCCGAGGAACTGGCCCAGGACGCGCTGGTGGCCGCGCTGGAGCGCTGGCCGGCGACCGGCGTGCCGGACAACCCGGGAGCCTGGCTCATGACCACCGCGAAGAACCGCGCCCGCGACCGCTTGCGGCTGGACGCCATCCATCGCCGCAAGCACGAGCAGATCGGCCACGAACTGGAGGCGCTGCAGGCCGACGTCGAACCCGATTTCGTCGAGGCGCTGGACGCCGCGCGCCAGGACGACATCGGCGACGACCTGCTGCGCCTGGTGTTCACCGCCTGCCACCCGCTGCTGTCGACCGAGGCGCGCGTGGCGCTGACGCTGCGTCTGCTGGGCGGGCTGTCCACCGCCGAGATCGCGCGCGCCTTCTTGGCCTCGGAGTCGACCATCGCCCAGCGCATCGTGCGGGCCAAGCGCAGCCTGACGGCGGCGCGCGTGCCGTTCGAGGTGCCCGGGCCGCGGGAACGCGCGGCGCGGCTGGCCTCGGTGCTGGAAGTGATCTACCTGATCTTCAACGAAGGCTATGCCGCCACCGCCGGCGAAGACTGGATGCGCCCGGCGCTGTGCGACGAAGCGCTGCGGCTGGGCCGCATCCTGGCGCAGCTGACGCCCGACGAGAGCGAGGTGCACGGGCTGGTGGCGCTGATGGAACTGCAGGCCTCGCGCTTGCATGCGCGCAGCGACGCCGAAGGCCGGCCGGTGCTGCTGCTGGAACAGGATCGCGGTCGCTGGGACACGCTGCTGATCCGGCGCGGCCTGGCCGCGCTCGCGCGCGCCGAAAGCCTGGGCGGCGCCAGCGGCCCGTACGCGCTGCAGGCCGGCCTGGCGGCCTGCCACGCCCGCGCGCGCCAGCCGCAGGACACCGACTGGGCGCGCATCGTGGCGCTGTATGACGCGCTGGCGCAGGCCATGCCGTCGCCCGTAGTGGAACTGAACCGCGCCGTTGCCGTGGGCATGGCCTTCGGCCCGCAGGCCGGGCTGGACCTGGCGGATGAGCTGGCGCGCGCCCCGGCGCTGGCCAACTACCACTGGCTGCCGAGCGTGCGCGGCGACCTGCTGGCCAAGCTCGGGCGCCATGCCGAAGCGCTGGCCGAATTCGAGCGCGCCGCCGGTATGACGCGCAACGCCCGCGAGCGTGAAATGCTGCTGGCGCGGGCGCGGGCCATGCGCGCGCCTTGATGCCCCCGCCGCGCCGGATCGCCGCGGCCCGGCCGCCGGTCGGCGCCCGCGATGGCGCATGCCGATCCCGGGCGGACGTGCTTAAATCCCGCCATGGCCTCATCCCATCCCGCCGCCGGCGGCCTCCGCGCCGCGCCTGACACGCACGCCGAACCGCCGCTCGCGGGCGTGCCGCAGGCCTTCGACCATGCCGATGACCGCGCCGAATTCCGGCGCCTGGCGCAGCGGCCCGGCATCGAGCTGTACCGCGCCCACATCATCCGCCACGCCTTCGAACCGCATACCCACGAAGCCTTCGGCCTGGGCGCCATCGAAGCCGGCGTGGAGCGTTTTCGCTACCGGGGCGCCGAGCACCTGGCGCCCTCGGGCTCGGTGGTGCTGATGAATCCCGACGAACTGCACACCGGCCGCGCCGAGACCGCGGGCGGCTGGCGCTACCGCATGGCGTACATCGACCCCGACGTGGTCGAGCAGGTGACGGGCGAGGCCGCCTGGTGGTTCGATTGCGCGGTGGGCCACGACCCCGCCGGCGCCCAACGCGTCACCGCCCTGCTGGACACCCTGTGGCGCGCGCGCGAGCCGCTGGCGTTCGATAGCGCCTTGTTCGCGTTGCTGGCCGAATTCCGCCGCCACGCCCGTGTGCCGCGACCGCCGCGCGCGCAAGGCGCGCCGCGTTTCGCGCCGGTCATCGACTACCTGCGCGCCAACCTGGCGCGCCGCCTGACGCTGGAGGAACTGGCCGCCGTCGCCGGCCTCAGTCCGTTCCACTTCCTGCGCAGCTTCCAGGCGCACTACCACGCCACGCCGCAGCAGACGCTGATGGCGCTGCGCCTGTTCGAGGCCAAGCGCCTGCTGGCCGCCGGCGAAACGCCGGCCCAGACCGCCCTGGCCGCCGGCCTGACCGACCAGGCCCACCTGACCCGCGCCTTCACCCGCCGCTACGGCGTCACGCCCGCCCGCTACCAGAAGCAGGTGCGGGCCTGAGCCGCCCGGCAGCCGCGCCAGGGTCGCGGCGCGCAGCAATCTGGTACAAGACCGGCCTCGCCAGCCGCCGCTAGACTGCCCCGTCTATCGCATACACGTAGGGAATCTTCATGTGGGCAGGAACCTTGTACGCCCTGGCGGCCGGATTGATGTGGGGGCTGGTTTTCGTCGGTCCGCTACTGCTGCCGGAATACCCCGCCGCCCTGCAATCGGTGGCGCGCTACCTGGCCTTCGGCCTGATCGCCCTGCCGCTGGCCTGGCTGGACCGCAAGGCGCTGCGCCAGCTCAGTCGCGCTGACTGGATCGAGGCCCTGAAGCTGGCCGCCATCGGCAACCTGCTGTACTACCTGTGCCTGGCCAGCGCCATCCAGCGCGCCGGCGGCCCGGTGCCGACCATGATCATCGGCACGCTGCCAGTGGTGATCGCCATCTGCGCCAACCTGCGCAACGCGCGCCGCGACGGCCGGCTGCCCTGGAAGCGGCTGGCGCCCTCGCTGGCGCTGATCGCGCTGGGCATCGCCTGCGTCAACCAGGCGGAACTGCAAGCCCTGCGCCAGCAAGCCGATGCCGACCTGTCGCGCTACGCGATCGGCGCCGTGCTGGCGCTGGGCGCGGTGGCGTGCTGGACCTGGTATCCGCTGCGCAACGCCGACTGGCTGCGCGACCATCCTGGCCGCAGTCCGCGCACCTGGGCCACCGCCCAGGGCGTGGCCACCCTGCCGCTGGCGCTGGCCGGCTATGGCCTGTTGTGGGGCGGCATGGCCGCCACCGGCAGTGGCTTCGACATGCCGCTGGGCCCGCGTCCCGAGGTGTTCCTGGGGCTCATGATCATCATCGGCCTGTTCGCCTCGTGGCTGGGCACGCTGTGCTGGAACGAAGCCAGCCAGCGCCTGCCGACCGCGCTGGCCGGGCAACTGATCGTGTTCGAGACGCTGGCCGCGCTGGCCTATGCCTTCATCCTGCGAGGCAGCCTGCCGCAGCCGTTGACGCTGGCCGGCATCGTGCTGCTGATGATCGGCGTGCTGCGCGCGGTGCGGGTCAAGCCCGAGCCGCTGCCCGCCTAGCATCGGCGCGTGGCGAGGCCCGCGGCCACGGTCTAGAATGCCGGGCCCCCGTCCTGGGGCCCGATCGATACGACACGACGACATGAAAACAAAAACAGCATGCATCGCCGCGCTGGGATTCTCCGCGCTCATTCAAACGCCGCCGGCCCTGGCCGAGAACATCAACGGCAGGAATCTCTTCCAGCAGCGATGCGCCATGTGCCACGGCGCGGACATCAAGGGCACCGGGCCATTGGCCAGGAAAAGCAATCCGCCTACCCCGGACCTCACCACCGCGGCGTTCAAGAAGCGGCTGATCGACTATCCGGGTGTCATCGTGTCCTCGGTCATCCTCCGCCCCAACGGCGACCTCATTCCCAGGACATTGCGCGAGAATGGCGTGAAGGTGCCTCCGCATGCCTGGACGGTCAAGGATTTCCGGGATCTGCACGAATACATGACGGGCGTGATCGCCAAGAGCCGTTGATGGGCGCGTCGCCACCGCGCCCATGCCAGGCGGCCCGGGCGCGTGGCGGCCCTAGATGATCTCCGACAGGCGCTGCAGGTCGCTGATGACCTCGAACGCGCCTTCGTCCAGCAGGCGCTTGCGCTGGTCCGGCCCGTTGTGCGAGGCGCCGATGTAGCCCACCGCCCGCATGCGCGCGGCGCGGGCGGCGCGCACGCCGGGCACGCTGTCCTCGACCACCACGCATTCCAGGATCGCGGTGCGCATCTGGCGCGCGGCGAACAGGAACACATCCGGCGCCGGCTTGCCATGCGCCACCTGCGCGGTGCTGAATACATTGGGCGCGAACGCCTCCCACAGCCCCACCAGCTTGAGCGCCGCTTCCAGCTTGGGCGGCGTGCTGCTGGAGGCCACGCAATACTCGATGCCGCGCTGGCGCAACGCCGCCAGGGTCTCGTGCACGCCGGGCAACGCGCGCAATTCCTGGCGGAAGGTGTCCTGCAGGCGGTCGGCGTACTGGCGCGGGAATTCCGGCGGCAGCGGCCGCGCGTTCTCTTCCTGCAGGGTCTGCCACATGTCGGCATCGGGGATGCCGGCGAAGCGCCGGGCAGCTTCTTGCGGTGTGATGGCGATGCCGTGTTCGGCCAGCGCGCGCGACTGGGCGCGCGCGGCGATGATTTCGCTGTCGATCAGGACGCCGTCACAATCGAAAATGACCAGGCGCGGGGCAGGCGTAGACATGGGGACTCCACGGGATGCGAGCCTCCATGATAGGCCGCCCGCATGACAATCGATGCCGGGGTGGCGACGGCGCCTACAGTTGCGCGCCGTTCAGCCGCCGCAGGCGCCAGGCGATGGCCACGCCGCCCAACGCCGCGGCCGCCACGATCAGCGAAGCCTGCGCCCAGCCATAGCGGTCGATCACCCCGCCCACCGTCACCGGGCCGATCACCTGCCCCAGGTTGCTGCCCATCATCACCAGGCCCACCGTGGCCGCCGTGAGCGCCGGCCGCGGCGCCACCAGTGGCGCCGTGCCCAGCAGCGTCGCCGGGATCAGGCCGCCCACGGCCGAGAACAGCACGCACAGCAGGAACGTCGGCATCGCCGCGAACACCGATCGGAAGATCAGCAGCGCCACCACGCCCATCGCCACGCTGGCGCAGGCAATCAGGGTCGAACGGCGCCAGCCGCGCGACAGCAGCACGCCGGCGCCCAGGTTGCCGATGATGTTGGCGGCGCTGGCGACCGCGCTGTAGAGGCCGGCGGTGGCCAGCGGCAGGCCCAGCTTGTCCATCAGCAACACCGGCAGGAAGGTGAACAGCGCGAAGAACATCAGGCTGTAGAGCGTGAACGAGGCCGCCAGCAGCATCGGCCCGGCCGCGCCCAGGGTGTCCGTGGTGTCGCGGCGCAAACCGTTCCAGGACAGGGCCGCGCCGCCCGGCACCGGCGGCGCCAGCGCGGCGATACAGCCCAGCGCGATCACCGCGGCGGCGCCGGCGCACCACCAATAGGCGTGCCAGTCGCCAAACGCCTGCGAGGCCAGCATGGCGATCGCCATGCCCGCCGGCATGTAGCAGCTCCAGAGCGCGAACGCCAGGTCGCGGCTGGACGGCAGCACCAGGCGCTGCAAGGCCGCCGGCCCGGCCACCGTGATCAGCAGGAAGCCCAGGCCCTCGACCACGCGCGAGGCCAGCAGCACGCCATAACCCGGCGCCAGCGCGCCCGCCGCCGTGCCCGCCGCGACCGTGGCCAGGCCCCACAGCAGCATGCGGCGCGCGCCAAAGCGCGCAATGATGCCGCCGGCGGCGATGCCGCCGACCATCCCCAGGATGGAGAACACCGCCGTCAGCGTGCCGATCGACGCCAGGTCCAGTCCCAGGTCACGGCGCAGCAGCGGCGCCGCGATGATCACCTTGCCCACCTGCAAAGACGCCACCACCCCGGCGCCCACGATCGCCAGCACCGCCCCCCAACGGGTCGCCGCCGGCTGGCCGGCCCGCGCCGCGCCTTCCACCTTGTCCATCCTTGCCTCTCCTCGCTTGCAATGCCGCCAGCATGCCGGCCGGAACCGATTCTGATAAGTGATAATCTTTTGATGGAACCGATCTTGAAAATAGATCAGGACGCACGATGATAGACGCCCTCACCCTGGATCAGCTACGCGTGTTCGCCGCCGTGGCCGACACCGGCAGTTTCCGCGCCGCGGCCAAGCAGCTGGCGCGAGTGCAGTCGGCCGTCAGCCACGCCATCGCCAACATGGAAACGCAGCTGGGCGTGAAGCTGTTCGACCGCGGCGGCCACCGGCCCGTCATGACACCGGAAGGCCAGGCGCTGCTGGCCAACGCGCGCGACATCCTGCTGCGGGTGGACGCCATGCGCGCCCGCGCCCAGGGGCTGGGCGAAGGGGTGGAGCTGGAACTGTCGCTGGTGGTGGACACCCTGTACCCCATCGCCCAGGTTGGCGCCGCGCTGAACCGCCTGCGCGCCGCCTATCCGTCCGTGGCCACGCGCGTCGCGGTGCTGCCGCTGGGCGGCCCCATCGCCGCGCTGCTGGACGGCAGCCATCAACTGGGCATCATCGCCGGCGAGCATTTCCGCCATCCGCGCATCGCCATGCAGGCCTTGTCCTCGGTGCAGATGGTCGCCGTGGTCGGCGCCAACCATCCCCTGGCGGCGCGCGTGGCCGACGGCGCGCCACTGGCCACGCCCGAACTGGCCGACCACCTGCAGGTGGTGCAGATCGACCCATCCACCCTCAGCGCCGGCCGTGACTTCGCGGTGCTGTCGCCGCAGACCTGCCGGGTCAGCGGGCAGGACACCAAGCATGCGCTGATCCTGGCCGGCGTCGGCTGGGGCCGGCTGCCGCTGTGGCTGGTCGAACGCGACCTGGCCGAGGGCCGGTTGCTACGCCTGCCCACCGGCAGCCTGGGGCGCGGCAGCCAGGTGGCCACCGAGGTCTACCTGGCGCACCGCATCGACCAGCCGCTGGGGCCGGCCGCGCGCACGCTGGCGGCGGCGCTGGCGGGCGCCTGACGGCCAGGGCCACGGCCCGGTCCGGGGCCAATTCAGGCCAGGCGCGGCGCCCGTGGCTGGCGGCTTCGCCTCAGGCGCGCGGCGGCTGCGCGTAGCTCACGCCCATGCCGGCGCGCACGTCGTTCTGGATGCCATACGGCGGAATCGGATAGCGCAGGCCATTGGCCGACAAGGCCTTCATTCCCTCGATCGCCATGGGCAGGTAGCGCGGCGGCAGCGCCATCAGCATTTCCTCGTCCGGCACGCCGCCGTAGCGGCGCTCGGCATAACAGGGCAAGGACAGGCTGGGCTCGCCGGTGGCCAGCGCCCGCCCCCAGGAATCGGCGCAGGCGGTCTCGCCCACCACGCTCCAGTCGAAGCGCCGGTAGTTCTTCCATTGCAGGCCGTTGATCAGGGTGATCATCTGCCCGGGCGTGGCGTACACCAGGCAGATGTCGGGCGGATCGAGCCGGCCCGAGGCCAGCGGCGACACCACCATGGCCCGATACCTGCCCGCCGGCACACAAGACAGGGCTTCCTGGCGGGCGCGCGCGTCGGCCTCGGTGGCGTGCCAGACGCCGACGTATTCCTTGCCGCTGCGCCAGGCCTCGTCCTGCGGCCCCAGGCCGATCACCGCGCGGCACTGCGCCCCGACGAGGTCATCGCCGGTGATGCCGACGGTCCAGCCCAGCCGCGCCGCCATGCCGACGATCTGGTCGGTGGTGTGGGTGGCCTTGGGCCGCCGCAGTCCCTTCACGCCGGCCAGCGCCGCTTCGTCCTGGTAGAGCTTCATGCCGATGACCGTGGTCTTGAGCCGCAGCAGCCGGTTCAGGTCGTCGACCAGCGCCGCCCAGTCGAGCGGCTGGCCTGGGATGGCCTCTTGATTTGTCTGTTGGGTTGTCTCTTCCATGCCCGTCCTTTGGACTTGTCGTTGGTACGGGCAAGACTACACGAGAGCAAGGCCGGCAGGCCAACCTGTCCGCCCCCGCCGCCGCTCAGCCGCGGCAGGACTTCATCAGGTACTTGGGCGATTCCGCGTAGCCCTGGCGATAGTAGAAGCGGTGCGCATCGACGCGGCGCTCGTGGCAATGCACCTCGATGCGGTCGCAGCCGCGGGCGCGCGCCAGCGCTTCGGCCGCCTCTTCCAGGGCCCGCCCCACGCCGCTGCCGCGGGCCGCGTCGCTGACGCAGAAATAGGTGATGCGGCAGAAGTCCCCCGGCAGCGCCAGCTGCACCATGAAATGCAGGCCGATGAACCCCAGCAGCCGGCCGCCGTCCTCGGCCACCAGCAGTTCGGCGTCGCGGTGCCCCAGCAGGCGCTCGATCTTCTCCGGCACGAAACCCGCGGTGCCGGGATAGCCCAGCTGGGCCAGCAGTTCAACGATGTCGGCGCTGTCGCCGGCTTGCGCATTGCGGATGATCATAGGACCTCGGCCAAAAGCGCTGATGGTAGGCGGCCACGATGTCGCCGCGATGACCGCGCGCGGCGCCGCGCCCCGCCGCGTCAGGCGCGGCGGTCATCCTGGCGCAACATTGCGAACAGGGCCTGCACGGCGGCCGAGCCGGCGGCGGCCGGCGACGCGGCCAGCGCGAAACGGCGCCGCACCGGCTCGGCCAGCGGCAACACCCGCAAGCCGCGCCGGTTCTCCGGCAGGGTCAGTTCCGGCACCAACGCCACGCCGACATTGTCGCGCACCAGCGCATGCGCGCTGGACCACTCCATCACGGTGGCGCGCACGTCGGCCAGCGCCAGGCCGGCGTCCGCCGCCACGCTGCCGGCATGCACGCTGCAACCGCCGGTGGCCAGCACGAAAGGCTGCGCCACCAATTGCGCCAGCGCCACCGACGCGCCGCGCGCCAGCGGATGCGCCGCCGGCAGCACCGCCACCCAGTGGTCCTCGCCCAGCGGACAGGTGGCGCGGCCGGCAGGCGGATTCAACACCACGCCCACGTCCACGGTGTCCGCCGCCAGCAGGTCTTCGATCTCGCTGTCGCTGGCCTCCAGCGGCACCACGTCGATGGCCGGATGCAATTGCCGGAAACGCCGCAGCACCGGCGGCAGGATGGTCGAGAACACCATCGGGAAACTGGCCAGCCGCAACACCCCGCCCGGCGCGCCGACCGCCTCGCGCGCCAGCGCCTGGATGCGGTCGAGCGCGGCGAGCATGGCGCGGGCCTCGTGCGCGACCCGCAGCCCCAACGCGGTCGGCACGCTCTGGCGCCGTTCGCGGGTGAACAGCGGCGCGCCCAGGTGGTGTTCGAGTTGCGCGATGGCCTGGCTGGCGCCCGATTGCGTCATGCCCACCTGCCTTGCCGCGTGCGTGATGTTGCCGGCGTCCACCACCGCCAGCAGCAGCCGCCAGTGAATCAGGTTCATCATGGCATCAGCCCAGCTTATTGCATGTTTATGAAGAAGTAATTTTACGGATGTTTGGCGGCGCGGCATCCTGGCGTTCCCTTCTTCCGGATTGCCCGCATGAAACTCTATTACGCTCCCGGCACCTGCTCGCTCTCGCCCCACATCCTGTTGCGCGAACTCGACCTGCCCTTCACCCTGGTGCGGGTCGACAACCGCAGCAAGCGCACCGCCGACGGCGGCGATTTCCTGGCCATCAATCCCAAGGGCTATGTGGCCGCGCTGCGGCTGGACGACGGCCGGGTGCTGACCGAAGGCCCGGCCATCAGCCAATACCTGGCCGACCTGCGGCCCGAAGCCGGCCTGGCGCCGCCCGCGGGCAGCTGGGGCCGCAGCCAGTTGCAGGAATGGTTGAATTTCATCTCGGCGGAAATCCACGGCGGCTTCGGCCCGCTGTTCAACCGCGATCTGCCCGAGGCGGCGCGCGCGTGGTGGCAGGGTCGCCTGGAAAAGCGCCTGGACTACGTCGCCGCCGCGCTGCACGCGCGGCAGGCCCTGGTGCAGGACCGCTACGGCGTGGCCGACATCTACCTGTACGCGGTGCTGCGTTGGGCGCCCCAACTCGGCGTGGACCTGGCGCGCTGGCCGGAGCTGGTGCATTTCCAGCGCCGCGTCGAATCGCGCCCCGCCGTGCAGGCCGCGCTGGCGGCCGAAGCGCACGCTTGAACAGCTCGCGGCCCGTTCGCAATGGCGATCGATAGCCGCGTGGCCTGCGCGGCCCGCGGCGCGCTACGCCCCGATGGTGCGCAGCGCCCGCTGGCAGATGCGTTGCGTCGCCGCGACCGGGCTGTGCGTCAGCCAGCGCGCGCACACCCGCCGGACCCAGTCCGGCTGGTCCTTGCTGGCATCGTTCAGCCAGTTCGCCACCGAATCCTGCACATAGACCGCCGGATCGGCGCGCAGCGGCTCCAGCAGCGGCAGCGCCTGCCCCGGATCCGCCTTGAGCGCGGCGATGTGCGCGCACCAGACGCCGCGCGGCCGCAACGCTTCGCTGGCAAAGCGGCGCAGGCGCTCGGACGGCAATGCCGTCCACGCCTGCAGTTGCGCGAGGGCCGCGTCCAGGTCCGCCGCCAGCGCCGGCCGCACCGCCAGCCAGGCCCATTCGCGCACACCGAAATGCGCGTCGTCGGCCAGCGGCCGGATCCGCGCCAGGCGCTGCGCCAGCGACAGGCCCGGCGCGGCGCCCACCATGAAGCAGGCCCAGCCGCGCGCGGTATCCGACGCCTGCGCCGCCATGCGCGCCATGCCGGGTTCGCCCAGGCTTTCCCCCAGGATCCGCGCCGCCAGCGCCATGCGCCGGGAAATTCCCAGCGCCGCCGCGGCCCGCATGCGCGCGATGCCTGCGGCGCCGACCTCGGGCGCCAGCGCCTGCATCAGGCGGGCGAAGTCCACCGCCAGGCATTCGGTCAGGTGCGTGGCCGGCGCGCCGGCGTTCAGTTGCGCGAGGCGATCGGCGCCGATGTCCTTGACGCCGCGGCCGGCGGGTTTCGCGGCGCTCATGGCGCGGCTCCGGCCGGCGCCGCGCGCCCGCTGTCGGTGCCGCGCCAGACCTTGGCCAACAGGTCGCCAAGCTGGCGCCGCTCGGCTTGCGACAGGCCGTCGAAGAGCGAGCCGATCCATTGCGCGTGCTCCTTGAACAGGCGCGCCGCCGCCGCCCTGCCCTTGGGCGTCAGCGTCACGGTGACGCGGCGCCGGTCGTCCTGGCCCGGCTGGCGCAACACGAAGCCATCGCGTTCCAAGCCGTCGAGCAGGCCCGTGACGGTGGCGCGGGTCACGCCCGCGCGCGCCGCCAGCTCGTGCGGCGACAGGCCGCCGGCCTGGCCATGCAGCAGGAACAACAGCACGAACTTGCCTTCGGACAACTGCCGTGGCGCCAGGCGCGCGGCGCAGTCGCGGTCGATGGCGCCGGCCAGGGCCAGCACCTGGAAGCACAGCCGGATACCGTCGGACGAAGGCAGCCCGCGACGGGCGGCCTCGTCGAGCAAGGCATGGTGCTTGGGTTCCAACATGGCGGGATGAACGGCTGGCATGTGCTTTCGGAAAATTGATATGGAGGCACATGATAAGCCGCCTAATCATTGAATGGCAAACGCGCGCGGGACCGCAACGCGCCGCCGCTCGCCACGCGCATCGCGCCCGCGGGACGAAGTGCTAGCATTGGACGCATGACCTCGATCCTGCATGCCCATCCCATCGATCCGGCCGTCCGCGAACGCGTCATGGCCACGCTGGAACACATCGAACAGCGTCACGACGTGCGCGTCCTGCTCGCCTGCGAATCCGGCAGCCGCGGCTGGGGCTTCGCCTCGCCCGACAGCGACTACGACGTGCGCTTCCTGTACGTGCACAAGCTGGACTGGTACCTGCGCGTGGCGCCCCAGCGCGACGTGATCGAACTGCCCATCGACGACGAGCTGGACGTGTCCGGCTGGGAATTGCGCAAGGCGCTGCAACTGCTGCGCGGCTCCAACCCCACCCTGTTCGAGTGGCTGGATTCGCCCGTGCTGTACCGCCAGGACGAGGCCACCAGCGCCTGGCTGCGGCACTTTCGCAGCGCGTATTTCTCGCACATGAAGGGCCGCTGGCATTACGTGTCCATGGCCGGCCGCAATTTCCGCGAATCACTGCAGGGCGACACGGTGCGGCTCAAGAAATACCTGTACGTGCTGCGTCCGATGCTGGCCGCGCAATGGATCGACAGCGGCCGCGGCATCCCGCCGATGCGCTTTGCCGACCTGGCCGATGCCATGGTCACCGACCCCGCGCTGCGCGACGAGATCAACGCGCTGCTGGCCATCAAGATGCAGGCCGGCGAAGCCGAACACGGCCCGCGCTTCCCGTTGATCCACGCCTACCTGGAAACCACGCTGCCGGCTTTGGAAAAAGCCCCCTTCTTCGACCGGCCCGATGGCCAGACCGAGCGGCTGGACCGGTTCCTGTACGAAGTCGTGACCGGCGCGCCGCTGACGTATTGAGCGCCGCCACAATGCCGCCCGCCCCGACCGTCACGCTGCGCCGCCTGCGCGAAAACGACGTGCCCATGATCCTGGCCCTGGAATCCGACCCCGAGGTCATGCGCCACAGCACCGGCGTCAAGCCCGCCACCCAGGCGCGCCGCCAGGAACTGCTGGATTGGCTGAAGACGCCGCCCGACGCGATCGGCCACTGGGCGGTCGTCGATCCTGACGGCGTGGCGGTGGGCTGGATCAGCCTGACACGGCTGGAAGACACTGGCGCGTTGCAGCTGGCCTACCGCCTGCAACGGTCAGCCTGGGGACGCGGCTATGCCACCGGGGCGGCGCGCCAGCTGTGCGATTACGCCTGGCGCGCGCTCGACTGCGCGGAGCTGCTGGCCGTCACCTGGCCCGACAACCTGGGATCGCAGCGCGTGCTGCAGAAACTGGGCTTCACCTTCCGCGCCGTCGAAACGCATTACGGACGCGCTACCCGCGTCTACGCGCTGGCGCGTCCCCGGAACTAGGCAGGGACCGGCGCGAGGCCATCGCCACTACGTCACGGCAGCATGCCTTTGCGGGTACCCTATCGGTTTTCCATCACCCGCAAAGCCCCGCATGTCCGACACCACGCAGCCCTTCGACGTTTCCGCCTACATCGCCCAGAGCCTGGAAGGCATGCGCGCCGCCACCTCGGCGCACTGCGCCACCTGGCACCTGGACGAAGCCGAACAATGGTCCGTGGACATGGACAGCGGCCTGATCGTGTTCCAGCTGCCCGGCGGCATCACCGCGCAAGCGCCGGTGCAGATCGTCGGCACCTCCAACAGCGAGGACGGCAGCTTCCTGTGGGGCTGGGATCATCCCTCCGTGCCCGCCGAACTGGCCGAACACGCCCAGCTGGCGCTGGCCTTCGGCAAGGCCCATGGCCTGGAGGCGTACACCCACCGCAAGGTGCCCTGCGACGACGCCCTGGCCTGGGAATTCACCGCCGTCGCCATGCGGCTGGGCGAGGCCAGCGGTTCCTACCGCGCGCAGGCCTCGGACACCGCGCACGTCTGGATGACGTTCGGCCAGGTCACGCTGTCCAAGGCCTGACGCCCGCGGCGCGCGCCGTACCGCGCCCCACGGCGCCGACACGGCATGCCGTGTCAGCGCCGGACGCCGCGTTCAAGCCGCGTCGGGATGCGCGCCGGTATAGGCCGCGCGCGGCCGGATCACATCCTGGCTGCCGCGCTGCTCCAGCCCGTGCGCCAGCCAGCCGATGGAGCGCCCCAGCGCGAACAAGCCGAAGGCCGCGCCCGGCGGCAGCCCCAGGTGGCGCCGCACCGCCACCAGCGCGAAGTCCACCGACGGCCGCTGCCCGGCCAGCTGGAACGCCTGTTCGATCAGCGCCTGCCAGTCGGGACGCCGCGGCAGTATCCGCGCCAGCAAGGCGCTGGCGCGCGGATCGCCGGCCGGATACAGGTGATGCCCGAAACCCGGCAGATCTTCGCCCCGCGCCAACCGTTCGCGCAAGCCACGCGCCAGCCGCTGGCCGGCGTCCGCGCCGGCATCGCCGCGTTCCAGTTCATCCCACATCGCCTCGGCGCGCGCCGTGGTGCCGCCGTGGCGGCCGCCCGTCAGCGCCGCCAGCCCGCCCACGATGCCGGCGCGCAGGCTGGCGCCGGTGGACGCGATGCAGCGCGCGGTGAAACTGGAGGCGTTCAATTCGTGGTCGGCGCACAGCACCAGGGCCATGCGGATCAGGTCCGCGCCCGCCTCGTCCACGCCCCAGGCGCGGGCGCATTGCGCGTGGATCGGCGCGTCGTCTGGCGGGGTCTGCAACAGGCAGGCCGCCAGCGTGCGCACCAGCGCGCCGCAGCCCTGCGCCTGGCGCTCGGGCGAGCGCTGCCACAACGCGGTGGCGTCGTCATCGCTGGCCGCCGTGAATAACGGCAACAACGCGGCCTCGGCGCGCTGGCCGCGATGCCGCGCGAACAACGCCGCCAGGTCGCCCGGCAACACCGGCGCGGGCGCGCCGAACGCCATGGCTTGGTCGCACTGCCAAAGATGCGCCGCCACCGCCTCCACCGAACGCGAACCGGCCAACGCCACGGCGCTTTCCCCGCGATAGAACAGCTGCCCGTCATCGATCAGCGTGATGGCGGACTCCAGCACCGGCAGCCCCCAATTCAGCGTGGCCTTGGCCACCTCCCTGGGCTTGCGCCCGCGCGTGCGCTGCGCCGCCAGCCTGTCCACATCCTCGGCCAGGTAGCGGCTTTCACGTGGGGTGGCGCCGGACTCGGCGTGCAGCAGCCCGCGGCTCACATAGGCATACAGGGTCTGGCGCGACACGCCCAGACGGGCGGCCGCGGCGGCGGAAGTCAGGTAATCGGGCATGAGGGCGGACGGTGGCGGACGGCGTTCAGCTACGAAGGGGGAAACGAAGGGAAAACGAGGCCCGGGCACGGCATGGCGACCGTCATGCCCTGAGGCTGGACCAATAAGTTGATTAGATTAATCAATATTGACAATTAATACGAGAAGAATAATCCTGACGGCATTCTCAAACGACCAGGAAGCCTCATGTCCGCCAACGCCCTCCCGCCCTCGCCCGCCATTGCCGACTATCTGCGCCAGTTCTGGCTGGCGGCCGGCGGCGACCCCGCGCACCTGGCGCGCGTGGCCATCACCGGCGAAGGCGCCTTGCCATCTGTCTTCGCCGTCACCGAATTCGCCACCGCCGCCATTGGCGCGGCCGGGCTGGCCATGGCTGAATTCGCGGCGGCCGGCGCCGGCGCGGCCGGCCCGGATTCGACCGGTCCTGGCGCCATCGGCCAGGTCACGGTCGACCGCCGCCTGGCCTCGATCTGGTTCGGTACCACCTTGCGTCCGGTCGGCTGGAGCGCGCCGCCGCTGTGGGACGCCGTGGCGGGCGACTACCGCGCCGCGAACGGCTGGATCCGGCTGCATACCAACGCGCCTCATCACCGCGACGCCGCCCTGGCGGTGCTGGGCGTGGCCGCCGACCGCGACGCCGTGGCCCAGGCCGTGTCGCGCTGGCGCGCCGACGAACTGGAAGCGGCCGTGGTCGCCCGCAACGGCTGCGCCGCGGCCATGCGCGGCATCGACGCCTGGCGCCAGCACCCGCAAGGCCGCGGCGTGGCCGAGGAGCCGCTCCTGCACCGCGACGCCGGTCCCACCGCGGCCAGGCCGCAATGGCGCGTCCGCCGGCAACGGCCCCTGCAAGGCCTGCGCGTGCTGGACCTGACCCGCATCCTGGCCGGCCCCGTCGCCACCCGCTTCCTCGCCGGCTATGGCGCCGACGTGCTGCGCATCGATCCGCCCGGCTGGGAAGAGCCCGGCACCGTGCCCGAAGTCGTGCTGGGCAAGCGTTGCGCGCGCCTGGACCTCAAGTCCGCCGAGGGCCTGGCCACGCTGGAACGCCTGCTGGGCGGCGCCGACGTGCTGATCCACGGCTACCGCGCCGACGCCCTGGCGCGCCTGGGCCTGGACGCCGAGCGCCGCCGCCAGTTGAACCCGACGCTGGTGGACGTGTCGCTCGACGCCTATGGCTGGAGCGGCCCCTGGCAGGCGCGCCGCGGCTTCGACAGCCTGGTGCAGATGAGCACCGGCATCGCCGAGGCCGGCATGCGCGCCAAAGGCGCCAACCGTCCGGTGCCGCTGCCGTGCCAGGCGCTCGACCACGCCACCGGCTATCTGATGGCGGCCGCGGCGATCCGCGGGCTGACCGAACGGCTTGCGACGGGCGCCGGCGGCAGCACGCGCGCGTCGTTGGCCCGCAGCGCGCAGTTGCTGATCACGCATGGCGGCATGCTGGAAGGCGGGCCGGCGCTGGCCCCGGAAAGCGAAGCGGACTGGTCCGCGGCGATCGAGGAAACGTCATGGGGCCCGGCCCGGCGCGTCAAGCCGCCCATGCGGATCGAAGGCACGCCCGAATCGTGGGATTACCCGGCGAGCGCGTTGGGCTCATCCGACGCGGCCTGGCGGGACGCGGCGCGATAGGGATACGTGGGATACGCGGGATGCGCGGGATGGGCGCAAGATGCGCGGCGTCCGCGCACAGCCTCAGATCGAAAACGCCCGCAGGTTCGCGATGCGCTCGGCCAGGCCGTCCGCGCCCAGGTAGTGCCCCAGCTTGCCGGCGCGCACGCGGCGCAGGTCTTCCTCGTAACGTGTCAGCATGGCGTCGCGCGCCTCGGCATACGCGGCGCCCATCCCCTCGCCACCAGCGGCAACGATGAGGCGCGCGGCATCGGGCGCGCCGCATGCCACGCAACGCGCGGCGCCCAGGCCGTCGGCCCGCGCCCCGCGCGCCAGTAACTGCGCCACCAACTCGGCGGGCGGCTGGCGATCGAAGCGATGCAACACATCCGCGCTGACCGGCGCGTCGGCCCGCAACAGCGCCTGCGCCGCCGCGTGGGCATGCTGCATCAACGCCACATCCAGCGCCGTCGCGCTGCCACGCAACGGCTGATCCAGGCGCATGCCCTGCGCCGCCAACTGGCCGACCAGCGCGCCGTCATCGTTGGCCAGCGCGTGCCTCAATGCCAGATTGGCCAGCCGCGGCGACCGCCCCAGCGTCCCGGCCGCCAACGGTCCGCGCCAGTCCACCAAAGCGCGCCGGTAGAACGCCGTCAGCTTGTCCGCCAAGGCCTGCGGCATGCCGTGATCCGCCACGCGCTCGTCCAGATACTCCAGCAGGCGTATCCCCGTGCTGTCGGGGTCCTCGGGATCTTCCTCCAGGCACAGCTCGGCAAACGCGCCAAGCAGATCGGCCGCGATCGTCGCAACGCCATCCTGTTGCAGCGCGTGCGTCCAGCCCGGCAGCCCCTGCTTCCAGGCCACGATGCCGCCGGCCTGCGCGCCCGGCTCCAGGCACACATAAATGCGGTCGCAATATTCGAAACCGCCGATGGGCAGATAACGCAGCTTGCCGTCCCAGGCCTCGCCGCGTTCCCCGGCGGCCTCTTCGGCGCATTCCTGCTCGTGCTCGATCCAGCCCGCCAGGTCGCGGTAGTGGTCGCTGCCGTCATAGAACAGTTCGGACCAACTAAGCGCTTCTTCGTTGCCGTCCATCCGCGCATGCAGGTCATAGGCCAATTCACCGCCGGCGGTCAGGCGCCACAATTCGCGCAGCGCACCGGGCAAGGGGCCGGCGCACATCGCTTCGATCTCATCGATGCGCGCCTCGCTCATGGGCGGTTGGACCGCGATCAGGACACGGTCGGCGAACAGGGCGATGCCGTGTTGTCGAAGCGACTGGATTTCGTCGTCGGAAAAATGCTCGCTCATCTTGGATGCTTCATGGATATGGCGTATCGGATTCTACCCGTGGGCGCATGAAGACCCAGGCCACCAAGGATCCGTGATCCGCTCACGAGCCCTTGCTGCGCGGCATTGTCACAGGGCAGTCCAGGAAGATCTGCGCGCCCCAGGCGCAGTCCTCGGCGTCGACGCGCCCGGCCGCCTGATCCTTGGCCAACGCGTCCAGGTTGTCCTTGCCTTGCGATGAGGGCGAGGCGCCGTCGGTGGGAGTCAACTTACGAAACCGGAATTTTTCTGGCGCGGTTTTTCAGCAGAAGTCTTTCAGTACGTACATGGGTTTGAAACACCTTCGATAATTCCCGAGCGAGATCGCTTATCTAAGCCTTCCCGCTTCAACACGACGCAATTGCAGGCTGACACCCATTTTCCAATCAAGCTCAAGACAATCCGGTCAAGTAGGCTCATACCACTTACCTTAATACACCAGGTCATTTATGGGCCACTCTGCCTTACAACACGTTTACTAAATTTCTGAATCCCCGGATTTCCAAGAAACCTTATCATTGGTCGACAACGCCTTTCGCACAGCGGTTTCCCAGTCCTGCCACGCAGCAGGATCAGCGGGTCTCCCATCCGTCCAAATATGCCATGGCAATGAACCAAGGATTCCCCCCCAGCTCATCAGACTTTGTTAGCTCATACTCTCCCTCAAGAAAATAGAACATCGCTCGATATGCTTCTTCAACTGTTAGAACTTGCTCTTTCATCATTTCCACCCCGGCCTATTTGGCGATGCCAATCCAGCCTCAGGATCAAACCCTATGGATTTTTCATTAATAGCTACTTTCCACATTTCCCCAATTTCTCGTTGGAGCCGAGAGTTGCTTTCCATTAGGAAAAAATCTGAGCTGACCATGCATTCCCATACTTATCTTTTCCGAGCCAAGCAGCCGAGCCCTTGATCTCGACCAAGAACAACTCTCTATTATCCGGAGCATCTAATATATGCCCACACAGAAGAGCCGTTTTTATTTCAATGCAGCCTGAAAACCTATCTTAGAGAAATTATTTATTGACAACCATGACATACCACGAATGCCCTTTCATCTCATTAAACTCCAAACAGCGCAAGAATGAGTGTTGATCACGACCGGCTTTCGAAGCATCGTGCGACTCCCGGGGCTCATTCCATTCAGATTCGCAGTCCTCGCATATGACAAAAAGTGAATGATGATCTTCCTCTAAGGCGACAAGAACGCGCCCCTGCCCGCAGACCGGGCATGCTTCATTAACAACTGCGAAGTGTACATACGTCATAATCAGGGAAATCTCAGGAAACGCCGTGATGATTTGAGTCGATCCGTGGATCGGCAAGAATAGTCACCCATCCACGTCATAGCTCGGTGTACCTCGGCTACCCAAGCCTCCGTATATCCCGGCATATCGTAAGAACGTTTCTGAGTGCAAAATGCGCATTCCCGCTTAGAGTCTAGAATTCACCCGATATAAAAGACAACCAGCACCCTCCTCCAAGCGCACAATTCGTACAGATTCACTTATCCAACGCGTAAATTGACGCTGATTTTTCGAATCCATCCCAAAAAACTGACAAACGAGCACAATTCGGGCATTTCAGCAATATTTTCATCGATTTATAGATCTCTTCCGCATTCGCATCATTAGAAAAAAAATCATCATAAGCAATATCAGAAATCACTAACCACTGATCACGGGAAGGAATTTCTCCCAACCGAAACAAATGGCCGCATGCGCAAACTCTATTAGGCATATTAGTTTCCAACAATCTTGATGTCTGTGATATCTTTCGCCCCCTTAACTCGTTGCAATATATTCCCTAACTGCTCAGAAGTTACCGAGGCGTTTCTTAAATCGGAGTCATGAGCCAACCCATTGTTTCGGGATCATATGACTTGTCGACCGCCTCACCCGGAATTTCAATAATCCAGACATGTCCCGCTTCGGCAGAGAATGAGCGAACATCTTCCGCGAGTTGCTTAGCCCCTGTAATCCATGAGTCTCACTTCGACAGGAACCACCGCATCTGCCGTTGAGCTTCCTTCTAAACTATCCCGCGCAATCATCGGGAAGACAAAACCATAATCCATCGTGATCTGGCACTAATTTGTTATTTTTCCATTCATCGACGATCTGCCTTGCGATATCTTCATGAGATCCTCGGTATGCGGAATCAGGTTCCCAAAAAATGGGAGATGGAGCAGGTCGCACAGGCACTGCTCCTTTTTCAAGAAGAGCAACAATGCATCTACGTGAAAAATCTTCCAGCTCCGCGCCAGACAGCCCAAAATGATCGGCACCCACCGGAATAATCTGCCATAGCCCCACAGCATCTACTCCCAATTCGTTAGGCACTCGAGCTATCCACTCGCTCATGGGAGTGCCGAAATATTTATTCACAGGTTCATTATTCATTTTTGATGGATCTTAAGATCAGAAGGGAGGCCAGGAATATTAATATCCAACGTCATCCCGAAATTGCGTGATACCCGAACACCTACACGCCCTCCACCCGGAAGGGTGTACCAAGTTCCGTCACCCTTTGCATAGGCACCCGACTCTGTGGCGCCACTCAAGAGATCGCCTTTAATTTTATTAAATTCACTTGAAGAAACAGTCCGAATATTTTCAGTAGATCCTTTGCTGACAATCCCAATAAGATTTCCGTTCGGCCTAAGAATGTCATGAATATTCTTTGAATCTTCACTCAAGATGACCGTGGGCCCTTGCGGCCCCGGCATCGGCGTAAAACTACCGCCCGGATGCGGATTCCCCTCCGCGTCATAGCTCGGCGTGCCCGGACTCCCACGGTCCGCCTCATACCCAGGCGTACCCCCCGTCTCGCGTCTATCCCCCGCATACCCCGGCACCCGCGCATCACCGCCCGGCGGCACGGCCGGCGTCTCGAGCGGCCCTCTGGCTTCTTCCGGCCCGCTATCCGTCTCGAATAGCCAGTTCCACGCCCGCGTCAGGTGGCGTGCAATGTTCTCGTCCGCGCTCGATACGCCGTTGGACCCGCGCCGCCCCACTCCGCCAAGCGTGCCGCCAATCGAGGCCGGACCCATAGCCGGCGGCGGCAAGACCACAGCCTGGTTGTTCTCCAATTCAAGCCGCGCCGCGTCATTCACCGCCGCCACGGCAGTCGGGTCCAACGCCGCCGTCAATCCGCCCAGCAGGCTGGTCACCAGGTTGATGCGCGCTTCGCGCTCCGCCGGATCGAGCTTGCTCGTCGGCTCGCCAAGCGCGTGCTCCATGAGCTGGCCGATGACGACGGCCGCGGACGCACCGGAGGCGCCTGCGCCGCAGCTTGCGCCGGTTGCGGCGGCGCCCGCGCAGCCGAGCAATGCGTGCAAGGCCACGTGGCCCGGGGAGCCTTCGCCGCCCAGCAGCGGCGCGATTTCCTTGATCCTGGCGGCGCCCAGGCTTTGCAGATAATCCACGGCCGCCGCCTGCACGAACTGGCTCGCTCCGCCCGTCACGTTGCCGCCGGCGGCCAGGGTCACTGCCGTCAGCGCTTCGCGGTATCCGCCGCCCGGCGCCCATTTCCGGACGTCCTCGTACCGCGCGCGCAGGTGTTCCTTGGCCGGGCCTTCCGGGGCCGCGTCCATGGCGTCCTTGAGCGCCTTGGCTTCGGCCGCCCGATTCGTCAGGAACTGGCCGGTCTGCCGCGCCGCTTCGGATGCGATGTCGAACCCCGCCTGGATCTTCTCCTTGTCGAAGATCGGCTTGAGCGTGTTCAACGCGCCCGCGGTATCGCGGTTGAGCGAGGCGATGACCTCGTCCGCCGACGTGTTGGTGAGCGCCTGCTGGCCCGCCGGGTCGCGGATCGTGATGCTGCCGACGCTGATGGCGCTGCGCGTGCTTGAGTCGGCCTTGCCGCTGGCGGCGACAATGGCCGGCGCGTTCGCGGCCAGGCCGGACTTGGACTGGGGCGCGCCGGGGCCGCTGGCGCGCGCCCCGCCTTCGGCCTGTTCGCCCACGTTGGCGCCGGTGGCGGCCGGGTGGCTGACGTCGCCCGTGGCGGCGCCGACGTTGTAGCCGCCGCTGATTCCGATCTGGTGGCCGCTGTAGCGGGCGCGGTTGTCGATGTCCGTCACCTGCAGCGTGCCGGTCGACAGGCGGTTGGCGCCGTCTTCGCCTCCCCTGCCGCTGCCGGCGATGATGCCGCCGACCAGCCTGGTGTTGCGCCCCACGTCGACCTGGAATCCTTGGTCCCCCGCCCACAGGCCGGCCTGATCGGTGACCGAGCGCCAGTCGCTCTTCATGGCGCCGGCCCCGAGGCTGCCGCTGATGGAGCCCCCCTGGCCGGCGCAGTAATACAGGCAAAGGCTGGCGGCGATTCCCGCGTTACTGTTGCTGGCCGCGTAGATGCTGATGTCCTGCAGGCTTTCGATGCGCAGGTTCTTGGCGATATCGGCCACGATCCGCCGGCCACGGGCGGAGGCGCCGACGAGGCCGGTGTCGCCGCCGGATTGCAGGTCGAGCACATTGCCCGCCGTGACGCGGCTCGGGCGCCAGGTGACGTCGCTACCGTCCTCGCGCCCGCGCCCGCCGCTGACGCCCACGTCGAGCATGAGACCGGACCGGTCCTTGCCGACCGCCACGCTCACGCCGATGGAGGCACCGCGGCTCTTGCTGCGGGTGTTCTGCTCGGTATGGTTGCTGGCGGCGCGCAGCAGGATGTCGCCCTCGGCCCGCAGCAGGGCGTCGTTGCCCGCGGACACGTCGGATCCGGTGATGGTCAGGGTCGAGGTCTCGCCGCCGCCGCGCGCCGCGATCAGGAGATCCCCGCCCGCCGCGATGCGGCTACCGGTGGACAGCGTTTCCCGCCGGTCCATCGTGGTGGTTTGAGTGCTGCTGCCCAGGCCGATGCCGATACGGGCGCCGCCCGCGCTGCCGGGATCGGCCTTGACCGCGTCATAGGCGTTGCGGGCGGCCAGGCCGGCCGTGCCGCCGGCCAGGGTCGCCATGATGGGGTTGTCCACCTTCCTGCCGGCCTCGGCCATGCGGATGCCGGTGCGCGCGGCATCGACGACAGGCGTGCTGGCCGTGACGGTCAAGCCGGTTTGCCGGATTTCATGCAACTCGCGCTGGCGCAGGGTATCGGCGCCGCCGGCGATGCGGATGTCGCGGCCGGTCAGGGCGATGTTGCCCTGGCGGGCCAGCACGTCGCTGCCGATCACGGCCAATGACGATCCCGCGTCGATCAGGACATTGCCGGCCACGCTGCCGATGGCGCTGCCGGTATTCAGGCCGCGATGCGTGTCGACCGCATCCGTGACCTGGCGCGTGCCGTAGCTGATGCCTCCCAACGCGCCGAAGCCCGATTTGGCGACCTTGCTGTATTCATATCCCCTGGAGGTGTTGCCGACGGCGGCGATGCTGACATCGCGGCCGCCCGCGAGGGTCAGTTGGTTCTGGGCGGCGACGTTGGAACCGGCCACATTCACGTCGCGCCGCGCCATCAACCTGACCCGGTCGCCAGTGAAAGTGGACGACACTGCCTCGGTCCAGTCGGCCTCGCTCTTGCGATGCGTCTTTTTGCTGGACAGGAAGCCCTTGTCCTTGAAGTGGGTCTCGTTGTAGGTATGGCCGGCGGCGTTGCCGGCCAGCACATTGATGTCGCGCATGGCTCCCACGCCCAGGCGCTGGCCGGCCGAGACATCCGCGGCGCGGGCGTTGACATCGTTGTCGACGAACAGGAGCAGATCGCCGCCGGCCGCGATGCGCGTGCCCACGTCGGCAACGGCGCGCATCTCGGCGCGGTTGCGGCTGTCGTAATGGAAAGACTCGGCGTAGCGGGTCTCGGCGGCGCCCAGGTCGATGTCGTGGCCGGCCCGCAGACGGCCATCGCCGGTGGCGCTGATGACGCCGGCCTGGATGGCGATGTCGCGGCCGGCCCGTATGTCGAATGCGCCGGCATCGATGCGCGCGACGCCGTCGATGCGCGTGCTGGAAACGCCGCCGCTGGCGTCCGACCGCGTCGAGGCGGCGAGGTTGACGTCGCGGCCGGCCTGGAGCGTGACCGCGCCGCCCTTGAGCAGGCCCGCGAGGTTGTCGATGTCGTTGCGGGCGTTCAGGTCGATGCTGCCGCCCTGGAGCGTGCCGACCGTGTTGCGTATGTTGCGGCCGTCGACGATCAACGCGTTGCGCGCGCCCAGCGTGCCGCTGTTGGCCACGTCGCCGGACACGCTGATCCGCGTATCGCCGCCGGCGATCAAGGTGCCATCGCCCCGCAGGTCGCCCGCCTTGACCGCCAGGTAGACCTGCGGGGCCAGCACCTGCTGGCGCGAACCGTCGGGCAGCGTGACGCTGGTTTCCACCATCCAGACGATGTCGCCGCTCAGCTGGCGCATCTGGTCTTCGGTGAGCGCGGTGCCCAACGCAAGGCCGAACCGGCCGGCAAAATCGGCGCCGGCGGCGAGCAAGGCCTTGTACTGGGATTCGTTGTCGGTGTAGTCGCCGACGAAGCGCTTGCCGGTGGCCAGCATGATCTGTTCGGCGACCTGCTTCTGTTCGTAGAAGCCGTCGCCCAGGCGCTTGAGGACCAGGCCCGGATCGCGGTTGATCCGGCGCAGCAGGAGATCGCTGGAAACGATGGCGCGCGCGCCAATGAACTGGCGGTCGGTGACGATCAGCGCCGGCGCCTCGGGCGACGGAATCACCCGATACAGCCCGTTGGCCGGCAGGACCGGCGGCAACGTGACAACGCGCACCGCCTGCCCGCCGGGCGCGTCGACCTCGACGATCCGGGCGGCTGGACGCGGGCGGGGCAGGACGCCGACCGGGGGCCGTGGCGCCGTGGCCGGCGGCAGCGCCGCGGGGCCGTTGTCGGCCGGATCGGCGTGGTCCGTGACCGTCCCCACGGCCACTTCCAGGCGCCGGGAAGCGGTCGTGTCTTCGTAATGCGAGCGCGACTCGTTGCGGTGGCGCCTGCGGGTGACGGTGTGCACCGCCGTCCCGACGCGGGTGACCCGCCGCTCGCCCTGCGCGCCGCGGTTGTCGATGCCCGGGCCCTCCACGCTCAAGGCGCCCCCGGCGATGATGCGGCTCTTGTCGTTGGTGACGGCGCCCGTGAAAGTGGCGTCGCCGCCCGCCACGATGCGGCCGGGGTCGGTCGACGTGACGCGGGTCTCGCTGACGTCCTCGCGCACGATGTAGTAGAAGAAATTGCGGACCAGGCGCCGGTTGAAGTCGGCGTTGAACGCGCGGATCCTGGCTTGCAGTTCGTCATGCCGGGACTTGTTGATCGCCAGCGCCGCTTCGCGTTCCGCTGTGGAGCCCTTCGCGCAGCCCACAACGTCGCATTGACCGCGCTGAGGCTCGGGAACGGGCACCGGCTCCGGCACGCCGAATACTTGCCAGACGCGGTCGCCGGCCTTGTAGCGCGGGACAGGAACACGTGATGAGAAAGGGCCCGCTGGCCTGACCCACGCATAGGCCGGCGGGATCGGCGCGTCGCGGCCCTCTTCACCCTTGATCCTCGGCACGTAATCGAACGGCGGCCCGTAGCGCGATTCCGGGTATTGGGCCGATGGCAGCAGCAGGCTGCGGTCCGGGTCGTCGTTCAGGAAAGCGGGATCCTTGCCGCACGACGTGGTGACCGAATCGCACAGCCACGTCGTGGCGCCGTCCAGCAGTTCGGTGCCGTTCTCCAGGCGGTAGTAGATCTTGCGGTCGGCGTGGCTGACCGGCGCCACTTCGCTCGCGAAATGCGGGTTGAGGTTCTGGATGCTTTCCGCCGCGATGCGGACATCGCCGCCGGCCTCGATGGTGGCAGACTCGTTGGTGAGCGTGCCGGCCTGGCCCGCTGCCAGGCCGGCCGGGTCGAGCCCGCGACCCACCCGCAGGTCGTCCGCCGCATATAGCAGCGCGTGCTCGCGGTTGACCAGCGTGTCCGCGCCCAGGTCCATATCCCCGCGCGAGGCGATGACGGCGTCGGCGTCGTTCACCAGCACGGGCGCCTGGACGGCAATACGGTCGCCGTAGACGCGGCCGCCGTTGCGCAAGCTGGCGGCCTGAATACGGGTGTAGCCGCCGTCGATCAGGCCGGCATTGGCCAGATCGCCGCCGATGGCCAGATCGATATTGCGCACGCCGATGAGTTCACCGGCCACGCCATTGGTCAGCGTGTCGGCGCTGAGCTGCAGGTCCTGGCCGGCATGGATCCGTCCGTCGTTGCGCAGATCGCCGGCAGCCAGGGTGAGCGCACCGCCAGCGGCCACCTCGCCGTCGGCATTGGCCAGTTCGCGCACGTGCAGCCGGGCGTCGCCTTGCGATGCCAGCCGACCGCCGGTGTTCTCAAGCGCGCCGGTGGTCAGGTCCAGCTCGCGGCTGGCGCCCACGCGGCCCGCCTGGTTGTCCAGGACGTCGGTCTCCAGCGTGATGCGCGCCCCCGCCAAGCCTAGGACGGCGTCGGCCGCGCTGGCGCCGGCGGCAACGTTGGCAACCTCGACGCTGCCGGCCAAGGTATCGCGATTGTCCAGGCGGCCCGCGTGCAGGACCAACGCGTCGTCGCCCTGGATCAGGCCGGCGCGGTTGTCGAGCACGCCTTGCGCCTGAAGCGTGAGGACATTGGCCGCGATCAGGCCGCCAGCGTTCGCCACCTCCCGCGCGTGCAGCGTGGCCTGGCCTTCGGCGGCCACGCTGCCGCCGGTGTTATCCATCGTGCCGCTGGCGTTCAGCGTGAGTTCGCCGCCCAGGACCTTGCCGCCGGCGTTGTCGATGCGGGCGGCGCGGACGTCGGCGATCCCCCCATACAGGCGGCCGCCCTGGTTGCGCAGCGCCCCCGCCGCGTCGAGCGCCAGTTGGCCTTCGGCCCGCAGGACGCCATCGCGGTTGTCGACGTCGGCCGCTTCCAGCGCAAGCGTGTCGCCCAGCAGCTTGCCGCCACGGTTGTCGAATGCGCCGCCGGTGTCGACGCGCGTCGCGCCGCCGGCCTGGATCGTGCCGCCCCGGTTGTCGATGCCGGCGTCGCCGTGCAAGCGAACGTCCTGCGCGGACGCCACGCCGCCGGACGCATTGACGATGGATCCGGCGCCGAGGTCCACGAGGCCCGCGCCGGCCACCGTGCCACCGGTGTTATCAAGCGCGCCCATCACCCGGCCGCTGAGCGTGGCGCCGCTGGCGAGCTTGCCGCCGCGATTGTCCAGGCTGCCGGCGCGCAGCGTGACCGACCCGCCATACAGGGCGCCGCCACGATTGGCGAGCGCGCCGCCGGCATCCAGGGCCAGTTCTGCCCCTGCCACCAGCTTGCCACCTGACAAATCCAGCGTATCGCCGCGGATGGCGGCGCTGGCCCCCGACGATATCGCCCCGTTGTTCGCCACCGTATTGCCGGCCCGCAGCGCCAGCGGGCCGGCGGCGGCCAGCGCGCCATCGTTGACGATGTCGCCCGCGCCACGCAGCGACAGGTCGGCGGCGGCCTGCAGGCGGCCCGACGGCTGGATCCGGACGTCGCCATTGACGTCGACCGACAGACCGCCGGTCAGCGCCGCCAGGTTGCCGCCGATGTTCACGCCCACGCCGGCCTCGGTGCCGATGAGACGGATGCTGTTGGCGTACATGCCGCCAAGCGCCGCCGTGTCGAGCGAGACGACGGGCGCCGGCCCATCGCCCGTGCGCGCGGCGACCGCGCCCGAGGCGTAGTCGACATGGGCGGCGCCCGCCGTCACGTCGAGGCGGTCGGCCCAGACCTCGGCGTTGATTTCCAATGCCCGGGCCAGCAGGTCGAGCCGGCCCAGGTTGGCGCCGTACAGCCCCGCCCCTTCGATCGCCAGGCGACCTTCGGTGACGTCGAAACCCAAGGCGCCATCCGCGCCGATGACGGGCTTGCCCGTGGTCAGCGTGGCGCGGTTGGCGTTGAGGAAACCGCAGCCGTCGCAACTAATGCCGGCGGGGTTGGCGACGATGACGCTGGCGCGATGGCCCGCCACTTCCAGCATGCCCGCCAATTGGGAAGGATTGGGTGCGGTGACCTGGTTCAAGATGATGCCCGCATGCCGGTTGCCCAGCATGGGATTGCCGGCCACCGGGCCGGCCAGTTGCGTCTGGCGGCCCGCGCCGCTGTTGTTCAGCACCACGCCCGAGGGGCCGACATTGAACTGGGTGAAACGGTTGTTGGAAACGCCGCCGGCCGACGGCGGCGCGATGTCGACCACCGGCACGCCGCGGCTCACGCCCACCACGGGCCGCTGGCCGGCCACGCTCTTGTCCACGGAGATGGGCAGGGTCTGCGCCAGCGCGGGCGTCCAGACCTGCGTGGACAGCACCAACCAGACAACCAGGGAACGAAGCGCGGACATGAGCGGAAGGGATCGATGGAGAGGACCGATGCACGGCGCCGTGCGCGGCTCGCTGGCGGGCGGCCGGACGGGCGCGTTTGGCAATAAGTGATTGCCCGCCCAACTTATCGAACGCCCCCGCGGCCGACGATAGGAACGGGTCCGAGAAGCCGCGCGATAGACCTCGCTATCCGGCCGCCGGCCGCAATAGCGGACCAACTCCCCGCGCCCGCAGCGCGGTGGTAGATTGGCGGCATCCACGAATGGACGTGGCAAGGGGGAACGGCAACGATGGCGGGATCGTCATGGACGGGCTGATCATGGCCGCGGCGCGGGCGCTGGCCAGCGGCGACCCGCTGGGCGCGCTGGCCCGGGTGGCGTTGCGCGACGACGCGCCGGGCCTGGCGCTGCGCGGCATCGCGCTGGCGCAGTTGGGCGACTTCGACCGCGCCCGCGTCCTGGTGCGGCGCGCCGCCCGCGCGTTCGGCACCCGGGAACCGGTGGCGCGGGCCCGCTGCGTGGTGGCCGAGGCCGAGATCGCGCTGGCCTCGCGCGACCTGGGCTGGCCCGCGGCGGCGCTCGATGCCGCCCGCGCCACGCTCGAGCGCCATGGCGACCTGCGCAATGCGGCCTATGCCGGCTACCTGGCCGGCCGCCGCCTGATCCTGATGGGACGCCTGGAGCAGGCCGAACAGGTGCTGTCGGACCTGAACCCCGCCCCCTTTCCGCCCGCCTTGCGGGCGGTGCACGAGCTGGCCCTGGCAGGCATCGCGCTGCGGCGCGTGCAAGCCACGGCGGCGCGCGCCGCGCTGGCCCGGGCCGCGCGGGCCGCGCGCGCGGCCGGCATCCCGGCCCTGCGGGCCGAGGTGCGCCAGGCGTCGCTCGTGCTGAAGGCGCCGGCCGCCCACCTGCACCGCGCCGGCGACACGCAGGTGCTGCGCCTGGAGCAGGTGCAAGCGCTGCTCGCGTCCGACACGCTGGTGATCGACGCCTGCCGCTATGCGGTGCATGGCGCGGGCCGCACCCTGGCCCTGGCCAGCCGGCCCGTGCTCTTCACCCTGGCGCAGGCGCTGGGCCGGGCGTGGCCGGGCGACGCGCCGCGCGACGCATTGATTGCGTTGGCTTTCCGCACCCGCCATCCGGACGACTCGCACCGCGCGCGACTGAGGGTGGAAATCGGCCGTTTGCGGGCGGTCCTGGCGCCCTTGACCGAGATCCGGGCGACACGGCAAGGCTTCGCATTGATGCCCGCGACGGGCGCCGTCGCCGTGCTGACGCCCCCGGTGCAGGACCGCCACGCCGCGGTGCTGGCGCTGCTGGCCGACGGCCAGGCGTGGTCCAGTTCGGCGCTGGCGCTGGCCAGCGGCGCCAGCCAACGCCAGGTGCAGCGCGCCCTGGATGCGCTGGCGGCCTCCGGCCAGGCGCATTCGCTCGGCCGCGGCCGGGCGAGGCGCTGGATCACGCCGCCCCTGCCCGGTTTCGCGACGACATTGTTACTCCCGGCTCCGCTGCCGAATGCCTAGCATGGAAGTGTCATTCCCCCCGAACAAGGACACCGTCATGAAAACCAAGCCCGCAGAAATCCTCCGTGAATACGGCCCGTTCCCCGGCGTCACCGACGTGCACGGCGTCTCGTACGACGGCAGCCGCATCTGGATCGCGGTCGGCGACAAGCTGCACGCCCTGGACCCGGCCAGCGGCGACGTGGTTCGCACGATCGACGTCATCGCCCGCGCCGGGACCGCCTTCGATGGCAAGCACCTCTACCAGCTGGCCGACAGCATCATCCAGAAAATCGACCCGGCATCGGGGCGCGTGCTGGCCACCGTGCCGGCCCCGGAAGGCGGCGGCAATTCGGGCATGACCTGGGCCGAAGGCATGCTCTGGATCGCCCGCTACAAGGACCGCAAGATTCACCAGGTCGATCCCGCCACCGGCGCCATCCTGCGCACCATCGAGTCCGACCGCTACGTCACCGGCGTCACCTGGGTCGATGGCAGCCTGTGGCACGGCACCTGGGAGGATGACGCCAGCGAGCTGCGGCGGCTGGACCCCGCCAACGGCGAGGTGCTGGAACGCTTGGCGATGCCGCCCGGCGCCTACGTGTCCGGCCTGGAATCGGACGGCGGCGATGTGCTCTATTGCGGCGGCGGCTCCAACAGCAGCCGGGTCCGCGCGGTGCGCCGGCCGCGCGCCGGCGCCTGATCTTCGCCACTCAGCAACGCCCGCCGGCATCCCCGGCGGGCGTTCTTCTTTGCCGCGCTTATCGTCCACTTCCGAGATCGCGGCGCCAGCGCCGCGGGTTTCCCGCGACCCCTGCCGCCGCGCTGTCCTGACAAATTGTTGCAGGCGCTAGCGCGGCGGCCGCTTTCCGGCCCAGCGAGCCCCCGCCAGCGTGTAAACTCCCCCCTTTTTGACTCTGGTGGTATGTTGCAAGCCCCACAGCGCACAGGTTTAAGCGGCCCGACGCTCATTCGCTTGCTGACTCGCCTGACGGATGTCGACGTGCCGCAATCGCGGCAACCGTTGTCGGATCATCTGAGCCAATGGCTCGGCTGGACGGACGCGATTGCCCTGTCCGCCGCCCTGAACAACCGCCCGCCGGCGATCGCGCCCGGCGCGCGCGCGTTCGGCAGCGCCGAGGAGCGCGAGTGCGAGCGCGTGCGCACTACGCTGGCCGATGCCATCGCCAGCGACACCGCGGCCACGGCCGCCAAGCGGCTGCTGCCGGGGCAGGTGCCCGCCAAGGTGGCGGCGCTGCAGGCCGACGACGCCGATTACTCGAATTTTCGTCAGCGCTATCTGTCGTTGCAGCACACGATGGAGACCAGCATCGGCAACCTGCGCAGCCGCCTGCGCGGCATGGTCGCGGCCAAGACGCCCGAGATGACGCGGCTGGCGGTGGTGGACGCCATCATGGACCGCGCCCTGCTGCCGCGCGAGCGGACGCTGCTGGGCGCGATTCCGAAGCTGTTGCAAGGACATTTCGACCGGCTGCGGCTGGCCGAACAGGCCGCGCTGGAGGCGGCGGCGCTAGCGCAAGCCGAAGCGCAGGCGCACGCCGAGGCCCAGGCCGGAAGCGGGGACGAGCCGCGGGCCGATGCCCAGGCGCAAGCCGCGCCGGGGGACAGCGCGCCTGATGACGCCCCCACCGGCGCCGCCGCGCCCGCGCAGGCCGCGGTGGCGGCGCCGCAACCCGCTTTACCCGCGCCCACGCCGGGCGCGTGGCTGGAGACGTTCCGCAAGGATATGCGGAGCGTGCTGCTGGCCGAACTGGATATTCGTTTACAACCGGTGGAGGGGCTGCTTGCCGCCCTTCGCGCCAGCTAACCGGGACACTATGTCCAAGTATCTGATCAATATCGTTGTTTTCCTCAGTGGCCTGGCCGTGGCCGGCTGGATCGGCGCGGGCTATGCGGGCACCAACCCGCTGGCGCTGGCCGTCACCCTGCTGATCTGCGCCTGCTACCTGGCCGGGGCGCTTGAATTGCTGCGCTACCAACAGGCCACCTCGTCCTTGAGACGCGCGATCGGCAACCTGTCGGAAGCCCCCGCCAGCCTGGGCGGCTGGCTCGAGCAACTGCCGGCCGGGCTGCGCAACGCGGTGCGGCTGCGCGTCGAGGGCGAGCGCGTGGGCCTGCCCGGCCCGGCGCTGGCGCCCTACCTGGTCGGCCTGCTGGTGCTGCTGGGCATGCTGGGCACCTTCCTGGGCATGGTGGTGACGCTGCGCGGCACCGGCACCGCCCTGGAAAGCGCCACCGACCTGGCCGCCATCCGCGCCTCGCTGGCCGCGCCGGTCAAGGGCCTGGGCTTCGCCTTCGGCACCTCGATCGCCGGCGTCGCCACGTCCGCCATGCTGGGCCTGCTGGCCGCGCTGTGCCGGCGCGACCGCATCCAGGCGGCGCAACTGCTCGACGCCAAGGCCGCGACCACGCTGCGTCTGTACACCCAGGGCCACCAGCGCGAAGAAAGCTTCAAGCTGCTGCAACGCCAGGCCGAAGTGCTGCAACGGCAGGCCGAGGCCATGCCGGCGCTGGTCGACCGCCTGGACGCCATGATGCGCAACCTGGAACAGCAGAACCACACGCTGAACGAGCGCCAGCTCGCCAGCCAGGACGCGTTCCAGGGCAAGGCCGAGGCGGCCTACGCCCGCCTGGCCGCCGTGATGGAACAATCGATGAAGGAAAGCGTGGCCGAAAGCGCCCGCTCGGCCGGCGCGGCGCTGCAGCCCGCGGTCGAGGCCACCATGGCCGGCCTGTCGCGCGAAACCGCCTCGCTGCACGAAAGCGTGACCCAGGCGGTGCAACGCCAGCTGGACGGCATGACCGCCGGCCTGCAGGCCGCCACCAGCAACGTGGCCGGCATCTGGAACCAGGCGCTGGCCGGGCAGCAGCGCGCCAGCGAAACCCTGGCGCAGGACCTGCGCGATTCGCTGGACCGCTTCGCCCAGACCTTCGAACAGCGCTCGGCCGCCCTGCTGGACAGCGTGTCCGAACGCCTGGAGGCGTCCTCGGGCAGCATGTCCGAGGCCTGGAACGTGGCGCTGAGCCGCCAGGAGCGCGCCAGCGAGAAACTGGCCGGCGACAACCTGCAGGCGCTGACGGCCGCCGCCGCCAGCTTCGAGCAGCATTCGGCGTCGCTGCTGCGCACCCTGAACCAGTCGCACACCGCCCTGCAATCCGAACTGGCCTCGCGCGACCAGCAACGCCTGGCCGCGTGGACCGAAACCCTGGGCGCCCTGTCGGCCACCCTGCGCCAGGAATGGCAGCAGGCCGGCGCGCAGGCCGCCGAGCGCCAGCTCGAAATCAACCAGGCCCTGGCCCGCAGCGCGCAGGAGCTGACCGAACACGCGCAGACCCAGGCCGGCTTGCTGGAGAACGTTTCGGCGCGCCTGGAAAGCGCCGCCGGCAACGTCTCGGCGCAATGGCACGAGGCGCTGGAGCGCCAGTCGCAGGTCAGCGACAAGCTGGCCGGCGACAACCGCGAGGCCCTGGCCGCCGCCGCCGCCACCTTTGAGCAGCACGCCTCGACGCTGCTGCGCACGCTGGACCAGTCGCACGCCGACCTGCAGGCCGCCCTGGCCTCGCGCGACGAGCAGCGCCTGGCCGCCTGGGCCGGCACGCTCGGCGCCCTGACCGACAAGCTCGGCCGCGAGTGGGAACAGGCCGGCGCGCAAGCCGCCGCCCGCCAGCAGGAAGTCAGCCAGACGCTGGCGCGGACCGCGCAGGACCTGGCGAGCCGCTCTGAAGCGCAGGCCGCGCTGCTGGACACCGTGGCCGCCCGCATCGAATCCGCCGCCACCGGCGTGACCCAGGCCTGGACCGAGGCGCAGGTGCGCCAGGAGCTGACCAGCGAGAAGCTGGCCGGCGACACGCAACAGGCCCTGGCCACCGCCGCCGCCGCCTTCGAACAGCATTCCGCGTCGCTGCTGCGCACGCTGGACCAGTCGCATGCCGACCTGCAGGCCGCCCTGGCCTCGCGCGACGAAGCGCGCCTGGCCGCCTGGCACGCCTCGCTGGGCGACATGGCCGCCGAACTGGGCCGCCAATGGCGCCAGGCCGGCGAGCAGACCGCCGCCCGCCACCAGGAACTGGAACAGTTGCTGGCCCGCACCGCGCACGACCTGACCGCCCAGACCCAGGCGCAGGCCGCGTTGCTGGAGAACCTGTCGACCCGCCTGGAAACGGCGGCCGGCGGCGTGACCCAGGCCTGGACCGAGGCGCAGGTGCGCCAGGAACTGGCCAACGAGAAACTGGCCAGCGACAACCAGCAGGCCCTGACCACGGCGGCGTCCGCCTTCGAGCAGCATTCGGCATCGCTGCTGCAGACCCTGGGCCAGTCGCAGGCCGGCCTGCAGGCCGAGCTGGCCGCGCGCGACCAGGAACGCCTGGCCGCCTGGACCGGCGAGCTGGGCCGCATGGCCGAGGCGCTGCGCCAGGAATGGGAACAGGCCGGCGCCCGCAGCGCCGCCCTGCAGCAGGAGATCTGCGCCACCCTGGCCCGCACCGCGCAGGACATCGCCACCCAGACCGAAGCCCACGCCAGCGGCACCATCGCCGAGATCGGCCAGCTGGTGCAGGCCGCCTCCGAAGCGCCGCGCGCGGCCGCCGAAGTCATTGGCGAACTGCGCCAGAAACTGTCGGACAGCCTGGCCTACGACAACGCCATGCTGGAAGAACGCAACCGCCTGCTGGACACGCTGGCGACGCTGCTGGACGCGGTCAACCACGCCTCCAGCGAACAGCGCAGCGCGGTCGATGCGCTGGTGTCGTCGTCGTCGGACCTGCTGGACCGGGTCGGCGCGCAGTTCACCGAGCAGGTCGAATCCGAGACCGCCCGCCTGGACGACGTGGCCGCGCAAGTGACCAGCGGCGCGGCCGAAGTGGCCAGCCTGGGCGAAGCCTTCGGCGCCGCGGTGCGCCTGTTCGGCGAGTCCAACGACAAGCTGGTGGCGCACCTGGAACGCATCGAGGCGGCGCTGGACAAGTCCATCGCCCGTGGCGACGAACAGCTGGCCTACTACGTGGCGCAGGCGCGTGAAGTGGTCGACCTGAGCACCATGTCGCAGAAGCAGATCGTCGAGAACCTGCGCGAGCTGGCCAGCCAGCGCGCCGCCACCGCCGGAGCGCAGGCGGCATGAGCGCGGGCGAGGACATCGACGGCGGCGTGGAACCCGCGGTGCCGGCCTGGGCCGTCTTCGGCGACCTGATGTCGGTGCTGCTGGGCGCCTTCGTGCTGATCCTGGTGAGCGTGGTGGCCGTGCAGCTCGAGCTGTCGACCCAGCTGGAACAGGAGGTCAAGCAGCGCCAGGAAGAGACCCAGCGCCGCCAGACGCTGGAGCAGGCCCTGGCCGCGCCGCTGGCGGCCGGCCGCGTGACGCTCATCAACGGCCGCATCGGCATCAGCGGCAGCGTGCTGTTCGCGCTCAATTCCGACCAGTTGCAGCCGGAAGGCCGCGAGGTGCTGAAAAGCCTGATCGAACCGCTGTCGGCCTACCTGAAGGCCAATGACGAGATCCTGATGGTCAGCGGTTTCACCGACGACCAGCAGGTGCGCGAAGGCAACCGGCGCTTTGCCGACAACTGGGACCTGTCGGCGCAACGCGCGCTGACGGTGACCCGCGCCCTGATCGACGAAGGCGTGCCGTCGTCCCTGGTGTTCGCCGCCGCCTTCGGCGCCGAGCAGCCGGTGGCCTCGAACGCCGACGAGGAAGGCCGCGCGAAGAATCGCCGGGTCGAGATCATGCCCCTTCCCAAGCCGTCCAACGGCACGGAGGCCGCGCGTGGCCAGTGATGGCGGCCTGGGCCTGGCGCTGACGGCCGGCGCGGATGCCGCGCCCGACGCCACGTCCGCCGA
>NZ_QHHO01000049.1:1013103-1039271 GCF_003184165.1 Achromobacter sp. RW408
TGGCGCTGCTGTGCCTGGCCTGGGTGCCGATCGCCTTCCTGGACCAGAGCCTGTGGGCGCTGGCGCTGGGCGTGCTGCTGCTGGACATCGCCGCGCAGGCGCTGCACGTCACCAACCAGACCATGATTTTCGCCATCGGCGCGCAGGCGCACAGCCGGCTGGTGGGCGGCTACATGATGTTCTACGCGGCCGGCAGCGGCCTCGGGTCGATTGCCTCGACGTTCGTGTATGCGCGGGCCGGCTGGTTGGGCGTGTGCGCGCTGGGCGCCGGCCTGAGCCTGGTGGCGGCGGCGTTCTGGGCCTTGACGCTGCCGCGCAGGACGGCGCCGGGCGGCGTGGCGCCGCGCCGGGCCTGAGCCGGCGCGTCCCCCGGGTTCAGTGATGTTCCAGCGTGTGGGAGATTGCCGCCACTTGCCGCGCGAAGGCCGGGTCCGCCCGGTCGCGCGGGCGCGGCAGGTCGATGTCGTAGTTGCCGGCGATATTGGCCGGGCGGCCCCCCAGCACCACCACCTTGTCGGCCAGGAACACGGCTTCCTCGATGTCGTGGGTGACGAACAGCACCGCCGCGCCCGATGCCTGCCAGACGCGGATCAGTTCCTGTTGCAGGTTGCGCCGCGTGATGGCATCGACCGCGCTGAAGGGCTCGTCCATCAGCAGCAGGTCGGGCTTGACCGCCAGCGCGCGGGCGATGCCGACGCGTTGCGCCTGGCCGCCGGACAACTGGTGCGGCCAGCGGCGGCCGTAGTCGCCCAGGCCGGTCAATTGCAGCGCGGCGTCGATGCGCTGCTGCCGTTCCTGCCGATCCAGGCCCAGGCCTTCGAGGCCGTAGCCGACGTTGCCGCCGACCGTGCGCCACGGCATCAGGCGGCTGTCCTGGAACACCACGGCGCGGCTGCGGCGGCCGGGGCGCGCGGGCGCCTGGAAGCGGACCTCGCCGCCGGCGGGATCGGCCAGGCCGGCCGCCGCGCGCAGCAGCGTGGATTTGCCCACGCCCGAACCGCCCACCACGGCCACGAAGCTGCCCGCCTCGATCGCCAGCGACAGGCCCTGGATCACGGGCGCGTCGGCGCCCGGATGCCGGTACGAGAGTTTCGAGAATTCGATCACGGACGCCATTGCAGCACCTTGCTTTCGACCGCCGAGAACGCCAGGTCGCAGAGCGTGTAGACCAGCGAGATGATCAGCATGTAGACCACCACCGCGTCGTAGGCGCCGACGCCGGCGGCGGCGTTCATTTCCTGGCCCATGCCCGGCACGCCCAGCAGTTCGGCCGCGATCAGCGTCATCCAGGCCTGGCCGATGCCGGTGCGCACGCCCGCCAGCGCGCCGGGGGCGATGGCCGGCAGCGTCACGCCCAGCGCGCGCGCCAGGTAGCCGCCATGGCCGAAGGCGCGCGCCAGTTCGTAGTAGCGCGGGTCGACGTTGCGCACCGCGCCGTAGGTGGCGAAATAGTTGACCCAGAACACGCCGATGGCGATGACGAAGGCGGCGCCGGCGTGGCTGACCTTGAACCAGGCGATGGCGAACACCACCCAGGCCAGCGGCGGGATCGGCCGCAGGATGCGCGCCAGATAGGCTTGCGCCAGGTCGAAGCGCGGCAGCGTGGCGGCCGCCAGGCCGACGGCAAAACCCAGCGCGGTGCCGGCGGCCAGGCCCCAGAAGTAATGCACGAGGCTCGAGCCGATGGCCGGCAGCAGGCGGCCCGATTGCCATTCCTGGATCAGCGTGGCGGGCAGCGCGAATGGGTCGGGCAGGGTGCCCGGGGGCGCCCATTGCCAGATCAACGCGGCCTTCCAGATGGCGATGAAGATGGCCAGCCCGCCGATGCCGTACGCCGCCCGGCGCGCGGCGGCGAACCAGGGCGGCGTGCCCTTGCGCGCGCGCGGCGCGGGGGCGGCCAGGGCCGGGGCGGTCTGGCTCATTGCTTCTTGGCCTTGTCGTAGAAACGGGTGTCGAACAGCTGCCTGACGTCGACCTTGGCGGCCTCGACCGTGCCGAGGCTGGCCTGGAAGGTCTGCAGCTCGGCGGTGGCGTTGACGATGGCGTGCGGGTCGGCCACGAACTGGTCATGCGAATTGCGAATGGCCTTTTCCACCAGCGCGCGGTCCAGACGGCCGCCGCCGACGTATTTCTGCACGTGCGCCGCGGCGCGCGCCGGGTCATCGCGCAGCAGGACGGTGGCGGCCAGTTGGGCGTCGACCAGTTGCTGCACGGCCTCGGGGTGCTCGGCGATCAGCTTGTCGCGCACCAGCAGCACGGCGCCGGGCTGGTTCGGGAACAGTTGCGAGCCGCGCGCCACCACGCGCGATTCGGGGGCGCGGGTCAGCACGGTGGTGACGGTGGGTTCGAGGATGGCGGCGCCGTCGATGGCGCCGGTCAGCAGCGATTGCTGGATCTGCGCCTCGCCCTGGTAGATCAGGTCCAGGCTGGCGGGGTCCGCCTTCAGGCGGTTGCGCAGCCAGTATTGCAGCGCGGCCTCGGGCACGGCGCCCTTGGGGTAGCTGGCGATGACGGGTTTCCTGCCCTTGTCCTTGGCAAAGCGGGCGAACGCCGTGGCCGGATCGCCTGAGGCGAAATACGGCGCCAGCGCGCCCAGCGCGACCACGTTGACCTGCTCGACGATGTTGGAGGCCACCACCTTGATGCCGGCGCCCTTGGCGCTGGCCACCAGCGCCGGGCCGATGCCGACGTAGGCGACGTCCAGTTGCCCGGCCAGCAGCGCCTGGGTCAGCGCCGGACCGCTCTGGAACGACACCAGCTTGGGGGCCGGCACGCCCTTGGCCTGCAAGGTGCCTTCTTCCAGCGCCACGAACAACTGCGCGTCCGGCAGGATCGGCAGGTAGCCGATTTCGAGCGCGGGCGGCGCGGCGTGGACGGGGGCGAAGGATGTGGCGGCGGCGACGAGCGCGGCGGTGAACAGCTTGCGGAGCATGAGGGAAATGTCCTGAACGACGGCGCCTTGATGCGGCTGGCGGCTTGCCCGCGGGGCCGGGGTTTCCCGGATCCGCTTAATAATTTTAGATATGTTTATGTCTTTTCATTATTCTTTCTGGTTATATGCTTAACGGGGCCGTGTTCCATGAAAAAAGACCGCCGTGGCGGTCTTTCAGAAAGGAAGCCAGGGTCGCCGTCGCGGCGACCGGCGCGGCTTCAGGGCTGCACGGCATACTCGATCGAGCCGGCCACCACCGCCGCCAGCCCCGGCGCCTGGGTCAGCTTGTGCAGCGCGTAGGTCTGGGCCGTGGCGATCTTGGCCTGGTGGAAGGCCGGGTCTTCGTCCAGGTGGTCCAGCGACGCGAGCAGCGCGCGCGCCATCTGCCAGCCGGCCAGCACCGTGCCGGCCAGCAGCAGGTAGGGCACGCCCGAGCCGAACACCGCGTTGGGATGCGCGGCGGCGTTGGCCACCACGAAGTCGACCGTGTTGGCCAGCGCCAGGCGGCCCTGGCGCAGCGGCGTCAGCACCAGGCGCGCGGCCGGCTCGCTGCGCGCCTGCAGCGCCTCCTCGGTCTTGCGGATCTCTTCGATCAGCGCCTGCGCCACCGCGCCGCCATCGCGCAGCGTCTTGCGGCCGACCAGGTCGTTGGCCTGGATCGCGGTGGTGCCTTCGTAGATGGTGAGGATGCGGGCGTCGCGGTAGTACTGGGCCGCGCCGGTCTCTTCGATGAAGCCCATGCCGCCGTGCACCTGCACGCCCAGGCTGGCGACGTCGATGGAGGCTTCGGTGCACCAGCCCTTGACGATCGGCACCAGGAATTCCTGCACCGCCAGGTGGCGGGCGCGCGCCGCCGGGTCGGCGCTGGCGTGGGCCAGGTCGGCGTGGCCGGCGGTGTAGTAGGCCAGCGCGCGGCCGGCCTCGGTCAGGGCGCGCATGGTGCCCAGCATGCGGCGCACGTCCGGGTGCTGGATGATGGGCACGGCGTCGCGCGAGGAGCCGTCCACCGGGCGGCTCTGCACGCGTTCGGCGGCATAGGCCAGGGCGTGCTGGTAGGCGCGGTCGGCCACCGCGATGCCCTGCACGCCGACAGCGAAGCGGGCCGCGTTCATCATGATGAACATGGCGTCCAGGCCGCGGTTTTCCTGGCCCACCAGGTAGCCGATGGCGCCGCCCGCGTCGCCGAACTGCAGCGTGGCGGTGGGGCTGGCCTTGATGCCCAGCTTGTGCTCGATCGACACGCAGGTAACGTCGTTGCGCGCGCCCAGCGAGCCATCGTCATTGACCAGGAACTTGGGCACCAGGAACAGCGAGATGCCCTTGACGCCCTCGGGCGCGTCGGGCAGGCGCGCCAGCACCAGGTGGATGATGTTCTCGGCCAGGTCGTGCTCGCCGTAGGTGATGAAGATCTTGGTGCCCGAGATGCGGTAGGTGCCGTCGCCGACCGGCTGCGCGCGGCTGCGCAGCAGCGCCAGGTCGGAGCCGGCCTGCGGCTCGGTCAGGTTCATGGTGCCGGTCCACTGGCCCGACAGCATCGGGCCGATGAAGCGTTCGCGCAGCTCGGGCGAACCGGCCGTCAGCAGCGCCTCGACGGCGCCGTTGGTCAGCAGCGGACACAGGGCGAACGACAGGTTGGCGGCGTTGAGCATTTCGGAGCAGGGCGCGCCCAGGAGGCCGGGCAGGCCCTGGCCGCCGTATTCGGCCGGATGCGTCATGCCCTGCCAGCCGGCCTCGGCGTACTGGCGGAAGGCCTGCTTGAAGCCGGGCGAGGTGGTGACGGCGCCATCGCGCCAGGCGCTGGGCTCGCGGTCGGCGGGATGGTTCAACGGCGCCAGCACGTCGGCGGCGAAGGTGGCGGCTTCCTCCAGCACGGCCTGGGCGGTGTCGGGCGTGGCTTCGGCAAACTGCGGCAACGCGGCCACCTGCGGCAGGCCGGCCAGGTGGTTCAGCACGAACAGCATGTCTTTCACGGGGGCTTGGTACGTCATGGCGTCGGAGCTCCGAGGTCTGGATGAGAGGGAATCAGGTGGCGTCGATGGCGCGGGTGGAACCCACCGCGGCGCGCAGTTCGAATTTCTGGATCTTGCCGGTCGAGGTCTTGGGCAGTTCGCCGAACCGCACCGCGCGCGGCACCTTGAAGCCGGGCAGCAGCAGCTTGCAGTGGGCGATGATCTCTTCGGCGGTGGCGCTGTGGCCGGGCTTGAGTTCGACGAAGGCGCAGGGCGTCTCGCCCCATTTCGGGTCGGGCATGGCCACCACCGCCACGGCGGCCACGGCCGGATGGCGGTAGAGGGCATCCTCGACCTCGATGCTGGAGATGTTCTCGCCGCCCGAGATGATGATGTCCTTGCTGCGGTCCTTGATGCGGATGTAGCCGTCGGGCGTCATCACGCCCAGGTCGCCGGTGTGGAACCAGCCGCCGCCGAAGGCCTCGTCGGTGGCGCGCTCGTTCTTCAGGTAGCCCTTCATGCAGATGTTGCCGCGGAACATGATTTCGCCCACGGTCTGCTCGTCGGCCGGCACTTCCTCCATGGTGTCGGGGTTGCGCACCGAGACGCCGGCCTGCAGGTGGTAGCGCACGCCCTGGCGCGCGGTCAGCAGGGCGCGCTGTTCGTCTTCCAGGTCGTTCCAGGCGTCCTGCGGGGCGCACACGGCGGCCGGGCCGTAGACCTCGGTCAGGCCATAGACGTGGGTCAGTTCGAAGCCGATTTCCTTCATCTTGGCGATCACCGCCGGCGCGGGCGCGGCGCCGGCCACCATGGTGCGCACGGTATGGGTGATGCCGGCGCGCAGCTCGGCCGGGGCGTTGGCCAGCGCGCTCTGCACGATGGGCGCGCCGCAGTAGTGGGTGACGCCCTCGGCGCGGATCAGGTCGAACACGGTCTTGGGGTCGAACTTGCGCAGGCAGACGTTGACGCCGGCGCGCGCCGCCACGGTCCAGGCGAAGCACCAGCCGTTGCAGTGGAACAGCGGCAACGTCCACAGGTAGACCGGGTGCTTGGGCATGTCCCATTCGAGGATGTTGCTGACGGCGTTCAGGTACGCGCCGCGGTAGTGGTAGACCACGCCCTTGGGATCGCCGGTGGTGCCCGAGGTGTAGTTCAGCGCGATCGCGTCCCATTCGTCGGCCGGCGGGCGCCAGTCGAAGGTGGCGGGGGCGGCGGCCAGGAAGGCCTCGTAGTCGGTGGCGCCGGGCAGGGTGGCCGGGGCGCCGTCCAGGTCGTGCACCGAAATCACTTTCAGGTGCGGGAATTCGGCGCGGGCGCGCTGCGCGACCTCGGCGTATTCGGTGTCGACGATCAGCGCGCGGGCCTCGCCGTGGCCCAGCATGAACAGCACGCTGGGCGTGTCCAGGCGGGTGTTGAGGGTGTTGAGCACGGCGCCCAGCATCGGCACGCCGAAATGCGCCTCGACCATGGCGGGGATGTTCGGCAGCATCACCGCCACCGTGTCGCCGCGCTGGATGCCGGCGGCGGCCAGCGCGCCGGCCAGGCGTTGCGCGCGTTCGTAGGTCTGGGCCCAGGTACGGCGCACGGCGCCGTGCACCACGGCCAGGCGGTTGCCATAGACCTGCGCGGCGCGGGCGATGAAGTCGACCGGGGTCAGGGGCTCATAGTTGGCGTCACGGCGTGCCAGGCCGTGGTCGAACGTGCTGCTCATGCTTGTCTCCTGTGGGGCGCGAGTGCGCCCGGATATGCTTTTGTGCGGGAAACTTGATCTGGATCGCCGGGGTTGATCGTTGGCAGGAATCCCGCTGCTTGCTAGAGCTTATCGGCCGCCGGAAAATGGTGTCTGTCGCCTGCATGACAGACCTTTTTTCGGGCGTCCAACCCGCAGTTTTACACGGTTCTTTCCATGTCCGATGTTTCAAACATTGTTTCCCAGACCGAGCTGGCCGAACTGCTGCGCGGCTGCGCCTGGTTCGCCGCGCTGGACGCGCCGCACCAGGACCTGGTGCTGGCCACGGCGCGCGCCGAACACGTGGTCAGCGGCGCCTGGATCGCGCGCCGCAATGCGCCGTCGGATTACTGGCTGGGGGTGCATAGCGGCCTGCTGAAACTGGCGATCTACAACGAGTCGGGGCGCAGCTGCACGTTCTCGGGGGTGCCGCCGGGCGGCTGGTTCGGCGAGGGCAGCGTCATCAAGCGCGAGCTGCGCAAGTACGACGTGGTGGCGATCCAGCCGTCGCTGGTGCTGCTGGTGCCGGCCGCCACCTTTCATGCGCTGCTGGCCGCCAGCCTGCCGTTCTCGCATTTCGTCATCGGCCAGTTGAACGACCGCATGGGCGAGTTCATCGCCTCGATCCAGAACCATCGCCTGCTGGACGCCGATGCGCGCGTGGCGCAGTCGCTGGCGCAGTTGTTCAACCCGCAGCTGTATCCGTCCACCGACCTGACGCTGGCGATTTCACAGGAAGAATTGGGCTACCTGACGGGCCTGTCGCGCCAGCGCGTCAACCAGGCCTTGCAGACGCTGGCGGACCAGGGCGTGCTGGCGCTGTCGTACAACCAGATCAAGGTGCTGGCGCTGGATCGCCTGCGCCAGTACGGGCTGGACCAGCTCTGAACGCGCGTGCGCCTCAGGCCGCGGCGCGCGGCGGCGTAGGCGCGTTCAGGGCGCGATCCAGGGCCGCGCGCGCCAGGATGCGGGTGGAGTCCAGCGTCGGCAGCGCGCAGTTGGCGTCGTCCAGCACCAGCGGCAATTCGGTGCAGCCCAGCACCACCGCGTCGCAACCGGCGTCGCGCAGCCGCGCCACCACGCCTTGCAGCAAGGCCACCGATTCGGGCTTGAAGACGCCGTAGACCAGTTCGTCCATGATGACGCGCGCCAGCAGGTCGCGGTCGTCAGGCGCCGGGCGCACGTAGTCCAGCCCGCGCGCTCGTAGCTTGTCGGGGTAGACCGCGCTGTCGACCAGCCAGCGCGTCCCGAGGATGCCGATGCGGCGCAGGCCGCGCGCGGCCGCCACGGCGGCGACTTCCTCGGCGATGTGCAGCCAGGGCAGGGGCGAGCGCGGCAGCACGTGGTCCAGCGCCTGGTGGATGGTGTTGTCGGGGCAGACCAGGAAATCCGCGCCGGCGCGCGCCAACCGGTTCGCGGAGGTCAGCATCAGCGCGCCCACGCCGGCCAGGTCATTGCGTTCCAGGCACGCCACGTAGTCCGCCAGCGACAGGCTGTGCAACGACACCTCGGGGTGCGCGTGCGGCCCCAGGCGTTGGGCGCCCTCGGCGCAGATCGTGCGGTAGCAGAGCGCGGCGCCTTCCGCCGAGCAGGCGACGATGCCGATGTGCAGGGGCGGACGGGCGGGCATGCGGACTCCGTGGCGGCCGGGTCAGGCGGCAGGTTTGGACAAGGCCCGCGCATGGCGGGCGATCTGGCGGAATTGTTCGGCCATGGCGTCCTGCTGCGCTTGCGGCAGTTGCGACAGGAACAATTCGTCGATGGCCGGGCCGTAGACCTTCCACATCTTGCGCCGCAGCGCCAGGCCGTCCGGCGTGATGCGGGCATAGGTGGCGCGGCGGTCCTCGTCGGAACGGAAGCGCTCGACCAGCCCGGCGGCCTCGATGCGGTCCATCAGGCGCGTCAGGTTGTAGCGCGCGATGACCATGCGCTCGGCCACCTCGAACATGCGCGCGGTGCCTTGCGGCGCGCGCTCCAGTGCCCACAGCGCGTCATACCACGCCAGCGGCGGCAGGCCGGCGGCGGACAGTCGTTTCTCGATCTCTTCCACCACCAGCGCATGCGCGGTCAGGAAGAGGCTCCACGCGTCGGGCTTGCCCGTGGCCATGCGGTCGCTTCCTTTTGTCTAGAGATTTCGCAGCCCGGATTGTAGAGGCCCGGACCGCCGCTGGCAGGGTGGAAATCACCGCATGCCGGTTCTTTATACCCTGCCAGGTTCGGGTAGAAAGCACCGGCCCTGTTTCAAGTTGCTGATTTTCCTGGTTTTTTCCCTGGCACGAATTTCGCATGGGAGGGCATACCCCACAACGCAACACAGGAGGGTGTTCCCATCATGGGCCCGTATCGAAGGTTATGGTTCACGTTGATCGCCGTGTTGGCGGTCACGTTCGCATTGCTCGGCTTCTATGGCGGTGAAGTCTACCGACAGGCGCCGCCCATTCCAGAGGAGGTCGCCAGCGCCGACGGCACGCGCCTGTTCGGCCGCGACGACATTCTCGATGGCCAGACCGCCTGGCAGTCCATCGGCGGCATGCAGCTGGGCTCGATCTGGGGCCATGGCGCCTACCAGGCGCCCGACTGGACCGCCGATTGGCTGCACCGCGAGCTGATGGCCTGGCTCGATCTGGCGGCGCGCGATGCGCACGGCCGCGACTACGGCCAGCTCGACGCGCCGGCCCAGGCCGCGCTGCGCGAGCAGCTCAAGGCCGAGTACCGCGCCAACCGCGCGGACGCGGCCGGCGGCAAGCTCACGCTCAGCCCGCGCCGGGCGCAGGCCGTGGCGCAGACCGAGGCCTACTACGACCAGTTGTTCTCGGACGCGCCGGCGCTGCATCGCAGCCGCGAAAACTACGCCATGAAGGAGAACACCCTGCCGGACGCCAACCGTCGCCGGCAGATGACGCACTTCTTCTTCTGGACCGCCTGGGCCGCCGCCACCGAGCGCGAGGGCACCTCGGTCACCTACACCAACAACTGGCCGCACGAACCGCTGATCGGCAACCACCCCAGCAGTGAAAACGTGATGTGGTCGATCATCAGCGTGGTGGTGCTGCTGGCCGGCATCGGCCTGCTGATCTGGGCCTGGGCCTTCCTGCGCGGCAAGGAAGAGGACGAGCCGCCGGCCCCCGCGCGCGACCCGCTCACCACCTTCGCGCTCACGCCTTCGCAGCGGGCGCTGGGCAAATACCTGTTTCTGGTGGTGGCGCTGTTCGGCTTTCAGGTGCTGCTGGGCGGCTTCACCGCGCACTACACGGTCGAGGGGCAGAAGTTCTATGGCATCGACCTGTCGCAGTGGTTCCCTTATTCGCTGGTGCGCACCTGGCACATCCAGAGCGCGTTGTTCTGGATCGCCACCGGCTTCCTGGCCGCTGGCCTGTTCCTGGCGCCGCTGATCAATGGCGGGCGCGATCCGAAGTACCAGAAGGCCGGGGTCGACATCCTGTTCTGGGCGCTGGTGCTGGTGGTGGTCGGTTCGTTCGCCGGCAACTACCTGGCGATCGCGCAGATCATGCCGCCGGACCTGAATTTCTGGCTGGGCCACCAGGGTTATGAATACGTCGACCTGGGCCGCTTGTGGCAGATCGGCAAGTTCGCCGGCATCTGCTTCTGGCTGGTGCTGATGCTGCGCGGCATCGTGCCGGCGCTGCGCACGCCGGGCGGCGACAAGAACCTGCTGGCGCTGCTGACCGCGTCGGTCGGCGCCATCGGCCTGTTCTACGGCGCCGGCTTCTTCTACGGCGAGCGCACCCACCTGACCGTGATGGAGTACTGGCGCTGGTGGATCGTGCACCTGTGGGTCGAAGGCTTCTTCGAAGTGTTCGCCACTACCGCGCTGGCCTTCATCTTCTCGACGCTGGGCCTGGTGTCGCGCCGCATGGCCACCACCGCCAGCCTGGCCTCGGCCTCGCTGTTCATGCTGGGCGGCATTCCCGGCACCTTCCACCACCTGTATTTCGCCGGCACCACCACGCCGGTGATGGCGGTGGGCGCCAGCTTCTCGGCGCTGGAAGTGGTGCCGCTGATCGTGCTGGGCCACGAAGCCTGGGAGAACTGGCGCCTGAAGACGCGCGCGCCGTGGATGGAAAACCTGAAGTGGCCGCTGATGTGCTTCGTGGCGGTGGCCTTCTGGAACATGCTGGGCGCGGGCGTGTTCGGCTTCATGATCAACCCGCCGGTGTCGCTGTACTACATCCAGGGCCTGAACACCACGCCGGTGCACGCGCACGCCGCGCTGTTCGGGGTCTACGGCTTCCTGGCGCTGGGCTTCACGCTGCTGGTGCTGCGCTACATCCGGCCGCAGTACGCGCTCAGCCCCGGCCTGATGAAGCTGGCCTTCTGGGGCCTGAACCTGGGCCTGGCGCTGATGATCTTCACCAGCCTGCTGCCGATCGGCCTGATCCAGTTCCATGCCAGCGTCAGCGAAGGCATGTGGTACGCGCGCAGCGAGGCCTTCATGCAGCAGGACATCCTCAAGACCCTGCGCTGGGGCCGCACCTTCGGCGACGTGGTGTTCCTGCTGGGGGCGCTGGCGATGGTGGTGCAGGTCATCCTGGGCCTGCTCAGCGGCAAACCCGCCGCGGCCGAGCCGGTGCTGCGGGCCGAGCCCGCGCGCCGCTAGCTTGCGGGTCCGGCGTGGATGCGCGCGGCAGGCGCATCCGCGGGGCGGCGGCCTGCTGTTTGCGCCCGGTCCATTGCGCTCATTGCGCCAGCGCAAAGAGGACCAGGCCGGGCGGCGTTCCAATGACAGCGGATCCCGGGGCATCGTGACCCCGGGCGCAACCGGAGCGCCATCCATGCGCCGCCCGCTGGCCGCTGTCTTCCTGGTCCTGTTGACCGCCTGCGGGCCCGCCGAGCGGGCCCGTTCCCTTTCCCCCGACGTGTCGCGGCTGCCGCCGGGGCAGGTAGCCTACCTGCCGCCGGGCGAGACGCTGCGCAACGGCTATCCGGTGTCGCCGGCGCCGCTGCGCGCGGAGCTGGCTCGCGGCGTCGTCATCATGACGCGCCAGGTCAGCCAGGCCGAGTATGCGGCCTGTGTCCGCGCCGGCGCCTGCAAGCCGCTGGATCCCGGCTTCCGGGACCTGGATGCGCCGGACCTGCCCGCGATCGGCCTGAGCTGGAGCGACGCCTCGGCCTACGCCGCCTGGCTGTCGGACCGCAGCGGGCAGCGCTGGCGCCTGCCGACGTATGCCGAATGGGTCTATGCGGCCGGCGACGCCTACCGCGAGGAAACGCCGCTGCCCGCCTCGGACGCCGATCCGGCGCAGCGCTGGCTGGCCGAGTACGACGCGCAGACCCGGCGCGGCCAGGAAGCCACCGAGGTGCGCCCGTTCGGCGCCTATGGCACCAATGCCACCGGGCTGATGGACATGGCGGGCAGCGTGTGGGAATGGACCGATGACTGCTACACGCGGCGCATCCTGGCGCTCACGCAGGGCGGCGAGGCCGTGACAGCCGGCCCTGACGACGGCGCCGACCGCAACTGCGGCATCCGCGTCGCGGCGGGGCGGCACATCGCCTATCTGCCCGACTTCATCCGCGACCCCAAGGGCGGCGCCTGCTCGGTCGGCGTGCCGCCGGCCAACCTGGGGCTGAGGCTGGTGCGGGAGGACGGCCCGGCCTGAGGCGGCGGCCCGTCGATACAGGATGTGCAGCCCGCACAGGTCGGCGCCGCCGCGTGCGCGCCCACCCGCGCCAGCGCGGCGGGCGAGCGCAGCACGATGCGCTTGCGGCCGCTGTCGACGATGCCGCGCTGTTTCCAGCCGCTGAGCAGGCGGCTGACGGTGTGCAGGGTGGTGCCGGTCATCTCGGCGATGTCCTGGCGCGTGATGGGAAAGGCGATGCCGATGCCGTCGGCCGTGGGTTCGCCGGCGCTGTCCACCAGCCGCAGGATGGCGCGGGCCACGCGCTGCTCGACCTCGTCGTTGGACAGTTCCTGGATGCGCAGGTGCGCGTCCTGCAGCCGCCGGCCCATGGTCTGCAGGGCCTGCGCGGCCAGCTGCGGGTGGTGATTGGTGAAATGCTCCCAGAGCGCATCGGGCCAGGCCAGGCAGACGCTTTCCTGCACCGCCAGCACGGTGGCGGGATAGCGCGGCTGGCGCATGGCGCACGCCAGGCCGAAAAGATCGCCGGGATTGACGTAGCGCACCACCACCTGGCCGCCTTCGGGCGTGACCTGCGCCACTTTCAGGCAGCCGCTGAGCAGCACGAAGAAATGCGCGGCGCTGGCGCCCTGGTGGTAGACCACGGCGCCAACTTCGAGCCGGCAGGGCTGCGCGCCGCGCAGCGCGGATTCCAGCTGCGCCTCGGACAAGGGCTTGAAGAGATCCAGATTGCGCAGCAGGGCATGACAAAGGGGCGACGGCATCACGGGCTCCTGGCATGGGGGGATTGCGCTTTCATGGTGGCACCGCCATCCGGCCGTGGCAATGCGCGCGCGGCGCCAGGCTGGCGCCGAGTTTGCGCTACAGCAAAGAACGGGAAGGGCATGCGCCATTCAATAGGGTTGCCGACCTACACGGCAGTTGAAAACCCGATAAGGAGCTGGACATGAACGCATTACGGCCCACTTTGCTGGCGGCGGCGCTGGCTTTTACGATGGCCGCCGGGACCGCCTGGGCGCAGGACGCCGACAAGCTGCCCCATACCAAGGTCACGCTGGTCGCTCCGCCCCAGGTGCATCCGCACGAGCAGGCGACCAAGTCGGGCCCCAAAGTCGTCGAATTCACCATGACCATCGAGGAAAAGAAGATGGTGATCGACGACAAGGGCACGACGCTGCAGGCCATGACGTTCAACGGCTCCATGCCCGGCCCCACGCTGGTGGTGCACGAGGGCGACTACGTCCAGCTGACGCTGGTCAACCCGGCCACCAACGCCATGCCGCACAACGTCGACTTCCACGGCGCCACCGGCGCGCTGGGCGGCGCCAAGCTCACCAACGTCAACCCTGGCGAGCAGGCCACGCTGCGCTTCAAGGCCGACCGCAGCGGCACCTTCGTCTACCACTGCGCGCCCGAAGGCATGGTGCCCTGGCACGTGGTGTCGGGCATGAGCGGCACGCTGATGGTGCTGCCGCGAGACGGCCTGAAGGATCCGCAGGGCAAGCCGCTGCATTACGACCGCGCCTACACCATCGGCGAGTTCGACCTGTACATCCCCAAGGGCCCGGACGGCAAGTACAAGGACTACGCCACGCTGGCCGAAAGCTATGGCGACACGGTGCAGGTGATGCGCACGCTGACGCCGTCGCACATCGTCTTCAATGGCAAGGTCGGCGCGCTGACCGGCGCCAACGCGCTCACCGCCAAGGTCGGCGAGACCGTGCTGCTGATCCACTCGCAGGCCAATCGCGACACCCGCCCGCACCTGATCGGCGGCCATGGCGACTGGGTCTGGGAGACCGGCAAGTTCGCCAACCCGCCGCAGCGCGACCTGGAAACCTGGTTCATCCGCGGCGGGTCGGCCGGCGCCGCGCTCTACACCTTCAAGCAGCCTGGCGTGTATGCCTACCTGAACCACAACCTGATCGAGGCCTTCGAACTGGGCGCGGCCGGCCACATCAAGGTCGAGGGCAAGTGGAACGACGACCTGATGAAGCAGATCAAGGCGCCCGCGCCGATTCCGCGCTGACCAGGAGCCCGCCATGTCCCTCGCAATCAGATTGGCACTGGCGGCCGGCCTGGCCGTGGGCGGGTTCGCCCATGCCGCGGCCGACGCGCCGGCGCAGCTCGACCCGGCCGGTGAAAAGCTGTACCGCTCGGCCTGTGTGGTATGCCACGCCAGCGGCGTGGCCAACGCGCCCAAGCTGGGCGACAAGCAGGCCTGGGCGCCGTTCCTGGCGCAGGGCGCCGACGCGCTGCTGGCCACGGTGCTCAAGGGCAAGGGCGCCATGCCGCCGCGCGGCGGCACCGCCGCCGACGAGGCCACGCTGCGCGCCGCCGTGGCGTACATGATGGACGCCGCGCGCTAGGCGCGGACAGGAGCCCGGCCGCGATGGCCGGGCCGCTTCCTTCCTTCCTTCCTTCCCGCCTCGCCGTTGTCCCGCCCGCAGGTTGGCGCGGCCGCCTCCAAGGTTCCCGCCGTCGGGCCTGGTCCCGTGGGTGCCGTCCATGCGCTCAAATAGTTGCACTTGCAATTGTTCAAAAACCTCCATACGATTGCAATTGCACATTATGCAAATGCAATTCACGATGTGAAACGATGGCGCCGACCTTTCGTGTCCGGGCGCCGCTTGCGCACCACAAGGAGGATGCCCATGGAACCCGAGATCGACTGCGTCGACATCGACCCCGAAGAAACCAGCGAGTGGCTGGACGCGATGCAGGCTGTGCTGGCGCACGAAGGCCTGCCGCGCACGCATTACCTGCTGGACCGCCTGATCGACCAGGACCGCGCCCGCAGCGGCGGCTATGCCGCGGCCGGCGTCACGCCCTACGTCAACACGATCGGCCTGCCGGCCCAGGCGCCGTTCCCCGGCGACACCCGCATCGAGGCGCGGCTGGACGCCTATCTGCGCTGGAACGCCATGGCCATGGTGCTGCGCGCCGGCAAGCATTCCGGCGTGGGCGGGCACATCGCCACCTATGCCTCGGCCACCACCCTGTACGAAACCGGCTACCGCCATTTCTTCCGCGCCGCCACGCCGGACTACCTGGGCGACATGCTCTACATCCAGGGCCATTCGGCGCCCGGCATCTACGCCCGCGCCTACCTGGAAGGGCGCCTGTCCGAAGCGGAGCTGGACCGCTTCCGCCGCGAAATCGGCGGCGGCGGGCTGGCGTCGTATCCGCATCCGCGCACCATGCCCGGCTTCTGGCAGTTCCCGACCGTGTCGATGGGCCTGGGGCCGCTGATGGCGGCCTACCAGGCGCGCTACATGCGCTACCTGGAAGACCGCGGCCTGATCGCGGTGCAGGACCGGCGCGTGTGGGGCTTCCTGGGCGACGGCGAGCAGGACCAGCCCGAGACGCTGGCGGCAGTCGCCATGGCCGGCCGCGAAAAGCTCGACAACCTGATCTTCGTGGTCAACTGCAACCTGCAGCGCCTGGACGGCCCGGTGCGCGGCAACGCCAAGATCATCCAGGAACTGGAAAGCGTCTATCGCGGCGCCGGCTGGAACGTCATCAAGGTGATCTGGGGCGGCGGCTGGGACGCGCTGCTGGCGCAGGACCACGACGGCCGCCTGCGGCGCCGCATGATGGAATGCGTGGACGGCGAATACCAGGTGTTCAAGGCGCGCGGCGGCGCCTACGTGCGCGAACATTTCTTCGGCGCCGACCCGGTGCTGCTCGAGCGCGTGGCGCACCTGAGCGACGACGAGATCGGCGCGCTCAACCGCGGCGGCCACGACCCGGTCAAGATGCACGCGGCCTACGCCGCGGCGCTGGCGCATCGCGGCCAGCCCACGGTGATCCTGGCCAAGACCGTCAAGGGCTACGGCATGGGCGCGGCCGGCGAAGCCGCCAACACCAACCACCAGCAGAAGAAGATGGCCGACCCGGCGGTGCGCGCGTACCGCGATCGCTTCGACCTGCCGGTGCCGGACGAGCGCCTGGCGGACATTCCGTACCTCAAGCCGGAACCCGGCAGCCCGGAACAGGCCTACCTGGAAGCCGCCACCCGGCGCGCCGGCGGCCACCTGCCGCTGCGTCCGGCCGGCCCGGGCCCGCAGGCCACGCCCGCGCTGGAAGCCTTCGCCGCGCACCTGAAGGGCAGCGACGGCCGCGAATTCTCCACCACCATGGCGTTCGTGCGCATCCTGGCGCAGTTGCTCAAGGATCCGCAGATCGGCGCGCGCGTGGTGCCCATCGTGCCCGATGAATCGCGCACCTTCGGCATGGACGGCATGTTCCGCCAGGTCGGCATCTACTCGCACGTGGGCCAGCTGTACACGCCGCAGGACGCCGACCAGCTCAGCGTCTACCGCGAGGACCGGCGCGGCCAGATCCTGCAGGAAGGCATCAATGAATCGGGCGCCATGGCTTCATGGATCGCCGCCGCCACCGCCTACAGCACCCATGGCGTGGCCACGATCCCGTTCTACATCTTCTATTCGATGTTCGGTTTCCAGCGCGTGGGCGACCTGGCCTGGGCGGCGGGCGACATCCGCGCGCGCGGCTTCCTGCTGGGCGCGACTTCGGGCCGCACCACGCTGGAAGGCGAGGGCCTGCAGCATGACGACGGCCACAGCCACGTGCTGGCCTCGGTGATCCCGTCGTGCATCGCCTACGACCCGGCCTACGCTTACGAGATCGCCGTGATCGTGCAGGACGGCATGCGCCGCATGTACCTGGAGCAGGAAGACGTCTTCTACTACCTGACGCTGATCAATGAGAAGACCGCCCATCCGCCGATGCCGGAAGGCGCCGAGGCCGGCATCCTGAAGGGCATGTACCGCCTGCGCGAGGGCGCGCCGGGCGAGGTCCGCGCGCAACTGCTGGGCAGCGGCGCCATCCTGGGCGAGACCCTGGCCGCCGCCGACTTGCTGCAACAGGACTTCGGCGTGGCGGCCGACGTCTGGAGCGTCACCAGCTATTCCGAGCTGCGCCGCGACGGCCAGGAGACCGAGCGCTGGAACCGCCTGCATCCGCTGGACGCGGCGCGCCAGGGGTTCGTCGAAACGCGCCTGGCCGACACCTCGGGGCCGGTGATCGCGGCCACCGACTACATGAAGACGGTGGCCGAGCAGATCCGTCCTTTCGTGAGGCGCCGCTACGTGACGCTGGGCACCGACGGCTTCGGCCGTTCGGATACGCGCCAGGCGCTGCGGGCGTTCTTTGAAGTGGACCGGCACCACATCGCGCTGGCCACGCTCAAGGCGCTGGCCGACGACGGCGTGCTGCCGGCGGAGCGGGCGGCCGAGGCGATCCGGCGCTACGGGCTGGATCCGGAGGCGGTGTCGGCGGCCTTGCCGTAGGGCGCGCGGGCGGCCGGGCCGCGACGCCGGCATCCTGTCACCGGGTCGCGCCGGCGCGGTGACGGGCCGCTGGTCCGTATCCGCGCCGGATCTCCGACGGTGTGACCGGCCGGGGCTGGGGGCATGGCGGCCGACGGGGCCGCACTGGTGCAAAATAGCGCTTCTCCCGACAGTGAAATGCGTCCCGGCAGCGGGACGGCGAAGGAAACACCATGGCATTCGATTTCGACCTGTTTGTGATCGGCGCGGGCTCCGGCGGCGTGCGCGCGGCCCGCTTCGCGGCCGGTTTCGGCGCCCGCGTGGCGGTGGCCGAAAGCCGCTACCTGGGCGGCACCTGCGTCAACGTGGGCTGCGTGCCCAAGAAGCTGCTGGTCTACGGCGCCCACTACAGCGAAGACTTCGAACAGGCCCACGGCTTTGGCTGGAACGCCGGCCAGCCCAGCTTCGACTGGCCCACGCTGATCGCCAACAAGAACCGCGAGATCGAGCGTCTTAACGGCATTTACCGCAACTTGCTGGTCAATAGCGGCGTGACGCTGCTGGAAGCCCACGCCCGCATCAAGGACCCGCACACCGTCGAGGTCGACGGCAAGTCCTATACCGCCGCCAACATCCTGGTGGCCACCGGCGGCTGGCCCCAGGTGCCGGACATTCCCGGCAAGGAACACGCCATCACCTCGAACGAGGCCTTCTTCCTGAAGACGCTGCCGCGCCGGGTGCTGGTGGTGGGCGGCGGCTACATCGCGGTCGAGTTCGCCTCGATCTTCAACGGCATGGGCGCGCAGACCACCCAGGTCTACCGCGGTCCGCTGTTCCTGCGCGGCTTCGACCAGGCGGTGCGCGAGCACCTGCGCGACGAACTCGCCAAGAAGGGCATCGACCTGAAGTTCAACGCCGAGGTGGCGCGCATCGACAAGCGCGCCGACGGCACCCTGGCCGCCACGCTCAAGGACGGCGGCGTGATCGAGGCCGATTGCGTGTTCTACGCCACCGGCCGCCGGCCGATGCTGGACAACCTGGGCCTGGAGAACACCGGCGTCAAGCTCGACGACAAGGGCTTCATCGCGGTGGACGACGAATACCGCACCAGCGAACCCTCGATCCTGGCGATCGGCGACGTCATTGGCCGCGTGCCGTTGACGCCGGTGGCGCTGGCCGAGGGCATGGCGGTGGCGCGCCGCCTGTTCCGCCCGGAGGAATACCGCAAGGTCGACTACAAGCTGATTCCCACCGCCGTGTTCAGCCTGCCCAACATCGGCACCGTCGGCATGACCACCGAAGAGGCGCGCGCGGCCGGCCATCCGGTCAAGCTGTTCGAAAGCCGCTTCCGTCCCATGAAGCTGACGCTGACCGAATCGCAGGAAAAGACCCTGATGAAGCTGATCGTCGACGCCGACACCGACAAGGTGCTGGGCGTGCACATGGTCGGCCCCGACGCCGGCGAGATCGTGCAGGGCATCGCCATCGCGCTCAAGGCAGGCGCCACCAAGCGCGTGTTCGACGACACCATCGGCATCCATCCCACCGCCGCCGAGGAATTCGTGACGCTGCGCACGCCGGTCGCGAATTGACGCCGTCGCCGGTCCCCGGGGCCGGCATCCTTTGACGGCCGGCACAGCCGCGCCAGGCGGCCCGGCACGGCCGCGCCGGCTACAGCCGCTCGATCATCGCGCGCGCCGCCGCCGGCGCGCGCTCCTTGGCGCCATTGATGAAGAAGGCGAAGACGTCGCGCGGGCGCGTCGCGCCCGACGGCTTGCGCGTGCCCACCCGTGGCAGGTCGTCCGGATCGGCGCCGCGCGCCCAGGTGCGCAGGCGGTCGGCCCAGGCGTCCAGCACCTTGGGCGCATAGCCGGCCTTGAAGGCGGTGCTGGCGCGCATCAGCCGCGCATAGATGAAATCGCCGGTGGCATCGGCCAGCGAGGGGTAGTCTTCGCTGTCGGTGTAGACCGTGGCCACGGCGTGGCGGCGCGCCAGGGCCAGGTATTCTTCGCAGGCGAAGCTGGCGTGGCGCACGTCCATCACGTGGCGCAGCGGCAGCCCGTCCACCGCGTCCGGCAACAGCGCCAGGAAGGCGCCGAAGTCGTCGGCGTTGAACACCTTGGTGGGCGCGAACTGCCACACGATCGGCCCCAGCTTGGGGCCCAGCTCGGCGATGCCGCCGTGCACGAAGCGATGCACCGATTCCCCGGCGCCGGCCAGTTCGCGTCGGTTGGTGGCATAGCGCGAGGCCTTGAGCGAGAACACGAAATCATCTGGCGTCTCGTCGCGCCACTTGGCGAAGGTGGCCGGCTTCTGGCTGCTGTAGTAGGTGCCGTTGACCTCGATGGCGGTGAGCTGGCGGCTGGCGTATTCGAGTTCGCGCGCGTGCGGCAGGTCGTCGGGGTAGAAGGCGCCGCGCCAGGGCGCGTAGGTCCAGCCGCCCACGCCGACGCGGATGGCGCCGGCACGGCCGGCGGCGGGCGTGGCGGGTGATGATCGTGGTGGCATGCGTGGATCCTTCCGGGGCTTGCGGCCTTAGGGCCTGTTCACACTAAAAGGAGCCTCGCACAGGCCGGTAATCGGGCGCCAGGCTAGGCGCGGTCGCCGCCGCGTGGCTGTGCCACGCAAGGTGAGCGCAACGACGCCTGGCGCCCGATTACCGGCCTGCCCGAAGGGTGAGTACCCAAATGAGCGCCTCTCAGCGTTGCGAATGCTCGCCGGGGACCTGCCACGACTGCGCTTCGCGCCTTGATAGTCACTCATTTGGGTACCCATGCGAGGCTCCTTTTAGTGTGAGCAGGCCCTAGCCGATCACTGTATACCTCGCGGCCGCCGCGGCCCATCCGGCGACATTTAATCGCCGCCGGTGTGTTGTTTCCAGGCCGCCACGCCGCGCGAAAAAATCCGCTGTTCCGATACAGATTTCAGATAACGTGGCTGTTCATCTTCCCACTACCGACCGGCTCGCGCCGGCGCATCATGCCTGACATCGCCAATCTCCTGACGTTCGCCCTGGTCGCCCTGGGCATGGTGCTCACGCCCGGGCCCAACATGATCTACCTGGTGTCCCGCTCGATTTCGCAGGGGCCCAAGGCGGGGCTGATCTCGTTGTCCGGCGTGGCGGTGGGCTTCATCTTCTACGTGCTGTGCGCGGCATTCGGCCTGACGGTGCTGCTGATGTCGGTGCCGTACGCCTACGACGCGCTGCGCTTCGGCGGCGCGCTCTATCTGCTGTACCTGGCCTGGCAGGCGGTGCGCCCGGGCGGGCGTTCGCCGTTCCAGGTGCGCGAGCTGCCGGCCAGCAGCCCGCGCACGCTGTTCACGATGGGGCTTTTGACCAACCTGCTCAATCCCAAGATCGCCGTGCTGTACGTGTCGCTGCTGCCGCAGTTCATCCAGCCCGACCATGGCAGCGTGTTCACCCAGTCGATCGCGCTGGGATTGACGCAGGTTGCCATCAGCCTGTCGGTCAACGCCGTCATCGCGATCATGGCGGGTTCGATCGCCGGCTTCCTGGCCGGCCGGCCGCTGTGGATCGCGGTCCAGCGCTGGCTGATGGGCACGGTGCTGGCCGGCCTGGCGCTGCGCATGGCGCTCGATTCGCGCCGCTGAGATTCAGCGTTTCAGTGGCGCAGCGCCGCCGCCAGCTTGCCCAATTGCCTGACCAGCGCCGGGTAGCGGTCGGCGCTGGTGTTGCCGTAGCCGATCACCAGGCCGTTGTCCTGCGGCTGCGGCGTGATGGCGAAAGTCGACAGCGCGTTCGGATTCATGCCCAGCCGGCGCGCCTGCTCGACGACGGCGCGGTCGGGCACATCGGGCGGCAGCCGCACCGTCAGGTGCAGGCCGCTGTGGCCGCCCAGCACTTCATGGTCGATGCCCAGGTGTTGCGCCAGCGCCTCGCGCAGCGCCGCCTGGCGCTCGCGGTACAGCCGCCGCATGCGGCCCAGGTGACGCGAGAACTGGCCGTTTTCGATGAAGGCGGCCATCGTCAGCTGTTCCAGCCGGTGCCCGCCGCGCAGCATTTCCACGATCGAAGGCATGGCCGGCCCGGCGATCGCCTGCGGCAGCACCAGGAAACCCAGCCGCAGCGCCGGGAACATGGTCTTGCTGAACGTGCCCACGTACAGCACCGGCGCGTCGGGCAGCAGGCCCTGCATCGCGGCGATCGGCTCGCCCTGGTGGCGGAATTCGCTGTCGTAGTCGTCCTCGATGATCCAGGCGCCGGCGCGGCGCGCCCGTTCCAGCAGGTCGAGCCGGCGCGCCAGCGACAGCACGGCGCCGGTCGGGTACTGGTGCGTGGGCGTGGCCTGGATCAGGCGCGGCGGCCGGGTGCGCCAGTCGTCCTCGCTGATGGCCAGGCCGTCGGCGTCGACCCGCATCGCCACCACGTTCAGGTCGCCCGCGTGGAAGGCCGACTTCGCGCCGCGGTAGCCGGGTTCCTCCAGCCAGGCGGTGTCGCCGGGATTGGTCAGCAGTTGCACGCACAGTGCCAGCGCGCCCTGGGCGCCTTCCGTGATGACGATGCGCGAGGCATCGCAATTGACCCCGCGCGACACCCGCAGGTACTGGGCGATGGCTTCGCGCAGCGCGGGTTCGCCCACCGGCGGGCCGTAGCCCAGCGTGGCGGCGGGCGCCGCCTGCAGCGCCCGGTCCTGGGCCCGGCGCCACGCGCTGATGGGAAACTGGGTCAGCGCGGGGGTGCCGGGCGTGAGCGGCAGCGAGCCATCGTTGGGGGCGCGCGTCGCGATGATGCGCGACAGGCGGGCGGCGGTGCGGAAGACGGGCGCCTCGGGCCGGGACGCCTGTCCCGCGGCCGGCCCGGGGGCCGGTCTGGCCGCCTGCTCGGCGGCGCGCCGGGTGGCCTGTTTCGCCGCGCTGGCGGCGGCGGCCGACAGCGGCGCCACGCGCGTGCCCTGGCGGTCGGCGATGACGTAGCCTTCGGCGGTCAACTGTTCGTAGGCGATCAGCACGGTGTTGCGCGAGATGCGCAGTTCGTCGGCCAGCACGCGCGAGGCCGGCAGCTTGCCGCCCGCCGGCAACTGGCCCGCCAGGATGGCCTGCTTGAGCCGCTGGATCAGCTGGCGCTGGCGCGGCAGGGCGCCCGGGCCGCGCGCCAGCGGGCTGGAGAGCAGGGCGGCAGGTTCTGTCATGGCTCTATTAAATTTACGGACCGTGGTGCTTTTTATCATGCCACGGTTTGGCTATCGTGAGAGCGTGCCAGGGTCCGCCGTGACGGAAATTCCCCTGGCGGGCGTCCGCCATTGGCGGCGGCGTTCCCCCAACCTGGAGAGGCCTCGCAGCATGCAACCGCGCGTCAATGCATATCAACAACCCATCGGCCCCGACCTGTCCGGCTGGACGCCGCGCCCGCGTCCGCCGGTGGCGCCGGCGCAGGGCCGCTACTGCCGCCTGGAGCCACTGTCAGCCGAACGCCACGCGGCGGACCTGTACGCCGCCTTCAGCCAGGCGCCCGATGGCCGCGACTGGACCTACATGAGCGTCGGTCCCTTCGCCGACGCGGCCGCCTACCGCCAGTTCGCCGAGCAGGCGCAGGCCCATGCCGCCAGCGATCCCATGCACCATGCGGTCATCGACCTGGCCAGCGGCCGCGCGATCGGCTCGTTGTCGCTGATGCGCATCGACCCCGCCAACGGCGTCATCGAGGTCGGTTTCGTGGCGTTCTCGCCGCTGCTCAAGCGCACCCGCATCGCCACCGAGGCGCAGTTCCTGCTGATGCGCCGCGCCTTCGACGAGCTGGGCTACCGTCGCTATGAATGGAAGTGCGACAGCCTGAACGCGCCGTCGCGCGCCGCTGCGGCCCGCCTGGGCTTCCAGTTCGAAGGCATCTTCCGCCAGGCCACCGTCTACAAGGGCCGCAGCCGCGACACCGCCTGGTTCTCGATCATCGACAGCGAATGGCCGGCCCTGCGCGCGGCCTATGAGAACTGGTTGAGCCCCGACAATTTCGACGCCGAGGGCAACCAGCGCCAGGGCCTGGCGGAGCTGATCGCCCGGGAAAAGGCCGCGTGCGCCTGATCCCGGTTGCGTTGGCGCTGTTCTGGGGCCTGAACTGGCCGGCGGTCAAGATCGTGTTGTCGATCTGCCCGCCGTTCACCCTGCGCCTGCTGGGGCTGGGCAGCGGCGCCTTGCTGCTGCTGGCGCTGGCGCGCATGAAAAGGCTGGCGCTGCTGCTGCCGCGGGCCTCGTGGCCGGGCATCGTGGTCGGCGGCATCCTGGCTGTCGCGGTGTTCAACCTGGCGGTGGCCTGGGCCCAGCTCAGCACCAGCACGTCGCGCGCCGCCGTGCTCACGTTCACCATGCCGATGATGTCGGCATTGCTGGCCTGGGCGGTGCTGGGCGAACGGCTGGACCGCCGCCGCGGCCTGGCCTTGCTGCTGGGCGCCGCCGGCGTGGCGGTGCTGGCCTGGCCGGTGCTGCGCGCCATCTTTGCCGATCATGACCTGGCCGCCGCGCGCGGCCTGGTGTTCCCGCTCACCGCCGCCTTCGGGTGGGCCGCCGGCACGGTCTACCTGAAGCGCTGGCCGGTGATGGGCCACCGCATCGTGGTGACGGCCTGGCAGCTGGCGGTGGGCGCGGCCTGCGCGCTGGGCGGCGTACTGCTGGCGGGCGAAGCCTTTCCGACGCAGGGCTGGAGCGCGCGCGTGGCGGGCGCGCTGGCGTTCCACATCGTGCTGGGCACGGCCGTGGCGTACTGGCTGTGGTTCGTGCTGAGCGAACGGGTCAGCGCGACGGTGGCGGCCTTGACCACGTTGATGGTGCCGGTGGTCGGGGTGCTGGGCGCGATGGCGCTGGTGGGGGACCGCCCCGATGCCGCCGACTGGTGGGGCTTCGCGCTGGTGCTGGCGGGCGCGGCGTTGATCGTGTTGAACCTGGGCGGCGGGCGCCGGGCCTGAGGGCCGGCGCATCGATCCGCGCTTCGGCCCGGGCATGCCCCGGACCACAACCGGCGCACCGGCCGGCGTGCCAGCCCGCGTGCCGATCCGCGCAATTCAGGCGCGCTTGCCGCGCCGCAGCTTCTCGCGCAGCAGACCGGCGCCGCTCACCAGCGAGATGCCGGCCAGCACCATCAGCGCGCCGACGACGAAGGCGCCGTCCAGCGGTTCGTCCAGGATCAGCACGCCGAACGACACCCCGAACAGCGGCGTCATGAACGACAGGATCGACAGGCGCGAGGCCAGGTAGCGCCGCAGCAGCCAGAACCACGCCAGGTAGCTCGACAGCGCCACCACCACCGACTGGAACGCCACGCTCAGCATGGCCGCAGGCGTGTAGCGGATGCCGGCGTTGCCGGTGGCCGCCGCATAGACCAGCAGCACCAGCGCGGCGATCGCCATCTGGTAGAACAGGGTCTTGGAAGGCGCCGCTTCCGACAGCGCGGTGCGGCGGATCGCGACCGTGGTGGCGCCCCACAGCAGCCCGCCCAGCAGCCCGAGCGCGTCGCCCAGCAGCATGTTGCTGGCGGCGTTGGCCGCCTGCGGCTGGCCGTTGCCCAGGAAGGCCACGGCGATGCCGCCAAAGGCCACCGCCACGCCCAGCCATTGCAGCGGCGCCATGCGTTCCTCGGGCACGCGCCAATGCAGGCCCAGCGCCGTGAAGATCGGCGCGGTGTACAGGAACACCGACATGTGCGAGGCGGTGGTGTAGACCAGTCCCTGCGCGATCGCCAGGAACTCGAAGCCGAACAGCAGGCCCACCAGCACGCCGGCGCCCAGCGTGCCGTCGCGCAGCGCGCGCGAACCTTCGGCGCGCCACACCACCGCGCCCAGCACCAGCGCGGCGAAGGCCGAGCGCAGGCCGACCTGCATGATGGGCGAGATGTCGGCCGCCACCAGCTTGATGGCGATCTGCTGGAAACCCCAGCACACGCACAACAGCAGCATCACGCTGGTGGCCAGCGTGTCCAACGCCCGGCGGGACGGGGCCATGGCGGCGGCGACGGCGCTCATGGCAGTTCGGCCGGGTAGCTGTCCAGCGCCAGGCCGATCTGCTGGCGCAGATCCCATTCGGCCAGGCTGGCCTGCACCGGGCCGAAGAAGGCGCCGTCACGGGTCACGAACATGGCCGGCAGGTGGAAGACCTCGTAGCGTTCCACCAGGCCGCCGTTCTCGCCGGCGTCGACCCAGCACACCCGCTGCACCGGCAGGTCCAGCTTGGGCAGTTGTTCGCGCGCGATGCGGCAGGTGCCGCAGGTGCGGCTGTGGAACACCAGCAGCGTGAGGCCGGGCGTGTCCAGCAGGTAGCGGTCGGCGGTGCTGTCGTTCAGTTCTATTTCTTCCATGGCGGCGTCGGGGTAGTTATCGGGACAACACGCGATCCAGTTCCAGCACGGTCTGGTACAGCACGCGGGTGCCGTCCAGTAGCTGCTTCGGCTCGACCCATTCCTCGGGGCAGTGGCTGCGCCCGTTCAGGCAGGGGATGAAGATCATGCCGATGGGGCCGGTGGGCGCCATGTAGACGGCGTCGTGGCCGGCGCCGCTGGGCAGGCGCATGCTGGCGTAGCCGAGCTGGTCGGCGGCGGCCTGTACCGCGTCCATCACCAGCGGCGTGCAGTCGGTGGGCTGGGCCCGGCTCAGTTGCACGAAGCCGGCGGTCAGGCGCAGCGCCTTCAGGTCGGCGGCCACGCCGGCCATCAGCGTTTCGGGG
>NZ_QHHO01000049.1:1039281-1074353 GCF_003184165.1 Achromobacter sp. RW408
ACGCGAATTCAATATCGAGCGCGTGGCCCGTATCCACGTGGACCTGTATGACACGCTGAGCGCCTGAGTCCGGCTCAATGGCCCAAGGCCGCGCCGTCGCGGCGCGGATCGGCGGCGCCATCGAGGCCTTGCGGCGTCACGCGTATCGCGGCGGCGCCGCTTTTCATGTCGACCTGCTCGAGCTTGTGGCCGCGGGCGGCCAATCGCGCGATGGTATCGGTCGCCACTCGGCCCTTTTCCACCTGGCTGCGGCCGCTGTTGCCGGCGACGTGCGGCAGCGCCAGCGCGTCGGCGGGGCGCAGCCCCCAGGCCAGGATGCCGACCACGGCCTGGGCGATGTAGTCGACGATATAGCCGCCGCCGGCCGATCCGGTCACCAGCGCCAGCCTGCCATCGCTATCGAACACCATGGTGGGCGCCATCGACGTCACTGGCCGCTTGTTCGGCGCCATGGCGTTGGGCGCGCCCTTGCCGTGGGCCGACGAGAAATTGGTCAGGGCGTTGTTCAGGAAGAAACCGTGCGGCATCAGCCATGAGCCGAAGTTCAGGTTGATGGTGGTGGTCATCGACAACGCATTGCCGCGCGCGTCGACGATAGCGACCTGGCTGGTTTCGGTGGTGCCCGGCGCGTCGGCGCCGGCCGGCGCCGGCACGCCGGCGAACACCCCCGGGCGCGGGCCCGTGACCGCCTTGCCGGATAGCAGGGCGGCGCGTTCGCGCACGTAGCCGGGCGCGATCAGCTGGCGCACCGGCGCCTTGACCTGTGCCGGGTCGCCGATATAGGCCAGGCGGTCGGCGCGGGCGATGCGCGCGGTATCGATCAACAGGTGGTCGGCGGCGGCGGAGCCGGGAGCCAGTGTGTCGATGCGGTGGGCGGCCAGCATGCCCAGTTGCTGCAGCACCGATACACCGCCGAAGCTGGGGGGCGGAAAGGTGCAGACCTTCCAGGACAGGAAGGGGCCGCAGATCGGCGTGCGTTCGACCGGGCGGTAGGCCGCCAGGTCGGCGGCCTGGATCAGGCTGGGATACTTGCCCGCGCCGATGGCGGCCAGGACATCGGCGGTGAGCACGCCATGGTTGATTGCATCCGGATCGGCGGCGACCTTGCGCAGCGCGTCCGCCAGCAGTGGATTGCGGACCGTTGCGCCGACCGGCAGCACCTGCCCGCGGGCGTCATAGAACACATTGCGGATCGCGGGGTTCTCGGCCAGTTGCGGCAGCCGTTGCAGGCTGTCGTGCAGGTAGGGCGACATCGGAAAGCCGTCTTCGGCGCTGCGGATGCCAGCCTGGAACAGGCTGGCCCACGGCAGTTTTCCGTGGCGCTGGTGCGCCAGCGCCATGACGCGAACGGTGCCGGGTACGCCGACCGGGCGGCCCAGGCGCGCCACGTCCTTGAGCGGCAGGGTGGCGCCGTCGACGTCGGTGCGCAGGCTGGCGGTGGTGCGCGCCGGCGCCGCGGCCAGCCCGTCCAGGGCGGACAAGGTGCCACCGTCCTGGTCCCACACCAGCATCAGCGTGCCGCCGCCCAATCCGGACGATTGCGGCTCGACCACGGTCAATACCATCTGTACCGCGATGGCTGCGTCCACCACGCTGCCGCCGCGCTTGAGGGCGTCGAGTCCGGCGGCGGCCGCCAGGGGGTTGGCCGCGGCCACCATGCCAGTGGCGATGGTCTCGGCCTGTGCGCCGGCCGCGCCGCACAAGGCGAGGGCGGCCAGGAATCGTGCGGTGCGGCGGACAGGCATGCGCATGGGACGCTCCGGGTAGGACGACGGGCCATTATTCGCCCGTCGCCGCATCCTGTCCAGAGCGGCCCTGGCGGGACCGTGCCCGGCGGTTTTCGTCGACTCGCCAACGGCACACCCGGGCACATCGGTGGCACCCCCGGCGTGCCGATGGCGTCAGGAACGCCGGGCGATCGTGTCGATCCAGAAGCGGGTGGACGGATCCTGCGGCGCCACCTGCTGCGCCGGCGCGTCCAGTTCGCGGATGATGTTCTTGGCCAGGGCCTTGCCGAACTCGACGCCCCATTGGTCGAACGGATTGATGCCCCAGATGACGCCCTGCGTGAATACCTTGTGCTCGTACAGCGCCAGCAGGGCGCCCAGGGTGTAGGCCTCGAGGTGCGGAAGCACGATCAGCGAGGATGGCCGTCCGCCGGGGTGCACCTTGTGCTGCGCCAGGAGCCGCGCGCGAGCCGGATCGGCTTCGGTGCGGGAAGTTTCGGCCAGCGCTTCGTCGAACGACTTGCCGCGCAACAGCGCCGCGCGCTGCGCCAGGCAATTGGCGATCAACAGTTCGTGGTGGCGCGCATAGGCGTGGTCGGGCTGCTCGCACAGGATGAAATCGACGGGCGCGCCGGCGGTGTCCTGGTGCAGCCACTGGAAGAAAGTGTGCTGGCAATCGGTGCCCGACATGCCCCAGACGGCGGGGCCGGTCGGCACGCCCGCCGGGCTGCCGTCGGCGGTCGCGACCTTGCCGAGCGATTCCATTTCGAGTTGCTGGGCCCAGGGCACGATGTGGTAAAGCCGCGAATCGTAGGGCGAGATGACCAGCGAGTCGAAGCCCAGCACGCTGCGGTTGACGACGCCGGCCAAGGCCAGTTGCAGCGGGGCGTTTTCGGCCAGCGGGGCGTGGCGGAAGTGTTCGTCCATGGCGGCGGCGCCGGCCAGCAACTGGTCGAAGGTATCGTTGCCCATCGCCAGCGCGACCGGCAGGCCGATGGCGGACCACAGCGAATAGCGGCCGCCGACCCAGTCCCAGATCTGGAAAATATGGTCGGGCGAGATGCCCAGATTGAGTGCGGCCTCGACGTTGGCGGTGATCGCCACCACTTGCTTGATCGGATCGGCCACGCCGGCGTCGCGCAGCCAGTTCATGGCGACTTCGGCATTGGCCAGCGGCTCGGTGGTGGTGAAGGACTTGGAGGCGACGATGACCAGCGTGTCGTGGGGATCCAGCCGGCTCATGGCGTCGGCGACCGAATGGGAGTCGACGTTCGAGGCGAAGCGCACCTCGCGACGCGCCCCGCCGTAGCGCAGTGCGCGGGTGATCAAGCGGGGCCCCCAGTCGCTACCGCCGATACCCAGGTGCAGGATGCAGCTGTAGCGGTTGGCGGCATCGGCATCGCGCACGAATTGGCGCACGCGCTCGCGTTCGGCCAATACGGCGGCCGCAACCATGGCCGGCGGCTGCGGCGCGCGCAGGGCGGTGTGCCAGGCCGGGCGTTGTTCAGTCCAGTTGGCGTCGCCGCCATCGAACAGCCGCGCGCGCGCGGCATCGAACCCCTGTTGTGCCAGCAAGGCGGCCGCCGCTTCTTGCAGCGCGGGGGAATACGCCTGCGCGCTCAAGTCCAGGCGCAACCCGGGGGCGTTGATCAGGCGCAGTTGCTCGCCGCGCAGGTCGGCGGATTTGGCCGCGGCGGCGAAGCGCCGCCAGGCTGGACTATTGGGCAAAGACATCGGCGATCTAGAAGGGCAGGGTGGCGTCGGGCGCCAGTTTAGCCAGTTCCCGCCGGAAATCGCCCTGGATGCGGGCCAATGCCTCGGCGGTCTGCGCTTCGAAGCGCAGCACCACGACTGGCGTGGTGTTGGACGGCCGCGCCAGGCCGAAGCCGTCGGGATACTCGGCGCGCACGCCGTCGATGGTGACCACGCGCGTGGCGCCGGGAAACTGGCCCTGCTCCTGCAGCGCCTGCACCAGCGTGAAGGGCTGGCCTTCCTCCATTTCAAGCTTCAACTCGGGCGTGGACACGTCCTGCGGCAGGGCCTCCAAGGGCGCGCCGGCATCGCTGAAGCGCGATACGATTTCCAGCAGGCGGGCGCCGGTGTACAGGCCGTCGTCAAAGCCGTACCAGCGCTCCTTGAAGAAGATGTGGCCGCTCATCTCGCCGGCCAGCGGCGCGCCGGTTTCGGCCAGCTTGGCCTTGACCAGCGAGTGGCCGGTCTTCCACATCAGCGGCTCGCCGCCCGCGGCTTCGACCGACAGGCCGACGTGGCGGCTGCACTTGACGTCGTAGATGATGGTGGCGCCGGGGTTGCGCTCGAGCACATCGCGGGCGAACAGCACCAGCTGGCGGTCGGGCCAGATGATCTGGCCGGATTTGGTCACCACGCCGAGGCGGTCGCCATCGCCGTCGAAGGCCAGGCCCAGTTCGCAGTCGGTGGTGGCCAGGCAGCGGATCAGGTCCTGCAGGTTCTTGGGCTCGGCCGGATCGGGATGGTGGTTGGGAAAGGTGCCGTCGACCTCGCAGAACAGCTCCGTGACCTCGCAACCCAGGGCGCGGAACAATTGCGGCGCGATCGCACCCGCCACGCCGTTGCCGCAGTCGACCGCGATCTTCATGGGGCGGGCCAGTTTCACCCCGGATGCGATCCGCGCGATATAGGCCGCCACCAGGTCCAGTTCGCGCCGCACCCCGGGGCGCGGCGCGGGCGCGTCGGTGCCGCCGTTCATGCGGCGCGCCAGGGCCTGCACGTCTTCGCCATACAGCGCGCGTCCGCCCATCATCATCTTGAAGCCGTTGTACTTGGGCGGATTGTGGCTGCCCGTGATGGCGACGCCGGAGCCGGTCTGCAGCGTGTGCGCGGCGAAATACACAAGGGGCGTGGGAACCTGTCCGATATCGACTGTGTCGACACCGCCTTCCAGCATGCCTTCCTGCAGTGCCTGCGACAGCATGTCGCTGCTGAGACGGCCATCACGGCCCACCACCAGTGTCTGCACGCCCTGTTCGCGCGCGGTCGCGGCCAGCGCCGCGCCCAGGGCTCGCGCAAAGCGGGCGTCGATCAGGTCGGGGACGGTGCCGCGGATGTCATAGGCCTTGAAGACGGCGGCGGGGAATTGCGAGTTGTCGGCCACGACGGCTCCTTGGGTGACGGGTTGCGCTGGCATGCCCCGGCGGCGGACGAGCCGGCCAAAATGGGGCGCAAAATGGGATTATCCCCTATCGGCGCCGGATGCATCATCCCGCCAGTGGCGTAGGGCGTCCAGGGGCTTGCGTCGCGCCCGCCCCAGCCTGGTGCGCCGCGCCGGCGGCGGCGCGCCGTGGCGGTGCGTTGGCATAGGGCCCGAAGCCGGCGTCGGCAGGGGCATCCCGCTGGCATGGAACTTGCTCGCCATCCGAAGGTGATACGCTAGTCAGGCAAGCAGAAAGACCGGAGGGGCCCATGAGAGCCAAAGTATCCACAGTCACGTCATCGGGCGGCGCCAGGCGCAGGCCGCCCACGGACTTCGCCGGCCCGGCGGCCGGGCGGGAACGCCGGCTCGACATTCACGTATTCATCTCACCCGAGGGCGAGCTGGCGACCGGCCGGGCCTGGGAGCGCTGTGTCTGGCGCGATGCCCGCGTGCTGATCGCCGAATGTCCGGCTCCGCATCTGCCGGCCTCGGTCGAGAGCGCCCTGCGCGCGATCGCGGCCAGCGTGGCGCGGGATCGCGCCTGGCAGGGCATGGGTACGGTGGCCTTTTCGCTGGACGATCGCACCGGGGTGTTCCGCGTGATCCTTGCGGAATCGCGGCCGCGTTCGGGCGCCGCGGTGGCCGACTTCGAACCGGTCGCGGCGCACGCGCTGGAGGTGCGCATCGACGGTTGCGCCGACCGCCATATGCCTTGCACGCACCTGCTGGTCTGCGGCGCCACCCGCGGCGAAGCCTTGCGGCGCGCCTATCGCGCCCTGTCCGAAATGCCGGGTCCGGCCGGCGTCGATCGCGCGTTCCTGATGAACCGCATCGCCTCGCGCGCCTACTGCACCGGCCTGACCGGCACGCGCCTGGACCAGGCCGTGGGCTAGTGTGCTGTTGGACAGCACGCTAGCGCAACCGGCGCGGCCGAGCTGCCTCTACAATAGTCCGCACCTCCCTTGAACTGCGCCCGGGCGCGGCCCGGCGCGCCCCACCGTGCGGCGCCTATGACCTTGCTGAGCGAATTGCAATCCCTCCTGGGCGAGTCCCATGTGCTGACCGGCGCCGATGCCGAGCCGTTCGCGCTGGACTGGCGCCGCCGCTATCGTGGCGTGGCGTTGGCGGTGATCCGTCCCGGTTCGACGCAGGAGGTGGCCGATGCCATCAAGCTGTGCGCCGGCCATGGCGTGCCGGTAGTGCCGCAGGGCGGCAATACCGGCCTCTGTGGCGGCGCCACGCCGGATGACTCGGGCAGCGCGGTGGTGCTGTCGACCGCCCGCCTGAACCGCGTCCGCGCGCTCGATACCGACAACGACACCATCACGGTGGAAGCGGGCTGCATCCTGCAGGCGGTGCAACAGGCCGCGGCCGACGCCGACCGGCTGTTCCCCCTCAGCCTTGCCGCCGAAGGCAGCTGCACCATCGGCGGCAACCTCGCCACCAACGCCGGCGGCACCCAGGTGCTGCGCTACGGCAACACGCGCGACCTGGCCCTGGGGCTCGAGGTGGTCACCGCCGAGGGCGAGATCTGGAACGGCCTGCGCGGCCTGCGCAAGGACAACACCGGCTACGATCTGCGCGACCTCTATATCGGCAGCGAGGGCACGCTGGGCGTCATCACCGCCGCCACGCTCAAGCTTTTCCCGCGGCCGGTGGCCTCCTGCACCGCGTTGCTGACGCTGGACAGCATAGACAACGCGGTCGAGCTGCTGTCACGCGCCCGCGCCGGCTTCGGCGCCGCGCTGACTGGCTTCGAATTGATGAGCGGCCATTGCCTGCAGGCCGTGGTGCGGCTGTTCCCGCAGCAGCGCCTGCCGTTCGAAGGCGACTCCGCCGCCTCGCCCTGGTTCGCGCTGCTGGAACTGTCGGACAGCGAAAGCGAAACGCATGCGCGCGAACGCTTCGAGACGGTGCTGGGCGAGGCGATCGAGGCCGGCCTGGTGAACGACGCGGCCATCGCCGCCAACGTCGCGCAGAGCAAGGCACTGTGGCACCTGCGCGAAAGCATCCCGCTGGCCGAGGCCGAGCTGGGCAAGTCGGTCAAGCACGACGTGTCGATCCCGATTTCCGCCATCGCCGGCTTCGTGCACCACACCAATGCGCTGCTGCAGGCGCGTTTTCCCGGCGTGCGCCACGTGATCTTCGGCCACCTGGGCGATGGCAACCTGCACTACAACGTGGCCAACGCGCCAGGCCAGACCGAGACCGAATTGCTGGCGCTGCAAAGCGACATCTACGGCGTGGTGCATGACAGCGTGCACGCGCACGCCGGTTCCATCAGCGCCGAGCACGGCGTGGGCCAGCTCAAGCGCGACGAACTGCCGCGTTACAAGAGCGCGGTCGAACTGGCCCTGATGCGGCGGATCAAGCGCGCGCTGGATCCGCACGGCCTGATGAACCCGGGCAAGGTGCTGCAGGCCTGACCGGGGCGTTCAACCTTTCTTTCGATGGGGATGCGAATATGGCAGCCAGTCCCGCGGCGGGCGCGAATCAGCGGATCCTGATCGTCGAGGACGATCACATCATCGCCGGCAACCTGTACACCTTCCTGGAAGCCCGCGGATTCCTGCCGGACGTGGCCTATAGCGGCCCCGCCGGCCTGCAGCGCCTGGAGGAACAGCGTTTCGACGCCGTGATCCTGGACATCGGCCTGCCTGGCATGGACGGCCATGCGGTGCTGCACGCGCTGCGCGCCGACAGGCGTCTGCCGGTGCCGGTGCTGGTGTTGACCGCGCGCGACAGCCTGGAAGACAAGCTGGCCGGTTTCTCGCACGGCGCCGACGACTACCTGACCAAGCCGTTCGCCTTGCTGGAAGTCGAGGCCCGCCTGCTCGCGCTGATCCAGCGCGCCAAGGGGTCGACCGTGGACACGGTGCGTGTTTTCGGCGACCTGGCCTACGACACCCGCAGCCGCACGGCGTCGATCGGCGGCAAGCCTGTCCACCTGACGCGCAAGGCGACCCTCATCCTGGAAGCGCTGCTGCGCGACCCGGGGCGGGTGGTCTCGCGCGAGGAACTGGAGTCGCAGTTGTGGGGCAGCGAACCGCCGTCTTCCGACGCGCTGCGCAGCCAGGTGCACCTGCTGCGTCGCGCGCTGGCCGACGCCGGCTTCGACGGCATCGAAACCCTGCATGGCACCGGCTGGCGCCTGGTCGCCGACGGGAGCGCCGCATGAGCCGCTTCGCGGGGGGCGGCACCCTCACGCAACGCGTGGTGTGGGCGCTGACCGGCACCGTGGCCTTGTTCGTGACGGCGCTGGCGTTGCTCGCCTACCTGACGTTCGACCAGATGGAGGACGACCTGGTCAACGACATCCTCAATACCGAAATGGACCGCCTGGTGCAGCACGCGCGCACCAGCGACCAGTTCCTGCCGCGCCACGGCGCCCGTGAGCTGGGCGGCTCCATGCGCGCCTGGCTCAGCGCCGACGGCGAGGCCCCGGCCGGCATGCCCGAGGAGATACGCGGCCTGGACAACGGCCTGCACCTGATCGAGCCCGGAGCCTATACCTGGCACGTGATGGTGGCCGAGACCGGCACGGGCAAGGTCTACCTGCTGTACGACGCCACCGACAATGAGGAACGGGTGCACGATTTCGGGTTGATCGTGCTGGGCGTGGGGGCGATCTGCGTGGTGGGCGCGTATGCCCTGTCGCGGCGCGTGGCGGCGGTGGCGGTGGGCCCCTTGCTGGACCTGACCGACCGGCTCTCGACCTGGGCGCCCGGCTCGCCCGACCTGGCGGTGACGCGCGACGACGAGGCCGGCCGGCTGATCGAGGCCTTCAACCGGGTGCAGAACCAGGTCGACCGCTCGATCGCGCGCGAACGCGAGTTCGCCGGCAACCTCAGCCACGAAGTCCGCACCCCGCTGGCGGCGATCCGCTCCGACAGCGAGCTCATGCTGCTGACCCAGGACCTGACCGCGGACCAGCGCCAGCGGCTGACACGGGTCATGGACAACGTCGACGACGTCATCGTCTGTCTTGAAAGCGCGCGCGCCATGGCTCGCGACCAGATGCGTCCGCCGGAGCCGGTCGACCTGGCCGACTGCATGCAGGACGCCTGGCGCGGCTACGAATCCCAGGCCGGCGTGGCCCAGCTGCGTTTCGACAACCGCATCCCGCCCGAGCACATCCGCGTTCTGGACCGTTATGCCTTGCTGACGGTGCTGCGCAACCTGGTGCGCAACGCCATCGAACATGCCGCGCCCGCCACGCTGACCGCCAGCCTGGGCGAGGATGGCGTGTTGCAGCTGGGCGACGATGGCAAGGGCATCGACGCCGGCGACCTGCCCTTCCTGTTCCGCCGCTACTACAGCGGGCGGCTGCGGGATTCGGCCGCCGCGGGCCGGGACGAAACCGCGCGTGGCCTGGGGCTGGCCATCGCCAAGCGGGTCTGCGACATGCAGGGCTGGACCTTGACCGTGGATTCTTCCCGCGAAGGCCCCCAACGGGGCACGCGCTTCAGCCTGCGCCTGAACGCGGCGGACGCGACGGCGTAGTCGGGGCGCAACGCCGGGGGCGAGGCTCCCCCCGGTGGGCGGAATTTGACGAATTTTCGACTATCGGCCGCCTAAGCTGTCCGCTTCGGCCGAGCGCCCTCCATCGCGTCCCACATGTCGTCCCTGTCCCCTCCCGCGGCCACCCGGCCGACGCCCGCCGCCTACCTGGCCACGCACGTGCTGGGCGTGACGTTGTTCCTGGCGTGCCTGGCCTGGTGGGCCAATGCGTCGGGGTGGGACCTGGCCATCGCGCGCGCCCTGTTCAACCCGGCGTTGGACGATTTCCCGTTGCACACCAACCGCTGGCTGGAACTGATCGGCCACCGCATGGTGCTGGCCCTGCCGATCGGCATCGGGCTGGGGGCCATTGCCGTCGCGGCGGCCAGCTATCGCATTCCCGCCTGGCGCTCCCTGCGCGGGCCGGCGCTGGCGTTGGCATTGACCTGTATGGCGGGGCAGCTGGCCATCTCCCAGCTCAAGCACTACACCACGCTGCCGCGGCCCTACGACCTGGACACGCTGGGCGGCTACACCCCCTATCCGCAGTCGTGGTGGACCTGGGATCGTGGCAAGGCCGGCGGCGCGCTGCCCAGCGGCCATGCCGGCGCCGGCTATTCGCTGCTGGCCCTGTATTTCGCCGGCTGGGCCGTCGGGCGGCCGGGTTGGCGCTGGTGGGGACTGGCGGCGGGCATCGCCGCCGGGCTGGCGTTTTCAGCCGTGCGCATCCTGCAGGGCGCGCACTTCCTCAGCCAGACGCTGTGGTCGGCCGCCCTGATGTGGCTGCTGGCCGCGCTGTTCTTTTGGCCGGTGCTGCACGGGACGGGCGGTCGCCCCGCCTCCGTGTCGATTGCTCAATTGAGCAGCAGGCCTGGCAGCCATAGCGAGAACGCCGGCACGTAGGTGACCAGCGCCAGCGCGGCCAGCAACGCGCCGTAGAATGGCCAGATGGTCCGCATAACCGTGCCGACCGAGACCCCGCCGATGGCGCAGCCCACGAACTGGGTGGTGCCCACCGGCGGCGTGTTCAGGCCCAGCGCGCAGTTCAGCAGCATCACCATGCCGAACTGCACCGGCCCCATGCCGTACTGCATGCAGATCGGCAGGAAGATGGGCGTGCAGATCAGGATGGTCGCCGCCATGTCCAGGAAAGTGCCCAGCACGAACAGGATGATGTTGACCATCAGGAAGATCGCCCACGGGCTGGTGGAGATCGAGGCCATCAGCGCGCCGGTCTTCTCGGCCACGCCGTAGAAACTGATCAGATAGCCGAAGGTCGCCGAAATACCGATCAGCAGCAGCACCACGCCGGTCGTCTTGACCGCCTTGCTGGCGGCGCGCACGAACTGGTCCCAGGTCAGCGAGCGGTAGACGAAGATCGTCAGCGCCAGCGCGTACAGCACGGCCACCGCGGCCGATTCCGTAGCGGTGAAGACCCCGCTCAGGATGCCGACGATGATCAGCACCACCACGAACAGCCCCGGCAGGGCGGCCACCAGCGAGCGCGCCACGATGTGCCAGCCGGGAAACGTGCCGGCCGGATAGCCGCGGCTGCGCGCCACGAAATACGCCGCGGCCAGGTTGCACAGCGTCAGGATCAGCGCCGGCACCACGCCGGCCGCGATCAGCGCCGCGATCGACACCTTGCCGCCCGCCGCCAGGGTGTAGATGATGATGTTGTGGCTGGTCGGCATCAGCGCGCCCACCAGCGCCGCGTGGGTGGTGACGTTGACCGCGTAGTCGGCGTGGTAGCCCTCGCGCTTCATCATCGGGATCATCACCGAGCCCATCGCCGAGACGTCCGCCACTGGCGATCCGGACACGCCGCCGAACAGCGTGCAGGCCACCACGTTGGACATGCCCAGGCCGCCGCGCACGTGGCCCACCAGTGATTTGGCGAAGGCCACGATGCGGTCGGCGATGCCGCCGTACAGCATCAGCTCGCCGGTGAAGATGAAGAACGGGATGGCCAGGAACGAAAACGCGTTCATGCCCGAGGTCATCTGCTGGAAGGCCACCGCCAGCGGCAGGTCCTCGTACATGATCGCGGTGATCGACGACAGCCCGATGGCGAACGCCACCGGCACGCCGATCACCAGGAAGCCCATGAAGGTGAAGGAGAGTAGGGTCAGCGCCATGCCGGTACCACCTTTTGGTTGCGCAACAGGGCGATGACGTGCTCGACCGAGAACAGCGCGATCAGCACGCCGGACAGGGCCGCGGGCACGTACTTCCAGCCGTTGGAAATGCCCAGGTTGGGAATCTTGTAGGCCCACACGGATTCGGCCAGCAGGGCGCAGTTCCACGCCATCAGCGCGCCGAACAGCAGCACCAGCAGGTGGATGAAGATCTTCAGGCGCCGCTGGCCGGCCGCCGGCAAGGCGTCGACCAGCGATTCGAAGCCGATGTGGCCGGCATCGCGCACGCCGACGGCGGCGCCGAGCATGGTGACGTACAGCACCAGCAGCAGCGCCAGGCTCTCGGCCCAGGTGGGGGTGCTGTTCAACACATGGCGGCCGAAGATCTGCAGCGATACCGCGACGATCAGGCAGACCAGGCCGAACACGCTGGTCCACATGCACAGCCGCGCCAGCCGGGCGCAGCCCCGGGTGTAGGCGTCCAGCGGGGCAGCCAGGGCATGCGCCCGGCCCCCCGCCGCGACATCCGGGTCATTGGTGGAGGTAGCCAACATGTGGATTCCTTATTGGACGGCCTGGATCTTGGCGACCAGGTCTTTCATGTCGGGCGTGGTGACGAAGCGGTCGTACACCGGTTTCATCGCCGCCTGGAACGAGGCCTTGTCCACCTCGACGATCTGCGAGCCGGCCTTCTCGACCACGGCGCGCGACTTCTGCTCGCGCTCGTCCCACAGCTTGCGCATGTACGGCACCGACTCGCGCGCGGCCTCGCGCAGGACCTTCTGGTCCTCGGCCAACAGCTTGTCCCATTGGCGCTTGGAAAAGATCAGTATTTCCGGCGTCATGGTGTGCTCGGTCAGCGCGTAGTACTTGGCGACCTCGTAGTGATGCGCGCTTTCGTAGCTGGGGTAGTTGTTCTCGGCCGCGTCCACCAGCCCGGTCTTGAGCGAGGTGTAGACCTCGCCCATCGGCATCGGCGTGGCGTTGCCGCCCATGGCTTCCACCATCGCCACCGACAGGTCCGACTGCTGCACCCGGATCTTCATGCCCTTGGCGTCGGCCAGTGTCTTGATCGGCTTGTTGCGCGTGTACATCGAGCGCGAGCCGCTGTCGTACCAGGCCAGGCCGACGAAGCCGGCCGACTCGCAGGACTTCAGGATCCGTTCGCCGATCTCGCTGTCCAGCACCTTGTGCAGATGCTCTTTCGAGCGGAACAGGAACGGCAGCGATGGCACGCGCGTGGTCTGGCAGATGTTGTGCATGGCGGCGCTGGAGACGCGCGCCATGGCCAGCGCGCCCAGCTTCACCTGTTCGATCGAGTCGTCTTCGTTGCCGAGCGCGCCGCCCGCATACACCTTGACGGTGATGCGGCCGTTGGTGCGCTGCTTGACCAGCTCGCCGAACTGGCGCACGGCCTGCACGGTGGGGTAATCGTCGGGATGGATGTCCGCCGAACGCAGCTCGGCGGCATGGGTGGCGGGAATCAGCGTCAGCAAGGCGGCCGCGGCCAGGATGGCGCGGGTCAGGGTCGGGCGCAACATGTCTACCTCCGGTTGGGAGTACGGCGTTTCGTTGAGGGCCGTTGCGGCCCCGAAGCTCTTCGATGTGTACGGACCTGCTCACTACTCGTGCGTGGGCGCTTGGGGCGCCACGGTCGGGTGCTAACCGGCGCTTGCGGTTTCCTCCAGGCCCCGCGCGCCGGGGCGCAGGATGAAGACGGCGCCGGCGATGGAATCGGGGGCGGCATCGGCGGGGCGGATCGAAGTGACCAGCAGCAGGTCCAGGTCGGGGCCGCCGAACGCGCACATGGCGACGCGGGCGGCCGGCACCTCCAGGCTGCGGTCAAGGCGGCCGTCCGGCGTGTAGCGGTAGATGCGGCCGGCCTCGTTGCCGCAGATCCAGTAGCAGCCGTCGGCGTCGACCGCGGCGCCATCGGGCCGGCCGGTCGGCAGTCTCGGGATGAAGACGCGGCGGTTGCGGAGCGGGCCGCCGTCGATGTCGTAGTCGAAGGCCCAGACCACCTGCCGCGACGGGTGCGAGTCGGACAGGTACATGGTCTTGCCGTCCGGACTGAAGGCCAGGCCGTTGGGCACGATCAGGTCGTCGACGATGGCCTCCAGTGCCTCGCCGGGACCGTGCCGGTAGAGCCTGCCGGCGTTGCGCGCCAGGCCCATGTCCATGACCATGGTGCCGGCCAGGAAGCGGCCCTGGCGGTCGCAGCGGCCGTCGTTGAAGCGCATGCCGGGCGCGTCGTGACGCACCGGGGCCAGCGGCCACGGCTGGCAGGCCTGGCCGGCCACCAGCGGCCCGCATTCATACAGGCCGTCCTCCATCGCCAGCAGCCAGCCGTCCCCGCGCGGGGCGATGCAGCCGGCCATCTGCGGCAACGTCCAGTGATCGAGCCGGCCGCTCGCGGGCGTCCAGCGCCACAGCGCGCGGCCGGGGATGTCGGTCCAGTGGAACGCCTGGTCGGAGGCGCGCCACACCGGGCTTTCGCCCACGCCGCAGAGCAGGGTTCCGATGCGTTCAGCGTGGGTCGCCATGATGGGCCGGGGACGAAATCAGCGCGGGGGAAAGGGGAAGGGGCCGGCCTTGACGAAGGCGCCGCCCTGGAAGCGTCCGGCGGGATCGTCGGCGGGCAGGGGCGCTTGCGCCTCGACCTGCGCGCGAAAGGCTTCGGAGGAATCCTTGGGCGCGAAACCCAGCGCGGCGGCGCGGTGGTTGTCCCACCAGCTGTCGCGGTTGGCCGAGGCGCCATAGGCGATCAGGTGACCGACGTTCGGCGTGAACAGCGATCGCACCACCAGGTCGGTCAGGTCGTCGTAGCTGAGCCAGGTGACCATCATGCGGCGATCCTTGGGCTCGGGAAACGACGAGCCGATGCGCAGGCAGACCGTCTCGATGCCGTAGCGGTCGTAGTAGAAGCGCGACAGGTTCTCGCCGTAGGCCTTGCTCAGGCCGTAGTAGCCATCGGGCCGCAACGGCGCGTCGGCGTCCAGCCGCGCGCCCTGTTCATAGAAGCCGATGACGTGGTTGGAGCTGGCGAACACCACGCGCCGCACGCCATGGACGCGGGCGGCTTCGTAGACGTGGTAGACCCCCTGGATATTGGCCGGCAGGATTTCCTCGAAAGAACGCTCCACGGAAACGCCGCCCAGGTGCACAATGGCGTCGGCGCCGCGCACCAGCTCGGAGACGGCGGCGGGGTCGGCCAGGTCGCAGGGCACGACTTCCTCGCCGGGGGCGGCGGGCGCCATGGCCGCGACGTCGGAAACCCGCAGCACGTCGGCGCAGGCCTTCAGGCGCGGTCGCAGTACCCGGCCCAGGTTGCCGGCGGCGCCGGTCAACAATAAGCGATGACAACGGGGGGAGGCAGGCATGCGGTCGACAGCTAGGCTCATGGCGCAACGCTCGTTGGGGTGGACTCGCCTGGTACGTTATCGTACAACTTGTCCAAAGTATAATAAGCACGAATTTTTGCAGTCAAGCGCCACGCAACCGCTTCCGGATAATCCCTGATGAACGCTCCTGTCGATACCCCCGTGCTGCCGCAGCGTCGTCCACGGAACCTGGCGCAAGGCCTGGTGGAAAACATTTCCGAACGCATCCGCGGCGGCGACATCCGCCCCGGCGACAAGCTGCCCACCGAATCCGAGATCATGCGGCAGTTCGGCGTCAGCCGCACCGTGGTGCGCGAAGCGCTGTCGCGGCTGCAGGCCTCCGGCCTGGTCGAAACCCATCATGGCGTGGGCACCTACGCGCTCGAACCCAGCGGTGGCGGCGATTTTCGCGTCGACCCGGCCGACATCGCCACGGTGCGCGATGTGCTGGTGCTGCTGGAACTGCGCATCTGCCTGGAAAGCGAGGCCGCCGGCCTGGCCGCCGTGCGTCGCAGCGAGGCCCAGCTGGCCGAGATGCGCCGCGCGCTGGACGCCTTCAAGGCCGCGCTGGACAGCGGCGGCGACACCATCACGCCGGACTTCCAGTTCCACCTGCTGGTGTCGCAGGCCACCGACAACCGTTATTTCGCCGATCTCATGTCGCACCTGGGTTCGGCCATCATCCCCCGCACCCGCATCAATTCGGCCAAGTTCGCGCACGAGGACCGTGCCGCCTACCTGTCGCGCGTCAACCTGGAGCACGAAGACATCTACAGCGCCATCATGCGCCAGGATGCCGAAGGCGCCCGCGCCGCGATGCGCACCCACCTGAGCAACAGCCGCGAGCGCCTGCGCCGGGTGCAATAGGCCCGCGCGGCCGCCACGTCGGATGCTGAAGAAATGAGATGTCGTACGACATGACAGGGTTGTCATCGGCCTCCTATTCGACATCGCGACTCCAGCCGGCGGCGCTGCGGCGCGTCGATCCGCGTTAATCTTGGCCGTTTTCAATCACCGGATGGCAAGGCATGGTTTGGCTCGGTAAGCGTGGCGCGGCAACGGCGCGGGGTTTCGTTGGTAGTCGGAGGGCCGCCGCATGCGCCGGCTGACACTGCGCTTCATCCTGGCCGTGCTGGCGCTGCTGACGCTCAGCCGCCTTGGCCTGTCCTGGTGGATGTGGGACCGGGTCCAGGCGGCCGGCGGCCTGTGGCCGGTGCTGCTGGGCGGCCTGCGCATCGACGTCTGCCTGCTGTCCATGGTGATCGCGCTGCCGGCGGTGTTCTCGCCGTGGCTGGGGCACCGCCCGTGGGCGGCGCGCGTCACCGCCTGGTGGTTCCGCGTCTGGTGGATGCTGTACGTGCTGCTGGAAGTCTCCACGCCGCAGTTCATCGCCGAATACGACACGCGCCCGAACCGCCTGTACTTCATCTACCTGCTCAATCCGAAGGAAGTCGGTTCGATGCTGTGGCAGGGCTACAAGGGCGTGCTGTTCACCGCGCTGGTGGTGCTGCTGGTGGCGGCCTGGCTGGCGGTCAAGCTGTTCCCGGTGCGCGTGCGCGATCCCTTCCTGGCGTGGTGGAAGCGGCCGCTGGCGTCGCTGGCGATCCTGGCGCTGGTGGTGCTGGGCGCGCGCGGCACCCTGGAGCATCGCCCCATCAATCCGGCCAAGGTCGCGTTCAGCTCGGACGCGATGGTCAATTCGCTGGCCCTGAACTCGCTCTACAGCGTGTTCGATGCCGCCTACCGCATGCGCGACGAACGCTCGTCGGCCGCGATGTATCCGAAGATGCCGGTGGACGAGATGAACGCCATCGTGCGCGACAAGGCCGGCCTGACGGGGGCGCCGCTGGATCCGCGCTACCCCAGCCTGCACGAGCAGAAGGCCACGGTGCGCCGCGACAAGCCGCTCAACCTGGTGATCATCCTGCAGGAAAGCCTGGGCGCGCAATATGTCGGCAGCCTGGGCGGCAAGGACTTGACGCCCAACATCGACCGGCTTGGCAAGGAAGGCTGGATGTTCCATCGCGCCTACGCCACCGGCACGCGCTCGGTGCGCGGCATCGAGGCGGTCACCGCGGGCTTCCTGCCCAGCGTGGCCGACGCCGTGGTCAAGCTGCCGCGCTCGCAGACCGGCTTCTTCACCCTGGCGCAGGTGCTGGGCAAGCATGGCTACCATTCGCGCTTCGTCTATGGCGGCGAGTCCCACTTCGACAACATGCGCGCCTTCTTCCTGGGCAATGGCTTTGACGAGATCGTCGATCGCCCGAAGTTCGAGAACCCGGTGTTCGAAGGCTCGTGGGGGGCGTCCGACGAGGACATGTTCACCCAGGTCGACCGCCTGCTGCGCGCCGACGGCGACAAGCCGGTGTTCACGCTGGCGTTCTCGGTCAGCAACCATTCGCCGTGGGAGTACCCGGCGGGCCGCATCCAGCCGGTGGGCGATCCGGCCAGCGTCGACAACACCGTGCGCTACGCCGACTGGGCGCTGGGCCAGTTCTTCGACAAGGCGCGCAAGGCGCCGTACTGGGACAACACCGTGTTCCTGGTGATCGCGGACCACGATTCCCGCGTCTACGGCTCGATCCCGGTGCCGGTGCGGCACTTCCAGATCCCGGCCCTGATCCTGGGCGCGGGCATCGCGCCGCGCCAGGACGAGCGCATCGTCAGCCAGATCGACATGGCGCCCACGCTGCTGTCGCTGATCGGACTGGACAACATCAATCCGATGCTGGGCGCCGACCTGACGCAACGCGATCCCAACCGCGCGCTGATGCAGTACGCCGACAACTTCGGCTACCTGCAAGGGGACAAGCTGCTGGTGCTGGAACCGTCCAAGGCGCCGCGCGAATTCCGCTACCGCGCCGCGCCGGTCGGGCAGGACGAGACCTACGATCCGGTCGAACCCGCGGATGACGCCCTGACCAAGGAAGCGCTGGCGCACGCGCTGTGGGCCAGTTGGGTCTATCGCGAAGAAAAATACCGCCTGCCTTGACTTCACCCCGTCCGGGCCTGGGGCCGGTTTGATCCCGCTCAAACCGGCCCCCGGGCAGTCCTCGCACACTCGCGTTCATGACTTTTCCCGATCCGCTGGCCGGCCCGATCCGGCCCCCTGTCGCTGACGCAGGCGACGCGCCCGCGTCCGCCCCGGCCGCGCGCTGGCGCGGTTGGCCCGTGCCACGCGGCCGCCTGGCCTGGCTGACCGGCGTGTTCAGCACGCTCCTGATCGGCGCCAGCACGCTGTCCTGGTGCCTGCTGCTGTTTCCCATGGCGCTGCTCAAACTGGCGCTGCCGTTCGCGGCGGTCAGGCGCCGCATCGACCCCATCCTCAACGGCATCGCCACGGCCTGGATCAGCGTCAACACCGCCTGGTTCACGCGCATCCAGCGCGCGCCCTGGGATGTGCGCGGCAATACCGGCCTGCGCTACGCGGACTGGTACCTGGTCAACTGCAACCACCAGTCCTGGGTCGACATCTTCGTGTTGCAGGGCGCGTTGAACCGCCGCATCCCGCTGCTGAAGTTCTTCCTCAAGCAGCAGCTCATCTACGTGCCGGTGATCGGGCTGGCGTGGTGGGCGCTGGATTTTCCCTTCATGAAGCGCCACGGCAAGGCCGACCTGCGCCGCAATCCCGCCCTGGGACGCCAGGACCAGGAAACCGCGCGCCGCGCCTGCCAGAAATTCTCGCTGGTGCCGACCAGCGTGATGGTGTTTGCCGAGGGCACGCGCTTTTCGCCGGCCAAGCGCGACGCGCAGGGAGCCCCGTATCGTCACCTGCTCAAGCCCAAGGCGGGCGGGCTGGCGGTGTCGCTGAACGCGATGGGCACGCGTTTTCGTTCGATGATCGATGTCACCATCGCCTATCCGGCGGGTGTGCCCAGCTTCTGGGACATGGCCTGCGGCCGCATGGGCACGGTGCGGGTGCGCATGCGCCAGGTGCCGGTGCCGCCGGCCTTCTGCGAAGGCGACTACAGCCGCGACAAGGCCTTCCGCACCGAATTCCACCACTGGCTGGGCCGGCAGTGGCAGGCCAAGGATGACGAGATCGAGGCGTTGACGACCGATGCGGCCGCCACGCCCCGATCCTGACGGACGTCGTTCAGACCCGCGCCGGCAGCACCGTGCCCGAGCATTCGCCGAAACCGATGCGCGGATAGCCCGCCTTGACGCATTCGGCGCGGATGATGACCTGGTCGCCATCCTGCAGGAAGGTGCGCTTCTCGCCCCAGGGCAGCTCGATCGGTTGCTTGCCGCCGTGGTTCAGTTCCAGCAGAGAACCGGCTTCCGACGGTTGCGGGCCCGACAGCGTGCCGGTGCCGAGCATGTCGCCCGGTTGCAGGTTGCAGCCGTTCACCGTGTGGTGCGTGATCAGCTGCGCCACGTTCCAGTAGGCATCGCGGAAGTTGCTGCGCGACAGGCGGGCCGGCGCCTGCTTGCCGGCGCGCGATTGTTCGGTGGTCAGCAGCACTTCCATCTGCACGTCGTAGGCGCCCTTGGCGCGGTTGGCGTCGGAGGCCAGGTACGGCAGCGGCTGCGGCTCGGACGGCCCGCGGTTCCACTGCGTGCGGAACGGCTCCAGCGCTTCCATGGTGACGATCCACGGCGAGATGGTCGAGGCGAAATTCTTGGACAGGAACGGGCCCAGCGGCTGGTATTCCCAGGCCTGGATGTCGCGCGCCGACCAGTCGTTCAGGATGCACAGGCCGAACACGTGCGCATCGGCGTCCGCCAGCTTGATGCGTTCGCCCTGGGCGTTGCCGGTGCCGACGAAGATGCCCAGTTCAAGTTCGTAGTCCAGCCGCGCGCACGGGCCGAACTGCGGCGTCTCGCCTTCGTTGGCGGGGCGGGTCTGGCCGACCGGACGCGGGAACTTCTGGTCCACGCCGATGCTGGAGGCGCGGCCGTGGTAGCCGATCGGCACCCACTTGTAGTTCGGCAGCAGGGGGGTGTCGGGTCGGAACTGCTTGCCGATGGCGGTGGCGTGGTGCACCGAGATGTAGAAGTCGGTGTAGTCGCCGATGCGGGCGGGCGTGGTGTATTCGGCGTCGGCCTGGGCCACCAGCAGCGGCTCGACCGTGGCGCGCAGCGCGGCGCCTTCACGCAGCGCGCGCGACAGCGCCAGGCGCAGTGCGCTCCAGTGGGCATGGCCCAGGGCCATCAGCGCGTTCAGGCTATCGCCCTGGCAGGCGGCCAGCGCCTCGGCGGCCGCGCCTTCGAAGGGCTTGGCGGCGGCCAGCGCGGCCAGGTCGACGATCTGGTCGCCGATGGCCACGCCGGGGCGGAACGATTCCTGCGAGCCCTTGCGGCGGAACGCGGCGTAGGGCAGGTTCTGCACCGGGAAGTCAGAGGTGCCGGTGTTGGCGCTGGCGACCCAGCTCTTGAGGGACGGGTCGTGGGTTTCGTTGATGGCGGTGGTCATGGGGAGTGTCTCGTTCAATGTGTTTGTAAGGGCGCGGCGGGCGCCGGAAAAATCCAAAGCCAAACGGCGATGCGCTTGCGCGCATCGCCGTGGGCGGGCGTGACGGCGGAAAGGCCGGTCACGCCTTGGCGGGATCGAAATGCTTCTGCAGGCCCTGCCAGCACCGGTAATAGTCGCCCTGCAATTCTACCGAGGCCAGCGCCTGCGCCGTCGGGCGGATCACGCGCCGCGTTTCGAACATGAAGGCCATGGTGTCGCGGATGTAGTGCGCGCTGCTGGTGTCGGCGCGCGAGGCCTTCTCGAAGGTCTCGGCGTCGGGGCCATGGCCGCTCATGCAGTTGTGCAGGCTGGCGCCGCCGGGGGCGAAGCCGTCGGCCTTGGCGTCGTACACGCCCTGGATCAGGCCCATGAATTCGCTGGCGATGTTGCGGTGGAACCAGGGCGGACGGAAGGTGTTTTCCATTGCCAGGATGCGCGGCGGGAAGATGGCGAAGTCCATGTTGGCCGTGCCCGGGGTATCGGACGGGGCGGTCAGCACCGTGAAGATCGACGGGTCCGGATGGTCGTAGCTGATCGAGCCGATGGTGTTGAAGTGGCGCAGGTCGTACTTGTACGGCGCGTGCGTGCCGTGCCAGGCGACCACGTCCAGCGGCGAATGGCCGATCGCGGCGCGCCAGAAGCCGCCGGTGAACTTGGCGATCAGTTCGAAGTCGCCTTCCACGTCTTCGTACCAGGCCACCGGCGTCTTGAAGTCGCGGGCATTGGCCAGGCAGTTCGAGCCGATCGGGCCCAGTTCGGGCAGGCGCAGCGCGGCGCCGAAGTTCTCCAGCATGTAGCCGCGCGCGCTGTCGTCCAGCAGTTGCACGCTGAAGCGCACGCCGCGCGGGATCACGGCGATCTCCAGCGGCTCCAGGTCGATCAGGCCCAGTTCGGTGGCCAGGCGCAGGCGGCCCTGCTGCGGCACCAGCAGCAGCTCGCCGTCGGCGTTGTAGAAATAGCGGCCCTGCATCGAGCGGTTGGCGGCATACAGGTGGATGCCGACGCCGCTTTGCTCATCGGGGCCGCCGTTGCCGCCCCAGGTCTTCACGCCTTCGATGAAGTCGGTGGGCACGGTGGGGATGGGCAGGGGGCTCCAGCGCAGCTGGTTGGGCGTGACCGGGCCGTGGCCGAACGCGCTTTCCCAGCCCTTGACGCCGGCAAACGGCTCGAACGGCTTGTGCTGCGCGCCCGGGCGGATGCGGTAGAGCCAGGAGCGGCGGTTCTCGCTGCGCGGCGCGGTGAAGGCGGTGCCGGACAACTGCTCGGCGTACAGGCCATAGGGGCATTGCTGGGGCGAATTGCGGCCCACCGGCAGGGCGCCGGGCAGGGCTTCGGTGGCACAGTCGTTGCCGAAGCCGGTCTGGTAGTGCAGTTCCATGGAATCCTCCTGGGGTGGCGCGCGATGCGTGGCCGCGCGGTCTTGGTCCTGGCGCGCCGGAGCGGATTTCCGGTGCCGATATGCCATTGTCGGAAAAATCCCCCACTATGGCTACGGGAATGTAAAAATACCAACTATAAATTTCGTGAATAGTAGGGGTGCCTGATGGCGGACTTGCGCGACGTCGACCTGAACCTGCTGATCCTGTTCCAGCACCTGCTGGAGGACCGCAACCTGTCCGCCGTGGCGCGGCGCCTGGAGCTGTCGCAGCCAGCGGTCAGCAACGCCCTGCGCCGGCTGCGGCTGGCGTTTGGCGACGAGCTGTTCGTGCGCACCGCGCAGGGCATGTTGCCCACGCCGCGCGCGCAGCGCCTGTCCGGCCCGGTGAGCGAGGCGCTGGCCCTGTTGTCGCAGGCCTTGCAGGACCACGAGGCGTTCGATGCCGCCACCAGCACGCGGCGCTTTCGCGTGGCCATGACCGATGTCGGCGAGATCCATTTCATGCCACGCCTGATGGAAGTGTGCGTGCAGGTCGCGCCCCAGGTGCGCATCGATTCGGTGCGGGTGCAGGGACCGGACCTGCCGCGCGAGATGGAAGCGGGCCGCGTCGACCTGGCCATCGGCGCCTTCGACGAGATGGGGGCGGGCACCTTGCAGCGCATGTTGTTCCGGCAGGGGTACGCCACGCTCTTTCGCCAGGCGCATCCCACGGCCCACCCCGGCATGGGATTGAAGGCGTTTCGCGCCGAGCGTCACCTGATCGTGTCGCGCGCGGCGCCCTACGGGCAGGTCAACCAGTCCATGGAACGGGCCGGCGTGCCGCTCGCCGAGCACTTCAGCGTGCCGCATTTTTCGGCGGTTCCGTACATCGTCAGCGCCACCGACCTGCTGGCGACCGTGCCCGAAAAGCTGGCGGCGAGCGCCGCGCAGCCATTCGGCCTGCGCTACATGACGCCGCCGGTGAAGGTGCCGGCGCTGCAGACCAATATGTACTGGCAGCGCCGCTACGACCGCGATGGCGGCAACCAGTGGCTGCGCGTCCTGATCGTCAATGCGTTTGCGGTGGGTTCGACGCCAGCGTGACCGACGCGCGGGCCTGCGCCAGCGCCTCGCGCAGCACCGCCATGTCGCCCAGGTGGTTGGCCAGCAGCAGGATCAGCGCGGCGTTCAGTTCCTGGCTCTGCTCGTTGCTCAAATCGCGATGCGCCTCGATCAGCGCTTCGTAGAAGTCGTCCGGCGCGGCCAGGTTGGTTTCGGTGTTCAGCATGGAAAAGGCCTCCGGGTTCTTCAGGCGCGGCCGATGGCGCGGTTGACGGCCGACGCCACCGCGTCGGGCTGGAAGGCGCGCCAGCGCGCGGCGATGTGCTGGTCGGGACGGATCAGGTAGGCGGTGCCCGACAGCGCGTCATAGCGCTGGGCCAGCAGGCCTTCGGTGTCGACCACCGCCGCCAGGTCGGACGGCCAGCCCGCGGTATCGCAACCCGGACCCGCGACCAGCACGGGCTTGACCGGCACCGCCGCCAGTCGCAGCGCCCGCAGGGCCTGCAGCGTCTGCGTGTCGGGCGGGGCGTCGCCGCAGAAATAGGCCAGCGTGAAACCGGCGTCCAGTTGCGCCAGCCACCACGGCGAATCGCCTGGGCCTTGCACCGGCGCATCCAGCGCCACCGCGCCGGGCCGCATGCGGCCGGAGAAGGCGTCGGTATCCGGCGTGTTCAGCGGCGAATCGGCGTAGGTGGCCGGCAGCGACAGGCGACCGCTGTTGACCAGCGTGCGCGCGAACGCATGGGTGCGGGCCAGGTTCAGCACGGCATTGCGGAAGCTGCGGCTGATGTCGCTCTTGGGCGTGATGAAGTCGGTGGCGCGCGAGGAATTCAGGATGTTCTCGTCGGCGGCGTGCTCGCGTTCGGCGGCGTAGCTGTCGATCAACGTCTCGGGCGCCTGGCCGGCCAGCACCAGGCGCAGTTTCCAGGCCAGGTTCTCGGCGTCCTGCACGCCGCTGTTGGCGCCGCGCGCGCCGAACGGCGAGACGCGGTGCGCCGAGTCGCCGGCGAACACCACGCGGCCGTGGCGGAACTTGTCCATGCGTTCGCAGGCGAAGGTGTAGACGCTGACCCATTCCAGGTCGAACTGCGCGTCCGGGCCGAGCAGGGCGCGGATGCGCGGCAGCACGTTCTCGGGCTTGACGGCCTCGACCGGGTCGGCGTTCCAGCCCAGCTGGAAGTCGATGCGCCAGACATTGTCGGGCTGCATGTGCAGCAGCACCGATTGATTCGGGTGGAAGGGCGGGTCGAACCAGAACCAGCGCTCGGCCGGGAAGTCGGCCTTCATCTTGACGTCGGCGATCAGGAAGCGGTCGCGGAAGATGCGGCCATGGCTTTCCTGGCCGATCAGCTTGCGCACCGGCGAGCGCGCGCCGTCACAGGCCACCAGCCAATCGGCGCGCAGCGCGTAGCCGCCTTCGGGGGTGTCGATCGACAGCACCACGCCGTCGCCGGCCTGTTCCAGGCCCACCACCTTGTTCTTCCAGCGCAGGTCGATGTTCGGTTCCTGGCGCGCCTGCTCGTACAGGTAGCCTTCGGCGTAGTACTGCTGCAGGTTGATGAAGGCGGGGCGGCGGTGGCCGGGTTCCGGCAGCAGGTCGAAGCGCCAGACCTCCTGGTCGCGGAAGAAGACCTTGCCCACGTTCCACGACACGCCCTTGTCGACCATGCGCTGGCCGACGCCGAGGCGGTCCCAGATTTCCAGGGTGCGCTTGGAAAAGCAGATGGCGCGCGAGCCGGTGGACAGGCGGTAGTCGTCGTCCAGCACCACCACCCGCACGCCCTGGCGCGCCAGGTCCAGCGCCGTGGTCAGGCCGACCGGGCCGGCGCCCACCACCACCACCGGGTGGCGTGCCTGCGTCGCGGCGGCCTGGTCGGCGTGTTTTTCATAGGCGAACTCCATCGCCTGAAAGTCGATGTCTCCCACGGTTGTCTCCTGTGTGGGTCATTTTGTTTTTATGCGCGGCTGCGCGCGTCGCCTGCCGACTTCGGTGGCGGATTGCGTGCAGCCGTTTCGATCTGTGGAACAGCGGCCGGCGCGCCGGCCGCGCGGGATCAGCCCTCCAGCTGTGCCCACATTTCCAGGTCGCGCTTGTCGGTCCAGATGCGCGGATGGACGTGGCCGGTGGCTTCGTCATAGGCGCGCGACACGTCGAACGGCATGCAGTGGTCGAAGATGACCCAGTCGCTGTAGCGCGGCTTCATGAAGTCGTAGACCTCGCGGTAGATCGTCTTCAGGTCCTTGCCCTCGGCCACGCCGCGGTTGACCGCGCCGTACAGGTCGGTCAGGAAGGCGCGCGTGCCGGCCAGGCCCTGGCGCACTTCGGTGGCGTTCTTGAGCGCCGGGCCGCGGCCGGGCACCATCTTTTCGGCCTCGAAGCCCGACAGCGCGTCCAGCGTGCTGGGCCAGTCGCGGAAGTAGGCGTCGCCGCAGTAGGGGGTGGACTGGTATTCGACCAGGTCGCCGGCGAACAGGATCTTCTGCTCGGGCAGCCAGGCGATGGTGTCGCCCTTGGTGTGGCCGCGGCCGACCTGCAGCAGCTTGACCTCGAGGTTGCCCAGGTTGACGGTCATCTCGCCCTTGAACGTCATGGTGGGCCAGACCAGGCCGGGGGGAATCGATTCGGCGTTGCGGAACAGGCGCGGGAAACGGCCGATCTCGCTGGCCTTGTCCTGCTCGCCGCGTTCGGCGATCAGGTCGTAGGTGTCGCGGCTGGCCAGGATTTCCTGGGCGTTGTAGGCCGAGGCGCCGAACACGCGCACCGCGTGGTAGTGCGACAGCAGGATGTACTTGATCGGCTTGTCGGTGACTTCGCGGATGCGGCGGATGACGTCCTGCGCCATGACCGGCGTGGCCTGGGTGTCGACCACCATGACGGCCTCGTCGCCGATGATCACGCCGGTGTTGGGATCGCCTTCGGCGGTGTAGGCGTAGGCGTTGTCGGACAGCTTTTCGAACGACACGACCTTGTCGCTCAGGTCGGCGTGCGAAGCGAATTGCTTGCTCATGGAGGCTCCTTCCACTTTTATAGGAATAGGGTGTGTGGACGGACTATAGCGTGGCGTTAGTGGTTGTGCAATACGTTTGCTATAAACGAATTGACCCTTTTTGGCAGGGATTTCCCTTGGATTTCCGGGGCTGCCCAAATGCATCCGGGCCGCGCAGGGCGGCCCGGGATGGGAACCTTTCGGACCAAAGGAGGCCCCAGGGGCTGGGATGGCGTCAGGCGGGGGCGCTCAGGTCTTCTGGCACTTCGGGCAGTAGTAGGTGGCCCGCTGGCCCTGGACGATGCGCTTGATCGGCGTGCCGCAGACCCGGCAGGGCTGGCCGGCGCGTTCATAGACCGCGGCGTGGATCTCGAAATAGGCGCCCGGCTCGCCGGTGGCGCCGACGTAGTCGCGCAGGGTGCTGCCGCCGGAGGTCAGGGCGTCGGCCAGGGTGGCGCGCACCATGTCCGCCAGGCGGTCGCAGCGGGCGCGCGACAGCTTGTTGGCCGGGGTCTTGGGATTGATGCGCGCGCGGAACAGGCTTTCGGAGGCATAGATATTGCCCACGCCCACCACCGCCATGCCGGCCAGCAGCACTTGTTTGATCGCGGCGCCGTGGTTCTTGAAGTGATGGTGCAGCCAGGCGCCGTCGAAGCGCGGGTCGAACGGCTCGATGCCGAGCCTGGCCAGCAGGGGGTGGTTTTCGACCGGTCCGTCCGCATCGGGATGCCACAACACCGCGCCGAAGCGGCGCGGGTCGTGCAGGCGCAGCACCGCCTGGTCGAAGATCCATTCGACGTGGTCGTGCTTGCGCAGGAATTCACCGGGCGCCACGCTGCGCAGCGAACCGGACATGCCCAGGTGCACGATCTGGGTGCCGTGGTCGAAGCGCAGCAGCAGGTACTTGCCGCGGCGGCCGCATTCGCGCACCGTGTGGCCGCCCACCAGGGCGGGCAGTTCGGCCGGGATGGGCCAGCGCATCCGGGACTCATGGACGACCAGCCGCGTGAGCGGGCGGCCGGTGATGACGGCGTCGATTCCGCGACGCGTGGTTTCAACTTCAGGCAGTTCCGGCATGAGCCAGTGTAAGATCATCAATTGCGTGTACGAAGATTGTGCCACCAACCGGACGGGCCGCGTGAAGTCGTCTTTCAAACAAATGAATATCGGGATTGCCGCGCTGGCGCTTGCGTTGGCCTCCACCCTGGCCCCTCAAGCCCAGGCCGCCGACAGCCGGACGCGGGATGCGACCGGCCCCCGCATGGCGCCCCAGAACCGCCAGCCTGAAACCGAGGTGATCCGCCTGCGTCCCGGCCAGCTGCCCTACGTGTCGCTGACCGCCGACATCTTCTACCGCGTGCTGGCTTCGGAAATCGCCGCCCAGCGCGGCATGTACGGCACCGCCGCCAACACCATGGTCGGCCTGGCGCGCGACACCGGCGATCCCCGCCTGGCGCGCCGCGGCCTGGAATTCCAGCTGGCCGGCGGCAACCTGCCCGGCGCGCTGGACGCGGCCCGTGTCTGGGCCCGTCTGTCGCCGAACGATCTTGAAGCCAGCTCCACCGAACTGGCGCTGGCCGCGGCCAACGGCCAGACCAAGGGCCTGTCGCAGGCGCTGCGCAACCGCATCGAGGCCTCGCGCGACAAGCCGGCCGCCATCGGCCAGGCCCTGGCGGTGCTGAGCCGCCTGAACGACCGCCGCCTGGCGCTGCGCATCCTCGACGAATCCCTGAGCGACAGCGTGCGCAAGCTGCCCGCCGCCCATCTGGCGCTGGCCGACGTGGCCTCGGCCGCCGGCGACTACCCGCGCGCCGCCCAGGAGGCTCGCGCCGCCCTGGCCGCCGATCCCAGGTCCGAGCCCGCCGCCCAGCGCGTGCTGGAGTACGGCGCCAAGGTCGATCCGCAGCGCGCGCAGGCCGAGGCCCAGGCCTATATCGCCCGCAATCCCAACGCCCGCAAGGTGCGCCTGATGCTGGCCGGCCAGATGGCCGATGCCGGCGACTACAACGGCGCCCTCGCCGAACTGCAGGCCATGTCGCGGCGCTCGCCGGAAGACTTCGACCTGCTCTTCATGCAGGCCCAACTGGCCTACAAGGCCGGCCAACTGCCGCAGGCCAAGACCCTGCTGCAGCAGTACCTGGACGTGCAGAACCAGCGCCAGCGCGCCATCGTGCCGGGCGCCACCGACGCCGGCGCCGCCGCGGCCGATGCCCACGTGCTGCTGTCGCGCATCGCCGAAGACCAGGGCCAGTACGATGAAGCCATCGCCGAACTCGGCCGCATCGACGACCCGTCGCTGCGCTTCTCGGCCCGCATGCGCCAGGCCGCCCTGCGCGCCAAGTCCGGCCGTATCGATGACGCCATCAAGATGGTCGACGCCGCCGCGCCCCAGGACGAGGAAGAACGCACGCTGGGCGTGCTGACCAAGGCGCAGATCCTGCGCGACGCCGACCGCGTCGGCCAGGCCGTCTCGGTGCTGGAAGCGGCGGACCAGGCGCTGCCCGATACCGTCGAGATCAAGTACGAACTGGCCATGCTGTACGAACGCCAGGACCGCCTGGCCGACCTCGAGCGCATGCTGCGCCAGGTCATCGCGCTGGATCCCGAGCATGCCCACGCCTACAACGCACTGGGCTACACGCTGGCCGACCACAACCAGCGCCTGCCCGAGGCGCTGGACCTGATCACGCAGGCGCTGGAACTTTCGCCCAACGATCCGTTCATCCTGGACAGCATGGGCTGGGTCAAATTCCGCATGGGCGACCAGATCGCCGCCGCCGACTACCTGCGGCGCGCCTACAGCGTGCGGCCCGAGGCCGACATCGCGGCCCACCTGGCCGAAGTGCTCTGGACCCAGGGCAAACGCGACCAGGCGGTCGAGTTGTTGCGCGCCGCGGTGCAGAAGGATCCCAAGAACAGGACCGTTCTTGACGTCATCAAGCGCCTGGGAGTCAGCCTGTGACGGCAGCGTCGCGCGGTCTCGGCCTGGAATGGATGCGCTGGGCGCTGCTGGCCATGCTGGCGTTCGTGCTGGCGGCCTGCACCACCACGCCCAAGCCCATTGAAGGCGCCTCGCCCGACGCGTTCTCGCGTATCGGACGCTTCGCCATCACGGTCAACGAGGAAAACGGCAAGCAGAGCGCCGTGCAAGGCGGCTTTTCCTGGTCGGACGATGGCCGCCGCTACGTGCTCGACCTGACCAATCCGCTCGGCTCGACCGAGGCGCGGGTCGAAGGCCAGCCCGGCGCGGCCAGCCTGACCAAGGCCGACGGCACCCGCCTGGTGGCCGACAACCCCGATGCCCTGGCCGAAGACGCCCTGGGCAGCAGCATGCCGGTATCCGGCATGCGCGACTGGCTGCGCGGCAAGCTGCCGGGCCAGCCCGAGGCCACCGATGTGTCCAACGACGACCTGGGACGCCCCGTGGCCTTCGAGCAGGGCGGCTGGCGCGCGCGGCTGTCGCGCTACGACACGCTCGGCCCGCAGATGCTGGTGCTGGAGCGCCAGGAGCCGGGGCGCCGCATCATGGTGCGCCTGGTCGTCAACCAGCCCTGATTGCTACCGCTTCGTGACTTCCTCGACGGCCCTGCGGGGCCGTTGTGTCGTCTGGCTGTAGCACGTCCGCCCCGCTTCAATCAGCAAATCAGCGTTGCAAAATCGACTTTGTTACTGATTGATAGATTCTGTTTAACCTGAATAATTCTTCCGACACCCGCGCGCACGACCCCCGCGCGCGGCATGCAAGGCCGGTGGCCGCGGATCGCGCCGCCGCTTTTTTACGGAGAATGCCAATGTTCAGGAATACGCGGATCGCGACGATGCTCTTGGGGATCATCGCGGTGTTTTTCACTTTCCAGCTGCTGGTGGGCGGCATGGGTTTCGTCGCCCTGCGGCAGACCAACCAGGACGTCGGCCAGCTCTATCGCCTTTCCTCGCAGCAGGTCAACGCCGTGAACACGGCCGCGTTGTCCCTGGTGGCGGCGCGCACCGACCTGAGCCGTTATGCCACCCGGGTGGCGCAGGGCAACGCCAGCGACACCACCGCACTGCGCCTGGCGCGCCAGCGCATTGCCGCGGGTGACCGGGCCTTCCAGGGCTTTGCCGGCGGTTTGTCGGCGCAGGAGAAAGCCGAGTCCAAGGACCTGATCGAGGCCTACGGCAATCTCAGCAACAACCTGCAGAACGTCGGCAAGGTGCTAGAGGCCGGTGACATGGACGCCTACTTCAAGCAGGGCACGCAGCAGGTGCAGGAGCTGCTGGTGTCCGAGCGCGACGCCTTCATGCGTCGCGCCGAGACCACCGGGCAGGAGGTGATGGACGAGATCTCGCTGTTCCACATGGTCTTTTCCTATCTGCTCGGCGGCATCCTGGTGCTGGGGCTGTTGATGGCGGTGGGCGCGCACGTGCTGATCCGCCGCATGATCGTGCGGCCGCTGCTGGAAGCCGGCGACATCTTCCGCCGCATCGCCGAGGGCGACCTGACGCGCCGCGTGGCCGATCGCGGCCGCAATGAGATCGGCGCGCTGCTGGGTGCCCTGCGCGCCATGCAGGACAGCCTGGTGCGCACGGTGTCCACGGTGCGCCGCGGGGTGGATGAGATCAACGTCGGCGCGCGCGAGATTTCGTCCGGCAATGCCGACCTGTCCAGCCGCACCGAAGAGCAGGCCGCCTCGCTCGAGGAAACCGCCGCCAGCATGGAAGAGCTGGCGACCACGGTGAAGCAGAACGCCGACACCGCGCGCGAAGCCAACCGCATGGTGGCCGCCTCGGCCGCCGTGGCGCAGCGCGGCGGCGAGGCCGTCTCCAGCGTGGTCGAGACCATGCGCGCCATCCAGGGCAGCTCGTCGCGCATTTCCGACATCGTCGGCGTGATCGACGGCATCGCGTTCCAGACCAACATCCTGGCGCTCAATGCCGCGGTCGAGGCCGCGCGCGCCGGCGAGCAGGGCAAGGGCTTTGCCGTGGTCGCCAGCGAGGTGCGCACGCTGGCCCAGCGCAGCGCCGCCGCCGCCAAGGAAATCAAGCAGCTCATCGAGGACTCGGCGCAGAAGGTCGGCGTCGGTTCCGAGCAAGTGGAAACCGCAGGCGCCACCATGCGCGAGATCGTCGATTCGGTGCAGCGCGTGACCAGCCTGATGGGCGAGATCTCGGCCGCGTCGGAGGAACAGGCCACCGGCATCGACCAGGTCAACCGCGCCGTGACGCAGATGGACGGCGTGACCCAGCAGAACGCGGCGCTGGTGGAGCAGGCCGCCGCCGCGGCCGGTGCGCTCGAAGAGCAGGCGCGCCAGCTGGCGGGCGCCGTGGCGGTGTTCAAGCTGCCGGAAGGGCAGGTGATCGAGGCCCCGGCCGAACGCCTGGCCGGCCGCGTCGCGCCGCAGATCGCCTGATCCGCATCCGAGGGCGGCGTCCAGGTCCGGGCAAGCCGGGACCCATTCCCGTTGCGCCGTTCCTTGCGGACGATAGGATCGGTCTCCCGCCGGTCCCCCGGGACGCCAGCGGCCCTGTCATGGCGTACCGGCGCTCGCCACCCCGGGCGGGTCGCTAAAATCGACGCATCCGTCCTTTTTCCCGATCCGCCGTGACCCTCTATGACGTACCCGCGCCCGCCAAGGTGAACCTGTTCCTGCACGTGGTGGGCCGCCGTCCCGACGGCTATCACCTGCTGCAGACGGCTTTTCGCTTCATCGACCTGTGCGACACGCTGCACTTCGAGGCGCGCGCCGATGGCGTCATCAGCCGCGCCACGGAATTGCCGGGCGTGTCCGAAGAGGATGACCTGACCTTGCGCGCCGCCCGCGCCCTGCAACAGGCCACTGGCACGCGCCAGGGCGCGCAGATCGCGCTGGAAAAGCGCATTCCGCAGGGCGGCGGCCTGGGTGGCGGTTCGAGCGACGCGGCCACCGTGCTGATCGCATTGAACCGCTTGTGGGGCACCGGGCTGTCGCGGCGAGAACTGATGGCGCTGGCCCTGCCGCTGGGCGCCGACGTGCCGGTGTTCGTGTTCGGCCAGTCCGCTTTCGCCGAGGGCGTGGGCGAGAAACTGACCGCGCTGGACCTGCCGGCGCGGGCCTATCTGGTGGCGCAGCCGGACGCGAGCGTGCCGACCGTTGGAATTTTTTCCGCACCCGATTTGACAAGGGATTCTTCTTACATCACAATAGCGGACTTTCTTGCTTCGCCTACATTTTCCTTCGGGAAAAATGATTTGGAGCCGGTGGTCTACCGACTTTATCCTGAGGTTCTCAGGGCATCGCGGTGGCTTGCAGAGCAGGGCGTGTTGAAAAACACGGGAACCCAAGTTCGCATGTCGGGATCTGGCGCGTGTCTATACGCCGAGTTTTCCGAGCTGTCGGAGGCCGTTTTGGCGAAAACGGAAATTACCGCTACAATGCGCGGCGCTGTTGAAGCAAACTGCAAAAACGCAGATGACACAGGCAGCACAACGCATCCACGGTTCCGGTTAGTGCAGGCATGTCCTGGGTTGACTGAACATCCGTTGCGGAATTGGATTGCAAGATAGTTGGGGAGTCGCCAAGCTGGTTAAGGCACCGGATTTTGATTCCGGCATGCGAAGGTTCGAATCCTTCCTCCCCAGCCAACCGAATACATAACAAAGCTGTTGAACACGCCTGTAAGACACTGGCCCGGGTTCAGCAGCTTTTTTATTTTCCGGTTTCAGCAGGTTCTCGCATCACCTCGTTAGTGTCTCGAAACGACCATCGCATCATCCATCATGGCAAACGATAGCTTCATGATCTTCACGGGCACGGCCAACACTCGGCTGGCCGTGGACGTAGTCAACCACCTCGACATGTCCCTGGGCAAGATGACCGTCGGTCGCTTCTCGGACGGCGAGGTGATGGTCGAGATCAACGAGAACGTGCGCGGCAAGGACGTTTTCGTCCTGCAGCCCACCTGTGCGCCTACCAATGACAACCTGATGGAAATCATGGTGATGGTCGATGCCCTGCGCCGCGCCTCGGCCGGCCGCATCACCGCCGCGATTCCCTATTTCGGCTATGCCCGCCAGGACCGCCGCCCGCGCTCGGCGCGCGTCGCGATCTCGGCCAAGGTGGTGGCCAACATGCTGCAAGTGGCTGGCGTCGACCGCGTCCTGACGATGGACCTGCACGCCGACCAGATCCAGGGTTTCTTCGACATTCCCGTGGACAACATCTACGCCGGTCCGATTTTGCTGGGCGACATCTGGCGCCGCAATTTCTCGAACCTGGTCGTCGTGTCCCCGGACATCGGCGGCGTGGTGCGCGCCCGCGCGCTGGCCAAGCAGCTCGAAGCCGACCTGGCCATCATCGACAAGCGTCGTCCGCGCGCCAACGTGTCGGAAGTGATGAACATCATCGGTGAAGTCGACGGCCGCACCTGCATCATCATGGACGACATGGTCGACACCGCCGGCACGCTGTGCAAGGCGGCCCAGGCCCTGAAGGATCGCGGCGCCGGCGCCGTCTACGCCTATTGCACGCACCCCGTGCTGTCGGGCGGCGCCATCGACCGCATCGAGGCGTCGGAACTGGACGAACTGGTCGTCACCGACACCATTCCGCTCTCCGAGCAAGGCCAGGCCAGCGGCAAGATCCGCCAGCTGTCGTGCGCCGCGCTGCTGGGCGAGACCATCCTGCGTATCTCGAACGCGGAATCGGTCAGCTCGCTGTTCGTCGACTGACGCCAGCCTCCCCGTTTTTTGTGTCCTGCTGGTCGCGGCAGGACGCAAGCAACACGGCGCACCTGTTGTGCGCCGTGATCACAACCGGCGAAGTCCGCTTCGCCAATTTTTGTTTTTGGAGTTTTCCATGAAATTTACTGCCACTGCGCGTAGCGTCCAGGGTTCGAGTGCGAGCCGCCGCCTGCGCCGCGCGGGCCGCGTTCCCGCCATTGTTTATGGTGGTTCGGCTGCCCCGTTGAACATCGAACTCGACCACAACGAGATCTACCACGCCCTGCGCAAGGAAGAATTCCACGCTTCGATCCTGCAAATGCAGCTCGAAGGCGCCAAGGACGAACAGGTCCTGCTGCGTTCGGTTCAATGGCACGCCTACAAGCCGCAAGTCCTGCACGTGGACTTCCAGCGCGTCGACGCCAACCAGGCGCTGCGCACCAAGGTGCCGCTGCACTTCGTGAACGCTGAAGTCTCGCCGGCCGTCAAGCTGAGCGGCGCGATCATCAGCCACGTCGCCACCGAACTGGAAATCACGTGCCTGCCGTCGGCGCTGCCCCAGTTCATCGAAGTCAACCTGGCCGACATCCTGGCCGGCGCTTCGATCCACCTGGCCGACATCAAGCTGCCGATGGGCGTGACCTACGTCCCGCACGGTGGTGAAGAGAACCCGCTGCTGGCCGCCGCTGTCGTCAAGGGTGGCGCTGCCGCCGACGACGCCGACGCCGCTCCGGCTGCTCCCGCCGCCTAAGTCCTGCCGGAAAGCTTCGGCTTTCCCGCGGCTTGCGCCCGAAACCCTGCGTGTGCATTTGCATGCGCAGGGTTTTTTGGTTTAAACACCCCCCATCATGTCTATTCCCATACGCCTCATCGTGGGATTGGGTAACCCCGGTCCCGACTACGAAACCACCCGCCACAACGCGGGCTTCTGGCTGGCCGACCACCTGGCGGACGACCTGCGCGCCTCGTTCGCGCTGGAGAAGTCGTTCTTCGGCATGGTGGCCAAATCCCGCCTGGGGGCCGACAACGTCCTGCTGCTCAAGCCCAACACCTACATGAACCGTTCCGGCCAGGCGGTTGGGGCGCTGGCGCGCTTTTACAAGCTGACGCCGGAGCAGGTGCTGGTGCTGCACGACGAACTCGACCTGATGCCGGGCCAGGTGAAACTCAAGCAGGGTGGCGGCCATGCCGGCCACAACGGCCTGAAGGACATCCAGGCCGCGCTGGGCAGCCCGAACTTCTGGCGCCTGCGCATCGGCATCGGCCATCCGCGCACGCTCGGCCTGGCGCAGCAGGTGGCGGACTTCGTGCTGCATCCGCCGCGCCGCGAAGAACAAAAGGAAATCGAGGCGGTCATCGACCGCTGCCGCGCCGTGGTGCCGGCCATGCTGGCGGGCGACTTCGCGCTGGCCACCCGCCAGCTGCACAGCGGCAACGACGCCTGATGGACGGCGCTCCGGCTTTCGCCGAACCGCGCAAGCTGCGCTTCCGCAGCGAGCTGGCCGACTTCTGGCGCTTCGTGCGCCGGCCGCGCCCATTGCGGCGCCTGCCGGGGCGCGCCCCGGCGATCGGCTGGGTGTCGGATTGGTGGCCGGGTGTTGGCCCGGGGCGCCTGC
>NZ_QHHO01000049.1:1074363-1075241 GCF_003184165.1 Achromobacter sp. RW408
GACGGCGGCTGAGGCGCGGGCGGGTGAGGCGCGATGCGGCGGCCGGGACGGATACACTTGGCCACCCATGCGCCAAGGAAAATGACATGAAACGCACCCTGTCGGCCGGCATCAGACTGGCCCTTGCGGCCTGCCTGATCTTCGCCGCGCTGTTTGTCGTCATCGGCGGCTGGACCACGGGCTATTCGTTGGAAAGCGTGATCTGGCTCGCGCTGACCGGCGCCATCTTCGGCGCGATCGGGGCGCCGGTCATCGAGCCGAAAGCGTTCCGCTATCCGGCGCTGTGGCAGGTCGGCTGCGCCGTGGCGGGATGCCTGCTGGTCGCGGCCCTGCTCGGCGCCGGCATCGACGGCTACCTGCTGGCCGTCGCGCTGGGCGTCCTGCTCGGCTATCTCGCGCCGTACTGGATCACGCGCGTGACGGGCCCTTGACCGGCCCTGGCCGCGGCCGCGCCGCCGGCTGCTTCGCGCGAAATCCGGCAAAGCCGCTCCAGCACTGCTGCGTGTAGCTGTAGAGCGCGTCCTGCGCCTTCAGCGGGCTGCGGCCGGCCAGCCGCGCGAGGACGTAGTGGCCCTGGCGCTGGGGATCGGGCGGCAGCGGTACTTCCACGAGCTGGCCGGCCTGCTGTTCCTGGCGGGTGACGCAGATGACGCCCAGCAGCAGGGTGTCGGTGGCGAGGGCCAGGCGGACCAGCGGGTCGAGATTCTCGCAGCGCACGCTGACCATCTGTTCGGGCGCGCCGGCGGCGCCCAGGGTTTCGGCCAGGCGCAGCGCGACCTCGGGACTGAGGGTACTGGAGGCGACCGGGTATTGGCGGATGTGCTCGATGGCGGGGCGGCGGTGGGCCAGGATGGGATGACCCTTGCGGCAGACCATGC
>NZ_QHHO01000049.1:1075251-1076970 GCF_003184165.1 Achromobacter sp. RW408
GCTGGCGTGGGTGGCATTCTGGTGGATGCGGCCCAGGCGCTCGTGCAGGCGCTTGGGGTCGGTTTCGTCCAGCGCCACTTCGGCCTGGGCGCGCAGCGAGGCCAGCGGCGTGCGCACCTGGTGCGCGGCATCGGCAACCAGGGTGTTGAGAGTGTCCATGATGCCGGACAGGCGTTGCATGAAGGCGTTCAGGGCCTCGACCAGGCGCCGTACCTCGATCGGCACCGGCGTGACCAGCGGCGTCAGGTCGTCCGGCGCCCGGTGCCGCAATTCGCTTTCGACCACGGCCAGCGGCGCGAAGGCGCGCTGCACGCCGAACCACAGCAGGCCCAGCGCGACCAGCGACACCACGATCAGCGGCAGCACGCTGCGGCCCAGGATCTCGTCGGCCAGCTCCTCGCGCGAGCCCAGTGTCTCGGCCACGCGCACGGTGACCCAGCCGGCGTGCTGGCTGGCCGACACCAGCCGTCCCACCGTGGCCACGCGCACCGGCTCATCGTGATAGCGCAGATAGGCAAACACCGGCGTGGCCGACTGCGCCAGCGGCAGGCCGGGCGCCAGGTCGGCATAGCCGGTGATGAGCCGGCCGTTGGACGCGCGGGCTTCGTAGAACACCCGTTCGCTGCCCGACAGCATGGCCAGCGACGATACCGGCGGTTCGACCGTGACGCCGTTGTCCTCGATCTGCACGGAACCGGCAATCGTCAGCGCCGACGCCGCCAGCAGCCGGTCGAAGGCCTGTTCGGCGGCGCGTTGGGCATAGTCGCGCAGGAAGAACACCAGCCCGATCAGCGCGCAGGCGAGCAATGCCGCGCCCAGCGTGAAGACGCGGCGGCGGATCGAGAAGCTGTCAGGCAGGGTCATGGCTGCGGGCCTGGTAGCCGACGCCGCGCACGGTGACGATATCGATGGAGGCGCCGGCCAGTTTCTTGCGCAGGCGCGAGATCAGCAGTTCCAGCGCGTTGAGGGAACCGTCGTCCAGGTCGAACAGCTGGTTCATGAGCCGTTCCTTGGCCACGGTCTGGCCCAGCTTGCCCAGCAGGATCTCCAGCAGCCGGAACTCGCGCCGGCCCAGTTCCAGCGGCGCGCCGGCCAGCGTGACGTGGCGATTGGCCAGGTCCAGGCTCAGGTTGCCGTAGGCGGTGACGCTGCTGGTCTGCCCGGCCGGGCGCCGCAGCAGGGCGCGCAGCCGCGCTTCGAGTTCGCGCAGGTCGAAGGGCTTGACGAGATAGTCGTCGGCGCCCAGGTCGAGCATGTCGATCTTGTCTTCGATTTCGGAACGGGCGGTCATGACCAGCACGGGCGCTTCCAGCCCGGCGGCGCGCAACTCGCGGATGACGCTGAAGCCGTCCTTGCCGGGCAGGTTGATGTCCAGCACCAGCGCATCCCATGTTTCGTCCAGCCCCCAGCGCAGCGCGGCGACGCCGTCGCGCACCCACTGTACGCTATGGCCCGCCGAACGCAGTTTGCTCTCCACGGCATCGCCCAGGTCGAGGTTGTCCTCGACCAGCAGAATGCGCATGTCCGTCCTCCGATATCGATTGTGATTTTTTCGGGAGTTTAACGGGAGGCTTTGGTGCTGTCGCTGTCGTGGGGGGTGTGGTGTTCTTTTGGCCGCCCGTGGCGTCGGCGGCCGGTGGGGCGCGGGGCTACGATTGCGGTCCGGAGCGTTCGCTCCGGACTGCCCCTTCGTCATCCTCGTTGCCGCCTGCCGGCGGC
>NZ_QHHO01000049.1:1076980-1078125 GCF_003184165.1 Achromobacter sp. RW408
CGACCCCGCAAACCCTTTCCGCCTCAAAGATTGCTGGCAAGAACGCCAAGCACACGGCCCGCCCCAACAACCGCCTGCCCCGTCACTCGCGCCTCAAGAACCCACTCGTCACGCATCCCCCAGCAGCATCACCAGCTTCAGGTCCAGGTGCGTCGCCAGGCGAAAGGTGATCTGCTGGAACGCCATCCGCCCCCGCCGCGGATGCGCGAATTCACGCAAGCCGCCCTCGCGCTCGACCACCGCGTGCCGGTTCCACCAATGCGCGAACACGGGACTCTGCCGGTTCAGGGCATCGATCAGCGCCAGCACCGCCGGCTCGTCCAGATGCGCGCCCGCGTCGGCCCGGAACTCAGCCACCACGCGCCGCGCGCGCTGCTCCCAGTCCACCACCAGTTCGCGCGCCGCCGGATCGAGAAAGATGTAGCGCAGCAGGTTCGGCTCCGGATCCCGGGTCGGCCAATCGTCGAACAGCTCGCGCAGCGGTTCATTACAGGCCAGCACGTTCCAGGCCCGGTCCAGCACGTAGGCCGGCGCGGTGATGGCGTCCACGCACTCGCGCAGCGAACCCGGCGCCCCCAGCGCGTCATCGCGCGCATGCTGCGGGTCGGCACAGTCGGCCAGGTCGAACAGATAGGCTCGCTCGGCCCGCGCCAGCTGCAGCACCCCCGCGATGCGCGACCAGACCGACGGCGATACCGACACCTCGCGCCCCTGCTCGATCCAGGTGTACCAGGTGACGCTGATGCCGCACAGCTGCGCCACCTCTTCGCGCCTCAGCCCGGGCGTGCGGCGACGCATGCCTTCGGGCAGGCCGGCCATCTGCGGCGTGATGCGCGAGCGGGCGCTGCGCACGAACTCGCCCAGCGCCTGGCGGCGCAGGCGGGAGCCTTCGTGGCCGGCGGCGCCGGCTTGGGGGGAAGTGTTCATACCAGGATAAGAGAGGCACTTGTACGTGTATAAGCTGCGCCTATCTTACGCCTGTCCGCAGCGATGGCGCTCCGCTGCGCCGATAGGCGACCATGGGTCGGACCGGCATATCGACGAACGGCCCGGGCCGCGCTACGGTCGACCCTGTACAGAACGGCATCGAACCGACGACACCGCATCAACACGAAGGAGACACCCCCCATGCCCGTCCCCCAGAC
>NZ_QHHO01000049.1:1078135-1086930 GCF_003184165.1 Achromobacter sp. RW408
GGCCCCCGCGCGGGCCGGCGCGCCGCGCTTGCGCGCCTCGTGCAAAAGGATTAGTCCCTCGTCCGAATGGCGGTCTTGAAGCCCCCCTGGCGCTTCGCTACCGTAGGCTTTCGCATTCGACCCCGGGGCTGCCTGCATGTCCGCGTCGCCGTCCGGAGCGGCGCCGCCCGCTTCCACTGAAACCCGCCCGCCCACGCCTGGCCAGGCCTCGCGCTTCCTGGCCCAGGCCACCTTCGGCCCGACGCCGGCGCAGATCGACGCGGTGGTGCGCGACGGCTACGCCGCCTGGCTCGACGCGCAACTGGCGCTGCCGCCGTCGCAGAGCCATTTCGACTGGCTGCTGCAGCAAGGCAAGGACACCGAGGCCTACAAGGGCAACGGTATCAACGCGCCGCTCGAATCGACGCTGTGGCGCAAGTTCATCAGCGCCGAGGACCAGGTGCGCACCCGCGTGGCGTTCGCGCTGTCGGAGATCTTCGTGGTCGGGGTGGCGTCGATCACCGCCAACTGGCCGCTGTTCGGCGCCGCCGGCTTCATGGACCTGCTGGCCGAGCATGCCTTTGGCAGCTACCAGGATCTGCTCACCGCCGTCACCCGCAATCTGTCGATGGGCTGCATGCTGACCTATCGCGGCAACCGCAAGGAAGACCCGCGCACCGGCCGCCATCCCGACGAGAACTATGCGCGCGAAGTGATGCAGCTGTTCAGCATCGGCCTGGTCGAACTGAACCGCGACGGCACGCCCCGGCTGGTCAAGGGCGCGCCCGTGGAGACCTACGACAACGCCGACGTGCAGGGCCTGGCCAAGGTCTTCACCGGCTGGGACCTGGACGGGCCGGAGACCGACGTGCAGTTCCATCGCCGGCCGATGGCGCTCAACCCGGCGCTGCATTCGCTGGCCGAAAAGCGCTTCCTGGGCGCTGTCATCCCGCCCGGCACCGATGGACACCTGTCGCTCGAGCGCGCGATGGAAGTGATCAGCGCGCATCCCAACGTCGGGCCGTTCATCGGCACGCAGCTGATCCAGCGGCTGGTCACCAGCAATCCGAGTCCGGCCTATGTCGGGCGCGTGGCGGCCGTGTTCGACGACGACGGCCACGGCGCGCGCGGCAACCTCAAGGCGGTGGTGCGCGCCATCCTGCTGGACGACGAGGCGCGCCACCCCGATCTGGCCGCGCCCGGCTGGGGCAAGGTGCGCGAACCCATCCTGCGCTTTTCCGGCTGGGCTCGGGCGTTCGGCGCCACCTCCACCAACGGCGCCTGGGCCATGCCCGACACCACCGACAACACCATCCGGCTGGCGCAGAGCCCGATGCGCTCGGCCAGCGTGTTCAACTTCTTCCGGCCGCGCTATGCCCCTCCCGTCACCGAGCTGGCGCGGCGCGGCCTGGTGGCGCCGGAACTGCAGATCACCGATGAAACCAGCATCGCAGGCTACCTGAACTTCGTGGCCATCTACGTCGATCGCGGCTGGGAAGACCTGCAGACCCCTTACACCGCCGAGATCGCCCTGGCCGCCGACGCCGACGCGCTGGTGGCGCGCATCGTGCTGCTGCTGGCGGGCGACGCCTTCAGCGCGGCGACGGCGCAGGCCATCGCGCAGGCGGTTGACACGCTGCCGCGCGAGCGGCCGCGCGACCGCGTGCGCGCCGCCATCACGCTGGTGGCGGCCAGCCCCGAATACCTGGTGCAGAAATGAAGGCCGACCGCCGCGAATTCCTGCTGCGCGCCTGCGCCCTGGGCGCGAGCCACGCGGCGGCGCCGCTGGCGCTGAACCTGGCGGCGCTGGGCGCGGCGGCCGCGCAATCCGCGCCGCCCGGCGACTACAAGGCGCTGGTGTGCGTGTTTTTGTACGGCGGCAACGATCCGTTCAACACGCTGGTGCCGTTCGACGCGCCCGCCTACCGCGCCTATGCCGCGGCCCGCAGCGACATCGCGCTGCCGCGTGACGCCCTCCAATCCACGGCGCTGCGCGACAAGGCATCCACCGCCGATGGCGCGCAATTCGCGCTGGCCCCGTCCCTGGCGCCGCTGGCGCCGCTGTTCGCGCGCGGCGAGATGGCGGCGGTGCTTAACGTCGGCCCGCTGGTGGTGCCCACCAGCAAGGCGGACTACATCGGCGCGCGGGTGCCGCTGCCGCCCAAGCTGTTTTCGCACAACGACCAGCAGTCGTACTGGCAGGCGCTGGCGCCGGAAGGCGCCTCGTCCGGCTGGGCCGGACGCCTGACGGACCTGTACGCCGGCATCAACGCGCGGCGCAGCTTCACCGGCATCACCGCCGGCGGCAACACCGTGCTGCTGGCCGGCCGCCACGTCGCGGGCTACCGGGTCGGCGTGAACGGCTCGACCCGCATCGAACTGCTGACGCGCGACCTGTACGGCTCCAGCGCCTGCACCGCGTTGCTGCGCCAGCTGATCACACAGCCGCGCGAGCACCTGATGGAACGCGAAATGTCGCGCATCGCGGCGCAGTCCATCGACGCCGATGCACGGCTGCGAGCGGCGCTGTCGGGCGTGGCGGTGCCGGGCGACTTCGCCTCGCCGCTGGCGCAGCAGTTGAAGATCGTGGCGCGCATCATCGCCGCGCGCCAGGCGCTGGGCGCGCGCCGCCAGGTGTTCTTCGTGTCGCAGAACGGCTACGACAACCACACCGGCCTGAACGACACCCACCCCGCCCTGCTCAAGGAACTGGGCCAGGCGCTGGCCGTGTTCCAGCAGGCATTGGCGGAGCTGGGCGTGGCGCGCCAGGTCACCACCTTCACCGCTTCGGAATTCGGCCGCACGCTGGGATCGAACGGCAACGGTTCGGACCATGGCTGGGGCGCGCACCATTTCGTGCTGGGCGGCGCCGTCAACGGCGGCCGCTACTACGGCACGCATCCGCAAATCGCGCCCGATGGCCCGGGTTTCGTCGACAACGGCCGGCTGCTGCCGACGCTGGCGGTGGAGCAGTTGGGCGCGGCGCTGGGCGGCTGGTTCGGCGCCAGCGCCGACGACCTGCGGCTGGTGTTTCCGAACCTGCGCCACTTCGACGCCGCGCCTTTGGCGCTGTTTACAGCGCCGCGTGAATCGTCGATGCCAGCCGCTTCCACTTGACGGCCTCTTCGCGCACGAACGCGGCGAGCTCCGCCGGCGTGCTGGTGCGCACCTCGGCGCCCTGGTCGTCGATCTTGGCGGCCACGGCCGGATCGTTGAGCGCGCCATTGAGCGCGGTGTTCAACTTGGCAACCACCTGCGGATCGGCGTTGGCCGGCGCAAACACCGCGTACCACTGCGCCACGTCCACGCCCTGCACGCCCAGTTCGGCCAGGGTCGGCATGTCGGGCAGCACCTTGGCGCGGCGCGCGCCGGCCACGCCCAGCGCGCGGATCTTGCCCGACTTCAGGTGCGGATAGGCGCTGAACAGGCTGGGAAACATGACCTGGGTGACGCCGGCCAGCGTGTCCGTCATGGCGGGGGCCGAGCCCTTGTAGGGAATCTCCAGCATGGCCGCGCCGGTGGCGCGGTTGAACAGCTCGCCCGCCACCGCCGGCGCCGTGCCCGGGCCGGCGGAGGCGTAGCTCAGGCCGTCGGGATGGGCCTGGCCGTACTTGAGCAGGCCCGGCACGTCCTGCACGCCGATGCTGCTGGACACCACCATCAGCGTGGGCGAGTCGGCCACCATGCCGATCGCGGTGAAGTCGCGCACCGGATCGTAGTTGAGCTTCTGCAGCGCCGGATTGATGCCGTGCGTGCCGATGTAGCCAAGCATCAGCGTGTAGCCGTCGGCCGGCTGGCGCGCCACGTAGTCGGCGGCGATGGCGCCCTGCGCGCCGGGCTTGTTGACCACGATGACGGTCTGGCCCAGCAGTTCGCCCATCTTCTGCCCGATCACGCGGGCCAGGGTGTCATTGCCGCCGCCGGCGGCGGTGGGCACCACCATGGTGATGGCGCGTTCGGGGAATTCGGCCTGAGCGGCCGGGCTGCCCAGGACCAGGCAAAGCGCGGCGGCGCACAGGGTGCTGCGGGAGGGAAAAGCCATGTCATGTCTCCTGATGGTTCTATGGGCGGTCTCTGCGGACCGCTGTGTCTCGGGTCGGAGGCGGCTCGGGCCGCCACCTTCATGTTTCGGTGCCGGCGGCCGAGGGCGGCTTCCGGGTACGGCATTCTTGATCGCAGCCTATGCCGCCATGGCGGCAGGCGCCGACTCCGATCGGCTGGCGCGTTCCTCGCGCGCCGGCACATAGCGCCCCGGCACGTACAGCAGGCCCTTCATGATCTTGCGCGCGGTGCGTACCAGGCCGGCGGCCCGCACCTCGCCGCTGGCGGCGTCCAGCCTGACGTCAATGTCCATGCCGCCCGACGGGTGCTCGATGCGCACGCCACGGTAGCCCGGGCGCGGCGCCGGCCCGCCACAGTCGTGCGCCACGGTGCCCGCCATCAGGAAGGCGGCGGCCACGCCCACCGCGCCGGTGGCGGCATGGGCGCGATGGCAGGCGTGCGGCGTGAAGTAGCGCGAACGCAGCGACAGCGCGGCGGGATCGCTGCCGGGCGCCAGCAGCACCGGCTTGGGAATGACGCTGTTCGAGACGTCCCCCAGTCCCATGCGGCTGCCGGCCTCGCGGCGGATGCGCTCCAGGCGCGCCAGCAGGGCAGGGTTGGCGTCCAGTTCGGCCGGCGACTCGTCGCCGCGCAGGCCGAAGTCGGCGGCGCGCAGCAGCACCATCGGCATGGCGGCGTCGATCAGCGTGGCGGCCACGCCGTCAACCACTTCCTGCCGCAGGCCGGTCGGGAACAGGCGGCCGGTGACCGCCCCCCATGCATCCAGGAAATTCAACCGCACCGGCGCGGCAGCGCCAGGCACGCCGTCGATGCGCGCCTCGCCTTCATAGGTCAGGCGGCCGCCCGGCGTCTGCACCACCGCCTCGATCACGGCGCCGGTGTTGACGTTGTGCACCCGCACCGAGGTTTCGCCGTCGGCCGCGGCGATCAGGCCCTCGTCGATGGCGAAGGGCGCTGCGCCCGACAGCATGTTGCCGCAGTTGGGACGGGTGTCGACGCTGGCGCGGTCCACCGAGACCTGCGCGAACAGATAGTCGATATCGCAGTCGGGCCGGGTCGAGCGCGACACGATCGCGACCTTGCTGGTCAGCGAGTTGCCGCCGCCCAGGCCATCGACCTGCAGCGCGTGGGGCGAACCCATGGCCTGCAACAGCAGCCGGTCACGCTCGGCGGGATCGGCCGGCAGCCAGTCGCCAAGAAAAAAGGGGCCGCGGGAGGTGCCGCCGCGCATCAGTACGCAAGGGATGATCGTTTCCATGCGGTGCATTCTGCGACGGCGCGGCTATTATTTGAATTGCAACTTACGGATGGATTAATGCATGGCACGCATCAATTTCGATTTACAGGAATTGCAGGCCTTCGTGGCCGTGGCCGAACGCGCCAGTTTCCGCGCCGCCGCCGAAGACCTGAACCTGTCGCAGCCGGCGCTGAGCCGGCGCATCGACAAGCTGGAGGACCTGCTGGGCGCGCGCCTGCTGGAACGCACCACGCGCCGCGTGGCGCTGACGCACGTCGGCCGCATCTTCCTGGAACGGGCGCGCGGCGCCATCGACGAACTGGAACGCGCGGTGCTCAGCATCGGCGACCTGGCGGCGCAGCGCGGCGGGCTGGTGACGGTGGCTTGCGTGCCGTCGGTGGCCTACTACTTCCTGCCCGCCATCATCCACGACTACGCCGCGCGCTTTCCGCGCATCCGCGTGCGCATCATCGACGAGACCGCCCACACCGTGCTCAACAGCGTGGTGACCGGCCGCGCCGACTTCGGCATCAGTTTTTTCGGCACCCAGGAGCCGGACGTGGATTTCAAGGCGGTGCTGCGCGAGGACTTCGTGCTGGCGGTGCGGCGCGACCATCCGCTGGCCGCGCGCCGCAGCGTGTCGTGGGAGGAGCTGTCGCAGGAACGCTTCATGACCGTGGCCAAGGAAAGCGGCAACCGCCTGCTGATCGACGACGCGCTGGCCAAGAGCGGCAAGCGCACCGTCAGCGCCTTCGAGGTCAGCCACGTCATGACGCTGCTGGGGCTGGTGGAAGCCGGGCTGGGCGTGGCGGCCGTGCCGCAGCTGGCGATGCCGCCGGCCGGCCACGCCACGCTGGCGGGCGTCAAGCTGGAGCATCCGCGCGTCACCCGCAGCCTGGGTTTGATCTCGCGCAGGGGCCGCCCCCTGGCGCCGGCGGCGCAACAGCTCTATAACCTTATCCACCAGGCCGGCAAAAGCGCCAAGCGTGGTCCCCCCAAGCAACCCTGAAGCCGCACCATGAGCCCCCATTCCCTGGCGTTGCAAGCCGCCACCGAAGACGACCTGCCGTTCCTGCTGGCGCTGCGCAAGGCAACCATGACCGAACACCTGGCGCGCGTTGACGCGCCGCGGGACGATGCGCATCACCTGGCGCGCATCCGCTATCACTTCGACGACGCCCAGATCGTCTGGCTGCACGGCCGCCCGGCGGGCCTGTTCAAGACCTTCCGCGATCCGGCCGGCTGGCGCGTGGTGCAGATCCAGATCGACCCGGCCTTCCAGGGCCAGGGACTGGGCCGGCGCCTGCTGGCCGGCCTGCTGCGGCAGGCGGACGACGAAGGCGCCCCGGTCACCCTGTCCGTCCTGAAGGGCAACCCCGCCCGCCGGCTCTACGAGTCGCTGGGCTTCACCCCTGTCGAGGAGACCGCCCTGGAAATAGAAATGCGCTACGAACCCGCCCCGCCCGCCGGCGGCCACGCCTGACGGCGGCCGTCGCGAAGGGCCCGCGCGAGGCTCGGTTGGATCTTCATCCCCAGCCCTCCCGATTTTTTTTTCCGGTGGCGGAATATTCCCGTTCCGCCCCGCGTCTGTAGAGGGCAGTCCCCCAAACTCTTCCATCTACGAGGCACGACATGCGCACTCAACTCGCCGCAACCCTGGCCCTCTCCTGCGCCGCCCTGTTCTCGGCCGGCGCCCATGCCCAGGCCGTCAAGACCCAGGACGGCATCCTGGTCAACAGCGCCGGCATGACCCTCTACACCTTCGACAAGGATGCCGGCGGCAAGAGCGCCTGCAACGACCAGTGCGCCAAGATCTGGCCGCCCGTCACCGCCGCCGCCGACGCCAAGGCCTCGGGCGACCTGAGCATCATCACCCGCGACGACGGCTCCAAGCAGTGGGCCTACAAGGGCAAGCCGGTCTACCTGTATGCCAAGGACACCAAGCCGGGCGACAAGACCGGCGACAACTTCAAGGACGTCTGGCACGTCATCAAGCCCTGATCCGGCCTGAGCCGTCCCTCCACGCCCGACCATGCGCGCCGACGACGAAGCCGCGATCCTGGCCTGCATCCCCAGCCTGCGGCGCTACGCCCGCGGGCTGACGGGCGACCCGCACCGGGCCGACGACCTGGTGCAGGACACGCTCGAACGGGCCTGGAGCCGCTACTCGCGCTGGCAGCGCCGCGGCGAGCTGCGGGCCTGGATGTTCGGCATCATGCATAACCATTTCATCGACGGCGTGCGCGCCAGCCACCGGCAGGCCGAACAGGCCGGCGCGGGCGACCTGCCCGACGTGCCGGTGCGCGCCACGCAGACCGACCACCTGGAGGTGCGCGACCTGGACCGCTGCCTGCAAGGCCTGCCGGCCGAGCAGCGCGAAGTATTGCTGCTGGTGTGCGTGGAAGACCTGTCGTACCAGGAAACCGCGCAGGTGCTGGGCGTGCCGATCGGCACGGTCATGTCGCGCCTGTCGCGCGCCCGCGAACGCCTGGGCGCCCTGATGCAGGGCCAGGAACCCGCCAGCCGGCTCCATCGCGTGAAATGACATGAACGACAAACGCCTCCACGCCATTCCCACCGCCGGCAACCCCATCACCGAAGCCGACCTGCACGCCTACGCCGACGGCCAGTTGCCGCCCGGCCGCCACGCCGAGGTCGACGCCTTCCTAGCGGCCCATCCGCAGGACCTGGCGCGCGTGCACGCCTGGCAGGCCCAGCGCCGCGCCCTGCACGCCCTGCTGGACCCGGTGCTGGATGAACCCCTGCCCCTGCGCCTGCCGCTCTCGCCCCCCGCGCGCCGCCTGCCCTGGCGCGCCGTCGCTGCCTGTGCCGCCATCGCCGTCATCAGCGCCAGCAGCGCCTGGATGGCGCGCGGCGCCATGGACGCCCGCCACCAGCAAACCGTATTGGCCACCGCCACACCCGACCGCGCCGCCGGCGGCTACGCCCAGCGCGCTGCCATCGCCCACGCCGTCTACGCCCCCGACATGGGCCGCCCCGTCGAAGTCAGCGGCGACAACGAAAAGGCCCTGGTCACCTGGCTCACCAAGCGCCTCGGCGCCCCCGTGCGCGCCCCGTCCCTTACCCATGCCGGCTACGACCTCGTCGGCGGCCGCCTCCTGCCCGGCGGCAGCGGCCCCGTCGCCCTCTTCATGTACGGCGCCCCCAACGGCCAACGCCTGACCCTCTACGTCACCCGCGAAGCCGCCGGCGGCCAGACCGCCTTCCAATTCACCCAGGAAGGCCCCGTCCGCGTCTTCTACTGGGTCGAAGGCCAATTCGGCTACGCCCTCTCCGGCGCCATCAGCCGCGACGAACTGCAACGCGTCTCCGAAGAAGTCTACAAACAACTGCAAGGCTGAGCCGGGCGCGGGCGCGCCCGGCGAGCGCCGATCTGCCCGCAGGTTTCAACAAAGCCCCTGGTCGGACACTCTCGTTCGAGAATCAGTTGCCCTCCCACAAGCGCGCCGCAAAGAGCGCCCCCCATCGCCGCCACCGCGCGCAGCGACCACACCCC
>NZ_QHHO01000049.1:1086940-1116104 GCF_003184165.1 Achromobacter sp. RW408
AGGTGCATCGGGCACGCCTGGCGCGACCGGAGCGGCGGGCGCATCGGGTACGCCTGGCGCGACTGGCGCGGCGGGTGCATCGGGCACGCCTGGCGCGACTGGCGCGGCGGGCGCATCGGGCTCGCCCGGCGCAACGGGTGCCGCAGGCGCATCGGGCACCCCTGGCGCCGTCGGCGCCACGGGAGCGCCGGGCCTCTCCGGCACGCCCGGCGCCGCCGGTCCGTCGACGGCCGCCGCGCAACAGGACAAGGCCGCCGCGCAGGCGTCGGCCGACAAGAACAAGGATAAGGATTTGACTTCTTCGATGCCGGCCTGGTTGGCCGACAACCTTCTCGTCATCGTCACCGCCGTGCTGGCGCTGATCGCTTTCGCCATCGCCTGGGTGCTGCGACGCGCGGGCGCGCGGCGCGGCGATGACGACGAGGAAACCTACGCCTATAACGAGCCGGTGCTGGACACCGCGGCGCTGAACCGCAAGCTCGATTCCATCAGCCTCGACCTGGACGAACCGCCGACGGACGAACCGCGCCCGGTTGGCGGTCCCCGGATTTGAACGATGCCTAGAGTTGCAATGGGGCTGGCATACGACGGCTCCGCCTGGCAGGGTTGGCAGACCCAGCCGCACCGGCAGACGGTGCAGGACACACTGGAGGCCGCGCTGGCGCAGTTCTGTGGCGTGACGGACGCGGTCCCCACCATCTGCGCCGGCCGCACAGACACCGGCGTGCATGGCGCGATGCAGGTTATCCACCTCGACACCACGCTCGATCGCCGCATGGAATCCTGGGTGCGCGGCGTGAATGCCTTCCTGCCCTCCAGCATTTCCGTACAATGGGCCAAGGCGGTGCCGGACGCGTTCCACGCCCGGTTTTCGGCCCGCGCCCGGACTTACGTCTACCTGCTGTGGCGAGGCCGGGTGCGTCCCGCTCTTTGGGCCGGCCGCGCCGGGTGGTGCTACCAGCCCCTGGATGTCGATGCCATGCGCGGCGCAGCGAACGCCTTGCTGGGCGAGCACGATTTTTCCAGTTTTCGTTCCTCGCAGTGCCAGGCCAAACACCCGGTGCGCATCATGCATCGGCTCGACATCGACGAGCGCGGTCCGTTCCTGGTGTTCACGCTGCGGGCCAACGCGTTCCTGCATCACATGGTGCGCAACATCATGGGCGCGTTGCTGCAGATTGGGCAGGGGCGCGAGTCGGTGGACTGGATGGCGCAACTGCTTTCATGGCGCGACCGCCGGCGCGGCGCGCCCACGTTTTCTCCCGATGGCCTGTATCTGTCGGCCATCGATTACCCGGACGAGTTCGGCCTGGACGAGCTGGATGGCGGAGCCCTGTTGCTGTCGCCCTTCACCCGACCGTCGGGCAACCCGCCCTAGCCGGACGCCGGCCGGCGCCCAATGGAGGCCTGTCTCATGCAACGCCGCGCGTTTTTGAAACGAACCGCCCTGGGGGCCGCGAGCGGCGCCGTGATCGCCGCGCCGGCGTATGCGCAGGATGCGCCGGCGGTTTCGTGGCGGCTGGCATCGAGCTTCCCCAACGAGTCGCCGACGCTGTTCGCCGGCGCCGAGGACGTGGCGCGCTATGTCGGCGACGTCACCGACGGCAAGTTCCGCATCGAGATATTCTCCGCCGGTGATCTGGTGGACGCCGGCCAGGTGTTGGACGCGGTGCAACAGCGCGTCGTCGAATGCGGCCACACCGCGTCGACCCGGTTCTTCGATACCGATCCCGCATTGTGCTTCGATGCCGGCGTGCCATTCGGCCTGAATACCCGGCAGATGAATGCCTGGATGATCCAGGGCGAGGGGCTGGCGCTGACCCGCGTGTTGTTCGACAAATACAACATCCTCAACTTTCCCTGCGGCTTTACCGGCGCCCAGATGGGCGGCTGGTTTCGCGGCGAGGTCAAGACGGTGGACGACCTGCGCGGCCTGAAGGTCAAGGCCGGCGGTTTCGCCCGCCAGGTGCTGGCCCGCATGGGCGCCGCGCCGGTGGACCTGCCGATCGCCGATACCTATGCGGCGCTGGAGCAGGGCGGCGTCGATGCGGTGGCCTGGATCGGTCCGCACGATGACGAGAGCCTCGCGCTCTACAAGGTCGCCCGGAACTACTATTTTCCTGGCTGGTGGGCGGGCACGTTGCAGTTGTCGCTGTACGTCAATCAGGACGCGCACGACGAATTGCCCAAGTCCTACCAGGCGGCGCTGGAGCTGGCCTCGCGGATGGCCACTTCCAACATGATCGCAAAGTACGACGCCGGCAATCCCGACGCCCTGCGCCGGCTGGTGCAGCGCGGCGCGCAGCTCAAGGCTTTCCCCAGGCCGATGCTGCAAGCCGCCCACGAGGCCGCGCTCAAGCTCTACCAGGAGTTGAGCGGCAAGGATCCCATGTTCAAGAAGCTGTACGAAAGCATGACCGCCTTTCGCGACAAGGAAATCCCCTGGTTCCGCGTGGCCGAGGGCAGCTTCGATTCGCTCATGGCCACGCTGGGCCAGCCGGCCGCCTGAACGCGCCCGGCCGGGCCGGCGCGCCGGGGCCGGAGAGCGTTCCCTTATACTGATCGGACCTGTCGCGCCGAGCGACACAAGCGGTGAATTCCATGCGCACACGCATCAAGATCTGCGGCCTGACCCGCGAAGAAGATATCGACGCCGCCGTCTCGGCCGGCGTCGATGCCATCGGTTTTGTCTTCTATCCCAAGAGCAAGCGCTACGTCACGCCGACCCGCGCGGCGCAACTGCGCCGCGCGGTGCCGGCCTTCGTGGACGTGGTGGCGCTCTTCGTGAACCCGGATCCGTCGCAGGTGCAGGCGGTGCTCGACGAGGTGGGACCGGAGCTGCTGCAATTCCATGGCGACGAAACGCCGCCGGACTGTGCGCGCTATGGCCATCGCTACCTGCGTGCATTCCGTGCCGGCGCGCCCGGCCTGGATACGCCGGAAGACCTGGCGACGTACTGCCGCGCCTTCGGCGAAGCCGCCGGCTGGCTGTTCGACAGCTACAGCGCGGGCTACGGCGGCAGCGGCCATGGTTTCGACCATGCCTTGCTCGCCGACGTGGCGGCCGATCCCGTGTCGCGCCCGCTGATCCTGTCGGGCGGTCTGAACCCCGACAACGTTGCCGCGGCGGTGCAATCGGTGCGGCCGTGGGCGGTCGATGTGAGCAGTGGCGTCGAGGTCGAGCAAGGAATAAAAAGTTCTGATAGAATCTCGTTCTTCGTTGCTGCGGTGCATGCCGCAGACGCGAAGAAATAGAAGGGAAAAGCAGTGCTGGCAGGGAAGGTGAAAACCACGAACCCGGCCGTTGCGGCTGAAGAATTTAGTGAATCGAAGGTATCTGCCAAATGCGCATGTGCCACAACATGCGGCAAAAACGCATGATCCAGACGATTCGCGGCATTTTCTGAAGCCAGATAATTTTTGAAGCCTGATAAGCAACGAAAAAGCAACGAAATAAAAACAGCAAAAAATCTGAAAAGACGATTTGCACAGTTTAAAAAAGCACTATATAATTCTTCTTCTTTGCAGGCGGTTAGCTCAGCTGGTTAGAGCGCCACGTTGACATCGTGGAGGTCGTTGGTTCGATTCCAATACCGCCTACCAAATTCCTGCAAAGTGAATGCCTGATAGAGCTAGTCAGGCATCACCCTGAAAAGCCGCGACAGTCCTGGACTTCGCGGCTTTTTGCTTTGGGTTTCGCGCGGGGCATTTCGCGCTTTTTGGGTAGTTTCCCTTGGAAGTCCATTGTATTGAGCCCATTGTTCGCCCCCGAACATGCTCCGATGGTGCGGTAAGATGGCGGCGAAAATTCCAGCCAATGGGGACCCATCATGACTGCTGCCAATCAAGACGATCAGAGCACAAAGCGCACTGCCGACCACTATTCCAAGCAATGGGGGAAGGATCTGAACTATCAGGGATTCGTCGAGGCGAACCCCGAGGCTGCCATGGTCATGCCCGGACGCCAGCTTGGTTGGGCGGATTTGTTCGACGAGATCAGGGCCCGCGCGAGTGTCGGGCCGATTTCGGTGTTGGATGCTGCCTGTGGCTTTGGCGACGTGACCCGGCGTCTGTATGAATCACCCATGCCAGCTCACCTCGAATATGTGGGAGCGGATATCCATGGCTCGCTCGATACGATCGATGCGCCTGCCGAGGCCAAGTTTGTCCAGTGGGATATCTCCAATCCGCTGCCAGGAAGCCAGAAATTCGACTACGTGATCTGTCGAGCAGCCCTGCACCACACGCCGGATCCGGCCAAGACCTACTCATCGTTGGTGTCCCAACTGAAGCCAGGCGGAAAGGTCGCCGTGTCGGTGTACGCAAAGAAAGCCCCGATGCGAGAAGCGCTTGACGATGCTTTCCGTGCCGCAATTGTTCCCATGGGGAACGACGAGGCATTCGCTGTGGCGAATCAGTTTACAAGGCTGGGGGCCGACCTGCAGGCTTGCGCGGGGGAGATCAGGATAACCCAGGATCTGCCGTTCCTTGGCATCAAGACGGGCACGTATTCAATTCAGGAGTTCATCTACGATCATTTCCTGAAATGTTGGCACAACAAGAATTTCTCCAGCGAGCATTGTGATCTGATCAATTTTGATTGGTATCACCCCACGTTCGCTTATCGCTATTCCGCGGCCGAAGCGGTCGCATTTGCGGAGCGCAATGGCCTCGAAATCGTGAGGTTCACATCCATCAAGGCACAGCATTATCTGGAAGCGATGCTGGCTGAATAGCCTGTTGTCGAGCGACCGGACCATTTGCGGCCCGCGAAAGCGGGCTTTATTTTTTTGGCGTACCGATGGGCACACGCCACCCATCTTTCCGGAGAGGGCGTGCGCCTGTATGCGCTTCATGTCGAATGCGGGACGGACTCATGCAGGTACGCTACTTGCTCAGGGCTTGCCGCCAGTGCGTATGTTCTTTCCAGGAGAAGCTGCAATGTCCCTTGTCGTGTTTGACTCCCATGCCCCGACGGCGCCGGCCGTCACCAAAGCCGAACGATGTGCACGGAGTACGCTAGCGGCTGCACAGCGGCTCCTGTACCCGGAAAGTAACTTGTCGCCCATGTCACAGGTGGAGCTGGAATTGGCGCGGTATGTCAAAGAGACATACCGGCCGCGCTTCACTTCACGTTCTTATCCAGAAACCGCCGGATGACCGCGCCGATCTCGGCTCCGTGGGTTTCCAGCGCCAGATGGCCGGTGTCGTAGAAGCGCACGTCGGCGCCCGGGATATCCCGTTGCCAGGCCTCGGCGCCGGCGGGCAGGAAAAAGGGATCGTTCTTGCCCCACACGGCCAGCAGCGGCGGCTGGTGCTTGCGGAAGTACGCCTGGAACTCCGGATACTTCTGGACGTTGGAGGCGTAGTCCAGCAGCAGGTCGAGCTGGACGTCGGCATTGCCGGGCCGGGAAACCAGGTGGCCTTCGAGCGCAATCGCGTCGGGGGCCACAAGGGTCTGGTCCGGAACGCCTTCGAGGTATTGCCACCGGATCGAGGCCGGCGTGGCGAACTCGCGCAGGGCGTCGCGGTTGGCCTGCGATGGGTCCTTCCAGTATTTCTGGATCGGCGCCCAGCCCGCCCCCAGCCCCTCTTCGTACGCGTTGCCGTTCTGCGAAATGATGGCGCTGATGCGCGCCGGGTGTTCCGCGGCGAGGCGCCAGCCCACCGGGGCGCCATAGTCGAACACCTGCATGGCGTAGCGATCCAGCCCCAGTTGCCGCGTGAACTGTCCAATGGTCTTGGCGAGCTGGTCGAAGGTGTAGTCATATTGCCCGCGCGCGGGGGCTTCGGTGAAGCCAAAGCCGGGCAAGTCGGGCGCAATGACGCGGTACCCGTCCGCAAGCAGCGGGATGAGATTGCGGTACATGAATGAAGAGGCGGCGTAGCCGTGCAGCAGAAGCACGATGGGCGCATCGCGCGGGCCTGCCTCCCGGTAGAACACCTTCACGTCTCCCACCTGTTCGAACCGATGATGGACCTGCAGATCGGCCGCGGATACGCCCGCGGTCAACGGGGTCGAGGGCAGGCCGCTGGTTTCCGTCGCGCTATTCGAAGTCATGATGCATTTCCTTTGTAACCGTTGAATTTGGTTTTTCAGGTTACTTTGGATTCTAGTAACTGGTCAAATTTATTTTTATAGGTTACATTTATCCCATGCCAGACACCGCACAAAATCAAAAACCCCCGCTTTTCGTGGGCGACGACCTTGCACTCGATTTCATCAACACTGAATACGGGGTGGGGGCGGCGCGCCACGACTGTTTCGGCGACGATGACGCCGTGCTCGCATGGTTGAAATTGGCGGATGTGTTGCCGCGGGGGACCCGCGTGGCGCCCCCGGGCCTGCGGGAGCTGGCCCTGCAATTGCGCGAAAGCGCTCGATCCTTGTTGCAGGCCGCCAAGTCGGGCGGCGACTCGGACGCCAGCGTGGTCAACCACGTGCTCAAGGCGGGCGGGGCGGCCACGGAATTGGCGTGGGACGGCGCCAGCCAGTCCTTCAAGGCGGTCAGGCCGCGCCGCCTGGACGACGCGGCCGGCATGCTCGAGCCTGTTGCCCGAGCCATCGTCGAATTGCTGACCGACACGCCGTTGGCGCTTGTGCGGCAATGCGAGGCGCATGACTGCACGCTCATGTTCCATGACAGGACCAAGTCGCATCGGCGCCGCTGGTGCAGCATGGCGCTATGCGGCAACCGGATGAAGGTCGCGGCGTTCCGGTCGCGCAAGAAGGAGAGCGAGTCCGATTGATGCCCGGGACTGCTCAAACCGCCGCGCCCGGAGTTCGTGAGAATTCATGAAACTGTGCCCCGTTTCATTTTGTAGGATTCCCCGCAAGAGGAATTGAAAGACAAATGAAAGGTGAGGGCGATGGCGGATTGTGAAGATTGCAGGGCAATCGTGCGGGCCACCTCGGGCGCGGCGGGCCATGACCAGTTGATCAGCCTGGGCTACGTGCGCAGCCTTGCCGCGGTGCAGGGCGGGGCGCGGCACGAAGCATTCGTCTGCTCGGCCTGCAGTGCCGAGTGGAATTACGTGCATGGCAAGCGCGCCGAGCCCGCGGGCTGGCTGCGGAGCTGATCCGGCTTTCAGGGCAGGGGGATGTTGCCGGTCGAGAGGGTCGCCGCCAGCCGCATGTTGGTATTGCGGATCCAGCCGGGAATCAGGAAGGCGTCGACGATCACCCAGATTCCCACGGCCGCCAGCAGTACCAATCCCACGCCGATGACGCTGAGGGCGATGCCGACAATGGTGAGCGCGAGCATGGCGATGGCCGATCCGGTCCTGCCGGTATAGAAGCGATGCCCGCCCGCGCTGCCCAGGAAGAACCATAGGAGGTAGGCCACGCCGACGCTTTTGCGATTGGCGTCGTACATCATGGTTTGCATGGCGGGACTGTTCACGTTATCTCCGGGAAGAACCAAAGGTCTGGCCGGCGGTATCCGCCGGCCGCAAGTTGGCGAATGATTTTTCGCCGCGTCAGATGATTGGTTCTTTCGAAGTGTCCGGCTAGGGCTGCGGGCCAAATCTCGGACTGCTGAACAGCGCGGGGACGTGTCCGAGTCTTCCCGCGTCGGGGCATCTCTCGCCCCGGATTCAACGGGCCTGCAAACAGCGCCCGACCATTTCCATATAGTGTTCCAGCGGCGGCGTGGACAGGCCGACCACTTTGGCCTGGTCGTCATAGCGGCGCAGGCGCACCGCGGCCTGGGCGTGTGGCTGCGCGGCGAACGCGTCGGCCTGTGCCGGGGTGAACACGCCGCCCTGCAGCGCCAGGCTCTGCACCGAGGCGGGCGACAGGGTGTCCAGATAGGCGGGTTCGATCACGCCCAGATAGCGCTTGGCGGCAACGTGCAGGCGCACCGGCGCCGTGATCGCGTCGCCGAACAGCGGGGCGAGGGCTTCGGCGGCCACATCCTGGTGGCGCATGTCGGTGGTGATGCTCTCGGCCAGCATCAGGTGGCCGAGGTCGTGCAGCAGCGCGGCGACGATCACGGCTTCGGACTCGCCGGCCTGTTCGGCCAGTTGCGCGCATTGCAGCGCGTGTTCGGTCTGGCTGATGGCTTCGCCGCCGTAGTAGGCGGCGCCATGGCGGGCGAACAGGTCCTGGATGATGGGCAGGGTAAGCATGGGTGGATACCTTCGAGGCAGTGGATCGGTGGAGAAGATATGCCTCGAGAGTGACATCTAGATGACTAGAGCATTTTCGCGTCCCGGCACGAATGCGCGCAGGGGCGCCGCGCGTTCGATGGGCCCGCATCGCGATGCCCGGGCCATGCTGTCCCGCGTCCGGCGGGCGGTCAGGCGCGCTAGCTGCAGGTCAGGATGTTGATCCAGGCGATGGCGCTGGCCAGCAATCCCGCGGCTTGTACCCGTTCCGGTGTCTGGCGGCCGGCCTGCAATTGCGCCAGCGCCTTCTTCATGTGCATGAGCGGCGTGCCTTCCGTCTCGGTGGCGGGCGGCACCGCGGGCGCTGCGCGCGGGCGGCGGGTCTTGGCGTTGAGCGGTTCGGTGGTCAAGAAGGCCTCCTGGAGGGGGCGCCGGTCGCGGCGGGAGGGGATCTGACCGAAGGGAGGGCGCAAATGTTCCGGGCAGGCAACTGCGTTATCCTGCACCCCATCATGATGAAAGCACTTTGGCTGATCCTGGGTTGCGCGATGCTGGCGCTGGGCGTGATCGGCGCCTTCCTGCCGGTGATGCCGACGACGATTTTCCTGATTCTGGCGGTGGCCTGCTTTTCGCGTTCGTCCCCACGGCTGGAACGCTGGCTGCTGGATAGCCCCACCTACGGCCCGTCGCTGCGCGCCTGGCGCGAGCAGGGGGCGGTGTCGCGCAAAGGCAAGCTGTATGCCTCGCTGGGCATGGCGGTGGGCTACGGCCTGTTCTGGTGGGGCGCGCATCCGTCGCCTTTGCTCGCATCCGGCGTCGGCCTTTTTTTCCTGGCAAGCGCCGCCTACGTGCTGACGCGCCCTAGCCCGCAAGCGCCTGATATCTCAAAGGAAAACACCGACGAGCCGAGCGGCCCGGCGGCCGGTCGCTGAGGCCGGACTGAAAGCCCGGCCCCTGCGTGACGCGCCGAAATCAACGCATCTTTTTCCTCTACATTGCGGGCGTCGCCGGAGCGTTGCCGCCGCCGTCAGTGCGAATGCCGGGGATCACCGCGCGTTTCGACCACCTTCAGGTACAGGGTGGCGGGTTCCAGGCAGCCGCCGGTTGACAACTGGCCGACCAGTTGCCGGTACAGCTCCTGCCACGGCGTCTGGGCCGGCGGCGGCTGGTAGGGCGGATCCTGCCGCCGCCGCGCCAGTTCGGCTTCGTCCACCAGCGCGATGACGCTGCGCTGGTTCAGGTCGACGCGGATGCGGTCGCCGGTGCGCAGCAGCGCCAGACCGCCACCCACGGCGGCTTCTGGCGACATGTTCAGGATCGACGGACTGGCCGAGGTGCCGCTCTGGCGGCCGTCGCCCAGGCAGGGCAGCGAGTCGATGCCGCGCTTGATCAGGTGCGATGGCGGCGCCATGTTGACGACCTCGGCGCTGCCCGGATAGCCGACCGTGCCGGCGCCGCGGATGACCAGGATGCAGTGTTCGTCGATGTTCAGGGCTGGGTCTTCGATGCGCGCGTGGTAGTCCTCCGGTCCTTCGAACACGATGGCCCGCGCCTCGAAGGCATTCTCGTCGCCGGGCGCGGACAGGTAGGCGCGGCGGAACGCCTCGCCCACCACCGACATCTTGATGACCGCGCTGTCGAAGAAATTGCCCGACAGCACGATGAAGCCGGCGCGGTGCTTGAGCGGCGCGTCGCAGCCGCGGATGACGTCGGCGTCGTGGGTCTTGGCGCCGGCCGCGATTTCGCCGATGGTCTTGCCGGACACGGTGGCGCAGTCGGCGTGCAGGCGGCCGGCGGCCAGCAGTTCGTGCATCACGGCCGGCACGCCGCCGGCGCGGTGGAAGCCCTCGCCCAGGTGTTCGCCGGCGGGCACGCAGTTCACCAGCAGCGGCACGTCTTCGCCCAGCCGCTGCCAGTCGTCCAGGCTCAGGTCGATGCCGGCATGGCGCGCCATGGCGATCAGGTGCGGCGGACAGTTGCTGGACGCGCCCAGCGCCGAGGCGACGACGATGGCGTTCTCGAAGGCCTCGCGCGTCAGGATGCGGGACGGGCGCAGGTCCTCGCGCACCATGTCGCAGATGCGCAGGCCGGTGGCGTAGGCCATCTGCCCGCGTTCGCGGTAGGGCGCGGGGATGCTGGCGCAGGTGGGCAGCGACATGCCCAGCGCCTCGGCCAAGGAATTCATGGACAGCGCCGTGCCCATGGTGTTGCAGTGGCCGATCGAGGGCGAGGAGGCGGTGGCCAGCGTCATGAAGCCCTCGTAGTCCAGCTTGCCCGCGGCCATCAGGTTGCGGGCATGCCAGATGACCGTGCCGGACCCGACGCGCTGGCCGTCATGCCAGCCGTCCAGCATCGGGCCGCCGGACAGCACGATGGCGGGAATGTCGACGGTGGCCGCCGCCATCAGGCAGGCGGGCGTGGTCTTGTCGCAGCCGGTGGTCAGCACCACGCCGTCCAGCGGATAGCCGTGCAGGATCTCCACCAGGCCCAGGTAGGCCAGGTTGCGGTCCAGCGCCGCGGTCGGGCGGCGGCCCTGCTCGGCCAGCGGGTGCACCGGGAACTCCATCGGGATGCCGCCGGCGTCGCGGATGCCGGCCTTGATGCGTTCGGCCAGCGCCAGGTGGTGGCGGTTGCAGGGCGCCAGGTCGCTGCCGGTCTGGGCGATGCCGATGATGGGCCGGCCCGATTGCAGTTCCTGGCGCGTCAGGCCGTAGTTCAGGTAGCGCTCGACGTAGATCGCCGTCATGTCGGCGTGGGCGGGATCGTCGAACCATTTCTGGCTGCGCAGCTTGCGGGGAGTGTCGGTCATGGGTGCCTCGTGTGCTTCGGTGATGCGTGGCGCGCCGGCGGGCGCGCCGGGGACCTAATTGCGTGCCTTGCTGATCTCGGCGTTCAGTTGCCGGACCAGGTCCGGGCCGAGTTCCTGGGTGTACTTGTCGACCACGGGCTGCACCTTCTCGCGCATCCGCGCCACTTCCTCGGGCGACACGGTGTTGATCTTCATGCCCGCCTTTTCCAGCGTGCCCATCGCCTTGAGCGAATCGGCGCGGCTGTCCTTGCGTTCGAAGTCGCGCGAGGCCTCGGCGGCCTGGCGCACCAGCTTTTGTTCGTCGGGCGAGAGCTTGTCCCACCATTTCTTGGACGCCAGCACCACCCAGGGCGTGTAGACGTGGCGGGTGATCGTCAGGTAGGGCTGCACCTCGTAGAACTTGCTGCTCTGGATGGTGGTGATGGGGTTCTCCTGGCCATCGACCGTGCGCGTTTCCAGCGCCGTGAACAGTTCCGAGAACGGCATCGGCACCGCGTTCGCGCCCAGGGTGTTGAAGACGCCCAGCGCGATCTGGTTCTGCATCACGCGCAGCTTGATGCCCTGCATGTCCTCGGCGCGCACGATGGGGTGCTTGGAGTTGGTCATGTTGCGAAAGCCGTTTTCCCAGTACACCAGGCCCACCAGGCCCTTGGCTTCCAGCTTCTTGAGCAGGTCCTGGCCGAGCTGGCCGTCGAGCACCGCGTCGGCTTCTTTTTCGCTGTTGAACAGGAACGGCAGGTCGAACACGCCGAATTCCTTGACCATGCCGGCCAGCGGCGCGGTGGAGCCGACCATCATTTCCTGCGCGCCGCCGACCAGCGCGCCCTGCATCTGCTCGTCCGAGCCGAGGTTGGCCGAGCCGAAGGTCTTCATCTTCAGTTTGCCGCCGCTGATCTTCTCCAGTTCCTGCGCCAGGTGGCGGGCGGCGCGGCCCTGCACGCTGTCCTCGTTCAGGCCGTAGCCGAAGCGGATCAGGCGCGGCTTGACGTCGGCGGCCGCGGCGGCGCCGGCGAAGGCGCAGGACAGCGCGGCCGCCAGCACGACGAGACGGGTCTTGAAACGGATGTTCATGGTTGTTCCTCCTTGGCTTCTTCTGAATGGCGCGGGGTCGGCGCCTCTGTGTACGGGCCTCAGTGCATCCAGCTCGCGGGGACGGTGATCAGCTCGGGGAAGATCACCAGCAGTACCAGCAGCAGCGTGTAGGCCGCGACATAGCGCCACACGCCCCTGCAGATGGTTTCCATGTTGATGCGGGCCACGCCGCAGACCACGTTGAGCACGGTGCCGACGGGCGGCGTGAGCAGGCCGACGCAACCCACCATGACGAACATCACGCCGAAGTAGACCGGGTCGATGCCGGCCTGCGTGACGACCGGCATCAGCACCGGCGCCAGGATGAGGATGGTGGGCGTCAGGTCCATCACCGTGCCGATCAGCGTCAGCAGGACCAGCAGCGCGAACATCAGCAGCTTGGGGTGGTCCAGCACCGGCTCCAGCAGGGCGATCAGGTCCTGCGGCATGTCGGCCAGCGTGATCATGTAGGACGAGACCATGGCGGCGGCCACCAGGAACATCACCACGGCGGTGGTGCGGGCGGCGTTGATGAACAGCGGCAGCAGGTGGCGCAGGCCGATCTCGCGGTAGACGAACAGGCTGATCAGCAGCGCGTAGACGGCGGCCACCACCGCCGCTTCGGTAGGCGTGAAGATGCCGCCGCGCAGGCCGCCGATGATGATGACGGGCAGCAGCAGCGCCCAGGCCGATTCGCGCAGCGCCCGCAGCCGGGCGCTCCAGGGCTGGCGCGGCGCGGGCTTGATGGCGCCGTGCTTGCGCGCCACCCAGGTCCACACCGCCACCAGCGTCAGGCCCATCATCAGGCCGGGCGCGATGCCGGCGAAGAACAGCTTGGTGATGGAAACGTTGGTGGCGACGCCGAAGATGATGAACGAGATCGACGGCGGGATGATCGGCGCGATGATGCCGCCGGCCGCGATCAGGCCGGATGCCTGGCCGGCGTCGTAGCCTTTCTCGCGCAACATGGGAATCAGCAGCGAGCCGAGCGCGGCGGCGTCGGCCACGGCCGAGCCGGACAGGGCCGCCAGCAGCACGCTGGCGAAGATGGCGACGTAGCCCAGGCCGCCCTGGATGTGGCCGACGAACATGCTGGCCAGGTTGACGATGCGGCGCGAAATGCCGCCGGCGTTCATCAGTTCGCCGGCCAGCATGAACAGCGGCACCGCCATCAGCGTGAAGCTGTTGGCGCCCGACAGCATGTTCTGCGCCAGGATCTGGGTATCGAAGAAATCGAGTTGGAACATCATGGCGACCGCGCTCAACAGTAGCGCGAACGCGATCGGCATTCCCAGGGCGATGAAGCCCAGCAGCACCAGCAGGAAAATGGTCAGGATCATTGGGGCGGGTCCGAACGTGGAGGCAAGGGGCCGGGGTCAGACCAGCGGGTCTTCGGGGCTGGATTCCGCGGGCAGCGGGCCGCCGGCCAGCACGCGAACCAGGTCGAACAGGGTCAGCAGGCCCATTGCGACGGCGGCGTACAGCGCGGCGGCGTTGAACACCGCCAGCGGCATCGCGGTCACGGGCAGGCGGGTATCCAGGCCGATCAGGGTCTGGGCCCAGCTGCCGTCGGCCAGCAGCCACAGCATCCACAGCACCAGCAACTGACAGACCACGTGCGAGACACGGCGCGCGGCCGGCCCGAAGCGTTCCACCAGCATCGTGACGCCGATGTGCTGGTGATCGCGCAACGCCAGCACCGCGCCCAGGAAGATCAGCCAGACGAAGGCCAGCCGGGAGATTTCGTCGGAGGCGTTGATGCCGGAATTGAACAGGTAGCGCATGGCGACATTGCCGAACAGCAACACCACCATGACCGCCAGGCAACCGGCCATCAGCCAGGTCTGCAATCGAGCGCACCAATCCGCCGCGCGCGCCATCGGGCCGGCACCGGGCCGCCCCGGGGGGGAACCATGCATGCTTGTCTCCTCGTTCCGTTTTCCGGAATTTTTATGGGTATCGCGGTGTCGATGTTAGCGCTAACATTTTTGGTTTGGCAAGCCCTGATCTTTACGTCAGACTACGGACTCGCCAACCGCTCAGAACGGCCGATGTCCATCCGAAAGCCCCGCAGCACCCGCGCCGGCCGCGTGACCATGCAAGAGGTCGCGCGCCGCGCCGGGGTCAGCGCGATCACCGTGTCGCGCGCCTTGCGCACCCCCGACAAGGTGGCCGAGGCGGTGCGCCTGCGCATCACCCAGGTCTGCCAGGAACTGGGCTACGTGCCCAACCATGCCGCCAGCGCGCTGGCGTCGGCGCGCTCGCAGACCATCGTGGTGCTGATTCCGTCGTTGAGCAACGTGGTGTTCGTGGACATCATCAGCGGCATCAAGGAGGTGCTGGACGAGCAGGGTTATCACCTGCTGATCGGCGTCACGGGATATTCGCCCGATGCCGAGGAGGCGTTGTTGCGCAAGTACCTGCAGCACCTGCCCGACGGCCTGATCCTGACCGGCATCGACCACAACCCGGGGGTCTGGGAACTGCTGCGGGCGCAGGGCATGCCCACGGTCCATACCATCGAAACCCTGGAGGACAGCGATGGCATGAGCGTCGGCTTCTCGCAGTTCGAGTCGGGCTACGCCGCCGGCCGGCACCTGGTCGAGCGCGGTTGCCGACGCATCGGCATCGTCGGCGCCCAGCTGGATCCGCGCTCGCTCAGGCGCTGTGAAGGCTGCCGCCAGGCCCTGCGCGATGCCGGCCTGCACGACCCGGCGCTTGAGATCATGACGCCCGAGAAGTCCTCGATCGCGCTGGGGGCGGCGCTGCTGGAAGCCCTGCTGGCCGAACATCCCGATTGCGACGCGGTGTTCTTCTGCAATGACGACCTGGCGCAGGGCGCGGTGTTCCAGTGCGGCCGGCTGGGCGTGAGCGTGCCCGGCCAGATGGCGCTGGTGGGTTTCCATGACTTTGCGGGAACGGCCTGGACCACGCCGCCGCTGTCGACCATCGCCACGCCGCGCTACGAGATTGGCCGGGAAGCGGCGCAACTGCTGATGCGCCACCTGGCGGGGCAGCCCATCGCGCAGCGTCACGTGGACCTGGGCTTCACGCTGGTGCGGCGCGAAACCAGCTGAAGCCGTTGCCCGCTAGCCGGCGCGGCGCAGCGCCAGGAATATGCCCGACGCCATGATCATCGCGATGCCGGCCAGCGCCAGCCCGTCGGGGGGACGCTGGAACCAGAAGGTGCTGAAGGCGACCGCCAGCAGCAGCTGGAAGTAGTTCAGCGGCGCCAGCGTGGCGGCCGCCACCCGTTGGAATGCCGCGATCAGCAGGATCTGCGCCAGCCCGCTGCAGGCGCCCAGGCCGACGATCAGCGCCATGTCGGTCGGGCCCGGCCAGGGATCCGGCAGGAAGAAGGGCGCCGGCAACGCCGTGACGATCAGGCAGATGAACGCCGTATAGGCGTATTGGACCGGCCCGGCCACCTTGCCCGACAGCTTGCGCGTCAGCACCTGGAAGACCGCGTAACTGACCGCGGACACCGCCATCAGCAGCGTGCCCAGCCAGGGCAGGTCGCCGCCCGGCCGCACGATCAACAGCATGCCGACGAAGCCCGCCGCCACCGCGGCCCATTGCACCGGCCGCACGCGTTCGCCCAGCAGCCAGGGCGACAACGCCACCATGATGAGCGGCGAGGTGAAGTAGATGGCCGTGGCCTCGGACAGCGGCATCCAGATCAGCGCCGTCATGAAGCAGGTGCCGACCGTTGCCAGCATGACGCCTCTGAGCACCAGCAGGGGCTTGTGGGGGACGGCGCGCAGGCCGGGCCAGCGCTGGCGCCACAGCAGCGCCAGCGCCAGGATCGCCACGGCGATATAGCGCACGATGTTCAGGAACGGCGCCGGATAGCGGGCCAGCATCTGCTTGGATCCGGCATCGAAGGTGGCAAAGGCCACCAGCGCCGCGAAGAACAGCAGGATGCCGGCCTGGCGCGAGCCGGCGGCCGGGGCCGGGACGGAGGAAACGGCGGCGGGGTTGCTCATGGCAGGGTTCAGGCGCGGGCCAGGCCTTGCAGGAATGCGTCCAGCGCCGGGCCGATGGCCTGCACCATGTAGCCGCCTTCCTGCACCACCACCGTGGGCACGCCCAGGCCGGCCACGCGCGCGCCGATGTCGCGGTAGGCGTCGATGTCCAGCCGCAGCACGCTGATGGGATCATCCTTGTAGGTATCGAAGCCCAGCGCCAGCACCAGCGCCTGCGGCCCGTAGCCGGCCAGCGCCGCCAGCGCCGTGTCCAGCGCCCGCAGGAACGGGTCGTTGCCGGCGCCGTGCGGCAGCGGCAGGTTGAGATTGCAGCCTTCGCCGGCGCCATGGCCGCGCTCGTGCGCATAGCCGGTGTAGAACGGGTAGTAGCCGGCGGGATCGGCATGCAGCGACACCGTCATGACGTCGGCGCGCTGGTAGAAGATGTTCTGGGTGCCGTCGCCATGGTGCGCGTCGACGTCCAGCACCGCCACTTTGGACCAGCTCTGCAACAGCCGGGCCGCGGCGGCCGCGCTGCTGTTCAGGTAGCAAAAGCCGCCGGCGCGGTCGCGATGGGCGTGGTGGCCCGAGGGCCGGCACAGGGCATAGGCCGCGCCGCCGCTGGCGGCCACGTGCTCGGCCGCGGCCACCGCGCTGTGGGTGGAGCGCAGCGCCGAGCGCCAGGTGTGCGGGCCGATGGGGCAGGACAGGTCGCTCAGGTAGTAGCCGGTCTGCGCCACGATCGACGGCGACGGGCAGGGGCCACGGCCAGCCGTTTCGATGCGGCCGCTGTAGTAGGGCGACAGGTTCGGCAGCACTTCCGGGCCGGGATCCACGCCCGGCCCCCTGAGCGCCTGCCAGCGCGAAAACGCGCTTTCCAGGTAATCCAGGTAGTCCGGACTGTGAATGCTCTCGAGCGGCTGGCGGCCGTAGTCGGGCGGCGCCTCGACCGCGATGCCACGGGCCGCCAACGCGCCTTGCAGGCTGTGCGCGCGCGACGGCAGGTCGGTGGGAGCGCTGATGCGTCCCAGCCGCATGAACTGCTGCGGCGTGTGCAGCAGCTGTTCTTCCGAGAAAAACGCCTTCATGGTGTTCCTTTGCGCGTCAGTGCGAACAGCCGGAGTCCGGAGCCTGCCCCGGCTGCTTGATCTCGATCTCGACGAACACGAATTCGGTGTCGCCGGGGTTGATGACGTTGTGTTCGACGCCCACCGGCCGGTAGTAGGACACGCCGGTGGTGAGCTGGCTGGTGACCTGGCCGTTGGGCGTATCCAGCAGCAGCGGGCCGGTGGTCTGCGGCACCACCACGTAGTTCATGCCGTGGCGGTGCCAGCCGGTTTCACCGCCGGGCGGAAAGCGCCATTCGGTGACGGTGACCTGGTCGTTGTCGATCTGGACGGTGGGCACGGCGGGCGGGCGTTGCATGCGAGTCTCCTGGTTGTGATGGCCGCTTCAGGCCGCGGCCTGCGCCTGGGTCGGATCCCAGTGCTGGCCGGGCACGGCGGCGATGAGTTGTTGCGTGTAGGCGTGCTGCGGGTTGTCGAAAATCTGGCTGGGCGATCCGTATTCCACCACCTTGCCCCGGTGCATGACCAGCACCGAATTGCAGATCTGGGCGGCCACGCGCAGGTCGTGGGTGATGAACACCAGCGCGATCTTCAGGCGCTGCTGCAGGTCGTGCAGCAGTTGCAGCACCTGCGCCTGCACCGACACGTCCAGCGCCGATACCGATTCGTCGGCCACCAGCACCTTGGGTTCCAGCGCCAGGGCGCGGGCGATGCCGATGCGCTGGCGCTGGCCGCCGGAGAACTGATTGGGGTAGCGGTCGAACGCCGACGGGTCCAATCCCACCAGCGACAGCAGCTCGCGCACGCGAGCCTCGGCCTGGGCGCGCGGCACGCCGTTGGCGACCGGGCCGTCGCTGATGATGCGGCCCACGGTATGGCGCGGATTGAGCGAGGCGAAGGGATCCTGGAAGATCATCTGGATGTCCTTGCGCAGCGGCCGGAAGCGCGATTCGGGCATGGCGGCGATGTCCTGGCCGTTGAAGATCAACTGGCCGCCGTTGATGCCGACCAGCTTGAGCAGGCACTTGCCGATGGTCGACTTGCCCGAGCCCGACTCGCCGACGATGCCCAGCGTCTCGCCGCGCCGCACGCTGAAGCTGACGCCGTCGACCGCATGCACCTCGCGCTTGCCGCCCAGCCAGCCATGGCCGACGACGTAGGTCTTTCTCAGGTCCTTCACCTCCAGCACCGGTTGTTCCGGCGTGGCGGAGGCGCGTTCCTCGCCGCGGCGGTGCGGCACCGCCGCGATCAGGCGCTGGGTGTAGGGATGGCGCGGACGGTTCAGCACCTCCTCGGCCGGGCCCTGTTCGACCAGCACGCCTTTTTCCATCACCGCCACCCGGTGCGCGATCTCGGCCACCACGCCGAAATCATGGGTGACGAACATCACGCCCATGCCCTTTTCCTTCTGGATGCGGGCGATCAGCGCCAGGATCTGGGCCTGGGTGGTGACGTCCAGCGCCGTGGTCGGCTCGTCGGCGATCAGCAGCGCCGGTTCCAGCGCCAGCGCCATGGCGATCATGACGCGCTGGCGCTGGCCGCCCGACAGGCGGAAGGGATAGACATGGTAGAGCGTGGCCGGATCGGGCAGGCCGACGAAGGCCAGCAGTTCCAGCGTGCGCCGCATGCGCTCCGGTCCGGGATAGGCGTTGTGGACCCGCATGACCTCGTTGATCTGTTCGCCCACCGTCATCAGCGGATTCAGCGCCGACAGCGGTTCCTGGAAGATCATGGCCATGTCCTTGCCGCGCATGCCTTGCAGGGTGGCTTCGTCCTGGCGCAGCAGGTCGGTGCCGCGCAGCAGGATGCGGCCCTGCTGCGGCGTCAGGTAGTCGGGCAGCAGGCCCATGATGGCGTTGGCGCTCATGGACTTGCCCGAGCCGGACTCGCCGACGATGCAGAGGATCTCGCCGGCGTGGATGTCGTATGACACGTCCTGCACCGCGAACGGACGGTCGCCGCCGCGGGGCAGGGCGATGCTGAGGTTCTGGATGGACAGCAGGGGCGGGGAAGCGTTCATGCCGGTCTCCTATTCGCCGCGCTTGCGCAGTTGCGGGTTGAGGGCGTCGTTCAGGCCTTCGCCGATCAGGTTGATGGCCAGCACGGTCAGCAGGATGGCCACGCCCGGCCACACGCTCATCCACCAGGCTTCGCGGATCATGGTGCGGGCCGCGCCGATCATGAAACCCCAGCTCATCTCGTTGCGGTCGCCCAACCCCAGGAAGGACAGCGACGATTCGGTCAGGATGGCGGTGGCCACCATGAACGAGGCCGAGACGATGATGGGCGACATGGCGTTCGGCAGGATCTGCGTGCCGACGATGCGCGCCGGCGTCTGGCCGATGACGATGGCGGCCTGCACGAACTCGCGCTGCTTCAGGGTCATGAACTCGGATCGAACCAGCCGCGCCGCCGGCGGCCAGGACACCACCGCGATCGCGCCCATGATGGAATACATCGACGGCCCGAGGATCGCCACCAGCACCACCGCCATCGCCAGCTGCGGGATGGTCTGGAAGAACTCGGTGAAGCGCATCAGCGCGTCGTCGACCCGGCCGCCGCAGTAGCCGGCGATGGCCCCGACGACGATGCCGAACACCAGCGCCACGGCGGTCGACAGCAGGCCCACCATCAGCGAGACCCGCGCGCCCCACACCAGGCCGGCGGTGATGTCGCGGCCCAGCATGTCGGTGCCGAAGGGGTAGGCGGCATCGGTGAAGGGCGGGATCAGCGGATCGGCCACCATCATCCAGGGCGAATCCTCGTACAGCAGCGGCGCGGCCAGCGCCACGATCACCACGGCCAGCACGATGGCCAGTCCGGCCACCGCGCCGTAGTTGCGCATATAGCGTCGGGCGAATTGCTTCATGCCGCGGCTCCTTGTTGCGCGCCCGCGCTGATGCGTGGATCGATCAGGCGATACAGCACGTCGGTCAACAGGTTGAACACCACCACCATGATCGAGGTCACCAGGAAAATGCCCAGCAGCAGCTGGTAATCGCGTTGCAGCAGCGCGTCGAACATCAGTCGGCCGATGCCGGGCCAGGCGAACACGGTCTCGGTCAGCACCGCGCCGCCGGCCATCTGGCCGAGCTGGATGCCGGCGAAGGTGATCACCGGCAAGAGTGCGTTGCGCAGCACGTGGGCGCGGATCACGCGGCCGGGGCTGACGCCCTTGGCGCGCGCGGTCTTGACGAAGTCCATGCCGATCACTTCCAGCATCGAGGCGCGCGTCAGGCGTACGTACACCGCCATGAAGAAGCAGCCCAGCGTCACCGTCGGCAGGATCAGGTGCTGCGCGATGTCGGCCGCGCGGGCCCAGCCGGTCAGGCCGGCGCCCACGGTTTCCATGCCGAAGGCTGGCAGCCAGCCCAGCACCACCGAGAACAGCAGGATGCCCATCAGCGACAGCCAGAACAGCGGCGTGGCATACAGCAGCAGCGCGCCGGTCATGACCGAGCTGTCGATCCAGCGGCGCTTGTTGCGGTAGCGCGCCTTGGCCGCGACCACGCCCAGCAGCACGCCCAGCACGATCGAGAAGACGAAGGCGCACGACATCAACAGGAAGGTGGCGGGCAGGCGTTCGACGATCAGGTCCAGCACCGGCACGTGGTTGCGGTAGGAAAAGCCCAGGTCCAGCTGGACCACGCCCTTCAGGTACAGGAACAGCTGCGTCAGCACCGGCTTGTCCAGCCCGAACGCGACGCGCAGTTGCTCGACGTAGGCGGCATCGCCCGCGCCGGCCTGCCCCGCCAGCACGGCGGCGGGGTCGCCGGGCGCCAGGCGGATCAGGAAGAAATTGATGATGACCACGCCCAGCACGACCACCAGGGCCTTGCCGATGCGCGAAACCAGGAAAGACAGGAATTTCATGCTCTGGGTCCTCCGTGGACGGGCGCGGACGTCCGTCGCGCGGCCGGGCGCCGCGGGCGGGCCGGATGGCGCCGCCCGCGGCTTGCGGCGTTTACTTCTCGATGTAGACGTCGTCGAACGATTCGTTCAGGCCGATGGCGGTCTTGACCAGGTTCTTGACGTTGGCGCGATACAGCGTGGGGAACTCCATGTCCACCAGGAAGCCATTGGCGACTTCATTGACCAGCGTGGTCTGCAGCTGCGTGTAGAGCGCCTGGCGCTTGGCCGGATCGACTTCGGACGCGGCGGCCTCCCACTGCTTGTCGGTCTCGGGGTTGCTGTAGCCCTGCACGTTGGCGAACGGCGATCCCTTGACGATGTTGGAGGAGATGTACAGGCGCTGCACGCCCAGCGCCGGATCGCCGTACTGGTAGGTGAAGTTGGTGGTCAGGTCGAAGTCCCAGTTGCCGGTGCGGCTGGCCCAGCCGCCGGCGTCGGTCGATTCCAGGTTGACCTTGAAGCCCAGCTGCTCGAGCGCCTGCTTGGTGTATTCGCCCAGACGGTCCCAGGTCGAGCCGTACGGGAAGCTCAACTGGCGGATGGTGTAGTCGCCAGGCTTGATGCCCGATTCCTTGATCAGCGCGCGCGCCTTCTTCATGTCGAAGGGCATCGGCGGCATGTTCTTGTCGTAGAACATCTCGGTGGTGACGAACGGGCTGGTCGAGACCTTGCCCAGGCCGAAGAAGATGTTGTTGACCACCATGTTGCGGTTGATCGCGGCCATCACCGCCTGGCGCACCTTCAGGTTGTCGAAGGGCGGCTTGCGCATGTTGAAGATCAGGTAGGCCTGGGGCGAGAACATCTCCCAGCCGGCAGTGGTGTATTCCACCTTGGGCAGGGCGCGCAGGCGCTTGATGTCGACGTTGTCGACGTCGCCGCCACGCAATACGTCGACGCTGCCGCGCTCGAACGCCACCGCGCGCGAGGCCGCGTCCGGGATCACGTTGAACACCAGCTCATCCAGGTAGGGTTTGCCGGGCTTCCAGTAGTCGGGGTTGCGCGCCAGCTTGATGTATTCGCCGCGTTTCCATTCCTTGAACACGAACGGGCCGGTGCCGATCGGTTTCTGGTTGGCCGGGTTGGTCATGTAGTCGGTGCCGGCGTAGATGTGCTTGGGCATCATCGGCGCGAAGCCGGGTTCGAACATCAGCATGAAGGCCGGGAATGGCGATTTCAGCTTGATGACCACCGTCTTCGGGTCGCTGGCCTGCACCGAATCGACGAACTTGTTCAGAATCACGCGGGCCCGCGCATGGGTCTTGGGCAGCATGTCCGACAGCGTGAAGACCACGTCGTCGGCGGTGAACGGCTTGCCGTCGTGCCACTTGACGTTGTCCTGCAGGTGGAAGGTGTAGGTCAGGCCGTCGCTCGAGGCTTCCCACGACTTGGCCAGGCCGGGCTGGGGCTTGAGGTCGGTGCTGTACGTCAACAGGCTTTCGTAGATCTTGCCGGCGACGAACTGGGTGGGACCCTGCTGGTTGATGGCCGTGACGATCACGGGCGGCTCGGGCTGGACGATCATGTTGAGCGTGCCGCCCTTGGTCTGGGCCAGCGCCTGCGTGGCGGGCAAGGCGGCCGCCAGGACCAGGGCGCCGATGCTGAGGGAGAACCAAGTCTTCGATTTCACTGCGAGCCTCCGGGCTGGAAGAGGGTTGTCAGGTGGCCGCGCGTCACGCGGCGTGTGCCGGCTATGACAAGCAAACCTCGTGCCACCTGTTTCTCGGGGAACTGCGGGGTGGAGCTGCTACAACAATGCTACGTATGGGTGCAGAGACGGCGCCGCGCACCAATGCGGCGACAGACGAGGTGCACGGTGGGCGCGCTATTGGGTGATGTCGATCCAGGTGGTTTTGAGGTCGCTGTACTTGTCCAGCGCGTGCAGCGATTTGTCGCGGCCGAAGCCCGACTGCTTGACGCCGCCGAACGGCACGGTGATATCGCCATCGGCGTAGCAATTGACCCACACCAGGCCGGCGCGCAGGCGGCGCGACAGGCGGTGCGCGCGGCCCAGGTTGGCGGTCCACAGGCCGGCGCCCAGGCCGTACGAGGAATCGTTGGCCAATGCGATGGCTTCGTCTTCCGTATGGAAGCGCTGCGCCGCCAGCACCGGGCCGAAGATCTCCTCGCGGATCAGCGTGCTGGAGGCGTCGGCGCAATCGAAGATGGTGGGCTCGATGTAGAAGCCGCCGCCCTCAGCGTGCAACTGGCGCCCGCCGATGCGCAGTGTCGCGCCCTCGGCCTGGCCGGCCGCGATGCGCGCCATGACCGAGCGCGTCTGGCGCTCGTCGACCATGGCGCCCAGCGCCGTGGCCGGATCCAGCGGGTTGCCCGGCCGCATCTCGGCGGCGTGGTGCGCCACTTTTTCCATGAAGGCGTCGTAGATGGCGTCGTGCACGTACAGGCGCGAGCCGGCGATGCACACTTCGCCCTGGTTCGAGAAGATCGCCAGCGCGGCGATCAGCGCGGCGCGGTCCAGGTCGGGGCAGTCCTCGAAGACGATGTGCGGCGACTTGCCGCCGCATTCCAGCCATACGCGCTTCAGGTTCGATTCGCCCGAATAGCTCATGAAGCGCTTGCCGGTCGCGGTGGAGCCGGTGAACGCCACGCAGTCCACGTCCGGATGCAGGCCCAGCGCGCTGCCCGCGACCGGACCCGTGCCGGGCACCACGTTGAACACGCCCGCGGGGATGCCGGCCTGCTCGGCCAGCGCCGCCAGCCGCAGCGCGCTCAGGGACGACTGCTCGGCCGGCTTGAGGATCACACTGTTGCCGGCGGCCAGCGCCGGCGCGACCTTCCAGGCCGCCATCAGCAGCGGATAGTTCCAGGGAACCACGGCGGCCACCACGCCGAGCGGTTCGCGCGTGACCGTGGCCAGGGCATTGCCCCCCGTCGGCGCGATCTCGTCGTAGCGCTTGTCGATGGCCTCGCCATACCAGGCGTAGCAATGCGCGGTTTCGGGCAGGTCGAAGGCCAGCGCGTCGTGGATCGGCTTGCCCATGTCCAGGGTTTCGATCAGCGCCAGTTCCTCGCTGTGTTCGGTGATGAGCTGCGCCAGCCGCGTCAGGCGCGCCTTGCGTTCGCGCGGCGCCAGTTGGGACCAGACGCCGGCTTCGAAGGCGCGGCGGGCGGCCGCCACGGCGCGGTCGACGTCGGCCGCGCCGCAGGCGGCCACGTCGGCCAGCTTGCGGCCGTCGATCGGGCTGGTGGCCGCGAAGGTGGCGCCGTCGGCGGCGTCGGCGTAGGCGCCATCGATGTAGGCCTGGCCGCGCAGCGTCAGCGCAGCGGCGCGGGCTTGCCAGTAGTCGAGGGTATGCAGGGTCATGACGAGGTCCTCGATTCAGCGCGCGGCGTTGGCGCGGGCCACCATGGCGTCCAGCAGCACGTTGCAGCCGGCTTCCAGGTGCGCGGGCTGCGCGTCTTCGATTTCGTTGTGGCTGATGCCGTCCTTGCACGGCACGAAGATCATGGCGGTGGGCGCCACGGCTGCCATGTAGACGGCGTCGTGGCCGGCGCCGGTGACGATGTCCATGGCCGGCAGGCCGCGGCGCGCGGCGCCCTGGCGCACCTTCTCCACCAGATCGGGATCGAACGGGGTGGGGCGGAAGTACTGCACGTCCTTCACCTCCACCTGCACGCCGTGCCTGTCGGCGATCTCGCGGCAGGCCTCGCGCCATTGCTGGTCCATGCGCGTGAGCGTGGCCTCGTCCTCGTGGCGGAGGTCGGTGGTGAAACGCACCTGGCCCGGGATCACGTTGCGCGAGCCGGGGTGCGCGTGGATCTCGCCCACCGTGCCGCGCCCGTGCGGCTGGTGCGCGTTGGCGATGTTGATGACCGCCTGCACCAGGTAGCTGGCGGCGAACAGCGCGTCGCGGCGGATGCCCATGGGCGTGGGGCCGGCATGCATCTCCATGCCGGTCACGGTGACGTCGTACCAGCGCAGGCCGAGCGAGCCGGTCACCGCGCCGATCACTTTTTCTTCGTGCTCCAGGATCGGACCCTGCTCGATGTGGGCCTCGAAATAGGCATCCACCGGGCGGCCGCCGACCGGTTCCGTGCCGGCGTAGCCGATGGCCTGCAGCTCGTCGCGCACCGCCAGTCCCTTGGCGTCGCGCGCGCTCAGCGCCGTCTCCAGCGAGAACTTGCCGGCGAACACGCCCGAGCCCATCATCACCGGCACGAAGCGCGAGCCTTCCTCGTTGGTCCAGATGGCCAGCTCCAGCGGCGCTTCGGTCTGCACGCCGGCATCGTTCAGGGTGCGCATCACCTCCAGGCCGGCCAGCACGCCGAAACAGCCGTCGAACTTGCCGCCGGTGGGCTGCGTGTCGATGTGGCTGCCGGTCATCACCGGCGCCAGCGCGTCGTTGCGGCCGGCGCGGCGGGCAAAGATGTTGCCCACCTGGTCCACGCGGATCGTCAGGCCGGCGTCGCGCATCCAGCCGGTGACCAGGTCGCGGCCCTGGCCGTCGAGCGCGGTCAGGGCCAGGCGGCAGTTGCCGCCCTTGGGCGTGGCGCCGATCTCGGCCAGATCCATCAGGGATTGCCAGAGCCGGTTGCCGTTGACGGACAGGGATGAAGTCATGGTGATCCTCGTTCGGTGTTAGTGGGTGGAGGCGGCGGCCTGGCGGGCCAGCGCCGCGTCGCGGATGGCGGTGAGGGTCTGGCCGGGGGCGATGCCGTCGGCGTCGTAGCGGATTTCCAGCAGCGCGGGCCGGCGTTCGCGCTCGGCGTAGGCCAGCGCGCGGTCGAACGCCGCGGCGAAATCCTCGGTGCGCTCGACGGCTTCGCCATAGCCGCCGTAGCCGCGCACGATCTGTGTGAAATCGGGGTTCTCGAAGTCCAGCGCGATCGGGCGTCCGGGAAACTCGCGTTCCTGGTGCGCGCGGATGGTGCCCCACATGCCGTTGTTGAACACCAGCACCACGATGCCCAGCCGGTACTGCTGGGCCACGCCCAGCTCTTGCAGGTTCATCTGGAAGCAGCCGTCGCCGGCATAGCAGACCACGGTCTTGCCGGGGTATTCGAGTTTGGCCGCGACCGCCGCCGGCAGGCCGTAGCCCATCGATCCCACCGTGGGCGCCAGGCTGGTGCCCGGACCGGTGAACTGGCGATAGCGGTGCGGATACAGCGCGTAGTTGCCCGCGCCCACCGTGATGCAGGCGTCCGGCGCCAGCCGCTGGTTGACCAGCGCGGCCACGGCGTCCAGGCCCAGCGGGCCGGGCGAGGGCAGCGGCGTGAGCGAATCCAGGTACTCGGCATGGGCCGCGCGCACCGCCGCGCCGCGGGGCGTGGCGTGGGCAGGCCGCAGCGAGGCGACCGCTTGTGCGAACCCGGCCACGCTGGCCGCGATGGCATGGGTCGGGGCGTAGACGCGGCCCGGTTCCTGCGGATCCGGATGGACATGGATCAGCGCCTGCCGCGGCAGCGGGCTCTCGATCAGCTGGTAGCCCTCCGTGGTGGCCTCGCCCAGCCGCGTGCCGACAGCGAGCACCAGATCGGCGTTCCTGATGCGGGCCCGCAGCGCCTCGGTCATGCCCCAGCCCATCTGGCCGGCGGCATTGGGATGGCGCTGGTCGAAACATTCGAGCCGGCGCCATGCGGTCGCCACCGGCAATTCGAAGCGTTCGGCGAAGGCGGCGATCTGCCCGATCGCGTCGGCATTCCAGCCGCTGCCGCCCAGCACCATGACGGGCCGTTCGGCCTGGTCGAGCAATTGGCGCATGCGTTCCAGGTCGGACTGGCCGGGGCTGGCGGCCACGCGCTGGTAGCGCGGCATGTCGGCCACTGTCGCGGTGCCCCACAGGGTGTCTTCCGGCAGCGCCAGCACCACCGGGCCGGGGCGGCCGCTGGTGGCGGTGGCGTAGGCGCGCGCCACGAATTCCGGAATGCGGTCGGTGCGGTCGATCTGCGCCACCCATTTGGCCATCTGGCCGAACATGCGGCGGTAGTCGATCTCCTGGAAGGCCTCGCGTTCGTAGAAGTCGTTGCCGACCTGGCCGACGAACAGGATCATCGGCGTTGAATCCTGGAAGGCGGTATGCACGCCGATGCTGGCATTGGTGGCGCCCGGACCGCGTGTGACGAAGCAGACGCCCGGTTCCCCGGTCAGCTTGCCATGCGCCTCGGCCATGTAGGCGGCGCCGCTTTCCTGGCGGCAGACCACCGGTTCGATGGCGCCGCGATGTTCATTGAGCGCATCGATGCAGGGCAGGTAGCTCTCGCCCGGGATCATGAAGATCCGGCGCGTGCCGTGGATGCGCAGCTGCTGCATCAAAATCTGGCCGCCATTGCGCGGCAGGGGGGCTACAACCGTCATGCAAACACTCCCGGGGGGTGCTGTCCGCGTCCGGCGCGGACTGGTTTCATGGCAAGGCAGGCGGCGCGGCGGCGCCGGCGGGATGGCGAGCGAAGCCTAGATGTCGGGCCGGATGCTCCCGTCGTCGTCGCCGAAGTCTTCCCGCAGGCGCGCCAGGATGCCGATCAGGTGCGCATGCATGGCATGGCGCGCGCGGATCGGATCCCGCGCCAGGATGGCGGTCAGGATGCGCTGGTGCTCGGCATGGGCGACCGCCCAGACCTTGGTGTTGACGAAGTAGTCCTGCATGCGGCTGAACACCGGACTGGCCAGGCTCAAGCTCCACAAATGCGCCACCGCCGCCGCCAGCGCCGCATTGCCGCAGGCGGCGGCGATGGCGCTGTGGAATTCGCGGTCGTGCCAGCCCGGCGCGTCGGTCAGCGACATGGCTTCGTGGGCCGCGCGGATGGCGGCGATCTGCGCCGGCGAACCCTGCTGCGCGGCCAGCGCGGCGCACTCGGGTTCGATCAGCATGCGCGCTTCGAGCAGGTCGAAGGGGCCGATATCGTCCTGGGTGGCCGCCTGTGCGCCGGCGGTGAGGGCGGGAGCGGCCTCGCGCGTGGCGGTGACGAACACGCCGGTGCCCACGCGCACTTCCACATAGCCTTCGATCTCCAGCGCGATCAGCGCTTCCCGGATCGAGGCCCGGCTCACCTGCAGTTGCTCGGCCAGTTCCCGTTCCGACGGCAGCCGGCCGCCGCGCGGGAAATCGCCCGCGCGGATACGCCCGGCGATCTGGTCGGCGATCATGCGATAGAGGCGGGTCACGGCGACGGCTTGGAAGGTGTTCATCTCGGTACTGCAAATCTTGGTCAGGTGGTCAGGCCACCAATATAGGTAGCTTCCCCTTGAAATAAAAGTAAAAAACGTCCAATAGAGGGAAAACGATCAGAGGGATTTCCCCTCTTCCTATCCGGTGGTCAGGCCAGTTGGAGCCGCCTGTGCGGCCTGGCTGCGGGCGGCGTGCTTTACAGTTTCAGAACAATTGCCGAACAAATCCCCCGGCGTTGGAGCCGGACCGGGATCTGATAATTCCTGCGCCTCGAAACGGGGCGACAGGGCGGGGCATCGCGTACGCCAGAAACGGGAGAGTGGCGTGCAATCGGGCGTCAGAGAGGCGTGGAAACCGGGGCTGCGGCGGACCGGCATCGGCATGGCGGTGTTCGCCCTGGCCTGGCTCTGGTTGTCGAACCGGATCGTGCTGGCGCCGCCGACCGACAACATCGAGCAATTGATCTGGGTGCGCAGCCTGGAATGGGGTTACTACAAACATCCGCCGCTGCCGACCTGGCTGCTGTGGCCGGTGGTGCGCCTGTTGGGCTGGAATGCCTGGGCCACCTATGTCCTGGGCGCGACCTGCACGCTGGGGGCGTTCGCGCTGTTATGGAACATGCTGCGCGGCATGCGCGGCGAGGCCTATGCCGCGACGGCCGCGTTGGCTGGCCTGTGCATCACGTTCTACAACGGCAGGTTGTACTTCTACAACCACGAGATCGTCCTGATTCCATTGGTGGCAGGGTGCGCGGCGGCGTGCTGGCAGGCCTACAGCACCCGCAAGATCGGCTGGTGGGTCGTGCTTGGCGTCTGTCTTGGGCTGGGGGCGCTGGCCAAGTACCAGGCCGCCGTCGCGGGACTGGCGGTGCTGGCGTTCTGGTGCCGCCGCAAAGCCTGGCGCGACCCCATGCACCGGTTCGGCCTGCAGGTCGCGGGCCTGACCGCGCTGGCCGTGTTCGCGCCGCACCTGATCTGGTTGATCCACCACGATTTCGAGCCGCTGCGTTATGCCATGTCGTCGTCACTGGCCGCCGGCCTGCCATGGAGCGGGCGCGCGCACGAGATCGCCAGATGGTGGGGCGACCAATTGCTGAACCGCGCGCTG
>NZ_QHHO01000049.1:1116114-1193413 GCF_003184165.1 Achromobacter sp. RW408
CAGGGTCGGCGGGCAGGCGACCGGACAGGGGTGGTGTAATGGCCAGATCGGAACAGAAGGAGTCAGCACGCCATGCCGCAATCGTCCTCCCTCAACCGCCGCATCGTCCTGGCCTCGCGGCCACGCGGCGAACCCGCCGACAGCGATTTCCGCCTGGAAACCGGCGCGGTGCCCGAACCCGGCCCGGGCCAGCTGTTGCTGCGCACGGTCTATCTTTCCCTCGATCCCTATATGCGCGGACGCATGAGCGACGCGCCCTCGTACGCCGAGCCGGTGCAGGTCGGCCAGCCCATGGTGGGCGGCACCGTGGCCCGGGTGGTGGCCTCGCGCCACGCCGACTATCCGGTGGGCGAGTGGGTGCTGTCCCAGTCCGGCTGGCAGGACTACGCCGTGTCCGACGGCAGCGGCCTGCTCAAGCTGGGGCCGGCGCCCGAACACCCGTCGTATTCGCTGGGCGTGCTGGGCATGCCGGGCTTCACCGGCTACATGGGCCTGCTGGACATCGGCCAGCCCAAGGCCGGCGAGACCGTGGTGGTGGCCGCCGCCAGCGGCGCGGTGGGTGCGGTGGTGGGCCAGTTGGCCAAGATCCACGGCTGCAAGGCGGTCGGCATCGCCGGCGGCCCCGACAAGTGCCGCTACGTGGTCGAGGAACTGGGCTTTGACGCCTGCATCGACCACAAGGATCCGGCCATGGCCAATCTGCTGGCCAAGGCCGTGCCGCAAGGCATCGACGTGTATTTCGAGAACGTTGGCGGCGCGGTGTTCGACGCGGTGCTGCCGCTGCTCAATCCGCGCGCGCGGGTGCCGGTCTGCGGCCTGATCTCGGCCTACAACGCCACCAGCCTGCCCGAGGGCCCCGATCGCCTGCCGCTGTTGATGCGCACCATCCTGACCAAGCGCATCAAGATGCAGGGCTTCATCATCTTCAACGAATACGCGCCGCGCTTCGGTGAATTCCGCGGGGCCATGCAGGAGCTGCTGCGCGACGGGCGCATCAAGTATCGCGAAGACGTGGTCGATGGCCTGGAAAACGCGCCGCGGGGCCTGATGGGGCTGCTCAAGGGCGAGAATGCCGGCAAGCGCATCGTGCGCGTCGGCCCGGATGAATAGGAACGCAACATGAGGAGCGCAACATGAATATCCTGATCGTGCTGACTTCCCACGACACGCTGGGCGACACCGGCCGCAAGACCGGCTTCTGGCTGGAGGAATTCGCGGCCCCGTACTACGCTTTCCTGGACGCGGGGGCCACGCTGACGCTGGCCTCGCCGCAGGGCGGCCAGCCGCCGCTCGATCCCAAGAGCGACGACCCGGACGCCCAGACCGACGACACGCGCCGCTTCCGCCAGGACGCCGAGGCGCAGCGCCGCCTGGCGAACACGCGCCGCCTGGCCGAGGTGCAGGCGGCCGACTACGACGCCGTGTTCTATCCCGGCGGCCACGGTCCGCTGTGGGACCTGGCCGAAGACGCCCGGTCCGTGTCGCTGATCGAAACCATGCTCGCGGCCGGCAAGCCGGTGGCGGCGGTGTGCCACGCGCCGGGCGTGCTGCGCCATGCCAAGACCGCCGATGGCAAGCCGTTGGTGCAGGGCCGCCAGGTCACGGGTTTTTCCAACACGGAAGAGGCGGCGGTGCAATTGACCGCCGTGGTGCCTTTCCTGGTCGAGGATGAACTGGCGATGTTGGGCGGTCTGTACAGCAAGGGGGCGGATTGGCAGCCGCACATCGTCTCGGATGGGCTGCTCATCACCGGGCAGAATCCGGCTTCGTCGGTCGGCGTCGCGCAGGCGCTGCTGGAACGCCTGAAGGCCTGAGCCCAAGGCGCGGGGCGACGGCGGGGGTGAATCCGCGGATGAATCCGCGGGTCGATACGTGGGCAGGGCGCGCAGCGCCGGAACGGTACGTGCTTGTGTCAGAATCGATACTTTCTGACACAGACGCGCGGTTCCGCTGCAACCGCGCGCGCCAAGACCGATGCCTCCAGATGTACCCCCCAGCGCGGCGGCCACGCGTGCCGCAGGCTCCTGCGAAGCCGCGCTGTTTGCCGCGATGCAGGCCCGAGACGCCGCCACAGGCCGCCATTGCCACCGCGTCGTCGCCCTGAGCGTGGCGCTGGCCCGCGCCTGCGACCTGAACCAAGATGAACAAGACATGGTGGCCGTGGCCGCGCGGCTGCACGACGTCGGCAAGATCGGCACGCCGGACCGCGTGCTGTTCTCGCCCCGGCGGCTCGAAAAGGAAGATTGGGAAATCATGAAGGCCCATGCGGCCGTGGGGGCCGACATCATCCTGCATAGCGACATGCCGCAACGCGAGCGGATCGCGCAGGCGGTGCGCCACCACCACGAACACTTCGATGGGTCGGGCTATCCCGACGGACTGGCCGGGCACGCCATCCCGCTGTCCGCGCGCATCATTTCGCTGGCCGACTCCTACGATGCGCTCGGCGACGCGCGGCCCTACCATCCCGCGCGCACCCACGCCGAGATCATGCGCATCCTCAACCTGGAGGCCGGAGCCAAGTGCGATCCCGACCTGCTGCGCGTGTTCGAAAACATGATCCAGCACAGCCCGCTGCGCGTGCCGTAGCGCAATGCGGCAACGCCGCGCATTGCGGCGCGGCGTTGTCGGGTTGGCGGACCTGGATGCAAGCAGCGCCCGGGCGGGCCGCGCGGCGCCAGCGCGTCATTTCAGCCGTGTCATTTCAGCCGATAGTGCGCCGCCACGCCGGCCAGTTCCTGCAGCGTGCGCTGCTGCCAGGCGGCGTCGTGGCCCAGTTCCTCGGCCAGGATGCGCGCCACTTCGGGCGCGGCCAGCATGGCCGCCTCGGCGTCCAGGAACAGCGCGCGGTTGCGGCGCGCCAGCACGTCCTCGGCGCTGCGCGCCAGTTCGAAGCGCGCGGCGAAACGCACATGCGCTTCCGACAGGCCGCTGCTCCTGACCAGCATGCGTTCGGCGCCGGGCAGGGCCTTGAGCGTGGCCAGGTCGCTGCCGTAGTAACTGTCCGGCGTGCCGGCGTGTTCCTGCGACGGCGCCAGGCCGTTGGCGCCATGCAGCGCCAGCGACTCGGTGCGGCAGCTGGCCTGCGTCAGCAACTGGTGCTGGATGGCGGTGTCGACCACGTCCTGCGCCATGCGGCGATAGGTGGTCCACTTGCCGCCCGTGACCGTCACCAACCCCGCCTGCGACACCAGGATGGTGTGCTCGCGCGACAGCGACTTGGTGGAGGCGTCGCCGGTGGCCTTGACCAGCGGCCGCAGGCCCGCCCAGACGCTGGTGACGTCGTCGCGGGTCGGCTTGCGGCTGAGATAGCGCGCGGCGGTGTTCAGGATGAAGTCGACGTCCTCGGCGCCGGCTTCCGGGTCCAGCGGCAGGTCGTTGCGCGGCGAATCGGTGGTGCCGACGATGGTGTGGCCGTTCCACGGCACCACGAACAGCACGCGGCCGTCGTCGGTCTTGGGGATCAGGATGGCGCGCTTGCCGGGCAGGAAGTCGTGCGGCAGCGTCAGGTGCACGCCCTGGCTGGGCGCCACCATGGTGGGCGCGTTCTTGTCTTCCATGCGGCGCACGCTGTCGACCCAGACGCCGGTGGCGTTGATCACGCAGCGCGCGCGCAGCGTGAAGCTGGCGCCGCCCAGCGCGTCCTCGGCGGTGACGCCGTCGACCTTGCCGCCGGTGGTGGTCAGGCCGGTGGCGCGCACGTAGTTGACCGCCGTGCCGCCCAGGTCGAACAGGGTGCGCATCAGGCTCAGCGCCAGGCGCGCGTCGTCGAACTGGCCGTCGTAGTACAGCACGCCGCCCTTCAGGCCGCGGCCGTTGACGTTTTCGGCCAGCGTCGGCGCGTTGGCCAGCGTCTCGCGGCGCGACAGCCAGCGGCTGGGCGACAGGTTGAGCTTGCCGGCCAGCATGTCGTACATCTTCAGGCCCACGCCGTAGAACGGCTGGTCCAGCAGGTTGTAGGCCGGCACCACGAAGCCCAGCGGCCACACCAGGTGCGGCGCGTTGCGGTTGAGCAGGCCGCGTTCGTGCAGCGCCTCGCGCACCAGGCTGATGTTGCCTTGCGCCAGGTAGCGCACGCCGCCGTGCACCAGCTTGGTGGCCTTGCTGGAGGTGCCCTTGGCGAAGTCGGCGGCCTCGATCAGCAGCGTGCGGTAGCCGCGGCTGGCGGCGTCGACGGCGGTGCCCAGGCCGGTCGCGCCGCCGCCGATGACGATCACGTCCCAGGCAGGCGTGTTGTCCAGTTGCGCCAGCAGGCGGTTGCGGTCGGGCGGGGTGACGGTGGCGAGCGGTTGGTTCATATGCTTGGGCGGCGGGGCCGCTAGGGTTCGGTGCGTTGTTCGTTTCTGTTGGTGCCGGCCGGGCGCGGCGCCAGCGCCGTGCCGCCGGGCCGGGTCAAGCCGGTCAGGCGGGTACCTTGGCCGCGTTCGGCGCGGCGGCCACCTCGCAGCGCACGCCGGCGTCCAGCAGCACTTGCGCCAGCGGTTCCTGCGGATGCGCGTCGGTGAAAAAGCGGTCGATCTGCGAGATGTGCGCCAGTTCCACCATGGCCTGGCGCTTGAATTTGCTGCTGTCGGCGGCCAGCCACACTTCGCGCGACTGTTCGATGATGGTGCGGGCCACGCGCACTTCGCGGAAGTCGTAGTCGCGCAGGGTGCCGTCGGCCTCGATGCCGGAAATGCCGATCAGGCCGATGTCGACCTTGAACTGGCGGATGAAATCCATGGTGGCCTCGCCGACGATGCCGCGGTCGCGCGAGCGCACCACGCCGCCGGCGACGATGACCTCGCAATCCGGGTTGTCGGAAAGAATGTCGGCCACGTGCAGGTTGTTGGTGATGACGCGCAGGCCGCGATGGCGCAGCAGGGCGCGGGCGATGGCCTCGGTGGTGGTGCCGATGTTCAGGATCAGCGAGCAGCCGTCGGGCACGGCGCGCGCCACGGCCTCGGCGATGCGTTGCTTGCCGGCCGCGTGCAGTCCCTGGCGCTTGCGGTAGGCGATGTTCTCGATGGTCGAGGCCTCGATGCGCACGCCGCCATGGAAGCGCGACAGCAGGCCGGCTTCGGACAGGATGTTGACGTCGCGCCGCACGGTCTGCAGCGTGACGTCGAAACGTTTGGCCAGTTCCTCGATGGTGGCCGAGCCCTGGGCCCGCACCATTTCGATCAAGGCGCTTTGTCGGGGATTGAGTGTCATGTTCGCATAGTGAGTGTCACGTTCGCATCATAAAACAACAAAAGCGAAAAATAATGACGCACTGCAAGATTGTTTTTTGTTCGCTTCTTCGGTAAAACGCACAAAAAACGAAAGCGATCTGAAAGAAGACCCCTGGCCGGCGCGTTCCCGCGCGCCGCGAGGGCCGCTGTACCGAGGTACCGAAGTCCGGTCTGAAAACCGGGGACGTATTAGAGGTGGAGGAGACCAGATGCAGCTGACCCTGGACAGGATAGGTTTGCGAGCCGGCTCGCAGACGCACCTGTATCCGATGAGCCTGGCCCCGGTGCCGGGCGCCATGACCGTATTGCTGGGGGTGACCCTGGCAGGCAAGACATCGCTGATGCGCATCATGGCCGGGCTCGACCGGCCCACCGAAGGCCGGGTGCTGGTGGACGGCGCCGACGTGACCGGCGTGCCGGTGCGCCAGCGCAACGTCGCCATGGTGTACCAGCAATTCATCAACTATCCGTCCATGACGGTGTTCGACAACATTGCCTCGCCGCTCAAGCTGCGCGGCGCCAGCGGCATCGCCGACAAGGTGCGCGCCATGGCCGCGCGCCTGCACATCGACCACCTGCTGGAACGCCTGCCCGCCGAACTGTCCGGCGGCCAGCAGCAGCGGGTGGCCCTGGCGCGCGCGCTGGTCAAGGACGCGCCGCTGATCCTGCTGGACGAGCCGCTGGTCAACCTGGACTACAAGCTGCGCGAGGAGTTGCGCGACGAGCTGTCGGCGCTGTTCGCCGAAGGCCGCTCGACCGTGGTCTACGCCACCACCGAACCCGGCGAAGCGCTGCTGCTGGGCGGCCACACCGCGGTGCTGGATGCAGGCGAACTGCTGCAATACGGCCCGACCGCCGAGGTCTTCCACCGGCCCAATTCGATCCGCGTGGCGCGCGCGTTCAGCGACCCGCCCATGAACCTGTTCAGCGCCCGGCGCGGGGCCAGCGGCTTCACGTTGCAGGGCGGCGTCACGGTCTCGCGGCAACTGCCCCCGGGCGACGGCGCCGGGCTCACCGCCGGCCTGCGCGCCGGGGCGCTGGACATCGCGCCGCGCCCCGGCCACATCGGCCTGGACGGCGTGGTCAAGCTGGCCGAAATCTCCGGGTCCGACACTTTCGTGCACGCCGAGACGGCGGCCGGCGACGTGGTCGCGCAATTGCCGGGCGTGCACCGCTACACGCTGGAGCAGCGCCTGACGCTGTACTTCGATCCGGCCCAGACCTACGCCTTCGGCGGCGACGGCGCCTTGCTGGCCGCGCCCGCGCGGCCTCACGCCAGCGGGGGGATCGCCTGATGGCGCAGATCGAGCTGGACCTGTCGCATTCCTACGTCGCCCATCCGCAGGCCGACGAGGACTACGCGCTGCTGCCGCTGCAGTTCACCTTCCGCGACGGCGGCGCCTACGCCTTGCTGGGGCCCTCGGGCTGCGGCAAGACCACCTTGCTCAATTGCGTTTCGGGCCTGTTGCGGCCTTCGCATGGGCGCATCCTGTTCGACGGCCGGGACGTCACCAAAAAGACGCCGCAGGCGCGCAACATCGCCCAGGTGTTCCAGTTCCCGGTGGTGTACGACACCATGACCGTGGCCGAGAACCTGGCGTTTCCGCTGCGCAACCGCGGCGTGCCGCCCAAGCAGATCCGCGAGCGCGTCGGCCGCATCGCCGAGATGCTGGAGATGTCGCAGGTGCTGGACCGCCGCGCCAGCGGCCTGACGGCCGACGCCAAGCAGAAGATCTCGCTGGGGCGCGGCCTGGTGCGCAACGACGTGTCGGCGGTGCTGTTCGACGAACCGCTGACCGTGATCGACCCGCAACTGAAGTGGGAGCTGCGCCGCAAGCTCAAGGAAATCCACCACGAGTTCAAGCTGACGCTGATCTACGTCACGCACGACCAGACCGAGGCGCTGACCTTCGCCGACCAGGTGATGGTGATGGCGCGCGGCCGCGCGGTGCAGGTGGGCAGCGCCGACGACCTGTTCGAGCGGCCGGCGCACACCTTCGTCGGCCATTTCATCGGCTCGCCCGGCATGAACTTCCTGCCGGCGCAATGGCGCGACGGCGGCCTGATGGTGGGGCAGCGCCGCGTCGACGGCGTGCCGGATGCGATGGCGGCCAGGCTGGCCGACGCCGGCCCGGTCAAGCTGGGCGTGCGCCCGGAATACCTGCGCCTGGCCGATGCCGGGGCGCCCGGCGCCATCCCGGCCACGGTCCAACGGGTGCAGGACGTGGGCACCTATACCTTGCTGCTGGCCGACTTCGAAGGCACGCCGCTGCGCGCCCGGCTGGGCACCGACGCCGCCGCGATCGCGCCCGGCGCCACGGTGTGGCTGTCGGTACTCAATACGCACACCTGCTTCTACCGCGACGAGGAGCTGATCCGATGAAACCGATCGATCACCGGGCCTGGTTCCTGGTGCTGCCCGTGGTGCTGTGCGTGGCGTTCTCGGCCATCCTGCCGCTGATGACCATCGTCAACTACTCGGTGCAGGACATCATCTCGCCCGAGCGCCGCGTGTTCGTCGGCACTGAATGGTTCGCCGCGGTGCTGCAGGACGAGGAACTGCACGGCGCGCTACTGCGCCAGATCGGCTTCTCGCTGGCGGTGCTGGCCATCGAGATCCCGCTGGGCATCCTGCTGGCGCTGTCGATGCCGGCCAGCGGATGGCGCGCCTCGGCGGTGCTGGTCATCATCGCGCTGTCGCTGCTGATCCCGTGGAACGTGGTGGGCACCATCTGGCAGGTGTTCGGGCGCACTGACATCGGCCTGCTGGGGGCGACGCTGTCGTGGCTGGGGGTGGACTACAACTACACCGGCAACGACCTGGACGCCTGGGTCACGGTGCTGGTGATGGACGTCTGGCACTGGACGCCGCTGGTGGCGCTGCTGTGCTATGCCGGCCTGCGCGCGATTCCCGACGCTTATTACCAGGCCGCGCGCATCGATGGCGCCTCGCGCCTGGCGGTGTTCCGCTACATCCAGCTGCCCAAGATGCGCGGCGTGCTGATGATCGCGGTGCTGCTGCGCTTCATGGACAGCTTCATGATTTACACCGAACCGTTCGTGCTGACCGGCGGCGGGCCCGGCAACGCCACCACCTTCCTGTCGCAGTACCTGACGCAGAAGGCCGTGGGCCAGTTCGACCTGGGCCCGGCGGCGGCGTTCTCGATCATCTACTTCCTGATCATCCTGCTGCTCTGCTTCATTCTGTACAACTGGATGCAGCGCGCCGGCACCACCGGCGGTTTCGACGAGGAGCGCGCCAATGCGTGAGCAATCGACCTGGTGGCGCGGCGCCTTCCTGGCGCTGTACCTGGTGTTCGCCATCCTGCCGCTGTACTGGATGCTGAACATGTCGTTCAAGACCAATACCGAGATCGTCAGCACCCTGACGCTGTGGCCGCGCGATTTCACGCTGGAGCACTACCGCACCATCTTCACCGATCCGGCCTGGTATTCGGGCTACATCAACTCGCTGATCTACGTGGTCATCAACACGGTCATCTCGCTGGCCGTGGCGCTGCCGGCGGCCTACGCGTTCTCGCGCTACCGCTTCATCGGCGACAAGCACGTGTTCTTCTGGCTGCTGACCAACCGCATGACGCCGCCGGCGGTGTTCCTGCTGCCGTTCTTCCAGTTGTACAGCTCGTTCGGGCTGATGGACACGCACCTGGCGGTGGCGCTGGCGCACCTGGTGTTCAACGTGCCGCTGGCGGTGTGGATCCTGGAGGGCTTCATGTCCGGCGTGCCGCGCGAGATCGACGAGACCGCCTACGTGGACGGCTATTCGTTCCCGCGCTTCTTCCTGACGATCTTCCTGCCGCTGATCAAGTCGGGCGTGGGCGTGGCGGCGTTCTTCTGCTTCATGTTCAGTTGGGTCGAGCTGCTGCTGGCGCGCACGCTGACTTCGGTGAACGCCAAGCCCATCGTCGCCACCATGACGCGCACGGTCTCGGCCTCGGGCATGGACTGGGGCGTGCTGGCGGCGGCCGGGGTGCTGACCATCGTGCCCGGCGGCATCGTCATCTGGTTCGTGCGGCACTACATCGCGAAGGGCTTCGCGATGGGCCGGGTCTGAGGGGGGAGGGGCTACATGTTCAGCTGGATGGTATGGACCACCCCCGTCGCCGTGTTCTTCTCCTGCATCGTGCTGATGCTGGTCGGCATGACGATCTGGGAACTGAAATCGCCCACGGTCGAGCGCAAGGGCTTCCTGCCGTTGCGCACGACCCGCGGCGACCGCCTCTTCATCGGCCTGATGGCCGCGGCCTGGCTCAACCTGGCGTTCCTGGGGCTCGGGCAGAAGGCGGTGGAATGGTTTTCGCTGGATGAGCCGCCATCGGTGTGGATCAGCTTCGTGCTGTCCATGCTGCTGCTGGCTTTCATCATGAGAAAAGGCTGAAGGGGCGTCAGACCCCGCGCGATATCAGCGGTTTGGAAGGACGATCGGCCAATGTCTTCCCCGGCCAGAAGTCCGCAGCACCACAGGGGAAGACCTATCGAGGAGACAGGTCATGAAATTGCGCATGCACGCCATGGCGGCCGCCATCGCCCTGATCGGGACGTCAGGAGCCTGGGCTGGCGAGCCGGAAGCGAAGAAGTGGGTCGATTCGGAATTCCAGCCGTCGACCCTGTCCAAGGACCAGCAGATGGCCGAGATGAAGTGGTTCATCGAGGCCGCCGCCAAGCTCAAGGCCAAGGGCGTCAATGAAATCAACGTGGTGTCGGAAACCATCACCACCCACGAGTACGAGTCCAAGGTGCTGGCCAAGGCCTTCACCGAGATCACCGGCATCAAGGTCAACCACGACCTGATCCAGGAAGGCGACGTGGTCGAGAAGCTGCAGACCTCGATGCAGTCGGGCAAGTCGATCTACGACGGCTGGATATCCGACTCCGACCTGATCGGCACCCACTACCGCTACGGCGCCATCCTGCCGCTGTCCGACTACATGGCCGGCGCCGGCAAGGAATGGACCAACCCGGGACTGGACCTGAAGGACTTCATCGGCACCAAGTTCACCACCGCGCCGGACGGCAAGCTCTACCAGTTGCCCGACCAGCAGTTCGCCAACGTCTACTGGTTCCGCGCCGACTGGTTCGCGCGCCAGGACCTGAAGGACAAGTTCAAGGCCAAGTACGGCTACGAGCTGGGCGTGCCGACCAACTGGTCCGCCTACGAGGACATCGCCGACTTCTTCTCCAACGACGTCAAGGAGATCGACGGCAAGAAGGTCTATGGCCACATGGACTACGGCAAGAAGGATCCGTCGCTGGGCTGGCGCTTCACCGACGCGTGGCTGTCGATGGCCGGCGCCGCCGACAAGGGCCTGCCCAACGGCATGCCGGTGGACGAGTGGGGCATCCGCGTGGCCGACGACAAGTGCACGCCGGTGGGCGCCTCGGTGGCGCGCGGCGGCGCCACCAACAGCCCGGCCGCGGTCTATGCGTTGACCAAGTACGTCGACTGGATGAAGAAGTACGCGCCGCAGCAGGCCATGGGCATGACCTTTTCGGAATCCGGCCCGGTGCCGGCGCAGGGCCAGATCGCGCAGCAGATCTTCTGGTACACGGCCTTCACCGCCGATATGACCAAGAAGGGCCTGCCGGTGGTCAACGAGGACGGCACGCCCAAGTGGCGCATGGCGCCGTCGCCGTACGGCCCGTACTGGAAGGATGGCATGCAGAACGGCTACCAGGACGTGGGCTCGTGGACCTTCTTCAAGTCCACCAACCCCGACAAGATGGCCGCCGCCTGGCTCTACGCCCAGTTCGTCACGGCCAAGTCGGTGTCGCTGAAGAAGTCGATCACCGGCCTGACCTTCATCCGCGACAGCGATATTCACAGCGACTACTTCAGCAAGAACGCGGCCAACTACGGCGGCCTGATCGAGTTCTACCGCAGCCCCGCGCGCGTGGCCTGGACGCCGACCGGCAACAACGTGCCTGATTACCCCAAGCTGGCGCAGTTGTGGTGGAAGAACGTCGCCACCGCCGTCACCGGCGAAAAGACGCCGCAGGCCGCGATGGACAACCTGGCCAACGAAATGGACCAGGTGATGGCGCGGCTGGAGCGGGCCGGCATGGCGCAATGCGCGCCCAAGCTGAACGCCAAGGGCGATCCGAACAAATGGCTGTCGGATCAGCACGCGCCGTGGAAGAAGCTGGCCAATGAAAAGCCCAAGGGCGAAACGGTGGCGTACGAGAAGCTGCTGGAAGCCTGGAAGGAAGGGAAGGTGCGGTAAGCACCGCGCGATATCTTCGCCATCTCGAAGCGCCACGGTTTCCGTGGCGCTTTTTCATTGCAAAAACGTAATCCCCTTATCCGCTTTCTGTCCGCATCGCCTTCCTAGAATGAATCCCGTGCAGTACCCCCCACGATTCATAGGAGTGAAGCATGCAGATTCTTCGTAAAACCGCACTGGTCCTGGTCCTGGCGGCCGGCGTTTCGGGCACGGCGCTGGCGCAGCAGGCGCCGTCCACGGCCCTGACCAGCCCCTATGGCGCGCCGCTCACGCGCGCCGAAGTGCTGGCCGACCTGGCGCTGTGGAAGCGCGCCGGCGTGGACCGGTTCTGGCGCGGCGAGGCCACGCCGGACATCTACAGCCCGGAGTACAAGGCGGCGTTCTCGGAATACGTGCGCCTGCGCTCGGGGCCTGACTACCAGGCCGAAGTGCAGCGCCAGACCGCGGCGCGCCGATAGCCGCGCCCGCGACGCAGGGGCCTGGCGCAATGGCTCACGTCCTGCTGACGTGTATCCCCGAGTCCGGCGACAGGCTGCAATTCGCGGACCTGGAGCTGGACCTGTTGCGTTTTCGCGCCTACCGCGATGGCCAGCCGCTGCTGTTGACGCCGAAGGAGTTCGGGCTGCTGGCCCTGTTGATGGGCAGCCCGGGCGCGGTGTTCACCAGTTGGCAGCTGGCGGAATCGGTCTGGAAGGCCAAGCCGCCGGCCGCCGGCGCGCGGCACGTCAAGTGCCAGGCGGTCGCGATCGCCATGCGACGCCTGCGCCGGAAAGTGGACGGCGGCAGCCGTCCTAGGTTGCTGCATGTGATCCGCGGCGGCAGTTTCATGCTGGCCGCGGGGCCGCTGTGAGGCCGTCGCGCCAATAGCGGTGCAGGCCCTTGATATCGCCCGAGCACAGCAATGGCATGGCGCCGGCCAGCCTGTCTTCGGGCCAGTCCCACCACTGCATTTCCAGCAGCAGGGCGATGTCGTCGTCGGCAAAGCGTTTCTTGAGCGGCTTGGCGGGGTTGCCGCCCACGATCGCGTAGGGCTCCACGTCCTTGGTGACGAGGGCGCGGCTGCCGATCACGGCGCCGTGCCCGATGGTGATGCCGGGCATGATCATGGCTTCGGAACCGATCCAGACGTCGTTGCCGATGACGGTGTCGCCGGCTTTCTGGAATGCGTCGCGCGATTGCGCGAACGCCGGCACTTCGCTCATGTAGAAGAACGGGAACGATGACGCCCAGTCGTACCGGTGGCCCTGGTTGCCCGCCATGATGAAGGCGGCGCCCGAGCCGATGGAGCAGAAGCTGCCGATGATCAGCTGGTCGACGTCGTCGCGGTCCGGCATGAGATAGCGCGCGCAGTCGTCGAACGAGTGGCCGTGGTAGTAGCCGGAATAGTAGCTGTAGCGGCCGACCTTGATGTTCCTGTTGGTGACGTCGTCGGAGAGCAGCTTGCCCTTGAAGGGGCTTTCGAAGTGATTGGTCATGAGGGCCTCGGTGGCCGGCCCCGGCCCGCGCGGTGTCGCGGTGGCTGGCGGAGCGGCTCGCAGCCGCCGATGATCGCACAATCGCGGGCCGGCGCGCGCATCGCCGCGCGGTCCCTCAGGCGGGCAGCGCACAGCGCTCCAGGCAATCCGCCTGCCAGGCGTGTTCGATGTCGAACGACGCCGGATCCGATACCGCGCCATGGCCTCCCTGGCCGTAGACGGCGGCATAGGCCGCGTATTCGGCCGCGCGCAGCGCCTTGCCGGCCAGCGCACTGGCCACGGCGTAGGTGGCGGACACGGCGGCATGGCCACAGCCGTCGATGGAGGTCGAACCCGGATGATGGTTGGCCAGCCGCGACGCCGTGGCGGCGGCCTGCGCCAGTTGTTGGGGGCCGCAAGCGCCCTCGAGATAGCGGCCCAGGATGGCCAGGCATTCCATCGCCTGGGGGTCTTCGAGCAGATGCTCGACGCGCCGGGCACAGGCGTGGCCGAAGGCCAGGCGCAGGGTTTCGTTGCGGGGCGCGTCCAGGTCGAGTTGCCGCGCCAGGCGTTCCAGTGCGATGTTCATGATCGGGTTCCTTGCTTTTGAGCGGATCGGCGTGGTGGCGGGAAGCGGCGTCCCCTCGCGCATGATCGCCTGGCCATTTTCCGTCAGCGCCGGCAACGCTGTGAAGTGCAATTAATTGCTGGGTTGATGCAAAAAAACCATGAAAGCACCGGCTTCGGCCGTGCCCGCCGGGGCTTGCGGTATGCTGGGCGCTTTCCAGCATCGGCCGCCCGCGTTGCGGCCCGTCAACGCGCATGTCCAGACGCACGAACACGGTGGCCGCAACGGTCGAAGGCCGCATCGACGCGATGCGGGTCGCGGTGCCTTTCGTCCGCGGCCAGGTGTGGTTACGGGTGAACGGCGTGGCGGTCAACGGCACCTTCGACGATCCGGCCGATATCCGCACGCTGCGGGGGTTGCAGCAACAGGCCACGCCGGTGCGCGTCGGCGTGCTCGAAGGCGGAGCGCCGGGATTGCGCCATTTTTCCTGGTTGAACGCGGGGCAGGGCCGGGGCATACCGCCGCGCTATTACGTCGACCAGCGCCGCCGGGGATGGCGCGGCATCGGCATCAGCCTGGCCGTGGCCGCAGTGGCCGGGGTCGGCGCCAGCCTGCTGGACTTGTCGTCGTTCGCGCAGGTGCTGCTGCTCGTGCTGGCGCTGACGGTGGCGCTGGTTGCCGTGCTGCTGGCGGGTTTCTCGCTGTACGGCCTGTGGGACAACCGCCGGCACCGGGCGGCGATCCTGCGCAGCGAAGCGCTCTACCGCGACCTGCGGGACACCCCCGTGCCGGACGCCGCGCCGCCGGCGCAAGCGTGCGCCGCGCAGCCGTTGGACGAGGGCGAGACGCTGCTCACCGACGCGGCGCCCGAGATCCTGTTGATACGCGGCGCGCTGGCATCCTTGACGCACGAGGCCAGGCCATCGGCCCGCACGACGCCAAGCTATGGCGTCTACCGTTTCCACGTCGGCACGCGCCGCTTCATCATGTACGTGGCCGAGAATTTCGGCGACGTGCTGCCGTTCCTGGCCGAGGGCGACCAGGTGGAGGTGGCCGCCTATGCCGGCCAGATCGCCGGCGCCGGGCCCGACCAGCTGGTTTACGGCCTGCGCAATCTGGAGGACGGCCGCGTCTATGTCTGCCATCACTATTTCCGCGCCGCTTTCACCGACATCGCGCCCGTGGGCGTGGGCCTGAGGCAGCGCGTGCCGATGCTGTCTTTGCTGGCCATCCTGCTCCTGGTGTGCTGGCTGGTGGTGGTGGCGGTGCTGGCTTCCTCCGACTCGCCGTCGGGCCGCGAGGCGGCGCCCGAACTGGCCGCGGTGACGTTCGTTTTCCTGTTGGTGGCCTGGCTGTGCGTCGCGTTGCCGCTGCTGTTCCTGGACACGCGCTGGCGCATGGGCCGGCCGACGCGGCGCCAGCGCATCCTGGAACGCATCTATCGCGCGCTGGGACTGGGCACGCCGTTCGCGCCCACGGCGGTGATCGAGGAGGTCTAGCATGCCGCGAGCGCGCGCGTCTTGTGCGGCCACCGCTGTCGAGGAACCATTGCTGGATCCCGTGCTGCTGCGCCGCCTGCTGCGCGCCCGGGACCGCATTGACGCCGCCTCGCACGAGGCCTGGCCGGTGGAGCGCCTGGCCGAGGTCAGCGGCGTGTCCGTTGCCTATTTCGCCCGCTGCTTCAAGCGCGCCTTCGGCCTGCCGCCGCATCGCTATCTGCTGACGCGGCGCGTCGAGCAGGCCATCGCCCTGTTGCGCGACACCGACCTGCCCATCACCGAGATCGCCTACGCCACCGGTTGGCAGAGCCTGGGCACCTTTGGCCGCATCTTTCGCGACATCACGGGGGCCAGCCCCGGCGCCATGCGCGTGCGCGCCCGGGCTGGCCAGGAGGGGCTGGGCCTCGTGCCAGCCTGCGTGGTCAAGGCCGCGCTGCGCCCCGATCTGAACATCGCAGTTTTGGAGAAGCGCCGCCGCCAGGCGAAGGATAAAGTGCGGTGATCGGCCCGCGTCGGGTCGCCCATCACCCGATCAACGTGTCCAGGGGAGCAACCATGAGTGCAGGAATCAATGTCGTCGGCGTCTACGTGGACGACCAGGACGAGGCGCTGCGGTTCTATGTCGACAAGCTCGGCTTTCGTGTCCATACGGACGTGGGCAACGGCCCGTATCGCTGGCTGACCGTGCAGCATCCGGACCAGCCATCGTTCCAGCTGGGCCTGTTCCGGCCCGGCCCGCCGGTCCATGACGAGGCCACCGCGCAGGCGCTGCGCGCCATGGTTGCCAAGGGCGCGATGCCGCCGCTGGTGCTGGCGGTGGCCGATTGCCGCGCCAGCCATGCCCGGCTGAAGGCGCTGGGCGTGGAGTTCACCCAGGAGCCGGTCGAGCGCTATGGCAGCATCGACGCGGGGTTTCGCGATCCGGCGGGCAATGGCTGGAAGATGATCCAGGGGCCCGCCGCCTGAGGCGCATCGCTGCTGCGCGGGTCGCTGTTCCCCAAGCGGGTGTTTTTGCCTTGGGGCTGTCCGGCGAAAAAAAAACGCGCGTTCCCGGACGGACCCGGAAACGCGCGGCGATAAACCGCCCATCCCTTCGCGGAGGCGGGCGTCATCAACGGGAACATGCGCAAGGCGGGAGCGATCCCGCGGCGATCAGAAGCGGTGGCGTATGCCCATGTTGACCTCGGTCGCCTTGGCGTTGTCCAGGAACGCCCAGTTGGTGGTGTAGGAGGCCGCGGCATACAGGTCCGTGCGCTTGGACAGGTTGTAGTTGTAGCCCAGGCTGTAGGTGTTGCTGGCCGAGTCGCCGCCGGTGAGCTGTTTGCTGTTGGCGTCGGTGCGCTGCCACGAGGCGAACACGCCGCTCGACTTGCCGATGGGCGCGGCCAGCGCCAGCATGTACGAATTCGACCGGAAGCCCTTGGAGAAAGCGTACGACGGCGTGCCGGTGAAGCTGCCGATGCTGCCGCCGCCGGGCAGGCTCTTGCCGGCGAACCAGCCGTCGGTGAGGCGGTTGTAGGCCAGCGCGACCTTGAAGACTTCGAAGTCGTAGGAACCGCCCACGATGTACGAACGCGGCGTGGCGTCGACCTGGTCCTGGCCCAGCTTGTTGGAGGCGTTGAGCTGGTCGTAGGTGGCAAAGCCCATCAGCGGGCCGTTGTCGTAGCGCACGCCGGCGGTGATGGCGCGGGTGTTGTCGGCGGTGGCAAAGCCCGTTTGCGCGGTGCGGCGATCGTCGGCGTTGAAGGCGTAGCCGACGGCGGCGCGCAAGCCGCCCAGCGACGGCGTCTCGTACACCACCAGGTTGTCGTAGCGCGGGAAGTAGGCCGAGCTGAAGCCCAGGCCGGCGCCGGTGTTGAGCTGGTTGAAGCCGCCGCCGAACGACGGGCCCAGCATGCCGGAGAAATAGCGCGTGGCGACGTTGTACTGGCGGCCCAGGCGCACCTCGCCCCAGTCGGCGCTGCCCAGGCCGATGGTGGCTTCGCGGCCGAACAGGCGGCCGCTTTGCAGCGAATTGCCGTTGCGGCTGTCGAAACCCGACTCCAGCTGGAACACGGCGTACAGGCCATCGCCCAGGTCTTCCTTGCCGCGCAGGCCCCAGCGCGAGCCGGCCGTGGTGCCGGTGGTCGTGCCGATGCGGCTGTTGTCGATGCTGCTGCGGCGGCCGGTGGCCGGGTCTGTGTAGCTGCCGTCGACGTTGGCGTAACCGATGCCCGTGTCGATCAGGCCGTAGAGCGTGACCGACGTCTGCGCGGACGCCGCGCCGGACAGCGCCATGGCGGCCGCGGCGGCGAATTGTTTTTTCATGGATGACTCCGTAGGCTGGGAAACTCGAATGGCGCCGTGCGGTCGAAGGGGATGCCTTCCATTGCAGGGCGATTCGAAGTCTGCGCGGCGTCGATCGACAGTTCGCGAACATTAAAATGACAATATCGATCGCGTTGCCGTCGCGATACTGTCATCTTTTCCTGCCGGGGCCCGTCCCGCACCGCCTGCCTTCGATTCCATGTTCAAGCCTTTCCTGCGCGCCTGTTTCGCCTTGTCATTGCTCGCCACCGGGGCCGCGCACGCGGCCGGATTCCAGCGGCTCAACCTGCCCATGGACATGAACGGCCCGGCCTTGCAGGGCGGCATCTGGTATCCGTGCGCCGCGCCCGCGCAGGACGTCGCCATCGGCCGCGTCACCCTGGCGGCGACGCCGGACTGCCCGATGACCGACGGGGCCAAGCCGCTCATCGTGATGTCGCACGGATCGGCCGGCTCGTACCTGGGGCATCACGACACCGCCGCGGCGCTGGCGGACGCGGGCTTCGTGGTGGCGGCGATCAACCACGTCGGCGACAACGCGGTGGACCGCTCGCGACAGGGCTATCTGTCGATCTTCTCGACCCGGCCGCGCGAGATCCGGCGGCTGCTCGACTACCTGACCGGCGCGTGGCCGCAACGGGCGCGGCTGGACGGCGCCATCGGCTTCTTCGGATTCTCGCGCGGCGGCTATACGGGGCTGGTGCTGGCGGGCGCGGCGCCCGATTTCAAGCTGGGCCTGGGCCTCTGCGCCGACGAGCCGGCGTTGCCGATGTGCCGCGACATCCGCGACGGCAAGGTGCCGGCGCAGCCCTATGTGAAGGATGCGCGCATCAAGGCGCTGGTCATCGCCGATCCGCTCAACGCCTTCAGCGCCGAGGCGCTCAAGGCGGTGTCGATCCCGGTGCAGCTGTGGGCCTCGGCGCGGGGCGGTGACGGCGTCACGCCGGCCAGCGTCGATGCGGTACGACTGGGGCTGGCCGCGCCCGAGTTCCACCCGGTCGCCGGCGCCGGGCATTTCGCCTTCCTGGCGCCGTGCGCCACCGCGCAGGCCGAGGCCGCGCCGGCGATCTGCCGCGATGCGGCGGGTTTCGACCGCGCGGCGTGGCATCGCGATTTCAACGCGGCCGTGGTCGCGTTCTTCAGGAACGCGTTGCGCTGACCGGCGCTGGGCAAGCCGGCCTTCAACCACTGCTGTCGTGAAGGCCGCTGCCCGCTAGCGCGCCGAGTTCTGGCGGTTGGCCTGTTCGGCGGCCCGTCTCCTGGCCGCCGCCTTCGGCCCGTCGCGCAGCGCGACGTAATTGCAGTAACGCGCGAAGTCCTTTCTGGCCAGCGCCAGGTACAGCCCTGTGGCCACCATGGCGGCACTGCACACAAAGCGGTGCAGCCAGATGTCGATCGAATAGGGCATCAGCGAGGTCGTCAGGTACATGACCAGCACACCGAAGCCCAGCAACGATATCATCAGCAGCCACCGCGCCCATTCGCTGCCACGGTACAGCCCGGCCAGCAGCAGTCCGGGCACGATCAGCTTGAGCAGGGGCGAGAGCTGGCCGCGCAGCAGCGGCATGAGGTCATAGCTGAGGGTGACCAGCGTGCCCGCCAGGACGATGTACCAGAACCGCTGACTGGTAGGCGCGTGGCGCCGGGTAGCTTGCCTTCCTTCACCATTGTTCTGCTGCATGGGGTCTCCTTTTGGCAAGGGGCCAGTGTAACGTCGTGCCGGCGGCGATGCGGGTAGACTGGCGGCTGGGTTTTCACCGGAGCACCGCCTTGGCCACCTCGCTGCGCAGATACACCGAGCTTCCCTACCTGATCGACTACCTGCAGTCGGGCGAACTGGCGCTGCTCAATCCGAAGGCGTGGGACGACCGCAATGATTCCTTCTACATCGAGGAATACGCGCGCGCCAAGCGCCTGCTGGGCATCTATGCGCTTTGCCTGGCCGAGGCCTCCGAGACCTACCACCACTGGCGCGTGTTCTCGCATGGCAGCGGCGGCGTCTGCATCGAATTCGACAAGGAAAAGCTGATCGAGCAGGTGAGGGCGGTGCCCGACCTGCGGGCCGAAGCGGTGCAGTACCGCACCATCAAATCGCTGCGCGAGCAGCCGCCGGCCGAGGCCGACCTGCCGTTCCTCAAGCGCCATGCCTTTCGCGATGAAAAGGAATTCCGCCTGTTCGTCTGCCGCAAGATGCGCGACACGCCGGTGCTGCGCATCCCGGTTTCGCCCGCGACCATCAAGCGCGTCACGCTCAGTCCGTGGCTGCCGGCCACGGTCTGCGACCAGGTCAAGAAGGCGCTGAAATCGATCAAGGGCTGCGAGAAACTGCGCGTGTTCCGTTCGACGCTGGTCGAGAACGAGGACTGGAAGAAATTCGCCAGCGCCGGCCGCAAGGATCCGGCATGACGGATGCCCGCGACACGGCGGACGCCGCGCTCTGTCATCGGCCCCACGACACGGTCCGCGCAGGCGCCTACACCGGCCGGCTGGCCTGCGCGCGCCAGCATTTGACGGGGTCTTCGCGCACCAGCGACTGGTGCACGCCCACGCCCGCCATGACGCCCGAAGCGCTGGCCAGCGTGGCGTTGCCCATCTGCAGGCTGGCGTCGCCCGCCGCATAGACGCCGGGCACCGTGGTCTGCTTGAAATCATCGACCCGCAAGTAAGGCCCCAGCAATCCCTCATCGAAGGCGCAGCCCAGTTGCATCGCCAGCGGACTGGCCATGTGCACGCGGCTGGCGACGAACAGCGCGTTGACCAGCAGGCGGCGGCCATCGGCCAGTTGCACCGCGTCGATCCGGGGTGCCGGACCCAGCAGCAGCGCCACCGGCGTGCGCTCTATGCGCACGCCGCGGGCGGCGAGCAGCGCGGCCTGCTCGGCGTCCGGCTCGAACTCGCCCTGGGTGAAATAGGTGGTCGGCCCCCAATCGGGCAGCAGCGCCGCCTGGTGCGAGGACATGGGGTGGGCGGCCAACACGCCGAGCGGCTGGTCGGCCACTTCATAGCCATGGCAATAGGGGCAATGCAGCACCGTCCGGCCCCAGCGTTCGCGCAGGCCGGGCAGGTCGGGCAGTTCGTCGCGCACGCCGATGGCCAGGATCAGGCGGGCGCCGCGCAGTTCGCGGCCGTCCTCCATGGTGATGGCGAAGCGGCCCGACTCGCCGCTGGCGTGGGTGGCGGCGCCGTCGATGAAATCCACGCTGCGGTAGGCGGCCAGTTGGGCGCGCCCCACGGCCACGATCTCGGCCGGTGTCTTGCCGTCCTGGCCCAGGAAGCCGTGCGAGTGCGCCGCGTAGCGGTTGCGCGGCAGGCCGGCATCCACCAGCGCGATGCGGCGGCGGGTGCGGGCCAGCTGCATGGCGGCCGACAGGCCGGCGAAGCTGCCGCCGATGATGATGGCGTCGTAGCAAGGGGGCAGTTTTTCGGGCTTCATGGGCTTCTCGATACTTTAAAAGTTGCATGATACGGCGGGAACGCGTGGTCACGCAACTTATAATGTTTCAAACCATGAACCAGGAGTCTTTCCATGCGCAGCGATAACCGCCTGTCCCGCATGCTGCACGTGCTGCTGCACATGGCGGAGCAGGATGCGCCGCTGACCTCCGAGACCATCGGCAAGATGCTGAACACCAATCCCGTGGTGGTGCGGCGCATGATGTCCGGCCTGCGCGAACGCGGCTACGTGCAATCGGAAAAGGGCCACGGCGGCGGCTGGGTGCTGACGCGCCCGTTGTCCGAACTGACCTTGCTGGACGTCTATCAGGCGCTGGGCGAGCCGCCGATCTTCGCGCTCGGACTGGACCAGAGCGAACCCAAGTGCCTGGTGGAGCAGGCCGTCAACGCCGGGCTCGAAGGCGCGATGGCCGAGTCGCGCCGGCTGCTGCTGGAACGCTTCGCCACGATCCGCATGGACCAGCTGGCGCGGGACTTCCAGGAACGGCTCAAGCTGCATCCGCACTGCCCGGAGCGCTAGCGGGCACGGCGCCGGTGTATTCTCGCAATCGTGCCGCGCCCGCATCCCGGGCCGCCGGCCCGCGCAAGAGAACACGGACGGCGTCCACCCGCGCCAGTCCGGCACTGCCCGACCAGGAGACATCGAACATGCTATTGACCGAAGAACAGCTCAGCGTCCAGGACATGGCGCGCCGTTTCGCGCAGGAACGCCTGGCGCCCAATTCCGAGCGCTGGGACCGCGAACACCACTATCCGGCCGACGCCATCCGCGAGATGGCCGACCTGGGATTTTTCGGCATGCTGGTGCCGGAGGAATGGGACGGCAACGCCAGCGGCTACCTGTCATACGCCGTGGCGCTCGAGGAGATCGCGGCCGGCAACGGCGCCTGCTCGACCATCATGAGCGTGCATAATTCGGTTGCCTGCATGCCGATCCTGAAGTACGGCAGCGACGCGCAGAAAGACCAGTTCCTGCGGCCGCTGGCCACGGGCGCCGCCATCGGCGGTTTCGCGCTGACCGAGCCACAGGCCGGCTCCGACGCCAGCAGCCTGCGCACCCGGGCGGTGCGCGACGGCGACCACTACGTGCTCAACGGCGCCAAGCAGTTCATCACCTCGGGCCGCACGGGCCAACTGGTGATCGTGTTCGCGGTCACCGATCCGCAGGCCGGCAAGCGCGGCATCTCGGCCTTCATCGTGCCGACCGACACGCCGGGCTACCAGGTGGTGCGGGTCGAGGACAAGCTCGGCCAGCATCTGTCTGACACCTGCCAGATCGCCTTCGAGGACATGCGCATTCCCGCCGCGTGGCGGCTGGGCGAGGAGGGCGAGGGCTACAAGATCGCGCTGTCGAACCTGGAGGGCGGGCGCATCGGCATCGCCTCGCAGTCGGTCGGCATGGCGCGCGCGGCGTTCGAATGCGCGCGCGACTACGCCCGTGACCGCCAGGCCTTCGGCAAGCCCATCATGGAGCACCAGGCGGTGTCGTTCCGGCTGGCCGACATGGCCACGCAGATCCACGCCGCGCGGCAGATGGTGCTGCACGCGGCGGCGCTGCGCGAGGCCGGCAGGCCGGCGTTGACCGAGGCCTCGATGGCCAAGCTGTTCGCCTCCGAGATGGCCGAGAAGGTCTGCTCGGCCGCCATCCAGACGCTGGGCGGCTATGGCTACCTGGCCGACTTCCCGGTGGAACGCATCTACCGCGATGTGCGCGTGTGCCAGATCTACGAAGGCACCAGCGACATCCAGCGGCTGGTGATCGCGCGCGCCCTGTAGAAGCGCGCGATCAGTCCAGCAAGGCCTGCACCGCGGCCTGCGCCGACGCTTCCAGCGGCTGCTCGCGTTGCAGCCGCGCAATCCTTTCCTCGAACTCGGCCGCCACATCCGGCCGCACCTTCTTCATGGCGCGCACCGTCTGCGCCAGCAGCAGGCGCGCATTGACGCTGCGCGGGAAGTCCAGGCACTGGCGCAGGTTGCCGTCGAGGATTTCGCGTTCGCCATTGAGCTGGCCCGGCTGGTCCGGATTGGCGCCGTTGCAACGCACCGCCAGCAGCTGTTCCAGGCGCAGCAGGTAGTACGGGAAGGCCGCGCCGTCGGGCACCGTGTAGTTGTCCGGCGCCGTCAGCGGCGCCTGCGCGGTGGCGCGGCCCACCAGCGCCACCAGTTCCTCGGTCAGGCGCTGGAGCGCGGCGGTGGGATCGGCCATCGGGAATTCGGCCGACAGGGCGCCGATGCATTCGGCGTCCTCGGTGCGCACCACGCGCACTTCGGCGCGCCACGGTTCGGCGGTGGTGACCAGGTGCGAGATCACCACGTAATCGCTCTGCGCCTCGCATTGCTGCGCGTAGCCGATGGCACCGGTGTCGTCCCAGGCCGCGCCGCTCAGCAGGAAGCCGGGATGCGGTTCGGTCAGCCACGGCACCAGCGTCTGCGTGCGCAGGCCGCAACGCAGCGCCAGCTGTTCGTTGAAGTACAGGGGCAGGGCGCGGCTCAGGCGGCCGGTGGCGTCGGCCAGCTGCCGCTCGGCGCGCTCGGGCGCGGCGCCGATCTCGGCCGAGCCGCCCAGGAACGACACCAGCGGACGGTCGGGCGTCACGCGGGTGAACAGCGCCGCCGCGGGCGAATCGGGCGTCAGCCAGACCGGGCCGCGGCCCAGCAGCATCGCCAGCCGCATCTGCGCCGGCTCGGCCGCGCCGTCGCCCAGCGCGGCGCGCGCCAGTTCGGTGTCCCAATAGGCCAGGTTGTCCTTCCAGTCGGGGCGCTGCTGCGCGTAGAGCTGGTCGAGGATGGCGCGGGCCTGGTCGGGCCGGCCCAGTTCGACGTAGGCGCGGATCAGGTTGTTGCCCACCTGGATGCCGTGCAGCGCGGCATCGAAGCGCGGCCCGGCCAGTTGCACGATCGGCTCGATCGCGCCGGCGTTGCCCAGGTCGCCGCTCATCTGCGCCAGCAGGTCGGCGGGCGCGGGCGTGCCGGCGCGGGCCAACGACTCTTCATACATCGCGATCGCGCCGGACAGGTTGTGCGCGCCCAGTTCGCCGTGCGCCAGCCACAACTGCGCGCGCCAGCTGCCGGGCAGGGCGGCAACCTTGCGCATGGCGGCCACGCCGGCGGCATCGCCGCCGTGTTCGCGGTGGATGGCCTCGTACCAGCCCAGGCCGTTATCCTGGTTGGGATCCAGCTTCAGCGCATGCCACAGCGTGGCCAGGGCGCCGGCCTCGTCGCCGCGCTCGTCCTGGATCTTGGCCAGGTTGGTCAGGACGATGCCGGTCTCGCCGTGCGCGGCCATAAAATCCCGCAGCACGCGTTCGGCGTCGTCGAGCCGGCCGGTCTTCATGTAGACGATGGCCTGCAGCACCACGCCGCGCTCGGCGCCCGGCTGCAGTTCGACCAGTCGGTCGGCGGGCCTGACCATTTCATCGATGAAGCCGTCGCCGAGCGACTGGATGATCAGGCCGGCGAGCGAGTCGGGGTCGTCCCAGTGGCGCTCGACGGCGCCGGCCAGCACGTTGTCGCGCCACTGGTCGCGCGGCACGAAGATTTCGCGGCCATAGGCGTCGTAGGCGCGGATCATGTCGGCCTGGCTGTCCGGCGCGGAGGCCGGCTCGGAGTCGGGTTCGGAAATGGGTTCGGAAATCGGTTCGGGAATCGACGCCGCATCGGCCGCGGGCGCGGCGCCGTCATCGGCGGGGTCGGCTTGCTTGCCGAGCAGTTTCTTCAGGAAGCTCATGGGATTTCGTGTCCAGGATTCAGGCGCCCAGCGCGCGGGCGCGGCGGGCCAGGCGGCGGCGCGCCCAGAGGGTGTAGATGACGAGGTTGCCAACGACCAGCAGCAGCGCCAGCGCGATCTGGATGCCGCGCGTCAGGCCGTCCGGGTAGATCAGCGCCAGCACGTAGTGTTCGATGAAGCCACCGGCATAGCCTTGCTGGCCGGCCTGCTGCCGCAGCGAGACTTCCAGCGGCGTGAGCGGGCAGACCCAGCCCATGCCGATGACCATCGCGCCCCAGGCCAGCGCCGGCAGGTGCAGGTAGGCCACGCGCCAGCGCCACAGCGCCAGCAGGCCGCCGAACACCACGAAGGCGACGAACAGGCCGTGCACGATCAGGACGGCGTCGGCCAGCAGGCGAGGAATCATGCGGCAGGTCCTCCGAGGTTGGCATCCGCGCCGCCGGGCATTGCGCCCGCGGCGGCGGGGATCGGCGACCGGGCGCGCGGCCCGGCGCCGCGGGTCAGGGTTTCAGGTCGCGCAGCAGCTTGGCCAGTTCCGGCGCCGTCATCAGCGACACGCCCTGGGCGCGGGCGTACTGCAACGCGTTGTCGGACACCTCGCCCAAGGCGATATAGATGGCTTCGCGCGCGCCGCGCTTTTCGCGCGCGGCCTGCAGTTCGCGCAACGGCTCGACGCCGACGCGCGCGGCCTTCCAGCGCTTGGCGCCGACCATGGCGACGTGGCCATCCTTGGTCAAGGCGAAATCGGCGCCTGGCCCTTGCAGCCGTTCGACCTCGCAGCCGTCGCGCCGAAAACCGGCCTCGACCGTGGCGGCGAACTGCTGCCACGACATGGCCGCGGCGGCCTGCGCCACGGCCTCGACGCGCGCGCCCGACGGCGCGCGCAACTGCTTGTAGGCCGCCATGATGGCGATCACGGCGAACGGCACCGCGGCAAACACGCCCATCGCCGCATACTCCAACGGCAACGCGGCAAAACCGCCGACCGACAGCAGCAGCGCCACGCCGGCGCTCATCCACCACGGCGAGCGCAGCAGCACCGCGAAGATGGAGTTCTGCGACATCCTGAACTTCATGGCGCGCGCACCACGATACGGACGTCGCCGCAGGTGACGATCTGGCCGGGACGGATCTTGGCCGTCTTGCGGCTTTCGACCACCCCGCCCACGCTTACGTGGCCTTCGGCCACCAGCATCTTGCCGGCGCCGCCGCTGTCGCAGACCCCGGTGGCCTTGAGCAGTTGGTTGACTTCAATAAAGGGGCTGCCTTCGGCAAGCGTGAATTCGATGATGGGCATGGAACGGACGGGCGTTGAATGAGGAGCGGGCGGTTCAGGCCCGGCCGCCGGGGACATCGCCGCCAGCGGGCGGAGCCGGCGGGGCGGGCGGCATCGGCGGCACGTCGGCCGGCGCCACGGGGCGGCCGCTGGGGGTTTCGGCGCGCGCCATCCAGGCGATCAGCGACGAGCGCATGGCTTCCTCGACCGACATCTGGATCGGCTGCACCCATTCCTGCGGCACGAACACGGTGTAGCCCCCGATCATATAGCCCATCGGCAGGTACACGGCCACGCGCTCGCCCTGCGTGAAGCCTTCCGGCAGGCCTTCCAGGTTGCGGCGCGTCACCAGGCCGACCAGCTCCAACTGCTGGCCCGGCACGCGCAGGATCACCACCTGCTGGGCGGTGGCCTTGGAACTGGGCGAGAAGTAGTCGGCGAAGCTCTTGAGCGACGAATAGATGCTCTTGACCACCGGCAGGTTGGTGAAAGGCATTTCCAGCAACGCCATCACGCGCTTGACGCGTTCCTTGGACACCAGGTAGCCGATCGCCAGGATGCCGAGGATGCCCAGCAGCAGGCCCAGGCCGGGGAAGTAGAAGCCGCCGATGAACGGGCGCAGGAAGGTCAGCGCCACCGCCTCGGTCCAGGCCAGGAAGATGTAGAGCAGGTAGATCGTCAACGCCAGGGGCAGGACGGTGATCAATCCGCGGAAGAAGTACTTGTAGAGACGGGTCATAGAGTCATGGGGCAAAGAAATCGGGGCCAGGTCATCGGGACCGGGGCGGGCGCCGGGCGCGGACAGGGAGGGCCGCAGCATAGCAGCAGGTGGCGCGCCTGCCGGTAACAAGACGCGGGAATTGCTACCGGTCGACGGGCAGGAACAGCGTCTCCTTGATCTCCTCCATCACCACATAGCTGCGGGATTCGGCCGACGCGGGCAGGCGCTTGAGGATTTCGCCAAGAAGGCGGCGGTATTCATTCATTTCGGTCAGGCGGGCCTTGACCAGGTAGTCGAAATCGCCCGACACCAGGTGGCATTCCATGACCTCGGGCACGTACAGCAGTTCTTTCTTGACCTTGTCGAACACGTCGCCCGACTTGGCCGAGAGCTTGATCTCCAGGAACACCAGCAGGTTCTTGCCGAGCGCCGCCGGATTGACGCGCGCATGGTAACCGGAGATCACGCCTTCGCGTTCCATGCGCTTGATCCGGTCGGAGCAGGGCGTGGCCGACAGGCTGACACGCTCGGCCAGTTCGGTGACGGAAATACGGCCTTCGCGCTGCAGGATATCCAGGATTTTCAGGTCGATACGATCAAGGTCGCGCATTTCACTTCGGACGGGTAAAAAAACAGGGTTGGCCGGGAAAAAGCACTGCCTAATGAAAATCTTCAGTGATTTTCACTGTCATGAGGCTCATAGACTACCGAAATTCCTGACCAAATCCAAACTTCGGAAAGAATCATGCACGTCATCGTCCTCGGCAGCGGCGTCATCGGCACCACCACCGCCTATTATCTGGCCCGCCAGGGAGCCAAAGTGACGGTGCTGGACCGCCAGCCCGGCGCCGCCCAGGAGACCAGCTACGCCAACGCCGGCCAGGTGTCGCCGGGGTATTCCACGCCCTGGGCCGCGCCCGGCATTCCGCTCAAGGCCATCAAGTGGCTGTTCAAGAAGCACGCGCCGCTGGCGATCCGCCTGGACGGTAGCCTCTACCAGCTGAAGTGGATGGCGGCGATGCTGGCCAACTGTTCGGCCGAGCGCTACGCGGTCAACAAGGAACGCATGCTGCGCCTGGCCGAGTACAGCCGCGATTGCCTGCGCGAGCTGCGCGCCGACACCGGCATCCATTATGAAGAGCGCGCCCGCGGCACGCTGCAGCTGTTCCGCACCGAGGCGCAGATGGAAGCCGCGCGCCGCGACATCGCGGTGCTGGAAGAGGTCGGCGTGCCCTACGAGCTGCTGGACCGCAACCGCCTGGTCACCGCCGAGCCGGCGCTGGCGCGTTCCCTGCACAAACTGGCCGGCGGCCTGCGCCTGCCGAACGACGAAACCGGCGACTGCCGCCTGTTCACCACCCACCTGGCCGAAATGGCCGCGGCGCTGGGCGTGGAGTTCCGCTACAACCAGTCCGTCACCGGCCTGAACACCGCCGGCGGCCAGGTGACCGGCGTGCGCGTCGGCAATGAGGTCCTGACGGCCGACCGCTACGTCGCCGCGTTCGGCAGCTATACGCGCGGCTTCCTGGAGCCGCTCGGCCTGGACCTGCCGGTGTACCCGGTCAAGGGCTATTCGCTCACCATCCCCATGAAGGACGAGGCCGCCGCGCCGGTCTCGACCATCCTGGACGAAACCTACAAGATCGCCGTCACCCGCTTCGACGACCGCATCCGCGTCGGCGGCATGGCCGAGCTGTCGGGCTTCGACCTGCGCCTGAAGGACGCGCGCCGCAAGACGCTGGAGCTGGTGGTCAATGACCTGTTCCCGGGCAGTGGCGACGTGGCCCGCGCCGAGTTCTGGACCGGCCTGCGCCCGATGACGCCGGACAGCACGCCCGTGGTCGGCCCGACCCGCTACGGCAACCTGTTCCTGAACACCGGCCACGGCACGCTGGGTTGGACCATGGCCTGCGGCTCCGGCAAGCTGGTGGCCGACCAGGTCCTGGGCCAGCGTCCGCAGATCCGCACCGACGGCCTGGCGCTGTCGCGCTACGACCGCCACGCCCCGGCCGAACGGCCGCTGGTGCTGGGCGGCAAGGGCGCCTGAGTCCGGCCCGATCCCCGCACGCGTTTCCTTCGGCGCCGGCCAAAAGCCGGCGTCTCGACGGCCCGCCCGGCGCACAATGCCGGCCGGGCCGTTGTTCCGTCGGGGCGCGGGCGGATGCTTTTGCGACAGCTTGCGCCCTGCCGATGTTCCTGGCGGCCGCCGCCGGCCTCTACAATCCCCGCATGACCCATTTCCTGCACACCGCCGATTGGCAGATCGGCCGCCAGTACGGCCAGTTCGAAACCGATGACGCCGCCTTGCTGGCCGAGGCCCGCTTCGATGCCGTGGCGCGCATCGCCGCGTTGGCCGCCGAGCGCCAGGTCGACGCGGTGCTGGTGGCCGGCGACGTGTTCGATACGCAGGGCGTGTCCGACCGTACCATCCGCCGCCTGTTCGCGGCGCTGGCCGCCTATGCCGGCCCCTGGGTCATGATCGCCGGCAACCACGACGCGGCGCTGGCCGACAGCGTCTGGAGCCGCGCCGCGCAACTGGGCTGCATTCCGCCCAATGTGCGGGTGCCGCCGCGCCCCGGCGTGGTCGACCTGGCGGCGCAGAACCTCGCGGTGCTGGCCGCGCCGCTGACCCAGCGCCATACCTACGACGACGTCACCCAGGCCTTCGACGCCATGGAGTCCGAACCGGGTCGCATCCGCGTGGGCCTGGCCCATGGCAGCGTGGCCGGGCGCCTGCCGGACACCATCGACGCCACCAACCCCATCGCTCCCGATCGCGCCAGCCGCGCGCGGCTGGAATACCTGGCCTTGGGCGACTGGCACGGCTGCCTGTCCATCGACGAACGCACCTGGTACGCCGGCACGCCCGAACAGGACCGCTTTCGCGGCAACGAACCCGGCTACGTGCTGGACGTGCGCATCGCCGCGCCCGGCGCCACGCCGCAGGTCGAGCGCGTGGCCACCGGCAAGTACCGCTGGTCGGCCTGGACCGAAACGCTGAGCCTGCCGACCGACGCCCAGGCGCTGGCCGAGCGCTTGGCGGCGCTGCGCGCCGAGGACGTGCTGCGGCTGGAGCTGCAGGGCCACGTCAACGTGCCGACCTGGGAGGCGCTGCAACGCGCCGTGGACCAGGCCGCGGCGCAGGCGAGGGCGGTGCTGCCGGACTTTTCCGGCCTGCTGCTCGAACCCGATGACGCCGACCTGGCGCAACTGGGCGCCAGCGGCTACGTCGGCGAAGTGGCGACGCAATTGCAGGCCATGCAGGCCGATCCCGAGCAGGCGGCGGTGGCCGGCGAGGCCTTGCGGCTGCTGCTGCGCTTCCAACGCGAAGGCACCGCCGCGGGAGGCGCGCAATGAAGCTCACGCGCATCGCCCTGGAAGAATTCCGCAAGTTCCGCCAGCCCCTGGTGCTGGATGGCCTGCAGGATGGCCTGAACCTGTTCGTGGGTCCCAACGAGGCCGGCAAGAGCACCGTGGCCGCGGCCATCCGCGCCGCGTTCCTGGAACGCTACAGCACCCGCACCGTGTCCGACCTGGCGCCGCGCGGCGAGAGCGGCGCCCGTCCCGGCGTCGAGCTGGCGTTCAGCCATGGCGGCCATGATTACCAACTGAAGAAGTATTTCCTGTCGCGCGCCCGCTGCGAGCTGCTGATCGACAACGGCGCGCAACGGCTGGAAGGCGAGGAAGCCGAGAACACGCTGGCCGCATTGCTGGGCTTCGAACTGGCCGCGCGCGGCCAGAGCAAGCCCGACCTGGCCGGCGTGCCGGGCCTGCTGTGGATCCAGCAGGGCGACGGCCAGAACCTGCAAACCGCGGCCGGCCATGCCGGCGGCCATTTGCGCGAGGCCCTGACGCAGTTGTCCGGCGAGCTGGCCTCCGGCGACGGCGACCGGCTCTATGAACGCGTGGCCGCCGAGCGCGCCAGCTTGCTGGATGCGCGCAACGGCCGCCCCAAGGGCGTCTACAAGGACGCCGAGGACGCGCTCGCCGCCGCCCAGGCCGAGCGCGACCAATGCGCCCAGGCCAAGGCCCAGCTCGACGCCGACGTCGACCGGCTGGCGGCGCTGCGCGCCGAGCATGCGCGCGCCGAGGCCGGCCAACCCTGGAAGGATCTCGAGGCGCGCGCGGCCGAGGCGCGCGCCCGGCTCACGGCCGTGGCCAAGGAACGCGAAGCCTTCGAAGGGCTGCAGCGCGAGCAGCGCCAGGCCGCGCAGACCCTCGCGGTGCTGCAGGAGCAGGTGCGCCGCGACCAGCAGGACGAAACCGAGCTGCAGGCCCTGGTGGCGCAGGCGCAGGCCGCCCGCGCCGCCGTCCAGGAGGCGCAGGAGCCGCTGGCCCGCGCCCGGCGGCTCCGGGATACGCACGTTGCCGCCGCCGAGCAGGCGCGCCAGCGGGTCGCGGCGGTGCAGGCGGTGGCCGACCGGCGCGATCTGCAGCAGCAACTCGACCAGCTGGCGCGCGACATCGAACGCCTGGACGGCGCGCTGGAAGAAGCCACCCGCCTGATCGAGCAGGGCTCGACGTTGAAGGCCGAAGCGGTGCGCATCGAAATCGCCGACGCCGATATCCAGGCCCTGCGCAAGAGCGAGCGCGCGCTGGGCGACCTGCAACTGCGCCAGCAGGCCATTGCCACGCGCCTGTCTTATGCGTTCGACGCGGGCCGCGAGGCCCGGCTGGACGGCGCCGCGCTGGCCGGCAACGGCGAGTTGCTGCTGACCGCCGCGGCCGAACTGGAATTGCCCGGCCTGGGGCGTTTGCGCATCGAACCGGGCGGCCAGGACCTGCCGGCGCTCAAGCGCGAACTGGCGCAGATGCAGGCCGCCAGCGCCGCCTTGTTGGCGCGCCTGGGCGTGGCCCACGCGGCCGAGGCCGAGGAACGCCACGCGCGCGGCATCGCCTTGCAGCGCGAGCTGGACGCCATGCGCAAGACGCTGGCGATCCATGCGCCCAAGGGCGTGGACGCGCTGCGCGGCCAGCGCAACGAAGCGCAGGCGCGGCGCGCGCAACTGGCCGAACGGCTGGCACTGCTGCCCCCGGCGGCAGAGGCCGACGACGTCGATCCGCCGGCCGCGCGCCAGGCGTTGCGCGATGCCGAAGCCAGCGCCGCGCAAGCCGAGCAGGCCCTGGCGGCGGTCCAGCGCGCCCTGGATGCCGACGGCGCCCGCGCCCAACTGCTCGAAACCCAGGCTGCCGCGCGCGGCGCCGACCTGCAATCGCCCGAACGCGCGGCGCAGCGCCAGGATCGTGCCGGCCGCCTGGCCGAGGCCCGCAACGGCCACGACCTGCTCGAACAACGCCTGCATCAGGCGCAGGCCGCGCTGGAAGCGCTGCGCCCCGAATTGCTGGAGCAGGACGCGCAACGCTACGAGAAATCCGCCGCCATCGAACGCGACGCCCAGCACAGGCGCCACAGCGAGATCCAGCAACTGCTGGGCAAGCTGGAGCAGGCCGGCGCGCAAGGCCTGGGCGAACGATTGTCCGAAGCCGAGGCCGCCTGCGAACGCCTGCAGCGCCGCCGCGATGAGTTCCAGCGCCGCGCGCAGGCGCTTGAGCTGTTGTCCACCTTGCTGGCCGGCAAACGCGACGCCGCCACCCAGCGCCTGCAGGCGCCGCTGGCCCGCCGTCTGAGCCACTACCTGGCGCTGCTGTTCCCCGAATCGGCGCTGCGTCTGGACGAAGCGCTGTTGCCTGCCGCCCTGCAGCGTGCCGGCGGCGAGGACCCGCTGGACGCGCTCAGCTTCGGCACGCGCGAGCAATTGGGCATCCTGGCGCGCTTTGCCTACGCCGACCTGCTGCGCGAGGCCGGGCGCCCGACGCTGCTGTTGCTGGACGACGCCTTGGTGCACACTGACGACGGCCGCCGCGACCTGATGAAGCGCGCGCTGTTCGATGCCGCCACGCGCCACCAGATCCTGATGTTCACCTGCCATGGCGAGGCCTGGCGCGACCTGGGCGTCGAGCAGCGTCGCATCGGCGCTTGACGCCTGGGCGCCGCGCCGGTAGGCTACGCGGGTTCATCACCGAACCCGACGCGTTTCACATGCCCGACTTCACGCCTTCCGCCGAATCCGCCTTCGCTGCCCGCGCAGCCGGCGCCGGCCTGCGCGCAAGCCGGCGGCATGGCGTGTCCTCTCCCGTGGTTTCTCCTGTCGTCTCGACGGTCGTATCGCCGCCGGCTGCTCCGCCGCCGCCGTGCGATGTCGTCGCCGGCGTCGTGGGCGCCTATCCGCCCGTGGCCGCCGTCGTCGGCTGACCGCCGCACACCTCCCGCTCCCGCTTTATCGCCTGGATCCGCCGCGCTGATGCGCCGACGCGTTTGCGTCCGCCCGCCGCGCGTCCATGCCTGATTCGTTCCGTGCTTCGCAAGACGCGCGCACGCCGCGGGAGCCTGTTCCATATCCGACAGGTAGAAATTCTCATGTCTTCAAATCGCAATGCGTGGGCCGCCTACGGCTCCACCTCCTTGTTCGTGCTGCTGTGGAGCGGCGGCGCAATCTTCGCCAAATGGGGCCTGGCGCATGCCTCGGCCTTCGGCTTCCTGCTGCTGCGCTTCATTCTGGCCCTGGCGGTGTTGCTGCTGATCTGCGCGGGGCGGCGGCGCTGGCTGCCCGCGCCGGGCACGCGCGGTATCGTCGCGCTGACCGGGCTGCTGCTCATCGGCAGCTATTCCATCTGCTATCTGCTGGCGCTGGACCATGGCATCACGCCGGGCGTGCTGGCCACGCTGCTGGGGGCGCAACCCATCCTGACCCTGGCCCTGCTGGAGCGCCGCTTTCCGCCCATGCGGCTGGCGGGCCTGCTGCTGGCCCTGTGCGGGTTGGCGATGGTGATGTTCCAGAGCATCGGCATGGCGCGTTTCTCGGTGGCCGGCATGGCCTTCGCATTCGCGGCGCTGGCCAGTATGACGGCCGGCGCCATCCTGCAAAAGCGCGTGCGCCAGGCGCCGATGGACGTGATGCCGCTGCAGTACGTGGTGAGCCTGGCGCTGTGCCTGCTGTTCGCGCCGTTCCAGCCGCTGCATGCGGATTGGAGCGTGGGCTTCATCCTGCCGCTGTTGTGGATGGGCCTGGTGATCTCGGTCGGCGCGACGCTGTTGTTCTACCGCATGATCCAGTCCGGCAACCTGGTCAACGTCACCAGCCTGTTCTACCTGGTGCCGGCGGGCACCGCGGCGCTGGATTACCTGGTGCTCGGCAACCGGCTGTCGCTGCTGAGCCTGGGCGGCATGGCGGGAATCCTGCTGGGTTTGATGCTGGTGCTGCGGGCGCCGGCCGCGCAGCCTGGGAGCTAATATCCCCCGCGCTACGCGTGCGCGGTTTCTTCCTGGCCGGCCCAGTGGCCGCTGACCAGTTGCGCCGGGCGCTCGCGCGCCTGGACCCGGGCGCAGACCGCCCAGGCGTCCAGGCGCACATTCAGGCCGGCATAGACGCCATGGCCGTCGCCCGCTTGGATGCAGCCATCGGCATGCACGCCTTCGCCGGCGCGGATCGAGCCGTCGGCGCGGATGTCTTCGCCTGCGATCAGGCCCCACCCCGCGGCCAGGTGGCCGCCGCAGGCAATGGTGGCGCCCGCCTGGATGCCGCAGGCGGCATCGATGTCCTTGGCGGCCTGGACGCCGCCGCCGGCCTTGATTCCCTGGCCGCATTTGAGGGCGCCTTGCACCTGCACGTCCTGCCCGGCCCGCAGGTGGCCGGTCACGGCCAGGTCCTGGCCGGCGCAGATGTCCCATTTGGCGCGCACGTTGCCGCGGCAGTCCAGCAGGGTGGCGACCTCGATGCCCCATTCGGCGGAAACGTCGCCGCCCGCGCGCAGGTCGCCGGCGCTGGCGATGTTGGCGCCGGCGGTGATGTTCTCGCCCGCAACGATGGATTCCCCGGCGCGAATGCCGCCGCCGGTGATGATGCTGCGGCCGGCGCGCACCACGCTGTCGACGTTGATGCCCATGCGCACCTCCAGCGTGCCGGCAAAGACGATGGCCTGCGCGTCGAGCGTGTCCAGCTTCAGCACTGCGTCGGTCGGCCCGAACTGGTCCAGCAGCCAGCAGGCGTCGCCCACGCGCCCGTCGGCCACCAGGGCATCGAGGACAGCCTGGTAGTCCCCCTGTCCGTTGTGGTCCCGCAGGAACCATTTGTAGCCTCCCGCGCAGGGATTCTTGGCTTTGACGAATTTCTTGGTGAGTTGCATGGCTCGGTGGCGATCAAGGCGTGGCGCCGCCCGCCGGACGAAGCCGGCGCGCGGACGAAACATGTGGCGAAAACCGCCCGGCCATTCGGCGAGGCGGTGGCGGCGGCCGGCCTGGCGCCTGGCGGTGCGCACGACATGGGGACGTACGGACGTGCTGGCGGCCGGCGGCGGCCGGTACGGACGAGACGGAAGGGAGGGGAGGCGGGCGCTTAGCCGGGCTTGGAGCGCGCGTAGGCGGAACGCGCGGCGACTTCCTGCGAGCTCAACAGGGTCGAGCGCAGGGCGCAAAGGACGCAGGCGGCGTCGGAGAGGCGGGAAAAATCGGTTCGCACGGGCGAAATGGTAGCAGAGCCCGCGCCCGCCATCCGCCGATGTGTCGCGGGCGCCTCGTCCGAATGGTCCGAATCCGCTGATCCGGCCCCCACGCTGCCAGCCTGCGGCGCGGGGGGAGCGGCGGACAGGGAGCCTGCCCGCCGGCTACGCGGCAATGCCTTGCGGCAAGCCTCAGTTGCTCGACTGGATGTTGCGTTCCTTGGCGATGCGCTGGCGCAGCTCCAGTTCACGCTTGATCTGGGCGGCGTATTCGGCCGGCGTGTTGCCGTCGACCAGCGAGCCGCCGTCGGCCAGGCGTTGCGCGATCTTGGGATCCTTCAGCGCCTTGACGGTGGCATCGTGGATGCGGTCGATCACCGCCTGGGGCGTGCCGGCGGGCGCGACCAGGCCGTACCAGGCCATATTGTCCATTTCCGGCAGGCCGCCTTCGGCGAAGGTCGGCACGTCCGGCAGGGCGGGCAGGCGCTTGGGCGCGGCAATGGCCAGGGCGCGCAGCTTGCCGGCCTGGATGTGCGGCATGGACGAGGGCAGGTTGTCGAACTGGGCGTTGACCTGGCCGGCGATCACGTCGTTCAGGGCCGGGCCCGAACCGCGATAGGGTACGTGCACCATGTCGGTCTGGGTCAGCGACTTGAACAGTTCGCCGTCCAGGTGGCCGATGCCGCCGGCGCCCGACGAGGCGTAGCTGTACTTGCCGGGGTTGGCCTTGAGCAGGGCGACGAACTCCGCCACCGACTTGGCCGGCACCGCGGGATTGACGGTCAGCACGTTGGGCACATTCACCATATTGGTGATGGGCGCGAAGTCCTTGAGCGGGTTGTAGGGGGTCTTGGGATTGGTGGCGGGGTTGGTGGCCATGGTGCTGACGGTGGCCACGCCCAGGGTGTAGCCGTCCGGGGTGGAGCGCGCCAGCGCGTCGGCGCCGATCGAGCCGCCGCCGCCGCCGCGGTTTTCCACCACCACGGCCTGGCCGAGTTCTCGGCCCAGGCCTTCGGCCACCACACGGGCGACGATGTCGGTGGTGCCCCCGGCCGCGAACGGCACGATCAGGCGGATGGGTTTGTTCGGGTAGGCGTCAGCGGCTTGCGCGGCGCCGCTGAGACAGAGGCCGGCGAGGGCGGTGGCCAGGGCGGCCTTGGCTTGGGACAGCACGGTCAAGAGTCTTCTCCATATTATTGAATCCGAGCCGGCCGGCTTCGATGGCCGGCGTCGGTGAAGCGCGCCGGGCGCGGATGCGGGCCTGGCCGACGCTTCGTGGGCGCCATTCCACACAGTTACACCACCCCGGTCAATCGGGATTCCCCCTGCATCGCATGGGGGTATTTGATGCCGCGCAGAAAAGGCCCTGATCGGCGAAGTTGTGGCTAAAAAACGTATGCTGACAATAACTTGAACGAAAACGGGGGCATCATGGATGCGTAATGAATGCGCATCGAACATGTCGTCATCCCCTCGGTACGTGCATAAATCTCTGCATAACTTACAAGAATCTGATATTTTTCGGATGAGATTCTTGGCCGGTCTTGCAATAAAGCTATTGCGTTTGTTTCTGTCTGCGCCGTTCAATGGGGCGTTGGTCGAAGTCCCCGCGGGGCAACGTGTAGTGCAGCGACGCACCGGGCCAGGGTTCCGTCCGTTTTTCAATCCCCGGTTCGTTTCGTCTCTCGCTGCCGCGCTGGCGGGAGGGGGCCCGGACATTCTCGGAACGCCATGTCGCTGATACTGATCCTCGCTCTGCCGTTTGCCGGCAGCCTGTGCGCCGCGCTGCTGCCTTCCAACGCCCGCAACGCCGAGGCCTGGTTGGCGGGCATCATCGCGCTGGTGTGCGTGGTTCTGGTCGCCAGCCTGTATCCGCAGGTGGCCGATGGCGGCGTGATCCGCGCCGACATGCCCTGGGCGCCCGCGCTGGGGCTGCAATTCACCCTGCGCATGGACGGCTACGCCTGGTTGTTCGCCCTGATCGTCTCGGGCATGGGCGCGCTGGTGGTGCTGTACGCGCGCTATTACATGTCGCCGGAAGACCCGGTGCCGCGCTTTTTCTCGTTCTTCCAGGCCTTCATGGCCGCCATGCTCGGCGTGGTGCTGTCGGGCAACCTGATCCAGCTGGTCATGTTCTGGGAAATGACCAGCCTGGCCTCGTTCATGCTGATCGCCTATTGGCATCACCGCCTCGATGCCCGCCGCGGCGCGCGCATGGCGCTGACGGTGACCGGCGCCGGCGGGCTGTGCCTGCTGGCCGGGGTGCTGATCCTGGGGCACATCGTCGGCAGCTACGACATGGACCGGGTGCTGGCCGCCGGCGACCTGGTGCGCGCCGACCCCTGGTATCCCGCCGTGCTGGTGCTGGTGGCGCTGGGGGCGCTGACCAAGAGCGCGCAGTTCCCGTTCCACTTCTGGCTGCCCAATGCCATGGCGGCGCCCACGCCGGTGTCGGCCTACCTGCATTCGGCCACCATGGTGAAGGCCGGCGTGTTCCTGCTGGCGCGCTTCTGGCCGGTGCTGGCGGGCACCGACGAATGGTTCTGGATCATTGGCGGCGCCGGCCTGATCACCCTGGTGCTGGGCGGCTATGCCGCCATCTTCCAGCAGGACATGAAAGGCGTGCTGGCGTACTCGACCATCAGCCACCTGGGCCTGATCACTTTGCTGCTGGGGCTGAACAGCTCGCTGGCGCTGGTGGCGGCGGTGTTCCACATGGTCAACCACGCCACCTTCAAGGCCTCGCTGTTCATGGCGGCGGGCATCGTCGACCACGAAACCGGCACGCGCGACCTGAGCCGCCTGTCGGGGCTGTACAAGGCCATGCCGATCACGGCCACGCTGGCCATGGTGGCCGCCGCCTCGATGGCGGGCGTGCCGCTGCTCAACGGCTTCATCTCCAAGGAAATGTTCTTCGCCGAGACCACCTTCGTCAGCGGCGACTGGATAACGCGCACCGGCCTGCCGCTGGCGGCCACGGTGGCGGGGGCTTTCAGCGTGGCCTATTCGCTGCGCTTCATCCTGCAGGTGTTCTTCGGCCCGCCGGCCACCGACCTGCCGCGCGCCCCGCACGAGCCGCCCGGCTGGATGCTGGTGCCCAGCGGCCTGCTGGTGCTGATGTGCCTGGTGGTGGGCATCCTGCCGGGCGTGACCCTGGGCCCGTTCCTGGCCACGGCGGCGCGCAGCATCCTGGGCGCTGACATGCCTGAATACAGCCTGGCCGTTTGGCACGGCGTCAACCTGCCGCTGGTGATGAGCTTCGTGGCCATGACCGCGGGCGTGATCCTGTACCTGGCGCTGCGCGCGCACCAGCGCGCCAATCCGGGCCGGGTGCCGTTCATCTACCGCCTGGATGGCCGCCGCTCGTTCGAGGCGCTGCTGGACGGTTCCAGCGTCGCGGCCGCCTGGTTGCTGCGCTGGCTGGCTTCGTCGCGCCTGCAGGTGCAGATGGTGCTGATCGTGCTGGGCACGCTGTTCGTGGCCTGGCTGCCGCTGCGCGCGGGCGGCTGGCTGGACGGCACCGGCCGCCCGGCCCCGGTGGACCCGGCGTTCGCCCTGTTGTGGCTGGTGGGCTGCGTGTGCGCCGTGGCGGCCGCCTACCAGGCCAAGTACCACCGCCTGGCGTCGCTGGCGCTGGCCGGCGGCGCGGGCCTGGTGACCTGTCTCACGTTCGTCTGGTTCTCGGCGCCCGACCTGGCGCTGACGCAACTGTCGGTCGAAGTGGTGACCGTGGTGCTGTTGCTGCTGGGCCTGCGCTGGCTGCCGCGCCGCATCGCGCAGGACGAGGACGAAGGCCTGGGCGCGACGCTGCGGGCCCGTGGCCGCCGCCTGCGCGACCTGCTGCTGGCCACCGCCGCCGGCACCGGCATGGCGGCGCTGGCCTATGCCGTGCTGGTGCGGCCGCAGGGCGAGACCATCTCCTCGTATTTCGTCGACCGCGCGCTGCCCGATGGCGGCGGCACCAACGTGGTCAACGTGATCCTGGTGGACTTCCGCGGCTTCGATACCTTTGGCGAAATCACCGTGCTGGGCATCGTGGCGCTGACGGTCTATGCGCTGCTGCGCCGCTTCCGCCCGGCGCCCGAGAGCGCCGACCTGCCGCGCCAGCAGATCGACCAGGACGGCCCGGTGCCGGCCGCGCCCGACATCAAGTCGGTGGTGCCGACCGGCCCGATGATGGTGCCCACGGTGCTGGTGCGCCTGCTGCTGCCGACCGCGGCGCTGATCTCGGTGTATTTCCTGCTGCGCGGCCACAACCAGCCGGGCGGCGGCTTCGTCGGCGGCCTGATCTTCGCCACCGCCGTGATCCTGCAATACATGGTGGGCGGGGTCTACTGGGTCGAGTCGCGCAGCCGCCTGAACCCGCAGAACTGGATCGGCATCGGCCTGCTGTTCGCCGGAACGGCGGCGGTGGCCGCCTGGCTGGCCTACAAGCCGTTCCTGGCCGCGCTGGCCTGGGACATCGCCTTGCCGCTGGTGGGCCACGTGCACCTGTCCAGCGTGTTGCTGTTCGACCTGGGCGTCTACATGCTGGTGGTCGGATCCACCGTGCTGGTGCTGGTGGCGCTGGCTCACCAATCGCTGCGCGCGCAACGCAAGGCAGCCGCCGAAAGCCAGGCGGCCGCCGCACAAACGGGGGAAGCCTGATGGAATTGATTTACGCCGTCGCGATCGGCGTCCTGGCGGGCTCGGGGGTCTGGCTGCTGCTGCGGCCGCGCACCTTCCAGTTCATCATGGGCCTGTCGCTGGTCTCCTACGCGGTCAACCTGTTCATCTTCGGCATGGGCCGCCTGACCTCGGGCCGTCCGCCGGTGGTGGACCCGGCCATGGCCCATGATCCTTCCTGGTATGCCGATCCGCTGCCCCAGGCGCTGGTGCTGACGGCCATCGTGATCGGCTTTGCCACCACCGCGCTGTTCCTGGTGGTGCTGCTGGCTTCGCGCGGCTTGACGGGCACCGACCACGTCGATGGACGGGAGTCCCAATCTTGAGTTTCTGGCTGCAACACCTTCCCATCCTGCCCATCATCACGCCGCTGCTGGCCGGCGCCGTGATGCTGTTGCTGGCCGACACCAGCCGCTACGCGCGCGGCGCCATCGCCATGGTGTCGACGCTGGCGCAACTGGCCGCCGCCATTGCGTTGCTGGCGGTCGCCGGCGGCGTCGTGCCGGGCGTCTGGCCGGACGGCGTCGGCGTCTACCTGGTGGGCGACTGGCCCGCGCCGTTCGGCATCGTGCTGGTGGTGGACCGCCTGGCCGCGGTCATGCTGACCCTGACCGCGGTGCTGGGCCTGGCCACGCTGACCTACGCGCTGGCGCGCTGGGACCGCGCCGGGGTGCACTTCCATTCGCTGTTCCAGTTCCTGCTGATGGGCCTGAACGGCGCCTTCCTGACGGGCGACCTGTTCAACCTGTTCGTGTTCTTCGAAGTGCTGCTGGCCGCGTCCTATGGGCTGCTGCTGCACGGCTCGGGCGTGGCGCGCGTCAGCGCCGGCCTGCAGTACATCGCCGTCAACCTGGTGGCCTCGTTCCTGCTGCTGATCAGCATCGCGCTGATCTATGGCGTGAGCGGCACGCTCAACATGGCCGACCTGGCGCTGCGCGCCGGCAACCTGACCGGTTCGGACCGCATGCTGTTCGAGGCTGGCGCCGCCATCCTCGGCGTGGCCTTCCTGGTGAAGGCGGGGGCGTGGCCGTTGAACTTCTGGCTGGTCAAGGGCTACGGCTCGGCCGGCGCGCCGATCGCGGCCATGTTCTCGATCATGACCAAGGTCGGCATCTACGCGCTGCTGCGCATTGGTTCGCTGCTGCTGCCCAGCGGCGCGCCGGCCGCGTTCAGCCTGGACTGGATGTTCGCGGCCGGCCTGGCCACGCTGCTGTTCGGCGGCCTGGGCCTGCTGGCCACGCAGCAGCTCGAGAAGATGGTGGGGTATTGCGTCATCGTCTCGGCCGGCACGCTGCTGACGGCGCTGGGCATGCCGGGGGTGACGCTGACCGGCCCGGCGCTGTTCTACCTGATCAGCTCGGTGCTGACCACGGGCGCTTTCTTCCTGCTGGCCGAGCTGATCGAGCGCACCCGCAGCTTCGGCGCCAACGTGCTGGCGGTGACGCTGGACGCCTTCGACCTGGACGACCCGACCTCGGTGAATCGTTCCGACGACGTGGTCGGCGTCGCCATCCCGGCAGCCATGGCTTTCCTGGGGCTGGCATTCATCTGTTGCGCCTTGCTGGTGACCGGGCTGCCGCCGCTGTCGGGCTTCGTAGCCAAGTTCTCGCTGCTGTCGGCGGCGGTTTCCGCCGCCAATGAATCGGCGCCGCCGATGGACGCGTGGATCCTGGTGGCGGCGGTGCTGGTGTCCGGCCTGGCGGGCCTGATCGGCCTGGGCCGCACCGGCATCCGCGTGTTCTGGGCCAGCGACGACCGCAGCACGCCGCGCCTGCGGGTGATCGAAGCCGGGCCGGTGGCCGTCCTGCTGCTGCTGTGCGTGGGCCTGGCGGCGGGCGCGGGCCCGGTGTCGGCCTACCTGGACGACGCCGCGCGTTCGCTGGACCAGCCCAAGAGCTACATCGATGCCGTCATGTCCGCGCAGACGGTGCGCGCCGCGCAAGGAGGCAGCTGATGCGCCGTCTGTATTTCCTTTTCCTGCCGGTGTTCCTGTTCGTCCTGTGGCTGGTGCTGAACGAAAGCCTCTCGGCCGGCCAGATCGCGCTGGGCGTGGCGCTGGCCCTGTGGTTCACCTGGGCCGCGTCGCGCCTGCGTCCGCTGCACGCCAAGCCGCGGCGACTGTGGAAGGCGATTCCGCTGTTCCTGCACGTGACCGCGGACATCATCAAGTCCAACGTCGCGGTCGCCAAGCTCATCCTGAACCCGCGGCCCAACGATTTTTCGCCCGGGTTCATCAAGATCCCCCTGACCATGCGCGACCCGCACGGCCTGGCCATGCTGGCCTGCATCGTCACCTACACGCCCGGCACCGTCTGGGTCGAACTGACCGACGACCACCGTCTCAAGCTGCACGTGCTCGACCTGCAGAACGAGGAAGACTGGGTGCGCCTGGTGCAGGACCGCTATGAGCGCCCCTTGATGGAGATATTCGAATGAACGCCATACTGTATTGGGCGGCGTCCTTTGCCCTGGTGTGCTTTGCGCTGGGCATGGTGTTCGCCACCATCCGCCTGTTGCGCGGCCCCACCGCGCAGGACCGCGTGCTGGCGCTGGACACGCTCTACATCAACGGCATGCTGACCATGCTGGTGTTCGGCATCCGTTCGGGCACGCCGGTCTACTTCGACATCGCGCTGCTGATCGCGCTGTTCGGCTTCGTGGGGTCCACGGCCATGGCGCGCTTCCTGTTGCGCGGCGAGGTGATCGAGCCATGATCGAAACCCTTCCCCTGTGGGCCAGCATTCCGGCCAGCATCCTGCTGGTGCTGGGCGGCCTGCTGGCGCTGACCGGCTCGGCCGGCCTGCTGCGCTTTCGCACTTTCTACGCCCGCATCCATGCGCCGACGCTGGGCAACACCATGGGCTGCGGCTGCGTGCTGGCCGCGTCGATCCTGGTGTTTTCGGCGCTGTCGTCGCGGCCGGTGTTTCATGAAGTGATCATTACACTGCTGCTGATCGTCTCGTCGCCGGTGACGGCGATGCTGCTGATGCGCGCGGCGGTATACCGTAACCGTTTGACCAAGGCCGACGCCGATCTGGACGCGCGCTAGGCGGGCGGGGGCCGAGCAGGGCACGCAAAGGGACGGAACGGAAAAATCCGGCGTCGGGTTGCGCGGGCGCAATGGATATTGCGTCGCAGCATCGGAAACTTCAGCTTACGATTGCACGTTGCTGGACATGTCCCCGTCGTCCCATCGTGGGATAGTTGTATCAAGCAGACGGCGCCGGCCCACGAAGCCGCGTCGTCCCGGGTTCAATCCTCTTTCTCCAAGGAGCTGGCCATGAATGTACGTCCCATGCACACCAAACGCCTTGCGGCATCCCTTTGCGCGGCAGGCCTGATGCTGGCCGCGGGAGCGGCGCAGGCGGCCGACCCGATCGGCCGCGCCGGCATCCAGGCGCAATACGAACAGGATGTGGCGGCTTGCAAGAACGGCAGCACCGGGCAGGAACGCACCGCCTGCATGCGCGAGGCGGGCGCCGCCCGCCAGGAAGCCAATCGCCAGCACCTGAGCGATGGCAGCACCGACCAGCACCAGCAGAACATGGTGGAACGCTGCAACCGCCTGCCGGCCGATTCGCGCCAGGACTGCATCACGCAGATGACTTCGCCGACCCAGGTGCGCGGCAGCGTGCAGGGCGGTGGCGTGCTGCGTGAAACCGTGATCCAGGTGCCCGCCGGCACCGCCGGCACGGTGCCGCCCGCGCCGCCGGCCACGGCGCCCGGCATGGCGCCCGCCCCGGGCATGGCGCCGCCGCCGGCGCCGATGCGCCAGTAACGGCGCTCGAAGGGCCAGGGGAGGGCGTCATGCCCTTTCCCCGCGCCCCTGGGGCCCGGCCGCCGCCACAATCAGGCAAAATGGCGGCTGTCGCCCTTACTCACGCATATCCATGTCCGACGTCATCGCCCTGATTTTCGACTTCGACGACACGCTGGCCTCGGACAGCACGTCCGGTTTCCTGGAAAGCATCGGGGTGGACACGGCGTCCTTCTGGAAAGACCAGGTCGACCCGCTGCTGTCCAGGCAGGACTGGGATCCCGTTCCCGCCTACCTCTACCAGATGATCCAGCTCTCGCGCGAGGGCAGGCATGGGCTCATCACGCAGCAGCGCCTGCAGGACTGGGGCGCGCGGCTCGAACTGCACGACGGCGTGTCCACGCTGTTCCAGCGCCTGCGCGCCGCGGTGCGGGCCGAGCAGCCGCAGGTGCAGCTGGAGTTCTACCTGATCTCCAGCGGCATCGGCGACGTGGTCCGCTCCACGCCCATCGCCCACGAGTTCACCGAGATCTGGGCCTCCGAATTCACCTATGGCGCCGACGGCGGCATCGAGTTTCCGCGCCGCATCGTCAGCTTCACCGACAAGACGCGCTATCTGTTCCACATCCAGAAGGGCATCATCGGCCGCGATTTCCGCAACAAGCCGTTCGAGGTCAACCGCAAGGTGCCCGAAGACCGCCTGCGGGTGCCGTTCGACCAGATGGTGTTCGTCGGCGACGGCTACACCGACATCCCGTGCTTCTCGCTCATCCGCCGCGCCGGCGGCTTCGCCTTCGGCGTGTGGGATCCGAAGCACCGTGACAAGCGCAGCCGCGCCTGGGGCTTCATCGAGGAAGGCCGGGTATCGAACCTGAACCAGGCGCGCTACGACGAGAACGCCGAGCTTTACCAGTGGCTGGAAGAGGCCGTGACCAGCCTGGCCGGGCGCATCGCGCTCAAGTCGCGGGTGTACCGTGGTTGAGCCGCTCGCCATGGCGGCCACGCCGCCCTGGACCGCGCAGGATGCCGATTTCATGACGCTGGCGCTGGACCAGGCGCGGGCGGCCTATGACATCGGCGAGGTGCCGGTGGGCGCGCTGGTGGTCTCGGCCCAGGGCGACATCCTGGGGCGCGGCTACAACCGCACCATCATCGACCACGACCCCACGGCGCATGCCGAGATCGTCGCGCTGCGCGGCGCCGCGCGCGCGCTGGAAAACTACCGCCTGCCGGGCATCACCGTGTACGTCACGCTGGAACCCTGCGTCATGTGCATCGGCGCCATGCTGCATGCGCGGCTGGCGCGGGTGGTGTTCGGCGCCTACGATCCCAAGACCGGCGCCTGCGGCAGCGTGCTGGACGTGGGCTCGGTGCCCAGACTCAATCATCACACTTCAGTCACCGGCGGCGTGCTGGCGGAACCCTGCGGCGATCTGCTGCGCCGGTTCTTCCGCGAACGCCGCGCCAAGGAATCCATCGCATGAGCAACACCCGAGGCGCCAAGGCGCGCGCCGCCAAGGCGGCCGCCGCCCCGGCGCATGACCACGCCAGCCACGATCACGACCACGAATGCGGCGAGGCCTGCGGCCACGACCACAGCCACGACCACGAACCGGGCCACGTCCACGGCTTCCCGGACGCGCGCGGCATCTACCTGATCTCGCCGTCGTCGGCGGTGCGTGACCCCCAGACCGTCGAGCTGGCGCGCGAGCGCCTGGCCGCGCAGGGCTTCAAGACCGCGCTGGACCGCACCGCGCTGGCCGAGCACCAGCGCTTTGCCGGCACCGACGCGCAGCGCCTGGCCAGCCTGACGCGCGCCGCCAAGCAGAAGCTGCCGATCGTCATGGTCACGCGCGGCGGCTACGGCATGGGCCGGCTGCTGCACGCGATCGACTGGAAGGCCATGGCCGACAGCGGCAAGCGCTTCGTCGGCATGAGCGACTTCACCGCCTTCAACCTGGCGTTGCTGGCGCAGACCGGCGCGGTCAGCTACACCGGCGCCACCGCCATCTACGACTTCGGCGGCAAGAAGGTCGACGACCTGACCGAAGCGCTGTTCGGCGAAGTCATGCGCGGCGAACTGGAAATCCTCAGCTTCGAGACCCAGGACGCCGACCCGGTCGATTGCCGCGGCATCCTGTGGGGCGGCAACCTGGCGATGTTGACCTCGCTGGTGGGCACCCCCTACATGCCGAAGGTGCGCGGCGGCATCCTGTTCCTGGAAGACGTGGCCGAGCATCCCTACCGCATCGAGCGCATGCTGATACAGCTTTGGCAGGCCGGCATCCTGGGCAGGCAGAAGGCCATCGTGCTGGGGCGCTTCTCGGACTACAAGCTGGCGCCGCACGACAAGGGCTACGACCTGCACGAAGTGGTGGCCTGGCTGCGCAAGACGGTCAAGGTGCCGGTGGTGACCGGCCTGCCGTACGGTCACGTGGCCACCAAGGCGACGCTGCCGATCGGCCAGAAAGTCGGCATCGCCACCGAAAAGGGCCTGGCCCACCTGGTGCTGGACGAGCACCATCACTGAGGCCCCGGCCCGCCTGGTTTTTCCGACCGCCCGGCCCGCGCCGGGCGGTTTGCCATCCGGGCTTGGTACACTATCAGGTTTCGCCGCATGCCGGCGTTGTCGCGCCATCCTGGCGCCACATCCATTTCCCGCTGCTAAAACACTGTGATATCCACCGCCAATCTCACCATCCAGTTCGGTCCCAAGCCCCTTTTCGAGAACGTCAGCGTCAAGTTCGGGGAAGGCAACCGCTACGGGCTGATCGGGGCCAACGGGTCCGGCAAGTCGACGTTCATGAAGATCATCGGCGGCGACCTGGAGTCGTCGGCCGGCAACGTCTCGCTGGAGCCGGGCGTGCGCCTGGGCAAGCTGCGCCAGGACCAATTCGCCTTCGAGGACCTGCGCGTGCTGGACGTGGTGATGATGGGCCACACCGAGATGTGGGCCGCGATGTCCGAGCGCGACGCGATCTACGCCAACCCGGAAGCGTCGGAAGACGACTACATGCGCGCGGCCGACCTGGAGGCCAAGTTCGCCGAATATGACGGCTACACCGCCGAAGCCCGCGCCGGCGAGCTGCTGCTGGGCCTGGAAATCGCCGTGGACCAGCACAACCTGCCGATGCGCGAAGTGGCGCCGGGCTGGAAGCTGCGGGTGCTGCTGGCGCAGGCGTTGTTCTCGAACCCGGACGTGCTGCTGCTGGACGAGCCGACCAACAACCTGGACATCAACACCATCCGCTGGCTGGAAAACGTGCTCAACAGCTACCAGAGCACGATGATCATCATCAGCCACGACCGCCACTTCCTGAACCAGGTCTGCACCCACATGGCCGACCTGGACTATGGCGAGATCCGCATCTACCCGGGCAACTACGACGACTACATGCTGGCCTCGACGCAGGCGCGCGAGCGCCTGGTGGCCAACAACGCCAAGGCCAAGGAACGCGTGGCCGAACTGCAGGACTTCGTGCGCCGCTTCGCCGCCAACAAGTCCAAGTCGCGCCAGGCCACCTCGCGCCTCAAGCAGATCGACCGCATCAAGGCCGAGCAGGTCGTGGTCAAGCCGTCGTCGCGCCAGAACCCGTACATCCGCTTCGAGCAGAACAAGGTCATGCACCGCCTGGCGGTGACCGTCGAGAACCTGTCCAAGTCCTACGACGCGCCCGTGATCCGCAACTTCTCGGCCATGGTCGATGCCGGCGAGAAGATCGCCATCATCGGCGCCAACGGCGTCGGCAAGACCACCTTGCTGCGCCTGTTGGCCACGGACCTGGCGCCCGATGCCGGCACGGTCAAGTGGTCGGATAACGCGGACCTCGGCTACATGGCCCAGGACGTGTCGGATCAGTTCCTGCAGACCGATATCAACCTGCTCGACTGGATGGGCGACCATCGCCAGCCGGGCGACGACGACCAGTCGATCCGTTCGGTGCTGGGCCGCCTGCTGTTCTCGGCGGACGACCTGCCCAAGGCGCCCAAGGTGCTGTCCGGCGGCGAAAAGAACCGCATGACCTTCGGCCGCCTGATGCTGGGCCGCCACAACGTCATGCTGCTCGACGAGCCGACCAACCACCTGGACATGGAATCGATCGAATCGCTGCAGTTCGCGCTGGAAAAGTACGAAGGCACGCTGGTGTTCGTGTCGCACGACCGCGAATTCGTGTCCGGCCTGGCCACGCGCGTGATCGAGATCCTGCCCTCGGGCGAGATCGTCGACTACCGCGGCGGCTACGAAGACTACCTGTCCTCGCGCGGCATCGAAGCCTGATACTCGGAGCCCGATGCCACGGGCCTGATATGCGGGCCTATGGCCCGGCCCTACGTCCAGGCCTGCTGGCGGGCCTGACTGCCGGGCCAGGGCGGCAGACTGGCCGGCGTTCAGCCTGCCGCAATCCTGCTGGGCTATCATCCGGGTAAACCCTGGCCCGTTGCGCCAGGTTCCACCCAGTCTGCCATGCCTCCCACTCCTCATACCACGCCCGATGGCGCGCCCATCGGGACGTTCGCATTGACCGCGCGCATCGTCGCGATCGCGTTTTTCACCTTCATCTGTTATCTGGCCATCGGCCTGCCGCTGGCGGTGCTGCCGGGCTACGTGCATGACCAGCTCGGCTACGGCTCGGTGCTGGCCGGGTTGGCCATCAGCGTGCAGTATGTGGCGACGCTGCTGAGCCGGTCGCACGCGGGTCGCATGGCCGATACCGTGGGCCCCAAGCAGACCGTGGTGATCGGCATGGCCGCCTGTGCCGCCAGCGGCGTGTTCCTGCTGCTGGCCTACGCCTTCGAGCGCAGCGCCTGGCTCAGCCTGGGCGCCATCATCGTCAGCCGGCTGGCGCTGGGCTTCGGCGAAAGCTGGGTCGGCACTGGCTCGGCCACCTGGGCCATCGCCCGGGTCGGCCCGCTGCACACGGCGCGGGTGATTTCCTGGAACGGCATCTGCACCTACGGCGGATTGGCCTTGGGCGCGCCGCTGGGGGTCTACCTGGAGACCGAATGGAGCATGGGCGCGCTGGGCGGCGCCGTGCTGCTGCTGGGCTTGGCCGGCCTGGGGCTGGCGCTGGCGCGGGCCGCGGTGGCCATCGTCGGCGGCCACCGCATGGCCTTCAAGAGCGTGGTGCTGCGGGTGTTCCCGCATGGCATGGCGCTGGGACTGGGCTCGGTCGGCTTCGGCACGCTGGCGGCCTTCGTGGCGCTGTACTACGCCAGCTTCTCGTGGGAGGGCGCGGCGCACGCGCTCAGCGCCTTCGGCTGCGCCTTCATCGGCGTGCGCCTGCTGTTCGCGGGCACCATCACGCGCTATGGCGGCTTCAGGGTGGCGCAGGTGTCGTTCCTGGTGGAGGCGGCCGGCCTGGCGCTGCTGTGGCTGGCGCCCAATCCCGGCGCCGCGCTGGTGGGCGCGGCCCTGACCGGCTGTGGCTTCGCGCTGGTGTTCCCGGCCATCGGGGTCGAGGCGGTGGCGCGGGTGCCGGCGGGCAGCCGCGGCGCGGCGCTGGGGGCCTATTCGGCCTTCCTCGACCTGGCGCTGGGCGCGACCGGTCCGGTGGCGGGTTATATCTCCGGCGGTTTCGGCTATCCGGCGATCTTCCTGTCCGCCGCGGTGGCGGTGCTGTTCGGCTTCCTGATCGCGGTCGGCCTGCAACGGCATGCCAGCCGATCGGGGGCGGCCGCCTGAAGTGGCTGTTTTATAACTCCAGGCATTAAGAACATGCGATATTTATCGTTTGGATTCATATAACGAATTGTTAGATTAGGCCCGTTCCCCACGCGCGCCCACGATTCGTTCCATGAACCTGACTTTCGACCACGTCCACAAGCAATTCGGCGACCTGCCGGTCGTCGACGGTTTCACCAGCGAATTCAAGACCGGCGAGCTGGTCGCGCTGGTGGGGCCGTCAGGCTGCGGCAAGTCGACCCTGCTGCACCTGGCGGCCGGCCTGGAAAAACCCACGCAAGGGCAGGTGCTGGCCGACGGCAAGGCCGTGAGCGGTCCGCATCCCAGCCGCACGCTGGTGTTCCAGGAGCACGCGCTGTATCCGTGGCTGACGCTGGAAGACAACGTGGCGCTGGCGCTGGAATTCCAGAAGACCCCCAAGAAGCGCGCCCGCGAGGCGGCGCGCCAGTGGCTGGCGCGCGTCAGCCTGGCCGGCTTCGAACACTATTACCCGCACCAGGTGTCCGGCGGCATGCGCCAGCGCGCCGCGCTGGCCCGCGCCTTCATCGCGCAGCCGCAGACGATGCTGATGGATGAACCTTTCGGCGCGCTCGATGCGCTGACGCGCCTGGCGCTGCAGGACGTGCTGCGCCAGTTGATCGCGCAGGAAAAACCCACGGTGCTGCTGGTGACCCACGACGTCGACGAGGCGCTGTTCTTGGCCGACCGCATCGTGGTGTTCAGTCCGCGCCCGGCGCGGGTGCTGCGCGAATTCAACCTGGCCCATCGCGCCAAGAGCCACGACCTGTCCGACCTGGCCGCCGAGAAGCGCGAGATCCTGCGCCTGCTGGGCATCGCGGTCGACGGCGCGGCGGCGCATTCCGACCTGGCGCTGGCCGCCTGACCCTTTCGATTTTCCGGTTCACGGGCGGCGCCAGTCAGTGGGCGCCGGCCATCCTCGATCCCCTGGAGCTTTCCCATGAAATTCAAGCAATGGCTGTCCCTGCCGCTGGCCGCGGCGCTCCTGGCCGCGGCGCCCGCCATGGCCGCCGAGAAATTCCGCGTCGGCTATCTGCGCGTGATGGACGATGCGCAGGCCATCGTGGCGCAGGAAGGCGGCTACTACAAGAAGGCCGGCCTGGATTCCGAGCTGATCGAGTTCAAGTCGGGCACCGACCTGATCAAGGCCATCGTCGGCGGCCAGCTGGACATCGGCGTGCTGGGCTTCACCAACGCCGTGGCCTGGGCCTCCAAGGGCGCGGACCTGAAGGTGGTGGGTGGCGCGCAGCAGGGCTACCACTCGCTGATCGTGCGCGACGACTCGGGCATCAAGGACATCGCCGGACTGAAGGGCAAGACGCTGGCCTCGCAGGCCGAAGGCAGCACCGCCGACGTGGTGCTCAAGGGCGTGGTGCTCAAGCAGGGCAACCTGGCCGCCGACGACGTCAACGTGATGGGCGTGAGCCCGGCGGTGGCGGTGCAGTCGCTGGTGGGCAAGCGCGTGGACGCGGCCTTCCTGTTCGAACCCTATGACCGCATCGCGCAACTGGTGGCGCCGGTCAAGCAGATCTACGAAGTGGGCCAGGCCTGGCCGTTCCCGTGCATGGTGGTGATCACCTCGGGCGAGACGCTGGCCAAGCGCAAGGACGACGTCTGGAAGGCGCTGGACGCGCAGAACCAGGCCATCGCGCTGCTGCAGAAGGAACCGGCCCAGGCCTCCAAGCTGATCGCCTCGTACTTCATCGCCGAGCCCACGCTCAAGACGCTGAACCGCGGCGAGCTGCCGCGCGAGACCGTGATCGCCGAAGCCATCAGCACGCAGGTGTTCACGCCCAAGCTGACCGAGAAGGACACCAAGCGCATGCAGGAGATCGCCGACATCCTGCAGGCCCAGGGGTCGCTCAAGACGCGCGACGGCAAGCCGTACGACGTCTCCAGCATCGTCGACCTGTCCTGGCAAGAGGCGCGCAAGCTTTGAGCGCATCGACCCGTGTGACCGGCGCCCGCAAGCATCTGGCGGGCGTGCTCGGTGTGCTGTTCATCCTGGCGCTATGGCAGGCGGCGGCGTTGGCCTTGCCCGACTTCCTGATGCCGGGCGTGCCCGCCGTGCTCGAACGCCTGTTCGAGGACCTGGGCAAGCAGTCGTTCCACCAGAGCCTGATGGGCACGCTGGGCCGCCTGGGCGCGGGCTACGGCCTGGCGCTGGCGGCGGGCATCGGCTTCGGGCTGGTGGCGGCCGTGCTGTTCTTCTTCCGTGAAGTGCTGCGCAGCGCCATCGTCATCCTGCAATCGATCCCGTCGATCGCCTGGGTGCCGCTGTTCCTGATCGTGATGGGTTTCGGCAGCACGCCGATCATCGTGGTGGTGGCGCTGTCGGCGTTCTTTCCGGCGGCGCTGAGCGTGATGAACGCCACCGAATCGGTGCAGCGCGTGCATGTTTCGGCCGCCCGCGTGATGGGCGCCACGCCCTGGGGCCTGGTCAAGCGCGTGTACCTGCCGGCCGTCATGCCCGAGCTGATCACCGGCGCCCAGCTGGCGTTCGGCAATGCCTGGCGCGCGCTGATCTCGGCCGAAATGCTGATCGGCTTCGGCAAGGGCCTGGGCCGTTCGCTGGCCTATTCGGGCGAGATCGCCGACATGACCGGCGTCATGACCAACATCCTGGTCATCGCGGTGCTGGCCGCGCTGATCGACCAGTTCGTGCTCGAGAACCTCAAGCACCGGCTGCTGCGCTACCAGTACGTGTGAGGCCCATGATGCGGCGCGGTCTGCGTTTCCTGGCCTGCCTGGCGGCCTTGCTGTCCGCCACCGGCGGCGTGGCGGCGGCCGACGGCCTGGCGGCCGCGCGCCAGCGCGGCGAGCTGGTGGTGGGCGTGCCGTACCTGGCGCCCGCGCCGGTGGCCGGCGCCAAGATCCGCACCCCGGAAGGCCTGGATATCGCCATGGCCGAGAAGCTGGCGCAGGATCTGGGCCTGCCGTTCAGCCTGCGGCAGGTGGCGGCGGCCGACGCGGCGCGGCTGCTTGCCGCGGGCGAGGTCGACGTGGTGCTGGCCGATCGGGTGCAGCCGGCCCAGGCGCTGCCCGGCGATCTGGCGGCGGTGGCCACCGGCTACGCCGCGCGTCCCAAGGCCGTGATCCGCAGCGATACCCGCATGCGCCAGGGCAGCGATGCCCGCGGCCGCAGCGTCTGCATGGCCGAGGCCGCCGTTGGCGCGCAGGCGCTGGCGCGGGGCTGGGGCGCGGTGGTGCGCACTTATCGGGTGCCGTCCGACGCGCTGGTCGCGGTGCGCGAGGGCAGCTGCGACGTCGGCCTGATCGACGACGCGGTCTGGGAACCGCTGATGCGTTTTCCCGAATGGAAGAAATTCTCGGCCACGCTGCGCCCCGACGGCGCCCGCTCTGAGCGGGTCTGGCTGCTGCCGGCGGCCGATACGGCCACGCAGTCCTGGCTCGATGCGCGCATGCGCGAATGGGCGCGGGCCGACGCCTGGAAGGCCTTGACCGCCAAATGGGCCCGAGACGTGGCTTTCGACGTCTATCTGGACCAGGAAGTCGCCGACTGCCACGGCTGAGCCCGACGCGGCCCGGATCCGTCCGCAAAGGCCGGGCAGGCCGGTGGGGCGCGGCCCTTACAATGGCGGGCTATGACCACCACCTTGACCGCCGTCTGCTCGCACGAGGAAGACGTCAAGAAAAGCCGCTTCATCGCCCATGCCGCGCCCGTCGCCACCGTCGACGAGGCCATGGCGTTCTTCGCGGCGCACAGCGAGCCCGAAGCCACCCACAACTGCTGGGCCTACCGCATCGGCCAGGAATACCGCTTCAATGACGACGGCGAGCCCGGCGGCACGGCAGGACGTCCGATCCTGCAGGCGATCGAGGGGCAGGGCATGGACCGCGTGGCGGTGCTGGTGGTGCGTTGGTTCGGGGGCGTCAAGCTGGGCGCGGGCGGACTCGTGCGGGCCTATGGCGGCTGCGCCGCCAACTGCCTGCGCAACGGCCCGCGCACCGAGATCGTGGACCTGGCCACGGTGGCGTGCGCCTGCGGCTTCGCCGAGCTGCCGCTGCTGAAGTCGCGGCTGGCGCAGGCCGGCGCGGTGATCGTGCAGGAGGATTTCAGCGCGGACGGGGTGGCGTTGCGCTTCACGGTGCCGCGCGGCGCCGTGGCCGACCTGGAGATGACGGCGGCCAACATCACGCGCGGCCGCTCGGCGTGGGAACAATTGGCGTGACATGCGACAAGGGCCCCGAGGGGCCCTTGTGCATCACGCGTCCTGGCTGTCCTGGGCCGCGGCGATTTCCTGGTGGACCTTTTCCATGTCGACTTCCTTGATCTTGGCGAGCAGCTCATTGAGCTGGCCGCCGGACAAGGCGCCGGGCTGCGAGAACAGCAGGACTTTCTCGCGGAACACCATCAGCGTGGGAATCGAGCGGATGCCCAGCGCGCCGGCCAGTTCCTGTTCCACGTCGGTGTTGACCTTGGCGAAGGTGACGTCGGGATGCTCGGTGGCGGCCTGCTCGAAAACCGGCGCGAAGCCACGGCACGGGCCGCACCAGGGGGCCCAGAAGTCCACGATCAAGGTGCCGTCCGGCGTGATGGCTTCCTGGAAGCTGTCTTTGGTGAGTTCAACAATACTCATTTTGGATCCTTGCCGCTGGCGCGGCGCAAAGTGTCGGTATCAGCGGCCCGGGGACGCCTGCCCCGGACCGGATGCGGCGACGCGGTTGCCGGTCCTGCCGGTCCATAGTAGAGCGGGGACCGGTCGCGTCGCAATGGTTGGCGCTGTGGCGAGCGCGGTCTGCGGAGCTTGTGGGGCCGGCGGCGGGGCTGCCGGCCTCACGCCGCGGTTGTTGTGGGTACGCCGTCGCGCTGCTTGAGCGCGGCGACGATCTCGAAGGAACGCAGGCGATCGGCGATATCGTAGAAATCGGACACGATCATGACTTCGTCGGCTTCCGTCTCGGCGACCAGGGCTTCCAGCCGGCGCTTGACGGTTTCGGGGCCGCCGACGATGGCGGCGCCCAGTCTTTGATTGACCGCCTCGCGCTCCCATTCGTTCCAGAGCCCGTCCATGCTGTCGACCGGCGGCTGCAACTGCAGGCGGTTGCCGCGCACCAACGACAGGAACTTGAGCTGCTGCGTGGTGGACAGGCGCCGGGCCTCTTCATCGGTGGGGGCGGCCACCACCGGCACCCCGATCATGGCGTAGGGTCGGGCCAGCGTCTCGGACGGCTTGAACAGGTGGCGGTACAGGCGCATCGCCGCCATGCCCTCGGGCGAGAAGTGGCCGGCGAACGAGAACGGCAGGCCCAGTTCGGCCGCCAGCCGGGCGCTGAAATCGCTCGAACCCAGCAGCCAGATGGGGATGTCCAGGCCTTCGCCAGGGATGGCGCGCACCGGCTGGCCCGGCCGCGAAGGCGCGAGAAAGCCGCGCAACTCCTCGACCAGCGCCGGGAATTCCAGGCCGCTGCGCGGGCCGCGGCGCAGCGCGTGCTGCGTGGCGCCATCGCTGCCGGGCGCCCGGCCCAGGCCCAGGTCGATGCGGCCAGGGTAGAGGGTTTCGAGCGTGCCGAACTGCTCGGCGATGATCAGCGGCGCATGGTTGGGCAGCATCACGCCGCCCGAGCCGACGCGCAGCGTCGAGGTGTGCCCGGCGATGTGGCCGATCAGCACCGCCGTGGCGCTGCTGGCCACGCCGTTGATGTTGTGGTGTTCGGCCAGCCAGAAACGCTTGTAGCCGAGCCGTTCGACGTGCTGGGCCACCGCCACGCTGTTGCGGAAGGCGTCGGCGGCGTCGCGACCCTGCACGATCGGGGCCAGGTCCAGCACCGAGAAGGGGATGCGGGCCAGGGTGCTCATGCGCGGCGCTCGCGTGGGCGGCGGGGACAGGACGAATGCGGGGTGTGGCGAGACAAGGTCGGCTCCATGGTCTTATATACATGGGGAGTGTATCGGCGAATTCAACCGCTCCCGCCAGCAACCATACGGGCCGGCGGGTTGATAGCCGGACTCAATGATGACGATTTGCCGGGCGGCCCGCGACCCGGGCAGTCGTACCGGTATAGTGGTCACGTCGGCGCCGCAAGCATCGTTCCCGCGGCTCCAGGTCCGCCCCCCGATCGCGCCGCCGCGCCTGCGATTGCCAACATGATCGGCAGCGTCTGGCCGTTTCGTCCAAGACGGGGCCACTCGAATCGGCGATGATGCGGTTTTCTTCGATATCCGCGGGAGACACGCATGGGCGCCACCGGCAATAACCACCAGATCGACAACATCGAATTCAACGTCGCCGACATCGCCCGCAGCAAGCGCTTCTATGGCGACGCCTTCGGCTGGTCGTTCACCGACTACGGGCCGACCTACACCGAATTCACCGATGGCCGCCTCAAGGGCGGCTTCACCACCGGCGAGCCGGTGCGCCCGGGCGGGCCGCTGGTGATCCTGTACGCCGACGACCTGGTCGACGCGCAGCGCCGCGTGACGGCGGCGGGCGGCCGCATCAGCCGGGAGGCCTTCGATTTCCCCGGCGGCCGCCGCTTCCACTTCGCCGACCTCGATGGCCATGAACTCGCGGTCTGGACCGCCGTGGCCTAGCGGCGGGTGCGCGCCGGCATGAAAAAACCGCCGCCTTCCGGACCGGAAGCGCGGCGGTTTTGCATGGGGCGCGTCTGGCGGACGTTATTCCGGGAAGAACGCGTAGCGGATGACGAACAGGATCGCCACCAGCCAGGTGGCCGGATGCACGTCGCGCACGCGGCCGGTAGCGGTCTTGAGCACCACGTAGCTGATGAAGCCGAAGGCGATGCCGTTGGCGATGGAGTAGGTGAACGGCATCACCAGTGCCGTCAGCGCGGCCGGGGTGGCTTCGCAGACGTCGTTCCAGTCGATGTCGATCAGCTCGCGCATCATCAGGCCGGCCACGTAGAGCAGGGCGGGGGCGGTGGCGTAGGCGGGCACGGCGCCGGCCAGCGGCGAGATGAACAGCGCGGCCAGGAACAGCAGGGCCACCACCAGCGCGGTCAGGCCGGTGCGGCCGCCGGCCTGCACGCCCGAGGCGCTTTCAACGTAGGCGGTGGTGCTGCTGGTGCCCAGCATCGAGCCGGCCACGATGGCGGTGCTGTCGGCGAACAGGGCGCGGCCCAGGCGGTTGGGGCGACCCTCCGGCATCAGGCCGGCGCGTTTGGCCACGCCCACCAGCGTGCCGGTGGCGTCGAACACCTCGACCAGCACGAACACCAGGATGACGTGCACGAATCCGGTGTGCAGCGCGCCCAGGATGTCCATCTTGAACAGCGTCGGCGCCAGGCTCGGCGGCGCCGCGAACACGCCCTTGAATTCGTTGTAGCCCAGCGCCATCGACAGCACCGTGACCACCAGGATGCCGATCAGGATGGCGCCGCGCACGCGCAGCGCGTCCAGCGAGGCGATGATGAAAAAGCCCAGGATGGCAAACAGCGGTCCCGGGGTGGTCAGGTCGCCCAGCGTCACCTTGGTGGCCGGATGCGCCACCACGATGCCGGCGCTGGACAGCGCGATAATGGCCAGGAACAGGCCGATACCGGCGGCGATGGCGCTGCGCAGCGAATGCGGGATGCCCTTGACCAGCCAGACCCGGATGCCCGAGATGGTCAGGACCAGGAAGATCACGCCCGAGATGAACACGGCGCCCAGCGCCTGCTCCCAGGTGTAGCCCATGGTCTTGACCACGGTGAAGGCGAAGAAGGCGTTCAGCCCCATGCCCGGCGCCATGCCGATCGGCCAGTTGGCGATCAGCGCCATCACCAGCGAGCCCAGCGCGGCGGCCAGGCAGGTGGCGACGAACACGGCGTTGCGGTCCATGCCGGTGGACGACAGGATGTCCGGGTTCACGAAGATGATGTACGACATCGTCAGGAATGTCGTCAGGCCGGCCACGATCTCGGTTCTCGCGGTCGTGCCGTGTTCACGCAGGTTGAATAGCTTCTCCAGCATTCTTATCCCCAGGGTGCTTGCAGGCTCGGTTTGTCGGAAGGGGGCTTGGCCGCCCTCGGTCATTTTGTAAACGGGCGTATTTTCGCATCAGTTGTAAACTCTGCCGCCATGATTATTCTCGGCTTTGAAAGCTCCTGCGACGAAACGGGCGTCGCAGCCGTCTGTACGGAACGCGGCCTGCTCGCGCACGCGCTGCACACCCAGATCGCCATGCACCAGGAATACGGGGGCGTGGTGCCTGAACTCGCCTCGCGCGACCATATCCGCCGCGTGGTGCCGCTGACGCACCAGGTGCTGCAGGAGGCGGGCCTGGAAATGTCGGACATCGGGGCGGTGGCGTATACGGCCGGGCCCGGTCTGGCCGGCGCGCTGCTGGTGGGCGCCAGCGTGGCGCAGTCGTTCGCCTGGTCGCGTCACCTGCCGGCCATTGCCATCCATCACCTGGAAGGCCACCTGTTGTCGCCGATGCTGGCCGACCCGCGGCCCGATTTCCCGTTCGTGGCGCTGCTGGTGTCCGGCGGCCATACGCAGTTGATGCGGGTCGACGGGGTGGGGCGCTACGAATTGCTGGGCGAAACGCTGGACGATGCCGCCGGCGAAGCCTTCGATAAGTCGGCCAAGCTGATGGGCCTGGGCTATCCGGGCGGACCGGCGCTGGCGCGCCTGGCGGACCAGGGCGATGCCGCGCGCTTCGACCTGCCGCGCCCCATGCTGCACAGCGGCGACCTGGATTTCAGCTTCAGCGGCCTGAAGACGGCCGTGCTGACCCGGGTCAAGGCGGCCGAGCAGGACGGCGGACTGGATGAGCAGACCCGCGCCGACCTGGCGGCGGCCACCCAGGCCGCCATTGTCGAGGTGCTGGCCGCCAAGTCGATCCGCGCCCTCAAGCAGACCGGCCTGCGCCGCCTGGTGGTGGCCGGCGGGGTGGGCGCCAACCAGCTGCTGCGCGCCAGGCTGGCCGCCGCGCTCAAGCCGCTCAAGGCACAGGCCTATTTCCCGCCGCTGTCGTTGTGCACCGACAACGGCGCCATGATCGCCTTCGCGGCGGCCGAACGGGTCAAGGCCGGGCTGGTGACCCTGGATCCCGATGCGCACGGATTTACCGTGCGGCCGCGCTGGGACCTGGCGGAGATCGGCTGAGCCGGGCAATGAAAAGGGGGCCGCGGCCCCCTTTTCATTTGTGCCGCGACGCCCGTACCGGCGCGCGGATCACTTTTTCTTGCCGCCGCCGATGCGGCTTTCGGTGCCTTGCACCAGGCGCGTGATGTTGGCGCGGTGGCGGTAGAACAGCAGCACGCCGATGATGGCCAGGGCAATGCCCATGGCCGGCTGGGCATACCAGGCCAGGCCGGAGCCGAACACGTAATAGACCGGCGCGAAGAATGCGGCCACCAGCGAGGCCAGCGAGGAATAGCGGAAGAACACCGCGATGATCAGCCAGGTGGCCGCCGTGGCGACCGCCAGCCAGGGCTGGATGGCGACCAGCACGCCCAGCGCGGTGGCCACGCCCTTGCCGCCCTTGAAGCCCAGGAAAATCGGGTACAGATGGCCCAGGAAGGCGGCCACGGCGACCGCGGCCAGCGGCCCGGGGGTGATGCCGGGCGCCAGGCGCTGCGCCAGCCAGACGGCGAACCAGCCCTTGGCGGCGTCGCCCAGCAGGGTCAGCGCGGCGGCGGTCTTGTTGCCGGTGCGCAGCACGTTGGTGGCGCCGGGGTTCTTCGAGCCGTAGCTGCGGGGGTCCTGCAGTCCCATCAGTTTGCTGACGACCACCGCGAACGGCACGGAGCCAATCAGGTAGGCCAGCAGGATGAGCGCAGCGGAGAACGCCAGGGAGGGTTCGGTGATCGCCATGGGTAAGGGGTCCGTTGTTGTCGTGCGTTGTCTCGATGGCTGCGGATTCTACCCCGGCGGCCCGGCGGGCCGGGTACGGGTAAGCGAGCGGCCGATCGGAACCGGGTTCGCCGACGGACATGCCGAGGTCCTCCTTGGACGGTACAATCCAGCGCGTCACCCGCGTTTTATTTTCTTTCGGATGCACAATGCGAATTCTGGTTTCGAACGATGATGGTTATTCCGCCCCTGGGCTCGAAGCGCTGGTCAAGGCGCTGCAAGGCCTGGGCGACCTGACCGTCGTCGCGCCCGAGACCAACCACAGCGGCGCATCCAATTCCCTCACGTTGAACCGGCCGCTGTCGGTGCGCACTGCTTCCAACGGCTTCATCGCCGTCAACGGCACGCCGTCCGACTGCGTCCACGTGGCCCTGACCGGGCTGATGGACGCGCGCCCGGACCTGGTGGTGTCCGGCATCAACAACGGCGCCAACATGGGCGACGACACGCTCTATTCGGGCACCGTGGCGGCCGCCAGCGAGGGCTACCTGTTCGGCATCCCGGCCATCGCCTTCTCGCTGGCCGAGAAAGGCTGGGAGCACATCGATTCCGCCGCCCGCGCGGCGCGCATGGTGGTCGAACGCCATCTGGCGCAGCCCTTGGCCGCGCCGGTGCTGCTGAACGTCAACATCCCCAGCCGCCGGTTCGAGGACATGCACGGCTTTCAGGTTACGCGCCTGGGCAAGCGCCATCCGTCGCAGCCGGTGGTGCGCACCACCACCCCTTATGGCGATCCGGTCTATTGGATCGGGCCGGTGGGGCAGGCGGCCGACGCCACGCCTGGCACCGATTTCCACGCGGTCGCGCAGGGCATGGTGTCTGTCACGCCGCTGCGGCTGGACCTGACCCAGCACAGCCAGCTCGACGAAATCCGGACCTGGGCGGAGCCGCTATGCGTCGACGCGTAAGCCAGCCGGACGTCTCCCAGGCGGTTCCCGGGCGGCCCAGCCCGGTGCGCTACGACTCGGGCCGGCTCAGCCCCGGCGTCACGCCGGCCAACAGCAACACCCGGGTCTCGGCCGCGACCCTGCAAAGCCAGGCGAAGGCGCCGACGCCCGCGGCGGGCGGCAACCTGGGGCTCAATTCGGATCGCCTGCGCCAGGCCATGGTGCAGCGCCTGCGCGTCCAGGGCGTGACCGACGAACGCGTGCTCAACGCCATGGCCGCGGTGCCGCGCCACCTGTTCGTCGACGAGGCCCTGGCCAGCCGCGCCTATGAAGACGCGGCCCTGCCGATCGGCCATTCGCAAACCATTTCGCAACCCTGGGTGGTGGCGCGCATGATCGCCGCCATCTGCGAAGACCGCACCCCCACCCGCGTGCTCGAAGTGGGCGCCGGCTGCGGCTACCAGGCGGCGGTGCTGGCCCAGTTCGTGCGCGAGGTCCATTCGATCGAACGCATCCGCGGCCTGTACGAGCTGGCGCGCGAACACCTGCGCGCCTTGCGGCTCACCACCCGGATCCGCTTGATCTACGGCGACGGCATGCTGGGCCTGCCCGGCGTGGCGCCGTTCGATGCTATCGTTGTGGCTGCCGCCGGCCTGACCATCCCGCAGGCGCTGCTGTCGCAGCTTGCGCCGGGCGGACGCCTGATCGCTCCCGAAGGGGGCTCCAATCAACGCCTGGTGCTGATCGAACGCACCGGCGCGGCCAGCTGGAAACGTACTGAATTAGAGGCCGTGCGCTTTGTGCCGCTGCGTGCCGGAATACAATCTTGAGCAAACAGGAGAAACGTATGCTCAACGGGCAGTTGCAACTGACCGATATGAACCTTGGCGTGTCCATGACGCGCCTGCGCCGCCCGGTTTTCGTGGCCGGCGTCCTCAGCCTGGCCATCCTGGCCGGCTGCGCATCCAAAGGCACGCGCGCGCCGGTCGTCGACCTGGCCGGCGGCCAGCCGTCCGCATCCGCCCAGCCGGGCGGCAGTTATGTCGTCAAGCCGGGCGATACGCTCTACAAGATCGCGCGCGCCAACAACGTCGATATCGAGAACATCAAGCGCTGGAACAACCTCAGCGATCCCAACCAGATTTCGGTGGGGCAAGTGCTGAAGATGTCCGGTTCGTCGGGCGGTGTCGCGCAACCGGCACCCATTGCCAGCAACAAGGCGCAGCCGCGCCCGCTGGACCAGCCGGCCGATACCTCGGGCACCGCCACGGCATCACTGCCGCCGCCCGCGCCCGCTCCCACGCCCGCTGAAACCAAGCCCGCCACGCGCGCGGCCGACGCCGGCGTGATCAACTGGGCCTGGCCGGCCGGCGGGCAGATCATGCAGGGCTTCAACAACAACAGCAAGGGCATCGACATCGCCGGCGCGCTGGGCGATCCGGTCACCGCCGCGGCGGATGGCAAGGTCATGTACAGCGGCAACGGCGTGCGCGGCCTGGGCAACCTGATCATCGTCAATCACCAGAACGGCTTCATCACGGCGTATGCGCACAACCGCACGCTGCTCGTGAAGACCGGCCAGGACGTCAAGCGCGGCGCCAAGATCGCCGAGATCGGCCAGAGCGACACCACTTCGCCGCGCCTGCACTTCGAGATCCGCCGCCAGGGCACGCCCGTGGATCCGATGCAGTACCTGCCCGCCAAATGACGCCCACCCTGGTATTCGACCTCGAGACCATTCCCGACGCGGATGGCCTGCGCAAGCTCAACGGCTGGAGCGCAGACGTCCCCGACGCCGAAGTGGTCGAGCGCGCGCTGACCGCGCGCCGCGAGGCCGTGGGGCACGACTTCCTGCCGCTGCACCTGCACAAGGTCGCGGTGGTGGGTTGCGTGTTCCGCGACGACCAGGGCTTTCGCGTCAAGACGCTGGGCCAGGCGGACGATCCGGAAGCCGCCTTGCTGGCCGGCTTCTTCAAGACCATCGAGCGCTACACGCCCAAGCTGGTCAGCTGGAACGGCTCGGGCTTCGACCTGCCGGTGCTGCACTACCGCAGCCTGATCCAGGGCGTGCCCGCGCCGCGCTACTGGGACATGGGCGAGGAAGACCGCGATTTCAAGTTCAACAACTATATCTCGCGCTATCACTCCCGCCACACCGACCTGATGGACCTGCTGGCCAAGTACAACGGCCGCGCCAACGCGCCGCTGGACGAGCTGGCCAAGCTGTGCGGCTTTCCGGGCAAGCTCGGCATGGACGGCAGCAAGGTCTGGGAGGCCTGGAGCCAGGGCCGCGCCGACGAGGTCCGCGCCTATTGCGAAACGGACGTGGTCAACACCTGGCTGGTGTATTGCCGCTTCCGCTTCCTGCGCGGTGAACTCGACCGCACCGCCTACGACGCCGAGATCGCGCTGGTGCGCGACACGCTGACGGCCAGCGACGCGCCGCACTGGAAGGAATACATGGCGGCCTGGGACGCCAGCTGAGTGGCGCGCGCGGTTGGCGCGACAGGCTCGACAGACGGGGTCCGCTGGGCCCCGTTTTCACGTCCAGCACTGGCGCAATCGACTGAAACATAGCTTGCGGGGGCGAAACCTGGATGAAACCGGGCCGATCGCACAATGGCCTCGCTTTCTTCACTTTCAGGAGACCTACATGTCCCGATTCGCACTCCGCTCCAACCTGGCCGCGCTTGCCATGGTCGCCGCCGCCGGCGGCTTGCTGGCCGCTCCCGTCATGGCGGCGGCGCCCGCCGACGGTGGTCCCGCCGCCATGCACGAAGGCCATCGTGGCGGCGGCTTCCACAAGGGCATGCGCGACGGCCTGTGGATCCCGGGCCTGGGCCCCGTGTCCAAGGCGCAATTCGACCAGCTCAAGCTGGACGACAAGCAGCAGGCCCTGCTCAAGACCGCGCAGGACGGCCAGCGCAGCCTGCACGAAGCGATGCGCGCTTCCGGCGGCCAGCGCCACGATCTGCTCAAGGCGCAGCTGGACAGTGGCAAGCTGGACCCGCGCGCGCTGCTCGAGCAGTCCGATAAATCGCGTGACCAGTTCGGCACGCAGGCCAAGCAGGTGCGTGACCAATGGTTGGCCGTGTGGGACAGCTTGAACGACGCCCAGCGCACCCAGGTGACCCAGATGCTCAAGGAGCGCCAGGCCAAGATGCAGGAGCGCCACGCCCGCATGGAAGGCCGCCATGGCAAGGGTCCGGGCAATGCCCCGGGGGCCGTGCCGCCGCCGCCGGCCGCGCCCGCCGCCAATTGAGGAGGATCCGGCCGGACGGCATGCCGTCCGCCGCCGCCCTTGCCGGCGCCCCAGGTGAGGCCGCGCCCGCCAACCCCGTCCCGCCAGCCCGCGGGGCGGGGTTTTTCTTTGCGTGCCCCGGACCGCGGCGCGCAGGCCCCATTTTGAGGCGGCCCCGCCAGTGCACGTGGCGCTGCGCACCGCGATGGTGCGCAGCGCCGCGCGGATTCAGCGCGGCGCCAGTGTGCTGACACGCAGATGAAACCTGGCACGGACATTGCTTGAGGAAAGGTGAGCCGGTTACCTGCCGTTGCAAGACCGGCCTGACGGATGCGCCCATGGCCTTCCTCCTCTCGTCAAATCCGATCAGGACACCGCACCATGAAGAAGACGTTGCTAGCCTTGCCCGTTGCGCTTGCCGCTTGTTTCGTTGCAACGGCCCAGGCCGAACCCACCGACCTGGGCGGCGGTTTCTCGCTCAGCGGCAATGCCACGATCGCCAGCGACTACCGCTTCCGCGGCTATTCGCAGACCGACTTCCGGCCGGCCGCACAACTGGGCTTCGACCTGAACCACAGTTCCGGCTTCTACCTGGGCAACTGGAACTCCAACGTGTCCAGCTTCGTCTTCACCGACGGCAACCTTGAAATGGACTTCTACGGCGGCTGGAAGGGCGACGTGGGCGGTGGCTTCACGCTCGATGCCGGCGTGCTGCACTACTACTATCCGGGTTCCAGCTCGCCCAAGGGCGGCAACTACAACAACACCGACCTGTACCTGGCCGGGACCTACGGCAACTACACGCTGAAGTACTCCTACACGCCCAGCGACTTCTTCAGCACGCCCGACAGCAAGGGCACCTGGTACCTGGACGGCACCGCCAACTTCGACCTGGGCGACGGCTGGGGCCTGGTGGGGCACCTGGGTTACCAGAAGCTCAAGAACCAGGTCAACATGGACGGCGATTCCATCAGCCATTACGTCGACTACAAGCTCGGGGTGACCAAGGACCTGAAGGGCTGGGTGCTGGGCCTGGCGGCGGTGGGCGCCACCAAGGACAACTGGCTGCCGACCAAGTACGGCCATCCGTCGGGCCGCCTGGGCGCGGTGTTCTCGGTGTCGCGCTCGTTCTGATTCCCATCCGTGGCGGCGCCCTGACCGGCGCCGGCTTTGGGGGGCTTGATGGAGACTGCCCGGCGGGCCGTCTCCGGCAAGTCCCCCTTTTTTCCGGGGGCGGGCGCGGCCTGGTAAATATACTGGGCGCTTCATCGCCAGACGCCAGATGCCCCAATGATCGAAACCCGCCTGTTGCGGCAATTCATCGCCGTTGCCGAAGAGCTGCACTTCAACCGCGCCGCCGAGCGCTTGCACATGGCCCAGCCGCCCTTGAGCCAGGCGATACGCCGCCTCGAACAGGAGATCGGCTCGGCCCTGTTTGAGCGCAATAACCGCAGCGTGGCGTTGACGCCCGCGGGCGCCGCCTTTCTCGAGACGGCGCGCGGCACCTTGGCCGCGCTGGAGGAGGGCGTCGCGCACACGCGCCGGGTGGCGCAGGGCATGGCGGGGCACTTGACGCTCACCTTCCTCAATATCGCGCCCTATGCCGAACTGCTGCGTGCCTTGCGCGACTATCGCCGCGATACGCCGGCGGTCGCCTTCACGCTACGCGAGGCTTCGACGCGCGAGCAGGTGGCTGCGCTGGAAAGCGGCGCGGCCGATGTCGGCTTCCTGCGCACGCCCGGCACGACGACGCCGGATCTATGCCTGGAGCCCATCCTGCGCGAACCGATCGTCGTGGCGCTGCCCGCGGGCCATTCGCGGGCGGGGCAGGACGCGGTTGCGCTGGCGTCCCTGGCGGACGAGGCGTTCGTGGCGTCGCCGCGGGCGTCGGGCCAGGGCTTTCACGACCAATTGGTGCAGTTGTGCCGGACCGCGGGCTTCGCGCCGCGGATCGTGCAACATGGCCGCCAGTTGCAGACGCTGGTGGCGCTGGTGGCGGCGGGCTTCGGCATCGCTATGCTGCCGGCGTCGTTGGCGCTGCCTGACCGGTCCGATATCGTGTTCCGGCCATTGCTGGCGGACGCGCCGGATAGCCTGCTGCAACTGGAGCTGCTGATGGCATGGAACCATGTCCGCGTCTCGCCGGTGAGGGATCGCTTCATTGACGCGATCCGGCGGGCCATGGTCGGCTGAGAAATAAGACAAAAAACGTCTCACTGGACCATAAACAAGATATTTTACGAACCGCATCGCGATCCCTAAGCTCAGAGGCATCTTCCTTTTCCGAGTCCGGGGTCGCGATGCCTGCCGCCGTCTACCTGTTTTCCCTTTGCACGTTTGCCTTTGGCCTGTCCGAGTTCGTGGTGGCCGGGCTGGTGTCGGCCATGGCCCATGACCTGCTGGCGCCGGTCCAGGCCGTGGGCGGGGCGGTCGCCGCCTATGCTCTCGGCGCTGCCGTGGGCGCACCGTTCCTGACCGCATTGGCGGCGGGATGGCAGGACCGCCGCCAGCTGGCGCTGGCGATGGCGGCGCTGACGATCGGCAGCGCCGCCATCGGCCTGGCCTCGACGCTGAGCGGCGTTCTGGTCCTGCGCTTCGCGGTGGGCCTGGCGCATGGCGTCTTCATGGCGGTGGCGTCGGATGCCGCGACGCGCCTGGTCGGCCCGGCGCGCGCGGGCAGGGCGCTGTCGCTGGTGTGGCTGGGGCTGACACTGGCATTGGCCGTCGGGGTGCCGCTGGGCACCTATCTCGGCAGCGTCTGGTCGTGGCGTGCCGTGTTCCTGGCGATGGCGGCGCTCGGGCTGCTGGGCATGGGCGGCCTGCTGCTGCTGATGCCGCCGCGTCCGCCTGCGGGCCAGGCCGCCGGCGCGGCTGCCGCGCTGCGTGCCCTGCGGCACCCGCAAATGCTCATGACGGCCGGCGTGGGCGCCCTGGTCAGCGTTGCGGTGTTCGCCTTTTTCACCTTCATTTCGCCTTATCTGCTGCAGGTGGCGTCGGCCGATGCGCGCTGGTTGAGCCTGGCGATGCTGCTGTTCGGCGCGTGCACGGTCGGCGGCAATCTGCTGGGAGGCTATCTGGCCGATGGGCCGGCGCCCGATCGCAATGCACAGAGGGCGTTGGCCGCGCTGGCCCTGAACCTCTGCGGCCTGTTCCTGCTGCGGCATTCGCCGGTCGCGGTGGCGGCGTTGGCGGGAGGGCTGGGGCTGTGCTTTTTTGCCATCGTCACGATGCTGACGCTACGGCTGCTGGCGTTGGCGCGGCGCTATGTGCCGGCGTCCACGGCCGCCGCGGCCGGCTTGAACATCGCGTCGTTCAATCTGGGGACGGCCTTGGGCGGCGCGTTGGGCAGCTTGATGATCGCGGCGGGAGGCCTCGCCGGCCTGCCGCTGGCGGGGGCGGCGGCGGCCTTGGTCGCGGCGGCGGCGCTGCGCTGGCAGGCGGCCAGGACCCCGCTGAGGCATGCCGCCTGATTCCTCTTACAATGCCGGGTTGCGTGAATTTTCTGGACTGCGTGAGATGTCTGACGTTTTGAGTATCGAATCCCTGGACCTGGAAGCCCGGGGTATCGCCCGCCGCGATGGCAAGGTCGTGTTCGTGGAAGGCGCCTTGCCCGGCGAGCGGGTCACGGCGACCACCGTGCGCCGCAAGCCGTCCTATGAAATCGCGCGGGTCGACCAGGTCATGCGCCCGTCGTCGCAGCGCGTCGCGCCGCGCTGCCCGCATTTCGGCGTCTGTGGCGGCTGTGCCATGCAGCATCTCGAACCGTCCACGCAGGTGGCGATCAAGCAGCGGTCGCTCGAAGACACCTTCTGGCACGTCGGCAAGCTGCGTCCGGCCCGCATCCTGGCGCCGCTGCATGGCCCGACCTGGGGCTACCGCTACCGCGCCCGCCTGTCGGTGCGCGTGGTGCCCAAGAAGGGCGGGGTGCTGGTGGGTTTTCACGAGCGCAAGAGCAGCTACGTGGCCGACATGCGCGAATGCCATGTGCTGCCGCGCCACGTCAGCGACCTGCTGATGCCGCTGCGCGCCATGATCGCGTCGATGTCCGCGCCCGACCGCCTGCCGCAGGTGGAAGTGTCGCTGGGCGACGGCGTGACCGCGCTGGTGCTGCGCCACCTGCTGCCGCTGACCGACCACGACATCGCCGTGCTGCGCGCCTTCGCCGACAAGCACGATGTGCAATGGTGGCTGCAGCCCAAGGGCCCGGACACGGTGCATCCGCTGGTGCCCGAGCATCGCGACGCGCTGACCTACACCATGCCCGAATTCGGCCTGCGCATGCCGTACCGGCCGACCGACTTCACCCAGGTCAATCACGCCATCAACCGCGCGATGGTGTCGCGCGCGCTGCAATTGCTGGAAGTGCAGCCGACCGACCGCGTCGCCGACCTGTTCTGTGGCCTGGGCAACTTCACGCTGCCGCTGGCCACCCAGGGCCGCGAGGCCGTGGGCGTGGAAGGCAGCAAGGCGCTGACCGACCGCGCCCATGAGGCCGCCGCGCGCCACGGGCTGGGCGAGCGCACCAGTTTCGCCACCCTCAACCTGTTCGAGGTGGACGTCGAATGGCTGCGCGGCCTGGGCTTCTTCGACCGCATGCTGATCGATCCGCCGCGCGAAGGCGCGCAGGCCGTGGCGCAGGCGCTGTCGCAACTGAAGGCCGAGGAACGCCCGCGCCGCATCGTCTACGTGTCCTGTAATCCCGCCACGCTGGCGCGCGACGCCGCCATCATGGTGCACGAGGGCGGCTACCTGCTCAAGAGCGCCGGTGTCATCAACATGTTCCCGCACACCGGGCACGTGGAGTCCATTGCCGTGTTCGAATCGCTGGATGCCGAGGGCGTGCGCGAAGTGCAGGAGCGCGCCCGCCAGCGCGCCTTGCAGCAGGCGGCCGAGGCGGCGGCCGCCGAAGCGGAAAAGGAAGCAGTGGCTGCCGAGAAGGCCGCGTCCAAGCAGGCGGCCACCGAGGCCTACCACGCCCGCGTCGCGGCCGAAGGCGAGGCGCCGGCGCAAAGCCAGGCGTGAGACCCCGACCCGGCGTGGACCGGGCCGCATGCAAGAAGGGCAGGCCGGTTGGCTTGCCCTTTTTTCTTAGTGGGAGCGCCCCAGGTCTTCCAGGATGGGGCAGTCGGGTCGATCATCCCCGTGGCAGTTGTGCGCCAGGTGCTTGAGCGTGGCCGCCATGTCGCGCAGGGCGCAGGCCTTGCGTTCCAGTTCGGCCACGTGTTCGAGCGCGATGCGCTTGACGTCGGCGCTGGCGCGGCTGCGGTCGCGCCACAACGCCAGCAGCTCGTTCATCTGCTCCACCGAGAAGCCCAGGTCGCGCGCGCGCCGCACGAAGCGCAGCGTATGCAAGTCATGCTCGCTGTAGACGCGGTAGCCCGAATCCTTGCGCAACGCCGGGCCGATCAGGCCGATGCTTTCGTAGTAGCGGATCATCTTGGCGGAGATGCCGGATTCCTGGGCGGCTTGTCCGATGTTCATGTGAGGTCTCCTGGTTGGCTGGCGCGTCAGTGCGCGGCGCGCGGGCGGAAGGTCTTCAGGCGCAGCGCGTTGCCCAGCACGAACACGCTGGACAGCGCCATGGCGCCGGCCGCGAAGATCGGCGACAGCGACAGGCCATAGGCCGGATACAGGGCGCCCGCCGCCAGCGGGATCAGCGCGGCGTTGTAGGCGAAGGCCCAGAACAGGTTCTGGCGGATGTTGGCCAGCGTGGCGCGGCTGAGCGCGATGGCGTTCGGCACGCCGTGCAGGTCGTCGGCCATCAGCACCACGGATGCGGCCTCGATGGCGACGTCGGTGCCGGTGCCGATGGCGATGCCGGTATCGGCCGCGGCCAGCGCCGGCGCGTCGTTGATGCCGTCGCCGACGAAGGCCAGCTTGCGGCCGCCGGCGCGCAGCGCGGTGATGGCCTCGACCTTGCCGTCGGGCAGCACTTCGGCGCGCACTTCGTCGATGCCCAGCTGGCGCGCCACGGCCTGCGCCGTGTGGCGGTTGTCGCCGGTGATCATGGCGGTCTTCAGGCCCTGCGCGTGCAGCGCCGCGATGGCGTCCACGGCCGACGGCTTGACCGGATCGGTCACCGCGATCATGGCGGCGGCCCGGCCGTCGATGGCGACGTAGATCGGCGTCTTGCCTTCGTTGCCCCACTGCTCGGCGCGCTGGCCGAAGGCGCTGACGTCCACGCCGCGCTCGGCCATCAGCCGGTCGGCGCCTGCCAGCACGCGCTTGCCGGCCACGCTGGCTTCGACCCCGGCGCCGGTGATGGCGGCGAAGCCTTCGGCCGGCAGCAGGTCGATCTTGCGGTCGGCGGCGGCCGCCACGATGGCCAGCGCGATCGGGTGCTCGGAGCGCGCCTGCACCGACGCGACCCATTGCAGCACGTCCGCATCACGGAAGCCTGCGGCCGGCTCCAGTTCGGTCAGGGTCGGCTTGCCCAGCGTCAGCGTGCCCGTCTTGTCGAAGGCCACCACCTGCACGTCGCGCAGCGTCTGCAACGCGTCGCCCTGGCGGAACAGCACGCCCATTTCGGCGGCGCGGCCGGTCCCGACCATGATCGAGGTCGGCGTGGCCAGGCCCATGGCGCAAGGGCAGGCGATGATCAGCACCGCCACCGCGTTGACCAGCGCATGCGACAACGCCGGCGCCGGCCCCAGGAAGAGCCAGGCCAGGAAGGTCAAGAGCGCCATGCCCATCACGGCCGGCACGAACCAGGCGGTGACCTGGTCGACCAGCGCCTGGATCGGCAGGCGCGCGCCCTGGGCGGCTTCAACCATGCGGATGATGCGCGCCAGCATGGTGTCGGCGCCGGTGTGGGTGACGCGCAGCGTGAAGCTGCCCGACGTATTGAGCGTGCCGCCGGTGGCCTGCATGCCCGGCTGCTTTTCCACCGGCACCGGTTCGCCGGTCAGCATCGACTCGTCGACGTACGAGCTGCCTTCGATGATCTCGCCGTCCAGCGGGATCTTCTCGCCGGGACGCACCACCACGATATCGCCCTTGCGCACCTGTTCGATGGCGATGTCCTGCGGCTGGCCGTCGCGCAGCACGCGCGCGGTGCGCGGCTGCAGGCCGATCAGGCGCTTGATGGCGGCGCCGGTCTTGCCCTTGGCGCGCGCTTCCAGCGTGCGGCCAAGCAGGATCAGCGTGACGATGACGGCGGCGGCTTCGTAATAGACGTTGCGGGCGCTTTCCGGCAGCCAGTCCGGCGCGAAGGTGGCGACCACCGAGTAGCCCCAGGCCGCGCCGGCGCCCAGCGCCACCAGCGAATTCATCTCGGGGGCGCGGCGCCACAGCGCCACCAGGCCCTTGCTGAAGAAGTGGCGGCCAGGCCAGGCCAGCACGGCCGTGGTCAGCACGAACTGCAATAGCCAGCTGTTCTGCTGGCCGATGCTGGCCAGCACCCAGTGGTGCATGGCGGGGATCAGGTGCGAGCCCATTTCCAGGGCGAACACGGGCAGCGTCAGCACCAGCGCGGCGATGAAGGCGCGCTGCAGGCGCCGCGCCTCGGCGTCGCGCGCCTCGGACTGGCGTTCGGCGTGGTCGTCCTGCGCGGCGATCGGGCGCGCCTCGTAGCCCATCTTGACCACGGCCTCGACCAGGGCGTCGGGCTGGGCCGCGGCCGGGTCATAGGCCACCAGGGCGCGCTCGGTGGCCAGGTTGACCTGGGCCTGGGCGACGCCCGGGACGCGGGTCAGGGCCTTTTCCACGCGCTTCACGCAGGACGCGCAGGTCATGCCCTCGATGGCAAGTTCAAGCTCGACGGAAGGGTTGGCAACGCTCATGGCAGTCTCGGTTGAGGTAGGAAGACCTCAGTTTCATCCTTCCAATGATGGGAAGGTCAAGGATTATTCTACGCTTGACCTTCCTATAATGGGAAGGTCTAAGCTGGATTCCAGTTCGCACCGAAGGCGGCGCGACCATCCTTGATTCACACGGAGAACACCATGAGCATCCAATTCCAAGTCCTCGACATGACCTGCGGCCATTGCGTCAAGACCATCACTGGCGCGGTGACGGCAGCCGTGCCGGGGGCCAGCGTGGCGGTGGACCTGTCCACGCACCGCGTGACGGTCACCGGCAGCGACCAGGCCGACAAGGTCGAAGCCGCCATCCGCGACGCCGGCTACGAGCCGCAGCCGGTGTAAGGGTGGGCCGCCGCCAGGCGTATGATAGATAACGTCTGGCGGCGGTGAACTTATTATTGTCAAAAACTATCAATCAATTAAACTAATTAAATTTGATTAATTGATAGTTGGGATTTATCATTCTTTCCATGGTGGTTGAACAGACCCCGCTACCCCAAGGAGAGATTGAATGCTGCAAAACCGTGAAGGCCAACGTGTTCCCAACGTAACGTTCCCCGTCCGCGAGGGCAACACCTGGAAGAAGGTCACGACCGACGACCTATTCAAGAACAAGACGGTCGTGGTCTTTTCGCTTCCCGGCGCTTTCACGCCGACCTGCTCGTCGACCCACTTGCCGCGCTACAACGAACTGGCTCCGGCCTTCTTCGCCGCCGGCGTCGACAGCATCGTCTGCGTGTCGGTCAACGACACCTTCGTCATGAACGAATGGGCCAAGGACCAGGAATCGGCCAACATCACGCTGCTGCCCGACGGCAACGGCGAATTCACCGAAGGCATGGGCATGCTGGTCGACAAGAGCGACCTGGGCTTCGGCAAGCGCAGCTGGCGCTATTCCATGCTGGTCAAGGACGGCGTGGTGCAGAAGATGTTCATCGAGCCCGAAAAGGAAGGCGACCCGTTTGAAGTGTCGGATGCCGACACCATGCTGGCCCACTTCGCCCCGTCGGCCAAGAAGCCCGACCAGGTCGTGGTGTTCTCCAAGCCCGGCTGCCCGTTCTGCGTGGAAGCCAAGGCGCTGCTCGAAGACAAGGGCTATGCCCCGATCGAGATCCCGCTGGAGAACAAGGTGCGCGGCCGCGTGATCGGCGCCGTGTCCGGCAAGGGCACCGCTCCGCAGGTGTTCATCAACGGTTCGCTGATCGGCGGCCTGGAAGACCTGAAGGCGCACTTCGCCTGATGCTGGCCGGGAAGGGGACGTAGTCCCTTTCCCTTGCCGCGGCCGCTCCCGCAAGGAGCGGTCCGGCGCGCCGGTTTCCCTTTTTCCGCATCTTCGCGCGGCCCCCAGGCGGTGCCGCGGGACGGCGTTCGTCCCGAGGGTGCGCAACAAGGCGGAATCCGCCTTTGACAACGTTTGCTCCACGCCACACCGGGGGATCCACTCATGAAGACTTTGCACACCGATATCGCCGTCCTGGGCGCCGGCACCGCCGGCCTGGCCGCCTACCGCGCCGCCAGGGCCGCGGGCAAGCGCGCGCTGCTGATCGAAGGCGGCCCCTACGGCACCACCTGCGCCCGGGTCGGCTGCATGCCGTCCAAACTGCTGATCGCGGCCGCCGAGGCCGCGCACCAGGCGGCGCACACCGCGCCGTTCGGCGTGCACGTCGAGGGCGAGGTCACGGTCAATGGCGAAGAGGTGATGGACCGCGTCAAGCGCGAGCGCGACCGTTTCGTCGGCTTCGTGCTCGAGGGCGTGGAGAACATCCCGGCGGAAGACAAGATCCGCGGCTATGCCCGCTTCGAATCGGACACGGTGCTGCGGGTCGACGACCACACCGAGATCCATGCGTCCCGCGTGGTGATCGCGACCGGCTCGCGGCCGTCGGTGCCGCCGCCGTTCCGCGGGCTGGGCGACCGCCTGGTGCTGAACGACGACGTGTTCGCCTGGGATGACCTGCCGCGCCGCGTGGCGGTGTTCGGCCCCGGCGTGATCGGGCTGGAGCTGGGCCAGGCGCTGGCGCGGCTGGGCGTCGAGGTGCGCGTGTTCGGCGTCAGCGGCAGCCTGGGCGGCATCAGCGATCCGCAGGTGCGCCACAGCGCCCGCAAGATCTTCCAGCAGGAGTTCTACCTGGACCCGGATGCGCGCGTACTGGAAACCCAGCGCGTCGGCGACGAGGTCGAGGTGCGCTACGTGGCGCTGGACAACACCGAACGCACCGAGCGCTTCGACTACGCGCTGGTGGCCACCGGCCGCCGCCCCAATGTGGATGGCCTGGGCCTGGAGAACACTTCGCTGCAGCTGAACGCGCAGGGCGTGCCGCTGTTCGACCGCGAGACCATGCAGGCGGGCGCTTCGGCCATCTTCATCGCCGGTGACGCCAATGCCGACGCGCCGCTGCTGCACGAGGCCGCCGACGAAGGCCGTATCGCCGGCGAGAACGCGGCGCGCTATCCCGAAGTGCGCCAGGGGTTGCGCCGCGCGCCGCTGGCGGTGGTGTTCTCGGACCCGCAGATCGCGCTGGCCGGGCAGGGCCACGCCCGCCTGACGCCGGGCACTTTCGTGACGGGCGAGGTCGATTTCGGCGACCAGGGCCGTTCGCGGGTGATGCTGAAGAACCGCGGCCTGCTGCACGTGTACGCCGATATCGCCACCGGCCGTTTCCTGGGCGCGGAGATGGTCGGCCCCAGCGCCGAGCACATCGGCCACCTGCTGGCGTGGGCGGTGCAGCAGGAGCTGACCGTGGCGCGCATGCTGGAAATGCCGTTCTACCATCCGGTCATCGAGGAAGGCCTGCGCACCGCGCTGCGCGACGCGGCCGCCAAGCTGGCGCGGGCGCAGGAAGCGCTGCGCCAGGTGGAGGCGGAAGACGCCGCGGCCTGAACGCCGTCTCCATGCAAAAGGGCTGCCCCGTGGGCAGCCCTTTTTTCGTTCCGGCCTGGAATCAGTCGTCGGACTGCTTCTTGGGCGCGGGGAACGGATTCTCGCGGAATTGCAGCGTGAAGCCGGCGCGTTCGTCCTGGCCCAGCTCACGCGCCAGGTAGGGCATGGTCTGCTTGAGGGCGTCGTGCAGCGTCCACGGCGGGTTGATCAGGAACATGCCGCTGCCGTGCAGGCCGTAGCCGTCGATGGTGGCCTTCTTGACGGTGAGGGTGGCGTGCAGCCAGCTCTTGACCTTGAGGTTCTCGAAGTGACGCGCCATTTCGCTGGCCTCGCGCCGCTGCACCAGCGGATACCAGACGGCGATGGTGCCGGTGGCGAAGCGTTTGACGCATTCCTTGACGGTGATCAGCGTGCGGCGGTAGTCGTTCTTGTCTTCATAGGACGGGTCGATCAGCACCATGCCGCGGCGCGTCGGCGGCGGCAGCAGGGCCTTGACGCCCTCGAAGCCGTCGTCGCCGTAGATGGTGGTCTGGCGCTGCGCGGTGCGGTCCATGTGTTCGAGGTTGCCGACCAGCGTGTCGATCTCGGTCGGGTGCATTTCGAACAGGCGCAGGCGGTCGGACGGGCGCAGCGCGTCCAGCGTCAGCCAGGGCGAGCCGGGGTAGCGCTTGAGACGGCCGTTGGTGTTGAAGGCGCGGATGCGGGCGACGTAGTCGGCCAGCAGGGGCGGCAGGTCGTCGCGTTCCCACAGGCGGCCGATGCCATCGGCGAATTCCGAGGTCTTGGCGGCCCAGTCGCTGTCCAGGCTGTAGAGGCCGGCGCCGGCGTGGGTGTCGATGACCCAGTAGGGCGCGTCCTTGCGGTTGAAGTAGTCCAGGGCGTGGACCAGGATGGCGTGCTTGAGCACGTCGGCGTGGTTGCCGGCGTGGAAGGCGTGGCGATAGCTGAACACGGGGCGGGGGCCTCAGGCGGCCGGCCGGATGGCGGCCAGTTCGTCGGTGAAGATGCCGTCGATGCCCCAGTCGAGCAGCAGGCGCGCGCGCTCGGGGTCGTTGACGGTCCAGGCGGCGATGCGGTAGCCGGCGGCGTGCACGGCGTCGATCAGTTCGCGCGTGGCGTCCTTCTGGTTGATGTTCAGGGCAACACAGTCGTACTTGACCAGGCGGTCGAGCCAGTCGGCCGGCACCTTCTCGACCAGCAGGGCGCGCGGCAGTTCGGGCGCGGCGTCCTTGGCGGCCTGCAGGGCTTCCTCGGCGAAGGAGGACAGCAGCGGAGCCACGGCGGCGCCTTTCCAGAGTTCACGGGCTGCCAGGGCGACGGCGGCGCCGGTCTCGGCTTCGCGGCCGGGGCAGGGCTTGATCTCGACGTTGCTGGCGATGCCGTTGGCGACGGTGTAGCGGGCCACGGCGGCGAAGGTGGGCAGGGGCTCGCCGGCGTAGGCGGCGGAGTGCCAGCTGCCGAAGTCCAGTTGCGCCAGTTCGCTGAAGGTCTTGGCGGCGGCGGGACCGTGGCCGTTGGAGGTGCGGTCGACGTCGTCGTCGTGCATCAGGACCAGGACGTTGTCACGGCTGAGCTTGACGTCGTATTCGAACATGGTGAAGCCGTGTTCGGCGCCGACGCGCATGGCGGCGAGGGTGTTCTCCGGGGCCAGGCGGCCGCCGCCGCGGTGGGCGATGTGGCGGGAATAGGGCCAGGTGGGGAGGGATGCGGTCATTTCTGTTGATGCTTTGGGGTTCTTTGGGACAGGGTGGAAGGATACTCTGTTCTGGGGGTTCCTTTCCTGTCGTGCGGGGGGCTTGCTTCGTGCCTGTGTCGCGGGTTCGGTTCTTTTGGCGCGGCTGCGGGGCCGTGGCGCGGGGCCGGGGCTACGAGGCTTGTCCGGCGCCTGCGCGCCGGACAGCGCGTCCTCATCCTCGTCGCCTGCGGCTCCTTCGGATTCCGTCGCGCGCGCCTCTACACGCCCCGGCCCCGCGCCACGGCCCCACAGCCGCTCGCGGTGGTGAAAGTTCGGGGCGTCGCTGGGGCGGGGGGTGTGCTTGGGCTTCGTGGGAAGGATTGCGGCGCTTGAAGGATTTGCTGGCGCCCGTCCGGCCAGGCCGCCCTGCGCGGCCCGGCCGGACATACGTGGGGGGTGCTTGCGGCGGGCGCATCTTCCTGGCTCTTATTTCATCGGGGCCTTGTCCTGGGAGACGTCCATGATCATGCGGGCGGCCAGGTAGAGGCGGGGGACGATGGAGGGGATCTGGATGTATTCGGCGTCGTTGGAGTGGGCGCCGAAGCCGCTCAGGCCCATGCCTTCGATGACGGGGCCGCGGGCCTTGAGGGCGGCGAAGGCGGCGTCGGTGCCGCCGCCGCTGGCGCGGTCGATGACTTTCATGGGCAGGCCGAGTTCCTGGTAGATGGCGACGCCGTGGTTGGCGAGGGCGCGCGAGGCGGGGGTGGCTTCCAGCGGCGGGCGGCGCACTTCGAATTTGAGGCTGACCTTGGCGTCGGGCAGCAGCTTTTTCTGGATGCGTTCCTGCAAGGTGCGTTCCAGGGCGTCGAAGTCGGCGACCTTGAGGGCGCGGGCGTCGGCCTGGGCGGTGGCCTGGCCGGGGATGACATTGCGGTTGGTGCCGGCCTGGGCCACGGTCCAGTTCAGTTTCAGGCCTTCCTCGGGCTTGGAGAGGTCTTTCAGTTGCAGGATCTGGTGCGACAGCTCGGTGAGGGCGTTGACGCCGCCTTCGGGACGGGCGCCGGCGTGCGAGGTCTTGCCCTGCACGGTCAGGTAGGCGGCGCCGATGCCGCTGGTGGCCAGGGTCAGGCGGGCCTCGGCGCCGCCGCCTTCGAAGGAAAACACCGCGTCCTGGTCGGCGCCCAGGCGGGTGATGGTGGCGCGGGCGCCGGGGGAACTGATTTCCTCGTCGCCGTTGATCAGCACGGTCAGGGTGCCGTAGTCCTTGAAACCCAGTTTCTGCAGCAGGGCCAGGGTGTGCAGGATGGTGGCCACGCCGTGCTTGTCGTCGGCGATGCCCAGGCCGTAGGCGCGGTCGCCATCGATGCGGAAGGGCTGGTCCTTGAGCATGCCGTTGCGGTAGACGGTGTCCATGTGCGCGATCAGCATGATCTTCTTCTGGCCGCTGCCCTTGAATTCGGCGTGCACCATCGGGCCGACGCGCTCCGGCGTGTCATCCAGGCGGAAAATGTCGGCGGGTTGAATGATCTCGACCTTGCCGCCCAGGGCCTTGAAGCGTTCGCCGATGAGCGCGGCGATGCGTTCCACGCCCTCCACGTCCTTGCTGCCCGATTCGATGCCGACCAGGTCGCGCATGGTGTCCAGCATGGGCTGCTGCTGGGCCTTGGCGGCGTCGTGCACGGCGGCCAGCGGGGCGGCCTGGAGGGCGGATGCGCCGCCCAGGCAGGCCAGGGCGAGGAGGGTGCGAAGGACGAGCGGACGTGAGGACGGGAGCGGCATCGAAAGTCACCTCTGCATGAAAAGGGGAAGGAAGGCGCCGGCCAGGGCGTGGCGGCCCGGGTTTCACGATACGAGTGGGGACGGAAGGCGAAAACCGGGGTTTCCCGGGTTGACCGGGACGGGCTTCCGTGG
>NZ_QHHO01000049.1:1193423-1206436 GCF_003184165.1 Achromobacter sp. RW408
GACGCTGTCCGTGGCGCCCGGCTGCGGCGGGGGCGCATCGGCGGTGCGCGGCGCAATGGGAGCCGCGGGCGAGCGCGGGTCCGACGGCCGGGCGGCCTCCGGTCCCACGCCCGGCGGCGCGCCCAGGGGTACGCGCACCGGACCGGCGGCGGATGCGCCCGTGCGTCCGGCATCGGGCGTGCTCCAAGACACCACCAGTAGCACCAGCGCGCCATAGATCGCCAGGGTGTAGAGCACCGTCAGCGTGGCGTAGCCCACCCGTTTGCCGGTGATCGGCGTGGCGTCTTCACGCCCCAGCAGGCTGCGCCAGCCGACCAGGGCGGCGCCGGGCGCGCTGATCAGCCACCAGCCCAGCCGCTTGAGCGGGCCGGGACGGCGCGGGATCGAAGCCTGGACCTGCGCGGCCAGCAGTTCGCGCAAGGCGCGGTTTTCTTCGCGCAGGCGCTGGGTGTGGGGGTCCACCGGCGCCTGGTCGTCTTGATCCGTGGTGCCGTCATGCCGCGTAGCGAGTGGATCGGGAGGCGTGGTGGTCATATTACGAAAGATATAGATACAAAAGCGTGCGAGGGCAATTATGAAGGCCCGCGGCGTGTCTCAAAAAAGCGAGAAGGTGGCAAAAAGCCACCTTCCACGATCGCTTGGAAGCCCGGGCGATTCGTGGGCCCGGTGCGCAGCGGCAGTCCACGCGCGCGCAACGGCGCAAGCGCGGCCGGGAACGAAGGAGGTGCGGGGAATGAGGCGCCGAAAGCGTGCAAACCGCGGCCCGATGGCGCGTTGCCGCCGGCCTTGGGGCGGGACCTTGGGGAGGCGTAAATGCAAACAAGCCGGCTTGCGCCGGCTTGTTGTGCGGCCGGGTGCGAGGCACCCGGCGCGGGAGGCGGGCAGGGCGTGCCTTGCGGCCCGCCTTGCCCAACCGTCAGGCGTTGCGGCGTGATTAACGCAGCAGCGACAGAACGGTTTGCGGCACTTGGTTGGCTTGCGCCAGAACCGAAGTGCCAGCCTGTTGCAGGATCTGAGCCTTCGACATGTTCGACACTTCCGTGGCGTAGTCCGCGTCTTGAATACGCGAGCGGGCCGACGACAGGTTGTTCACGACGTTGTTCAGGTTGGCGATGGTCGATTCCAGGCGGTTCTGCACAGCACCCAGTTCGCCCGTCAGCTTGTCCAGCTTGGTGAAGGCCGAGTCCAGCGTCTTGAGCGGGTCGGTGGTCTTGTCGCCCTTGCTGGTGGTTTCGAACGTCATCTTGCCGGCGCTGTTGATGAACAGCTGCTTGCCAATGCTGTCGGCGTTGGGATCGACGCCGGTGGCGACGTCCGCGGCGGCGCCAGCCTTGGTGTACGTGTTGCCGCCCGCGATGGCCTGGATCTTGCCCGAGATCTGGTCGAATTCGAAGCGTTGAACCGTCTTGGACGTGGTCGACAGTTCCTGCTTGTCGTTGACGTACAGGTTCTGGCCACCTTGCTGCACCAGGCCGTTTTCGTCCACCACGACGGTTGCGGACAACACACCCGAACCCATGGTGATGGTGGCGGTCTTGGTCGCGCCCAGGCCGTCGATGGCGCTGAGCACTTCGGCGGTGGTGGCGGTCGTCTGGAACGAGATGTCCGCGGTACCGGTCGCTTGGCTCTTGTACGTCGTGCCGTTGACGGTCAGTTGGACACCCGCAGCGGTGCCGGCGGTGCCCATGAAGCCCGTCAGGTTGGCTACGGTCGCCTGGTTCCAGTTACCGCCGTTGTCGGTGGTCGACAGGTTGCCGGCGGTGTCGTAGTACAGCGCATTGCCATTGGCATCGGAAATCTTGCCGTCGGAGGCGATCTGGATGCTGACTTCCTGCGTATTGTTCTTGTACGTGGCGGTGGCCGGCGTGGAGCCGATCTTGCTTGTGATCGCCGTGGCGACGTTGGCGCCCGTATCCACCTTGTTGTAGGTGAAGTTGCCGGCGGCGGCATCGTACTTGTAGACGGTGGTCGCAGTGGCTCCCTGGACCGAAACGGTGTTGCCGTCGCTCAGCTTGCCCAGCACATCAGCGGCCGAAGCGCTGGTGTTCTTGGTGGTGACGTCGTATTGGTTGGGCTGGCCAGGCACAGCGCCGACGTTCGGGCCGGTCAGGTCGTTGACGTTGGCGGCGCGGTTCTGCACAACGCCCTTGCCGTTGACGTTGAAGCCGTCCAGGCCCAGCGTCTTGACGCTGATTTCGGTCAGGTTCAGGGTGATGGTTTCACCGTCGTTGGCGCCGACTTGCAGGGTCAGCGGCTTGGCCGAACCCGACAGGACCTTCACGCCGTTGAAGTCGGTTTGTTGCGAGATACGGTCGATGTCGGCCAGACGCTGGTTGATTTCGTCTTGCATCGAATCCAGCTGCTCTTGCGAGTAGCTGCCGTTGCCGGCCTGCACGGCCAGTTCGCGGACACGCTGCAGGTGGGTGTTGACTTCGGAGGCGGCGCCTTCCGTCGTCTGGGCCAGCGAGATGCCGTCGTTGGCGTTACGGGCGGCTTGGGTCAGGCCCTTGACGTTCGCGGTGAAGCGGTTGGCAATGGCCATGCCGGCGGCGTCGTCCTTGGCGCTGTTGATGCGCAGGCCCGACGACAGGCGTTCGATGGCGGTACCCAGGGCGGACTGGGACTTGTTCAGGTTGTTCTGGGCAACCAGCGACAAGTAGTTGGTGTTGATGACTGCAGCCATGTTTAGGCTCCCAAGAGAGAAAGGCTTCTTCAAACCGGGCAGCTAGGCCGCCCAACTGTGTAACGGGAATACGCATTTTTGGTGCGATAGTTCTTCCGTTGCCAGGATTACGGCGCCCCAGGATCGTTCTTTAGGGCAAAACTCAAGAATTCTCAAATTTTTTGGGGGCCGAGTCTGAAGAGGCCTCAATCGTCAGTGCAGCACCGCCATCTTTTGCAGATTGGCCAGGACTTGCTTGAGCAGATCCTGGGCGATCGCGTCCAGATTGGTCGCGTTCTTCACGGATTGGCCGCTGGGGTGCCGCAGCTTGTTGGCGGCCAGCGCGGTACGCAACTGATTGCGCAGCGCGACCAGGGTCTGCTTGCCGTCCAGCCGGTCCATGACGAACTTGATGATTTCGTCGGTGGGTGGATTCAATGTCTGGTGCCACAGGTTGTACGCGCCAACTTGCGTCTGCTGCGTCGCAAGCAGGGAGGCCAGGCCGGGGATGAGCCGGGGCTTGGCGGATATCCTGTCCTGGTACGGAGCCGGCTCCAGCCGATACTGCAAGGCGCCCATATTGAGCAGCGTCACCAGGTGCACATATATGGTCGTGTCCAGTTCTTCTTCGCTGAGTCCGGTGGCATGGGGGCGGACGAGGCTGCGTAATTCGGAAAAAGGAACGGTGGCCGGCCACGCCAGGCGCAGACGGTCGACCAGTGCGATGAGTCCTGGATCGGACGTCGTCAAGGTTTTTCCCGTGCGTCCTTGATAACGGTGTTCGCCCGGGGGCGAGTCCGCGGCGTCCGGGGGCGCCAGGTCCAGTAGCGCCGTGAAATGCATATCGGCAAATCCACTGGCTTCGGGTTGTTCCAGCGCGTTGGCCGCTTGGTCGGCATGGACAAGCAGGCTGCGTCGGAATTGGCGCCCGATCGCGATATCCAGAAATTGCTCGCGCACAGCACGGTCGAACCCTTGCGATACCTGTTGATGGTGCGCGGCAACGTGGTTGCCGTAGTTGGTCGATATCGACGTTTCCGGCATTGCATCAGCCAGATAGGCCAGGCGGTGTTGCTGTGCCTGGGCAACGAACTCCAGGAAGTAGCAGGGCGAATTTACCGCTTCCAGGTACTCGTGCTGTAGATAATGGTTGGGTTGTGAGCGCAAATGTTGGGCAAGGTGGCGTATCGCAATCGCTTGCGCATTGGATTCAGCTGTGCCGTGCTCCAGCATGGAGAGTATTTCCCGCGCTTTGGTCAGCTTTTCTGCGCTGGTGCTGGCGCCGAACGTGCCCAGCACGAGCGCGTCGCGCACCACCTCCGAGACTTTCCAACCGGGATAAGTGTTGTAGCTGATATACGCTACGCCGGCCGGCGCCAGATTCTCGCGGCAGACTCGCATGAGCCCCTCGCGAACCTCCGCGGGAATCCAACTGTAGACGCCGTGCGTGATGATGTAGTCGAACTGGCCGAAATCCGGGGTGATGTCTGTCAGGCTCATGGCGAGCAACTCGATATTGCGCAGCCCGAGCCGCTCGATGACCTGGCGGCCTTCCGACACCTGTGCCGAGGATAGGTCCACGCCGACGATTTTTGCGTCGGGGTGGGCAGCCGCGAAAGGCAGGAGATTGCCGCCCGCCGCGCATCCGATTTCCAGGACGCGCGCCTGATTGAGCGGCGGCGCCGCGTGTCCGAACAGATGGGCTACCGCCCGCAGTTGGCCTGGCGCGCTATGGGAGATGGCGTTTGAAACATAGGGCGTTTCGTCGTAGGCGTTGGAAATCGCCTGGTTCAACAGATCGGGTTCGGTCATCTTGGAGTCCGTGTCGAGGCGGCCGCAACTTTGGCCGCTTGGTCGCGCGCGTAGGCAAAGGCATTGTGCAGGCGACAGCCTATCAGCCGATGGTGGATGCGGAAGGCTTGAAAAAGGGCGGAAAGAGCCCGGGTTTCGTCGGGTGGGAGGCCGATACAGACTGGTCCCGGATTTGTGCGGACCACATCGGCACGAACGTGCGCGGTCTCAGATGATCTGCGCGATCTGCCCTTCCTGGGGCAGGTCCTGCCAGGCCTGTTCGCGCAGCTTGGCGCGGATGCGGGCGGTGGCCTGCGAGCGCAACTGGCAGACGCGGGCCTCGGTCACGTTCATGATCGCGCCGATTTCCTTCAGGTTCAGGCCTTGCTCGTAGCACAGCGACAACAACAGTTTCTCGCGGTCGGGCAGCGAGTCGATGGCGTGGATCAGCGCCTGGCGGAAATCACCGGCCAGCAGGGAATCGAGCGGATTGCCGCTGGCCGCGCCGTGGTTCAGCGTGGCGGTCCAGTCGGACTGGCCGGAGCCCGAGCCCGTATCGGGTTCGGTCGCGAAATCCTCGTAGTGGACGATCTGCACACCCTGCGCGTCGTGCAGAAGCGTCTGATATTCGTTCAGCGGGATCTCCATCTGCTGGGCGATCTCGGCTTCCGTGGGCGCGCGCATCAGTCGCTGTTCCAGCGACTGGATGGCCTGTTCGATCTTGCGGGCCTTGGCGCGCACGCTGCGCGGCAGCCAATCCTGGCCGCGCAGCTCATCGAGCATGGCGCCGCGGATGCGGGTGGTGGCGTAGGTCTCGAACTGCGCGTCGGCCGTTTCCTGGTAACGCCGCACGGCGTCCAGCAGGCCGATCATGCCGGCCTGGATCAGGTCGTCCAGTTCGACGCTGGCGGGCAGCCGGGCGAGCAATTGCAGGGCCAGCTTCCGCACTAGCGGGGCATATTCGACCAAGCTGTCATCTGCGTGGGGCATTGCGGGAGTGTCAGGCGGTGTCCATCGTGACGCATTGTCGGTTGTTGTCAATTTGCGACATTGTCGACAAACGCGCGGCTGCGCTAAAGCTAGCAAGATTCTGTCATCGGCAAGGTGTCATTGTCGGTAAAAGACGGTATTTCATTCCTTAAAGCACGCAACGTTTTGAATGCTTATTTGCCAAATTGACGTACATTTGTGAGGACTTTCTATGTCAAGGTGTATCTAAAGTCTCAAGTTGCGCAATATCAACAAAGATTTGTCATATAAGTCATAGAAAATGACATGACCTGTGGTAAATTTTACTTAAATTGCGAACAAATGATACATTTCGCATTAAAACAGGATGCAGCGGGCAGGGTGCAACAGATGTTGCCAAATGCTTTTGGTTATCAAGCCCCTTCGGTGGGATAGGGAATAGGGAGTCGGGCGTGCAACAAGTCGAAAATTCTTTGCTGGCAGATATCCGTGAAGTGAATCTGTCCTATCTACTTCTCGCGCAGCGCATGCTGCGCGATGACTATGCTGCATCGATGTTCCGCCTGGGTTTCAGCAACGAGGTTGCCGATATCCTGATGCGTCTTTCTCCGGCCCAGCTGGTGAAGCTGGCCAGCTCCAGCTCGCTCCTGTGCCGCTTCCGTTTCGATGACTACAGCCTGCTGTCTGCCCTGACGCACGACGTGCTGGGTGGTGCGCTGCAGCAAGCGCACGCGACGATCCTGCTGGCCAAGCAACCTGTTGAAGAACTGGCCTGACGGCCGGTCGACTCCCACTCGGATACGTGCAATGGCCACCAAGAGCGTTTCGCAGGAAGCGGATGACATCCTGCTAGCCAGCTCCATGATCACCCTGGGCGCGCGGCTGCAGGTGCTGGAGGCGGAAACCAGCCTCAGCCATGACCGCCTGGCCCGTCTCTACCGCGAAATCCGCGGCTGCTCGCCACCGAAGGGCATGCTGCCTTTTTCGGTCGACTGGTTCATGACCTGGTTGCCGAACATTCATTCGTCGTTGTTCTACAACGTGTATTCGTTCCTGAACGCGCGTACCAGCAGCAAGGGTATCCGCGCCATCATCGACGCCTACCGCTTGTATCTCGAGAACGCCGGCGTCGACAACGCCGAATCGGCCGAGCCGGTGCTCAGTTTCACCCGCGCCTGGATGCTGGTGCGGTTTTTCGACAGCGGCATGCTGCAACTTTCCGCCTGCCGCCAGTGCGGCGGGCATTTCATCGCGCATGCGCATGATCCCCAGTCGGATTTCGTGTGCGCGATCTGCCGTCCGCCACCCCGGGCCGGCAAGACCCGCGCCGCCGCCAAGGCGCGCGCGGGCAGCCGATCCGTGCCAGCCGTAGACGCCGCCCGTTCCTGAGCGGCGCGTCCAAATACATCAAAAGCCCTGGAAAACTCCCCGTAACCCGCCTTTTTGGGACGGGGGGAACAGGGGATCATTGACGCCGGTTTTAGACTTCGTTGGCAGGGGCCTGATGTGTTGATTGTTATCGGTTTTCTAGTGGTGATCGTGTCGGTCATCGGCAGCTTCGTAGCGCTGGGCGGCCACATGGGCGCGCTCTACCAGCCGTTCGAGTTGACGCTGATCTTCGGCGCGGCCTTCGGCGCCTTCCTGGCCGGCAACAGCAAGAAATCGCTGATGCTCGTCAAGAAGGCACTGCCCGACACGCTGAAAAGCTCGCGCTACGGCAAGGACGTCTACATGGAGCTCATGGCGCTCCTGTACGTGTTGCTGAACAAGGCGCGCCGCGAAGGCCTGATGGCGATCGAATCGCACATCGAGGATCCGGCCTCCAGTCCGATCTTCAGCGAGTATCCGCGCATCGCCAAGGACGAGAAGCTCATGGAGTTCATCACGGACTACCTGCGCATCATGATCAGCGGCAACATGAGCTCGTTCGAGATCGAAACGCTCATGGACGAGGAAATCGAAACCTACCGCCACGAACGTGAAGTGCCTGCCAGCATGATCCGGCAGATGGCCGACGGCCTGCCCGCGTTCGGTATCGTGGCCGCGGTGCTGGGCGTGATCAAGGCGCTGGCCGCCGTGGACCAGCCGCCCGCGATTCTCGGCGACCTGATCTCCAAGGCCATGGTCGGCACCTTCCTGGGCATCCTGCTGGCCTACGGCTTCGTCGGCCCGCTGGCCTCGCGCATCGAGCGCCGCACCGACGAGGCCATGAAGGTGCTGGAATGCATCAAGACCACGCTGCTGGCCAGCATGAACGGCTATCCGCCCCAGCTGGCGGTGGAATTCGGCCGCAAGGTGCTGTACTCGTCGGTGCGTCCGACTTTCGGTGAGCTGGAAGAACACGTCCGGCAGACCAAGTCCACCGCCAAGGCCTGACGGAGCGGGCCATGAGCACGGTAAACAACCACCGTGTGGTGATCCGCCGCAAGAAGGTCCACGGCGGCGGGCACCACGGCGGCAGCTGGAAGATCGCCTACGCCGACTTCATCACGGCGATGATGGCGTTCTTCCTGGTGATGTGGCTGATCAGCATCGTGCCGCGCGAGGAACTGAAGGGCATTGCCGAGTACTTCCGCATGCCCCTGCGCGTGGCGCTGACCGGCGGCCCCAGCAGTTCGGCCGAGACCAGCGCGGTTCCCGGCGGCGGACGCGACCCCCTGCGCAACGACGGCGACGAGCGCCGCGCCCAGGGCAACCGGGTCGAGGCCCAGCCCAAGGGCGACGCCGAGCGGCGCGACCAGCATCGGCTGGAAAACCTCAAGAAGCGGCTGGAAAACGTCATCGAGAACAGCCCGGTGCTGAAAAGCTTCCGGCCCCAATTGCTGATCGACATGACCACCGAAGGCCTGCGGATCCAGATCATCGACAACCAGAACCGCCCCATGTTCGCCACCGGCCGCGCCGAAGTGCAGCCGTACATGCGCGACATCCTGCGGGAATTGGGGCCGGTTCTGAACGAGCTGCCCAACAAGGTCAGCATCTCGGGCCACACCGACGCGTCGCAGTATGCGCGCGGCGAACGCGCCTACAGCAACTGGGAACTCTCGGCCGATCGTGCCAATGCCTCGCGCCAGGAACTGGTGGCCGGCGGCATGAACGAAAGCAAGGTCATGCGCATCCAGGGCCTGTCATCGAGCATGAGCCTGGTTAAAGATGATCCGTATGCGGCCGTTAATAGACGTATCAGCCTGGTGGTGCTCAATCAGAGCACCCAGCGGCGCATCGAAAACGAGAACGCCGCGGCCGCGGACGTCAGCGCCAAGGATGCCCGCGAGGTTGGGACGGCCGTGGAGGCGGTGAATGCCGCCGCCCAGGCCACGACGGCAACCAAGCAAGGCGAACCGGCGGCGACGCCGGCGGCCGAAGGGGCTCGATAGCAATGGCGGCAACGATTTTGGTGGCGGACGATTCGGCGACGATGCGAATGATCGTCCAGGCCACGCTGACGGGCGCGGGATGGAAGGTGTTGACGGCCGGCAACGGCCAGGAGGCGCTGGAGGTGGCGAAAAGCCATCCGGTCGACCTGGTGGTGAGCGACTGGAACATGCCCGTGATGGGCGGACTGCAGCTGATCCAGGGCCTGCGCGAACAGGAACAGTACCTGGATGTGCCGGTGCTGGTGTTGACCACCGAGGACGACGTGGACAGCAAGATGGCCGCGCGGGATCTGGGCGTATGCGGCTGGCTCTCGAAGCCGGTGGATCCCGATGTGCTGGTGGAATTGGCGTCTGAACTGCTCGACGAGCAGTCCGGCGCATAGGCGAGTTCATTTATGAAGGCGTACGGGTCATGAGTTCTGGATTGGACCTCAGTCAGTTTTACGAGACCTTTTTCGACGAGGCGGACGAGCTGCTCGCGCAAATGGAGCAGCTTCTGCTCGAGCTCGACGTGGGCGCGCCCGACATCGAACAGCTCAATGCCATCTTCCGCGCGGCGCACTCCATCAAGGGCGGCGCGGCGACGTTCGGCTGTTTCAACCAGCTGGCGGGCACCACCCACCTGCTTGAAAACCTGCTGGATGCGATCCGTCGCGGCGAAATGGCGCTGCGCACGGACATGATTGATATTTTCTTGGAAACGAAAGACGTGCTCAAAAGCCAACTGGATGCCTACCGGGCCTCCGAAGAGCCCGATGAAGCCGTGTTTGAGCGTATCTGCGCGGTGTTGAGACAGCTCGCCCTGGAGCACAAGGACCCCGCCGCGGCGTCCGCGCCGGCGCCGGCCCCCACCCCCGCGCCTGCTCCGGTGGCGCAGGTCGCGCCCGAACCCGAGCCGGTGGCGGTGCCCGCGCCCGTGGCCGAGGCAGCTCCGGTGGCCGAGTCCGCCGACACCGCCGGCCTGCCGCTGCGCGTGCGCATCACCAAGGTGTCCGACAAGGACGCAGCCTCGCTGCTCGAGGAAATGGGCAACCTGGGGCAGGTCAAGGCCAGCGAGCGCGCCAACGGCGTGCTGACCGTCTGGGTCGACAGCACCTGCACCCCGGATGACATCGAGGCCGTCTGCTGCTTCATCGTCGACGCCGACCAGCTCAGCATTGCGCGCGAAGCGCCTCCGGCCGCCGCGGACGAACCTGCCGCGGCGGCGCCCGCCGTGGCCGCTGCGCCGGTCGCCGCGGCACCCGAGGCCGCGCCGGTCGCGGCCGCGCCCGCCGTGGCCGAGTCCGCCGCCGCCGCCGAGGCCATCTCGCAGGCCGCGCGCACCAGCCGCGCCGCCGCCGCACCGGCCCACGCCGACAAGGAGTCCACCTCGATCCGCGTGGGCGTGGAAAAGGTCGACCAGGTCATCAACCTGGTGGGCGAGCTGGTCATCACCCAGGCCATGCTGGCGCAGACCGCGTCGACGCTGGATCCGGTGCTGCACGACCGCCTGCTCAACGGCATGGAGCAGCTCGAGCGCAACGCGCGCGACCTGCAGGAAGCCGTCATGTCCATCCGCATGATGCCCATGGACTACGTGTTCAGCCGCTTCCCCCGCCTGGTGCGCGACATCGCCGGCAAGATGGGCAAGCAGATCGAACTGCAGACCTACGGCCGCGCCACCGAACTGGACAAGAGCCTGATCGAACGCATCATCGACCCTTTGACGCACCTGGTGCGCAACAGCCTGGACCACGGTATCGAGACGCCCGAGAAGCGTGTCGCCGCCGGCAAGGACCCGGTCGGCCAACTGGTGCTGTCGGCCCAGCACAACGGCGGCAACATCGTGATCGAGGTCAGCGACGACGGCGCCGGCCTGAACCGCGAGAAGATCCTCAAGAAGGCCATGGCCCAGGGCTTGCCGGTCAACGAGAATTCCCCCGACGACGAAATCTGGCAGCTGATCTTCGCGCCGGGCTTCTCCACGGCTGAAAAGGTCACCGACATTTCCGGCCGCGGTGTCGGCATGGACGTGGTGCGCCGGAACATCCAGGACATGGGCGGCCACGTGCAGCTCTCGTGCGAGCCGGGCAATGGCACCACCACGCGCATCGTGCTGCCGCTGACGCTGGCGATCCTGGACGGCATGTCGGTGCGGGTGGGCGAGGAAACCTTCATCCTGCCCCTGAACCACGTGACCGAATCGCTGCAGCCGACCAACGACCAGATCTACTCGGTGGCCGGCAACGAGCGCGTCATGCACGTGCGCGGCGAATACCTGCCGCTGGTGGAAATGCATCGCGTGTTCTCGGTCAGCGATGCGCAGACCGATCCCACGCAGGCCATTGCCGTCATCATGCAGGCCGAGGACCGCCGCTTTGCACTATTGGTGGATCACCTGATTGGTCAGCACCAGGTGGTGGTCAAGAATCTCGAGTCGAATTACCGCAAGGTCCCCGGCATTTCCGCCGCCACCATCCTGGGCGATGGCAGCGTGGCGCTGATCGTCGACGTATTTGCGCTTGCGCGCGCCAACCGTGAGCGTTGGTCGCAGCCCGAAGCCATTCTGAATTGATGGAGAAATAGCCCCATGGCAGCCAAACCGCAAGCGCAAGCCGCGCGCAATGAAGATGTCGGCAACGAGTTCCTGGTGTTCACGCTGGGCGATGAAGAGTACGGCATCGACATCCTGAAGGTGCAGGAAATCCGCGGCTATGACGCCGACACGGTGACCCGTATCGCCAATGTTCCGCCGTTCATCAAGGGCGTGACCAACCTGCGCGGCATCATCGTGCCGATCGTGGACCTGCGCATCAAGTTCAACCTGGGCAGCGTCGAATACAACGAGCAGACCGTCGTCATCATCCTCAACCTCGATCGCCGCGTGGTCGGCATCGTGGTCGACGGCGTGTCTGACGTGCTGATGCTCAACGCCGGCCAGATCCGTCCGGCGCCGGAGTTCGGCGCCACCCTGTCCACCGAATACCTGACCGGGCTGGGCACAGTCGACGAACGCATGCTGATCCTGGTCGACATCGAAAAGATGATGACCAGCGATGAAATGGCCCTGGTGGAGAAGGTCGCCTCCTGATCGGAGCTGCGGGGTCCGGGCGCGCGGCCGGCCAGGCGAGAGGCCATGGCGGCTGCGCACCCCAGGAAGATGGGCGCGCCATATTGGATTCGATATGGCGCTTTTGTTAACGATTTCTGTCTGGAGTGGTGCTTGTGATGCGCAAGTTTTTCGCGAACATGACGATACGCAGCAGCCTGTTGTGGGTGCTGGCGTTTTTCTCATTCATGTTGGTGATTGGAGCGGCGCTGGGCGTGCTGTCGTTGCGTATCAGCAACACGACACTGGCGGAAATCAAGCAATCGCAAGAACTGAACGACGCGCTCGGCCGCGTCGTGTCCAGCTACAAGGACAGCCTGAACGGGCTGGGGCGCGCGGCGTCGGCCAACTACGCCGATATCGTGCGCAGCGTCGGCCAGCCGACGCTGCTGACCCAGGGCCTGTCGAGCGAGGCCGCCGGGCTGCTCGAGCGCGCCAAGGCGTCGCAGAACAAGGGCCAGGCCGAGTTCGATTATTTCAAGACCTTGCCCAAGCCGGCCGAGGCGGCCGACTCGCTCAAGGAAGTCGAGGAGTCCTACGGCGCGCTGGTCCAGCAAGGCCTGTTGCCGCTGACGGCGGCGCTGGAAAAGGCCGACATGCCGGCCTACCAGACGCAGGTGCAGAAGGTGCAGGACGCGCTCGAAGGGCGTTTCGCCCGCGCCGTCGAAGGTTTCGATTTCTGGCGCGCCAGCAAGATGCTGGACGCTTTCGAAGTGGCCCAGGTGCGCTACCAGTTCGTGTTGATGGCGGTCGGGGCGGGCGGCGTGATCGCCGCGTTGCTGGTTTTCGCCACCTACGTGTTCCTGCGCCGCCGCGTGTTGCAGCCGCTCAAGGACGCGGGCCATCATTTCGACCGCATTGCCGGCGGCGACCTGACCGCCCGTGTCGAGGTTCGCAACACCAACGAGATCGGCCAGTTGTTCGCGGCCCTCAAGCGCATGCAGGAAAGCCTGACGCGCACGGTTTCTTCGGTGCGCCGCGGCGTTGACGAAATCAATACCGGTTCGCACGAGATCGCGGCCGGCAACACCGACCTGTCCAGCCGCACCGAGCAGCAAGCGGCCTCGCTGGAGGAAACCGCGGCCTCGATGGAAGAGCTGGCCTCGACGGTCAAGCAGAACGCCGA
>NZ_QHHO01000049.1:1206446-1226846 GCF_003184165.1 Achromobacter sp. RW408
GGAAACTAAGAGTCGATTCCCGCCAGGCGGCCGGTGCTCGGGCGCGAACGCTACGCCTTGGGCCAGTAGGTGCCGAAATACCAGAGATTGCCCTCGGGGTCGCGGCAGGCGAAATCACGGCTGCCGTGCGGCGAGTCGTACGGTTCGGCCTCGATGGTCGTGCCGCTGGCTTTCACCTTGGCGTAGAGCGCGTCGGGGTCGTCCACCGCCAGATACAGCGCGTCGGTGCGGCGGCCTTGCGGGTCGCCGACCTGCCTGCCGTACGCGTCATCGCGATGCTGGCCCAGCATCAGGATGGAGCTGCCGCAGGCCATTTCGGCATGTTGCACCGCACCGCCGTCCCGGTAGACCGCTAGTTCGGTGAAGCCGATGACATCGGCCAGCCAGCGCATCATCGCGTCCGGGTCATGGCAGCGCAAGGTCGGAAACAGGCGGGGAGGTTCTTGTGGCGTCGGATTCATCGGCGGCTCCTTGAGCAAAAGGGGAGCACTCATGATGAACCGATGCGCGGGCCGCGGTCTTGAAGATTTGTTACCCGGCCTGGCGCCGCGCCCAGGCCTGAGGCGATTCGCCCGCCAGGTCGATGAATTCACGCGCCAGATGCGCCTGGTCGGCATAGCCGCCGGCGGCGGCCACCTGGGCCCATTCGCTGCCCGCTACCCGGGCCAGCCGGCAGGCCTGGTGAAAGCGCAGCATGCGCGCCAGGGCTTTTGGGCCCAGGCCCATCTCGGCCCGGAAACGGTGCAGCAGGTGCTTGCGGCTCCAGCCGATTTCGGCGGCCAGCGCGCCGATGCGCAACGTGCCGTGGTCGCGCAGCAGTAGCCGGTAGGCATGCGTCACCGGTTCCGATGGGGCGCGGCCGAGGCGGCGGAGGATGAATGCCTCCACCAGGGCGAAGCGCCGCGGCCAGTCCGGCAGGTTGCCCAGCCGCTCGCGCAGCGCCGGGCCATCGCGGCCCAGCGCGTCGCCCAGGTCGACCAGGCGGTTCGCCAGGTCCGCGACCATGCCGCCGAAGAAGCGGTACGCGCCGGGCAGCGTGAAGTCGACCTGCAGGCATTCGGCGGCGCCGTCGGAGGCGACGAACACCGGGCCGGCATACAGCCCGGACGCAAAGCTGGACCAGGGCGCCGCGGCGTCCGCGCGGCCCAGTCCGATGCCGAAAGGGCTGCCGAAGCTGATCACCAGCGGCACGGTCAGCGGGGCGCCTTCGAGCCACTGCATACCGGCGCCTTGCCCGCTTTCGCGGTAGCCGGTCAGGTGCGACACGATGCCGGCCAGCCGTGCCGACGGCGGGACCTGGATCAACGCGCAGGACGTCTGGCTGGCCATGCGTGCCCCTTGTGGAAAGACACGCCATCGCCGCGGACGCCGGCGATGGCGCGCGCGTTCAGGCGCCGATCGCCACCAGTTCGGCGCCTTCCGTCACCTGGTCGCCCACGGCGTAGAACAGTTCCTCGACCTTGCCGTCGGCCGGCGCGGAGATGGTGTGCTCCATCTTCATGGCCTCCATCACCAGCAGCGGCTGGCCCTTGGTGACGCTGTCGCCGGCCTTGACGGCAATGGAGATGATCTTGCCCGGCATGGGGGCGGTCAGGCCGCCGCCGTGGTCGCCCTGGGTGTCCTGGGCATGCGCCAGCGGGTCGTACAGGTCCAGCACGCGCGCGCCGCCGTCGCCAAAGACGTGGGCCTTGTCGGCGTGCAGCACCACCGTGCCGGCGCGCTCGCGGCCGTCCAGCGTGATGCGCAGCACGCGCGCCGGGCCATTGACGTTCTCGGCGCGCCAGGCGAAGGGCCGGGCGCCGTCGCCGCCGTCCAGCGTCCAGTCGGCGCCCTGGCGCGTGACGGTGACGTGACGGGTTTCGCCGTTGTCGATCCACTGCAACGTGCGCTGGTAGCGCCCGCCCAGGCGCCAGCCATCGCGCGTGTCCCACGGATCGGCCGGGGCGGCGGCCTGCGGCGCCGATTGCGCCTGGCCCTGGCTGGCCAGCGCCGCGGCCGTGGCCAGCGCCAGCGTGGCGGCGTCGGCCGGCGTGGGTTCCGGCAGCAGCGTGGCGCGCTGGCGCTCGATCAGGCCGGTGTCGAGGTCCGCCGCGGCGAAGGCGCTGTCGCGCATCAGGCGCGACAGGAAGGCGACGTTGGTCTGCACCCCCACCGCCTGGGTCTGCGCCAGCGCTTGCAGCATACGGGCGCGGGCCTGGTCGCGGTCGGCGCCGTGCACGATCAGCTTGGCGATCATGGGGTCGTAGAACGGCGTGATCGTGTCGCCGGTGCGCACCCCGCCATCGACGCGGATGTCGCCGTTGGCGAAGGCGACGTGGGCCGGCAGGCCCAGGTAGGCCAGCGTGCCGATCGACGGCAGGAAGCCTTTCTCGGGGTTCTCGGCGTAGATGCGGGCCTCGATGGCGTGGCCGTGGATGCGCAGGTCTTCCTGGCGCGCCGGCAGCGGCTGGCCGGCGGCCACGCGCAGCTGCCATTCGACCAGGTCATGGCCGGTGATCATCTCGGTGACCGGATGCTCGACCTGCAGGCGCGTGTTCATTTCCATGAAGTAGAAGCGGCCGTCGGGCTCGGCGATGAATTCCACCGTGCCGGCGCCCACGTAGCCCACCGCGCGCGCGGCGGCCACCGCGGCCTCGCCCATGGCGCGGCGGCGTTCCTCGGTCATGCCGGGCGCGGGCGCTTCCTCGATCACTTTCTGGTGGCGGCGCTGCACCGAGCAGTCGCGCTCGAACAGGTAGACGCAGTTGCCGTGGGTGTCGGCGAACACCTGGATCTCGATGTGCCGTGGCTTCTGCAGGTAGCGTTCGATCAGCACGCGGTCATCGCCGAAGCTGGAGGCGGCCTCGCGCTGGCACGAGGCCAGCGCGTCCAGGAATGCGCCGGACGATTCGACCACGCGCATGCCCTTGCCGCCGCCGCCGGCGCTGGCCTTGATCAGCACCGGGTAGCCGATGGCGTCGGCCTGTTCCTTCAGGAATTGCGGGTCCTGGTTGTCGCCGTGGTAGCCGGGCACCAGCGGCACGCCGGCCTTTTCCATCAGCGACTTGGCGGCGGACTTGCTGCCCATGGCGGCGATGGCCGAGGCCGGCGGACCGACGAAGGCGATGCCGGCCTGTTCGGCGGCTTCGGCGAAGGCTTCGTTTTCCGACAGGAAGCCGTAGCCGGGGTGGATGGCTTGGGCGCCGGTGTCGCGCGCGGCCTGCAGAATGGCGTCGGCGCGCAGGTAGCTGGCGCGCGGCTCGGGGCCGCCAATGTGCACCGCGACGTCGCAGGCGGCGACGTGGCGGGCGTTGGCGTCGGCGTCGGAATAGACGGCGACGGTGCGGATGCCCAGGCGGCGGGCGGTGGCGGCGACGCGGCAGGCGATTTCGCCGCGGTTGGCAATCAGCAGGGTATCGAACATGGCGTTATCCAGACTGGGATGATTCGTTGACTACGTTGCAGCGGCGAGCGCGTTGCATCCAAAACCCTCACACGTCGCATCACGCCGACCTTATCGGGGACACCGCGGATCCGGCTTCGCCGGTCCGCCGGTGTCGCCCCCTTGAGGGGGCGCGCGCAGCGCGTAGGGGGTGGGCTTTCTTCTACATCCGGAAGACGCCGAAGCGCGTGTCTTCGATCGGCGCGTTCAGCGCCGCCGATAGCGCCAGCCCCAGCACGCGGCGCGTGTCGGCCGGCGCGATGATGCCGTCGTCCCACAGCCGCGCGGTGGCGTAGTACGGATGACCCTCGCGTTCGTATTGCTCGCGGATCGGCGCCTTGAAGGCGTCTTCCTCGGCCGCCGACCACTGGCCGCCGCGCGCCTCGATGCCGTCGCGCTTGACGGTGGCCAGCACGCTGGCGGCCTGCTCGCCGCCCATGACCGAGATGCGCGCGTTGGGCCACATGAACAGCAGGCGCGGCGAGTAGGCGCGGCCGCACATGCCGTAGTTGCCGGCGCCGAACGAGCCGCCGATCAGCACGGTGAACTTGGGCACGTTGGCGGTGGCCACCGCCGTCACCATCTTGGCGCCGTGGCGCGCGATGCCTTCGTTTTCGTACTTGCGGCCGACCATGAAACCGGTGATGTTCTGCAGGAACACCAGCGGGATCTTGCGCTGCGCGCACAGCTCGATGAAGTGCGCGCCCTTCTGCGCCGATTCCGAGAACAGGATGCCGTTGTTGGCGACGATGCCCACCGGCATGCCGTGGATGTGGGCAAAGCCCGTCACCAGCGTGGGGCCGAAGCGCGCCTTGAATTCGTCGAACTCGGAGCCGTCGACGATGCGCGCGATGACCTCGCGCACGTCGTACGGCTTGCGCGTGTCGGCGGGGATGATGCCGTTCAGTTCGGCCGGATCGTAGCGCGGCTCGCGCACCGGCACGGTGGCCAGCGGCGCCGGCTTCTTGCGGTTCAGGCGCGCCACGGCGCCGCGCGCCAGTTGCAGCGCGTGCATGTCGTTGGCGGCCAGATGGTCGGCCACGCCCGACAGGCGCGTATGCACGTCGCCGCCGCCCAGGTCCTCGGCGCTGACTTCCTCGCCGGTGGCGGCCTTCACCAGCGGCGGGCCGCCCAGGAAGATGGTGCCCTGGTTCTTGACGATGATGGACTCGTCGCTCATGGCGGGCACGTAGGCGCCGCCGGCGGTGCAGGATCCCATCACCACCGCGATCTGCGCGATGCCCTGCGCCGACATCTGCGCCTGGTTGTAGAAGATGCGGCCGAAGTGTTCGCGGTCGGGAAAGACCTCGTCCTGCTGCGGCAGGTTGGCGCCGCCGGAATCGACCAGGTAGACGCACGGCAGGCGGTTCTGCGCGGCGATCTCCTGCGCCCGCAGGTGCTTCTTGACCGTCATCGGGTAGTAGGTGCCGCCCTTGACGGTGGCGTCGTTGCAGACGATCACGCATTCGGTGCCGGCGATGCGGCCGATGCCGGTGATGACGCCCGCGCCCGGCGCGTCGCCGTCGTACATGCCGTGCGCCGCCATCGGCGACAGTTCCAGGAACGGCGAACCCGGATCGATCAGTTGTTCGACGCGGTCGCGCGGCAGCAGCTTGCCGCGCGCCACGTGCTTGGCGCGCGACGATTCGCTGCCGCCCAGCGCGGTCCGCGCCAGTTGCTGGCTCAGGTCGTCCAGTTGCGCCTGCATGGCGCGCGCGTTGTCGGTGTAGTCCTGCGACCGCGGATTGATGCGGGATTCGATGATGGGCATGGGGTACCACCCGTCCTGCTTAATGGGATGTTGAAGGCGCTCGGGGTCGAGCGGTTTGTCTCGCTGCCCGCTGAGCCGGGCATTCTTGTCATGGATTAACTCAGCTGCATTTCGTTGCGCCTCTCCCGCACGGCCCGCCGACCGACCCGTCGCGGACTTCGCCTTGCGGAAAAGGCGCAGCGAAATGATGCCCCTCGGTGTGCCCGCTACGCGGGCTTGCGGCCTCCCGAGGCGGCGCTTTTTCCCAGGGACATCCAGGGAAAAAGCGCGCCTCGGGAGAAATACCGCCTTAGACCATCTCGATCGCCATCGCCACGGCTTCACCGCCGCCGATGCACAGCGTGGCCACGCCGCGCTTGCCGCCGGTCTTGCGCAGCGCGCCGATCAGCGTGGTCATCAGGCGCGCGCCGGAGGCGCCGATAGGGTGGCCCAGGGCGGTGGCGCCGCCGTGGATGTTGACCTTGTCGTGCGGCAGCTTGAAGTCGGTCATGGCGGCCATGGTGACCACGGCGAACGCTTCGTTGATCTCGTACAGGTCCACGTCCTCGGCCTTCCAGCCGGTCTTGGCGAACAGGTTCTTGAGCGCGCCGACGGGCGCGGTGGTGAACCAGTTCGGTTCCTGCGAGTGCTGGCTGTGCGCCACGATGCGGGCCAGCGGCTTGATGCCGAGCTTCTCGGCGGTGGAGGCGCGCATCAGCACCATGGCGGCGGCGCCGTCGGAGATCGACGACGAGTTGGCGGCGGTGACGGTGCCGTCCTTCTTGAACGCGGGCTTGAGCGTGGGGATCTTTTCCGGCATGGCCTTGGTGGGGGCCTCGTCGGTGTCGATCACGGTGTCGCCCTTGCGGCCGGCGACCGTGACCGGAGTGATTTCCCACTTGAAGCTGCCGTCTTCCGTGGCGGCGCGGGCGCGGCGCAGCGATTCCAGCGAGAACGCATCCTGCTGCTCGCGCGTGAACGAATACTTGGCGGCGCAATCCTCGGCGAACACGCCCATGGCCTTGCCCTTGTCGTAGGCGTCTTCCAGGCCGTCCAGGGCCATGTGGTCATAGATGGTGCTGTGGCCGTAGCGATAGCCCTGGCGGCCCTTGAGCATCAGGTAGGGCGCGTTGCTCATGCTTTCCTGGCCGCCGGCGACGACGATGTTGGCCGAACCCGCGGCCAGCAGGTCGTGGCCGAACATGGCGGCCTTCAGGCCCGAACCGCACACCTTGTGGATGGTGGTGCACGCCACGCCCAGCGGCAGGCCCGCGCCCAGCGCGGCCTGGCGCGCCGGGGCCTGGCCCTGGCCGGCCTGCAGCACGTTGCCCATGATGACTTCTTCGATCTGCTCGGGCTTGAGGCCGGCGCGTTCGACGGCCGCCTTGATGGCGACCGAGCCCAGCTCGTGCGCGGCCAGGCCGGACAGGCTGCCGAGCATGCCGCCCATGGGCGTGCGGGCGACGGAAACGATAACGATGGGATCTGACATGACTAGCTCCTGTGAGGGTCGGGACAGCGTGTTTTATGCGGTGGCGCCAGCGGGTGCCGGACGCAGCCGTCTGTCCGTATCGTAAGGGAAAAATTCTTCGATCCGGCCTTGCGCCACGTGGGCGCGACAGGCCTGCCACCACTCCGGTTCCAGCAGGTCGGCATGGTGGCGCAGGAAGGCGCCGCGCACACGCGCGTCGCCCAGCAGGAAGCGGCCGAATTCCTCCGGAAAGACGTCGTTCGGTCCGACGGCATACCAGGGTTCGGAGGCCATTTCCGCTTCCTCGTTGGGGGCGGGAGGAATCCGTCGGAAATTCATCTCGGTCATGCGCTGGATTTCGTCGTAGTCGTAGAACACGACCCGGCCCAGCCGCGTCACGCCGAAGTTCTTGTAGAGCATGTCGCCGGGGAAAATGTTGGCGGCGGCCAGCTGGCGGATCGCGTCGCCATATTCGCGCACGGCCGGCTCCAGCAGCGCGTCCGGCGCCTGGCTCAGGTACAGGTTCAGCGGCGTCATGCGCCGTTCGATGTAGACGTGGCGGATGACCACCGTGTCGCCGGTTTCCTCGATCAGGCTGGGCACCAGGCGCCGCAGTTCGTCGAGCAGCTGCGGCGCGAAGCGGGCGCGCGGCAGCGCCACCTGCGAATATTCCCAGGTATCGGCCATGCGGCCGACGCGATCGTGCAGCTTGACCATCTGGTACTTGCGCCGCACGGTGGCGTGGTCCATGCCGTCCTTGTCGATATGGTCCTTGATCAGCTTGAACACGTAGGGATAGGACGGCAGCGTGAACACGCACATCACCATGCCCTTGATGCCGGGCGCGATGTCGAAGGCGTCGCGCGAATGCGCCAGGTGGTGCAGGAAGTCGCGGTAGAACAGCGTCTTGCCCTGCTTCTGCAGGCCGATCATGGTGTACAGCTCGGCCTTGGGCTTGCGCGGCAAGAGGCTGGCCAGGAAGTTGACCACCGCGGCGGGCGTCTCCATGTCCACCAGGAAATACGCGCGCGTGAAGCTGAACAGCGTGCTCAGGTCGTCCGCGCCCAGCAGCAGCGCGTCCAGGTTCACCTGTCCGGCCGGGTTGCGCGTCAACGCCACGGCGAAGGGATAGACGGTGCCCTGGTTGATCAGGCGGCCGACGATGTAGGCGCCCTTGTTGCGAAAGAACAGCGAGCCCAGCGCATGCACCTGGCAGTCGCTGGCGATGCGGCGGCCGACGTGGCGCGGCAACTGCCGTCGCAGCTGGCCGATGGCGGCGCGCGCCAGCAGGCGGGTGTCGCGTGGCAGGTCCTCGAACGGCAGCGCCAGGCCGAAGTCGGCCACCATGCGGATCAGGCTTTTGTGCAGGCCCTCGGTCACCGGGTAGTAGACCCGGTACGACGGCATGCGACTGTCCAGGTAGTCGGTGGCCACGGCCGGCCGCACGAACAGGAAATCGTTGTGGAAGTAGTCGCGGTGCAGCAGCCGGCATGACACCGAGTTGAAGAAGGTCTCGGCGCATTCGGGCTGGCGATGCTCGCCCAGCAGGCCGACGAATTCCTGCTTGATCTGTTGCCAGTAGGCGGTCTGCGTTTCAGTCAGCGCGGCGCCCGCGGCGCCGTTCGCGCCGTTGGTGCCATGGGCGCCGACCGCGCCCTCGGGCCGCCCGCGCAGCACGCCTTCGAGCTGGCTGGCGCACTCGCGCACGCGCATGTCGTAGTACTCGATGCGTTCGCGCGACAGGCGCTGGATGCCGTGCCAGTCGCCCGATTCGAACAGCGCCTTGGCGCGCTGCGCGCTGTAGCGGAACAGCGCGTAGTGACGGTCGAAGCCGGCCAGGATGCGATGCGCGACGTCCAGCGGCGAGGGGCCCTGCGCGGGCGCCTGCTCGATGTGCTGGACGTCGGACGTGCGGATCATGGCAAACGACTTCCGGGTGGGACTCAGGCCGTCTCGGCGAACAGCTCGCGGCCGATCAGCATGCGGCGGATCTCGCTGGTGCCGGCGCCGATTTCATACAGCTTGGCGTCGCGCCACAGGCGGCCCACCGGGTACTCGTTGATGTAGCCATTGCCGCCCAGGATCTGCACGCCCTCGCCGGCCATCCAGGTGGCCTTCTCGGCGGTGTACAGGATCAGCGCGGCGCAGTCCTTGCGCACCTGGCGCACGTGCTCGGCGCCCAGGCGGTCGAGGTTCTTGCCGACTTGGTAGCAGAAGGCGCGGCTGGCCTGCAGCGTGGTGTAGAGGTCGGCCACCTTGCCCTGGATCAGCTGGAATTCGCCGATGGCCTGGCCGAACTGCTTGCGGTCATGGATGTACGGCACCACCACGTCCATCACGGCCTGCATGATGCCGACCGGGCCGCCGGACAGCACGGCGCGTTCGTAGTCCAGGCCGCTCATCAGCACCTTGACGCCGCCGTTGACCTGGCCCAGCACGTTTTCCTCGGGGATCTCGCAATCCTGGAACACCAGTTCGCCGGTGTGGCTGCCGCGCATGCCGAGCTTGTCCAGCTTCTGCGCCACCGAGAAACCCTTGAAGCCCTTTTCCACCAGGAACGCGGTGATGCCGCGCTGGTGCGCCTCGGGGTCGGTCTTGGCATAGACCACCAGGGTGTCGGCGTCGGGGCCGTTGGTGATCCACATCTTGGAGCCGTTCAGCACGTAGCGGTCGCCCTTCTTGTCGGCGCGCAGCTTCATGCTGACCACGTCCGAGCCGGCGCCCGGTTCGCTCATGGCCAGCGCGCCGACGTGCTCGCCGGAAATCAGCTTGGGCAGGTACTTGGCCTTCTGCGCCGGGGTGCCGTTGCGGTTGATCTGGTTGACGCACAGGTTCGAGTGGGCGCCATAGGACAGGCCGATGGACGCGCTGGCGCGGGAGATTTCCTCCATCGCCACCATGTGGGCCAGGTAGCCCATGTTGGCGCCGCCGTATTCCTCGCTGGCCGTCATGCCCAGCACGCCCAGGTCGCCGAACTTGCGCCACAGGTCCATGGGGAACTGGTCGCTGCGGTCGACTTCGGCGGCGCGCGGCGCGATCTCGGCCTGCGCGAAAGTGCGCACGGCGTCGCGCAGCATGTCCAGGTCTTCGCCCAGATCGAAGTTCAGGCCAGGAAGGTTCATCGCTGTCTCCGTGATAGTGGGTACTTACATTTTTATGGGCGCCTGCGATCGCGCCGGATCTCGCCGCGTGGCCCCATGATGCGCTGATCGACGCTGGCTACGCAATGATGCACCGCAAATATTACGTTTACGTAAACGTAAATAAGAGTCGGGTTTTCCCTAGGCAAATGTTTGCGTCCCCGGCGGCGCCCCTGGGTACTATTCCCCGGATCCTTGAAACTTGAAATTTTGTTACGGAGTCAGCGGTGTCCGACCTGGCCAATCTCGACGATATTGTGGCGCTGCGGCGCGACCTGCACGCCCATCCCGAGCTCTGCTACGAGGAGCACCGCACCGCCAAGGTGGTGGCCGACGCCCTGCGCGGCTGGGGCATCGAGACCCACACCGGCATCGCCAAGACCGGCGTGGTCGGCGTCATCAAGCGCGGCGCTTCCGACCGCGCCATCATGTTGCGCGCCGACATGGACGCCCTGCCGATGCAGGAAGAGAACCAGTTCGAACACCGTTCGCGCCACGACGGCAAGATGCATGGCTGCGGCCATGACGGCCACACCGCCATGCTGCTGGCCGCCGCGCGCCACCTGCAACAGGAAGGCGGCTTCGACGGCACCGTCTATTTCTGTTTCCAGCCGGCCGAGGAAGGCGGCGCCGGTGGCCGCGCCATGATCCAGGACGGCCTGTTCGAGCGCTTCCCCTGCGAAGCCGTGTTCGGCATGCACAACTGGCCGGGCCTGGAAGCCGGCTCGTTCGGCGTCTGCGCCGGGCCGATGATGGCGTCCGCCAACGGTTTCAAGATCACCGTGCGCGGCAAGGGCGGCCATGCCGCCGCGCCGCACGACTGCGCCGACCCGGTGCCGGCGCTGTTCGCCATCGGCCAGTCGCTGCAGACCATCCTGACCCGCAGCAAGCGCCCGCTGGACGCCGCCGTGCTGTCCATCACGCAGGTGCAGGCCGGCGGCAGCGTCATCAACGTGATCCCGGGCAGCGCCTGGCTGGGCGGCTCGGTGCGCGCCTACAGCACCGACGTGGTCGACCTGATCGAGCGCCGCATGCACGAGATCGCCGGCAGCATCGCCGCCGCCCACGGCTGCGAGGCCGAGGTCTACTTCGAACGCCGCTACCCGGCGCTGATCAACACGCCCGCCGAAACCGAGTTCTGCATGCAGGTCATGCGCGAGGTGGCCGGCGCCGACCACGCCCGCGTGATCGAGCCGGTGATGGCCTCGGAGGACTTCGCCTTTCTGTTGCAGGCCAAGCCCGGCTGCTACGTGTTCCTGGGCAACGGCGACGGCGATCACCGCATGGCCGGCCACGGCCTGGGCCCCTGCATGCTGCACAACACCAGCTACGACTTCAACGACGCCCTGATCGCGCCGGGCGCGAGCTACTGGGTGCGGCTGACGCAGCGCTATCTGGCCGGTTGATTCAAGCATTACCTGACGCAGTGCTACGCAACACAACAAGGAAGCCATGAAAAAGAAGATGCTGTTCACGGCCGCGGGGGCGGCCTTGGCAATCATGACGGGCGGCGCCGCGCTGGCGCAGGGCTGGCCCGCCAAGCCCATCACCTTGGTCGTGCCCTACACCGCCGGCGGCAGCGCCGACGCGATCGGACGCCGCCTGGGCGACGTGCTGCGCAAGGAAACCAACGCCACCGTCATCGTCGAGAACAAGCCCGGCGCGGGCGCCTCGGTCGGCACCGACTTCGTGGCGCGCGCCCAGCCGGACGGCGCCACCCTGCTGCTGGCTTCCACCAGCCCGCTGACCATCTTCCCGCACCTGGCCAAGACCAACTACGACCCGATGAAGGACCTGACGCCGGTGGCCAGCGTGGCCGTGGCGCCCGTGGCCATCGTCGCCACCAAGTCCCTGCCGGTGAAGGACTTCGCCGGCCTGATCGAGTACGCCAAGTCGCATCCGGACGGCGTGCGCTACGGCACGCCGGGCCAGGGCACGGTGGCTCACATCGGCATGGCGGCGCTGACCACGCAGACCGGCACCAGAATGCTGCACGTGCCCTACCGCGGCAACAGCCAGGCGCTGACGGACGGCCTGGGCGGCGTGGTCGAACTGCTGGTGGTCAACACCGACGTGGTGCTGCCGCACGTGGCCAGCGGCGCGCTCAAGCCGCTGGCGGTGATGGCGCCCGAGCGCCTGGCCGCCTGGCCCGACGTGCCCACCATGGCCGAACTGAAGCTGCCGCAGGCGCAGTACTACTCGAACTTCGGCATCTTCGCCCCGGCCAACCTGCCGCCGGCGGTGTCGGGTCCGCTGCAGGCCGCGCTGGCCAAGGCCGTGGCCAGCCCCGAGTTCAAGGACCTGCTGGCCAAGTCCTACCTGCAGCCGGGCACCGCGTCCGGCGACGCTTTCGCCAAGCAGGTGCAGGCCGAGTTCGCCAACAACGCCCGCATCATCAAGGAAGGCAACATCAAGGCGGAATGACGCCGGGGCGCGCATCCCGGCCGGGATGCCGCGCAGGCAACGCAAAGCGCGCTCCATGGGGAGCGCGCTTTTTCATTTTCGGAGAGGCGGACCGGCGTCGCGCCGCGTCATTGGGACGGGCCGGCGCGCGCTGGCCTGTCGTGCGCCCACGCGCCTTCGCGGCAATCGGTCAGGCCGTCTTCGGTCCGAATATGATCACCAGCATGCCGGCCAGGCACAGCCCCACGCCGACATAATCGCTGACGCTGGGCCGCACGCCATCGACCGCCCACAGCCACAGCAGCGCCATGCCGATGTACACCCCGCCATAGGCCGCATACACGCGCCCCGACGCGGTCGGGTGCAGCGTCAGCAGCCAGGCGAACAGCGCCAGGCTGACGGCAGCCGGCGCCAGCAGCCAGATGGAATGGCCGCGGCGCAGCCACAGGTAAGGCAGGTAGCAGCCGATGATCTCGGCCAGCGCGGTCAGGACGAACAGCGCGAAGGTTTGCAGCATCGCCATGTCAGGCGCTTCAGGACCGTTGCTGCGCCAGCAGTTCGTGGCACTGGCGTTCCTGCACGGCGATCTCCTGCAGCGTATCCTCGATGTCGCGGCGCTGCTGTTCCAGCGTGGCGCGGTGCTGGGCCAGCACCGCCAGGTACTGGCGCAACTGCACCTCGGTGTCGCCGGGGCCGTCGTACATGTCGATCAGCGTCAGGATCTCCGACAACTGCAGGCCCAGGCGCTTGCCGCGCAGGGCCAGCTTCAGGCGCGTGCGGTCGCGCGGTCCGAAGATGCGGTTGCGGCCCTCGCGCGCCGGGCTGACGATCCCCTGGTCTTCATAGAAGCGGATCGTGCGGGGCGTGACGTCGAACTCGCGGGCGAGCTCGGAGATGGTCCAGGTTGACGGGGACATGCGACGTGTGGCAGTTTACGTAAACGTAAATTATGATGACTTGACGCGATCGTCAAGCGTGGAGAGCGAGGCAATGAACCCCAACGAACAGAAGCTGCAGTATCCCTGGGCCGATTTCCAGCCCGAAGCCGGCCGCGCCCACCAGGTGGCCGAGGGCGTCAAGTGGATCCGCATGCCGCTGCCGTTCGCGCTGGATCATATCAATCTCTGGCTGCTGCGCGACCGCATCGACGGCCGCGACGGCTGGACCATCGTCGACTGCGGCATCTCGCGCGATGAGGTCAAGACGCTGTGGGAACAGGTGTTCGAGAACGAACTGGAAGGCCTGCCGGTGCTGCGCGTCATCGTCACCCACATGCACCCCGACCACATCGGCCTGGCCTACTGGCTCTGTGAACGCTGGGACGCGCGGCTGTGGATGACCATGACCGACTTCATGGTCGCGTCGCTGTGGTCGTCGCGCCGCAATGACGCCGGCGCCGGGCCTGGCGGCCAGTCGGCGGTCGACCATTTCGCCCGCCACGGCCTGACCGATCCGGACGCGCAGGAACAGATCCGCCAGCGCGCCAACTACTTTCCCAACCTGGTGCCGGCCGTGCCGTCGCGCTACACCCGCATCATGCATGGCGACGCGGTGCGCATCGGCGCGCACGACTGGCGCGTCATCGTCGGCTACGGCCACGCGCCCGAGCACGCCTCGCTGCATTCGCCCGACCTGGGCGTGCTGATCTCCGGCGACATGGTGCTGCCGCGCATCTCCACCAACGTCAGTGTGTTCGACTACGAGCCCGACGCCAACCCGCTGCCGCTGTACCTGCGCTCGCTCGACGGCTACGCCGACGTGCCGCGCGACACGCTGGTGCTGCCGTCGCATGGCCGGCCGTTCAAGGGCCTGCACGAACGCATCGCGCAGCAGCACGAGCACCATCGCGACCGCCTGGCCGAGGTGCTGGAAGCCTGTAAGGCCGGACCGCAATCGACCTCGGACATCGTGCCGGTGCTGTTCAAGCGCAAGCTCGACCTGCACCAGCTCACCTTTGCCATGGGCGAGGCGCTGGCGCACCTGCATGCGCTGTATTTCGAAGGCAAGCTGACGCGCAGCCAAGGCGCGGACGGCATCGTGCGCTTCAAGGCGGCCTGACGCCGCTCCCCGTCACGTTGCGCGGCGGCGTCCCGCGGGCGCGAACCGGCGCGCGTGGCTTCGCCGGGCGGGACTTCGCCAGGCCCGCGCCGGAAGGTGGCCTCAGCGCGTGGCCGTCGCCAGCCGCACGGCCAGCCCCACGAACACCAGCGCCGCGACGCGGTTGAGCCAGCGCTTGGCCGTGACCGAGCGCTGCAGCAGTTCGCCGAACGCGCCCGAGAAGAAGGCGATCGCGCCGAACACCAGCAGCGTGGCCAGCATGAACACCGCGCCCAGCTGCACCGTCTGCCAGCCCACCGCGCCCAGCCTGGGCGAGGTGAACTGCGGCAGGAAGGCAAAGAAGAACAGCAGCACCTTGGGATTGGTCAGGTTCATGACGATGCCGCGCCGGTACAGCGCGGAGGTCTTCATCGGCTCGGGCCGCTGGCCGTCCTCGGCATGCACCGGCGCCCGCAGGATCTGCCACGCCAGGTAGGCCAGATAGGCTGCGCCGGCCAGCTTCAATACCGTGAACGCCACCGGCGAGGCGGCGAATACGGCGGCCAGCCCGAGCGCCACGGCGGCGGTGTGGCCCAGCAGCCCGGTGCACAGCCCCAGCACCACGAACAGCCCGGCCTTGCGGCCCCAGATGGCCGATTGCATCAGCACGAACAGGTTGTCGGGCCCGGGTGTCAGGGCCAGCAATACGGCAATGCCGAAGAACGCGATCAGGGAATCGAGGGGCAGCATGGGGTCTCGCCAGGGTCGGGCGGCGCCTTGCGCGCCGGCAATCAAGTGGCATCATACGAGGAAACCAAGGAGACACCATGTCCGCCGTACCCGAATCCGCCGTCGCGCGTCCCGACGCCGCGCTCGAAGACTGGCTGCGCGCGCGCCACAGTTGCCGCGCCTTCCTGCCCGAGCCGGTGCCGCGCGCCACCATCGAACGCATCCTGACGCTGGCGCAGCGCACCGCGTCCTGGTGCAACTGCCAGCCGTGGCAGGTGACGGTGGCCTCGGGCGATGGCGCGCGGCGCCTGAGCCGGGCCCTGGTGGAACGCGCCGGGCAAGCGGGCTTCACGCCCGATTTCCCGTTCCCGCGCGAGTACCAGGGCGACTACCTGGCGCGGCGCCGCGAGTCGGGCTTCCAGTTGTATGGGGCCGTGGGCGTGGCGCGCGGCGACCGCGAGGCCTACCGCCGCCAGGAACTGCGCAACTTCCAATTGTTCGATGCGCCGCACGTGGCCATCATCACCACTGACGAGTCGCTGGGCGAATACGGCGCCATCGACTGCGGCGGTTATGTGGCCAATTTCCTGCTGGCGGCGCAGGCCAACGGCGTGGCCACGGTGGCGCAGGCCTCGCTGGCGATGTATCCCGAGGTGCTGCGCGAACAGCTGGGCATCGGCGCCGACCGCCGCGTGGTTTGCGCCATTTCGTTCGGCTATGCCGACGCCGCGCATCCGGCCAACAGCTACCGCACCAGCCGCGCCGACCTGGACGCGGCGGTGCGCTGGATCGACTGACACCGGACCCCGGGGGCGCGACATCCGCGCGCGTTCCTGCTACGGTTCGGGTTCTCCCAATACGCAAGCATTCCCTCTTGAAGATGGCTACCAAACACATCGATACGGTTTTGCAGCACGCGGGCACAGCCCCGTTCAACCCCGAGACGGGCACGGCGCCGGTGCCGCTGCCGCCGATGCGGGCCAGCACGGTGCGTTTCGAGAACCTGGCGGCCCTGGAAAAGGCCCAGCGCAACAAGGCCGCCGGCGGCCGCGCCACCACCTATGGCCGCATGGGCATGGACACGCACGCGGCGCTGGAGCAGGTTTTCGCGCAGCTCGAAGGCGGCACGCACGCCTACCTGGCGTCGTCCGGCCTGTCGGCCATGACCATGGTGATGCTGGCGCTGTGCTCGGCCGGCGACCACGCCCTGATCTCCGATTGCGTCTACGGCCCGATGCGCGAGCTGGACGATGCCGTGCTCAAGCGCATGAACATCGCCGTCACCTACTTCGCCGCCGGCGAGGACCTGGACGCGCTGGTGCAGCCCAACACCAGGCTGCTGTACGTGGAATCGCCCGGCTCGCTGCTGTTCGAGATGCTCGACATGGGCGCCATGGCCGCCATCGCGCAGCGCCACGGCCTGGTGCTGGCCACCGACAACACCTGGGGCTCGGGCTACATCTACCGGCCGCTGACGCTGGGCGCGCAGGTGTCGGTCATCGCCGGCACCAAGTACGTGGGCGGCCATTCCGACCTGATGCTGGGCGCGGTGGTCACCAATGACGAGGCGATTGCCAAGAAACTGAACCGCACCCAGTACGCGATGGGCTACTCCATCAGCGCAGACGACGCCTGGCTGGCGCTGCGCGGCGTGCGCACCATGCCGATCCGCATGGCGCAACACGCGCGCCACGCGCTGCAAGTGTGCGAGTTCTTCAAGAGCCGTCCCGAGACTGTGCGCCTGTTCCACCCCGCCTGGCCGCAGGATCCGGGCCATGCACTGTGGCAGCGCGACTGCACGGGCTCCAACGGCATGCTGTCGGTCGAACTGCGTCTGTCGCCGGCCGCCGCGCGCGTGTTCGTGGACGAACTGGAACTGTTCGGCATCGGCTTCTCGTGGGGCGGCTACGAAAGCCTGGTGCAGCTGGTGTCGCCCAAGGACCTGTCGCACCACCGTTATTGGGGCGAGGGCCAGAACGCGCTGGTGCGCCTGCACATCGGCCTGGAGTCGCCGCAGGACATCATTGCCGACCTGACGCAGGCGCTGGAAAAGGCCGCGGCGGTCAAGGGCTGACGCCTCAGGCGTTGCCGCGGATCCACGCGCCGATGCGTGCGGCGATGTCGTCGCTGTTGTCGTCCATCATGGGCATGTGCGAGTTGCCACGGACGCCCATGCCGGCCAGGCGCCAGCTGGTGACGCGGCCGCCGCGCGCAACCAAGCGGTCGGCGTAGGCCTGCCCGGCCGCATCCAGCTTGGCCCACAGCGGCGTGGCGTCCAGATAATCGCCGTAGACGAACAGGAAGGGCTTGCCCGCCACCGCGGCCGGGCCCACCTCCTGCGAGAAGCCCGACGGTTCGATGCCGATGACGCCGCGCACCAGATCCGGCCGCGCCTGCAGCGCGCGGTAGGCCACTTCGCCGCCATGGCTGTGCGCCAGCACCAGGCACGGGCCGATGCGTTCCATCGCGGCGCAAAAGCCCGCCAGCGCCGCATCGTTGTTGCCGAGCCAGCGCGGCACGGCGTGGCGGATGAAATCATCGAAGGCCGCCAGCGGAAAGCGCTGGCCGTCGAAGGCGCGGCGCTGCGCGTAGTCCTCGGCGCGGCCGAAGCGGAACAGCGACCAGCTTTCCTCGGCGTTGCGCACGATCGGCGCGTCCGGCCACACCTCCTCGAACGGCGTCCAGCCGGCGCGACCGCGCTCGACGTTGTCGACCACATACACCGCATGGCCCTGCCGCACGAAGTGCTGCAGCCAGCCGGACCGCCCGTCCGGCGTCTGTTCCCACATCGCGCCGGTCATGCCGCCGCCGTGCAGCAGCACCAGCGGCAGCGGATGGCGGCGCTCGGCCGGGATGAAGTACTGCACGTAGGCCTGTTCGACGTGGTACAGGCCGTTGGGGTCATACGACAGCGAGGCGGTCTTGGTGAAGGCGATCTCGCGCACCGGGCGGCCGCTGATATGCGCCTGCCGCCCGCCCGCGTAGAAGCTGCCGAAATCGGCCAGCGCCAGGGGGCCTACTTCTTGACCAGCGGACATTGGCTTTCCGACAGGGGCCAGGCGAGCGAGTCGCCGGGAATGGTGCGCACGATGTTGTAGTAGTCCCAGGGCGCCTTGGACTGGTCGGGTGACTTGACCTGCGCCAGCATCATGTCGCGCACCACCAGGCCGTCCTCGCGGATGTGCGCGTTCAGGCTGAAGGCGTCGTCGATCGGCATCGACTTCATCTTGGCCATCACCGCGTCCGAATCGGTGGTGCCGGCCGCCTGCACCGCGCGCAGGTAGTGGCGCACCGAGCTGTAGACGCCGGCCTGCAGGAAGGTGGGCGGGCGGCCCAGGCGGGCCTCGAACTTCTTGCTGAAGGCGCGGGTGCCGTCGTTCATGTCCCAATAGGACGGCACCGTCAGGTAGGTGTGCTGCGCGGCCTGCAATCCCAGGCTGTGCACGTCGGTCAGCAGCAATAGCATCGCCGCCAGCTTCTGGCCGCCGCTGGCGATGCCGAATTCGGCCGCCTGCTTGATCGCCGAGATGGTGTCGCCGCCTGCGTTGGCGACGGCGATGATCTGCGCCTTGGATGCCTGCGCCTGCAGCAGGAACGAGGCGAAATCCGAGGCGTTGAGCGGATGGAACACCGTGCCCACGACCTCGCCGCCGTTGGCCTTGACCACGGTCTCGGTGTCGGCGGCCAACTGCTTGCCGAAGGCGTAATCGGACGCCAGGATGAACCAGCGCTTGTTGCCTTCCTTGACCACGGCGGTGGCGGTGCCGCGCGACAGCGCGTAGGTGGTGTAGGTCCATTGCACGCCATACGGCGAGCACTGGGCCTGCGTCAGCGCGGTGGTGCCGGGGCTGGAGAACAGCACCAGCTTTTTCTTTTCGCGCGCGATGCCCTGCACCGCCAGCGCCACCGACGAATTGGGCACGTCCACCACCACGTCGACGCCATCGGTGTCGTACCACTTGCGCACCATGCCGCTGCCGATGTCGGGCCGGTGCTGGTGGTCGCCCGATACCAGCGCCACGGGCTTGCCGAGCACGCTGCCGCCCAGTTCCTCGATCGCCAGGCGGGCCGCTTCGACCGAGCCGCGCCCGGTGGCGTCGGCGGTGACGCCGGCCATGTCCGTCAGGACGCCGATCTTCACGCCGTCGGCGTCATTGGCTTGCGCCGCAAGGCCGGCCAGCGCCAGGCTCACGCCCAGCGCCGCGCGGCGCAGGAATTGCTGTCTCATCTTCCACCCCTTGTAGGCCGCGCGTGGCGGCGAATAATTATGGGAGGAAGTGTAGCTCGCGGCGGGCGCTTTGCCGCCTGCGCCCGCCTTGGGGATGACCCCATGAAAAACGCCCCGGCCGGTCGGCGCGGGGCGTCGTCATGAACGCGGTTCAGGCGTGGATCACTTGCCGCGGGCCATCGGGATCAGCTTGTTCACTTCCTGCAGGGCGCCTTCGTAGCTGTTGCCCGCCATGACCGGCGAGGTCATGAACTTGCCGCCGACGGCGAACGACGGCGTGCCTTCGATGCGATAGGCTTCGGCCAGCTGGTTGGCGCGCTGCACCTGGGTCTGCACGCTGAACGAATCGAACACCGAGTCGAACTTGGCGCGGTCCACGCCCTGCGCGGCGGCCCACTCGCCCATGGCCTTCTTGTCGATCAGGCGCTTGTGCTCACCGTGGATGGCGGTGAAGACCTTGGCATGCAGATCCGGCCGATCCAGGGCCACCAGGGTGTAGTACAGCTGTTGCAGCGGCTTCATGCCGGCGTTGAAGGCGATCGGCACCTGCTTGAGCACGACGTCTTCGGGCTTGGTCTTGGCCCAGTCCTCGACCATGGGTTCCATGGCGGCGCAGTGCGGGCAGGTGTAGGCGAAGAATTCCAGGACCTCGATCTTGCCCGGGGTATCCGACGGCAGCGGCGGATTGATCGGCACATAGGCCTGGGTGCCCTGGGCGTGGCTGGCCGGGCTGAAGAACGCGGTGGCGGTCAGCGCGGCGGCTGCCAGGATGCGGATGAGCTTGGGGGACAGCATGATGGGTTGAGGTTCCTGAACAAAGAGGTTACAGACAGGGCCGGGCCTGGATTAGTTCAATCAAAAACCATGATGGGCGCGCCATGTTACTGGCGCACCACTGCCGTTTCGATCTTGTTCTCGCCCAGCCGGCCACGGGCGCGGTTCATGTCGTCCAGGCGGGCGAACGGACCGACGCGCACGCGGTTGATCGGCTTGCCGTTGACTTCGGCCTTCTGCACCGCCACCGGCAGGCCCAGCAGGATGATGCGAGCCTTGAGCGACTCGGCGTCGTCCTGGCCGCGGAAGGCACCGGCCTGCAGGTAGTACGAACCATTGGCCGACGCGCTCGGGGCGGCGCTGGCGGCCGGCGCCTTGGCCGCGGGGGCCGGGGTCGGCGCCACCTTGGCGATGGGCGTGGGCGGCGCGCTGGCGGCCGGCGCGCCG
>NZ_QHHO01000049.1:1226856-1270581 GCF_003184165.1 Achromobacter sp. RW408
GCATGCGGGCGTCGCAAACCATGGCGTCGATGCGTTCGGCGCGCAGCAGGTCGACCAGGGCGGCCGTGGTGCCCAGTTCGGCGGCCACGCGCACCTGCGGGTAATGGGTGGCCATGTGGGCCAGGAAGGGCGTGAGCAGCAGCGAGGCGGGCGTGGGACTCAGCCCGATCGAAAGCGCGCCGGATTCGCCGCCGGCCAGGGTCTTGAGTTCGCGCCGCAGTTCGGCTTCCTCGTAGCGCATGCGGCGGGCGCGTTCGGCGACGCAGGCGCCGTAGGGCGTCAGGCGCACCTGGCGGGTGCCGCGGTCCAGCAACGGCAGGCCAAGCTCGGCCTCCAGCGCCTGGATGCTGCGGCTGAGCGCGGGCTGCGACAGGTTGACCTTGTCGGCGGCGCGCGAAAAGGTGCCGTGTTCGACCACGGCGAGCAGGTGCTTGAGTTTCTGGAAGTCCATGTTCCAACCGCATGAATCGTATGAATTAAATGCATTGGAATTATAGATAGCGGCTCCGTATCATGGTCCGCGGACGGCGCCCGGCAGAGGCGCCGCCATCGCCCGCGGCAGGCTCGCGGCGCGGTCCCATTCGATACGGAGACAGATTCAATGAAGCAGCATGTGTTGTCGGCCGCCCTGGTGGCGGCCTGTTCCTGCCTGCCCGCGATGGCGCAACCCGTGGCGCAAGCCGCGGGCCAGGAGTCCGCAGCCGTCGCGGCCCCGGCGCAAGGCGTCGACGGCAAGGTCACGATCCGGCGCGACGCCCATGGCATGCCGCACGTCTACGCTGACACGGTGTACGGCATTTTCTACGGCTACGGTTACGCGGTGGCGCAGGACCGGCTGTTCCAGATGGAGATGGCGCGGCGCAGCACCCAGGGCCGGGTGGCCGAAGTGCTCGGCGCGTCGATGGTGGCGTTCGACAAATCCATCCGCGGCAATTTCTCGCCCGAACGCATCCAGCGCCAGCTGGCGGCGCTGCCGGCCGCCGACCGCCAGGTGCTGGACGGCTACGCGGCCGGCATGAACGCCTGGCTGGCGCGGATCCGCGCGCAGCCGGGGCAGTTGATGCCCAAGGAATTCAACGACCTGGGCTTCGCGCCGGCCGACTGGACCGCCTACGACGTGGCGATGATCTTCATCGGCACCATGGCGAACCGCTTCTCTGACGCCAACAGCGAGATCGACAACCTGGCGCTGCTGACGGCGCTCAAGGACAGGCACGGCGAGGCCGAGGCCATGCGCATCTTCAACCAGCTGCGCTGGCTGACGGACAGCCGCGCGCCGACCACGGTGCCGCCCCAGGAGGGCAGCTACCAGCCGGCCGTGTTCCAGCCTGAAGGCGCGGACCAGCTGGCCTACGCGCTGCCGCGCTACGACGGCACGCCGCCGATGCTCGAACGCGTGGTGCGCGATCCGGCCACGCGCGGCGTGGTCGATGGCGCGCCCGCCACGCTGCGGGCTCGACTGGCCGAGCAATACGCGCAATCGGGCCAGCCGGGCATCGCGGGCTTCCCGACCACCAGCAACATGTGGATCGTGGGCCGCGACCATGCCGAGGATGCCCGTTCGATCCTGCTGAACGGCCCGCAGTTCGGCTGGTGGAATCCGGCCTACACCTACGGCATCGGCCTGCACGGCGCCGGCTTCGACGTGGTCGGCAACACGCCGTTCGCCTATCCCTCCATCCTGTTCGGCCACAATGCGCACGTGGCCTGGGGCTCGACCGCGGGCTTCGGCGACGATGTCGACATCTACGCCGAGAAGCTCGATCCGGCCGACCGCAACCGTTATTTCCACGACGGCCAATGGAAGACGCTGGAAAAGCGCACTGACCTGATCCTGGTGAAGGACGCGGCGCCGGTGACGCTGGATGTGTACCGCAGCGTGCATGGCCTGATCGTCAAGTTCGACGACGCGCAGCACGTGGCCTATGCCAAGGCGCGCGCCTGGGAGGGCTTTGAACTGCAATCGCTGATGGCCTGGACCCGCAAGACGCAGTCGGCCAACTGGGAACAATGGAAGGCGCAGGCGGCGCGCCACGCGCTGACCATCAATTGGTACTACGCCGACGACCGCGGCAACATCGGCTACGCGCACACGGGCTTCTATCCCAGGCGCCGGCCGGGCCACGATCCGCGCCTGCCGGTGCCGGGCACCGGCGAAATGGACTGGCTGGGCCTGTTGCCGTTCTCGACCAATCCGCAGGTCTACAACCCGGGCCAGGGGTTCATCGCAAACTGGAACAACCAGCCGATGCGCGGCTATCCCTCCACCGACCTGTTCGCCATCGTCTGGGGGCAGGCCGACCGCTATGCCGAGATCGAGACGCGCCTGAAGGCCATGACCGCCAACGGCGGCAAGGTCAGCCCGCAACAGATGTGGGACCTGATCCGCACCACCAGCTATGCCGACGTCAACCGCCGCCATTTCCTGCCGTTCCTGCAACGCGCGGTGCAGGGGCTGCCGGCCGACGATCCGCGCGTGCGGCTGGTGGCGGGGCTGGGGGGCTGGGACGGCATGATGACCAGCGAGCGCGAGCCGGGCTACTACGACAACGCCGGCCCGGCGGTGATGGACGCCTGGCTCCGCGCGATGCTCAAGCGCACCCTGGCCGACGAGATGCCGGCCGACTTCTTCAAGTGGTACAGCGCCACCGGGTATCCGACGCCGCAGGCGCCTGCCACTGGTTCGCTCAACCTGACCACCGGCGTGAAGGTGTTGTTCAACGCCTTGGCGGGTCCGGCTGCCGGGGTGCCGCAGCGGTATGACTTCTTCAATGGCGCGCGCGCCGACGATGTCATCCTGGCGGCGCTGGACGACGCGCTGGCGGCCTTGCGCCAGGTTTATGGCAAGGATCCGGCCGCGTGGAAGATCCCGGCGCCGCCGATGGTGTTCGCGCCCAAGAACTTCCTGGGCGTGCCGCAGGCCGACGCCAAGGCGGTGTTGAGCTATCCGGCCACGCAGAACCGCGGCACCGAGAACAACATGACGGTGTTCGACGGCAGGTCGGTGCGCGCGGTGGACGTGGTGGCGCCGGGGCAGAGCGGCTTCGTCGCCCCGGACGGCACGCCGTCGCCGCACACCCGCGACCAGTTCGACCTGTACAACAGCTTTGGCAGCAAGCGGGTGTGGTTCACGGCGGACGAGGTGCGGCGCAACGCTACGTCGGAAGAGACGTTGCGCTACCGGCGGTAAGGTCGCGCGCCCCCTGGTGGCTGGCAAGCCGGGCGTACGCGCCTTGCTTGCGCAGCAGCTGGTCATGGGTGCCGGCCTCGGCCAGGGCGCCGTTGTCCAGCACCAGGATCAGGTCGGCGTCGCGGATGGTGGCCAGGCGGTGCGCGATCACCAGCGTGGTCCGGTGCCGCATCAGCACATCCAGCGCGCCACGCACCTGCATCTCGGACAGGGTGTCCAGGTGCGAGGTGGCTTCGTCCAGGATCAGCACCGGCGCGTTCTTCAGGAAGGCGCGGGCGATCGAGATGCGCTGGCGCTGGCCGCCGGACAGCTGCATGCCGCGTTCGCCGACGCGCGTGGCCAGGCCCTCGGGCAGGCTGCGCACGAAATCGCCGAGCGCGGCCTGTTCCAGCGCCCGCGCCAGTTCCTCGCGGCTGGCGTCGGGACGCGCCAGGCGGATGTTGCCCTCCAGCGTGTCGTTGAACAGATAGGTGTCCTGCGTCACCAGCGCCACGCGTTCGCGCAGGCCGTCCAGCCGCAGCTGGCGCACGTCCACGCCGTCGAGCTTGACCGCCCCCTGGCGCGGATCCCAGAAGCGCAGCAGCAGGCTGGCCACGGTGCTCTTGCCCGCGCCCGAGGCGCCGACCACGGCCACGGTGGCGCCGGCCGGCACGGTGAAGCTCAGGTCGCGCAGCGTGTCCTGGCTCTTGCCGGGATAGGTGAAATACACGTGGTCGAACGCCAGCGACAGGCCGTGCGGCGCCGCCGGCGGCGGCAGCGGGCCGTCGGTGACCGGCTCGGGTTCGTTGTTGACCACGTGCAGGCGGCGGGTGGCGGCGATGGTGTCGGCCAGCTGGCGGCTGACCTGGGAGATCTCCGACACCGGCAGGAAGGTGGCCAGCGCGATCAGCACCAGCAGCGGCAGCATGCTGGCCGACAGGGCGCCGGCCGACACCTGCAGCGCGCCGACCACGGCCACGGCCAGGCCGCCCAGGCCCATGGCGGTCTCGAACCAGGCGGTCTGGCGCGACAGGTCGCGCAGGATATCCAGGCGGCGCACGCGGTACTGGTCGGCGATCTTGAGGAATTCCTCGCGGCGGCGGCCGGTGGCCTGGAACGCGGTCAGGTCGGCCAGGCCCTGGATGGTGTCGGTGGTGTGCGCGCTCATCTCGCCCAGCGCCTGGCGGGCGTGGTCGCCCAGCGCGTCGACCTTGCGGCGTCCGCGCACCGGCGACACCAGCGCATAGGCCAGGAACGGCAGCAGCGCCAGCGCCACGGGCCAGCTGTAGAAGGCCAGGAAGCCCAGCACCGACAGCGGCACCAGCACCGAGACGATGGCCGGCGCGATGGTGTGGGCGTAGAAGTACTCGACCATTTCGACGTCCTGCGTCGCCAGCGCCACCAGGTCGCCGGAGCGGCGTTGCAGCAGGTAGGCGGGCGCCAGCCGCTCCAGCTTGTCGTAGAGCTTGACGCGCATGTCGGCCAGCAGCTGGTAGGCCATGGCGTGCGCCAGCCACGATTCGAGCCAGTGGAACAGCGCGGCCAGCGGCGCGGCGATCAGCAGGCCGACGATCAGCGCGGAGGTGTCGCGGCCGTCGCGGATGGCGGCCACCACCAGCGCGCTCAGCACGCCGACGCCGATGAAGGCCGCCACCCGCGCCACGCCAAGAAGGATGGTGGCGATCAGGGTGCCGCGCCAGGGTTGCACCACCGACAGCAGGGTCGCCAGCGTGGCGCGCCAGCCGACCTGTTCGGCATCGGCATCCAGCGAGCGCAGCGCCGGGCCCTGGCCGCCGGCGTCATCGTCGTTGCCATGGGCGGCGGGCGTGGCCGCGCGCGCCATCGTGGCCGGGACGGGCGCGGCCGGCGCGGCCAGCGCCAGGGCCTGTTCATGCATCAGGCGGTAATACAGGCCGCGCTGGCGCATCAGTTCATCGTGCGGGCCCTGCTCGACCACGCGGCCCTGGTCCAGCACCAGGCAGCGGTCGGCGCCGATCACGCTGGCCAGGCGGTGCGCCAGGATCAGCGTGGTGCGGCCGGCCATCAGGCGGTCCAGGGCCTGCTGGATCAGCGCTTCGTTCTCGGTGTCGACCGACGACAGCGCCTCGTCCAGGATCAGGATGGGCGCGTCGCGCAGCAGGGCGCGGGCGATCGCCACGCGCTGGCGCTGGCCGCCCGACAGTTGCAGCCCGCGCTCGCCGATGCGGGTGGCGTAGCCTTGCGGCAGCGCCATGATGAAGTCGTCGATGTTGGCGGCGCGGGCGGCGGCGCGCACCTCGTCATGGCTGGCGTCGGGCCGGCCCAGCCGCAGGTTCTCGTCGATGGTGCCGTGGAACAGCGTGATGTCCTGGCTGACCAGCGCCATCTGGCCCAGCAGTGTCTGCGTGTCGAGCCGGTTGACGTCGTGGCCGCCGACGCGGATGGCGCCGGCCTGCGGCACGCACTCGCGCAACAGCAGGCGCACGATGGTGGACTTGCCGGCGCCGCTGGGGCCGACGATGCCGACGCGTTCGCCGGCGGCGACGCGGAACGACAGGCCCTGGTGCGCCGGGCGCTGCGGCGAATACGAGAACGCCACCGCGTCGAATTCGATAGTGGGGTCGAGCCGCGCGGGGGCGGCGCCCGCCTGCACGGCGGGGGCGGCGGTCAGCGGCTGCGCGTCCATCAGCGCGTGGATGCTGGCGGCGGCCGATTGGCCCAGCATGCCCCGGTGCAGCACCGAGCGCAGGTCGCGCAGCGGGCGGAAGATCTCGGTGCCGGCCATCAGCACGATCAGCAGCGCTTCCACGCTCATGTCGCCGGCGGCCACGCGCCAGGCGCCCACGGTCAGCGCCAGCGCGGCGCCCAGCGCCACGCCCAGATCGCTGATGCCGCGCGTCAGCAGGCTCACCGACAGCACCCAGAAGGTGTTGTCCGACAGGGCCCGGGCGCGGGCGGCCAGGCGCTCGCCCCAGGCCTTGCCCTGGCCGTACGATTTCAGTGTCGGCAGGCCCTGGACGGCGTCCAGGAATTCCTCGCCGAATTCGTTCAGCGAGCGGGTGCGCGCCAGGCTGGCGCGGCGGTCGAGCATGTGCACGGCCATCGGCCCGAACAACGCGAACAACGCCGCGACCAGGAACACCAGCGCGGTCGGCACGTCCCAGAAGGCGATGACCGCGAAGATCGCGAACGGCGCGGCCGCGGCGATGGCGACCTGCGGCAGGTACTGGCCGAAGAAGGTCTGCAACTGCTCCACGCCGTCCACCACCGTCAGCATCACGCCGCCGGTGCGCTGGTTGGCGAACCAGGCCGGCCCCAGCGCCACGATGCGGTCGTAGAGCCGCGCGCGCAGCGTCTGCTGCACCTGCGCCGAGCAGCGGTTGGCCTGCACCGTGCGCAGGTGGTCGAGCAGGGCGCGCAGCAGCACCATGGCGCCGGCGCACAGGGCCGGCGCGAGCCAGTCCTGCCAGGGCGCGCCGTCGAACACGCGCGCCAGCAGCTGGCCCAGGAAAACGTAGCGGGCGATGCCCGCGGCCAGCGCCAGCAGGCCGAGGAAAATGCCGCCCGCCATGCCGGCGCGCAGCCCCGCGGTCAATTGCCAAAGCCTCGAATCGAAATACATATCAATGCTCCTTGCAGAGCCTGCATGGTCACGCATCCGGCCCTTGCGCGATAGCGATAGTTATTCAATCATGGGTTGAGATAAACTCAACCCATGCCGACCCTGCCCACCCATATGCCGCCCTTGGCCGCGCTGCGCGCCTTCGAGGCCGTCGCCCGCCTGGGCAGCCTCAGCCGCGCCGCGGCCGAGCTCAACGTCACCAAGAGCGCCGTCAGCCATCAGCTGCGCGCGCTGGAGGCCGACCTGGGCGTGAGCCTGCTGCGCCGGGGCGGCACGGTGCGCCGGGCGGAAACCACCGAGGCCGGCGCCGCGCTGCTGGTGTCGGTACAACAGGCCTTGACCCTGCTGGAGACCGCCTGCCGCCATGCCCGCAGCAGCGCGCGCGGCAAGCGGCGCTACAACCTGAACGTGTCGGCCAACCCCTCGCTGGCCGCGCTTTGGCTGGCGCCGCGCATCGGCCGCTTCATCGAACTGCACCCGGACATCGACATCCAGGTGTTCCTGCACGCCAGCCAGGACCCTGCCTGGAAAGCGCAGGACATCGACCTGGCCTTCCTGCACGTGCGCGCCCTCGGCCCGCACCTGGCGGCGCCGGGCGATATCCCGCTGATGACGGAAACCGTGGTGCCGGTGTGCAGCCCGGCGCTGGTCGCGCCCGACGAACGCGACGACCCCGCGGTCTTCACGCGCCACCGCTGGCTGGAGGAAAAGCACATCGACAGTCCCGAAACCGATTGGCGCACCTGGCGTCCGCGCCTGGGCCTGCCGGAAAGCGCCGGCCAGGATCCGCTGGTGCTGAGCGGCCTGAGCACGGTGGTGGCGGCGGCGGCCGCCGGCGTCGGCATCGCGCTGGGGCGAGCGCCATTGATCGACGAGGAACTGGCCAGCGGCCGGCTGGTGACGCTGGCGCCGGGGCTGCGCATGCCGGGCTCGTGGGGATACGTGATGCGCATCCACGCCAACCGGCCGATGGACGCCTCGTTGCCGGCGCTGGTGGAGTTCCTGGCCGAGGAGGGGCGCGGCGCGACGATGTCGTGGCGTCAGCCGGGCGCGGCCTAGTGTGCTGTCCCCTGGATTTCGTGCGGGCGTGTCCACGGGACAGCACACTGGCCGTCGCGCAGCCGCTGGCGCCTGGCCTGGACGCTGGCGGGCCGGCTGCCATGACGCCGTTTTCCTTCCATCGTTGCCCATCGGTCGCTTCTACTCAATATTCGCCGCGCTGATATAGCGGGCGCCGGCCGCGGCCCGCGTCACACTGCCGCCATTGCTTTCTGGAGCGTGGCCATGAAGAGTTATGACGTGATCGTGATCGGCGCTGGCGTGGTCGGCGCCTCGGTCGCCTTCCACCTGGCGGCCCTGGGCGCCCGCAACGTGCTGGTGCTGGACCGCGGCGCCATCGGCGCTGGCACCACCGCGCAATCGTCGGGCATCCTGCGCACCCATTACTCGGTGCGCGAGAACGTCGAACTGGCGCGGCGTTCGTGGGGCGCGTTCACCGACTTCGCCGCCTACGTCGGCGACGACGACGCCGCCAGCGGCCTGGTGCGCTGCGGCTACCTGATAGCCGCGGCCGACGATGACAAGCGCGCGCCGCTGGCCGCGGCGCTGGCGCAGCAGCGCGCGCTGGGCATCCCGGTGCACGAACTGGACGCGGCGCAGGCGCGCGAGCTGCTGCCGATCGCCGATTTCGGCGATGCCGCGCTGATCGGCTTCGAGCCCGAGGCCGGTTTCGCCGACGCCTACCTGGTCGCGACCAGCTTCGCGCGCGCCGCGCGCCGGCGCGGCGTGACGATCCGCGAGAACGTGGCCGTGCACGGCCTGCTGACTCGAAACGGGCGCGTGACCGGCGTGACCACGTCGGCGGGCGACTACGCCAGCGCGGTGGTGGTCAGCACCCAGAACATCTGGACCGCCGAACTGGCGGCCTGGACCGGCGTGGCGATGCCATTGGCGCCCGAGCGCCACGCGGTGCTGGCGCTGCAATGCGCCGCCGCGCCCTATGCCTACACGATGCCCGTCTACAAGGACCTGGCCTCGCCCGGCATGCTCTATTGCCGCAGCTATGGCGGCAACCAGATGCTGGTCAGCGAGGGCACGGAGGGCGAAAGGTTGGCGCCCGGAGAGGTGGAGCAGGGCGATGTGCCGCTGGATTACGTGGCCGAGGTCGGCGAACAGGTGGCCGCGCGTTTTCCGGCCTATGCCGAGGCCGGACTGGCCGCGTCGTGGACGGGCGTGTACGACGTCACGCCCGACTGGAATCCCGTGCTGGGACGTATCGCCGGGGTCGAAGGGCTGGTGGCCGGATTCGGTTTTTCCGGACATGGTTTCAAGCTGTCGCCGGCGGTGGGGCGGGTGCTGGCGCAGGAAGCGCTGGGGCTGGCGACCGACGTCCCCCTGGCGCCGTATGCGCTGGCGCGTTTCACGCGCGGCGCGCTGCTGACGGGCAGCTATGGGCGCGGCGCGGTGTCGTGACGGCGCGGGCCGGGGCGCCCGACGCGCGCGGCCGGCGGCTCAGCGGCGCAGGCTGCGCCAGAGCGTGGCAGGCGGCAAGCCCAGCGCCGGCGCCACGTCTTGCCGCATCAGCCGTTCGACCGCCACCAGGATCACGTTGCGGGCCTCGGCCGGGAGCTTGCCGGCCTCCTGCGGCCGCGCCGCCAGATAGAAGCTGCGCGCCAGGTCAGGCGCATCGGCGCGGGTCTTGTCCAGGCAGGGCGCCAGAGGCAACACCCGCAATTGATCGACGAAATGGCGCGATTGCCAGATGCACAGCGGCGTGCTGATGGCGAAGCCCAGGCCGGCCGTGACCAGGCTGAGCAGCGGATCGGTGTTATCGAATTCGAAGGTGCGCTCGATGAAGACGCCGCGCGATTCGAGCAGCCGGTCGATGGCGGCGCCGATGTGCGAACGCGCGCTGTAGCGGATGAACGGGCTGCGGCGCGCCAGTTCGGCCAGCGAGCGCGCTTCCTGCGGCGGCGTGGCGCGCGGCAGCACCAGCAGGTAGGGCTCGCTGAACAGGCCGAGCTTGCGGATCGCGGGCGCATCGGCGGCGGCGCTGGTGCTGATCACCAGGTCCAGCTGGCGTTCTTCCAGTTGTCTGTCCAGCACCGGGGTAATGCCGGACCACAACCGGATCTGGCGCGACGCGCCCGACAGCCCGTGGATCAGCGTCGGCCCCAGGGTGCCGGCGAACGAGTCGACACAACCGAAGCGCACGATGTTGCGCCGCGCGCGGCTCAGGTTGCGCACGCTTTCGGTCATGTCGCCGGCCTGCGCCAGCAGGCGCGACGCGTGCTCGAACAGCAGGTCGCCGGCGGGGGTGGGGCGCGCCGGCCGGGTGCTGCGGTCGAGCAGTTCGGTCGACAGCGCGGCTTCGAGCTGCTTGATCCGTTGCGACACCGCCGCCTGTGACAGTCCCAGCAAACGGGCCGCGCCCGAAACCGACGCGGCCTGCACCACCGCCACCCAGGCCAGCAGCAGGCTCCATTCGGGATACGGATCCGCGTCGCGGTCGGGCAGGCGGTTCATCGGGCGGTCGGGCGGGCGGATCAGCGCTTGCGCGCCAGCGTTTGCGCCAGCGCGGCGCGCACCATGCCCTCGACCACCGGGATGACCTTGGCGGCCGCGTTCGCCTGGTAGCCGTAGGGATAGGACTCGTCCATATACGTGGACTGGCACATCTCCAGTTGCACGGCATGGATGTCTTCGGCCGGCGAGCCGTAGTGGCGGGTGATGTAGCCGCCCTTGAAACGGCCGTTCACGGCGCTGGTGTAGCCGCAGCCGGGCAGGCGTTCGGCGATGGCGTCCAGGATGTCGGGCGCGCAACTGGCGCCGTCGGCCGTGCCCACGTTCAGGTCGGGCAGCTTGCCTTCGAACAGGCGCGGCAGCACGCTGGCAATCGAATGGGCTTCCCACAGCAGCACGGTGCCGTGTTCGGCGCGGATGCGGTCGAGTTCCTCGCGCAGCTTGGCGTGGTACGGCTGCCAGTAGGTCTGCAGACGATGCTCGCGCTCGTCGTCGGTCAGCGCCGCGTTGTGCTGGTACAGCGCCTCGCCGCGGAAGGTGTGGGTCGGGCACAGGCCGGTCTTGGTCTGGCCGGGGTACAGGCTTTCGTCGTTGGGCGGGCGGTTCAGGTCGACCACGTAGCGCGAGTAGCGCGCGCCGAGCACCGAGGCGCCCAGCGCGTCGGCGAACTGGTACAGGGTGTCCAGGTGCCAGTCGGTGTCCCCGGACTGCTGGCCGACGGCCGTCATGCGGGCGCGCTGCGCATCGGGCAACTGGCTGCCCAGGTGGGGAATGGAGATCAGCAGCGGCGCGGTGCCGCGGCTGAAGTGATAGATGTCGCTCAAGAAAAACTCCGGGGGTAAGGCGGGTCAGGCTAGCGCGGCAAGAAGGCCGGCTGGGTGCCGCGCTATGCTAGTGTGAGTCTGCGGGGCGCGGGCGTTTGCATCGTGCAAGGCGATGCTGATCATCATGATAGCTGATTCAAATCGGAGGCGACCCGAACCCGCCCCAGGGCGCGCCGCCGGCCCAGCGCGCCGCGATCTCGTCGATCAGGCGGCGTACCTTGGGCGCCAGGTGGCGCCGGTGCGGGTACACGGCGCAGACCGGCGCGCCGGGTGGCGCGTGGGTTTCCAGCAGCGGCACCAGGCGGCCCTGGCGCAGGTCTTCGCCGACCAGGAAGGCGCCCAGCTGGACGATGCCGGCGCCCTCGAGCGCGGCATCGCGCAGCGCTTCGGTGTCGCCCAGCCGCAGGCGCCCGGCCACGGCGACGCTGCGCTCCTGGCCATGGCTGGCGTAACGCCACGGCACGGGCGCGCCCATGTGGGTAAAGGCCAGCGTCCGGTGGCGCGCCAGCGCGTCGGGCGAGGCCGGGACGCCGTGGCGTTCCAGGTAGGCAGGGGCGGCGCAGGTGATGAGCCGATGCGGCGCCAGCACGCGCCGCACCAGCCGGCTGTCGGCCTCGCCGCCGATGCGGATGGCGAGGTCGATGCCATCGCGCACCAGGTCGGCGTAGTCATCGCTGAAGCTCACGTCGGCCTCGACCTCGGGCCATTGCCGCAGGTAGCACGCCAGCAGCGGCATGATGTGCAGGCGGCCCAGCGCCACCGGCAGGTCGATGCGCAGGCGGCCGCGCGGCGCCTCCTGGCGGCTGGCCATGGCGCCGGTGGCGTTGTCGACTTCGGCCAGGATGCGCTGCGCGTGCTCGTAGAAGAGCCGGCCTTCGTCGCTGAGACTGACGCTGCGGGTACTGCGATGCAACAGCCGCGCGCCCAGGCCCTGTTCGAGCCGCGCGATGCACTTGCCGATGGCCGAGCGCGACAGGCCCAGCCGTTCGGAGGCCAGCGTGAAACTCTGCGCGTCGGCGACGCGCACGAATGCGAGCACGTCGCCGAGGTGGTCGATGCCGGTGGCGGTGAGGGGCGTCATGGGCAGTTCCAACAGGAAAGGGGAGCGAGCGCTCGATTGGCGACAAATCGTCCCTTTTGTTTATCCATGAGGCTACTTTATCAGTGAAATGGAAACAGTAGACTGGCCAGGTAGATGGACCCCACGACCGGCCCGCCATTCACTTTTCCATTGTTCCCCTCAGGTGAGAAACCTCCCATGACCCGCAGCATCGCCATCGAACCCCGGCCCGCCACGGCGGCCACCAGCCCGCCCGCTGCCTGGGCCGGCGTGCTGGCGGCCGGCATGGCGACGTTCTGCGTCGTCACCACGGAGATGCTGCCCGTGGGCTTGCTGCTGCCGATCGCCGCCAGCCTGGACGCGTCGACCGGCCGTGTCGGTTGGCTGATGGTGGTGCCCGGCCTGCTGGCCGCGCTGTGCGCGCCGCTGGTGGTGATGGGCGCGCGTGGCGTCGACCGCCGCCGCATCCTGTGCGGCCTGCTGTTGCTGCTGGCCGCCGCCAACCTGGGCAGCGCCTTGGCGCCGGACATGGCGTGGTTCCTGGCCGCGCGCGTGCTGGTGGGCGTCTGCATCGGCGGCATCTGGGCGGTGGCCGGCGGCCTGGCGGGACGGCTGGTGCCGCCCGCCGCCATCGGCATGGCCACCGCCGTGATCTTCGGCGGCGTGGCGGTGGCGTCGGTGCTGGGGGTGCCGCTGGGCGCATTGATCGGCAATCTGGCGGGCTGGCGCAGCGCGTTTGGCGCCATGGCGGCGCTGAGCGCGGCCGTGCTGCTGTTCGCCGCGCTGGCCTTGCCGCCGCTGCCGGTGGCGCAATCGGTCACGGCGCGCCAGCTGGGCCGGCAGTTGCGCAACCCCGACGTGCGGCGGGGGCTGTTCATCACGCTGTTCCTGGTGGCCGGGCATTTCATGGCCTACACCTTCGTGCGGCCCGTATTGCAGTCGATGGCGGGGTTCGCGCCGGCCTGGATCGGCCCGCTGCTGTTCGCCTACGGCGTGGCCGGCATCGCGGGCAATTTCGCCGCCGGCGGCATGGCGGGACGGCACCCACGCGCGACCCTGCTGGCGATCTTGCTGGGCCTGCTGGCGACGCTGGCATTGCTGCCGTGGCTGGGCCAGGCGCGCGGCGCCGTGGTGGCGCTGTTGCTGCTGTGGGGCCTGTCGTACGGCGGCGTTTCGGTCGCGTTGCAGACCTGGGTGATGCAGGCTTCACGCGGCGCCATCGAGGCGGCGACGTCCTGGTTCGTCGGCGTGTTCAATCTGGCGATCGCGCTGGGGGCGCTGGCGGGCGGCATCGGCGTCGACCGCTGGGGGCTGCCGGCCACGTTGCTGGCCGCCGCCGCATGCATGCTGGCGCCACTGGCGGCGATCGCCGGCCGCAGCGCGCGCGACTGAGGGTCGCCGCGGCGCGCCGCTCGGTCACGGCGGCCGTACGCCCGCCGCGGCCCTGACGTCAGTGCCGGTGACCGGGGCGGAAGCCGTGGCCGCGGGCGCGCCAGGCCGCCAGCAGCGCGATCGCGGCCAGTGCCGCCACCGTCCATGCGAAGGAGCCCGCGCCGGCCGTGTCCAGCAGCACGCCGCCGAGCAGGCCGCCGCTGGCGATGCCCAGATTGAAGATCGTGACCAGCATCGATTGCGCCACCTCCGAATGTTCGCCGGCGGTGTCGGCAAGGGCGGTCTGCAACAGCGTCGGCGCGCCGCCGAAGCTCAGTCCCCACAACGCCACGCCAGCCATCAGGACGACGGGGTGGGCGCCGGCCAGGCCCAGCGCGGTGGCGGTCAGCGCGAACAGTGCCAGCGACAGCAGCGTCAGCCGGCGCAGGCGGCGGTCCACCAGCACGCCCGTCAACAACAGGCCGGCGACCGCGCTGGCGCCGAACACCAGCAGCACCATGTCCACGGACGCCGGCCGACCCAGGTGGATCAGGTAGGGCGCGATGTAGGTATAGAGCACGTTGTGCGCCAGGATCCAGGTGAACAGCACGAACAGGATCGGCCGGATGCCGGGCAGCAGCAGGGTCCGCGCGATCGGCAGGCGCTGGCGCGCGGCCTGGCCGGCGAAGTCGGGCACGGCCGCGCGGATCCAGACCACCAGCGCCAGCGACACGGCGGCCATCAGCCAGAACACGCCGCGCCAGTCCATCAGGCTGCCCAGCCAGGCGCCGGCCGGCACGCCCAGGCACAACGCCAGCGGCTGGCCCGCGCCCACCACCGCCAGGGCCCGGCCCTGCTGGCGGGTGGCCACCATGCGGCGCGCGTAGCCAGCCAGCAGCCCCCACAGCAGGCCGGCCGCCATGCCGCCGCCAAAGCGCGCCGCCAGCGCCAGCGCGTAGTGCGCCGACAGCGCGGTCACCACGTTGAAAATGCACAGGCCGCCGATGGCCAACAGCAACAGCGGGCGGCGGTTCCAGCCGCGGGTAGCGACGATGATGGGAATGGCCGCCAGCACCGAGCCGGCCGCGAACAGGGTCACCAGTTGGCCGGCCAGCGCCTCGGACACGCCCAGGCCCAGGCCGATCTGCGGCAGCAGGCCGGCGGGGACGGTCTCGGTCATGATGGCGATGAAGCCCGCCAGCGCCAGGGCCAGCAGCCTGCCCATGGGCAGGCTGTCGGCGCCGTGTTCGGGACAGCCCTCGGCGGGCAGGGGAGAGGTGAAACTCATGCGGAAACTCCGATTGCGATTGAATTGGAATGATCATTCCAAAAAAGAACGAAAAAAAGCGCGGGTGCCGAGGCGGTCCAGTATGCCAGGGGATGTGCTAGATCGTGCCCAGCGCCACTGAAATCACGTCGCCCAGCCATTGGCGGCGCTCGCGCGCGTTGCTGCCTTTGCTGACCACGCGCAGGCCCTGGACGGTGGTGACGATGAAGCGGGCCAGCGCGCGCGGCGACCTGCCGGCGTCGATCTCGCCGTTGGCCTGCCCTTCGGCCAGGATCTGTTCCAGCGCTTTTTCCAGGCGTTGGAAATTGCGCCGCACCAGTTCGGCCACCATCTCATCCTGCCCCGCCATTTCGAGCGAGGCGTTGGCGACCAGGCAACCGCGCCGGGAGGGCTCGCGCAATTCGTCGTCGGCGATGAAGTCGAGCAGGCGGCCGATGCGCTCGCGCGCATTGCCGGGCCGGGCCAGCAGGTCGAGATTGGCGGCCGTCAGTTCGTGATAGCGCCGCAGCGCGGCCTCGTACAGGCCTTGCTTGCTGCCGAAGGCGTTGTAGAGACTGCCGCGTCCCAGCCCGGTGCCGTCCACCAGATCCTGCACGGAGGTCGCGGCATAGCCGCGCCGCCAGAACACCTGCATGGCGGCGTCGGCGACTTCGTCGGGTTCGAAATCCTTGGTGCGCATGGCGTGGTTTATGGAATGATCGTTCAAATAAGAATACGGTTCGGGGCGAGCCAGCGTCAAGCAAGACCGTCCGCGCCGAAGGGGCTTTGCGCAATGGACCGAGCTTGGCGCTTTCCTTGAGTTGCCGTTTTTTCCATGCCAGCAATAACCACTAGCCGCGCCACGAGCTCGCCGGGCAGGGGGACGAGCCAGGCAGCCGACCGATGGCCCGCTCAGCCTTGGCCTGCCGTCAGTCGCGCCGTCAGCGCCGCCATGTCCTCCAGCAGCCAGAACACGCGGCCGCGGTTGGTCTCGTAGGCGAAGTCGCGCAGCGACTTGCTGGCGGCCAGGTGCGCCGAGATATCGCCTACCACCGCGCAATGCAGGCGGTAGTTGACGAACTTCTGGATCAGCTCGCCGGCGATGCGCGTTTCCAGCCGGAAGAAATCGGGATGCACGCGCGCGGCGGGCAGCGCCAGCCACTCGGCCTCGTGTTCCCAGGCGGCGCTGATCAGGTCATTGGTGTCCTGGCCGGTGGCCAGGGCCGGGCCGGTCTCGCCGTATTGCAGAACGCGCTTGCCGCCGATGTCGACGAGCCTGGGGGATGAGGTGCTCATGGCGTGGATGCCTGGTTCAAAGGGTGTTGTCTTGGGGCGATCATGATATCCGGGCCGCGAATCTCTTTGGCGGCAGGGGTTTGCCGCCCGATGCCTTGCCGCGCTCCGCGCGCCGGCACCAGCGGGGCGTGCGCTAGAATGGCCGCCATCCCACCGGAGTATGACGACGTGATCCTCGCTGCCTGAAGCGACCCAATCCCGCGACCCCATCCGGCGACCCCATCCGCTGACGCGCCCGCCTCGCCCGACGAGCGGGCCGCGCCGTCCGTGATGCCGGGTCTGCACGCCGGGCCTGTCGCGCCAACGCGCCCGTCCGCCAGCCGCGCCCCGCGCGGCCCTGTCCGCATCACGACTCCGGAGGCTTCATGCCTGCTCACGATCCGTTCGACCTCATCGCCCACAACCAGGCCGCCTGGGACCAGCTCGCCGCGCAGGACTGCGAGTGGTCGCGCCCCGTCACCCCCGACGTCATCGCCGCCGCCCGCCGCGGCGACTGGGCCGTGCGCCTGACGCCCGGCCCCTTGCCGGCCGGCTGGCTCGACCAGGTGAAGGGCCTGGCCGTCCTGTGCCTGGCGTCCGCCGGCGGCCAGCAGGCGCCGGTGCTGGCCGCGGCCGGCGCCGAGGTCACCGTGTTCGACCTGTCCGAACGCCAGCTGGCGCAGGACCGCGCCGTGGCGTCGCGCGACGGCCTGGCGCTGGCCACCGTGCAGGGCGACATGCGCGACCTGTCGGCCTTCGCCGACCAGTCCTTCGACGTGGTGTTCCACCCGATCTCCAACCTATACGTGCCCGATGTGCGGCCGGTATGGCGCGAGTGCTTTCGCGTGCTGCGCCCGGGCGGCAGCCTGCTGTCGAGCTTCTACAACCCGGTGGTGTTCGTCGGCGACCGCGATCCGCGCTACGCCCGGGACGGGCTGATCCGGCCGGTGCATGCCTTGCCCTACGCCGACACCCGCGCGCTCGACGCGGCGGCGCTGGACGCCAAGCGCGCGCGCGGCGAGGCTCTGGTGTTCGGCCACAGCCTGCGCGACCAGATCGGCGGCCAGCTGGACGCCGGTTTCCTGCTGGCGGGCTTTCACGAAGACCTCCAGCCGCGGCCGCGCTTCCTGATCGACCGCTACGTGCCGACGTTCCTGGCGACGCGGGCGGTCAAGCCGGCGCGGGGGTGAGGAAAGCGGCGATCGTCCGGGCCGATCGGGCCCGGTGGTTGGCCATGCGGCCGGTGGCCGAGCCTGTCGGCGCGGTTCAGCCCGGTATCGGCCGGTCGCTGCTGCCGCGCACCACCAGCGTGGGCGCCAGCCGCACGCTGTCCGGGCGGCCGCCGGCGATTTTCTGCAGCAACAGTTCCAGCCCCAACCGCCCCATCTGGTGCATGGGCGAGTGGATGGTGGTCAGGCCGATGGGCAGGGCGCCCGCCAGCGGCGTGTCGTTGTAGCCCACCACGGCCACGTCGCGGCCGGCCTCCAGGCCGTGCTCGCGCGCCGCGCCCATCACGCCCACCGCCAGGAAGTCGTTGACCGCGAAGATGGCGGTGGGGCGGTCCGGGCCGGCCAGCAAGCGCGCGCCCACGTGGCGGCCGGCGTCGGTGTCGAACGGGCTTTCGATGCGCCATGCGGCCGGGACCTCGACGCCGTGCCTGGCACAGGCCGCGAAAAAGCCCGCCGAGCGGTCGCGGCCCGTGCTGGTGAAGGGTTCGCCCACCATCACCGCGATGCGCCGGTGGCCCATGGCCAGCAGGTGCTCGGCCGCCAGCCGGCCGCCTTCGAGATCATCGCAGGTGACGGCGCAGTGGTCGTCGGCATGGCGGCTGACCAGCACGAACGGCACGTCGCGCCGCGCCAGTTCGGCCAGCAGCGGATTGGGCGCGGCGCCGTCGTGGCTGTGGGCGTCGCCCAGGATCAGGCCGTCCACGCGCCGCGCCAGCGCCATGTCGATCAGCTTGCGCTGCTTGTCGGGCACGTCCTGGGTGTTGGACACGAAGGTCAGGTAGCCGTGTTCGGCCGCGGCCTCGTCGATACCTTCGTAGATGGTCGCCAGCACCATGTCCGACAGGCGCGGCACCAGCACGCCGATGGTGCGGCTGCGGCGCGTCTTGAGGCTGGCGGCGTGGGGATTGGTCTGGTATTGCAGCTCGGCGGCCAGCGCCCGGATCCGTTTGACGGTGTCGGGCGCGGCGGCGGCGCGGGCGTCGTCCTCGGAACCATTGAGGACGCGGGACACGGTCGACACGTTCAGGCCGAGCTGCCGCGCCAGGCTTTGCAACGTGACAGGGCGGGATTTGTTCATGGAGCTGGAGGATACACGCACGAATACCGTCCCAGGGCCTTAGGCGGCAACCTAGGGTTTACACGGTGTCGATTTTTGCGTTCGGAGCCCTTAGCATTGCGCAACCCAAACGTTTGGGTAAATCGACTGGATTGATCGCAATGACACTTGAATCCCGGAACTCGCGGTTCCGTTACCGAATTTTCACCATGGTCGTGCTGCTGGCACTGATCAACTACATCGACCGCGGCGCCATGTCCTACGCCGCCGCGCACATCACCGGCGAATATGGTCTGGATCGCGGCGACTGGGGCGCCGTGCTGGGCTACTTCGGCTATGGCTACATGGTCGGCGCGCTGTTCGGCGGCATGCTGGCCGACCGCTACGGCCCGCGCAAGGTCTGGATCGTGGCCGGCGTGACCTGGTCGATCTTCGAGATCGCCACCGCCTGGGCCGGCGACTTCGGCCTGGCCTTCCTGGGCGGCTCGGCGCTGGCCGGCTTTGCCACCATCCGCATCCTGTTCGGCGCGGCCGAGGGGCCGGCGTACTCCATCATCAACAAGACCATCGCCAACTGGGCCACGCCGCGCGAACGCGGCTTCGTGGTCGGCTTCGGCCTGCTCAGCACGCCGCTGGGCGCGCTGCTGACCGCGCCCGTGGCGGTGGGCCTCTTGAGCCTGACCGGCAGCTGGCGCGCCATGTTCTACATCCTGGGCGCGGCCGGCCTGCTCGTGCTGGTGCTGTTCATGCGCATCTTCACCGACCGGCCCGACACCAACCCGCGCGTGTCCCCGGCCGAACTGCGCGAGATCCAGGCGGCGCGCGCCGAGCAGGCGGCGGCCGGGCAGGGCGGCGACGCGCCGGCGCTGCCGTGGTGGAGCTTCTTTCGCAGCAAGACGCTGGTGCTGAACACCCTGGGCTATTTCTCGTTCAACTACGTCAACTTCCTGCTGCTGACCTGGACTCCCAAGTACCTGCAGGACACCTTCGGCTACAGCCTGTCCTCGCTCTGGTACATGGGCATGATTCCCTGGACCGGCGCCTGCGTCACGGTGCTGCTGGGCGGCCGCATCTCCGATATGCTGGCCAGGCGCACCGGCAACCTGAAGATCGCCCGCAGCTGGTTCGCCGCCGGCTGCCTGCTGGCCACCACGCTGTGCTTCCTGCTGGTGTCACAGGCGCAGTCGGTGTTCGCCGTGATCGCGCTGATGACGCTGGCCAACGCGCTCAACGCCATGCCCAACTCGGTCTACTGGGCCGTGGTGATCGATACCGCGCCCGCCAGCCGCGTCGGCACTTTCAGCGGCCTGATGCACTTCTTCGCCAACATCGCCTCGATCCTGGCGCCGACCCTGACCGGTTACCTGGCGGCGCGCCACGGCTATTCGGTCATGTTCGTGGCCGCCTCGGTCGCCACGGCGGTCGGCATGATCGCCATGTTGCAGGTGCGTCCGGGCGTCGGCCCGCGCCTGCCCGCCAACTACCAGGGAGCCACGCGATGAATCCGCAATCCAACCCCGTTCCGGCGCTGGCCGTCGAACCCGGCTTTTTCGCCGGCCGCACCGTGGCCGAACTGCAGGACGCCATGCGCCAGGGCGCGCTCGACGCCGAAGCGCTGGTGCGCCACGCGGCGGCGGCCATCGAGCGCCTGAACCCGCAACTGAACGCCTTCGTGCACGTGGACGCCGACGCCGCCCTGGCCGCCGCCCGCGCGCTGGACGCCGAGCGGGCCCGCGGCCAGGTGCGCGGGCCGCTGCACGGCATCCCCGTCGCCATCAAGGACAACGTCGATACCGGCGACATGCCCACCACCATGGGCGCGGCGCACTTCCTTGGGCACCGGCCCGCGGCCGACGCCGACTGCGTGGCGCTGTTGCGCGCGGCGGGCGCCATCGTCATCGGCAAGACCCTCACGCATGAATTCGCCTACGGCCCCACCGGCGACCGCAGCGTCCAGGGCGCGGCGCGCAATCCGTGGCGCACCAGCCAGATCACGGGCGGCTCCAGCGCCGGCAGCGGCGCCGCGGTGGCCGCGGGCATGGTGCCGGTGGCGCTGGGCACCGACACCGGCGGCTCGGTGCGCGTGCCCGCCGCGCTGTGCGGCGTGGTCGGTTTCAAGCCGACCCATGGCCGCGTGTCGGCCCGCGGCGTGTTCCCGCTGGCGCCCAGCATCGAGGATGCCGGCGTGCTGGCCAACAGCGTCGAGGATGCGCAGGTCTTCATGCAGGCGTTGTCCGGCGGCGCGATTGGCGCCTATGCCGAGGCGGCCGATCCCGGGCTGGCCGCGCCGCGCATGATGTGGGTGCCGAATGCGCCGTTCGCCATCGAGGATGCGGCCGTCACGGCCCGCGCCCGCGCGCTCGCCGAAGGCTTCGGCGGCGTGTTGGTGGACGGCGCCGAGGTCACGCGCCACGCTCGCGCTTTGCAGGCGGCGCTGGGCGCCATCCAGCGTTCGGAAGCCTATGAAGTGCACGCCGAGCGGGTCGAGGACGAACCCGGCAAGTTTGATCCCGAAGTGCTGGAGCGCCTGCGCGCCTCGCGTCCGGTGCAGGGCTGGGAATACGTCCGCGCGCGCAACACCCGCGAGCGGTTGCGCGGCGTGTTCGCGGGCATCTTCGAGCGGGTCGACGTGCTGGCGTTGCCGGCGGTGGCGATCACCGCGCCGGCGCTGCAGCAGCGCAGCGTGGCCGGCCCCGGCAGCGCCGCCGTGCGCGAGACGCTGCTGGGCCTGACCAATCCGTGGAACCTGCTGGGGCTGCCGGCCATCGCCTTGCCGGCCGGCTTTGTCGACGGCATGCCGGTGGCGTTGCAACTGGTGGCCGCCGAAGGCGCCGACGCGCGCCTGCTGGCGCTGGCGGCGCGGCACTGGCGCCGGCCGGGGGGCTGACCGCGGGCTACGCGCCGTTGTCGCCGACCACGGGGCCGATGCCGGCTTCGACGCCGACGGCGCGGCGCCTGCCGTGCAGGTCGAAGGATTCCTGCCGGTCTCCGGGCGCGGGGTCGCGGATCCAGATCTGCGCCGACAGTCCCGACTTGGCGCTGTAGTCGCCGAACCAGTCCACCACCCGGCCCACGTAGCAGCGCGGGCCCGCCTGCACCGTCACGTCGGCGACGGTCTCGTAGCTGTAGTGGCCCGGCCCGAAGCCGAAGTAGGCGCCGCTTTCGTCCTGGGCGGTGCCGGCCGGCACGGGACACAGCGGCTTGCGGCTTGGCGCGTCGCCCCAGGCGCGGTCGGCGGGCACGGCGGCCACGGCGCGCGTCAATGCCGCGTGCAGCGTCTCGTCCAATGTCCTGACCGTGCCCTTGTCGCTGTTCTTCTGCTGGCGCGGCACCGACAGTTCGTAGCGGTAGCGCACCGTCAGCGTCGGCACCTCGCCCACCCGGCGCAGCGGCCGCAGCAGATGGAGCCGGTCTTCGCCGTAGGCGCCGACGCGGTAGACGGCGTAGACGCGGTCGCGCAGCCGGATCCAGTCGCCCGACTGGTTGGCGCCGCGGCCATTGATCGTATAGAGCGAGGCGCCGGCGTCCGGCGCGCCGCTCAGGTCGGCCGGCAGGAAGCGGTCGCCGTCGCGGCGCAGGGCGCTGACCTCCGAGAACAGCCCGGTGCCGCCGATGTAGCTGTCTAGCACCAGGTCGCGGCGGCCGTCGCCGTCCAGGTCCAGCAGCAGGTAGGAGACGGACCCTTCTTCGGCGTCGGATTCCAGGTCCGACGCCAGCACGGCGGCCCATTCGTCCTCGGTGACACCCGCCGGGCGGGCGGCGGGCAGGCGCGCCGGGCCGTCGCCGTCCGCCGCGCGTTCGTTGTGGATGGCGCTGGCCTCGGCCTTGAGCGAGCGCGCCGCCAGCACGGTTTCCACGGCAAATTCCGGATTCGACTGGCGCGCGGCCTCGATCGCCTGGCGCAGGTCTTCCAGCGCCAGGCGATCGATGTCGTCGGGGCGATAGGCCAGCGCGCGGGACTGCTGCGCCTGCAGTTGCGCCAGGCGGGTGTCGTAGCGCTGGCGCAGGCATTCGGCATCGCTGCCGCAGGCGTCGCGCTGCTTGAGCCAGCCGCGTTGCGCCTGGCGCAGCGCCTCGTTCTGCCCGGGCTGCTGGGCGGCGCGCAACCTGGCATAGGCGGCGCCGAGCTCATCGTCGAGCCGGTACAGCGCGGCATCGGCGCACAGCGTCTTCTCGGTGGGCGTGCGCGCCCGCGCGCAATCCATGCCGGCCACGGCGGGCGCGGCGGCCAGGGCGAACAGCAGGGGCAGGGCGGCAAGCCAGCCGCGCGGGCGAAGGACGGTCACGGCGCAATTCCTCTAGGGATCGTGGCCGGCGGCCACCCGGGCAGCATGGTACCGGACCGCGCCACCCGGTAAATACGGATGTTTGCCTTTGCTTACATTACACTGTGCGGTGTAGCGCGGTCGATGACGCCGGACGCGCGCGTTGCTCGTCCCTCCCGACCCGCCGTTTTCTCCTTCGCCGCGATGATTGATGATCTGGTTCAATTGGGCAAGCTGGTCAGCCTGGGCCTGGCGCTCATGCTGCCGCTGGCCAATCCCCTGACCTCCATGACCATGCTGCTGTCCCTGGGACAGCACATTCCCTACAAGGAGCGCGAACGCCAGATCCGGCAGGCCGCCTGCTATGTGGTGGGCATCATGCTGGTCACGTACTACGCCGGCGCCTGGATCATGGCCACGTTCGGCATCTCGATCCCGGGCCTGCGCATCGCCGGCGGACTGATCGTGGTCAGCATCGGTTTCACCATGCTGTTTCCGTCGGCGGCCAGCGCCGCCAGTGACGAGCGCGAGGCCGACGTCGCCGCCGATGTCGCGATTCACCGCCAGGTGCCCAACATCGCTTTCGTGCCATTGGCGCTGCCGGGCACGGCGGGGCCGGGCACCATCGCCATGATCATCAGCGCGGCTTCGACCGTCGGCGGCGAGACCGCCAGCCAGTATCCCGCGTGGACCATCGCCGTCACGCCGGTCATCGTCTTTTCGCTGCTGGGCCTTTTGTTCTGGATCTGCCTGCGTTCGGCCGGCCGCATCGTCGCCCTGATCGGCAACGGCGGGGTCGAGGCCATCTCGCGCATCATGGGTTTCCTGCTGGTGTGCATGGGCGTGCAGTTCGTCATCAACGGCGTGCTGGAAATCGTGAGCCAGCATGGCGCCGGTGCCTGACGCCACCCGCGCCGGCTGGGCCCGGCGCGGCCTGCGGCTGCTGGGCCGGGCCGCGCTCAGCCTGCTGATGCTGTTCTCCATCGGGTGGGCCTGCCTGGCGTTCTGGTATCAGGGGCCGGGGGCCGTCTGGGCCAAGGCGGTGCTGATGCTGGCCTGGGTCGCGCTGGGGCTGTATGCCTTGCTACGGCTGTGGCATGGCGTCGGTCGCTTGCGCCGCCGGCCCGCGTTGTGGGCCTACCTGTTGGCCGTGATCGCGCTGGCGGCCTGGTGGCAAGGCATCGCGCCCTCCAACGACCGCGTCTGGGCCGACGACGTGGCCCGCACCCTGCGCGGCAATGTCGCGGGCAGCATCGTCACGCTGGACAATGTGCGTGACTTCAAGTGGCGCTCGGACAGCGATTACACGCAGCGTTGGGAAACCCGGGTCTACGACCTGAACGACCTGCGGTCGGTCGACATGGTGCTGTCGTACTGGGACGGCCCCGCCATCGCCCACACCCTGGTCTCGTTCGGTTTCGCCGATGGCCGTCACGTGGTGTTCTCGGTCGAGATCCGCAAGGAGCGCGGCGAACAATTCTCGGAGCTGGGCGGCTTCTTCAAGAAGTTCGAGTTGAGCGTGGTTGCCGCCGACGAGCGCGACGTGCTCTACGTGCGCGCCGGTCCGCGCGCCGAGAATGTCTACATCTACCCGGTGCAAATGCCGGTCGATGCCATGCGCGAACTATTCCTGTCGTACGTGCGCACCGCCAACGAGCTGGCGGACACGCCGCGCTTCTACCACACGGTCACCGCCAACTGCACCACGCTGGTCTACCGCATGGTGCGGGCCATCGTGCCCGGCCTGCCGCTGGACTACCGCATCCTGTTGTCGGGCTACCTGCCCGAATACCTTTATGAGCAAGGCGGACTCGATACCCGGCTGCCACTGCAGACGCTGCGCGAGCGCGGCTTCGTCGGCATTCCGCCGATCCTGGGCGAGGATTCGATCGGTTTCTCGCGGTCGATCCGCCGTCACCTGCGCGCCGAACCGGCGGGGGGAGCGCCATGATCTCGCTGCGCGCCGTATGGCTGGCCCTGCTGCTGGGCGTACTGGTGTTCCTGCTGATGCGCACGCCCGGCGTGCGGCTCTATGACGCCATTGCCCGCCGCTTGCGCGGCCGGCGGGCCGGCCAGACGCCACGCGATCCGCGGCCCCAGGGCAAGGGCGCCCGGGCCCGGCGCGCCAGCCAGGCGCGTCAGCCGGGGTAGGGGCGCGCCAGCGCCTGTCCCGCCAGCGACACCAGCGGCGGCAGCGCGAAGGCCCACAGCCCGATCGACACGTGCAGCAGCGCGGCCGCGCCGCAACCGATCGCGAACGCCAGCACCGCCCGTCCCATGCGTCCCATGCGGCGCCTGGCCGCCTCGTCGGCCTGGCCGCGCGCGGCGTCGGCCAGGTCCAGCATGATCTGCGTGGTGGTGCCCGTCATCAGCGTCGAGGGCGGGGCCGCGCCCAGGTGCACCCGATGCACCGCGTTCTGGATCGACATCGCCAGCACCAGCGTCATGCCGGTGGCGAACAGTCCCCAGCTGTCGCCCGGGGCAAACGGCCCCAGCGCCAGGGCCAGCGCCGCGGCCACGCACAGCAGCAGCGTCTTGGCCGTGAGCAGCCGCATGAACGCCGGCTTGCCCGCGTCGCGTCGTGCCTGCCCGTAAAGCCGCGCCAGGAACACGCCCAGGCAGAACATCGGCAGGGCCGCCAGCTTGGTCCAGGCGCCCGAGGCGCCGTTGCCGAGCGCGTAGCCGATGGTGACGAAGTTGCCGGTCACGTGCGCCGAAAACAGGCCGTGCAGCGCGATGAATCCAAGGGTGTCGACATAGCCCGCGTTCAGGCTCAGGAGCAGCGGCAGGCGTTCGTCGAGCGGTGTGGCGGGGGCGGGCATGGTTGATCCCTTGATGCGGTTGAAGGCCGGGAGACCCGGCGCGAACGGCGCGGAACGGATTGAATGGCTCCGGCGGCGCCTAACGTTGTATCGCAGTTCGCAGGCACGGCAAACCCTCGACGGGACCGCGATAAGATAGCGGCCACCCATCATTGCGCCTCTGGCAGGCGCGTCGCCCTCCAAGGAAGCCGTCGATATGTCCTTTCCCGCCGCTGATCTCCGTGGCTCGCTTGCGCTGGCCGGGCGCGGCAGCCAGGCTGGCAACGCGCGTGCGATGCTGCTCGCCGTCCTGTTGGCCCTCGTTCCTGCCAGCGCCGCGCGCGCCGAGGCCACCCTGGTCGTCGACCTGCTCGACATGGCCCGCGATGGCGATCAGGCGGCCGCGCTGCTGGGCGTCATCTCCATCGATCTGGACGAATCGCAGGCGGCCGACGGCATGGTGCAGTCCGGCGCCTGCCCCGGGCCGGTGCCGCAGGACATCAATACCGAGGAGCCTTGCTACGCGGCTGTCCTGCGCGACAGCCATCTGCAGATATCCGACCTGCGTTCCCAGGTGCTGGTCCAACTGGGCAATACCGACTATCTGCTGTTGCGCTGGCGCACCACGCCGGTAGGCAATACGCCGGCGCAGCCAGGCGGCCATTTCTTCCAGGTCACTGTCGGCTACAACGGCTTCTACAACGGCAACCAGGGCGAGTTTTTCGACCTCAGCCGGCTCCCGGGCGAACTGGATCCCGACCAGCCTTACTCCTTTCTCCGGCAGTACTACGACGATCGCCTGAACCAGCTTTATCGGCGCACGCTGGCCTCGCCGGCCCTGCGCGCCGAAGACGCCGACGCGTTGCGCCGGGCGCAGCGGGAATGGTTGAAGAAAACCGAGTCCCAGTGTGGCACGGCGCGGGACCAGGGCTCGGCCGATGAGCAGGCACAGGCCCGCTGCGTGGCCGAGCGCAGCGCACAGCGCGTCTGGGAAATCAAGAAATTGCGCTTGCAGTGGGGACTGGCACGGGACCTGACGTAGATCCCGGCGGGCGAGGCGTGCTGCGACCAACGCGCGTCTGGCTGACCTGTTCAACAGTCAGAGTCGGGGGGGAGCTCTTGCTAAGGAAGTCAAGCGTGTTGACGGGGAAAACGGCCATTTCCGCACCTCGGGCGTAAAGGGCAGTCGTCTTGGAGGACGACGCCAATACGCGAGTTGCGGTGAGGCTCTGTAAGGCGTTGGAGGAAACAGCACTTCCTGGCAACGCCCGCAAGACTGGGCCTGATTTCGGGAGCCTAAGGGTGGTCTGTCGCGTCACCGACAGGGTTCAGTAGAGTCACTCGCTTGCCCCTACACCCTGAAGCTCTTTGCCGGACGCTACCCCGGCGCTGTGTCGCATGTTCACTTTTGCCGTTCCCCTATCTCACCTTTGGGGTGGCTCAACTGCCGCGTTAGCGTCCAGTGATCCCTGAGCGGTTGAATACGCGGCAGATTTGCTTTCTTGGGACACCCACTATAAATGCTCTAGACAGCAGGGCGAAAAATTCGCCTGTCCGGAAAGCGCCAGGACGCACACCATCCTGGTCTCCCACTCATTCTGGATCACATTCGAGGCTGACAACCTCGAAGATATCGAGCCGAAGCTCAATGTCCCGGATCATAAGTCACTCTACCGTTAATAGCCAAGTATCATGAGGGTCGCGCAGAATGAGCAGCAGGACACTACATGGAATCAGGCACGAGGCCCGGTAATGCACGGGTCCAGCGTTTTCATTTGAATGCGACGGGTCGCGACTTTGCGGTGGGTGATATCCATGGCCATTTCGGTCGGCTCGATGCCGCACTGGCCGCCGCCAAGTTTTCACCCGACCATGATCGATTGTTCGCCGTCGGGGACCTTGTTGATCGCGGGCCAGAGTCCGCCGATGTATTAGCGTGGTTGGAGCGCCCGTGGTTTCATGCCATTTGTGGGAATCACGATCTCATGACTTGGCGGCGGGCGATGAACAACCCGGTTCCCCAGGTCGATCATCGCCTCCATGGTGGTGAGTGGTTGGATGCATGCGATAGCGATACCCAAGCACGTATCGGTGCGTGCTTGAACGCCTTGCCGTTGGCAATTGAGGTCGAAACGCCGGGCGGTGTTGTCGGTCTGGTACATGCCGACTTTCCTTATGACGACTGGCAAGCTATCCACGGCGCTACCTTCAGTCCAGAGGACGAGGATGCATGCCTGTGGTCCATAGACCGATATCGACTGCAATATGCCCAGCCTGTTCGCAATGTTCGGGCGGTTGTCCATGGCCATATGACGCTGCGCAAACCAGCACAGCTCGGCAATGTCTACTACATCGATACTGGTGGATGGCAAGATGGTGGAAGGTTCACGTTGCTGGATCTACATACCCTCAAACCTTGGCTGCGTCGTTCCTGAGTGTGTTCAGAACACGCTAATCAGAATTTGGAGTTGCAGTAGTGATCTCATGTGCAATTATTGAACAGTCAGACTTGACGACAAATAAAAGGTATTTGGCTAGTAAGGCAGTCCCACCTAATTGGATTGTGTACCAAGCCACGTATGCTAATAGTGATGAATTCCGTCGTGTTCTATCGTGCGCAATTGAGAATTTGCACCGTCTCGACGATCAGGACCCGAAAATACTAATCATTAGCGGCCACGGCATACCTCGAACGGGTACCGATATTGAGTCAGGTGACGGCGCTCAAATCATGTTCTGGGACTACAAAGACTACTTTCGTGTTTTGCCTCCTAATCTTGTTATTTATCTCAGTGCTTGTTTTGGGATGTACCCATCTTCCTCGGTTCTCCAATCAGATGACTGGAACCGCCCCTATGTGTTGGGTCCTCTGGTAGACATAAAATTCGAGCATGCAAATGAATTTCAGCAAGAACTCCTAAAAATTGTAGAGGCTAGCACCGGAGCCCAGCTGAATGAAGGACTGCGAAGTTTGGTCCAGCGTTTTAATGACAAGAAGAGCGTGAGAGATATGCAGTACGGCGGCCGAGAATGGTTGTTCGGTATGTTTGATGAGGATGGGAATTTTTTCCCTTCTGAGTTCCAGGGAGCGCAGTTGGCCGCGCCGGTGGAAGGTAAGCAGTTCGTTGTCGTCCGGGAGCTTATCCAACGCGAGGCCGGAGCTACTCCTGTTGCGTGCATTGTGGAGAATGATCTTGGTGACCTTCAACATGCATCTCTTACAGAACTGGCAGGCTTAGTAGGACGCCTCGAAGATTTGGTGGGAACGCGGTTTGAAGTTGTCTACCAGAAAATTTCGTCGGATCAGTTTGTGGATGAGAGCAGACGTATGGACTACATCAACATTGTCAGGGCCAAGAAGCGAGACCTGAACCGTTGACTCTCGAATCGTATTGAAGTTTCGGCAGGCGGGGCAGCTACATAGTCTGATGTCCCAAAGGCTAACTTCGTGTGCTGAGCCGGGTAAGGCTTGTCCCAAATCTGTCCCACTCGCGAGCCAATTTTTTCCGTACTTGGGTGCATACGCTGATTTCCCATTAGCTACCGAAAATCACCGGGCGGACTTGTGCCGCGGCGGCGGCATTAGCCGCGAAGCCAATAAATCAAGCCTGTAGAAACAAAAAAGCCTTGGAACACATTGTGTTTCCAAGGCTTTTTCATCTGGAATTTTGGTGGAGCGGAGGAGGATCGAACTCCCGACCTTCGCATTGCGAACGCGACGCTCTCCCAGCTGAGCTACCGCCCCAAATCAAGCAAGAGCGCAACTATACAGGAATTTCCGCGCGCCGTGCAAGCCGGTGCGCAAGATTTTTGGCTCAATCGAACGTCAGCGTGGCCACCACCGGCGCGTGGTCGGAAGGCTGCTCGTTGCGGCGCGGTTCCTTGTCGATGACGCAGGCGGTGCAGCGCTTGACCAGCGGCGGCGACAGCAGGATGTGGTCGATGCGCAGGCCGGCATTGCGGCGGAACGCGAACTGCCGGTAATCCCACCACGAAAACGACTTCTCGGGCTGCACGAACAGGCGGAACGAGTCGGCCAGGCCCAGATCGATCAGGTCGCGCAGCGCCTGGCGCTCGGGCTCGGAGACCAACACCTGGCCTTCCCATTTCTCGGGGTTGTGCACGTCCTCGTCGGCCGGGGCGACGTTGTAGTCGCCCAGCACCGCCAGGCGGGGGTACTGCTTGATCTCGTCGGCCAGCCAGGCGCGCATGGCGGCAAACCATTCGAGCTTGTAGGCGTACTTGTCCGAGCCGACCGATTGGCCATTGGGGCAATAGGCGCAGACCACGCGCACGTCGCCGTCCGCGCTGGGGAAGGTCAGCGCCAGCACGCGCTGCTGCGGGTCTTCGTAGGTGGGCAGGTTGCGCACCATGGACGTGCCCGGCACGCGCGACACGATGGCAACGCCGTTGTAGGTCTTCTGGCCGGCCCAGACCGCGTGGTAGCCGGCCTCCTTGAAGGCGGCCTCGGGGAACTTGTCGTCGGTCAGCTTCAGTTCCTGGATGCAGAGCACGTCGACGGGATTGGCGGCCAGCCAGTCCAGCACCTGGGGCAGGCGCACGTTGAGGGAGTTGACGTTCCAGGTGGCGAGTTTCATGTTGCGTGTCTGCCCGAATATTGTTGTGGCTGGCCGTGCCGGACGCATGGCGTCGCGCTGGCGGACGGCGCGTGGCGGCGTCCCATCGAAATCCGATCCGGGAAAGCGCCGTTATCTGGGCCAGATGATACCGTGCCCGGCGCGCGCGCCGCGCGGCTCCGGCATCACCCCTTCACCAATCCGCCATCCACTATCAAATTCTGCCCCGTCACCGCGCGCGACCACGGGCTGGCGAAGAACAGCACCGCGTCGGCGAACTGTTCCGGCGTGGTCACTTCGCGCAGCGGCGTGCCGGCGGCGATCAGGTCGAACACCTCGTCGGGCGTGGCGGCCGAGGCGTCGGTGGTGCGCAGCAGGCCGCCGGACACCATGTTGACGGTGATGCCGTCGGCGCCCAGTTCGTGCGACAGCGTGCGCGTGAAGGCCAGCAGGGCAGCCTTGGCGGCGGTGTAGTCGTGGTACGGCACCACCGGATTCTGGACCAGGTTGGTGCCGACGTTGATGATGCGGCCGCCGCCGGCCGCGCGCATCGACGGCAGCGCGGCCTGGGTGGTGTTGAGGGCGGCGCGCACGCTGCCTTCGAACTGCGAGTTCATGCGGGCCCAGTCGAGCGTGTCGGCATGCGGGCGGGCGTCGCCGTCGAAGCGGAAGGCGGGCAGGGCGTTGTTGACTACCGTGCCGACCGGCAGGCCGAAGTGCTCGCTGGCGCGCGCCACCATGGCGGCCACCGCGTCGGCGTCGCGCACGTCGGCCCGCGCGGCCAGGGCGCGGTCCGGGGCGGTGGCCGCCAGTTCGCGCGCCGCGGCTTCGCTGTTCAGGTAGTTGACGACGACCCGCGCGCCTTCGCGCAGGAAGGCGCGCGCGATGGCCGCGCCCAGGCCGCGGCTGGCGCCGGTGACGATGACGAGTTGCTGGTCCAGGGGGAGGGCGGTGCTGGGCATGGCGGTGATCAGGCAGGAAAACGGGCGATGAATCGGATGGACAGGGTGAAGCGGAAAGGGCCGGCGCCGGGCGGCTATCCCGGCGCGACGTCGCAAGAAGGGTGGTTCACTGTTCCGAGCCGCTGTTGAGCATGCGGCTGCGGGCCTTCTCGATGTGGGCGCGCATGATGTTGCGGGCGCCCTCGGCGTCCTGTTCGCGGATCAGCCGATAGATCTGGCGGTGCTCGTCGATGGCGGCGCGGGTGCGCTTCCAGGGTTCGCTGTGCACCAGGTGGCGCATCACGTTGACGGCATGGCTGACGTCGTACTCCAGCGATTTGAGCACCTGCACGAAACGCTGGTTGCCGGTGGCCGCCGCGATGGCGCGGTGAAAACCGTAGTCGTGGTGGTGGGCGATGGCGCCGGCCGCATCGGCGGCCTCGTAGCCAGCCAGCATGCGGTCCATTTCGGCCAGGTCGTCGTCGGTGCGGCGCAGGGCGGCCAGATAGGCGCATTCCGGTTCGATCACCATGCGCAGTTCCAGGCCTTCCAGGATGTGGCCGACGCGGCGCGCCGGGTCGACCGCGGGCATGCCGCCCATCAGGTCGGGCTTGGCCCGCACGTAGCTGCCCGAACCGCGCATCGACTCGACCAACTGGTCTTCGCGCAAGCGGTCCAGCGCCTGGCGCACCACCGGCCGCGATACTTCGAACAGCGCGGCCAGTTCCAGTTCGGTCGGCAGCTTGGCTCCGGGCGCGATCTTGCCGGTGGCGATGGCGTAGAACAGGCTTTCGTAGACCCGTTCGGCGAAGCGTTCGGCGCGCACGTAGCCCAGGCCCGAGGCCACTTCGGCCAGGACGTCCAACTCGGGCCGCGGCCGGCTGGCGGCGGTGAGCAGCTTGTCCAGTTGCGGATCGCGCACCTTGCTCATTGCCTTGCTCCCATGGCGCGAACGCCGGGTTTGTTAATGGTCATGACAAATCGGAAAACGGCTGCCGGCGTTGGAGTGCATGGCGGCATGGCTTGGAATCCTAGGGATAACCCGAGTCGGCATCAAAATATCCTGAAGCTTGGGATAAAAGCTGTCAATTCAATTGACAAGTTGCGAGGCGCTCCCTTACCTTGGACGAATCCCTATAACCACACCGCGCGCCATCGACGCCCGGGTGGCGCGATCCGGCTGCACCGGGCGCGCCAGGAGACCCCCGCATCCGCGCGTTCCGCAACCGGCCAACCGGCCGCTACTTTACTCCGCACACCGTGACTCAGAAGAACTTTATCGCCAATCAATGGGTGCCCGCCGCCAGCGGCGAAACCATCCCCGTGCTGAACCCGTCCGATGGCAAGGTGTTCGAGGCCATCGCGCGCTCGGGCGAGGCGGACGTGGATCGCGCCGTGGCGGCCGCGCGCCAGGCCTTCGAGGGCGAGTGGGGGCAGATGGCCCCGGCCGCCCGCAGCCGCCTGCTGATGCGCATCGCCTTCGCGCTGCTCGACCGCCAGGAAGAACTGGCGCAGCTGGAGTCCGCCGACACCGGCAAGCCGATCAAGCAGGCCCGCGCCGACGCCGCCGCCGTGGCGCGCTATTTCGAGTTCTATGCCGGCGCGGTCGACAAGCTGCACGGCGAGACCATTCCCTACACCCCGGGCTTCACCGTGCTGACCGTGCGCGAGGCGCATGGCGTGACCGGCCACATCGTGCCCTGGAACTACCCGCTGCAGATCTTCGGCCGTAGCGTCGGCGCGGCGCTGGCCGCGGGCAACGCCTGCGTGGTCAAGCCGGCCGAGGACGCCTGCCTGTCGCTGCTCAAGCTGGCCGAGATCGCCGCCGAGGTGGGCCTGCCCGCCGGCGCGCTGAACATCTGCACGGGCTATGGCCACGAGGCCGGCGCGGCGCTGTCGGCGCATCCCGGCATCGACCACATCTCGTTCACCGGCTCGCCGCAGACCGGCAAGATGGTGGCGCACGCCGCCGCCGAGAACCACGTGCCGGTGACGCTGGAGCTGGGCGGCAAGTCGCCGCAGATTGTGTTCGACGACGCCGACCTGGACGCCGCCATGCCGGTGCTGCTGGCCGCCATCATCCAGAACGCGGGCCAGACCTGCTCGGCCGGCAGCCGTGTGCTGATCCAGCGCGGCGTCTACGAGAAAGTGCTGGCGCGCCTGGGCGAGGCGTTCGCGGCCACCGTCACCGGCCCCGCCGCGCAGGACCTGGACGTCGGCCCCCTGATCAGCGCCCGCCAGCACGACCGCGTGCGCGGTTTCCTGGCCGAGGCCGAAGCCGAGGGCCTGAAGGTCGCGGCGCGCGGCCAGCTCAAGGACGGCGCGCCCGACAGCGGCTTCTACCAGCCGCCGGTGCTGTTCCGCGACGTGCCGCCCAAGAGCCGCCTGGCGCAGGAAGAAGTGTTCGGCCCGGTGCTGGCCGCCATGGTGTTCGACACCGAGGAAGAGGCGCTGGAGATCGCCAATGGCACGCTCTACGGCCTGGTGGCCGGCGTCTGGACCCGCGACGGCGGCCGCCAGCTGCGCCTGGCGCGCAAGCTGCGCGCCGGCCAGGTGTTCGTCAACAACTACGGCGCCGGCGGCGGCGTGGAACTGCCGTTCGGCGGTTCGCGCCAGTCGGGCTACGGCCGTGAAAAGGGCTTCGAGGCGCTGTATGGCTTCACCACCCTGAAGACCATCGCCATCCGCCACTGATCCGGCGGCGGCCGGGCGTGCCGCCCCGGCAGGGGCGGGCGCCCGGTGGCAAAATATCGGTTACCTTTGATGTTTTGCCAGGGGCGCCACGCCCCGTATCCAGGATCAGCATGTTCACCGGTATTGTCCAAGGCACCGCGAAGATCGCGAACATCGCGGACCGCGAGGGCCTGCGCACGTTTACGCTGGCGTTTCCCGACGGCTTCTGCAAGGATCTGGCGATTGGCGCCAGCGTCTCGACCGACGGCGTCTGCCTGACGGTCACCGAAATCCTCGACGCCAACCACGCCACCTTCGACGTCATGCTGCAAAGCCTGGCGATTACCACGCTGGGCAGCTACCAGGAAGGCGACCGCGCCAACGTCGAGCGCGCCGCCAGGGATGGCGCCGAGATCGGCGGCCATCCGCTGTCCGGCCACGTCGATTTCACCTCGGAAGTGGTGATGGTGAAGTCGTCGGACACCAATCGCCTGATGCGCTTCAGCATCCCCGAGGCGTTCCGCAAGTACGTGTTCGCCAAGGGCTACATCGCCATCAACGGCGCCAGCCTGACCGTGTCCGAGGTGAACCGCGCCGAGGGCTGGTTCGAAGTCTGGCTGATCCCCGAGACCCGCCGCATGACGGTGTTCGAGGACAAGCAGGTGGGCGACCACGTCAACATCGAGATCGAGCGCAGCACCCAGGTGGTGGTGGACACGGTGCGCGAGACCGTCCGGGAAAGCCTGGGCAAGCTGCAGCCGCTGCTGGAAGCCATCCTCAAGGAAAAAGGGCTGACGCTGGAAGATTTCGTCAGCCCGCAGGGCAAGCTCAAGTAGGACGCGGCCGTCCGCCTTCCATCCGCGTTCCGTTCAAGACCAGGCCGCGAATTCAAGCCGCGAATGCCGGCCCCAGCGGCTTGATGCGGATGCCCGGTTGCAGCCGGGTCCAGGGCAGGTCGGCGGGATCGGCCTGCATCGGGCCCGGGGCCTTGGCCACCAGCACCTCATGCGCGATCGGCTGGAAGTCGGCGCGGAAGTGCACCGAGCTTTTCACCACCAGGATCGCCATCTCCTCGGGCTGCACGCCGCCGACGCGGAACAGGTTGCGGTCCAGCATCTGCGACTTGGTGGCGCTGACCACCACGCGCACGCCGCCCAGGCGCAGCCCGGCCACCGCCTCCAGGTCCACGTCCATGCCGTTCATCATCGGGCCATCGAAGCGCAGCTTGCCCGGCGACAGCGTCTCGACCACGAATTCGCCCTCGAACGGCGCGTCGCCGGCCACGCCGGACTGGCCGCCCAGGCGCAGCTTCACCTTGCCGCCGATGCCGGCGGCGGTGGCCTGGCGCACGGCCTCGGGATCGTAGAACAGGCCCAGCGCGGCGTTCTGCGCGTCGGCCTCGACCAGCGCGCGCAGCATGCCGGTGGTGTTGGCGTCGCCGCCCGCGCCCGGGTTGTCCTGGGTGTCGGCGATGACCACGGGGCGCGAGGCGCCGGCCGCCAGCGCCTGGGCCCGCTTGACGGCGTCGGCCGGCGCCAGGAAGTCGGGCGACCATTGCGGTTCCAGTTCCAGCACGCGCTGGTAAAGCGCTTCGGTCACGCGTTCGACCGCGTCGGCGTCGGTGCCGTAGGCCCACACCACCGGGCCGCATTCGGGAAAGTCCGCCGCCGGAAAGCCCGGCGCGAACGAGATCGAGGCCACGCCCGGCGTCCGTTCCAGGCGTTCCAGTTCCTCGTACACGCCCTGCGACGGCTGCAGCATCGTGCACATGCCGTTGATGGGGATCAGGAACGGCAGGCGGCGTTCGGCGCGCACCCACTTGTCGCCGGCCGCGACGCGCGCGGCCAGCAGGCGCGCGGCGTGCTCGCCGGTCACCGCCATGTCCACGTGCGGGTAGGTGCGGAAGGCGGCCAGGCCGTCGGCCTCGCGCAGCATCCGCGCGGTGACGTTGGCGTGCAGGTCGAGGCTGCCGACCACCGGCACGCCGGGGCCGACCAGCGCGCGCACCCGCGCCAGCAGCTCGCCTTCGCCGTCGTCCAGGTGCTCGGCCACCATGGCGCCGTGCAGGTCCAGGTAGATGGCATCGAAGCCGCCGGCGCGCGTCGCGTCGACGATCTCGCCGGCGATGCGTTCGTAGGCGTCGCGGGTGACGTGGGCCGACGGGCTGGCGCCGGCCCAGATCACCGTGCGCACGGTGTGGCCCTGCGCCAGCGCGGCGTTGATGAAGCCGCCGGCGGGGATGTTGACCTCGCGCAGTGCCAGCATGTCCTCGCCGCGCACCATGGCGGGAAAGCCCTCGCCGCGCACGAAGTTCTCGTAGGCCGCCTTGGACGGCGCGAAGGTATTGGTCTCGTGCTGGAAGCCAGCCACCAGAATATGCATGATCGATTCCTTTGAGCGTCAGGCGCGCGCGGGCGCGGATTGGGCAGGACGGTTCACCAGCAGCAGCAGGGCGCCGGCCACCAGCAGGGCGGAGATCGCGTACAGGCCGCCGGCCAGGCTGCCGGTGGATTCCTTGACCCAGCCGATGATGGACGGGCTGAGAAAGCCGCCCAGCAAGCCGATGCTGTTGATCAGCGCGATGCCGCCCGCCGCGGCTTCCCCTTGCAGGTACTGCGACGGAATCGCCCAGAATACCGTGTAGGCGGCCCACATGAAGCCGGTGGCCAGCGTGATGGCCGTCAGGGATAGCGCGAATTGCGTCGGCGCCGCGGTGGCGATGCACAGCGCCACGCCAGCCAGCAGGGCGGGCACCAGCGTGTGCCAGCGGCGTTCGCGCAGGCGGTCGGAGCTGCGCGCGAACCACAGCATGAAGACCGCCGCCGCCACGTAGGGGATCGCCGAGTACAGGCCGATCTGCATGGTGTCCTGCACCCCGGCCAGCTTCAGCAGCGTCGGCAGCCAGAAGCTGACGGCATAGATGCCGCAGATCAGGCAGAAGTAGGTCAGCGCCATGCCGTAGATGGCCGGATCGCGCAGCACCTGGGCGAAGGCGTGCTTCTTGTGCGCGCCGCGGCTGTCCAGGTCGGCGGCCAGCAGCGCCTTTTCCTCGGCGCTGAGCCAGCGCGCCTCGGCCGGCTTGTCGTCCAGGTAGCGGAAGGCGATGACGCCCAGCAGCACGCAGGGCAGGCCTTCCAGCAGGAACATCCATTGCCAGCCGTCCAGGCCATGCGCGCCGGAGAAGGCCGTCATGATCCAGGCGGAGACCGGGCCGCCGACGATGCCGCCGATCGGGCCGGCCAGCATCACCACCGCCATGACGCCGGCCATGCGCGACTGCGAATACCAGTAGGTCAGGTAGAAGATCATGCCGGGGGCGAAGCCGGCCTCGAACACGCCCAGCATGAAGCGCAGGACGTAGAAGCTCCATTCGCCCTGCACGAACAGCATCGAGGCCGAGGTCAGGCCCCACAGCACCATGATGCGGCTGATGGTGCGGCGCGCGCCGATGCGCGTCAGCAGCAGGTTGCTGGGCACCTCGAACATCACGTAGCCGAGAAAGAAGATGCCGGCGCCCAGGCCGTAGACGGCGTCCGAGATGCCGATGTCCTGTTGCATCTGCAGCTTGGCGAAGCCGATGTTGATGCGGTCCAGGTAGGCGAACACATAACAGAGCAGCAGGAACGGCAGCAGCCGCCAGGTGATCTTGCGATAGAGCGGAGCCAGGCGCGGATCGGCGCCTGGCGTGGCCTGATGGGGCATTGCGTGTCTCCTCGCGGGCGGGTCTGCGCCCGCCGCGGTGGTTGGGATGGCGGCGGTTCCCGGGGCGGGTCCGCGCGGCGTCCATATTGCGAGTACGCAGTGTTCGAAACAATGACCTGGGTGATAAATTATCGTTGCCTTCAGGGCAACGGAAAAACGATGCCGCGGCCATGCTGCCCGGCGTCTGGGCGTCCATGACAAAACATACAGGGGGAGCGATGGCCGAAATCAGCCAGACGCGGCTGAAATACTTCAACGAGGTCGTGGCCTGTGGCTCGATCCGCGGCGCCGCCGACAAGCTCGGCACCGCGCCGTCGGTCATCAGCCGCCAGATCCAGTTGCTGGAAAAGGAACTGGGCGTGGCGCTGTTCGAACGGCGCGCGCGCGGCCTGACGCCGACCGAGGCCGCGGACATGCTGCTGGAATACCACCGCGCCTGCCGCGCGCAGCAGGAACACCTGAACACGCGCCTGCAGGAACTGCGCGGCATGCGGCGCGGCAACGTCCATCTGATGATCAGCGAAGGCTTCATCGACAGCCTGATGGAGCATGTGGTGGGGCCGTTCTGCATCGAACACCCGCGCATCAACGTCAGCGTCAACGTCGGCTCGGTCAACGAGGTGGTCGAGGCGGTGGCCACGGATGCCGCGCACATCGGCCTGGCCTACAACCCGCCGGTGGACCCGCGGCTGCGCTGCCGCGCCAGCCGCAAGCATCCGGTCTGCCTGCTGGCGGCGCGCGGCCATGCGCTGGCGCGTCATCGCGCCCCGCTCACCATTGCCGACATCCTGCCGTATCCGTTCGCGCTGATGTCCGCGCCTTACGGGTTGCGCCAGGCGGTCGACCTGCTGGAGTTCACCGAACGCATCCACCTGACGCCCAGCCTGACCACCAATTCACTGCGGGTGCTCAAGCAGTACGCCATCAGCGGCGCCGGGGTGACGCTGATGCCGAACCTGGGCGTGCACCACGAATTGGCCAGCGGCGAACTGGTGGCGCTGCCGATCGCGCATCCGATCCTGAGCGCGCCCGAATGCCAGATGCTGCTGCGCCTGGGGCGGCCGCTGTCATCGGCCGCCAACGAGGTGGTGCGCCGCATCGAACAGCGCCTGCCGGCGTTCGCGGCGCCGTGATGGCGCCGGCTGCGCCGGGAGCGCGGCAGCGTCGGCGCGGGCCGATGCGCGGGCGCATTTCGTTACCGGGGATGGGGCCTGGTTTTGAAAGGTTCAAGCATCCATGCGCTTTTTCAGGCATTTTTCTGCTGTAGGTCAATGAACAAGCCATCCTTGCCGTGAGAGTGCCATGTAAAGGGCGTTTCAGGGCAGCGTAAGCTACAATGGCGGCACTTTCGGAGGTTTCTATGTCGGTAATATCCGATATCAAAATACGCCCCCTGGAGCGCGGCGACCTGCACTTCGTGCACAAGATCAACAATAACGACGTCATCATGCGTTATTGGTTCGAAGAGCCCTACGAGGCCTACGACGAACTGGTCGCCCTCTATGACCGCCACTTGCACGACCAGAACGAGCGGCGCTTCATCATCGAGCACGACACCGGCCAGCCGGCCGGCCTGGTGGAACTGGTGGAAATCGACTACATCCACCGCCGCGCCGAATTCCAGATCATCATCGCGCCCAGCTACCAGGGCCGCGGCTACGCCAAGGCCGCCACCCGCATCGCGGTGGGCTACGCCTTCCGCGTGCTGAACCTGCACAAGGTCTACCTGGTGGTGGACAAGGACAACAGCGCCGCCGTGCACATCTACGAGCGCTGCGGCTTCCAGATCGAAGGGCTGCTCAAGGAAGAGTTCTTTTCCAACGGCGCCTACCGCGACGCCTACCGCATGGCGCTGCTGCAGCACGATCACCTGCGCGAAGTCGGACCGGGCGCGCCGGACGCGCCGGTGCTGCGCGACTGGCCGCAGGAAGAACAGACCGGTTGACGCGCGGCGCATTCGGCGTTGCATCCCCGCATGATCGAGGCGGCCGTGCCCGCCTTCCCGGGCAGCGCGCCTTGAACGATCGGACGCCGCGCCGATGTGGAAAAACGCCCCAGCAGGAGATTCCTGCCGGGGCGTTTCGCATCAGGGCGGCGCTTCAGTTCGCCGCCGGGGCGGCCCGCAGCAGCCGCAAGCCGTTGGCCACCACCAGCAGGCTGGCGCCGACGTCGGCGAACACCGCCATCCATAGCGTGGCGTTGCCGGTCATCGCCAGCGCCAGGAACACCACCTTGATGCCCAGCGCCAGCGCGATGTTCTGCACCAGCACGCGGTGGGTGGCGCGCGACAGGCGCAGGAAGGTGCCGATCTTGCGCAGGTCGTCGTCCATCAGCGCCACGTCGGCCGTCTCGATGGCGGTGCCGGTGCCGGCCGCGCCCATGGCGAAGCCGATATCGGCGCGGGCCAGGGCCGGGGCGTCGTTGATGCCGTCGCCGACCATGCCGACCTTGCCGGCGGGCGCCAGCTTGCTTTCGATGGCGGCCAGCTTGTCCTCCGGCAGCTGGTCGCCGCGCGCTTCGTCGATGCCGACCTGGCGCGCGATGGCTTGCGCCGTGGGCGTGTTGTCGCCCGTCAGCATCAGGGTGCGCACGCCCAGCGCGTGCAGGTCGGCGATGGCGGCCGCGCTGGTGGGCTTGACCGTGTCGGCCACCGCCGCCAGCGCCAGCACGCGCTGGCCATCGCTGAGCGCGATAGCGCTCTTGCCCTGCTGTTCCAGTTCGTCGAAGCGGGCTTCCAGCTTTTCGTCCGACACGCCCAGCTCGCGCATCAGGCGGCGGTTGCCCAACTGGAACAGCACGCCGTCCACCTTGCCGCTGACGCCGCGGCCGGGCAGGGCGGTGAAGTCGTCCACTTCCAGCAGGGCCTGGCCGGCGTCGCGCGCGGCGTTGGCCACGGCCAGCGACACCGGGTGGTCGGAGCGGGCCGCCAGGCTGGCGGCGACCTGCGCCGCGGGCTGGCGCGCCAGGTCGGAGACGTCCCAGTCCTGCAGGTCGGTCTGCACCGGCTTGCCGTGGGTCAGCGTGCCGGTCTTGTCCAGCGCCAGCCACTTCAGGTTGCGGCCTTCCTCCAGGTACACGCCGCCCTTGACCAGGATGCCGCGGCGCGAGGCCGCCGTCAGGCCGCTGACGATGCTGACCGGCGTGGAGATCACCAGGGCGCAGGGGCAGGCGATGATCAGCAGCGCCAGCGCGCGGTAGATCGCGTCGAACCAGGGTTGGTCCCACAGCAGCGGCGGCACGACGGCCACCAGCAGCGCCACGCCGACCACGGCGGGTGTGTAGATGCGCGAGAAACGGTCGATGAAGCGCTGGGTCGGCGCGCGCGCGCCCTGGGCCTGTTCGACCGCGTGGATGATGCGCGCCAGCGTGGTGTTGCCGGCGGCGGCGGTGACGCGGTAGTCGAACGAGCCGGCCGTGTTGACGGTGGCCGCGTAGACCTGGTCGCCCTCGGCCTTTTCCACCGGCAGGCTTTCGCCGGTGATGGGGGACTGGTCCACCGCCGAACGGCCGCTGACGATGATGCCGTCGGCGGCGATGCGTTCGCCCGGTCGCACCCGCACCACATCGTCGATCTGCAATTGTGCCGCCGGCACCTGTTTCCAGGCGCCGTTGGCCTGGCGCACGGTGGCGGTTTCGGGTGCCAGGTCGAGCAGGCCGCGGATGGCGTTGCGGGCGCGGTCCAGCGAACGGGCCTCGATCAGTTCGGCCACATTGAACAGGAACATCACCATGGCCGCTTCCGGCCACTGGCCGATCAGCACCGCGCCGGTGACGGCGATGCTCATCAGCGCGTTGATGTTCAGGTTGCCGTTGCGCACGGCGATCCAGCCCTTGCGGTAGGTGCTGATGCCGCAGGCCAGGATGGCGGCCACCGCCAGCGCGGCGGTGACGCCCCAGTGCATGCCGGCGAAGTGCGACGCTTCGGACAGCGCGGCGAGCACGCCGGCGGCGCCGATGGCCCACCAGTTCACGGGCGCGGCGGCCGGGGCCGGCGTGCGCGGCGCGTCGTCGGCCAAAGGCTCGGGTGTCATGCCCAGCGACTTGATGGCCGCCGTGATGCGGTCCAGCGCGCCTTCGGCGTGCACCACGGTCAGGATGCGTTGCATCAGGTTGAAGTCCAGCGCGTGCACGCCGGCGACGCCGTCGAGCTTTTTGCGGATCAGCGTTTCCTCGGTGGGGCAGTCCATCTGGCCGATGCGCAGGCGCGCCAGCAACTGGCCCGGGCCGGCCTGCAGCGCGGCCGCGCCGCCCGACATGCGGATGGCGCCGGCGTCGTGGCTGCAGCAGGCCGTGGCGGCGTGGCCATGCCCATGGTCGTGCGCGTGGCCGTGGCCGTGGTCGTGGTCGTGGTCTTGACCATGGTCGTGATCGTGGCGGTGGTCGTGACCTTGATCATGGTCGTGATCGTGGCCCTGGGCCTGGCCATGGTCGTGGCCGCAGCCCGGGCCGGCGCGCTTGGCGGCGGGCGCGTGTCCACCGCAGCAGGCGCCGGCGGTGGCGGGGTGTCCGGGGTGTCGGGTCGATGCTGAAGACATTCTCGTTGCCTTTTCGTAAGCCATTGACCGCATTGCACACCTTGGAGTTACTATAGGGTCAACCCCCTAAATCCATCGGATGCGTCCGGGAGGCACGATGCGTATCGGCGAATTGGCCACGGCGGCCGGCACCACGGTCGAAACCGTCAGGTATTACGAGAAGGAAGGGCTGCTGCCCGCCCCGGAACGGGGACTGAACAACTACCGCAGCTACGGCCAGCCCCACCTGGAGCGCCTGCGGCTGATCCGCAACTGCCGCGCGCTGGACATGACCCAGGACGAGATCCGCGCGATCCTGTCGCTGGCCGACAATCACCAGGCAGGATGCGGCCCCATCAATGAACTGTTCGACGAACACATTTCCCACGTGGACGAGCGCATCGCCGAGCTGACCCAGTTGAAGACGCAATTGACCGATCTGCGCCAGCGCTGCCTGTCGGCGCGGCCCGATACGGAAGACTGCGGCATCCTGCATGGCCTGTCGGAAATGCAGGTCGAGGAACGCCAGGAGCGCCATACCCACCTGGGTTGAACGTCCTAGTCGCCATGCGCCGGGCAGGGGGATAGCCGTCCCCGGCGCGGCCATGGCGTAATATGAGAACCCTTCTCTTTCCCATTTGGGAAACCGCCAGAATTCCGTAACTTGTGCCTGACTCCATGACCCAGACCGCCACCGCCACGCCCCTGCACGCCATCACCTCGCGCCGTTCCGTCAAGTTCCTGCGGGCGCCGGCGCCCAAGCCCGACGAACTCGAACAGATCCTGCAGGCCGCCATGTCGGCCCCCGACCACGGCGCGCTGCGTCCCTGGCGTTTCGTGGTGATCAAAGGCGAGGCCATCGGCAAGCTGGCCGACGTGGCGCTGGAAGCCGTCAAGCGCAGCGGCGACCCGCGCATGACGCCGGAAAAGGAAAAGTCGGTGCGCGAGTGGATGGCCGGCGTGCCGCTGTTCGTCGCCGTGGCGCAGAAGATCGCCCACGACAACACCAAGATCCCCGAGGCCGAGCAACTGCTGGCCACTGGCTGCGCCACCATGAACATCCTGAATGCCGCCCACATGCTGGGCTATGGCGCGTTCTGGAGCACCGGCATCGGCACCTACGTCGAAGACGTGCAGGCGGCGCTGGGCCTGGATTCGCTCGACTACCGCTTCCTCGGCTTCCTGGCGATCGGCACCCCGGCGTGCGCGGTGCCGCCGGCCAACCGCCCGGACTACCGCGAGTTCGTCACCGAGTGGACCGGTCCGGCCTGAGGCGCGTCGCGCTTCGAAAAAAGAACCGGGCCCTCAATGAACTGACCCCCGAAGGTTGGATCAAGTCCAACACTCGGGGGTCAGTTCACGCTGGCCGGTTTTTTGCTTTGCGGGTGCCGTTGCCTACCGTTGCGACGCGATGGGCCGGAAGGCCGCGCGCACCAGTTTCTCCAGGCCCCAGCCCACGAAATAGAAGAGGGCCAGCGTGGGCAGCCCGATCAGCAGGTAGCCGCCGGTCCACGACAGGTCGCCCAGCAGCCGGTCCAGGTTCAGGTCGTGCAGCAGCGCAAGCTGCAAGGCCAAGGGCAGTTGCAGCAGAATGAAGCGGCCCTTGTCGTCGCCGTCGGCCGACAGCGCGCCGGCGATGCAAAGGATGACGACGGCGAGGTAAAGCGCGGCAAACACGATGCCGGTCCAGCTGAACCATTTCGAGGCGGTCAATCGAGGCACGTCGGTTTCCTGGGAAATCGGAAGGTGCAAGTATAGAGGTCGCCCTGGCGCAGGCCGTCGACCCCGGCCGGCGTTGCTCGCCGTCCGGCTTCACGGAGCAGGCTTGCGCGGCCATCAATAAATGACAATAATTCTTATTGTTGATTAGCCCGCCC
>NZ_QHHO01000049.1:1270591-1279104 GCF_003184165.1 Achromobacter sp. RW408
TCGCCAAGCAGGGCGTGGCCGCCACCCGCCTGGCCCACATCGCCGAACGCGCCGGGTTCACCTCGGCCATGCTGCACTACTACTTCAAGAGCCGCGACCAGTTGCTGGACGCCGTGGTGCTGGAACGCGTGGTGCCCGTCATCGGCTACGTCTGGAGCCCGGTGCCGCAGACGCCGCGGCGGCTGCAGGGGTCGGCCGAGGCGACGCGCGCCGTCATCGCCGAAATCGTCTCGCGCATCGTGCGCTGCGGCACTGACCGGCCCTGGCTGCCGTCCTTGTGGATGCATGAGGTCGTCAACGAAGGCGGCCAGTTGCGCGAGCGCGTGCTGCGCCACCTGCCGGCGCAACGCCTGCAGGTGTTCGCCGGCCTGATCGCCGACAGCCAGCGCGCCGGCGCCATCACCCCGGACGTGGAGCCGCGGCTGGTGTTCCTGTCGATCCTGGGCCTGACCCTGCTGCCGCTGGCCACGTCCAGCCTGTGGCGCCGCATCTGGCAGGACGATCCACAGGCCCGCGCCATCGGCCACGAGACCATCGCCGCGCACGCCACCGCCATGCTCACGGGCGGATTGTTTTCCCCGCCGGCCGCGCCGCCACCGGCGCCCGCAACGCCCGCCAAACGGACCCGGCGCGCTGGCGCGGCTCCGGACGCCGAACCGCCCGCCACAGGACGCTGACCATGCGCACCGCTTCCCTCCCCCGTTTCGCGCTGCCCGCCGCCGCGCTCGGCCTGTCGTTGCTGGCCGGCTGTGGCAAGAGTGGCGAGGCCGTCTACCAGGGCTATGTCGAGGGCGAGTACCTCTACATCGCCTCGTCCGAGGCCGGCCGGCTGGACACGCTGTCGGTGCGGCGCGGCCAGCAGGTTGCCGCCGCCGCGCCCTTGTTCGCGCTGGAGGCCGAGCGCGAGACCGCGGCGCGCGACCAGGCCGGCGCGCAATTGGCCGCGGCCAGCGCGCAGCTGGAGGACATCGCCACCGGCAAGCGTCCGCCCGAGGTCGACGTCGCCCGCGCCCAGCTGGCCCAGGCCGAGGCCGCCAGCCGGCGCTCGGCGGCACAACTGGCGCGCGACACCGCGCAGTTCCGCGCCGGCGGCGTGGCGCGGGCGCAGCTGGACGACAGCCGCGAACAGGCCCAATCGGATGCCGCGCGCGTGCGCGAGCTGCGCGCCCAGCTGGAAGTGGCCAACCTGCCCGGCCGCCAGGACCAGCGCCGCGCCCAGGCCGCCCAGGTCGACGCGGCGCGCGCCACGCTGGCGCAGGCCGACTGGGCCCTGGCGCAGAAACGCCTGGCGGCGCCCGCCGCCGCCCTGGTGTTCGACACGCTGTACCGCGTGGGCGAATGGGTGCCGGCCGGCAGTCCGGTGGTCAGCCTGCTGCCGCCGGGCAACATCAAGGTGCGCTTCTTCGTGCCGGAGACCGTGGTCGGCACGCTCAAGCCCGGGCAGCAGGCCATGGTGCGTTGCGACGGTTGCGGCGACCCGGTGCCGGTGCGCATCGACTACATCTCGCCGCAGGCCGAGTACACGCCGCCGGTGATCTACAGCCGCGAAACGCGCGGCAAGCTGGTCTACATGGTCGAGGCCCGGCCCGCGCCGGACGCGGCCACGCGGCTGCATCCGGGCCAGCCGGTGGAGGCGGCGTTGCAATGAACGACGCCCCCGCCCGCTCGGCGACCGACGAGGCCGGCTACGTCATCGACGTGCACGGCCTGAACAAGCACTTCGGCAACAAGCACGTGGTCAACGACGTCTCGCTGCAGGTACGCGAAGGCGAGATCTTCGGCTTTCTCGGCCCCAACGGCAGCGGCAAGACCACCAGCATCCGGCTGATGTGCGGCCTGCTGACGCCGGATTCCGGCAGCGGCACCTGCCTGGGCTACGACATACTCAGGGACAGCGCCCAGATCAAGCGCCACGTCGGCTACATGACGCAGAAATTCTCGTACTGGGACGACCTGACCATCCGTGAGAACCTGGACTTCGTCGCCCGCATGTACGGCATGCCGAACCGCCGCGAGGCGGTCGACCGCGCGCTCGAGGACCTGGGCCTGCAGACCCGCGCCAACCAGCTCACCGGCGCCCTGTCGGGCGGCTGGAAGCAGCGGCTGGCGCTGGCCGCCTGTCTGCTGCATGAACCGCGCCTGCTGCTGCTGGACGAGCCCACCGCCGGCGTCGACCCGACCGCCCGGCGCGACTTCTGGGAACAGCTGCACGAGCTGGCCGCGCGCGGCATTTCGGTGCTGGTCAGCACCCACTACATGGACGAGGCCGAGCGCTGCCACAAGCTGGCCTACATCTCGTACGGCAAGCTGCTGATCCAGGGCACCGCCGACGAAGTCATCGCCCGGCAGCGCCTGACCACCTGGGCCATCCATGGCCACGACCTGGTGCCGCTGGCGCAGCGGCTGCGCGGCGCGCCGGGGGTGGACCAGACCGTGGCCTTCGGCACCGCGCTGCACATCAGCGGCCGCGACGCCGCCGTGCTCGAACGCACCTTGCGAGACGTCGTGGCCGGCCAGGACCTGCGCCTGGAACGCATCGACACCAGCCTGGAGGACGTCTTCATCTATCTGATGAACCGCTCCGACGACAACTATGCGAGCCCGGCATGAGGCGCCACCTGGAGGGTTTCTCGTGGTCGCGCTGGTGGAGCATGGTGCTCAAGGAGTTCCTGCAATTGCGGCGCGACCGCATCACCTTCGGCATGATCGTCGGCATTCCGATCATGCAGCTGGCGCTGTTCGGCTACGCCATCAACACCAACCCCAAGCAACTGCCGACCGCCGTCATCGTGGCCGACCAGAGCCCGTTCACGCGCAGCTTCGTGGCGGCGATGACGGCATCCGACTACTTCGACATCGTCGAGACCCTGCCCGACGAAGAGGCCGGCCGCGCCGCGCTGGCGCAGGGCCGGGTGCTGTTCGTGCTGACCATTCCGCCCGACTTCTCGCGCAAGCTGCTGCGCGGCGAGCGGCCGGCGCTGCTGATCGAGGCCGACGCCACCGATCCGATGGCGGTCGGGCTGGCGATCGGCTCGGCCACACAGTTGGCGCAGGCGGTGGCGCAGAAAGACCTGACCGGCCCGCTGGCGCACCTGGCCGGCGGCCAGCCGCCGTTCGACGTGCGCGTGCACCAGCTCTACAACGAAGAGCAGATCTCGCAATACAACACGGTGCCGGGGCTGATGGGCGTGATCCTGACCATGACACTGGTGATGATGACCGGCCTGGCCATGACGCGCGAACGCGAGCGCGGCACCATGGAAAACCTGCTGGCCATGCCGGTGCGGCCGCTGGAGGTGATGACGGGCAAGATCGTGCCCTACATCGCCATTGGCCTGATCCAGTCCACCATCATCCTGCTGGCGGCGTATTTCGTGTTCCACGTGCCGTTCCTGGGCAGCCTGGTGACGGTGTACCTGGGCGCGCTGATCTTCGTGGCGGCCAACCTGACCGTCGGCATCACGCTGTCGTCGCTGGCGCAGAACCAGCTGCAGGCGATGCAGCTGACGATGTTCTATTTCCTGCCCAACATGCTGTTGTCCGGCTTCATGTTCCCGTTCCTGGGCATGCCCAAGTGGGCCCAGTACCTGGGCAACCTGCTGCCGCTGACGCACTTCAACCGGCTGATCCGCGGCATCCTGCTCAAGGGCAACGGCTGGTGGGACCTGTGGCCCGCCATCTGGCCCATGCTGCTGTTCACCGTGGTCGTGATGACCGCCGCCGTGAAGTTCTACCGCCGCACCCTGGATTGAAGGCCGCCTGCGTCCTGCTGCCCGGCTGCGCCGTCGGGCCGGACTTCGAGCGCCCCGCGCCGCCGCCGGTCGCCGCCTATACCCCGCCGGCCGACAATGCGCCCGCCAGCGGCGCGCAACCGCGGCTCACGGACGCCGACATCCCGGCCCAATGGTGGCGCCTGTTCCGTTCCGCTGCGCTGGATGCGCTGGTGCGCCAGGCGCTGGACGCCAGCCCGACGCTGGAACAGGCCCGCGCCCGGCTGCGCCAGGCCGGCGAGGACCTGAACGCGGAGACCGGCGGCCGCCTGCTGCCGGCGGTGGACGCCAACCTGTCGGCGACGCGGCAGAAGGTCGATCCCTCCGCCTACGGCGTGCCCGTCGCCGAGCAGCCGGCGCCGTTCACGCTCTACAACGCGTCGATCGACGTGTCCTACACGCTGGATGTGTTCGGCGGCAACCGCCGCGCGCTGGAGGGCCTGGCGGCCCAGGTGGACTACCAGTCGCATGAGCTGCAAGCCGCGCGCATGACGCTGGCCGCCAACGTGGTCACCACCGCCATCCGCCAGGCCGACCTGGCCGGGCGCCTGGCCGACACCCGCGAGCTGTTGCTGGCGCAACAACGCCAGCGCGACATCATGGCGCAGCGCCTGCGGGCCGGCGGCATCGCCGAGGCCGACCTGCGCAACCAGGAACTGCTGCTGGCGCAGACCGAGGCCAGCGTGCCGCCGCTGGAATACCAGCTGGCCCAGGCTCATCACCAGCTGGCCACCTACCTGGGCCAGCCGCCGGCGGCCTGGCAGGCGCCGCCGCTGCGCCTGGCCGACCTGACGCTGCCCGCCGAAATCCCGACCGGCGTGCCGTCGGCGCTGACGCGCCAGCGGCCCGACATCCTGGCAGCCGAAGCGTTGCTGCACCAGGCCTCGGCGCAGATCGGCGTGGCCACGGCCAACCAGTATCCGCGGTTCACGCTGACCGCCAGTTTCGGCTCGCAGCGCACCCGCGCCGGCGACGTCGGCGATGGCGTCAATGTCTGGAACCTGGGACTGGGGCTGGTGCAACCGCTGTTTCGCGGCGGTGAGCTGCGCGCCCGCACGCGCTCGGCCCAGGCCGCCTACGAAGCCGCCGCGGCGGCCTACCGCCAGACCGTGCTGGACGGCTTCAGGCAGGTGGCGGACGCCCTGCGCGCGCTGCAGAGCGATGCGCGGGCCTATGACGCGTATGACACGGCCTGGCGCCGCGCCGACGATGCCGCGCGCATCGCCCGCGACCGCTACCAGGCCGGCGGCATCAGCCACCTGGACGTGCTGGACAGCCAACGCCAGCTGCTGCAGACGCGCATCGCCCGCGGCGCGGCCGACGCGGCGCGCTACGCCGATACCGCCGCCCTGCTGCAGGCGCTGGGCGGCGGCTGGTGGAACACGCCGCCGGCCGACCCGGTTGCCGCCACACAATAGCCCGCAAAGCGCGCCAAACCATACATCCCGGGGCCATGTCCGAGAATTCGGGTCAGAAAATGGCGTTGTGCGGCGTTTAGGAATCCGTTGTATCCGATGCATCATGCATGCGCTCAAGCTGCACTGATCTCGACAACGATTCATGAATGACCTACTAGACCTGATCGTCTTCTCGCCCGATTCCCGCCAACGCGCGCACCGCTGCGACGCGCTGGCGGGCATGGGCTTCTCGCCACGCGGTTGCGAGGACTCCAACGGCCTGTTCCGGCTGTTCCAGGCGCGGCGCACGCCGCTGCTGGTGATGGAAGCCGAGTTGACCGATCTCTGCATGGCCGTCGCCGGCCTGCGCGCCATGGACACCACCGCCGGCATCGTCGCGGTATCCACTTTCGATTCCCCGGAAAACCGCATCCTCGGCCTGCACTGCGGCGCCGACGCCTGCTTTCCGCCCGACGTCGCCAGCGCCGAGATCGCCGCCGCGCTGCAGGCGCTGGTGCGCCGCGTCCCCGTGAACGGCCGGCGGCCGGCCGATGCCGAACCCCGCCCAGCCGCCGCGCCGGCCGAGGCCAATGGCAAATGGCACTTCCAGGATGCCGCCTGGACCCTGGTCAGCCCGCGAGGCACCCGCCTGGCACTGACCCAGGCCGAGCGCGACTTCCTGCTCAAGCTGACTACCAGTCCCGACAGGCGCATGCCGCGCGGCGACGTGCCGCCCAGCGACCCGCAGGCCGGCCGCGAATCGCTGCGGCGCACCGACGTGGTGGTCAGCCGGCTGCGCCGCAAGGCCCAGGAAACCAATATGGAGCTGCCGATCCGCACCGTCTGGGGCTGGGGCTACGCCTTCACCGGCGACATCTAGGGCCTGCGGCGCGCGCGACCGGCGTATCATGCGGCATGGCCGGCCGGATCCCCGGCGCCGGCCCGCCAACCCGCTGCGCCCCGCCATGGAAGTCTACGAACGCCTGCAGGCCCTGCTGACCGAGCATCAGGCCCGCTACCGCCTCATTTCCCATCCCGCCGCCGGCCGCTCGGTGGAAGTCGCCGCCGTGCGCGGCACCGCCGTCAGCCAGGGCGCCAAGGCGCTGGTCTGCCGCGTCAAGATTTCGTCCAACCAGCGTCGCAACGTGCTGGCGGTGTTCCCCGCCGACCGACAGGCCGACCTGGAAGCCATCGCCCGCGCCGCCGGCGGCAAGAAGGCCTCGCTGGCCTCGCAGGACCTGGCGCGCGAACTCACCGGCTGCGAGATCGGCGCGATCCCGCCCTTCAGCTTCAATCCCGACCTGCACCTGCTGGTCGACCCCTCCCTGCGCCAGCGGCACGATGAAATCGTGTTCAACGCCGGACGGCTGGACGCTTCCATCCTGATGGCGACCGCCGATTATTTCCGCCTGGCAGCGCCACAAGAAGCGCCGCTGATCAAAGGCTAGCCGTCGCCGAGGCCCCCTTGCCGGACACGCCTGCCGCGCCCCACGCCCGCACCTCCAACATGCGCTGGCTGATGAGCCTGGCGCACATGGAGCCGTCGCCGGTCAGCCGCTGGGTGGCGCTGCGCGCAGCGCTGGCCATCGGATTGCCGACCGCGGCCGGCCTGGCGCTGGACCAGAGCGCGGCGGCCGCGTTGGTGGCCCTCGGCGCCCTGCCCGCCATCACCGGCGACAACGGCGGCCCCTACCGCAACCGCGCGCTGTCGATCGGCAGCACCGTGTTCGGCGGCGCACTGGGCTACTTGCTGGGCTCGCTGCTGTCCGGCCACGGCCTGCTCAGCGCCGCCGCCATGACGCTGCTGGTCCTGGCGGCCAGCCTGGTCGGCACCTTCAACAACATCGCCGCCGTCGCCACGCTGCAATTCGCCACCTACGTCATCGTCGGCGCCAGCCTGACGTCGCCCCTGCCGCCCTGGCTACCGCCGGCGCTGGTGGGCGCGGGCGGCCTGTTCGGCCTGGCGCTGACCCTGCTGGGCTGGGTGGTCAACCCGATCGCGCCCGAACGGGCGGCGGTGGCCCTGGCCTATCGCAAGCTGGCGGCCATGTTCGCCGCCATCGGCACCTCGCGCATCATGACGGCGCGGCGCGACATGGAAGCCGCCATGGCCGGCGCCTACGACACGGTGCTGGCGGCCCGGCGCCGCGCCGCCGGCCCCTCGCCGCGGCTGGCCCGGCTGGCCGCGCAGTTGCAGGCATGCACGCCACTGTCGGACGCCGCGCTGGCGCTGGCGCGGGCCGGCCGGGTATTGCCACCCGAGTGTTCGCGAGCCATGAACCGGCTGGCCGACCACGTCGAGAACGCCACGCCGTCGGCGCCAGGCGACGACATCGCGGCCGTGCGCCAGGCCGGCGCAACGGCACTGGCCGACGCACTGGAACAGGCGCGGCCGTTGCTGGAAGGCAGCGGCCCGGCGCGCCCGGACGCCTTCCCGGCCTTGCCACCGGCGCGCCCGCGCACGCCGTGGCGGGTGCTGGCGCGCACTTACCGCCCCGGCCCGACCACGCTGCGCTACCTGGTGCGGCTGGGTCTGTGCCTAGTCGTCGCCGAAGCCGTGGCGCGCACCCTGGCCCTGCCGCGTTCCTACTGGGTGCCGCTGATCGTGGTGGTGGTGTTCAAGCCCAATTTCGGTTCGGTCTTCGCCCGGGCGCTGCAAAGCTGCGCCGGCAGCGTGGTGGGCGTGGCGATCAGCGCCACCGTGCTGGCGCTGGACCGCAGCGGCGTCGTCAGCCTGCTCGCCGTGACCGGCCTGGCGGCCTTGCTGCCGTGGTCGATCCGCCGCAACTACGGCCTGTTCTCGGCGATCCTGCTGCCCATCCTGATGCTGCTGATCGGCGCACTGCAACCGGGCAGTTGGCCGATCGCCCTGGCGCGGCTGGAAGACGTGGCGGTGGCCGCGGCCATCGTGCTGGCGGTGGGCTACCTGCCCTGGATGCGGCTCGAACGCCACAATCTGGACCAGGCCGTGGCCACCGCGATCGACACCCTGGCCGCCTATCTGAATGCCGTGTTCCAGGCCGATTCGACGGCCCGCCACGAGCTGCGCACCCAGGCCTATGCGCGCCTGTCCGACCTGCGCATCGCGTTGCAGCGCGGCCTGTCGGAACCGCGTTTGGTGAGCCGTCGCGCACTGGCCTGGTGGCCCGTCGAAGTGGCGCTGGAGCGCGTGGCCAACGCGGTGTCCGACAGCGCCTGGGCACTGCCGGCCGACCAGCCGCCGCCCGCGCCGGCGGCGGTGGCGCGGTTGGCCGACACCCTGCACGCCATGGCGCAGGCCGTGACGCGCGGCGTGGCGGTCGGCCCCGCCCCGGTGGCAACGGACGAGCCCGCCCTGCGCGAAGCC
>NZ_QHHO01000049.1:1279114-1290627 GCF_003184165.1 Achromobacter sp. RW408
ACGTCGTTTTGCCGTGGTCAACGTGACCAATCGTACCCACGTTCACGTGCGGCTTGGTACGTTCAAACTTGCCTTTTGCCATGGCTGACTCCTGACCTGGATTGCGCTTTTGACTGAAGCTGCTGACTGAAGAAAAGACTTTGGAATTTGTGGTGCCCATGGCGCGGATCGAACGCGCGACCTCTCCCTTACCAAGGGAGTGCTCTACCACTGAGCCACATGGGCATGTGTACTGCTTGGAGCGGGTGAAGGGAATCGAACCCTCGTCGTAAGCTTGGAAGGCTTCTGCTCTACCATTGAGCTACACCCGCGGCTGTCCTTTCACCACCTCACTATCTATCCCAGACTTTCAAAACTAAGGCCTTGGAGAACCAGCCACCTTCGTTGCGAAGGCCGCCTAGTTCACTAGGCCTACATTTTAAAATCCAGGCAAACATCGCCTGGATTCAGGTTTGGGTCTCTGGTGGAGGAGGTTGGATTCGAACCAACGTAGGCGCAAGGCCAACAGATTTACAGTCTGCCCCCTTTAACCACTCGGGCACCCCTCCAGCGGAGAACTTGAGATTATGAACACTTTCAAATCCGCTGTCAAACGCCTGGGACGAAAAATATTCAAAACTTTCGTTCTGCCTGCCGCGTTTCCGCGCAGAGGGGGCGAAGCTTACAAGATTCCGCGAACGGCTGCACGAAAAAGTTCGGCGTACTGGTCTGGCGTGTAGGCGACGGGGTTGGTGCCGCCCGATGGATCCTCGCTGGCCATGCGCCCTACCCGCTCGGCTTGCGCCTCGTCAATGCCGATGTCGGCCAGGGTGTGCGGAATGCCGACGGTCTCGCGCAGGCCCAGCACCCAGTCGAGCACGGCGCCGGGGCCGTCATCCGGCAATCCCAGATAGCGCGCCAGCGCCTGCAGCCGCGGCGCCACCGCGTGCTGGTTGGCCTTGAGCACGTAGGGCATGAGGATGGCGTTGAGCATGCCATGATGGGCGTCGTACAGCGCCCCCAGCGGATGCGCCAGCGCGTGCATCGCGCCCAGGCCGCGCTGGAACGCGGTGGCGCCCATGCTGGAGGCCACCAGCATCTGCTGGCGCGCCTGCAGGTCGGCGCCATCGGCCACGGCCCGCGGCAGGTATTCCTTGATCATGCGCATGCCTTCCAGCGCGATGCCGGCGGCCATCGGATGGAAGAACGGCGAACAGTAGGCTTCGAGGTTGTGCGACAGCGCGTCCATGCCGGTCGCGGCGGTGATGCGCGGCGGCAGGCCGACGGTGAGTTCGGGATCGAGGATGACGATGGCGGGCAGCATGCGCGCGTGGAAGATGATGCGCTTGACCTGCGCCGCCTCGTCGGTGATGACGGAGGCGCGCCCCACTTCCGAGCCCGTGCCCGCGGTGGTCGGCACCGCCACCACCGGCGCCATGCCGGCCACGTTCACGCGCAGGTAGTTGTCGCCCACGTCTTCGAAGTCCCACAGCGGACGCTTCTGGCCGGCCATCAACGCGACGGCCTTGGCCGCGTCCAGCGCCGAGCCGCCGCCGAACGCGATGACGCCATCGTGGCGGCCTTCGCGATAGCGCGCCACGCCGTCGTCCACGTTCCTGCCGGTGGGGTTGCCCTTCACTTCGTGGAACAGGCCGCATTCGAGTCCGGCCTGGCGGCAGCCGCGCACCGCGTCGGCGATCATGGGCAGCGCGGCCAGGCCGGGATCGGTGACCAACAAGGGGCGCGCCATGCCGAGTTCGCGGCACCAGTCGGGCAACTCCTTGATGCGGCCGGGGCCCGCCTTGATGGCGGTGGGATAGTTCCAGTTGACGCTGGGGACGGTCATGTCGGCTCCTGGTCGCGCGCTCAGGCGTGGCGGCGCAGATGGAAGGATTTGGCCTGGGTGAGCTGTTCGTAGCCGACGCGCGACAGCGAAACGCCACGGCCGGTTTGCTTGACGCCGGTCCACGCCAGCGCGGGATCGAGGTAGTCGCAGCGGTTCATGAAGACGGTGCCCGTGCACAACTGGCGGCCAAGATGCAATGCGGCCTCTTCATCCTGCGTGAAGATGGCGGCGGTCAGGCCATAGGGGCTGTCGTTCATCAAGGCGACGGCCTCTTCGTCGCTGTCGACCGGCATCACGCCGACCACGGGGCCGAAGCATTCATCGTTCATCACGCGCATGCGGTGATCCACCTGCGTCAGCAGCGCCGGCGCCACGTACGGCGTGCCGGCGCGCGCGGCGGCGAAACGCGTAGCATCGACCAGGTTGCGGGCGCCGCGCGATTCGGCTTCGGCGATCACTTCGCGCACCTCGTCGGCCGCGCGCGTGCGCACCACCGGGCCGAGCGTGGTGTCCGGCTGCAGGGGATCGCCCAGCACGTACTCCTGGGTCAGCGCCGCGGCGCGATCGATGAAATCCTGGTAGCGGTCGCGCGCCACGTAGATGCGCTGGATGCCGCAGCAGGACTGGCCGGAATTGAAGAAGGCGCCGTCCACCAGCGTCTCGACCGCGTGCGCCAGGTTGGCGTCGGCGCGCACATACGCGGGGTCGTTGCCGCCCAGCTCCAGGCCCACGCCGATGAAGCGGCCGGCGGCGGCCTGCTCCACGCTCCAGCCGCCACGCACCGAACCGGTGAAGGACACGTAGCCGACCTCGGGCGCGCGGATCAGCCGCTGCGCGATGTCATGGTTCGCGTGCAGGTACTGGAACACGCCATGCGGCACGCCGGCCTCGCTGAAGGCGCGGCCGATAAGCTCGGCGCACAGCGGCGTCTGGTCCGAGTGCTTGAGGATCACGGTGTTGCCAGCCATCAGCGCCGGCACGATGCTGTTCACCGCCGTCAGCAACGGATAGTTCCACGGCGCGATGGTGAGCGCCACGCCGATCGGCTCGCGGCTGATGAAGCGCGTGAAACCCGCGATCTCCGGCACCTGGATCGGCGCCAGCGCCTCGGCGGCGATGCCGATCATGTGGCGCGCGCGCGCCTCGAAGCCATCCACTTCGCCAGGCGTGTAGCGCAAGGGGCGGCCCATCTGGATCGTGATGGCGCGCGCGATCTCGGCCTTGCCGGCGACGAAGCGCGTCACCGCATCGGACAGGATGCGGCCGCGCTGCTCGATGCCGAGCGCGCGCCACGCGCCCTGCGCGGCCTGCGCGTCGGCCAGCGCCTGCGCGACCTGCGCCTCGCTGGCGTAAGGGCGGCGCACGACTTCGCGGCCGTCGATGGGACTGATGGTGATGAGTTCCTGCGTCATGGCGACCCTGTGCATGCGTGGTGAAAAGATGAAGCGGCGGCGTTCAGATGATCTCGAAATAGCGAGCCAATTCCCAATCGGTGACGTGACGGCGGAACTGGCGTTCTTCCCATTCGCGCGTGGCGGCATAGTGCTCGACGAAGGCATCGCCGAACAGCTCGCGCGCGGCTTCGGACTGGCGCAGGCGCTGCGCCGCTTCCCACAACGTGGTGGGCAGGTGCAGGCGGTCGGGAAACTGCTGCGTGTAGGCGTTGCCCTGCACCATTGGTTCGGGTTCCAGGCCCTGCTCGATGCCATGCAGGCCAGAGGCCAACGCGGCGGACAGCGCCAGATAGGGATTGGCGTCGGCCGAGCCGATGCGCACCTCGACGCGCTGCGACTTGTCGCTGCCCGGGATGAGGCGCAGCGCGGTGGTGCGGTTCTCCATGCCCCAGGTGGCGTCCAGCGGCGCCCAGTAACCCGGCACCAGGCGCGAATAGCTGTTGATGGTCTGCGCGTACAGCGCCATGAATTCGGGCAGGTAGCGTTGCACGCCGGCCATGAAGGCGGCCTGCGTCGCGCTCATGCCGTGCGGGCGCGACTCGTCGTAGAAGGCCGAGCGGCCGCTGGTGCGGTCGCGTAGCGACAGGTGGATGTGGCCGCTCTGGCCGGGATGCTCGTGCGACCACTTCGCCATGAAGGTGGCCATCAGGCCGTTCTGCTGCGCCAGCGCCTTGGTGAAGGTCTTGAAGAGGAAGGCCTTGTCGCCGGCGGCGGCGGCCTGATCGACCGCGATGGCCGCCTCCAGCACGCCGGGACCGGTCTCGGTATGCAGGCCTTCGATCGGCATGTCCATGCGCTCGCACATGTCGAGCAGCTTGCGATAGAAATCGCCCTGCACGGTGCTGCGCAGCACCGAGTAGCCGAAGTTGCCGGGGGTCCAGTTCTCCATGTCGCGGTAGTGCTTGGCGCGCACCGAGTGCGGCGTCTCGCGGAACATGAAAAACTCGTATTCGAGCGCGGCGTAGACCTCGAAGCCCATGCCGGCGGCGCGATCCAGCGTGCGATGCAGCAGGCGGCGCGGGCAGATGTCGGCGGCGGGGCCTTCGAACTCGGCCAGGAACAGCAGCATGTCCTCGCCGCCGGGCCCCTGCTCCAGCGGCAGCCGGCGGCAGGTGCTGGGCACGATGCGCAGCTTGGCATCGGGATAGGCCGTGTGCCAGCCGGTGTACTTGGTGTTGTCGTAGAGCTGGTCGTCCAGGTCCCAGCCGAACACCACGTCGCAGAAAGCCAGCCCGCCGCGCAGCGCGGCCAGGAATTTGTCGCGCCTGACGTACTTGCCCAGCATGACGCCATCGACGTCGGACAGGCCGATCTTGATATGCGAGAGCGTGCTGGCCTGGACCAGCCGCTCCGCGTCTTCCACCGTTGCTACCCCTAGTGCATGCATGGCTCGTTCACCTTGTCGTGGCTGAAGCGTTGCGTTGACGTGCGGGGTCGCGGGGCGCGGTGTTTCAGGTCACGGCCGCCCCCAGCATCCGCATCGCCTCGCGATGCAGCTGCGGCGTGGCGGCCGCGATCACGCGGCCCTGCGACGCGAGGCCTAACGGCTGCCCCGACCAATCGGTAATGACGCCGCCCGCGCCTTCGATCACGGGCATCAGCGCCAGGTAGTCATACGGCTGCAGGCCGGCCTCGACCACCAGGTCGACGTGGCCGCTGGCCAGCAGGCCATAGCTGTAGCAATCGCCGCCATAGCGGCGCATGCGCACCGAGCGCGCCAGCGCGTCGAATGCGGCCAGATCGGCGCCTTCGAAGATGTCGGGCGAGGTGGCGTAGAGAATCGCCTGGTCCAGTTCGGTGCATTGACGGGTGCGGCAGGGCTCGCCATTCAGGCGCGCGGGCGAACCGGCGGCGCCGAGCCAGCGCTCGGCCATCATGGGAATGTCGATCAGGCCCAGCACCGGGCGGCCGCGGTGCAGCAGGCCCAGCAGCGTGCCCCACAGGGGATTGCCGGAAATGAACGCGCGGGTGCCGTCGATGGGGTCGAGCGACCACACCCACTCGGCCTCGGCATGGCTGGCGCCGTATTCCTCGCCGAAGATGCCGTGATCCGGATACTGGCGGGCGATGGCTTCGCGCAGCGCTTGCTCGACCTCGCGGTCGGCGCGGGTGACGGGACTTTCATCCGCCTTGGTCTCCACCATCAGGGGGTGGCGGAACCACTGGCGCGACAGGGGCCGGACCTGGTCCGCCAGCGTCTGGGCGAACGAGGAAAACGCGGCCAATTGCTGCGCGGTGGGCAGCGGCGAAGTTTGCATGACGAGCTCCGAGGCGTAACGCGGCGCGGAAAGACCCATGCGATTCGGGTTTTTCCAGTCTAGACACGTTGCCACAAATTTGCAAATATACCTAAAAACGCAACCCGGGAAACGCAACGTTTCCTCGCGCAACCCTACCGCCCCGCCCGCAGGTCGCCGTCCGCAGAAAAGCAGCTCATCGCCGTTGCCATGTATTCCTTTCCGGAGTCCCATCATGCAATGTAAGAAGAAGCTTGGTCTTGTGGTTGCAGTAATTTCCCTAGGTTTTGCCCAGGCCGTCCACGCCGGCGCGATCACCGTCTACACGGCGCTGGAGGAAGACGAGATTGCCGCCTACCTGAAGGCCGCCAACGCCGCCCTGCCCGACGTGAAGGTCAATGTGCTGCGCCTGTCCACCGGCGACCTGGGCGCTCGCCTGATCGCCGAGGCCGGCAATCCGCAGCAGGACGTGATCTGGGGCTTCGCGGTCAGCAACATGCTGGATCCGCGCCTGCAGAAGCTGCTGGAACCGTATGCGGCCAAGGGCATCGAAGCCCTGCCCGCGCAATACAAGGCCGCCGACAACAAATGGTTCGCCGCCACCGGCTACGTGGCCGCGTTCTGTGTCAACACCGACCGGCTCAAGTCCAGGAACCTGCCGATGCCGACCTCGTGGGAAGACCTGACCAAGCCGGTCTACAAGGGCGAGATCGTCATCCCCAGTCCGGCGGCATCCGGCACCGGTTATCTGCAGATCGTCGCGCTGCTGCAGGGCCTGGGCGCCGAGAAAGGCTGGGCGCTGCTCAAGGATCTGGACAAGAACGTGGCGCAGTACACGCCGTCGGGGTCGCGCCCCTGCAAGATGGCGCGCGCCGGCGAGTATGCGATCGGCGTGTCGTTCGCGTTCCCGGCGATGCAATCGATCGAGGAAGGCTTTCCGGTGAAGATGGTGATCCCGTCGAAATGGGTGGGCTATGAGCTGGAAGCCTCGGGCCTGATGAAGACCGCCAAGAATCCCGCGGACGCCAAGCGCTTCCTCGACTGGACGCTGTCGGCGCAGGCCGGCGGGCTGTACAGCAAGTACAAGGAGCTGGTGACGATTCCCGGCGCCGCCCCCAACAAGGCGGCCGAAGCCGCGGGCTTGCCCAAGGACCTGACCGCCGTGCTGTATCCGGTGGACTTCCAGAAATCGGCGGCGGAACGCGACGCCACCATCAAGACCTGGCAGGACACCATCAAACGCTGACGGCGCGCGCGGCCGGCGCCGCCGGCCGCCACGCCACCGCCTGGAGTGGCCATGTACCTGGAATTGCGCGGGATCCGCAAGACCTTCGACGGCGCGGTGGCGCTGGAAGGCATCGACCTGTCGGTGGGCGAACATGAATTCGTCTGCCTGCTCGGCCCCAGCGGCTGCGGCAAGACCACCCTGCTGCGCATCGTCGCCGGCCTGCTGCCGTTCGACAGCGGCACCATCACGCTGGGCGGACGCGACCTGTCGGCACTGCCGGCGCGCAAGCGCGGCTTCGGCATCGTGTTCCAGTCGTATTCGCTGTTTCCCAACATGACGGTGGCCGAGAACGTCGGCTACGGGTTGCGCATCCGCGGCGAGAGCCGCGAGCGCATCGACGCGCGAGTGCGTGAATTGCTGGCGCTGATCAAGCTGCCGGATTATGCACAGCGTTATCCCCATCAGTTGTCCGGCGGCCAGCAACAGCGCGTGGCGTTGGCTCGCGCGCTGGCGGTGGACCCGGCGCTGATCCTGCTGGACGAACCCTTGTCGGCGCTGGATGCGCGCGTGCGCACCGACATGCGCGCCGAGATCCACGAGGTGCAGCGCCGCCTGCGGATACCGACCATCATGGTGACGCACGACCAGGAGGAAGCGCTGACGCTGGCCGACAAGATCGTGTGCATGAATAACGGCCGCGTCGAGCAGGTGGGCTCGCCTTCCGATCTGTATCTGCGGCCGAGCACACGCTTCGTCGCCAACTTCGTCGGCCTGAGCAACTTGCTGCCGACCGACTGGGTGCGCGAGGCCATGCCGGCGCTGCTGGCGACCCGGCCCGATGGCGCCAGCGAGCGTTTCGAGGCCTGCCTGCGGCCGGAAAGCCTGCGCATCGCCGCCGACGAGCGCGGGCCGGGCCGGGTGCGAGAAATGACCTTCATGGGCAACCTGACGCGCGTGCGGGTGGACTGGCGAGGCCGCGAGTTGCTGGTCGAACAACAGGGTGCGGCGGGCTTGTCGCAGGGCGCGCCCGTGCGGCTGGACATGGCGCCGGAACAATGCGCCTGGGTTCGCGTATGACTGCGTCCGCCACGCCGGCACGCGCGGGAGTCCGAGCATGAATACGGTTCGTATCGGCGCCGCCGCGTCGTCCCGCGCCGGCCGCGCGTCCGTGTCGCTGGACCGGGTGCTGCTCTGGACCTGCGTCGGCATCCCGATGGCCGGGCTGGCATTGTTCTTCCTGTATCCATTGGCCACGGTCGGCTGGCGCAGCCTGGTGGAAAAGGACGGCGCTATCGGCCTGGGCAATTACGCCGACGTGTTCGCCACCCGCGGCATCCTGACCGCCACCGCCAACAGCCTGACGATGAGCGCGGCCACCACCGCCGTCAGCCTGCTGCTGGGCTTTGCCATCGCTTTCGGACTGGACCGCAGCCGCATGCGCGGCAAGGCGCTGGTGAAGCTGGCGCTGGTGCTGCCGCTGCTGGCGCCGTCGCTGGTGCAGGGGCTGGGGCTGATCTTCATCCTTGGACGCAACGGCCTGGTGCATCGCTGGACGGGCTGGGAATTCGACATCTACGGGTTCTGGGGCCTGCTGATCTCCAACGTGTTCTACGCCCTGCCCCAGGCCGTGCTGATCCTGCAGGCGGCGCTGCGCAACACCGATGCGCGCTATTACGACGCGGCCGAGGTGATGGGTGCGTCGAGCGCGCGGCAGTTCTTCGACATCACGCTGCCCAACTGCAAGTTCGGGCTGCTGAGCGCGGCGTTCGTAGTGTTCGTCATCACCATCACCGACTTCGGCAACGCAGCGGTGATCGGCGGCAACTACCGCGTGCTGGCCACCGAGATCTACAGCCAGGTGTCGGGGCAGATGAATTTCGGCATGGGCTCGGTGGTGGGCATTTTGCTGCTGCTGCCGTCGCTGATCTCGGTGCAGATCGAACGGGTGGCCTCGCAGCGCCAGTTCGGCGCCGCCTCGCCCAGCGGGCTGCGCGTCACGCCGCAGCCGGCGCGCGGCCGCGACCTGGCGTTCACGGCCGGCGTATTGCTGTGCGCCGGCGCCATCGTGGTGACGGTGGGCACGGTGGTGTTCGCCAGCTTCATGCGGCTGTGGCCCTATCGCATGGAATGGACCCTGAAGCACTACGACATCACCGTCAGCGGCGGCTATGCGCCGCTGTGGACTTCGCTGTACCTGTCGCTGGCGGCCGCGGCCGGCGGCGTGCTGCTGCTGTTCTTCCTGACCTTCGGCGTATGCCGCATCCCCCGCGCGTGGGCCAAGCTGGTCTACCTGGTGTCGGTGCTGCCGGTGGGCGTGCCGGGGCTGGTATTGGGGCTGTCCTACATCTTCGCCTTCAACTCGCCTTCCACGCCGCTGTACGCGCTATACGGCAGCGCCGCACTGATCGCGCTGTGCAACTTCTACCACTATCACACGCAAGGCTTCCTGACGATGATGACCGGCATGCGCGCGGTGCCGCAGGCGCTGGAGGAAGCGGTCAGCTGCCTGGGCGGCGGCACGTTGCACATCGTGCGCGATGCGGTGCTGCCGCAGATCGCCCCAACGGTGCTGGGCGTGTTCTTTTTCCTGTTCATGCGTTCCATGGTGACGCTGTCGGCGGTGATCTTCCTGGTCACGCCGTCGGTCAGTGTCGCGCCGGTTTCCGTACTGCGGCTGGACGAAGCCGGGTTCGTCTCGCAGGCCGCGGCCTATTCGACGCTTATCATGCTGGTCGTGGGTGGTTCGCTGCTGGCGATGCGCGCGTTGATCGCGCTGCCGGCGCGACGCCGCAAATAGAGATTAGGAAGCATCCGATATGTGGCAAGAAGAGCGGTATCAGAGAATCCGCGCCCTGCTGTCTTCCCTGCAGCAGGTATCGACCGACCGTATCGTCGGCGAACTGGGGGTATCGCGGGAGACCGTCCGGCGCGATCTGCTGGAGCTGGAGGCGATGGGCGAATTGCGCCGCGTGCATGGCGGTGCCGTGCCGGTACACAGCGAGCCGCCCATCACGGAACGCGTGCATACCCGCGTCAAGTACAAGCGCGCCATCGCGCGCGCCGCGGCCGGTTTGGTGACGAGCGGGCAGACGCTGTTCCTGGACGCCGGCAGCACCACCAGCATGCTGGCGGACGAGCTGGCCAAGCTGAGCGGCCTGACCCTCATCACCAATTCGTTCGACGTGGCGCTCAAGGTCGGCGCCGCCGGCAGCGGGGCCAATGAACTCATCATGCTGGGCGGATCGGTGGGCGGGCCGGTGTGCGCCACCGTCGGCGACATCACCATCGCCGAGATCCACCGCTACCGCGCCGACGTGGCGTTGCTGTCGCCGGTGGGCGTGGATGCCGAATGCGGCGCCACCAGCTACGACCTGCGCGAAGCCGAGGTGGCGCGCGCCATGGCGGCCAACGCCAAGCAGCGCATCCTGCTGGCCGACTTCAGCAAGATCGGCCTGTGCAGCCGGGTGTCGTACTGCGAGGTGAACCGCATCGATCACCTCGTCACCAACACCAATGCGCAGAAGCAGCCGGCCTTCGCGGCCCTGAAGAGCGCGGTCGGCAAGATGCTGGTGGTGTAGCGCCGCCTCAATCCACCGACACGCCCGCAACCTTCACCATGTCGGCCCAGTACGTGGTGTCCTGTTGCAGGCGCTTGCCGAACGCATCGGGCGCGCTGCCGACGGGCTGGCTGCCGCCGACCTGGATCTTGGCGATCACGTTGGGCGATTTCATGGCCTGCGCCACCGCTTGCGCCAGGTAGGCGATGCGCTCGGGCGGCGTGCCGGCCGGCGCGAACAGGCCGTACCAGTCGTCGGCCGTGATGCCGTCCATGCCGGATTGGGCAAGCGTGGGCGCGCCCTTGAAGATGCCGATGCCGTTCTCATGGCTCAGCGCAAGGATGCGCAGCTTGCCGGCCGCCACCATCGGCTCGGCCGAGGCCGGCGAAGTGATCAGCATGTCGACGGTGCCGCCCATCAGGTCGGTGATGGCGGGCGCGGCGCCGCGATACGGCACGTGCACCAGTTTCACGTTGGCCTTCTGCGACAGCAGCGCGCCCATCAGATGGCTCATGGTGCCGTTGCCGGGCGTGGCGTAGGTGATGACGCCGGGCTGCTTGCGCGCGGCGTCCAGGTAGTCGCCCAGCGACTTGTAGGCGCTTTCGCTGCGCGCCACCAGCACCAGCGGCGCCGAGGTGATCTGCGAGATCGGCACGAAGTCCTTGAGCGGATCGAAACCCACGTTCTTGTACAGGCGCGGGTTGACCGCCATGACGCTGGTCTGCGACATCACCAACGTATAGCCGTCGGGCTTGGCGCGCGACACCTGCGAAGTGCCGACGTTGCCGCCCGCGCCGGAACGGTTTTCCACCACCACGCTCTGGCCGGTGATCGCCCCGAGTTCCTGCGCGATCAGGCGCGCCACGCCATCGTTGCCGCCCCCGGGCGGGAACGGCGAGACCACGGTGATGGCCTGCTTGGGGTAGTCGGCCAGGGGCGCGGGCGCCTGGGCGTGGGCCTTCAGCCCCCACGCCAGGCAGGCCAGGGCGGCGGCGGTCTTGCAGGCATGTTGCAGCTGGTACTTGTTCATCGATATTTCCCCTTGTGATTGGCGGCCGGATACTCGGCCGTCCATTACATTTCGGTTCGCCATGAACCGTCCGCGCCCCGTCGGCGAAGCGCCGGGGCGTGCTGATCGGATGAAGCGTGTGGCGCGGCCACGGGGCAGTCAGCCCCGTTGGTCACCCCGCCGGGAAGCGATACGCGGCGCGT
>NZ_QHHO01000049.1:1290637-1304417 GCF_003184165.1 Achromobacter sp. RW408
ATGTGATGTCTGCAAGCGGCCGCCCCAGCGCGTCGGACTACAATTCCGCTCCATGCCCTGGCGACCGGCCCGACCCGGACCGCCAGCGGTCCAGTGGTTTGCACCGCCGGCGAGGTGGCAACCGGTATGTCGTTTGTACGTGCAGCGTAGATAAAAGGTCCCCCGATGCGCCTGAACCAGTGCCAGAATTTCCACGACTTTCGCCGCATGGCGCGCCAGCGGCTGCCCGGCCCGATCTTCAACTACATCGACGGCGCCGCCGACGATGAGACCACCTACCGCCGCAACACCGAGGCCTTCGAGGCCTGCGACCTGGTGCCCGACGTGCTGCGCGGCGTGGCGGATGTGGACATGTCCGTCACCGTGATGGGCCAGAAGCTGGCCATGCCGGTCTATTGCTCGCCCACCGCGCTGCAACGCCTGTTCCACCACGACGGCGAACGCGCCGTGGCCGCCGCCGCCGGCAAGTTCGGCACCATGTTCGGGGTGTCGTCGCTGGGCACCGTCAGCCTGGAAGAAGCGCGCCAGATCAGCGGCGGCCCGCAGGTCTACCAGTTCTACTTCCACAAGGACCGCGGCCTGAACCGCGACATGATGGCGCGCGCCAAGGCCGCCGGCGTGCAGGTCATGATGCTGACCGTCGACAGCATCACCGGGGGCAACCGCGAGCGCGACAAGCGCACGGGCTTTGCCATCCCGTTCCGCCTGAACCTGGCCGGCATCGCCCAGTTCGCCATCAAGCCGGCCTGGGCCATCAACTACGCCACCCACGAACGCTTCCGCCTGCCGCAGCTCGACGGCCACGTCGACATGGGCGGCGGCGCCATGTCCATCAGCCGTTATTTCACCGAGATGCTGGACCCGGCCATGACCTGGGACGACGTCGCCGCCATGGTGCGCGAGTGGGGCGGCCAGTTCTGCCTGAAGGGCATCATGTCGGTCGAGGACGCCAAACGCGCCGTCGACATCGGCTGCACCGGCATCGTGCTGTCCAACCACGGCGGCCGCCAGCTCGACGGCTCGCGCAGCGCCTTCGACCAGTTGGCCGAGATCGTCGACGCCGTCGGCGACCGCATCGACGTGATGATGGACGGCGGCGTGCAGCGCGGCACGCACGTGCTCAAGGCGCTGGCGCTGGGCGCCAAGGCCGTGGGGCTGGGCCGCTACTACCTGTTCCCGCTGGCTGCCGCCGGGCGGCCCGGCGTGGAAAGGGCGCTGGAACAGATGCGCGTGGAGATCGAGCGGGCGATGAAGCTGATGGGGTGCCGGACGGTGGGGCAGTTGCAGCGGCGGCACCTGCGGTTCCGGTGATTGAGGGAGCTATGGGCGGCCGGGCAGGGGATCAAGTTGCCGAATGATTTGCCGTCGAATCTGAGGAATGCTTGCTTGGCGCTGTGTCCAGAACTATGGAAGGTGAAAAATGGCCGAAGAAGTTAATTTTCAAATCCGAATTCGAGCGACCGAGGAGGGCGAGCCCAAAAATCTGACGATTGCAGAACTAGGTGTTTTGCTCACTGGGATAAACCGCGCAATAAATAAAGCGTCGACCTCAGGAAGAGCGGCTGGGTATTCTCCTCTTAGCCAGGAACCGATAAAAATCCGGTCTGAAATAACTAGCGTTGAAAATGGATCCATTCTGTTTTCCGTTGTCACTTCCGTCTCCGATTTCGTGCGGGAGAACGTGATTCAGACAACCTTCCTGGCCGGTATTCTCGGAAATGCCGCGTGGGACTTTACGAAGATCTTGAGCAAGGAAATTCGTCGAGCTCTGAATAGGGTAGGCAACGAAGCTGCCCAAGTGACTGAGCGAATTGAACCCGTCCTTGGTTTGAATCAGGGTACGGTTTCCGAGGAGAGCAAGGCCGCTTCCCTTCAATCGCCGATGAAAGACGTGGCCGACGCCTCGGAACGTTCCAACGAACTATCTTCGCGCCCGAAAACGATATATTCGTTTTCCTTTGAGCAGAATGGGAGCGTTAAGATTGCGGTATCCTACTCTGCAATCAAGCGGGTATAGCTTGAAATGGGCTGGGTAACACTTCAATTGGGATTTCCGTCAGGATACTCGTGTGCACGCAGTGTCCTAAATGGCTCTGCTATTTTGTGATGGCACTAAACTGCTTGACATCGCTGCGGATGAAAGGCATCTCTCTCATGTGCCCTATTCAAATAGTCGATGTTCCGGAGCCGTTATGCATATTCGTCCTCGTCTGACCGCTTCAATCGCCGTCCTCTCGCTCTTTGCGGGGTCGGCCGCCATGGCCGCCAATTCCCAGGCCGAAGCCCCCAAGGGGCCGACCGCCTGCGCCTTCAGCGCCTGGGCCAACTACGACAAGCCCTCGATCACCGTGCGCGCCGCGCCGTCCGCCGGTGCCAAGGTCCTGGGCCAGATCCCCGCCAAACCCGCCGCGGGCGAGCCGGAGTATTCGTACAGCGTCACCTTCGACGTGAAGGAAGCGAAGGACGGCTGGCTCAGGATCGCCAATGCCAGCGACGCCTACAACGAGGATGAATATCCGGAGCGTGCGCCGCGCAAGCTCTACAAAGGCGAAGGCTGGATTCGCGCCGACGATGCCCGGGTCGGCATCCAATCCGCGCGCGGCTATGCCAGGCCCGACGCCGCCAGCCAGCGCCTGGTGGACCTGGGCAGCGACTGGCTGACCGAAATGGGCAAGATCCAGGGCATCCGCGCGTGCCACGAGGACTGGGTGCTGCTGGATTACCTGGTGGACCGCAAGCGCTCGCCGCAGGACGAGATCGTCGAGCGCGCCAAGGGCGAGCGACTGGCGGGGCGGGCGTGGTTCCGGGGGCTGTGCGACGTGCAGGAAACGAGCTGCGACATGAAGTCGGTGGATCGGTAAGGGTAGGGTTCATGTCAGTGATCCTGGCGTGGGCGCATGTATTGCGGAACCGGAACAGGGCGACCCGTGGCTGACTCCAAGATGGTTCAACAGTGCTTATTCATGACTTCAGCGGATGAGGCTGAATTCGCTGGCGCGCTCATGAAAGCCCGCCCCTCGATCCGGTTCATCAACATGCAGGAGCAGCCGGACGTCGAGCGGCCGGGATACAGGACCCGAATCGATGCGTGTGAAGGGGTTCATGTAACGATCGTGGATTCCTCCATCATCTCCGAAGAGGATTTTCACAATCGCTACGTGAAACGTCATCCCTCGGGAAAGGGGTGGATCTACGCGCTGGTTGGGTCAGGGCTGGTCAGCCTTTTGAGGTCAAGAGCGGCGGATTTTCTTCCGGACTCCCTTCTCAACGGCGAGCTGCGGGCATCAATTCCGGCGGGTGACGAGAATACCGAGGCATTCGTGGCGATCGTGCTGCGCGAGGCAAAGGCGCGCGCGGAGAAGCTGGTATCCATTGACGCGGCTACCGGCCAGCGCGGAACCAGGGTCGACCGGAAATTCATTGCATGGCCGGACGCGGCGCGCAGATTCGATGGCGTGAACGGGGCATACCTGGCCAATGGCGCGCACGCATTATTTGTCCCGACGGGGGTTGGGAAGTAGTTCCTGCCAGGCCAGGCCCGACGCGGCCAGGACGGCGGCACCATAGCCCGGACGCGCGCGTGCCACGCGTCGAAAACCCCTACAAGGCCTGGCCCAATCGGGGCAATCCCTATTGTGCATATCGGCAACATAAATGCACATGATAAGAGTTCGCATTACACTTCCTTGCCAATCGTTCACCAATCCTGCAAGGAAGCGTCATGCAAGACCCGCGGCCCGCCAGCCTGATTTTCCCCATTCGTCCACGCCTCGCCCTGCGGCGCACCACCAGCCTGGTGCTGATGGCGCTGGCCAGCGGCACAGCGCTGGCGCAGGAATCGGGCGTCGCCACCTTGCCCGCCGTGCAGGTCCAGGCCGACGGCGACCTCACCACCACCGAGGGCACGGGTTCGTACACCCCGCGCGCCACGGCCGCCAGCACCGGTCTGCCGCTGACGCTGCGCGAAACCCCGCAGTCGGTCACCGTGGTCACGCGCCAGCGCATCGAGGACCAGGACATGCGCTCGCTGACCGACATCCTGGGCAACACGCCCGGCATCTCGGTGCAGAACTACGACAGCGAGCGCTACACCTTCAGCTCGCGCGGCTTCGCCATCAGCAACTATCTGTACGACGGCGTGCCCACCAGCTTCGAGACCGGCTATTCGGCGGGCGAATCATCCATCGACCCCATCATCTACGACCGCGTCGAAGTCGTGCGTGGCGCAACGGGCCTGCTGACCGGCACCGGCAACCCGTCCGCCTCGGTCAACCTGGTGCGCAAGCACGCCACCAGCCGCGAATTCACCGCCGACCTGAGCGTCAGCGCCGGCACCTGGGACACCTACCGCGCCAGCGCCGACCTGTCCTCGCCGCTGAACGCCAGCGGCAGCGTGCGCGGCCGTATCGTCTCGGCCTACCAGGACAATCATTCCTACCTGGACGGCTACCAGAACCGCAAGAAGGTCTTCTATGGCGTGGTGGACGCCGACCTGACCGCCCACACCACCTTGAGCGTCGGCTTCAACTACCAGGACAACGACCCGCAACGCAGCAGCTGGGGCGGTTTCCCGCTGTGGTACGCCGACGGCGGCCGCACCGACTGGAAACGCTCGCTCAACACCGGCGCCGACTGGACCAAGTGGGCCAGCACCACCGAAGGCGCCTTTGCCAGCCTGGAGCACCGCTTCGACAACGGCTGGCGCGTGCAGGCCGTCGGTTCGCACTCCAAGCACGAAATGGACGGCAAGCTGCTCTACCTGACCGGTTGGCCCGACCGCGTCACCGGCCTGGGCATGGGTGCCTCGGCCCAGCGCTACTACGGCGACCGCAAGCAGAACAGCCTGGACCTCAAGGCTTCCGGCCCTTTCTCATTGTTCGGTCGCCAGCACGAAGCGGTGGTCGGCGCCAGCTTCACCCGCCAATACGCCGATTTCCGCAACCGTGGCGCGGTCTCGCCGGCGCCCATCGGCAATTTCCTGGACTGGGACGGCTCGTATCCCGAACCACAATGGAGCGACACCTCCACCCTGGCCAGCCGCTACACCACCAAGCAGGCCGGTTGGTACGGCGCGCTGCGCTTCAGCCTGGCCGACCCGCTCAAGCTGATCGTCGGCGGCCGCTACAGCACGTGGAAGACGGATGCGGTAGGGTGGGGCGGCAGCAGCCGGCAGGCGTTCGACAAGGACGCGTTCGTGCCGTACGCCGGCCTGCTGTACGACATCAACGAGAACTACACGGCGTACGTCAGCTATACCGGGATCTTCAATCCGCAGGACAAGCAGGACCGCAACGGCAACTGGCTCGATCCGCTGGAGGGCAAGGCCTACGAGGCCGGCATCAAGGGTGAATTCCTCGAAGGCCGCCTGAATGCCTCGGCGGCGGTATTCCAGATCAACCAGGACAATCTGGCGCAGGACGACGTCGGCTATCTGGTGCCCGGCACGCTCAACCAGGCCTCGCGCGCCGCCAATGGCACGCGCAGCCGGGGCTTCGACCTGGAAGTGTCGGGGGAAGTCTCGCCCGGCTGGAACGTGGCGGCGGGATGGTCGCACTGGACCGCGCGCGATGGCGACGGCAGCCCCATCCAGACCGACCAGCCGCGCAGCCTGGTGCGCTTGTTCACCACCTACCGATTGCCGGGCGACTGGAACCGGTTGACGGTGGGCGGCGGCGTCAACTGGCAGAGCCACGTCTACACGATCGCCAACGGCCCCAATGGCGAGGAGCGCGTGGGGCAGGGCAGCTATGCGCTGGTCAACCTGATGGCGCGCTACCGGTTCGACAAGAGCCTGTCGGCGCAGTTGAATATCAACAACCTGATGGACCGCAAGTACTACTCGCAGATCGGCTTCTACAGCCAGGGCGCGTGGGCGGCGGGGCGTAGCGCGACCTTGACGATGCGGTATCAGTATTGAGCGCGAGCCCGGCCCGTTCGGCCGGGCTGACTCATCGTCCTGGAGACGGCGCCCGCCATGCGTATCGCGGGCGCCGGGCCAGCGTCAGAAGCTCGGCTTGCGGCTGTTCGACTGGTTGATGAACTCGATCCGCGCGTTGGTCCAGGCCGGGTCATACAACTGCACGCTGACGCCGCTGTATTTCAGCACCGCCTGCGTCATGTCGGTCGAGCAACCCATGCCGGGATTGGTGCTGGGCTTCTGGCACCACTCCAGGTTCAACTGGTTGGGAAAGTTCGACTGCTTGCCGTATTTCTGCACCACGGCCTGCGCCATGGCGTCCTTGTTGGCCGGTGTCCACGGCATTTCGTAGCTGACCTGGGACACCGCCAGCGGACGCTGCTTGTCGACCGGCACGCGCGGCTCGAAATGCACCACCAGCCGAACGCCGTCTTTTTCGTAGCTGAAATTCTGCGGCTGCTTGGTATTGGTGACGGGGTTCAGCGTCGGGTAACCCGCCTTGATCTGATGCTTGCCCACGCCGAAATTCTTCGCCGCGGCGGCGACCGCTTCGTCGTAGTCCATGCCCGTCTTGACGCCGGCGATATCGAAACTCCGGGCGTCCACCGAGCGCGGCGGCTCGGCCTTCGCGGGGGCGGCAACCACGGCGGTGATGGCGGAGATCAGGAGTGCGGCTTTGAACTTCAAAATAATATCCTCTGCAAATGGCGACCGGCCTGATCGAGGGCGCGGCCGGGGGGGGCCTTTCAGTGAAGCTGGTCGGAGCCTTCCGGCTGTAGTCCCGCCAGGCCATTCCAGTCGGGATCCTTGTATGTGCCCAGTCGGATGGGATAGACCGGATGCCCCGCCAGGCAGGCATTGAACGCATCCAGGAACGCTTCGACGTCGTGCGTGTAGAAACGCCATTCCTTCTGGTGATTGCCGGTCAGGCAAGCCACCTGCACCCCGATGTCGGAGTCGTCGAAAGCCTGTTCGATGGCTTCTTCGAAGCGGTTGGTGCTTTGCTTGTCTTCTTCATTGGGCATGCCGTTTCCGATGCCCGTGTACGGCCAGGAAATGATGACCAGGTTCTCATTGACCTGGCGTGTGGGCGCCGGCGGCAGGCCGGTGCGCAAGCGGACCACGACCAACAGATCGTTGATGCGGGCTTCGCCCACGGACCAGAGGTCGCCTGGAAAAATACGGCTCATTGAATGGGATCCTGGGTTGCTGGCCGGGCCCGCGGGCCCGGCGCTTCTTATTGCCCGGCAACGTTGCGCGCACGCGCTGCCGAGGGAAGGTCCGCATTATCAAGGGCGGATTTGCGTGTGTCCCCAATAAAGTGCAACCGGATCTTTCGCCAGGTCGGCGAGCGCGGGGATTACTGACGGGGATAAGAGCCCAGCAGCCGTATCTCCGGATGGGCCGCCAGCATGGACGCCAGCGGCTCCTGCCGGGCGTGGCCGGCCACTTCGATCACGTAGCGATGCGTGTCCAGCGTCTTCTTGCTGGGCCGTTCGTAGATCGTCAGCACCGGCACCTTGGCATCGACCAGCGCCGCCAACGTGTCGTTGAACCTGTCGTCGGATGTGTCGACCAGCAGCGAGGTCTTGTCGCGCCCGGTCGGCGCCGGCATCGCGCGGCCCAGCACCCACCAGCGGGTCACGTTGTGCGGTCCTTGCTCGATGCCATCCACCAGCGATACCAGCGAATAGACCGACGCGCCGACCTTGGGGCCGAACGACGCCTTGTCATGGCCCGGGCTGTCGGCCACCGTCTTGGCGGCGGCGCCGCCGCTGGCGGCCTCGGTGCGCTTGACCTTGGGCATCTCGCGGTCGACCCACGGCTTGACCTCTTCGAACGCCACCGGGTGCGCCAGCACCTCCGTGACGTCCGCCAGTTTGGTGCCCGGCTTGGCCAGCAGGCTGTAGCCCAGCATCTTCGGATATTCGGCCACGATCATCACGTCCGGCAGGTCCAGCACGGCATCCAGGTACGGCGTCACGCCCACCACCGACGTGGTCACGGGCACGCAGGCGCGTTCGATCTTGCCGGACTGGTAGCCCTTGAACAGGTCGTCGCGCGTCAGCGGCACCAGGTCAGCGGGGCCGAACAGATCCAGGCAGGCCTGGTGCGTCCAGGAACCCGCGGGCCCCAGGTAGCCGATCTGGCCGGCCGCGCTGGCGGCCAGCGGCAGTGCGAACATCGAGCAGCCGACGAGCGTCGACAGAATGGTCTTCTTCATGCTTTCCCCTTGTAGCGCGCGGGTCAGGCGCCCGCGTTGGCATACTCTACAACGGCAATGTCGCGAAAGGCGCGGATCAACGCCAGCCGTGGCGACCCGCGCGACCAGATCAGGCCGAAGCGGCGAGGCTCGCAGGGCTCGGGCAGCGGCAGGGCGAGCAGGCCGAGCCGTTCGATCGCGCCGTTGGTGGAGCGCGGCAGGATCGCCACCCCCAGGTCGCGGCTGACCATCACCGCGATCGATTCGATGGCGTTCAGCTCGAAGCGCTCGCGCGGCGTGATGCCGACGCGCCGCAGGTAATCATCGATGTGCTGCCCGCCCCAGTCGCTGCGCTGATAGCGGATGAACGGTTCGGCCGTCAGTAGGCTGTGCGGGTGCCGACCGGCATGGCGCGGCGCCGCCGCCAGCACGTAGGGTTCTTCGCGCAGCAACTGCCAGCCCAGACTCTTGGACAGCGGGTAGGGCGCTTGCAGCGCGATGGCGGCGTCCAGTTCGCCGCTTTCGATGGCGGGGTAGAAGCGCGCCGAATGGCCCGGCTGGATCTCGACGTTGATGAGCGGATGGCGCCGCACCAGATGTTCCAGGATGGCCGGCACCATCGAATTGAGCGCCGTATTGCCGGCGCCCAGCCGCAGCTCGCCCATCATCTCGTCGGAACGGGCCAGGTAGCGGATCTTCTCGATCCGTTCCAGCACCTCGCGCATCGGCCCGATCAGTTCGGTGGCCTTGGCGGTCAGGTGCACGGTGCGGCCGGCGCGCGCCACCAGCGCCACGCCCAGCTCCTGTTCCAGCTTGCGGATCTGCTGCGCCACCGCGCCGTGGGTCAACCCCAGGCGGCGGGCGGCCTCGGCCATCGAGCCGTGGCGCGCCACGGCGGCCAGCGTGTGCAGGAAGTCGGTGTTCATGATGATAGATATTCTATCGTCTTATCGTAATTTGGCTGTCCCCGATCGCACGTCTCCAGCGCCACAATGCGGCCAGGAGACATCAATGAGAAGCAAGCTTTTCGTGCCGGCATCGCGTCCGGAACTGTTCGGAAAGGCCCTGGCCAGCGGGGCCGATGCGCTGTCCTTCGACCTGGAGGACGCGGTCGCGCCGACCCGCAAGCAGGAAGCCCGCGCCGCCTTGGCGGCCTGGCTGGCCGCGCCCGCGTTCGCCGCCGTCCGTGAACAACATCACAAGAAAATTATCGTTCGCGTCAACGCCGCCGACACGCCCGACTTTGCCGCCGACCTGGCCGCGCTGCGCGGCCTGCCCATCGACGTGCTGAACCTGCCCAAGGTCGAAAGCGCCGCCGCGCTGCGCACCGCGATCGACGAGGCCATGGACGCCGGCTTCGCCGGTGAATTCCTGGTCACCGTCGAAACCCCGCGGGCGCTGGCCGACGCCGCGCAACTGGCGGCGGCCCATCCGCGCGTCGCCGGCCTGCAACTGGGCCTGGCCGACCTGTTCGAGCCGCTCGGCATCGAGCGTTACCAGCCCGACACGCTGCGCGCGGTGATGCTGTCCCTGCGCCTGGCCGCCGGCTGCGCCGGCAAGTACGCCATGGACGCGGCCTACGCCCGCGTGCGCGATGCCGAGGGCTTTCGGGCCGAGGCGCAACTGGCGCGCTCGCTCGGGTTCCTGGGCAAGTCCTGCGTGCATCCCAGCCAGATCGCCATCGCCAACGAAGTGTTCGGCTTCAGCGCGGACGAGATCGCCCAGGCCGAGCGCATCGTGTCCGCCAGCCGCGAGCATGACGGCGTCGGCGCCTTCGTGCTCGACGGCAAGATGATCGACGCCCCCTTCGTGCGGCGCGCCCAGGACGTGCTGCTGGCCGCCGGCCGCGCCGCCTGACGCGGCCGCGCTACCGATTTTGAGTGAATCCGCAATGCAACAAGCATCCCCTGCCGACCTGCCGCTGGCCGGCATCAAGGTCCTGGACCTGAGCGCCTACATCGCCGGCCCCTATGGCTGCGCCCTCTTGGGCGACATGGGCGCCGACGTCATCAAGGTCGAGCCGCCCGAAGGCGACAACCTGCGCAAGTACCCGTCGACGCTGGCCAGCGAAAGCCGCGCCTTCCTGGGCATCAACCGCAACAAGCGCGGCCTGTGCCTGAACCTGAAGGAAGCCGCCGGCCACGAGATCCTGCTGCGGCTGGTGCGCCAGGCCGACGTGCTGGTCCACAACTTCCGGCCGGGCGTGCCCGAGCGCCTGCGTATCGACTTCGCCACGCTGTCGGCGGTCAACCCGCGCCTGGTCTATTGCGCCATGACCGGTTATGGCGCGGTCGGCCCGATGGCGCGCCACGCCGGCTACGACCAGGTGCTGCAATCGATGACCGGCATGTGCGCCGCCCAGGCCAAGGCCGACGGTCCGCCCGAAGTGCTGTACGGCTCCGTGGTCGACTACTACGGCGCCGCCTTGATCTCCAACAGCGTGGCGGCGGCCCTCTACCGCCGCGAAAAGACCGGCCGTGGCCAGGCGATCGAGGTCTCGTTGTTGGGCAGCGCGCTGGCGATGCAGTCGGCCCGCCTGGTGTGGGCCGACGGCGAACCGCGCCACATCGAGCGCGACATGCGCTCGGGCGGCATCACCGGCATCCATCCCACCCGCGACGGCTACCTGTACCTGTCGGCCAACACGCCGCACTTCTGGCGCGCGCTGTGCGGTCACCTGGACCTGCCCGAGCTGGCCGAACACCCCGACTACGACTCCGTCAAGAAACGCGCCGCCCAGGCCGCCGTGCTGGTGCCCCTGGTGCGCCAGGCGCTGGCGCGCGCGTCGGCCCGCGAATGGGCCGAGCGCTTCGGGCAGAGCGTGCCTTGCGCCGAAGTGCGCCCGGTCGAGGACATGTTCGATCATCCCCAGGTCGAGGCCATGGGGCTCATGCGGCCGTACCACAACCCGCAGGCCGGCGACTACCTGGGCCTGGCGCAATGGGCCCACTTCGGCGGCGCCGCGCCAGCGCCTGCCGATGAGTCGGGGGAGGGACGCGGCGAATCTGGAGCAGGGCGCGGTGGGTCCGGAGCAGGGCGCGGTGGGTCCGGAGCAGGGCGCGGCGCGCCCGGCCTGGGCGAGCACAGCGAAAAAATTCTGTCCACCCTGGGATACACCGCGTCCGAAATCCAACAATTGCGGCAATCCTCGGTGGTGCAATAGCCGCCACAACGATCATAAGACTCGTCCGAGACAGAACGAGGAGACAAAAAAATGCGTCCACGCTACCAGCAGCGTCCCGACGGCTCCAACTGGGGCGACTTCGGCGACGACGACCAGCTCGGCACCCTGAACCACCTGGACCGCCAGGCGCGCCTGGCCGCCGTCGCGGAAATCCGCGAAGGCCTGTCGTTTTCCCTGAGCCTGCCGCTGACGGTGCCGCGCGCGCCCGTGCTCAACCCACGGCGCAAGGGCCCCGTGATCCAGCCCGCCGAAAAGAACGGCGTGCCCGTGTACCGCTATCCGCTGGCGCGCGACGTGCCGGGCGCCACCGACGTCGTCAGCGACGACCGCGTCACGCTGTCGCCGCAGTACTCCACCCAATGGGACGCCCTGGGCCACGTCGGCGCGATGTACGACGCCCACGGCACCGGCCAGCCGCAGCCCACCGGCTACAACGGTTTTACCGTCAGCGAACCGCGCGCCGACGGCTTCACCGGCACCCAGGACCTGTCCATCGCGCCCATGGCGCGGCACGGCATCCAGGGGCGCGGCGTCATGGTCGACCTGCGCGCCCGCTTCGGCGACGCGCATCGCAAGGTCTCGTACCAGGACCTGATGGACGTGATGCACGCCGACGGCGTGCAGGTGCGCCCCGGCGACATCCTGTGCCTGCATACCGGCCTGGCCGACCTCGCGCTCACGCTGGGCGATGACGAGCAGGACCGGCTCAAGACCAGCTGCTGCGTGCTGGACGGCGCCGACGCGCAATTGCTGGCCTGGATCAGGGACAGCCGCATCGCCGCCATCGCCGCCGACAACCACGCGGTGGAATTGCGCAATCATCACCTGGAGAGCGGCAGCGGGCCGCTCCTGCCGCTGCACGAACAATGCCTGTTCAAGCTGGGTTTGCCGCTGGGCGAACTCTGGCACCTGACCCCGCTGGCGCACTGGTTGCGCCAGCACGACCGCCACGCTTTCTTCCTGACCGCCGCACCGATGTACGTGCCCGGCCTGGTGGGCGCGCCGGTCAACCCCATCGCGACCGTCTGACCTCGGACGGACCGCGCCACGATCCTTGATCGATTCAACATCCCCTGCAGGGGAGACGTGAGGAGCACACATGAAGAAAACCCATCACGCGGCCCTGGCCGCACTGCGCCCCGTGGCCGCCGCATTGGCCCTGGCCGCCACCCTGGGCGCGGCCCACGCCGCCGGCTACCCCGACCAGCCCATCACCGTGGTGGTGCCGTACTCGGCCGGCGGCGGCGCCGACAACGCCGCCCGCATCATCGCCCAGGGCATGGGTGAAGTCGCCGGCCAGAGCGTCGTCATCGAAAACAAGGGCGGCGCCAGCGGCTCCATCGGCGCCGCCTACGTGGCCCGCGCCAAGCCCGACGGCTACACCGTGCTGTACGACGCCTCCGCGTTCTCCATCAACCCCGTGCTGCGCAAGCTGCCCTACGACGCCAAGAAGGACTTCATTCCCGTCTCGCAGGCCGTCAGCGTGCCCAACATCCTGGTCGCCGCAACCGGCTCGGCCTTCAACAGCCTGCCCGACTTCATCAAGGCCGCGCGCGCCAACCCCGGCCGCTATACCTTCGCCTCGTACGGCCCCGGCAGCCTGGCGCAGATGGCCGCCGAACTGCTCAAGAAGGATGCCAAGATCGACGTCGTGCACGTGCCGTACAAGGGCGGCGCGCCCGCCATCGTCGACGTCATGGGCGGGCAGGTCGACGTCTACTTCGCCAACGCCGCGTCCAGCCTGAACTACGTCAGCACCGGCAAGCTGAAAGCCCTGGCGGTCTCGTCGGCCACGCGCATGCCCGACCTGCCCAACGTGCCCACCGTCAGCGAAGGCGGCGTCAAGGCCTTCGACGTCGTCGAATGGAACGGCTTCTTCCTGCCGGCCGGCACCGATCCGCAGGTCGTCGCCAAGCTGCAGGACCTGGTGCAGAAGGCGCTGGCCCGTCCCGAAACCCGCGACAAGCTCGCCAAGCTCGGCCTGACCCCGGTCGGCAGCAGCGCCGCGGACTTCGCCAAGTTCGTCGACGCCGAACAGGTCCGCTGGGCCGAGGTCGTGAAAACCAATAACATCACCGTGAACTGATCGACCGGGGCGGGCAGCGCCGTTGCCCGCCCCGCCGACGCAAGCACCCAAGGGGAGATGCCGCAATGAGCCGGGAAGACGATTTCGAGCGCGGCCTGGTCAACCGCCGCGCCGTGCTGGGAGAAGAATGGGTGCAGCGCTCGCTGGACCGCGCCACCACCTTCACCGCCGACTACCAGAACCTGATCACCCGCTACGCCTGGCACGACATCTGGAGCCGCCCGGGCCTGCCGCACAAGGCGCGGCGCATGATGGTGCTGGCGGTGACCTTGTCTTTAGGGCGGTGGGAGGAATTCGAGCTGCACGTGCGCGCCGCGCTGACGGCGAAGGACGACTCGCGGCTGAGTCCGGATGAACTGAAGGAAGTGCTGCTGCAGAACGCGATCTACG
>NZ_QHHO01000049.1:1304427-1324758 GCF_003184165.1 Achromobacter sp. RW408
GCATGGGCCGGCGCCGCCGCGGGCGTGGCGGCCGGCGCGGCGACAGGCGTACGCATGTTTGTCGGCGGAGCGGCCGGCGAATCGTCCGGCGTGGCCGCGGGCGCGGCGGCAGGGGCCGCTGCCGGCGTGGCCGGATCGTCGAAGCTGCGCTTGGGCGTCAGCACCGGTCCGGACGGGGAAGGCTGGGCTCCGGGACTGCGCGTGCCGGTGGCCGAAGCAGGCGACTGGGCCTGGGCGGCGCCCAAGGCAGCGACGCTCAGCGCGGCGGCCAGCACCACGCGCGCCAGGGGATCGATTCGGGTGCGAAGCGCATTCTGTCGCATGGTTATCCTGAAAAATCGAAGTCAGCCCGGATCGTACCGCGAGCGGGCGCCGAAATCGAACCGGCGCATTGCCAAGAGAAAGGGGTCGTTACCCGTGCTTCGCTAACGGCTCGCGCGCTCCGGCCCGAACCAATACTGCGACCGCACCTCATCCGACGAATACCACGGCAGCAGGCCGATGCTGTGCGACTCGCGCTGCACGCTCACCTGCAGCCCGCCCGCCTGTGGCCGCAGCAGCGCCACGGTGCGGAACACGCCCATGGATTCGTACTGGCGCCAGTCGCGCCGGGCGCTGATCCAGAAACGGCCCTGGATGCAGCCGCCAAAATGCTGGACGCCGGGCAGGGCCGCCAGCGGGCCGTCGGCCGGGCGGTCGACGCCGGCCGTGGCGTCGCGCAGGGGCAGCAGGCCCGAGAACCGGCCCCCTTGGCCGTCGTCGGCCACCACTTGCCAGCCTTGCGGCGCCGCGTTGAAGGTGACGCTGGCGGCCGGCGTGGGGCGCCAGGCGTGTTCCGCGGTATCCGGCAGGCCCGGCAGGTCCAGCGTGTAGGCCAGGAAACGGCGCAGGTCGCCAACCCCGGCGGCCGCCTCGCCCGCGCGCGGTTCGCCCGCGACGCGGTAGGTGCCGGACAGGTCCGGACATTGCGCGGGGTCCGACGGCAACACCAGCGCCGTGCCGTCGTTGAACGGCGGCCAGGCCACGCGCACCTCGTCCACGGTCGACACGCCGCAGCCGGCCAGCATGGCCAGCGCCAGCGCGAGCCCGGCCACCGGCCATCTTGGCACGGCCCTGCGCCGCCCGGATCCCCGCCTTGTCGTCATGCGCATCGCACAGCCGCCTCCCTGGCGACGAACTATACCGAAACGCCAGGGCCGCGTTGCCAAGGACCCGGCGCGGGTCAATAATCGGCGCATTGCCACTGCCCTGCCCGCCATGACGCCCTTCAAAGGAAAACTCCGCACCCGGCACCTGGAAATCGTGCTGACGGTGGCCGAGCTGGGCAATCTGTCCAAGGCGGCGGCGCAGCTGCACAGCACGCAGTCCGGCCTGTCGCGCGCCATCGCCGAGATCGAGGAGCTGGTGGGCGCGCGGCTGTTCGAGCGCACCGCCCGCGGCACCAGTTGCACGCCGCTGGGCGAGGCCATGTGCCGCCACGCGCGCCAGCTGCTGACCGGGTTCCGCAAGGCCGAGATCGACCTGGCGGCGCTGTCGCGCGGCGACGAGGGCAGCCTGACGGTGGGCTGTTTCTCGATGTTCGCCGGCTGGCCGGTGGCGCAGGCGGCCACGCGTTTTCGCCAGGCCTATCCGCGCATCACGCTGACGCTGGAGATCGGCACCCACGAGCGGCTGATCGACGATCTGGACGCGGGCGCGCTGGACGTGCTGATCAGCCGCTTCTCGTCCACGGTGGATCCGCGCATCTACCGCTCGGCCAACCTGCTGGACGACCCGGTGGTGCTGGTCTGCGCCCCCGATCATCCGCTGGCGGACCGCGCCGACGCCACGCTGGCCGACTGCGTGGCCTATCCGTGGATCACCGCCCTGCCCGGCAGCCGCATCCGCGGCGAACTGGAAATGGTGCTGCACCGCGAAGGCCTGCCGATTCCGGATATGATCGGCGCCCTGTCGCTGGAATTCGGCCGCGAGATGCTCACGGTCGGTCCTTACCTGTGGATGCTGCCGGGCAGCGTCGCGGCGGTGCGCGCGGCGCGCGGCGAAGTGCTGGTGCTGGCGGCCCGGCCGGCGCTGCGCAGATCGCCGCTGGCGGCCATCTGGCGCCGCGACCGTCCCAGCACCCGCCAGGCCCGCGCCTTCGCCGATACCGTGGCGCTGGCCATCAATACCCCTACTTAGGAGCGCCCATGTACGACTGGCTCAACACCTTGCCCAAGGCGGAACTGCACCTGCACCTGGAAGGCACGCTCGAACCCGAGCTGCTGTTCCGGCTGGCCCACCGCAACGGCGTGGCGCTGCCGTGGCCCGACATGGATGCCCTGCGCGCGGCCTATGACTACGGCAACCTGCAGGAATTCCTCGACCTGTACTACCGCGGCGCCGACGTGCTGCGCACCGAGCAGGACTTCTACGACCTGACCTGGGACTACCTGGTCAAATGCCACGAGCAGAACGTGGTGCACACCGAGCCCTTCTTCGATCCGCAGACCCACACCGACCGCGGCGTGCCGTTCAAGGTGGTGCTGGACGGCATCAGCCAGGCGCTGGAGGACGGCCGCAAGAAGCTCGGCATCAGCAGCGGGCTGATCCTCAGCTTCCTGCGCCACCTGCCCGAAGAACAGGCCATGCGCACGCTGGAAGAAGCGCTGCCCTACCGCGACGCTTTCATCGCCGTGGGCCTGGACAGCAGCGAAAAGGGCTTTCCGCCGCGCCTGTTCCAACGCGTCTTCGACCGCGCCCGCGCCGAGGGCCTGCCGGCCGTGGCCCACGCCGGCGAGGAAGGCCCGCCCGAATACATCTGGGAGGCGCTGGATCTGCTGAAGGTGCTGCGCATCGACCACGGCGTGCGCGCCGCCGAGGACCCGCGCCTGATGGCGCGCCTGATCGACGAGCAGATCCCGCTGACCGTGTGTCCGCTGTCGAACACCCGCCTGCGCGTGTTCGAGCACATGTCGCAGCACAACATCCTGTCGTTGCTGGATGCCGGCGTGAAGGTCACGGTCAACTCCGACGATCCGGCCTACTTCGGCGGCTACGTCACCGAGAACTTCCATGCGCTCTACGAGCACCTGGGCATGAGCCAGGCGCAGGCCCAGGCGCTGGCCGACAACAGCATGGATGCGCGCATCCTGAAGTAGGCCGGTCCGCGCCCGCGGCCCGGCCATGCGGGTTGCGCATGACCCGGTTCGAAACCGGCATGCCCGCCCGGCCCCTTTCGTCCCTACCATAGTCCCGAGCGGACGGCGGCCCTGCACGCCGCCCGCCAGAGACCATGACGACAAGGGGCAAGACCACATGACTGACACCGTCCAGGCCCGGCTGCGCGCCGGCATGTTGACCGGTTTGCGCGACGGCGGCGTGTGCCGCTTCAGCGCCATTCCCTACGCCGAGCCGCCCGTCGGAGCGCTGCGCTTCGCGCCGCCCGAGCCGGCCCGCTGGCAAGGTCCGCGCGACGCCACCCGCCCGGGCAGCGTGGCGCCGCAACTGCCGTCGCGCCTGCGCGGCGCCATGGGTGACTTCGAGGCGCCGCAGGCCGAAGACTGCCTGCACCTGACGGTGTGGACGCCCGCCGCCGATGAGCGCCGCCGGCCGGTGGTGGTGTGGCTGCATGGCGGCGCCTGGCAAAGCGGTGGCGGCGCGCTCGACTGGTATGACGGCGCCGCCCTGGCGGCGCGCGGCGACCTGGTGGTGGTGGCGGTGAACTACCGGCTGGCCGCGCTGGGCTGGCTGCACGTGCCCGGCCAGACCGCCAACGTGGGACTGCTGGACCAGGAATGCGCCATCGACTGGGTGCTCGACAACATCCAGGACCTGGGCGGCGACCCCGCCCGCGTCACGCTGATGGGCCAGTCGGCCGGCGCGTCGTCGATCTGCGCCATACTGGCGCGGCGCCCGCGCTTTGGCCGCGCCATCCTGCAAAGCGCGGCGCTTGGCCGCGGCTTTCGCAGCAGCGCGCAGGCCGCGGCATTGGGGCAGGTGTTTCTGGACGCCGCCGGCGCCGGCGATCTTGAACAGGCCCGCGCCCTGCCGGTCGAGCGCCTGCTGAGCGCGCAGCGGGCGCCCCAGGTGATTGCCGCCCTCGAGGCCGAAGGCAGCCGCCGCAGCCTGTTCGGGCCGGTGCTGGACGGCCAGGTGCTGCCCGCCGACATCGCGCCCGCCTTGAAATCGGCGGCCGGCCGCGCGGACGTGCTGGTCAGCTACACCCGCGACGAAATGGCGGCCTTCCCGGACGGCGACGGCCCCGACTGCGCGCTGGCCAGCGAAGCCGTGTTCGGCGCGCCCTCGCGGCAATGGGCCGCGGATGCCGCCGCGCAGGGCCGCCAGGCCTGGCTGGCGCGCTTCGACGTGGCGCCCACGCCTCGCTTCCGGGCCTGCCATTGCATCGAGCTGCCGTTCGTCTTCGACACGCTCGCGGCCTTTGCCGCCGCGCCCATGCTGCGCGGCCTGCCGCCCACGCAGGCCGCCACGCTGGCCCGGGCGACGCAACGCGCCTGGATCGCATTCATCCGCGGCGAGGCGCCCGGCTGGGCGCCCGCGCCGCATCAGCAAGTCCTGGCCTGAAGCCGGACGCCGGGCGCAAGACCCGGCGCATCCAACACCGACAAGGGGAATACCAATGCTCAAGCAACTCGCCTTCGCGCTCGCCCTGCTGCTGCCCGCGGCCGCCGGCGCGGCCTATCCGGACAAGCCGGTCAAGATCATCGTTTCCAACCCGCCAGGCGGCCCGGTGGACGTGATGCTGCGCGTGCTCGCCAGCAAGCTGTCGACCGCCTGGGGCCAGCCGGTGGTGGTGGAGAACAAGCCGGGCGCGTCGGGCATCATCAGCACCGGCGCGCTGGTGAAGTCGGCGCCCGACGGCTACACGCTGGGCATGGTGGTGGCGTCGTCGGTGACCATCGTGCCGTTCGCGGTCGACAGCCTGCCGTTCGATCCGCAGAAAGACCTGCAGCCGGTGGCGCTGGTGGCGCGCACGCCGTTCATCTTCATCGTGCCCAGCGACAGCCCGATCAGGACCTGGCAGGATTTCGTGCGCGAGAGCAAGACGCGCAGCCTGGCGGTGGGCTCGTTCTCCATCGGCACGGCCTTCCACCTGGTGTGGGAACAGACCGCGCGGCGCGCCGGCATCAAGGCCTTGTATATCCCGTCGTCCTCGTCCGGCAAGACGCAGAACGACCTGATCGGCGGACAACTCGACGTGGGGCTGGACGCGCCTTCAAGCTCCAAAGGCCTGATCGACAGCGGCCGCCTGCGCGCGCTGGCCATCACCAGCCCGACCCGCTTCGCCGGCCTGCCCGACACGCCGACCCTGCGCGAATCGGGCATGGGCGACTATGCGCCGCAGCCGTGGATCGGCCTGATGGCGCCAGCCGGCGTGCCGGCCGAGCGCGTGGCGCGGATCCAGCAATCGGTGGCGGACATCCTCAAGGAACCCGCGATGAAGGCGCAGATGGAAACGCTGGGCATGATTCCGATCGGCGGCAGCGCGCGGGAGCTGGCCGACACCATCGCCGCCGATCGCGCCGAGATGGGGCCGTTGATCAAGGAACTGGGGATCAAGCTGCAGTAGGCGCGCCCACCAGCCGCAGGAACGGGGGGATCAGGCTGGCGGCCAGCGCGTCGGCGTCGGCCGCGCCGCGCGCGATGGCATCATCGACCGCGCCATGCATGCCGTGGTACAGCAGGATCGCGGTCAATCCCGGCTGCGTCAGCCGCCAGCAGCCGGATCGCTGGCCGGCGCGCAACATGGCCTCGGCCTGCGCCAGCACCGCCGCGCGCTCGGTGGCGCCGCGATGCGGGTGGTTGACGTCGTGAAACACAACGTCGTGCAAGGCATAGCCGTCGAAATAGGCGTGCACGCCGGCGCGCGTCCAGGCCCGCAGCCGCGCCACCCCGTCGTCCGGCGCACAGGCCGCCATGGCCGCGTCGATGCGGTCCAGGAACCCCTGCGAGAACTTGGCGCGCAGCGCCGCCAGCACATCCGCCTTGGACGAAAAGTAGTGATAGAAGGTGCCCTTGGCCACGCCGGCCCGCGCCACGATCTGGTCGATGGTGGTGGCTTCGACGCCCTGGCGCACGAACAGGTCTTCGGCGGCTGCCATCAGTTCATCCAGGCGCACCGGCGCGGGTTTGGTGCGCCGCGCGGGCTCGGCGGACGTGGGCGTCCTGGCGGCGGACTTGGCGGAAGCGGAGGCCATCGCGGGCGGGAATCCTTTCATTTTCAACGATCTCCAGTGTAGAGGACGCGCCTGGCGCGCGGTCCGGGAACAATCGGGAATGCATCTTTTTATTTATTGACCGACGGTCAGTCGATTACTAGAATACGATTTTCCATCCCCTTCACGGCCCTTCCGCATGCTTGCCTCCCGCCGCCGCGCCCTGGTGTTCGCCGTCAACCTGGGCAGTTTCATCACCATCCTGGACATCAGCATCGTCAACGTCGCCCTGCCCACCATGCAGGCGGCGCTGCGCATCGACATGGCCGGCCTGCAATGGGTGGTGGACGCCTACGCGCTGTTCCTGTCGGCGTTCATGCTGTCGGCCGGGCCGCTGGGCGACCGCTATGGCCGCAAGCGTTCGTGGCTGGCGGGCGTCGTGCTGTTCACGATCGGCTCGGCGTTCTGCGGGCTGGCCGACAACCTGCCGCTGCTGCTGGCGGGCCGCGCGGTGCAGGGCGTGGCCGGCGCGCTGCTGATACCGGGCGCGATGTCGCTGCTGACCCAGGCCTTCCCCGACCCCGCCGAGCGCGCCCGCGCCATCGGCCTGTGGGCCTCGTGCAATGCCATCTCGCTGATCGTGGGACCCATGCTGGGCGGCCTGCTGGTGGCGCACTTCAGTTGGCAGAGCATCTTCCTGATCAACCTGCCGGTGGGGGCGCTGGCGATCGCGCTGGGCGCCTGGGGCATCCAGGAAAGCGCGCATCCCGAACATGCCGCCTTCGATCCCGCCGGCCAGGCCCTGAGCGTGGTCTGGCTGGGCGCGCTGACCTATGGCCTGATCACCGCCGGCGAGCACGGCTGGCAGGCGCCGGCCACTATCGCCGCGCTGGCCGTGGCCGCGATCGGGCTGGTCGCCTTCCTGTGGGTCGAGCACACCGTGGCGCGCCCCATCCTGCCGCTGGGCCTGTTCCGCGACGCCGGCTTCGCCAGCACCAACTTCGCCTCGTTCGTGATGGGATTCGGCGCCTACAGCAGCCTGTTCTTCTTCTCGCTCTACCTGCAGCACGTGCGCGGCCTGTCGCCGCTGGAGGCAGGCTGGCAACTGGCGCCGCAATTCGTGGCCACCGGGATCGTGTCGACGGTGTTCGGCCGCCTGAACCCGCGCTTCGGCCTGCCGCGGCTGATGATCGCCGGCTACGGCATGGTCGGCGCGGCCATGCTGGGCATGATGAGTTTCGACGCGCACACGCCCTACGCGCTTTCCGGATCGTTGATGGTGCTGCTGGGCCTGGGCATGGGATTGGCGGTGCCGGCCACCAGCATGGCGGTGATGGCGACGGTGCCGCGCGAGCGCTCGGGCATGGCTTCGGCCACCATGAACGCGCTGCGCCAGACTGGCATGACCATCGGCATCGCGCTGCTGGGCGCGCTGATGAGCGGCCGCGCGGTCGACCACCTGGCCGCGGCGCTGGCGCGGCTGGGCCAGGCGGATGCGCGGGCGGTGGCGCGCGTGGCGGTCACCCAGCACGCGCTGCCGGCGCAACCCGATGGCGTGGCGGCGTTGTTCGCCGACGCATTGGCCGACGGTTTCCATGCCGCCATGGCCGGCGCCGGCGTGGCCTCGCTGCTGGCGGCGCTGCTGCTGTTGTGGGTCACGCGCGGCGCGCGGCCGGTGCTGCGGGCCGCGTAGGCGACAGGCGCGCGCATCGTCGCGGCGACGCCGGACGCCGCCGCGCGAACCGCCGCCGCGTGGATCCGACGACACTGCGCGGGCCTCGCGGCGAGCCGCCGAAACCCGGGCGGGACGCGCAATTCCAAGGCGCGGAATTCCAGCGCCCGGAATCAAACAGCCGCGTTTTTAAGCAGGCGTAACAAGCGCGCCATCGCGGGTGCGCTCCGGTAATATCTCCGCCCAATAACAGGTTAACAACCAAGAGGAGACATGCCATGCAACACCGCAAGATCCTGTTCCGGCTGGCCCCGCTGGCGCTGGCCGCGCACCTGGCGTTCAGCGGCCCGGCCGCCGCGCAAAGCGCGCCCGGCACGCAGGGGCCGCTGGCGCCCGCGCCCATCCCCGAGCTGGCCACGCAGATCGACCAGCGCGCCAAGGCCATCGAAGACAAGCTCATCGCCTGGCGCCGCGACATCCACCAGCACCCCGAACTGGGCAACCAGGAAACGCGCACGTCCAAGCTGGTGGCCGACCATCTGCGCGCGCTCGGCATGGAAGTGAAGACCGGCGTGGCCGGCACCGGCGTGGTGGCCTTGCTCAAGGGCGGCAAGCCCGGCCCGGTGGTGGCGCTGCGCGCCGACATGGACGCGCTGCCGGTGAAGGAACAGGTGGACGTGCCGTTCGCCTCCAAGGCCAAGGGCACCTACCTGGGCAAGGAAGTGGACGTGATGCACGCCTGCGGCCATGACGCCCACACCGCCATCCTGATGGCCACCGCCGAAGTGCTTGCCGGCATGAAGGACCAATTGCCCGGCAGCGTCAAGTTCATCTTCCAGCCGGCCGAGGAAAGCCCGGCCGACTTCGAGCCGGACGGCAAGAAGATCTGGGGCGCCAAGATGATGGTGCAGGAAGGCGTGCTGGACAATCCCAAGGTCGACGCGATCTTCGGCCTGCACGTGTCCAGCAGCTATCCGGTGGGCAAGCTGTCGTGGCGTAGCGGCCCGGCGATGGCCGCGGCCGACCAGTTCTGGATCGACGTGACCGGCAAGCAGACGCATGGCGCGCGGCCGTGGTCGGGCATCGACCCGATCGTGGTCAGTTCGCAGATCATCCTGGGCCTGCAGACCATTCCCAGCCGCCAGATCAACAGCATGCTGGAGCCGGCCGTCATCACCGTGGGCGCGATCCACGGCGGCAACCGCATGAACATCGTGCCGGACAGCGTCGCCATGACGGGCACCATCCGCACGTATGACGAAGGCATGAAGAAGGACATCCACCAGCGCATCGAACGCACCGCCACGCAGATCGCGCAAAGCGCCGGGGCCAAGGCCGACGTGCGCGTGGTGGAGCTGTACAACGCTACCGTCAACAACCCCGGCCTGACCGAGGAAATGGGCGCGACGCTGCGGCGCGTGGCGGGCGAAGGCAACTACGGCCTGCAGCCCAAGTCGACGGCGTCGGAGGACTTCTCGTTCTACCAGGAGAAGGTGCCGGGCATGTTCTTCTATCTGGGCGTCACGCCCAAGGACGTCAATCCGGAAACCGCCGCGCCCAACCATTCGCCGCGCTTCTACGTGGACGAGTCGGGGCTGATCAACGGCGTGCGGGCGCTGTCGAACCTGACGGTGGACTACATGGCCAAGGCCAAGAAAGGCAGCTAGCGACGGGACGTGTGCCACTGGCGCGGAGCCGGTGGCACACGCAGGCGGCGCACGTGCGCGGGCGCATGCCGGGCGGCGCGGCGAACGCCGCTGCGTCAGCCGGCGGCCGGCCCGCTGGCCGCGAACCCCGCGTGGTAGGTCACCACGCCGGCCGCCGGCCGCGTGAAAACCCGCGCCATGAAGTACTCCGGCGGCACGCCGGGATAGGTCAGCGCCGGCATCCGCGCAAAGCCGAAGCGCGTGTAGTACGCCGGCTCGCCCAGCACCACGCAGCCGGCCGCGCCGCGCGCTTCGAGCTCGGCCAGGCCCGCCTCGATCAACGCCGCGCCGATGCCACGGCCCTGCATGGCCGGCAGCACCGCCACCGGCCCCAGCCCGTACCAGCCGGCCGCGCCGTCGCCGATGGCGACCGGCGAAAAGGCCGCGTGCCCCACCGCCATGCCCGCTTCATGCGCCACCAGCGACAGCGTCAACGCGCCGGCCGCGCGCAGGGCGTCGATGATGTAGCCCTCGGTATGCTGGCTGTGCGGGTGGTCGCGAAAGGCCTCCTGGGTCAAGGCGAAGATGGCCGCGATCTCGTCGGGGGTTTCAGCGGAAATCCGCATGGCCCTGCTCCTGGTGATGGTGGGACACGAAGGGCGAGTGTACGCCGCGCGGCCCGCGCCACCGGCATCCGATTGACGCCTGCCCGGGCCATCGCTACAGTGACCGCCGACCCTGGCCGGATCAGCTGCCGCCGGCCGGCTTCCAAGCTTGCGCGGCGCGCCGCGCCCCACCTTCCGGAAAACTCCATGAACAGCTACCGCGTCGGCATCGCCGGCTTCGGCGCCATCGGCCAGGCCGTGGCGCAATCCCTGGACGCCGGCCTGCCCGGCCTGACCCTGGCCGCCGTGGCGGTGCGCGATCCCAAGGCCGCGCCCGCGGTGGCCTGGCAGAACGCCACGCCGGTTTTCACCACCATCGGCGAACTGGCCGGGCATTGCGACGTGGTGGTCGAATGCGCTCCCGCCGCCGTGTTCCGCGAACTGGCCGAGCCGGTGCTCAAGGCCGGCAAGAAGCTGGTGGTGCTGAGTTCCGGCGCGCTGCTGCGCCACGACGACCTGATCGAACTGGCGCGGCGCCACCAGGGCCAGATCCTGGTGCCGTCCGGCGCCATCCTGGGGCTGGACGCCATCACCGCCGCGGCCGAGGGCGAGATCCACTCGGTCACGATGATCACGCGCAAGCCGGTGCGCGGCCTGCTGGGCGCGCCCTACCTGACCGACAACAACATCGACATCGACGGCATCACCGAACCGCGCCTGATCTTCCGCGGCTCGCCGCGCGAAGCGGCGGTGGGTTTCCCGGCCAACCTGAACGTGGCCGTGAGCGTGTCGCTGGCCGGCATCGGCCCGGACCGCACCACGCTGGAGATCTGGGCCGACCCGTCGCTGGAACGCAACGTGCACCGCGTCGAAGTGGTGTCCGATTCCGCCTCGTTCTCGATGGAAATCCAGAACATCCCGTCGGCCAATCCCAAGACCGGCCGCATCACCGCGCAGAGCGTGATCGCGGCGCTGCGCAAGCTGACCGGTCCGCTGCGGGTGGGCACCTGACAGGCGCCGGGCGTATCTGCGGGACAGCGCACTAGGCCGCCGCACACGCCAACGCCGGCACGGGCCCCGCGGCCAGCGAGCCGGTGTTCCAGCCGCCTTTGCCATCCAGATCCAGCCGGTGGGTATGGAACGCATCGAGCGTGCTGCGATGGCCGACGCTGACCAGCATGGCGCCGGGCAGTTGCTCGCGCAGCAAGCCGTACAGCATGTGTTCCAGCCCTTCGTCGGTGGCCGAGGTGGCCTCGTCCAGGAACACGATGGCCGGCCGGTTGAACAGCACGCGGGCGAATGCCACGCGCTGCTGTTCGCCGATCGAGAGGATGCGCGACCAGTCGGCCTCGTGATCCAGCCGGCCGGCCAGGTGCCCCAGGTTCACCGCGCGCAGTGCCAACGCAAGGCGCGCATCGTCCCCCGGCCGCGCATGCCCGGGATAGGCCACGGCATCGCGCAGCTTGCCCAGCGGCAGATAGGGACGCTGCGACAGGAACAGCGCCGCCGCGCCCTGCGGCCGCCGCACCGTTCCGCGCGCATGGGGCCACAGGCCCGCCAGGGCGCGCAGCAAGGTGGTCTTGCCGCTGCCGGACGGCCCCTTGATCAGCAGCGCCTGCCCGGGACGCAGCGAAAGATCCAGGCTCCGCAGCAACGCCCGGCCATCGGGACGCGACACGTCCAGTCCGGTGATCTGCAGCGCGTCCGGCAGCGGCTGCGCCTCGATCGCCGGCAGCGCGCGCGCCGCCGCGTTGGCATCGAGGAAGCCGGCCAGGCGGTTGAGGGTGGCGCGGTACTGCGCGAACGCGTCGTACGAGGTGCGAAAGAACGACAGCGAATCCTGCACCTGGCCGAACGCCTGCGAGGTCTGCATCACGTCGCCCAGCTTGATCGCGCCGCTGAAAAAGCGCTGCGCCTGCAGCAGGAACGGAAACACCACCGCCACCTGGCTCACGACCAGGTTGAAGCCGTCGAACTTCAAACCCCGGTACACACGCGCCCACAGGTTGGCGATGTAGGCCGAAAAGCGCGTCCAGAGCGCGGCGCGCTCGACCGCCTCGCCCTGGTAGAAGGCCACGTTCTCGGCGTTCTCGCGCAGTCGCAGCAGCGCGTAGCGGAAGTTGGCGGTCAGCCGTTCGGACAGGAAGTTCAGGCGGATCAGCGGCCGGCCGATGCGAAAGGCGAACAGCGTGGCCACGATGACGTACAGGTACACCATGAACACCATGGCGCGCGGGATCTCCACCCCCGCCACGTCCAGCGCGCCGGACAGGTTCCACAGGATCGCGGTGAACGCCACCAGCGACACCACGGCGCTGAGGGCGCCGATCGCCAGCGTGCGCGAGCCGGTCACGAACGCCGCGATGTCCTGCTCGATGCGCTGGTCGGGGTTGTCCACCGGTTCTTCGATGAAATGGCCGCGATAGTAGGCGCGCGCGTCCAGCCAATCGCCCGTCAGCCGATCGTTGAGCCAGACGCGCCAATGGATGTCGAAGGCCTGGCCGGCGTAGCTGTCGATCAGCGCGCGCACCACGTGCACCGTGGCCAGGATCGAGAAAATGCCCAGCAAGCGCCAGAACGCGCTCGGGTCGAGCGCCTGCAATGCGCTGTAGAAGCCGTTGTACCAGAACGAGAACAGCACGGTCATGCGGACCGAGAACATCGCCAGGAACAGCAGCGCGGCCAGCGTCAGCAGCGGCCGCCAGCTGCGCCGCGGCGTCAGGTAGGGCCAGGCCAGGCGCCAGAACTTGCGTCCCCAATCGGTCCAGCGCGACAGCGCCCACGCGACCAGCGCCAGCGCGATGGCGCTGATGCCGAATGCGCGCGCCATCCACCACGCGCTTTCCCACAACTGTTGCTGCCAGTCCAGGTCCATGAATCATCCCGTCGATGCCGTTTCTGTTTAGAGCGGCGGGGATGTCGCGGTTCCGGCGAAAATGCCGTCTTAAGCGTGGCTTAAGCGTTCTTCGGACGAATTGAAAGGCATTCTCCGGGCGGATTGAAAGCTCAGTCTGAAAGCTCAGTCGCCGCCCAGGTCGAGGTTGGCGAACAGGTCCGCCAGCGTCGGCACCGAACGGGCCGGCCAGATGGCGCTCAGGTCGAAGCTGGGCAGGCGTTCGCCGTCGCGCACCTCGCAAAAGCGCACGCCGCGGAAATCCATGGAACGGATCCAGCTGGGCAGCAGCGCCACGCCGCAGCCGCCCGCCACGCAGGCCAGCACGGTCAGCGTGCGGTTGGCCTCCTGCGCCACCTGGGCGTCATGGCCGCCCTTGCGCATGGCATCGAGGATGTCGGCGTAGAACGCCGGCAACTGCGACTGCGGATACATCACCAGGCCGGCCTGGGCGATCTGCGCCATCGACACCTGGCCGTCGGCGGCGACGTCGAACTCGTCCGGCACCGCCGCCACCAGCCGGTCGCGCAGCAGCTGGCGTTCGCGCATGCGGCCGCCCACCGCCACCGGGGTGTGCATCAAGCCGATATCGATCTCGCCGGTCTGCAAGGCCTCGGCCTGCTCGGCGTTGCTCATCTCGCGCAGGATCACGCGCACGCCGGGCGCCTGCCGCCGCATCTCGCGCAGCGCCCGCGGCAAGGTGTTGAACAGCGCCGACGACACCAGCCCCACCGTCAGCTGACCGGCGCTGCCGCGGCCGATCTCCCGGGCGCGCCGCGCGGCGGCATCGATGCGGGCGATGCTGGCGCGCACGTCCTCCAGGATGGCCAGGGCCGCCGGCGTCGGCGTGGAACCCTGGCGCGAGCGTTCGAACAGGCGCACGCCCAGGTCCTTTTCCATGCGGCCCAGGGCCTGGCTCAGGGCGGGCTGGGCGATGCCCAGCCATTCCGAGGCGCGGCTCACGCTGCCGTGGTCGACCACGGCCAGGAAATAGCGCAGGTGCCGGGTTTCCATATCAATCCAATATGAATAAAGCAGTTTTACAGAATAGAAAACTATACCTTGTCTGCCTAGAATCCCGCTTACAGAACCTTACAGATGTGCACCCCCTTGGGGCATGCACCGCAAATCGCAGGAGACAGCCTTGCCCCTACCGGCCACCGCCGCCGTCGACACCCACGCCCACGTCTTCCACCAGGGACTGGCCCTGGCGGACACGCGCCGCCACACGCCCGACTACGACGCCACGCTGGCCCAGTACCTGGAGCTGCTGGACGGGCATGGGTTGTCGCATGGAGTGCTGGTGCAGCCCAGCTTCCTGGGCACCGACAACAGCCATCTGCTCCAGGCGTTGCGCGCCGCGCCGGCGCGGCTGCGTGGCGTGGCGGTGGTGGACCCCGCCATCGACGACGCCGGGTTGCAGGCCCTGGCCGCGGCCGGCGTGGTCGGCATCCGCCTGAACCTGATCGGCCTGGACCTGCCCGACCTGGCGGCGCCCGCCTGGCGCCACCTGCTCGAGCGCGTCAACGCGCTCGGCTGGCACGTCGAGATCCACGTGCAGGCCGCGCGCCTGGCCGATATCATGCCGGCCTTGCTGCAGGCAGGATGCCGCGTGGTGGTCGACCATTTCGGCCGCCCCGATCCGGCGCAAGGCATCGCCGACCCCGGCTTCCAGTACCTGCTGCGGCAAGCCGGCAGCGGCCGCGTCTGGGTCAAGCTGTCGGCCCCCTACCGCAACTGGACCGGCCCCGCCTGTGCCACGTCGGGCCGCGAGGCCGCGCGGCAACTGCTGGACGCCTACACGCCGGCCCACCTGATGTGGGGCAGCGACTGGCCCCATACCGAGCATCGCCACCTGGCGTCGTATGCCGCTGCCACGCAGTGGCTGGACGACTGGATCGATGACCCCGCGCAACGGCGCGCCGTACTCGCCGACACACCGTTGCGGCTGTTCCAATTCCAAGGAGAATTCCAATGACCCCTCTGTTCAAACGCCTCGCGCGCCGCGCCAGCCTGCTGGCCGCCGCCGGCCTGTTGGCCAGCGCCGCCGGCGCGGCATCCGCCGCCTATCCCGAGCGCGCCGTCACGCTGGTCGTGACCTACCCGCCCGGCGGCACGGTGGACGTGGTGGCCCGCCTGCTGGGCCCCAAGCTGGCGGCCGAACTGGGCCAGCCGGTGGTCATTGAAAACCGTGGCGGCGCCGGCGGCATGATCGGCGGGGCGGTGGTCGCCAAGGCCCAGCCCGACGGCTACACGCTGATGCTGGACGCCTCCAACCACGCGCAGAACCCGGCCCTGCACCCCAAGATGCAGTTCGACACCCTGACCGCCTTCGCGCCGGTGTCGCTGCTGTTGCGCGTGCCCAACGTGCTGGTGGTGACGCCGTCGTACGAAGTGAAGACGGTGGCCGACCTGATCCGCCTGGGCCAGCCCGGCGGCAAGGAACAGGTCTACTTCGCCTCGGCCGGTCCCGGCTCGGCCCAGCACCTGGCCGGCGAACTGTTCAACCTGCTGGCCAAGACCCAGCTGCAGCACGTCGCCTACAAGGGCGGCGGCCCGGCCATGATCGACGTGATGTCCGGCCAGGTGCCGGTGATGTTCGCGAGCATGGGCTCGGCCTGGCAGCACGTGAAGAACGGCAAGCTGCGCGCGGTGGCCGTCGGCGGCGCGCAACGCTCCAAGGCCGCGCCGGACCTGCCCACCATCGCCGAATCCGGCGTGCCCGGCTATGAAACCTACGAATGGAACGCGGTGTTCGCGCCCGCCGGCACGCCGCCGGAAATCGTCAACAAAGTGTCGCAGGCGCTGGCCAAGGTGCTGAAGGACCCGCAGATCGCCGAACAGCTCGAAGGCATCGGCGCCGAGCCGATCGGCTCCACGCCGGCCGAGCTGGACACCTTCCGCCGCGCCGAGATCGACAAGTGGCAGCGCGTGGTCAAGGAAGCCGGCCTGAAGCTGGATTGAGGATTGAGTACTGGCGGGCGCCCTGCGCCCGCATACCGGTTTGCCGGTCTTGGGCGCCCTTCGGGGCGCCGTTTTTTTGCTTTTACGCCGACTCGCCGATGCGATAAAACAGCACATTGATCGTGCTCAGGGAAATCCGGAACGTGATGAACCAGGCAAGCGACGACTCATCCCCCTCCCCCGACGCGGCGGCGCGCCTGGCGGCCGGCGTCGACGGCGCCACGCTCGATGCCCTGGCCGACGGTTTCCTGTCGCTGGACCGCGACTGGCGCGTCGCTTATCTCAATCCGGGCGCCGAACGGCTGCTGCGGCGCAGCAGGCAGGACCTGGTGGGCCACGGCCTGTGGGACAGCTGTCCGGACCTGGTCGGCACCGGCTATTACGATGCCTGTCGCGCGGCCGCGCAGACCGGCCGCCCCGCTCATCACACCGGCTATTACGCGCCCCTGGCCACCTGGTTCGAAGCGCGCGCCTTTCCCCATGAAGGCGGCCTGGCGATCCTGTTGCGCGACGTCTCGCGCGAACGCGAAGAGACCGCGCAGCTCAAGTACCAGGCCACCCACGATTACCTCACCGGCCTGCCCAACCGGCGCCAGTGCATGGAGACGCTGTCGGCGGCGATTGCCGAGGCCGAACCCGCGCTGGCCGCGCGGGGCGCCACGCTGGCCGTGCTGTTCCTGGACCTGGACCGCTTCAAGGAAGTCAATGACGCCTTCGGCCACGCCGAGGGCGACCTGCTGCTGTGCGACGTGGCGGATCGCCTGCGCAAATTCCTGACGCCGTCGATCTTCTGCGCCCGCGTTGGCGGCGACGAATTCCTGCTGGTGCTGCGCGACACCAACGAACGCGCGGCCGAAGCCCTGGCCAATTCAATCCTGAATTCCCTGTCGCGTCCCAGCGATGTGCACGGACGCTCGCTGTCGCTGGGCGCCAGCATCGGCATCGCGCTGCTGAACTCGCCCGGCGAGTCCGCCGAAACGCTGTTGAACTACGCCGACGCCGCGATGTATGCCGCCAAGTCGGCCGGCCGCTTCCAGGTGCGCGCCTATCACCGCGAGCTGATGCAGGGCCTGGGCGCGCGCCTGTCGCTGCGTGGCGACATCCAGGGCGCACTGACCAACAACCAGTTCGAACTGCACTTCCAGCCGCAGGTCAGCATGCACGACGGTTCGCTGTGCGGCGCCGAGGCGTTGCTGCGCTGGCGCCACCCGACCCGCGGCCTGCTCGGGCCAGCGGCATTCCTGGATGTGATCCTGGATTCACCGCTGGAATCGGCGCTGACCGAATGGGTGGCCAACGCCACCTGCCTGCACATCAGCGAATGGCTGGCCGAAGGCCTGCCGGTGCCGCGCATCTCGTTCAACCTGTCGGCGCGCCAGCTGGTCGCGCCCGACCTGCCCAAGACCATCGTGCGCCTGGCGACGGTGCATGGCGTGCCGCCGACGCTGCTGGACGTGGAAGTCACCGAGAACTCGCTGATGAGCGACGTGGAGAAAGCCTCCGGCATTCTGGCGGCGCTGCGCGAGGCCGGCATTTCGGCGTCGCTGGACGATTTCGGGTCGGGCTATTCGAGCCTGGCCTACCTGGTGCGGCTGCCGATCGACACGCTCAAGATCGACCAGTCGTTCGTGTGGGCGCTGGGCAAGGTGCCGACCGCCACGGCCGTGATCCGCGGCGTGGTGCGACTGGCCCATTCGCTGGGCATGCGCACGCTGGCCGAAGGCGTGGAGACCGAGGCGCAGCGCCAGATGCTGATCGAGGAAGGCTGCGATGCGATGCAGGGCTTTCTCTTCAGCCGCGCCCTGCCCGCCAGCGCCTTCGCCGCGCTGCTGCGCGAGGGACCGTGACGCCAGCCGCTATCATGTGCGCTTGATGGCGCAATTTCGCGATGACGACGATGGACAAGATACGGATCGACAAATGGCTGTGGGCGGCGCGGTTCTACAAGACGCGCAGCCTGGCGGTGGACGAGATCGGCAAGGGCCGCGTGCAGGTCAACGGCCAGCCGGCCAAGCCGGCGCGCGAGGTCGGCGCCGGCGACGTGGTCAGCATCCGCAAGGAAGATCCCGCGGTGCACGTGCGGGTGGTGGCGGTCAGCGGCGTGCGCGGCCCGGCGCCGGCGGCGCGCCAGCTGTACGAGGAAACCCCCGAGAGCGTGGCCGCGCGCGAACGCGCGGCCGAGATGCGGCGCCTGGCGCCCGAGCCGGCGCTGGACATCGCGGCGGGGCGGCCGACCAAGCGCGACCGGCGCCTGATCGACCAGATGCGCGGCAAGTAGGCCGCGCCCGCATGCGGCGCGGCTACAGCGCCCGCCCCACGATCAATGGATCCAGCGCCAGTTCCGGCGCGCCGCTCTTGCCTTCGTACGGCAAGCGGGTCAGCACGTAGCGCATGGCGTTCAGGCGCGCGCGCTTCTTGCAGTCGGATTTGACCACGATCCACGGCGCATCGGCGGTGTCGGTGTGCGCGAACATGGCTTCCTTGGCGCGGGTGTAGTCGTCCCACTTGTCGAGCGACGCCAGGTCCACCGGGCTGAGTTTCCACTGCTTGAGCGGATGCACCTTGCGCTGCAGGAAACGGCGGCGTTGCTCCTCCTGGCTGACCGAGAACCAGAACTTGATCAGGTGGATGCCGCTGGTGACCAGGTGCCGTTCGAAGTCGGGCACCTGGTGCAGGAATTGCAGGTATTCGTCTTCCGAGCAAAAACCCATCACGCGCTCGACGCCGGCGCGGTTGTACCAGGAGCGGTCGAACATGACGATCTCGCCGGCGGTCGGCAGGTGCTGCACGTAGCGCTGGAAGTACCACTGGCCGCGCTCGGTATCGGACGGTTTTTCCAGCGCCACCACGCGCGCGCCGCGCGGATTGAGATGTTCCATCATGCGCTTGATGGTGCCGCCCTTGCCTGCCGCGTCGCGGCCCTCGAACAGAATCACCACGCGCTGGCCGGTGGCCTTGACCCAGGCCTGCAATTTCAGCAGCTCGACCTGCAGGGCGTACTTCTGCTTTTCGTAATTGCGCCGCAGCATGCGGTGACGATAGGGATAGATGCCCTCGCGCCAGTCGGTGGCCAGTTCCTCGTCGGGATTGCGCCGGGCGGCCGGGGCCTGGGTGTTGGCCTGCAGCAGCGCGCGATGCACCGCCACGGCATCGTCCGGCGACAGTTCCTCGATGACCGCTCGCAGCGCTTCGTGGGCTTCGCCGGACTGCCCCACCTGGTAGCGGCGGGCGATGTCCGCCAACACCGCGGTGGTTTCCTGGCGCGCCGCGACTTCGCGCGCGCTGACACGCTTGCGCGCCCGCAGCGCGGGCTCCAGGGCAGGCGAGGCGGGCGGCTGCGGCGAGGACGGCTTGGCGATGGAGCGTTTGGAGGCAGGCGGTTTGGCGGTGGACCGTTCGGCGGCGGCTTGCCTGGAAGTGGCTTGCCTGGCGGCCGGCTTGGCAGCCGTGCGCGCGCGCCGCGGCGCGGCGGTGCGCTTGGCGGCGCGGGGGTCGTCCTTGCCGGTTTCGGGAGGTTCGGAGGCTGGCGCGATCTTGTCCGTCATCAATACAGTCCTTGCTATGCGTGTCGAGCGATCCGACGCGGCCGGCCGGTCGCCGGCGAGCCGTCAGGAAAAAACATCTACCCTACCCCGCGCGGTGGGGCGCGGAGTTGATGTGAATCAATGCTTGTAACATTCTTGCAGCATTCCTCGCCCGATCGCCCCGCTACACTGCCGCCATCGCCATCGCCTTGCCGCCAGCATGTGGTCACGCCTCAAACGGCTTTTCGTTCGCCCGCCCGCCGCCCCGGATCCCTACGCCGAGACCATCCGCTTCGATGACGCGGGCTTCACGCGCGCGCTGGGCGTGCCCGACGGCACCGGCCGGCGGCAGTCCTGGCCCTGGGAGGCCGTGTGCGAGTTCGGCTTTCGTTTCACGCCGGCGCTATTCCCCGATCCCTGGTACGGCGACTACATGGAAGGCCTGTGGTACCTGCGCGTCATCGAAGACGGCACGCCGATGGCGGTGGAGTTCGGCCAGGAGCATCTCGACGCCGACGCGCTGCCGCCCGCCCTGCTGCGCCATCTGCCGGGGCTGGACCTGCGGCCGCTGCGCGAGGGCCTGGCGCAGGCCGCCCGAGGCCCGCGGCACTTTGCCGGCGAGGGCGAATGGGTGGGCTGGCGGCGCGAGCCGCGTTGCGCCTGACCGGGCCGCACGGTAACATCTGATGCAGAATATTTCATGACCGGCGCCGCCGTGGACACGCGTAGAGAACCCACCCTGCAAGGCGCCGACACGCCGCCGCCCCCGCCGCCGGCCACTGCCGCGCGGCCCTTGCCCAGCGCGGCGCTGCGCGCCTGGACCTGGGTCCTGTACATCGGCTTGTGGCTGGCGCTGCTGGCCATCAAGCGCGACG
>NZ_QHHO01000049.1:1324768-1341748 GCF_003184165.1 Achromobacter sp. RW408
GCCCTGGCCGCCGCGCCGCTGGTGGCCGTGCTGGCGCTGGGCGCCACGGCCGCCCAGACCGGCTACCTGCAGACGGCGCAGACCCTGCCGTTCCTGCTGCTGTCGCTGCCCGCCGGCGTGCTGGCCGACCGCCTGCCGCGCCGCACCCTGATGACCAGCGCAGAATGCGTGCGCGCCGCCAGCCTGCTGGCCCTGCTGGCGTTGCTGGCGCTGGGCGGCCTGAACCTGGGCTGGCTGGCGGCGCTGGGCTTCCTGGGCGCGGTAGGCACCGTGGCCTACAACGTCGCCGCGCCAGCGCTGGTGCCGACGCTGGTGCCCGCCCCTGCCCTGGGCCAGGCCAACCGCTGGCTGGAACTGGCGCGCAGTGCGGCCTTTTCCGCCGGGCCGGCGCTGGGCGGCGCGCTGGTCGGCGGCATCGGCGCGGCCGCGGCCTACGGCCTGGCGACGCTGCTGTCGCTGCTGGCCGCGGGCCTGCTGGCCGGCCTGCCGCCGCAAGCGCCGCGCGCCGCCGCGCGGCGCCACCTGTGGCATGAATTGCGCGATGGCGCGGCCTTCGTGACGGGCCACCCGCTGCTGCGGCCGGTGCTGGTCACGGCGGTGTTCTTCAACCTCGCCTGGTTCGTGCTGCAGGCGGTCTATGTGGTGTACGCGGTGGAACGGCTGGGACTGGGCGCGGCCGGGGTCGGCATCACGCTGGGGGTGTACGGCGCGGGCATGCTGGCCGGCGCGCTGGCGGCGCCCTGGCTGGCCGGACGGCTGTCGTTCGGCGCCCTGATCGCGGCCGGCCCGCTGTGCGCGCTGGCGGCCAGCCTGATCCTGCTGTCGACGCTGGCCCTGCCGTCTGGCCTGTGGGCCGCGGCGGGCTTCTTCCTGTTCGGCGCCGGGCCGATATTGTGGACCATCGCCACCACCACGCTGCGCCAGGCCATCACGCCCAATGCGTTGCTGGGGCGGGTGTCCGCCGTGATCCTCACCGCCACCTTCGGCGCGCGGCCGGTGGGCGCGCTGATCGGCGCGGCCTTGGCTTCGCGCCTGGGGCTGGAGGCCTGCCTGTGGGTGTCGAGCGCCGGCTTCGCGGCGCAGTTCGTGGTGCTGGCGGCCTCGCCGGTGCCGCGGCTGCGAAGCCAGCCGGAGCCGGTGACGGGCTGACGCGGGACGGTGGCGGCTCGCGTGACGGTCCGACCAATCTGTTGCGCACGCGCAAGGACCGATCTGTATCTGTTGCCGGCCTGCGATGGCCGATAGACTGGGGGGCCGCCAAGCGCGGGCCTGAGGGCCCGCCCCGGCTTCCCCACGCCCACGTCCGCGTCGCTTCCGCCATGCTGAACATTCTCGGAAAAGCTACTTCCATCAACGTCCGCAAAGTGCTGTGGACCTGCGTCGAACTGGATCTGCCATTCGCGCGCGAGGACTGGGGCTCGGGCTTTCGCGCCACCAGCGAACCCGCCTTCCTGGCGTTGAATCCGAACGCCATGGTGCCGGTGCTGCGAGACGGCGATTTCGTGCTGTGGGAGTCCAACAGCATCATCCGCTACCTGGCCAACCAGTACGGTGGCGCGCGCAATCCGGACCTGTATCCGGCCGAGGCGCGCCGCCGCGCCGGAGTCGACCAATGGCTGGACTGGCAGGCGAGCGACCTGAACCGTTCGTGGAGCTATGCCTTCATGGCGCTGGCGCGGCAGTCGCCCGCGCACCAGGACGCGGCCGCCATCGCGGCATCCAGCCGCGAGTGGGGGCGTTTCATGGGGATACTGGAACGGCGCCTGCGCGAAACCGGCGCCTATGTGGCCGGCGAGGCGTTCACGCTGGCCGACGTCGCCGTCGGCCTGTCGGTGAACCGGTGGTTCCAGACGCCGCTGGACGATGCGCTGCGACCCGACCTGCCGGCGGTGGCCGCCTATTACGACCGGTTGGCCGAGCGGCCGGGCTACCGCGAGCACGGCCGCAACGGCACCGTGTAGCGCGGTCCGGCCTGCCCGGCCCGCCGCGCGCCTTGCCTGGGGCGTGCCGCTTACTTGATCACGCCGCAGATCATGCGGCCGCCTCCGCCGCCCAGCGGCTTGGGGGTATCGCTGTAGTTGTCGGCGCCCACGTGGATCATCAGGGCGCGCTGCTTGACGTCGGCCAGCTTCAGGCGCGGCGCCACCACGGCGGTCTTGGCGGAGCCGTCGGCCGCCACGGTGATGAACGGCAGGTCGCCCAGATGGCCATCGGTGGCCAGCGGGCCCTTGTGGGCCTTGGTGTTTTGCGGATCGAGGTGGCCGCCCGCGGCGCCGCCCGGCATCACCTTGCCGTCGACGGTGGTCGATTCGCACGAGCCTTTTTCATGCACGTGGAAGCCGTGCTCGCCGGGCGGCAGCCCTTTGAGGTCGGGCGTGAACTTCAGGCCTTCCTTGGTCTGCTCCAGCGCGACGGTACCGGCGCTCTTGCCCACGGAGCCGTCGTCGTTCAGGAATGACATCGTGACGCTCTCGGCCTGGGCAACAGCCGAGCCGCCGGCCAGCGCCAGCGTTGCAACGAGAATCGAGAATTTCTTCATGGACTTGCCTCCTGGGAGTGATGCGCGTGATACGGGCCGCCCGAAAGGGCGGCGGGCGTCCCCGGAACCCGAGGGCAGGCCGGAGACTGCCAAAGACAATAGCATCGCGCCACGGCGCTTCGCCAGCAATCTTGGTTCCTGATACATCGGATACGTCCGCAAATCCGCGATGTTTGACCGCCTCGGCATGACTAGCCCGTCGCCAGCAGCACCGCCGCGTGCAGCAGCACGCCGATCAGGCCGCCCACCAGCGTGCCGTTGAAGCGGATGTATTGCAGGTCGCGCCCCACGCTCAGCTCCAGTTCGTCGACCAGATGGCGCTCGTCCCACAGCTTGACGGTGCGCGAAATGTGCTCGGTGACACCGATGCGCAGCCGTCCGGTCAGGCGCCGCGCCGCGCCCAGCACATGGCTGTTGACGGCCTCGCGCAGGTCCGCGTCTTCGCCCAGCTTGCGCGCCAGCGCCAGCAAGGCGCTTTCCAGGTGCGCGGCCAGCGCCGAATGCTCGTCGCTCAGGTCGCGCCGCAGCGCGGCGTGGATGTCGTCCCACAGGCCCTGCACGTATTCCTGCACCTTGGGGTGGTCGATGGCGCGCTGCTTCATGGCTTCCACCTGGGCGGCCAGCGCCGGGTCGGCGCGCAGGCGCGCGATGTAGTCCAGCACCCAGGCCTCGTAGTCGCGCCGCACCGGATGGTCCGGCTCCGACAGCACGTCGCGCAGTTCCTGCACCAGCGCGCGCGCCAGCCGGTCGGCCAGGTTGTCGGCGATGCCCTCGACCGAGGCGATGACGTCCACCGCCTTGATGATGCGCGGCCATTCCTTGCGCGCGAACTTGACCAGCAGCGCCGAAGCGCGCTCCTTGACGTCCTCGTCGCCCAGGTAGCCGCCCAGCCGCTCCATGGCGGCGTCCAGCAATTCCTGGTGGCGGCCGTCGCGGGTCAGCAGGCCCAGCACCTCGCCAGCGGTGCCGGCCGCGTCCCAGCGCCGCAGGTTCTTCACCACGAATTCCTGGATCACCCCGCGCACGGCGTGGTCGTCCAGCAGGTCCAGTGTCTGCAACGCCACCCGCCGCGCGCCGTCGCTGAGCGCATGCGCCTGCTTCGGCCGCGCCAGCCAGCGCGACAGGCGCGCGGCCGGGTCGAAGCCGCGCAGCTTGTCCATCAAGGTGTCCGGATCGAGGAAGTGGTCGCGCACGAACACCGCCAGGTTGTCGCCGATGCGATCCTTGTTGCTGGGGATGATGGCGGTATGCGGAATGGGCAGCCCCATCGGCCGGCGAAACAGCGCCACCACCGCGAACCAGTCCGCCAGCGCCCCAACCGTGGCGGCCTCGCAGAAAGCCCGTACCCAGGCCCAGGCGCCCTGCCCGCCCATCAGATGACTGGTGATGAAACCGCTGATCATGGCCACCAGCAGGGCCAGCGCGGCGATCTTCATGCGCCGCAGCTGCGCGCGGCGCGCCTGCGAGGCCAGCGCCGAGCGCGTGACGAACGCCTTGGCGGACGGACTGGCGGACTGCGGCGTATCGGTCATGGGGTCTCCGGCGGGAATGCGCGTCCAGCATACCAAGCCCGTTGCGTCGCTGCCTCAGTCGCCGGCCTCGGCCAGCGCGCCGCGCAGCCAGGCGATGAAGGCGTCGGCGTGGGCGGTGCGCGCGCGGCCTGCGGCCGGCACCGCGCGCAGGCCGCCTTCGAAAGGCACGAAGCCATGGGGCGCCACCAGCAGGCCGTCGTGCAGTTCACGCGCGATCAGGCGCCGCTCGACCAGCGCCACGCCCAGGCCCGACAAGGCCGCCTCGATGCACAGGTGGGTGTGCGGGAACGCCAGCGTGTCGCCCCGCGCCGCCGGTTGCCCGGTGATGGCCTCCCATTGGTTCCAGGCGCTGGCGGTGTATTCATGCGCGATGCGGGCGCGCGTGGCGGGCTTGCGGCGCGCATAGGCCGGCGTGCAGACCGCGCCGAAATGCACTGGCGCCAACGCCAGCGCCCGGGCCCGGTCGGCCTCGGCATAGCCGGACAGGTCCCAGGCCAGGATCAGGTCGGCGCCCTCGTTGCGCATCTCGCGCGCCGAGGTCATCGACAGGCGGATGCGGATCTCGGGATGCCTGCGGTAGAACACGGCCAGTTGCGGCACCAGCCAGCGCATGGCGAAGGTGGCGCTGCAGGCCACGTGCAGCCCCGGCGCCTGCGCTTCGCGCGCCAGCCGCTCGTAGGCGTTTTCCAGCTGGTCGAAGGCGGCGCGCACCGACGTGTAGAAGGTGGCGCCGGCGGGCGTCAGGCGCAGGCCGGTGCCGTCCTTCTCGAACAACGCCGCGCCGGCGTGTTCCTGCAACAGGCGCAAGTGGCGGCTGACGGCGCCGTGGCTGCGGCAGAGTTCCTCGGCGGCGCGCGTGACCGAGCCGCTGCGGGCGACGGCTTCGAAGGCGCGGACGGCGGACAAGGGTGGCAATTGGCGCATCAGGTTCATTCGTCAGGAAAACTGACATATCCGCAGAAAAACTGCATTGTCGGATCGTGACTCCGTTTTTAGCATGGCGGCGTCGTCATCGAACATTCACCGTAGCTTTCCGGGCCTGGTCGTCCGCAATGAGACGGCGGACGGATTCGACCCAGCGCCTCTCCCGAGCCGGGCCCTTGCTTGAATTATCTGACCATTTTCCTGACATTCCGGAGCCTCCCATGCACATCACCCATCTCGCCGCCCACGAAGCGCTGGACAGCCGCGGCAATCCCACCGTCGAAGTCGAGGTCCGCCTGGACGATGGCGCCCGCGGCCTGGCGCTGGTGCCCTCGGGCGCCTCCACCGGCAAGCGCGAGGCGCTGGAACGGCGCGACGGCGACGGCGCCCGCTACCTCGGCAAGGGCGTGCTCGGCGCCGTCGGCGCGGTCAACGGCGAACTGCGCGCGGCGCTGCTGGGCCTGCCGGCCGACCAGCAGGCCCGCATCGACCAGGCCATGATCGAGCTGGACGGCACGCCCGACAAAAGCCGGCTGGGCGCCAACGCGCTGCTCGGCGTATCGCTCGCGGTGGCGCACGCCGCGGCCGCCAGCCAGGGCCTGCCGCTATGGCGCCACGTGGGCGGGGTGCAGGCCCAGACACTGCCGGTGCCGATGATCAACATCATCAACGGCGGCGCGCATGCCGACAATCCGCTCGACTTCCAGGAGTTCATGATCCTGCCGGTGGGCGCGGACAGCTTCCGCGAAGCGCTGCGCATGGGCGCGGAGGTGTTCCACACGCTGCGCCACGCGCTCAAGGCCGCGGGCCACAGCGTCAACGTCGGCGACGAAGGCGGCTTCGCGCCGACGCTGCGCAACGCGCCCGAGGCGCTGGACTTCATCATGGCGGCGATCGAACGCGCCGGGCTGCGTCCGGGCGCCGACGTCGCGCTGGCGCTGGATCCGGCCGCCAGCGAATTCCACGGCGCCGACGGCTACCGCTATCAGGGCGAGAACCTGCTGCGCACGGCCGAGCAGCAGGTGCAATACCTGGCCGGCCTGGCGCGCGACTACCCCATCGTGTCGATCGAGGACGGCATGGCCGAAGACGACGCGGTCGGCTGGAAGGTGTTGGGCGCGACGTTGGGCGGCGCCTGCCAGTTGGTGGGCGACGACGTGTTCTGCACAAATCCGCGGTTGTTCCAGGCCGGCATCGAACAGGGCATCGGCAATGCCATCCTGGTCAAGATCAACCAGATCGGCACGCTCAGCGAAACCTGGCGAGTGCTGGCGCTGGCGCGGCGCGCCGGCTACGGCGTGGTCATGTCGCACCGTTCCGGCGAAACCGAGGACACCAGCATCGCCGACCTGGCGGTGGCGGCCAATTGCGGCATGATCAAGACCGGCTCGCTGTCGCGCGCCGACCGCACCGCCAAGTACAACCGCCTGCTGCGCATCGAGCGCGAACTGGGCGCGGCGGCGGTGTACGCCGGCGCCAGCGCCCTGGCGCGGCAACGGTAGCGCGGGTCGTCGCCCGCGTTCACAGGCGTTCAAGACGGCGTCCGCGGCACGGTGGACGATAACGCCTTTTGTCCAGGAGTCCGCCATGCCCGAACCGTCCGCCCCCCTTGCCGCCGCCGTGCCGGAAAAAGTCGTGATCGTGCTGGCGGCGGGCCTGGGCGCCGGCCAGGCCGCCAACGCCTCGGCCTGCCTGGCGGCCGGACTGGTGGCTCGGCAGCCCAACTGGGCCGGCCAAGCCCTGCGCGATGCCGATGGCATGCTGTCGTCGGCGATCTCGCACCTGCCCATCATCGTGCTGACGGCCGACGAAGCGCGCATGGCGCAACTGCGCGAGCGGCTGTCCCTGCCCATGCCGGGCGACGCCGGCATGACGCTGTTTCCGGCCTATGCGCGCGAGATCCACGAGGCCGCCGAATACTGGGCCCGGCATCGCCACACTTCGCATCGCGACCAGCCCCTGCTGGGCGTGGGCCTGGCCGGCCCGCGGCGCTGGGTCAATGCCCTGACCGGCAGCCTGCCGATGTTGCGTTGATCTTGTCGGGCGGCGCCCTGGCGCCCGCTCAGGCCTCGGCGCGCTCGCGGTATGCCGTGCCGCACAGGATGGCGAAGAACAGGACCAGAACCAGCGTGATCACCAGGCCGCCGCCCGCCGTCGCAATCGCCTGCGGCCAACGCAGCAGCACCGATTTGCGCAGCGCCACGCCCGTCACCTCGGTGATGCCGGTCAGCAACAGCAGGAGCCCCGCGAACGGCCAGACCCGGCCACGCAGCGCCTGGCGCGAGCGGGCCAGGCCATACCGATCGGTCAGCGCGGCCCGCGGCAGGCTCAGGGACCACGCCCCCAGCCAATACATCACCGGCAGCCACAGCGCCAGCCATGCCAGCAGCGCGATGGCAAGGAACACGGTGCTGGAGACACCCGGCAGCTTGAAGTAAAGGGCCAGCCCCAGCGTCAGGCTCACCGCTTTCAGGGCCGCGATGGCGCAGCAGGCCAGCACCAGCAGCGCCAGCACCCGCACATACGCGCCATCGATGCGCCCCAACGCGGCGGCCGGCTTGATGTCGGAGGCCCGGGCCAGCCGGTGCTGCCAGGCCAGCGCCAGGCGGGCCAGCGCCAGCAGGTTGATGGCGCCGGCCAGCATGAACCAGCCATCGAGACGGCCGTCGAGCTGGCCCAGCAGCAGCGCCCCCGGCAGCGACAGCGCGAACAGCACGAAAGCCAGCGGCGCGGCGGCGAGCAGGCCGGGAACCTGCCGGGTGAATTGCGTCGCGGCCAGGGCAAGCAGGCGTCGGGCGGTCAGCGGATGCGGCACGGGCGATTCCCTTTCGATGGGTCGACGGGTCCGCCATGATGGCGGGACCCTCGACCTTATACCAGAGGCCCCGGCGTGGCGCCTGTCAATCGGCGAACAAGGCCGGCACCAGGGTCACCAGTGTGCCGATGTGTTGGTCCATTTTCTTCGCCTGCGGATTGCCGATATTGGCGGCGCCCGCGGTGCGCAGGCGCAGCGTCAGGGTGCGGCCGCCGCCGTCCACCGTGAACTGCACCCCGAACACCCAGTCGACGCCCTGCGAACTGGCGATCAAGGTCAGCCAGCCTTCGTTCGGTTCCAGGTAGCTGTGCGCATCGAACAGGCCGCGTTGCGCCAGCGCGGCCGGCGCGGCTTCGGCGAAACGGCGCATGGCCGCCTGGAGTGTCGGCGTCTTCGCGCCCAGGTCGATCTGCGTCAATTGCAGCGGCGGCACCATCACGCGGTGCGAAAACAGCCTCGGCAGGGACGCGACGGGAAAGGACCACGGCGCCGCCAGATCGGCGGGGGGCGGGGCCGGCATCGACATGGCATCATTGCCGCCGGCGGGCGCCGCCGCCGGGTTGCGGGCCGGACCGGGAGAGGACGCACAGCCCCCGAACAGCACCGCGGCCAGCGCCGGCAACAGCCAGCGAGGCAGCAAGCGCAGCATGCCGGCGCCCTCCGTGTGTCGCAATGCTAGGATCGCGCGGCGCATTTCTTGCCCCCCGGGGTGGCGTAGTGGGTCAGGAACGCGTCCAGGTCCGCCAGCGGCGGTTGCAGCCGGTAGCAGGCATTCAGGCCGCGCAGCAACAGAAACGCTTCCTCGCTGCCAAGCGCCTTGGGAAACTCCTCGTCATTCAGTTTCTCGGAAATCTCGGTCAGCGTCTGTTCATCCCGATAGCGCGCCAGCCGCTCGCCCAGCGTGTACGCCGTCAACGCCGCCTGCAGCCGCTCTTGCGCGTCGCTGACCTGCTCGATCGAAGCGCTGGTGCCGACCTTGCCCAGTAGCGAGGTCAGGGCCACCGACTTCTCCAGCACCGACTTGGGCACGATGCTTTCGAAGGTGCCGACCGACACCAGCGCCGTCGGCACGTTCAGCGGCGTCGCCCCATCGAACACCTGGTTGGTGCGCGTGTTGTAGACCAGCGATTTGTCCCAGAATGCGCGGGAGTCGCCCTCGGGCCGTCCCACCACCACGTAGGTGCCCTGCTTGAGCAGCCCCAGGTTGGATCCGGCCGCCTGGCTCACCGCCGACTGCGAATAGAGCTGCACGCTGTAGTCCAGCACCATGCGGTTGCGCTGGTTCGCCAGCACCAGTTCGGCGGCGGTGAAGGCCACGCCCACCAGCGGCGATACCAGCGGATTGTTGGCCAGGCTGGCGGCGCCGTTGGCCACGCCCTGCGCGCGTTGCAGGGCACGCAGCGTCTCGGCGTTGCGCTCGGTGGTGACGTCCATCACGCGCAGGCGGAACGACGGCGCCACGCGCTCGTCCCAGCGCTGCACGTAGTAGACCAGCAGGTTCGAGAAGTTCAGGGACTGGTCCGGCTGCACGCCGCGCTGGTACCAGACCACGATGGACTGGTTGCTGCCGTCGTCGCGGGCCGCGACGTCCAGGATCACCACGTAGTCGGCCGGGCCGTCGATGCCGGCGGTTTTCCTGCCTGCGGCGTCCTTGAGCGCCGGGATCTCGACCGAGCGCATCATGATCGACAGCGGCGCGTTGGCCGGCACCGCCAGCTGGCGCTCGTCCTGCGTGGTGGCCGGCGCGCCGGTCTGCTCCAGCACGCGGGCGCGCTCGTTGCTGCCGGGCTTGAGATAGAAGATGCGGTTGTCCGCGTAGATCGGGGTATGCACGGTGTAGGCATCGCCGATGCGCGGCTCGCCGCCGGCGCATCCCGCCAACAGGCCCGCCAGTCCCAACATGCCCCACCGCAAGGCGGCGCGTTGCCGCCGCCGCAGGCCGGCCCCACGCCGGCGCATGAACACGAAAGCCATACTTGCTCCGCAAGAAAAGGCCCGCAATGGATCGGAACAACGCCTGCCCCGGCGTGGCGATCAGGCGGCGGTCAACGCCGCCCGTCCCTGGTCCGAGGCTTCCCGCCAGGACGGCGCGCGGGAATGGTCGGCATTTTTATCATTATGTTTCTTTTTGTCAAACTTTCGCGCGGAGGGTGATGCCCCCCATGGCGCCGGGCGGACGCGAGAAAACTCCAATCGGCGTCCGACATGGCGGCATCCTGGGACGGGGACGCCGATGATAGCCAGCGGGCCGGACCTATGCCGCGCCCAGCAGTCCGGGCCGCCCTTCATGCGCGGCCTGGGCACGCTGCTGGATGAACTCGATCATCATCGCGATGGCGCGCGGATGGTGGCGGTTGGGCATATACAGCATGTACATCGCACGGCCAAAGATGCTGAGTCGCCAATGCGGCAAGGCGGCGATCAAATCGCCGCGCGCGACGTCGTCGTGCACCACGTAGTCCGGCACCACGCCGATGCCCAGCCCGGCCAGCATGGCGTCGCGCAGGAAGGCGTAGTTGCGCGAGATGATGGTGGGTTCCAGCACCACGTGCTGGCGCGGCTGGCCGCCGTAGTACGCCGACAACCGCAGCGGCCGGCCGATGACGGCGGCGCTGATGACGGGCAGTCGCGCCAGCTCGGCCGGCTTGTCAGGCAGGCCGCGTTCGCGCACGAAGGCGGGCGAGGCGCAGGCCACGTAACGCACCTGGCCCAGTTCGCGCGCCACCAGATTGTGCGGCGGCTCGGACATGATGCGCACGGCGATGTCGACCTCGTCGCGCAGCAGGTCGTCGACGCTGTTCTCGAACAGCACGTCCAACACGATGTCGGGATAGGCGCGCTTGAATTCCAGCAGCCACGGCGTCATCACGAACTGGCCATAGCCGCTGGGCACGCTGAGCCGCACCTTGCCCTGCGGCGTCTTGCCCAGGGTCTCGACCGCTTCGCGCGCGGCCGCCAGCTCGTCCTGGATGCTGCGGCCATGCTGGTACAGCTTGAGTCCGATTTCGGTGGGCTCGACGTGGCGCGTGGTGCGCCGCAGCAGTTGCATGCCGACGGCGCGCTCCAGCTGGGTCAGGTGATAGCTGACGTTGGCCCGCGTCATCTTCAGGCGGCGCGCGGCTTCGCTCAGGTTGCCGGCGTCCAGGATCTCCACCAGCAGGGTCAGCGCTTTCGTGTCCATGTCGAGTCTCCAGGGGCGGCCGGCATTCCTTCATTGCAACCCGGCGCCCCGCAGGCGATTGTCAATTTTTTTTAACGTCAATGTCAATTCTTGATGGCATTGTCAAGACTTCTTTGCTGGGAAAGAATAGACGGCTATAAGACGGGCCGTTCCTGGCCCGCCAGGCGCCGCGACTGCGCCGCGTCCGCCCCGGGACGCGCCGGCCTCGCCAGAGCCCCGCTCTGCGATGCCGCCGTGCCGGCCTGGCCGGCGCGGGCGGCGACCCTACCGGAGACACTGTCCCATGACAGCCAGCGCACCCGCCGGCGCCGTCCACGCGCGCCGCGACGGCGACGTACTCGTCGTCACCATCGATCATCCCCCCGTCAATGCCCTGAGCGCCGATGTGCGCGCCGGCCTGGCGCGCGCCATCGACCAGGCCCAGGGCGACCCGCAGGTGCGCGCCGTGCTGCTGACCGGCGCCGGCAACAACTTCATCGCCGGCGCCGACATCCGCGAATTCGGCAAGCCGCCGCGTCCGCCCGCCCTGCCCGACGTCTGCAACCAGATCGAGGCCTGCGCCAAGCCAGTGGTGGCCGCGCTGCATGGCGCCGCGCTCGGCGGCGGCCTGGAAGTGGCGCTGGCGGCGCATTACCGCGTGGCGCTGCCCGGCGCCAAGCTGGGCCTGCCCGAAGTGACGCTGGGCCTGCTGCCCGGCGCCGGCGGCACGCAGCGCACGCCGCGCCTGATCGGCGCCGCCGCGGCACTGGACCTGATGCTGTCGGGCAAGCCGATGACGGCGCAGGCCGCCGTCGCGGCCGGGCTGGCCGATGAACTGGCGGCCGGCACGGATCCGCTGGCCGCCGGCCTGGACTACGCCCGCCGCCTGCTGGCGCAAAATGCCGCGCCGCGCCGCAGCCGCGACGGCCAGGCGCTGGCGGACAAGGCCGCATGCGTGGCCGCGATCGATGCCGCCGGCCAGCGCATCGCCGCCAGCACGCGCGGCCTGTTCTCGCCCGCGAAAATCCTGGAAGCGGTGCGCGCCGCGGTCGAACAGCCTTTCGACGAGGGCCTGCGCACCGAGCGTGCGCTGTTCCTGCAATGCCTGGACAGCCCGCAGCGCGCCGGCCTGATCCACGCCTTCTTCGCCGAACGCGAGACCGCCAAGATCCCTGAATTGAAGCAGGCCAAGCCGCGCCGGCTCGACAGCGTCGGCGTGATCGGCGGCGGCACCATGGGCGCGGGCATCGCCGTGGCGGTGCTGGACGCTGGCCTGCCGGTGGTCATGGTGGAACAGGACGACGCCGTGCTGGCGCGTGGCCGCCAGCGGGTCGAACACGTCTACGACCTGCTGGTCGGCAAGGGCCGCATGACGGCCGACGAACGCGCCGCCCGACTGGCGCGCTTCACCGGCGCCACCGACTATGCCGCGCTGGGCGAGGCCGACCTGATCATCGAGGCCGTGTTCGAGGACATGGACGTCAAGCTGGCGGTGTTCGCGCAGCTTGACCGCGTCGCCAAGCCGGGCGCGGTGCTGGCCACCAACACCTCGTACCTGGACGTGGACCGCATCGCCCAGGCCACGCGCGGCCCCGCCGACGTGCTGGGGCTGCACTTCTTCTCGCCGGCCAACATCATGAAGCTGCTGGAGGTGGTGGTGGGCCGCCAGACCGCCGCCGACACCGTCGCCACCGGCTTCGAGCTGGCGCGCCGCCTGCGCAAGATCCCGGTGCGCGCCGGCGTCTGCGACGGCTTCATCGGCAACCGCATCCTGGCGGTGCACCGCCAGGCGGCCGACATGATGATGGAGGACGGCGCCTCGCCCTACGAGATCGACGCGGCGGTGCGCGACTTCGGCTACCCGATGGGGCCGTACCAGATGGCCGACCTGGCCGGCGGCGACATCGGCTGGGCCACGCGCAAGCGCCGCGCCGCCACCCGCGACCCGGCGCTGCGCTACGTGCAGATTCCCGACCGCCTGTGCGAGCGCGGCTGGTTCGGCCAGAAGACCGGCCGCGGCTTCTACCTGTATCCGGATGGCGCGCGCCACGGCACGCCCGACCCGGAAGTGCTGGCGATCATCGACGCCGAGCGCCAACGCGCGGGCGTGACGCCGCGCCCGTTCAGCGCCGAGGACATCCAGCGCCGCTACCTGGCGGCCATGATCAACGAGGCCGCCAACGTGCTGCACCAGGGCATCGCGCTGCGGCCCTCGGACATCGACATGGTTTTCCTGTCGGGCTATGGCTTTCCGCGTTATCGCGGCGGGCCGATGCATTACGCCGACCGCGTCGGGCTGGCCAACGTGCTGGCCGACATCCGCGCCTTTGCCAAGGAAGACCCCGCGTTCTGGAAGCCGTCGCCACTGCTGGTGGAACTGGCCGAATCCGGCCGCGATTTCGCCAGCCTGAACCAGGCCGCCTGACCCCATTCACCCAACGGAAACCGACATGCGAGAAGCCGTCATCGTCTCCACCGCCCGCACGCCCATCACCAAGGCGCAGCGCGGCGAATTCAACCTGATCGCCGGGCCGACCCTGGCCGCCCACGCGGTGCGCGCCGCGGTCGAGCGCAGCGGCATCGACCCCGCCCTGATCGAGGACGCCTTCATCGGCTGCGGCTACCCCGAAGGCGCCACCGGCCGCAACATCGGCCGCCAGGCGGTGATCCGCGCCGGCCTGCCAGTCAGCGTCGGCGGCGCCACCGTCAACCGCTATTGCGCCTCGGGCCTGCAGGCCATCGCCTCGGCCGCGGCGCGCATCGTCATGGACGGCGCGCCCGCCGTCATCGCCGGCGGCGTCGAGCTGGTGTCGCAGATCCGCACCCGCGACGACGGCGTCAGCGGCATGGACCCGTGGATCGTGGCCAACAAGCCCGAGCTGTACCTGCCCATGATCGAGACCGCCGACATCGTCGCCGCGCGCTACGGCATCAGCCGCGAGGCGCAGGACCGCTTCGCCGCGCAGAGCCAGGCGCGCACCGAGGCCGCCCAGGCCGCCGGCCGCTATCGCGAGGAGATCATCGCCGTCACCACCACCATGGCCGTCACCGACCGCGCCACCGGCGCCGTGTCGGAACGCGAGGTCACGGTCGACAAGGACACCTGCAACCGGCCCGGCACCACCTACGAGGCGCTGGCCAAGCTGGCGCCGGTGCGCGGCCCGGACCAGTTCGTGACCGCCGGCAACGCCTCGCAGCTGTCCGACGGCGCCGCCGCCTGCGTACTGATGGAAGCGGCCGAGGCGCAGCGCGCCGGCATCCGCCCGCTGGGCGCGTTCCGCGGCCTGGCGATCGCCGGCTGCGAGCCCGATGAAATGGGCATCGGCCCGGTCTACGCCGTGCCCAAGCTGCTGGCGCGCCACGGCCTGAAGGTCGAGGACATCGACCTGTGGGAACTGAACGAAGCCTTCGCCTCGCAGGCGCTGTACTGCCAGGAACGTCTGGGCATCCCGATGGAGCGGCTGAACGTGAACGGCGGTTCGATCGCGCTGGGCCACCCGTTCGGCGTCACCGGCGCCCGCCTGGCTGGCCACGTGCTGCTGGAAGGCCGCCGCCGCGGCGCGCGCTACGCCGTCGTCACCATGTGCGTGGGCGGCGGCATGGGCGCGGCCGGCCTGTTCGAAATCTACTGAGGAATCGCCCGATGGATCTGGAATTCACCCCCGAAGAAAACGCCTTCCGCGACGAGGTCCGCGCCTTCCTGGCCGCCAACCTGCCGGCGCGGCTGTCGGCCAAGGTCACGCAGGGCAAGCTGCTGGCGCGTGCCGACATGGTCGAGTGGCACGCCATCCTCAACCGCCAGGGCTGGCTGGCCAGCCACTGGCCGGTGGAGTACGGCGGCACCGGCTGGAGCACTACGCAGAAGTACATCTTCGACAACGAGTGCGCGCTGGCCGGCGCGCCGCGCATCGTGCCGTTCGGCCTGAGCATGCTGGGCCCGGTGCTGATCAAGTACGGCAACGAGGCGCAGAAGCGCCACTGGCTGCCGCGCATCCTGGATGGTTCGGACTGGTGGTGCCAGGGCTATTCCGAGCCCGGCGCCGGCTCGGACCTGGCCTCGGTCAAGACCACCGCGGTGCGCGACGGCGACCACTACGTCGTCAACGGCCAGAAGACCTGGACCACGCTGGGCCAGTACGCCAACATGATCTTCTGCCTGGTGCGCACCTCGAACGAGGGCCGCCGCCAGGAAGGCATCAGCTTCCTGCTGATCGACATGGCCAGCCCGGGCGTGCAGGTGCGCCCCATCATCACGCTGGACGGCGAGCACGAAGTCAACGAAGTGTTCTTCTCGGACGTGCGGGTGCCGGTCGAGAACCTGGTGGGCGAGGAAAACCGCGGCTGGACCTGCGCCAAGTACCTGCTGACCTATGAGCGCACCAACATCGCGGGCGTCGGCCAGTCGACCGCGGCACTGGAACGCCTGAAGGCGGTGGCCGCCAGCCAGAAGAAGAACGGCCGCCCGCTGGCCGAGGATCCCGACTTCGCCGCGCGCCTGGCGCGGGTCGAAATCGAGCTGGCCAACATGCGCACCACCAACCTGCGCGTGGTGGCGGCGGTGGCCGGCGGCGGCGCGCCCGGCGCCGAAAGCTCGATGCTGAAGATCCGCGGCACCCAGATCCGCCAGGAGATCACCGCGCTGAACCGCCGCGCCATGGGGCCCTACGCCCGCCCGTTCGTGGCCGAGGCCCTGCACGACGGCTACGACGCCGCGCCCATCGGCCCGGAAGGCGCCGACAGCGCCGCGGCGCAGTACTTCAACAACCGCAAGCTGTCGATCTTCGGCGGCTCCAACGAAATCCAGAAGAACATCATCTCCAAGATGATCCTGGGACTGTAAAGGCCGGCCATGAACTTTGAACACACCGAAGACCGGCGCATGCTGTCCGACATGCTGCGCCGCTTTGTCGCCGAACAATACGACTTCGCCACGCGCGAACGCCACGCCAGGATGGCGCAGGGCTACAACCCCGAGTTCTGGCGCCGCTATGCCGAACTGGGCGCCATCGGCGCGCTGTTCGCCGAGGAACACGGCGGGCTGGGCGGCGCGGGCTTTGACATCAGCGTGGTGTTCGAGGCGCTGGGCCGCGGCCTGGTGCTGGAACCCTTTTTGGACGCGCTGATGGTCGGGAGCGCCATCGCGCGCGCCGGCAGCCCGGCGCAACGCGAGGCGCTGGACCGCCTGATCGCGGGCGGCATCACCGCCGCGCTGGCCGCGGCCGAGCCCACCTCCGGCTACGCCCTGAACGACGTGCGCACCCGCGCCGAGCGCAGCGGCGACGGCTGGGTGCTGAACGGCGCCAAGGCGGTCGTGACGGGCGGCGAGCACGCCGACCTGTTCCTGGTGTCGGCGCGCACCGCCGGCGCCGACGACGACGAGTCCGGCATCAGCCTGTTCCTGGTCAGCGCCGGCACGCCGGGCGTGACGGCGCGCGGCTACGACCTGATCGACGGCGGCCGCGCCGCGGAACTCGCGTTCGAGAACGTGGCGCTGGGCGCCGACAGCCTGCTGGGCGAGGCCGGCGCCGGCCATGCGCTGCTGGAACACGCCACCGGCCGCGGCATCCTGGCGCTGTGCGCCGAGGCCGTGGGCGCGATGGACTGCGCCCGCGACGCCACGCTGGAATACCTGCGCACCCGGCGCCAGTTCGGCGTGCCGATCGGCAGCTTCCAGGCGCTGCAGCACCGCATGGCCGACGTGTTGCTGGAAATCGAGCAGGCGCGCTCGGCGGTCATCAACGCCGCCGCCGCGCTCGACCATCCCGACCGCGCCACGCGCGAACGGGCGCTGTCGGCCGCCAAGTACACCATCGGCCGCATCGGCACGCTGGTGGCCGAAGAAAGCATCCAGCTGCACGGCGGCATCGGCATGACCTGGGAACTGCCCCTGGCGCACTACGCCAAGCGGCTGGTCATGATCGACCACCAGCTCGGCGACGAGGACCACCACCTGCGGCGCTACATCGCGCTGGGGCGGACGTGAGCGGCGAGGACGGCATCATGACGCAGG
>NZ_QHHO01000049.1:1341758-1353044 GCF_003184165.1 Achromobacter sp. RW408
TGCGCCGGGCTTTCCGTTCGTTGGGGCGAGACCCCAGCGTCAATGGCTCTCAGGCCAGGTCGAGCGTATCCAGATCCACCGGCAAGGCCCGGTTCAAGGCGCTGGCCACCTTCACGCGCAGCGCGTTGGTGTGCGCTCGCCGCACTTCCCGCTTCACGTCCAGCAGTTGCTGCGGATGCATGGAAAATTCGGTCAACCCCAGCCCCAGCAGCAGCCGCGTCATGCGCGAATCGCCGGCCATTTCGCCGCACACCGCCACCGGCTTGCCGGCCCGCTCGCCGGCATTGATGGTGTGGGCCACCAGCCGCAACACCGCCGGATGCAAAGGATCGTAGAGCGACGCCACGTCGTGGTCGCCGCGGTCGATGGCCAGCGTGTACTGGATCAGGTCGTTGGTGCCGATCGACAGGAAATCCAGCGCCTGCGCGAAGGGCTCGATCGCGATGGCGATGGCCGGCACTTCGACCATGGCGCCCACTTCCATGTGCGCCGCGTAGGCCTGGCCGCGCGCATCCAGCTCGCGCCGCGCCGACTCGATGGCGGCCCGCGTCGCCACCACCTCGTGCATGTGGGCGATCATCGGGATCAGCAGCCGCACCGGCCCATGGGCCGAGGCCCGCAGGATGGCGCGCAGCTGGGTCGCGAACATCTCCGGGCGCGCCAGGCAGTAACGGATGGCGCGCTGCCCCAGCGCCGGATTGGTGGCCACCGTGGCTTCGCCGTCCAGCGTCTTGTCCGAGCCGATGTCGAGCGTGCGGATGGTGACGGGACGGCCCGCCATCACCTTCACGACGGACGCGTAGGCCTCGTACTGCTCTTCCTCGCCCGGCAGGTCCGGACGCCCCATGAACAGGAATTCGCTGCGGAACAGGCCGATGCCGTGCGCGCCGGAGGCCAGCGCCAGCGCCGCCTCTTCCGGCAGTTCGATGTTGGCGTGCAGGACGATGTCGATGCCGTCGAGGGTGACGGACGGCTCGTCGCGCAACAGGCCGAGTTCGGCGCGCTCATCGGCGTAGGCGGACTGGCGGCGGCGGTATTCCTGCAGGATGCGTTCCGACGGATTGACCACCACCGCGCCGGCGGCGCCGTCGATGATCAGCATGTCGCCGTCGCGCACCAGCTCGCGCACGTTGCCCATGGCCACCACGGCCGGCACGCCCATGCTGCGCGCCACGATGGCGGTATGCGAGGTCGGCCCGCCCAGGTCGGTGACAAAGGCGGCGAAGCGTCCGCCGCGCAGGCGCAGCATGTCGGCCGGCGAGATGTCGTGCGCCACCACCACCAGCGCCTCGTCGCCGCCCATGTGCGACATGTCCGGCAGGATGGCCGAGGTGCCGGACAGCACGTGCAGCACCCGCTCGATCACCTGGCGCACGTCCGCGCCGCGCTCGCGCAGGTATTCGTCTTCCATGGCGTCGAACTGCTGGCCCAGGATCTGGCCCTGCGTGGTCAGCGCCCATTCGGCGTTGTAGTGCCGCTCGGCGATCAGCGCCAGCGTCTGCTCGGCCAGCAGCGGGTCGCCCAGCAACAGGCTGTGCACATTGAGCATCGCGCCCAGCTCGCGCGGCGCATCGGCCGGCAGGGTGTCGGCCAGTTGCCGCAATTCCTGCTGGGCCGAGGCCAGCGCCTCGGTCAGGCGGCTGCTCTCGGCCGGCACGTCCTCGGGCGCGATGCGGTAGTGCGCGACTTCCAGCGCCGCCGCCCCCATGACCACCGCGCGGCCGATGGCGTAACCGCGCGCCACGCCCTTGCCGTACAAACAAATAACGGGGCTGGCTGAGCCATCCCCGTCATGTGCAAGAACCGCGGTACCGGCCGCGGACATGCCGGCCCGGACGTCGTCCGGGCCGGCGGATTCGGAAGCGCTGCTATTCCTGTTCACCGAATTTGCTGTCGAACAGAGTTTCAATTTCGGAGAGGGCCTGCTCGGCATCGCTGCCCGAAGCCTCCAGCTTGACGGTCACGCCCAGGCCGGCGGCCAGCATCATGACCCCCATGATGCTCTTGGCATTGACCCGCTGCGCGCCCCGCGAGATGAAGATCTCGCTGGAGAACTTGCTCGCCAGTTGCGTCAGTTTGGCGGCCGCCCGCGCATGCAAACCCAGTTTATTGCTGATGACAATGTCTGTATTAGGCATAGGAGATATTATGACCACGGCATCACGCCGCAGTTGGTGATTGCAGCAAATTGTCGAACCGCTCATCGGCTTGAAATATTAGCCGAAATAATAGGACAAGTTCCTGCCCGTCAGTCTACCCGCAACACGCCCTGCACCCCGCCGGCCAGCGCCTTTTCGCGCGTCTCCGCCAAGGAGAGGTTACGGTAGGTCAAGGCGCGCAGCAGCATGGGGGTATTCAGGCCCGCCAGCACACAGCACTGGATGCCCTGCGCCTGGGCATCGGCCACGACGCGCTTGGAGATATTGGCGGGCGTGGCGCCGATCAGGTCGGTCAGCACCAACACCCCGCCGCCATGGTCCTGCTCCAGGATATCCTTGAGCACCGCGGGCGCCAGGTCGTCCGGCAAGTCCTCGGGCTGAATGTCGTGGATCGCCAGCATGCCGTCAAGGTTGCCCATGACATGGCTGGCGCATTCGCGCATGGCGGCGCCCAGCGGCGCGTGCACGACGATGACGATACCCGTGGTCATGGCGGATTCCGGCGCGCTCAGGCGGCAGCGGCCACGGCACCCGTCGCCACGGCCTTTTCCAGCGCCTCGACGAACATGCCCGCGACGTCGAAACCGGTCTGCTCGGCGATTTCCACGAAACAGGTGGGGCTGGTGACGTTGACCTCGGTGACGTAGTCGCCGATGACATCCAGGCCGACCAGCAGCAGGCCGCGCGCGGCCAGCCTGGGGGCCACCGCCTCGGCGATCTCGCGGTCGCGCGGCGACAGCGGCTGCGCCACGCCACGGCCGCCCGCGGCCAGGTTGCCACGGGTTTCGCCGGCCAGCGGAATGCGCGCCAGCGAATACGGCACCGGTTCGCCGCCGATCAGCAGGATGCGCTTGTCGCCCTTGACGATCTCGGGGATGTAACGCTGCGCCATGATGGTGCGCGCGCCGTTGTCGGTCAGCGTTTCCAGGATGGCGTTGAGGTTCGGGTCCTTGGGCTGCAGGCGGAACACGCCGGTGCCGCCCATGCCGTCCAGCGGCTTGACGATGACGTCGTGGTGGGTGTCGTGGAAGGCCTTCAGGCGCGCCATGTTGCGCGTCACCAGCGTCGGCGCGGTGAACTCGCTGATTTCGGTGATGGCCAGCTTCTCGGGATGATTGCGGATCGCCGCGCCACCGTTGAACACCTTGGCGCCTTGCGCCTGGGCGTATTCGAGCAGGTGGGTGGAATACACGTATTCCATGTCGAAAGGCGGGTCTTTGCGCATCACCACCGCGCCGAAATCGGCCAGCGGCAGGTCCTGCGGCGCCGATTCGCGCCACCAGTCATGGCCGTGCAGGTCGGCGCCATCCACCAGCTCGATGGGCGTGGTGACGGCCTTGACCGTGCCGGTCTCGATGTACAGGTCGCCCTGCATGGCCACGCTGAGCGTATGCCCGCGCGCCACCAGGGCACGCATCATGGCGACAGAACTGTCCTTGTACGCCTTCAAGAGCGGCAAGGGATCCAAAACGAACAAAACATGCATCGCGACACCCCGAACGTACACCGCCTTCCCTTTCGGGAAGGCGGCTATCTATGACATCGTAGCGCAGAGCCGCCCAATAAGCGAACCCGCCGAACATGGGCTGGACGGCGGGTCGCGGAGAAGAGCGGCCCGGCCTTCCCGGACGGGAAGGCCGGCAGGAGCTTTATGCCGCCGATTCGGGCTTGCCCGCGGGGGCAGCCTTCTTCTTGGGCGCCAGCACCATGACCATCTGACGGCCTTCGAGCTTCGGCATGGCTTCGACCTGGGCCAATTCCAGCAGATCGTCGCGCACACGCTCAAGTACCCGCATGCCCAGTTCCTGGTGGGCCATTTCACGGCCGCGGAACCGCAGCGTCACCTTGGCCTTGTCGCCTTCCTCGAGGAAGCGGCGCAGGTTGCGCAGCTTGACCTGGTAGTCGCCCTCATCGGTGGCCGGACGGAATTTGACTTCCTTGACCTGGATGACCTTCTGCTTCGAACGAGCTTCGGCCTGACGCTTCTGCTCTTGGTACTTGAACTTACCGTAGTCCATCAAACGGCAGACCGGCGGCTCGGCGTTCGGCGCGATTTCCACCAGATCCACGTCGTTTTGCTCGGAAAGACGGAACGCATCGGCGATCTTGACGATGCCCAGCTGTTCTCCGTCCAGACCTATCAGGCGCACCTCGGGGACGCGGATTTCACCGTTGATGCGATTGGCTTTTTCAGTGGCGATGTTGAAAGCTCCTAGAAATGTTAAGCAGCGCTGCCATCGGGTTGATTGACGTCGCGGCGGGTGGATACGTCTTCGGACAGGCGGGCGACGAAGTCGTCGAACGCAATGGCGCCGAGGTCCAGACCGCCCAATCCGCGTACGGCGACGGTACCGTTTTGCTTCTCCTTGTCGCCGACGACGAGGATGTACGGCACCTTTTGCAGGCTGTGCTCCCGAATTTTACGAGTGATTTTTTCACCGCGCAAATCGGACTCTACTCTAAAGCCTTGTTTTTTCAGGCTTTGCGTGATTTCAGCCGCATAATCGGCCGAAGGTTCGGAAATGCAGCACACCACGGCCTGCACCGGAGCCAGCCAGGGCGGCATCGCGCCGGCGTGGTTTTCGATCAGCATGCCGATGAAACGCTCCAGCGAACCCAGGATGGCGCGGTGCAGCATCACGGGCGGACGGCGCTGGTCGTTCTGGTCCACGTACTCGGCGCCCAGGCGCACGGGCATGGAGAAGTCGACCTGGATCGTGCCGCACTGCCAGTGGCGGCCGATGGCGTCCTTCAGCGTGTATTCGACCTTGGGGCCGTAGAACGCGCCCTCTCCCGGAGAGATCTCGAATTCGCAGCCGGTGCGGCGCAGGCTTTCCATCAGGGCCTGTTCGGCCGTGTCCCAGACCTCGTCCGAGCCGATGCGCTTTTCCGGGCGCGTGGCGACCTTGTACAGCACTTCGGTGAAGCCGAAGTCGCGGTAGACCTTCTGCAGCAGGGCCGTGAAGTCGGCGCATTCGTCCTGGAGCTGTTCTTCGGTACAGAAGATGTGGCCGTCGTCCTGCGTGAAGCCGCGCACGCGCATCATGCCGTGCAGCGAGCCGGACGGTTCGTTGCGATGGCACTGGCCGAATTCGCCGTAGCGCAGCGGCAGCTCGCGGTACGAGTGCAGGCCGGCGTTGAAGATCTGCACGTGGCCCGGGCAGTTCATGGGCTTGAGGCCATAGACGCGGTTCTCGGACTCCGTCGTGAACATGTTTTCACGGTAGTTGTCCCAGTGCCCCGTCTTCTTCCAGAGCGAGATGTCGAGGATCTGCGGCGCCTTCACTTCCTGGTAGCCGTTGTCGCGATAGACGGAGCGCATGTACTGCTCCACCTGCTGCCACAGGGCCCAGCCCTTGGGGTGCCAGAAAATCAGACCAGGCGCTTCGTCCTGGAAGTGGAACAGGTCGAGCTCGCGGCCGATCTTGCGGTGGTCACGGCGCTCGGCCTCTTCCAGCATGTGCAGGTAGGCTTCCTGTTCTTCCTTGGTGGCCCAGGCCGTGCCGTAGATGCGCTGGAGCATCTCGTTCTTGCTGTCGCCGCGCCAGTAGGCGCCGGCCACCTTCATCAGCTTGAAGACCTTCAGCTTGCCCGTGGACGGCACGTGCGGGCCGCGGCACAGGTCGATGAATTCGCCTTCGCGGTACAGGCTGAGCGGTTCGTTCGACGGGATCGAGGCGATGATCTCGGCCTTGTACTTTTCGCCAATGCCCTTGAAGAACTCGACGGCGTCGTCGCGCGACCAGACTTCACGCGTCACGACTTCGTCTTTCTTGGCCAGCTCGGCCATCTTCTTCTCGATGGCGGCCAGGTCTTCCGGCGTGAACGGGCGCTTGTACGAGAAGTCGTAGTAGAAGCCGTTGTCGATCACGGGGCCGATGGTGACCTGCGCGTCGGGGAACAGCTCCTTGACGGCATAGGCCAGCAGGTGGGCCGTGGAATGGCGGATCATGTCCAGCCCGTCGGCGTCCTTGGCGGTCACGATGGCCAGGCGGGCGTCGCCCTCGATGCGGTAGCTGGTGTCGACCAGCGTGGAGTCGGCGCCGTCAAAGGTCACGCGGCCGCCCAAGGCGGCTTTGGCCAATCCCGCGCCGATCGACTGCGCCACTTCGGCGACCGTGACCGGCCCCGGGTATTGGCGCTGCGAACCATCGGGCAATGTGATCTGTACCATCGGGAGTGCTTCCTGGGGTTCTTGGGAAAAAGAAACGAAATTCAGAAACGACAAACGCGGCTGGTAGCCGCGTTTATCTGGTTGTCTTGCTGAGTCCTACCGCTGACCTGACACGGTGAAACCCGACGCACGAAAAACTAACGCGACATAGGGCGAAAGTTCCGGGTCGTAGTTCGTGCCAGCGGGAAAAACATGGTATTCGGACCTTGCGGGGTAATTTCAGGACAACCTGGCGATGCGCCGCCAGCGAAACTGACGGGCTTTATCGTTGCCGATTGTAGCACCTTTTGCGCCCCTTTCGTGACATTGGCACGACAGTGCCGGCAAGATGCGTGTCCGGATCAGGCCAGGTTGCGGCTGTCGGCGATCGCGGCCAGGGCATGGGTCACCCCGTCCTCCCAGTGCGGGGCGCGGATTCCGAAGGTGCGCTCGAGCAGCCGGCTGTCGAGCCGCGAATTCAACGGACGGCGCGCCGTGGTGGGGTATTGATCGGATGGCACTGCCCGGATGTCGGCGGGCGTCAACGTGACCGCCAGGCCGGCGCGCCGGGCCTGCTGGGCGATGAAGCAGGCGTATTCATGCCAACTGGCGTCGCCGGTGGCCGCCAGATGGTACAGGCCGAACGGAAAGGCCTCGTCCGCCGGCCGCGCCAGGTAGCGAGCCAGGACCAGGGCGGTGGCATCGGCGATATAGGCGGCGCCCGTCGGCGCGCCGCGCTGGTCGCTCACCACACGCAGCGTCTCTGGTTGCCGCAAGGCCATGAGCATGGTCTTCAGGAAACTATTGCCGAACACGCCATAGACCCACGAGGTGCGGAACACCAGATGCGCGGGATTCATGGCGCGCACCGCCTGCTCGCCGGCCAGCTTGCTGCGGCCATAGACGTTCAACGGCGCCGGCGTGTCGCGCTCGTCATAGGCGCCGGGCTTGGCGCCATCGAACACGTAGTCGGACGAATAATGGACGATCAGCGCGCCGCGCTCGGCAGCCAGCGCGGACAGTTCGCCCGCGGCCTCGGCGTTGATGCGCATGGCGCGCACCCCATCCTCTTGCGCCCGTTCGACCGCGGTGAAGGCGGCCGCATTGACGATGACGTCGGGCTTTTCACGGCGCACCAGCCGCGCGATCTGCAGCGGATAGGTCAGGTCGCAATCGGCCCGGCCGACCGCCGTCACCACGCCCAGGGGCGCGAGGCTGCGCCGCAACTCGAAGCCGAGTTGGCCGTCCCTGCCTATCACCAGGATCTTCTTGGGCATCTGCCGTCCATCGCCATGCTTGCCTTGCGCCGCGGTCCGGCCACATGCCGGTCCGGAAAACAAGGGAATTCTATTCCCCGCGGGCGGCACCTCGCGAGCGGGCCAGTAACGTCGCGCTACGTTATTACGAATGTAGTTTCGTCTTATTCGCGTTTAGTTTTTGGCCGGAACGAGCCGTAAGACCCTAAGCTTCGCACTCGAATTTCGGACTGGTTACGGCGAGTACGGAGCCGCCGCCCACGGGCGCGCCCTTTTTACCGGACCGTTGCCATTGCCATTCTGTGGAGCCTTGATGAATACTGCCTCAGCGCCGGACGCCGCCTCCTTTTCCGAGCCGCGACCCAACGATGCAGGTGACCGCCCCAATTCTCGCAAGCACCTGCTGCTGTCGCGGCCGCCGCCCGTCATCCGGGTCGCGATCCTGGACGACCATCCGGTCGTCGCGCTGGGCGTCGGCGCCTACCTCGACTCGCGCCCCGGCTTCCGCGTCATCCACCAGGAAACCTCGGCCCGCAGGCTGCTAGAAAAACTCGCGACCTCGCCTTGCGACGTCGCCCTGATCGACTTCTACCTGCCCCAGGAGCCCTGGGACGGCGTCAACTACCTGCGCAGGCTGCGGCGCTATCACCCGTCCATGGCGATCATCACGTTCTCGGCCGGCAACCGCCAGGAGACCCAGTATGCGGCGTTCCGCGCCGGCGCCAACGGCTACCTGGCCAAGCAATGGGGCATGATCCTGCTGCCCGAGATGATCCACGGCGTCCTCAGCCGCAAGGACCCGTTCCTGTCCGTGCAGGAAGGCAAGATCCGCCCCCTGTCCCCCAGGCCGCCGCATGCCCTGCTGACCACTTCCGAGGTCGAAGTCCTGCGTCATATCAGCCAGGGGATGTCGGTCACGCAGATCGCCATGCGCCTGAAGCGCAGCAAGAAGACCGTCAGCACCCACAAGCGCCGCGCCATGCGCAAGCTGCAGCTGTCCGACGATCTGGCGCTGGCCCTGTTCCTGCGCGAAAAATTCGCGGAATGACCCCCACCCGGCGGCCGGCCGTCATCGCACGACGCCGACGCCCACTCCGGCGCCTCAAATGATGCGCGAGTAGCTGGCGCCCGTGCTGGCGCTGCGCAGATAGCCGTCGAACGCCATGGCGACCGCCCGGACGAAATACCAGCCCAGGCCGGTCACGCGCAGTTCGCCAGCGCCCAGGTTCACCAATCCCAGTTCGGCCAGGTTGGCCATCTGCGTCAGCTCCGGTCCGAAATACGTGCCGAACCGCAGGCCATGGCGCGCCTCCACGCGCGCGAAATCCACGCGTCCCTGGCACATGATGTCCATGATGACCTCACGGCGGACCAGATCGTCCGCATTGAGCGCCAGTCCCTTTTCGACCGCAAACCGGCCAGATTCGATGGCGGCGTAGTATTCGTCGAGGTCCTTGGCGTTCTGGCTGTAGGTATCGCCGATGCGGCCGATGGCCGATACGCCGAGCGCGACCAGGTCACGATCGGGTTGGGTGCTGTAGCCCTGGAAGTTGCGATGCAATTGGCCGCGCTGCTTGGCGATGGCCAGGGCGTCGGTGTTCAAGGCGAAATGGTCCATGCCGATGTAGGCGTAGCCCTGCTTCAGGAACCCTTCGATGGCCGCGCTGAGCAGCCCGACCCGCGTAGCGCGGTCGGGCAGGTCGAGCGGATTGATGCGCCGCTGCGGCTTGAAGCGTTCCGGCAGGTGGGCGTAGGCGTACAGCGCGATGCGGTCGGGCCGCAACGCGCTGACCTGGGCGATGGTGCGCGCGAAGGATTCGGCAGTCTGCAGCGGCAGGCCGTAGATGAGGTCGACGTTGATCGAGGCATAGTCCAGCGCGCGGGCGCTTTGCATCAGGTCGCGCACGTCTTCGAAGGACTGCACTCGATGCACCGCCACTTGCACGCGCGCATCGAAATCCTGCACGCCGAAGCTCAGCCGGTTGAAACCCAGCCGTCGCAATTTCTCCAGCCGCTGCGGGGTGGCCGTGCGGGGATCCACCTCGATGGAGATTTCCGCGTCTGGTTCGAAACGGAATGCGCCGCGCAAGTCCGCCATCAGGCGGTCCAGCTCTTCGTCGGACAGGAAGGTGGGCGTGCCGCCCCCGAAGTGAAGCTGCGAGACCGGCATGCCCGCGCCCAGTTCGGCCACGTGCAACGCGATTTCCCGCGCCAGGGCATCGAGGTAACGCGCGGCGCGATCGTGATGGCGCGTGATGACCTTGTTACAGGCACAGTAGTAACAGACGGAATCACAGAACGGAATGTGTACGTAGAGCGACAAGGGCTCGTTCGTACAGGCCTCGCGCCGTTGCCGCAAGGCCTGGCGGTATTCGGCTTCGGCAAAACCGGGGTGGTAGCGGTCGGCCGTGGGATAGGAGGTGTAGCGAGGACCGTTCTTGTCCAGCCGGGCCAGCAACTGGGGCGGAAAGAACGGTTCGGCCGCGGTGGCCGGCGGTTCGGCGGAGAGTGGGCGTAGGACGGCTTGCATACCCTTGATTATTCGCCTGAGGCTCCCCCCAGGCCTTGATCTTGCGCAAACGGGCTCGCAGGCAGGCAAAGGGGCGCAACAACCGAAACTGCCGGTCCCGGCGCGTGGCGGCGCCCCGCCCCGTAAAATGCGGGGATTCCCCCCATCACAAGGACCTTCCCCGTGGACACCGAACTCGACGGCCGCCTGCTCGCGCTGCGCCAGGCGCTGGCGATCGCCATCGCCCTTTCCACCCGCGGTAGCCCGCAAGCCACCGATATGGCGCTGGAGCTGCTGGACGACCTGAAGGCCAATCTGGACGACACGCCATCGGACAGCCCTTTCGACAAGCCCGAATGGGCGACCGGCGCGCACGACGAACTGGACGGCATTGCGCGCCTGGTGCGCGCCTTCACGCAGACGCCGGAACCCGATACCGGAACCTGATTCCCCGTTCAGCGAAGCGGGACGGCCGGCCGGGCCACGGACATGCGCCGCCGCTCGCCCTTCCCGTCCATCGCCACCACCCGGACGATCCCTGTCCGCGCTATTGCGCGGCATCGCCGCCGCAATCCGTGGCTGGCCGCCAGACCCGCCAGTACAGCGACGGAAACGCGGGTCCCACTGGCGCGAAGCCATCGGGCCGCGTCCGGCCCTTGCTCAATTCCAGGGCACCACACGCGGCCAGCAGGTCGGCGCCAACCCACGGGCTGAATCGCAGCTGCCCGTGGATCAATACCAACGGTTGCCCGGGCAGCCTCAACGCCAATGCGCCCGACTCCTCCCACGGCCCCGAGATCACGCGCACCGGACCGCCCAGTTCCGCGACGGCGCGCGGATGCAGCGTGTCCGCCAGGGCTTGCGCGTCGAAGTAACGCCAGTCGGAGGCGCGCCGCATCAGGCCGGCGCCATTGGGGCCGGTCAATTCCACCCGCGCCATCAGCAACAGCTGGATGAGCACGAACACCAGGACCGCCCGGCGCGGCCGGAAAGGCGCCTGCCAGGCCGATCGCGTCAGCTCCATCGCCGCCGGCACGACGAACAGCAGGAACGGCGTGCCCCAGTGCAACTGGATATGCGAACCCGAGATCAACGTCATCACGCTGACGAACAGCAGCGGGATCAGGCCGAACGACAGCAACAGCGCGCGGTTCAGCAATTGGTCGCCCCACCATCTGGCGATCTCGTGCGCGCGCCCGCTCCATGGCA
>NZ_QHHO01000049.1:1353054-1368054 GCF_003184165.1 Achromobacter sp. RW408
AAACGGCACCGCCGTGCCGGACGGACTGGCGCCGGGCGGGCTGTGGATCGCCGAGGGCGCGCAGGCCAAATGGGAGGGCGCCAACAAGCCGCGCACCGGCACCGAGGGCGGGCGCCAGCTGGTGACCATCGAGCAAACGCAGTCGCGCGCCATCCTGAATTGGGACACGTTCAACGTGGGCCGCAACACCACGCTGCGGTTCCAACAAAAGGCCGACGACGCGGTACTGAACCGGGTGGTGGGCGCGTCAGCGCGGCCCAGCCAGATCCAGGGCGCGATCCAGGCCGACGGCACGGTGCTGGTGGTGAACCAGAACGGCGTGATCTTCAGCGGCACCAGCCAGGTCAACGCGCGCAACCTGGTGGTGGCCGCCGCCACCATGAGCGACGCGCAGTTCCGCGGCAATGGCCTGTATGGCGACAATGGCCAGCCGACTTTCCGCGACGCCGCCGGCCGCATCGAGGTGCAGGCGGGCGCGCGCCTCCAGACCTCGACGCCGGCCTCCTCGACCACGGGCGGCGGTTATGTGCTGCTGCTGGGCAAGGAGGCCGTCAACGCCGGCACGATCGATACCCCGGGGGGCCAGGCACAACTGGCGGCCGGCGACAGCTTCGTCATCAAGCGCGGGCAGGGGACGGCGGGCAATCAGTTGTCCACCACCCGGGGCAACGAGGTGACGCCCGCGGGCGCGACGGGCCGTGTCGAAAACACCGGCCTGATCCAGGCCGCCCTGGGCGACGTGACATTGACCGGCGCCGAGGTGGCGCAACGCGGTGTGCTGTTGTCGAGCACTTCGGTGAACGCCCGCGGCACCCTGCACTTGGCCGCGGCGGGCGCGGATGGCCGGATCACGCTGGCCGCAGGCAGCGCCACGGCGATCCTGCTGGATCGGGGCGGCGACCTGGCGCTGGACAGCCAGCGCGATGGCCTGCGCGTGCCCCTGGGCGCGCAGACCGATGCGCCCATGGCCGCGGCAGGCAGCGACCGGCGCGACCTGTCCCGCGTGGAAATCCGCAGCGGCGGCACGGTCGATTTCGCGGCGGATTCCATGACGCTGGCCACGGGCGGGCAGATCGTGGTCCACGCCGCCCGGCGCAGCCTGCTGCGCGACGGCGCGGTGCTGGACGTGGCCGGCGCGGTGGGCGTGCCCGTCGCCATGGAAAACAACAACATCAAAATCAACGTGCAGGGCAACGAGCAGCGCGACGCCCCGCTCAATCGCGACAGCGGCAAGCTCAACAGCAGCGATGTGTGGGTGGATCTGCGCGAGCTGGTGTGGGTGCCGGCGGGAACCAACGGCTATGCCACCGATCGCTGGTACACGGCGGGGGGGCTACTGGAAGTGAGCGGCTATCTCGGCACGCGGCCGCACGCGGTCGGCGAATGGATGGCGCAAGGCGGCAATGTCGAGTTCAGTGGCGGCGACGTGGTGACGCGCGCCGGTTCGTCCATCAATCTGTCCGGCGGCACCCTGGACGTGCAGGACGGCATGATCCGCCAGAGCTGGTTGCGAGGCGCGGACGGCCGCTTGTATGAGGTGTCGCGCGCGCCGGGCGACCTGGCCTATGCCGGCCTGTACCTGGGGTACGAGGCGCGCAGCGCGCGCTGGGGCCAGACGAGGTATTTCTACAACCCGCTGCTCGCGCCGCGCGAGCGATTCGAGACCGGCTATACCGTGGGCCGCGATGCGGGCAGGCTGCTGGTGGGCACCAGCGGCGCGGTGCTGGAGGGCGAACTGCTCGGCGCCACCTTCCTGGGCGAGCGCCAGAGCGTCGCCGCGCGCTCTGACCTGGATGGCTACCAGCAATCGCAACGCGCCGCGGCGCGCGGCGCGCAATTGGTGGTGGGCGCCTACACGCCCTATTACGACAAGCGCACCGGGGCGTTGCGGTACACATTGGAACGCAATCAGAACACCGCCGCGCGCGTCGTGCTGGACGGGTGGGTGGCAGCCATCGCCGGCGGCCTGGAACTGGACACCGCCCTGCCCGCGGACCGCGGCGCCAACCTCTTGCTCGACAGCGCACGGTTGAGCGCGTCGGGCCTGGGCGCCGTCAGGATCGCCGCCGCCGACATTGACGCGCGCGCCGACCTGACGGTGGCGCCCGGCGGCGAGATCACGCTGTTTGCCGAGCGGGTGTCGGTGGACGCCACGTTGAGCGCGCGCGGGGGCGCGCTGCGCCTGGGCAGCGTCATGACGCAGGCCACGCCGACCGGCATGCTCGACACCCTGGCGGGCGGCAACGGCGCGGACGAGCGCGTGGCGCTGGGCGCGAACGCCCGCCTGGACGCGTCGGGGCTGTGGCGCAATCTGGCGCCGGCGCAGGCCGGCGCCCTGGCTTATCTGGATGGCGGCAGCGTGTCGGTGCGAGGACGCGGCGATCTGCTGCTGGATGCGGGCAGCACGATCGACGTGGGCTCGGGCGCCGCATTGCGCGCGCCGGGCAAGCTGACCGGCGGCAGGGGCGGCGACATCACGCTGGAGACGCTGGCGGCCGACGGTTCGGCAGGCGGCCGCTTGCGCCTGGCGGCCGACTTGCGCGGCTATGGGGTGGAGGGCGGCGGCACCTTGGCGGTAACGGCGCCAAAGGTGGTGCTCGGCGATGCCGGCGCGGCGGGCGACGGCGCGCTGGTGCTGGAGGCGGCGCTGTTCCAGCGCGGCTTTTCGCGCTACCAGATCGCGGGCAGCGAAGGCCTGGCCGTGGCCGACGACGCGCGCATCGACGTCGCGATGCCGGTCTACCGGCCCGGCGCCGATGCGGCCGAAGTGCCGACCGGCTCGCGGCCGGCCGTGGCGCTGCAAGCCTGGCTGCCGCCGGTCTATCAGCATGATCCGGTGGCGGCAACGATCACGCGCCGGCGCGGCGCCAGCCTGTCACTGCAGAGCGGCCGCAACCTGGCGACGGCCGGCGCCGACGTCGATGCGGCGCTGACGATCGGCCGCGGCGCGCGCGTCACCGTCGACCCCGGCCAGACCCTGCGGCTGCGGGGCGCGGGCCAGATCACGGTGCTGGGCGCATTGAGCGCCGCCGGCGGCAGGATCGACATCCGGCAATTGCGGCTGGGCGATATCGACGTGGCCGAGTCGGTGGAAACCGCCAGCGGACGGGTCCACGACCGGTCCATTCTGGTGGGAGAGCAGGCGCTGCTGGATGTCGCCGGCCGCGCCGAGGCTGGCGTGGACGCGCGCGGGCGCAGGTACGGCGTGGCGGATCAGGGCGGCGCCATCGTCATCGGCGGGGAAATCGACCACGAGCGCGCCACCGCGACCTCCTCCGATGCCTATGTGATCGTGCGGCCCGGGGCGCGGCTGGAGGCCTCGGGCGCCAGCGTGGATCTGGACGTGCAGGGCGTCGGGCCGCTGCGGCTGGACCGCGATGGCGGCCGGATTTCGCTCAGTTCGTACCTGGGCCTGCAGCTGGACGGCCAGTTGGCGGCGCGCGCGGGAGGCCCCGGGGCCGCTGGCGGCACGCTCGATATCGCGCTGGAAACGCCGTTGTACCGCCTATGGGGCGGTGATACGGCCACGGCCGCGGTGCAAGTGCCGCGCGAATTAGTGCTGACGAGCGGCGCCGCCGCGCGCGAGCCGCGTTATGGCCAGGCGCGGCTGGACCTGGCGCGCGTGTTGGCCGGCGCGGGCTTCGATCACATCGGCCTGTTGTCCAACGGCCTGATGTCCTTTGACGGCGCGGTCGACCTGGCGGCCGCGGGCAGTCTGCGGCTTTATGCCGGCGCGTTTTCCCTGGCGACGGGGGCCGACGCGGCGGACAGCCGGGTGATGCTGTCGGCCCCGTATGTGCGCCTGTCGGGCCCGGGCAGATACTTCGCCACCAATGGCCTGACGCGGCCCCGGGTGCTGTTCGGCGATGCGGCCACGGTGGGGGCGGGCAACTTCACCGTGCGTGCCGGCGGCTTGCTGGAGGTCGGCAACAGCCTGTCCTTTGGCACCCAGGGCCAGATCCAAGTCGCCGGCGCCACGCCGCTCGTGGTGACGCGACCAGGCTTTGACCGTGTCGAGCTGCGCAGCGGCGGCGACATGCGCTTCCTGGCCCCCAACGATGATCAGCCGCGCACGCGCCTGTGGACGCGCGGCGACCTGGATCTGGTCGCCGCGCAACTCTATCCGGCCACGGGAGCTGATGCGGAGGTGCTGGCCGGCCACACCCGCGACCTCGCATCCGGCGCACTGGTGTTCGATCCGGCGCGGACCTTGCGCGTCGGCCGTGTGGACGCGGCCGCGGCATTGCCGCCCGTGCCGTATTCCGCGTTCGGCACGCTGCGCCTGGCCGCCGCCAGCGTCGAGCAGGGTGGCGTGCTGCGGGCCCCGCTGGGCGCGATCGTCCTGGGCGACCTGAGCGAACGGTTGGGGACACGGCGCCTGACCCTGCTGCCGGGCAGCGTCACGTCCGTCAGCGGCGCCGGCCTGGTGATGCCTTACGGCGGCACCTCGGATGGGGTGTCATACCGGTTCCAGGGCGAGGAGGTGGCGCTGGTCGGCGTGGGCGGGGCGACGGGCTTCGAGCAGGGCGCCTATCTGCGCACCGGCATCACGCTGGCGTTTCGCGACGTGGATGCGGCGCCGGGCGCGTTGCTGGATCTGTCGGGCGGCGGCGAACTGGCCGGCGCTGGCTTCGTGTCGGGCCGCGGCGGTTCGACCGATGCGCGCTACTTTCCGCTGGTGCGCAACACGCCCGACGGCGGTTTTTTCCTGCCGGCCCTGGCGGACCATCCGGTCTATGCCATCGTGCCGGGCGCGCAACCCGGCTATGCGCCCGCGGGCGGCGAGGCAGGCGCGTCGAGGCCGGGCGTGGGGCGCCAGATCACGGTGGGCGCGGGCGTGCCCGGCTTGCCGGCCGGCACCTATACCTTGATGCCTTCCACCTTCGCGCTGTTGCCGGGCGCCTTCCGCGTCGAGATCAACGGCGCCGCGGCCGCGGGGCCGGCCATCGCGCCGATGCGGCTGCGCAACCTGTCATGGGCGGCCAGCGGCACGTTGTCCACTGCCGGCACGGCCTTGGCCGACAGTTTGCCGAGCCAGGTGATCCTGACGCCGGCCGCCGTGCTGCGAACCTATTCGCAATACAACGAGACCAGCTACGCCAGCTTCGTGCGTGCCGACGCGGTCAGGCGGGGCGTGCCGCGCGCGATGTTGCCGGCCGACGCGCGCACGCTGCGGCTGACGATATTCCCGGGGACGTCCGACGGCCAGGCGCTGCGCTTTGACGGCGTTGCCGATTTCCGGGCGGCGGCGGGCGGTTTCGCCGGCACCGCGGCGCTCAACGGCGGCAGCAGCCAGGTGGAAATCCTGCCGGCCGGCCAGGCGCCGAGCGCCGGCTTTGGCGGCGCATCGGTGCAGGCGGATGCGCTGGCGGCCCTGGGTGCCAACCGGTTGGTGATCGGCGCCCTGCCGGTGGTCGAGTATGGACAGGGCGGCCGCTTCTACACCTTCCAGGGCGGCGCGCAGCGGGTGATCCTGCGGTCCGGTGCGCAGCTGGCCACGCCCGAGATCCTGGTCTCGTCGCGCGAGATCGAAGTCGAGGCCGGCGCGGGGCTGTCGACGCTGGGACGCGGCGCGCCGTCGGTGGATTCGACGCAGGGCTATGCCTTCCAGCCTGGCGCGGTGGCGCTGTTGGCGCTGTCCAATGGGCGCCTGGATGTGCTGGCGCCCGACGCGCAGGCCGCCGGGTCGATCCGCATCGGCACCTGCGCGGCGGTGCCGTGTCCCTCGGCAACGGGGCTGTACTCCGAAGGCACCATCGCCGCGGCGGTCAATGGCGTGTTCGACCTGGGCGAGGCGGTGCGCTACGGGACCCGCAACCTGACGCTGGCGGTCGGCGCGGTCAATGTCGGCACGGCCACCGCGCTGGAGCAGGCGGCGGCGCGTGGCGTGCTGCCGAGCGGCCTGACCTTGAACCAGGAAATTCTCGCCCGGCTCCTGCGTGGCGATGTCAGTAGCGGCGCGCCGGGGCTCGAAGTGCTGACGCTGACCGCGCGCGACGCCATCAATTTCTATGGCTCCGTGGCGCTCGATACGCGCGACCCGGCCAGCGGCCGCTACAGCCTGGCCACACTGGCGCTGGGCACGCCGGCCCTGTACGGCTACGGTGAAAGCGGCGACGAGGCCGCCATCCGCACCGGGCATCTGGTCTGGAACGGGGCCACGCAGGCGCCCGGCGCGGTGGCGGCGGGCGGCGCCGGCACCGGCCGGGGCACCCTGCGCATTGACGCCGAGCGCATCGAGTTCGGCTACGGCCAGGGGGCGCAGCCCAACGGCGTGGACGACAACGCCCGCCTGGCACTGGGCTTCGGCGCTGTCGTGCTCAATGCCAGCGAACGCGTCACCGCGAACCATCGTGGCAGCCTGGCGGTGTACCAGTCGCAAGGCGCCTATGGCAGCGGTGGCTACGCGTACAGCGGTGGCGACCTGACGGTGAACACGCCGCTGCTGACCGCTGTCGCCGGCTCCGTCAACCGTTTCATCGCGGGTGGCGACGTGCGGGTCGTGGCGCCGGCGGGCGCGCCGGTCGCGCCGGTTCAGGCGCTGGGCGCGGAGCTGAGCCTGACGGGGGCGAACGTGCGGATCGGCGGGGCCATTGTGCTGCCCAGCGGCAAGCTGACGCTGACAGGGCGCGACAGTGTGTTGTTGGGGGCGGGCTCCACGCTGGACCTGGCGGGCCGCGCCATCGCCTTCAACGACGTATGGCGCTACAGCTGGGGCGGCGAACTGATCCTGGAAAGCGGCCTGGGCGCCATCCGCCAGGAAAGCGGAGCGTTGATCGACCTGTCGGCGCGCGAGAACGACGCCGGCGCCCTGCGCGCGGTGGCGCTGTCCCCGACCGGCGGCGAGGTGGCCTTGCTCGGCCGCATACTGGGCGGCGCGTCGGGGCGCTACGACGCGGCAGGCACGCTGGTGCCGTATCGGGCCGGCAGCATCGACATTCGCGCGCAGCGCCTGGGCGCGGCGGGCTCGCTGGATGCCGATTTCGACGCCCTGAATCAACGCCTGAACGAGGGCGGCGTGAGCGGCGCGCGCAGTTTCCAGATCAAGCAGGGCAACCTGACGGTGGGCGACGCCTTGCGCGCCAACGATATCAATCTGTCGCTGGACGGCGGCCACCTGACCGTGGCGGGCCGTGTCGACGCCAGCGGCGAACGGGTCGGCCGCATCCGGCTGGCGGCGCGCGAAGGGCTGACGCTGGCGTCCGGCGCCGTGCTCGATGCGCACGGCACGCTGCTGCGCGTGGACAGCTACGGCAAGATCATCGACGCGCCCAACCGCGCCGTCGTCGAACTCAATGCCGGCCAGGGCGTGCTGACCCTGGCCGGGGGCGCGCGCATCGACTTGCGCCATGGCACGGCGGCCACCCAAGGCACGGCGGCGGGGCAGCACGATGGCGCCGCGCGCGGCACGCTGGAATTGCTGGCGCCGCGCGTCGATGCGGCCGGCAACGCCGGCATCAACGGGGGCGGCGCGCCGGATGCCGCCGCCACATATGGCGACATTGCCATCGAGGCGCGCGGACCTCTGGCCATCGAGGGCGCCAAGGCAATCACGCTGATCGCCACGCAGCGCTACGACGATGCCCGTCCCGGTGATCCCGCCGAGCGCAGCGGCGGGCGCGAATACCAGATCATCGACCAGGATTACCTGAACGAAAAGCATGCCGACAGTGCGGCTTTCATGGGCCGCGCGCTGGCCAACGGCAACCTGCTCGGCGGCAAGCTCGCCGGCCTGAACAATGCCGTCTATCGCGACGTGTTCCATCTGCGGCCCGGCGTCGAGATCGTCAGCCGCAGTGCGGACGGCGACCTGGTCGTGCAAGGCGACCTGGACCTGTCGGGCTATCGCTATGCCAGCCTGAATCCGCGCACGCCGCTGGGCGCCGCGTATGGCTCCGGCGAGGCGGGCGCGCTGGTGCTGCGGGCCAAGGGCAACCTGGATGTATATGGCAGCATCAACGACGGTTTCGCCCCGCCGCCGGCGTCGCCGGACGACGAGAACGGCTGGATCCTGACACCGGGGACGCAGCCCTTCGGCGGTGACGTGGTCCTGCCGCGCGGGGGAGTGGAGCTGGCCGAAGGCACCGAGTTCCCGGGCGGGCGCACCCTGAATTACCCCTTGCCCTTGCAGGCGACCACGCTGGCGGCGGGGACGCGCCTGCCGGTGGAGGCGGTGCTGGACCAGAGCCTGTCGCTGGCCCCGGGCACGGTGGTGTCCGGGGACGTGCGCGATGCGGCCGGACAGTTGCTGTACGGGGCCGGCACCGTGCTGGCGCAGGCCGTGGAACTGCCTGCGGGGACGCGCTTGGGCGCGGGCACGCTGCTGGCGCAGGGCACGGCCTTGCAGGCGTTCACCTGGCCGGCGGACGTGGCCCTGCCGAACCTGCACACCACCCAGGGCAATGAGGCCAACGTGCTGCGTCTGGCGGGCACGATCACGCTCAAGCTGGGCGCGCTGATCCCGTCGCAGGCCAAGCTGATGCTTCCGGCCGGCACCGAATACGTGCCATTGCGGCCGGACGCCACGGCGGCGCAGCGGCGCAATTGGGCGTTGGCGCCGATGCTGCCCGCCGGCAGCCAGTCGTGGTCGGTCCAGCTGGTGGCGGGCGCCGACCTGGAGGCGGCCGATCCGCGCCGCGTCCTGCCGGGCGCAGGCCACCTGACGCTGGCCGACAGCCATTACAACGTCAGTCTGGAGCAGGGCAACGCCCGGCTGGTGTGGGGGCCTGACGCGCCGGATTACGGCGCCGAACCGGGCAAACCGGTGCCGGACGAAATGCAGTGGCTGTGCGATGTCACGCCCGGCCTGTGCGTGCCGCCGCCGCCCTGGGTGTGGGCCGAGGACAACTGGCTGGGGTTCCCCGGAGGCGAGCCGGTGGCCGATGGCGACCTGGCGCTGTGCAAGACATTTCCCGATCAATGCGTCGCGAACAAGACCACCCTGACGATCGTTAACCATACGCAGAACTTCAGCGTGCTGCGCACGGGCACGGGCGATCTGGCGCTGGCGGCGGGGGGAGACATCAGCCTGCGGTCGGCCTATGGCGTCTACACGGCGGGCACGCAAGCGGCCGACGTGGCGCCGGCCTACCTGCTGTCGCGCGGCCGTTATGGCGGCACGGTGCTGGGGGATGCCTACGCCTCGACCTATGAGCCGTTCGTGGCGGACGGGGCCTACCAGGCCTGGTATCCCGAGGCGGGCGGCAATCTCGACCTGTATGCCGGCGGCGCGCTGCGCGGCGACGTATGGGGCAGGACCGTGCCCGCGTCCCTCGAGGGACGCGTGATCGATCCCAGCGTCGGCGTCGGCAACTGGCTGTGGCGCCAGGGCACGGGCAGCGCCAACGGCGGTGACACACCCACGGCATGGTGGATCAACTTCGGCAGCTATACGCAGGCCCCTGCCTCGTTCAAGGATGGCACGCCTTTGCTGGCCGGTTTCACCGGATTCGGCGCGCTGGGCGGCGGCAACGTCAGCGTGCGCGCCGACGGCGACGCCGGCAATATCGACGCGCGCGGCACCGCTTCGGACCCGCGCAGCCAGGGCCTGGTCGTTGCGGTGGGCAGCACCGGCCGCGTCGCTGCCGACGGCGCCCTCGCATTGACCGGCGGCGGGGATATCGACGTGCGCATCGGCGGCCGGCTGAATCCGACCCAGAACGCGCGCGGACTGGTGTCGACGACGACGGGCGCCAAGCCCTTCTATGGCGACCCGGCCCTGGACCTGCAGGGCGCCCTGATCAACCTGCGGGGCAGCGTGCGCCTCTCGGCGGGCGCGGTGGGCGGCCTGGCGCTGCAATATGGCAACAACGCGACCCTGCAGGACGCCAAGGAAAGCCGCGGCTACGATCCCTACACGTCCACCCTGGCCAGCGCCACGGGGGGGCTGGTGCTGATGCCTGGCGACGCGGTCATGCGCGTTGATACGCGCGGCGACCTGGTGCTGGGCGGGGCTGGCGACCCTGGCCGTGTCGCAGTGCCCAACAGCACGCCGTTCCGGCTGCCCGACGGCACCGCGCTGGCGGGCGGCGGCTACAGCTGGTTTTCGATGTGGACCGACAGCACCGCCATTGAACTGGCCAGCGCTGGCGGCAACCTCGCGCCCAGCCGCCAGACCGCGCACAGCGCCCGCAATTCACCGCTGCAGACGGGGCGCAACACGTCGGCCTCGGACGCGCGCTATCTGTATCCGTCGATACTGCGCGCCACCGCCTACGACGGCAGCGTCTACGCCGGCGCGTCCGCGGGCTACCTGAACAGCGAAATCGATGGCGTGCCGTATTCGCTTACCCTGGCGCCGGGCGCTCGCGGCCAACTGGAACTGCTGGCCGGCGACTCGATCTACGCTGGCGGCTACGCCATCAATCGATCCGGCGCCGATCCGACCGTGATGGCGAGCGTGCGCAACCCCGCCTTCGCCGGTTATGACTCCCTGGCCAGCGATGCGGTATTGCTGGGCAACCAGGGGGCCGGCGGTGGCGCCGCGACGCGCGGTATCCATTACCCACTGTTCCATTTCGGCGCACCGACCGCGGGCGCCGCCGGCTCCAACGCCGTGACGCGGCTATATGCGCGCGACGGCGACATCGTCGGGTTGCGCAGCGGCGAGCTGATCAGCGTGGCGCAGGGGCCGCAGGCCGGCCTGAACTGGTTCGAGGCCGCCGGCCCGGTCTGGATGATGGCGGGACGGGACATCGTGGCCTCGGGCACCGACATCGGCAAGCCCACCGCGGTGCCCACCAGCAACGGCTATACCTTCGGGATCGGCGACGGTGTGTCCAGCGGCAATCTGTTCCTGCATCGGGACGGGCTCGATGTTTCGCGGGTCGCGGCGGGCCGCGACATCCTGTACAGCACGTTCCAGGTGGCGGGGCCGGGCGTGCTGGAGGTCACGGCGGGCCGCCACGTGCTGATGGCCGACCGGGCCGCCATCGGCAGCCTCGGCCCGGTGCTGCCGGGCGATCCGCGGCCGGGAGCGTCGATCGCCGTGCAGGCGGGGGTGGGCGCGGCCGGGCCGGACTACGCCGGGTTCCTGGCGCGCTACCTGGATCCGGCGCGGCTGGCCGATGCCGGCCGGCCGCGTGAAGACCAGGGCCTGCCCTTCAAGACCTATGAGGCGGAACTGCTGCTGTGGTTGACGCAGCGCTACGGTTTCGCGGGCAGCGGCGAGCAGGCGCGCGCCTACTTCGACGCCTTGCCCGCCGAGCAGCAGCGGATCTTTGCGCGCCAGGTGTATTTTGCCGAACTGCGCGCAGGCGGCCGCGAATACAACGACAAGTCAGGTCCGCGCAGCGCCAGTTACCTGCGCGGCCGCCAGGCCATCGCGGCGCTGTTCCCGGATACCGCGCCCGGTGCCTACCAGGGCGATCTCACGCTGTATGGCGCGGCCGGTATCCGCACCGCTTTCGGCGGCGACATCCAGCTGCTGACGCCGGGCGGACAGCAGGTGTTCGGCGTGGAAGGCGCGGCGCCGCCCGCCACGGCCGGCATCATTACACAGGGCGAAGGCGATATCCAGCTGTATGCGCTGGGCAGCATCCTGTTGGGCCAGAGCCGCGTCATGACCACGTTCGGCGGCGGCATCACCGCCTGGTCCGCGCAGGGGGACATCAACGCGGGCCGTGGTTCCAAGACCAGTGTGCTGTACACACCTCCCAAACGTGTCTACGACAGCGTCGGCAATGTGACGCTGTCGCCCGCCGCGCCCAGCACGGGCGCGGGCATCGCGACGCTGGCGCCGCTGCCCGAGGTGCCAGCAGGCGATGTGGACCTGTACGCCCCGCTTGGCACCATTGACGCGGGGGAGGCTGGCATCCGGGTCTCGGGCAACGTCAACATCGCCGCCTTGCAGGTGGTCAACGCGGCCAACATCCAGGCCCAGGGCGACAGCCAGGGCGTCCCGGTGGCGGCTGCGGCCAACACAGGCGCGCTGGCGTCGGCCAGCGCCGCCGCCAGTTCCGCGGTCAACGCCGCGCAGGATTCCGTCCAGCGCGCCCAAAGCCAGGCACGCCGGAACCTGCCATCGGTGATCACCGTGCAGATCCTGGGACACGGCGATGAGCCGCTGGCGGGCGCGTCCCGGCCGGCGGCGCCGGGGCCGGCCACCGGCTACGACGCCGCCAGCGCGGTGCAGGTCCTGGGGGCCGGGACGCTGGACGACAGCGAGATGCGCGCGCTCAGCCCGCTCGAGAGAAGTCGGCTGGCGATGTAAGGGCGGACGGCACGCGGGTGACGCGCACATGACGATTGCCGGGCGATGCGGCCTCGATCGTCACGCGGGCGTCACCCGACCGTCACATGCGGCCGCTACCATGCCGCTTCCGCCCTGCGTCCGGCCGTCGCCGGCACGCAGTCGCCACGCCATCTTAGAGACATCGGGGTGTTATGACAGTCACGCAGGCGCCTGGGGCCGCTTGGGCGTTCGCATGGTGGTTCGCGCTCGGCCTGTCGATGCTGCCGCCGGCCGCGCTGGCCCAGCAACGGGCCGCCGAAACCGCGTTGATCCCGTTCGACATCGCCGCGCAGCCGCTGGATGCGGCGCTGGCCGCGTATACCCAGGCCACCGGCATGGCGGTGCTGGTCACCAGCCGCGTGACGGCGGGCCGACAAGGCGCCGCGGTGCGCGGCCGCCTGGCGCCGCGCGAGGCGCTGCGCCAGTTGCTGGCCGGCACCGGCCTGCAGGCGCGCTACACCAGCGCGTCGGCGTTCACGCTGGTGGAGGCGGCGGCTCCCGCGGCGGCGGCGCGCCCGCCGGCCGCCGGCGCTTCGGCGGGCGCCGTGACGCGCTACGCCGGCGTGCTGCAGAACACCGTGACGCGCGCGCTGTGCCAATGGACCGGCGCGCAGTTCGGCCGCTACCGCGCCTCGCTGCAATTGTGGATCGGGCGCAATGGCGTGGTGCGCCAGGCCCGCGTGCTGGCGGGCACCGGCGACGCGCGCCGCGACGAGGCGCTGGCCGGGGTGCTGGCGGGATTGATCATGGACACGCCGCCGCCGGCCGACCTGCCGCAGCCGGTGACCATCGTGTTGGCGCCGCGCCCGGATCCGCGGGCCGATTGCCGCCTGGCCGGCGCGGCGGGTTGACGCGCATGGCCATGACCGGCGACGCCCTGCGCAACCTGTTCCTGTCCAAGTACCAGGAATTCCGCAAGCGCCTGCGCATCCGGCTGGGATCGGAAGACCTGGCCAACGACGCCATGCAGGAAGCGTGGCTGCGGGTCGACAGCCTGGCCGAGACCGCGCCGGTGGAGTATCCGGCCGCCTATCTCTTCAAGATCGCCTCGAACATCGCCGAGGACCAGCGCCGCGCCAATGCGCGCATCCTGTCGATGGCCGAGATCGAGGAGCTGTACGACATGGCCGACGAGGCGGCCGGCCCGGCGCAGGTGGCGGAGGGCCGCCAGCAGGTCGAGGCGCTGGAAGCGGCGCTGGCCGAACTGCCGCGCCGGCGCCAGGCGATCGTGATCGCGGCGCGGGTGGACGACGTGCCGCACCGCGAGATCGCCGAACGTTTCGGCATCTCGGTGCGGACCGTGGAAAAGGAATTGCGCGCGGGGCTGGAGCACTGTTGCGAGAAATTGGAAAAAAAGTATGTCCAGCGCTACGGTCCCCGACCCCGGGAAACGTCTTAGCTATATGACACCCCTGTTCAGACGCTCCCGCCCCGGTGGCGACCCCGCGGCCGCGCTCAAGCGCGAGGCCCAGGCCTGGGTCGTGCGCCTGGCTTCGGGCCAGGCCAGCGTGGCCGATGGCGAGGCCTTTCGCCGCTGGTGCGGACAGAGCGCCGAGCACGCCCGCATCTTCAAGGAAACGCGCAGCGCCTGGCAGCAGTTGGCGCCGGCCGCGCGCCAGGTCCAGGCGGCGCAGGCGCGCCGTGGCCGCAGCGCGCGGCCGGCGCGGCGCGCCTTCCTGGGCGGCGCGGTGGCGGCCTGCGGCGCGTGGCTGGCGTTCAAGCCGCCGCTGGGCCTGTGGCCAGCCGTCGACGAACTGACCGCCGACGTGCGCAGCGGCACCGGCGAGCAGCGCCGGGTGGCGCTGGCGGGCGATGCCAGCGTGCAGTTGAACACGCAGACCCGCATCAACCTGTCGCGCAGCGGCCAGGCGCAGCAGATCGACCTGCTGGCCGGCGAGGTCGAGCTGGCGACGGCCGGCCAACCCGTCAGCCTGACGGCGGGCGCCGGCCGGATCAACGCCACGTCGGGCTGCGTCAACGTGCGCTACACCGACGGCCAGGTCCGCGTGACCTGCCTGGAGGGCAGCGCCCGCGTCACATCGCGGCAGGACTCGCTGGAACTGACCGCCGCGCAGCAGGTGGTGCTGGGCGCGGCCGGCGCCAGCGGACCGCGGCGGGTGGACCTGGACGCGGTCACCGCCTGGCGCCGCGGGGTGCTGGAGTTCAACGGTGTGCCGCTGGCGCAGGTGGTCGACGAGATCAACCGCTATCGCCCCGGCCGCATCGTGCTGGTGGGCGACCGCCTGGCGGGCAGCATGGTGCAGGCGCGCTTTTCGCTGGACCAGCTGGCCGATGCCGCGCTGCTGATCCGCGACGTGTACGGCGCCCAGGTCACGTCGCTGCCCGGCGGCATCGTGCTGCTGAGCTGAGCCGGCCGCAGGCGGCCGCCGCCGCGTCCAAAACCTGAAATATGAATTTTTTGTGAAAAAGCGCAGTCGATGACGCTTCAGACGGTCTAGGCACCCATGCGCAGAATCGCCCGGTCCGTGCCGCCGTTTTTTCCCGGCGAACCGGCCCCGGCGCTGCAGATGCCAGATCCGATTCCAGGAAGGAAAAGCCGTCATGCCCAGCCGTAATCACGCTCTTGTTTCCCGCAGTTCCCCGCGGCGTTCGCGCCGTCCCGCCTGGCGCCTGAGGCCGGTGACGCAGGCGTTGGCGGTGTTGCTGGTGGCGGGCGGCTGGAGCGGCGCGGCGCAGGCCCAGGCGCGCGCCTTCAGCCCGGCCTGGTTCGCGGACAAGGGCGCGGTGCAGTCGACCGCGCAGCGCAC
>NZ_QHHO01000049.1:1368064-1375619 GCF_003184165.1 Achromobacter sp. RW408
ACGCACGTAATCCAGCCCGATGCGCACCGCGCCCCAATGTTCCCCGTCCAGATACAAAGGCACGGAAATATCGTTGACGATCTCCCCCGTGTCACGGGAGTAGGTCTGAAACAGCAGGGTTTCCGTGTTCGCGGCCAGGCGCGCCCCGACCGGATCGTCGAAGATCCGCTTGTGCCGCACCCGCGCGATATCCTGCGCCGGATCGCCGCTGGGGGGGTGCGAATAGCGGCTGTTGTGGGCCGGCGCATAGCCCCGCGCATCCACCAGCAGCGCGTAGCTGCCGCCAGGCACCGCCTCCAGCACGCTGTCCAGCAACTGTGTCAGCGCCTCGTCGATGCCGCGGTCATAGGCCGTGTGGTAGCGCGGCGGCTCGCTGCCGGCGATCCGTTGGTAGTGGCGATCGAACACATCCAGGCCGCGCGCCCGCGCCTGTTCCAGCAGCCGGGTCGCGGCCGCCCGGAAGGCGTCCAGCGCCTCGGACAGGCGGTCGAACGCGGTATTGCCGGTCCGCATGTCCGACAGCACCTCCTGCACGCTTTCGGTCTGGCGCCGGATGCGATCGATCTCACCGGACATGCTCGCCACCCGCTCGCGCACGTCGGCGCTCAGCGCCGCGATACGGCTCACGTCCTGGCTCATTCCGTGGTTGGTGGCATCGACCTCGCCGATGGCCTGCACCACCTCGCCCACCTGGCGATTCATGCTGTCGAAATCCCGCACGAAATGCTGGAAATCCTGGCGCGTCTTGTCCAGCACCGCGCCCGAGGCGTCCACATCCTCGCGCAGCGTGCCGGTCTGGCGCTGGGTCGAATCGACCAGCTCCAGCATTTCACCGGTATGGCGGCCGATATCGCTGGTGGCCGCATTGACCCGTTCGGCCAGGCGGCCGACCTCGCTGGCCACCACGGCGAAGCCGCGGCCGGCGTCGCCGGCGCGGGCCGCCTCGACCCCCGCGTTCAGGGCCAGCAACTGCGTCTGCAACGCGATGTCCTTGATCAGCTTGCTGATATCTCCCACCGACCGGGCGCGATCGGTCAGCTGGCCCACCACATCGGTGAAGGCGGCCATCTCCCGGGTCATGCGGTCGACCCGCTCCTTGACCTCGGACAGCTCCGCCAGCGCCTGCTCGGCGGCGCGCAGATTCTGGCCGGACACGTCGGCGATCTCGCGCGCGTGGGTGGACGTGGATGCCGACAGCGCCGCGATCTGCGCGCCGCTGGCCGCCAACGCCTCGGCCGCCCGCGCCTGTTCCTGCGCCAGCTGCGCGCAGCGGCCGGCCTGGAATTGGGTCCGGGCGGTATTCAAGGCGATCTCGATGCTGGATTGCCGCACCGTGGCGATCCGGCCGCGGATGCCGGCCAGGAAGCGATACAACGGCCATGCGGCCGGACTGAACGACAGCGGGCGTTCCGAGAGCGTGGCGCGGCCGTGGTTGAGCCGGCGCAACAAACCCCAGATGCCTCCGAATCGGAATGTGGATCTGGCCAAGATGGCACCTCCTTGTGCGGCCCGGATCGTCTTCTATGGACATCCGTTGCCTGGGCGCGCGCGCCCGTCTCCTACTGCTGGGCCCCGATTCTTATTGTTTTGCAGTCTACCCAAGGGCGCCGCTTCGCACCCTTAGGGAATACGTCCATGCCCGGCCTCGCGGCGGTGGCTGGCGGGCCCTGGCGGCCCGCCCTCGCCCGCCGGATCAGAAGCCCAGGCTGGCCAGCAGGTCGTCGACCTGGTCCTGGCTGGTGACCACGTCGGTCTTGCCCTGCGGGCTGACCTGCGGGCCGTTGAGCAGGCTGTTGGCCTCGTCGCGGCGTTCCTGCGGCACGTTGTCCAGCAGCACCTGCAACAGCTCGCGCTCGATCGCGCCGACCACGTCCATCATGCGCATGATGACCTGGCCGGTCAGGTCCTGGAAGTCCTGGGCCATGATGATTTCCATCAGCTTGGACTGGGTCTGCTGCGTCTGCTTGGGCACGTCCTGCAGGAACGCGCGCGTGTCCTTGACCAGTTCACGGGCCTCGGGCAGTTCCAGCGGCTGGTCGTACCATTGCTGCCAGCGGCCATCGAGCGCCTGCGCCGAGCGCGACATGCCGTCCTGGATCGGGCCCGCGGCCTCGGTCGCGTTCAAGACCCGGTTGGCGGCCTGCTCGGTCATCTGCGCCACGTAGCGCAGGCGGTCGCGGGCATCGGGAATCGCGTTGGCGGCGTCCTTGATCGCCTGGTCCAGGCCCAGTTCGCGCATGCTGTCGCGCAGCATGCGCGTCAGCGAGGCGATACGGTGAATCAGGTCGGGCGATTCGGTCGAGTCATCATTCTGCGTCGTGCTCATTGCACACCTCAGCCGCCAATTTTCTCGAAGATCTTGACCAGCTTCTCTTCCAGCGTCGCCGCGGTGAAAGGCTTGACCACATAACCGTTGGCGCCGGCCTGGGCCGCCGCGACGATGTTTTCCTTCTTGGCCTCGGCCGTCACCATCAGCACCGGCAGCGAGGCCAGGCTGGCGTCGGCGCGGATCTGCTTGAGCATTTCCAGGCCGTCCAGGTTGGGCATGTTCCAGTCGGAGACCACGAACTGGAAGCCGCCGTTGCGCAGCTTCTCCAGGCCGATCGCGCCGTCCTCGGCCTCGTCCACGTTCTCGAAACCGAGTTCCTTGAGCAGGTTGCGGATGATCCGCCGCATGGTGGGGAAGTCATCCACCACCAGAATCTTTATGCCCTTGTCTACCATCTTTTACTCCAGAAGAAATTTGCTTGAGATCGATCGGGACCGCATCCGCGTCACACGCGGTGCCCCCGGTCGCCCAGGCGAGTCAGAATGCGCTCACTCATCGCCGACAGCGGCACTACTTCGTCAGCCGCACCGATTGCGATGGCCTCCCGGGGCATGCCGAAGACCACGCAACTGGCTTCATCCTGCGCGATGGTATGGGCGCCGGCGCGGTGCATGGCCAGCATGCCGGCCGCCCCGTCCTTGCCCATCCCGGTCAGGATGACACCGATGGCGTTCTTGCCCGCCGCCACGGCGGCGGAATTGAACAACACGTCCACCGACGGGCGGTGGCGATTGACCGGTTCGCTGGCCTCCAGCTCGATCACGTAGTTGGCGCCGCTGCGCCCCAGGCGCATGTGCGTGTCGCCGCCCGGCGCCAGGTAAACGTGGCCCGGCAGCACGCGTTCGCCATGCACTGCCTCGCGGACGGTGACGGCACAGAGCGCGTCCAGCCGCTGCGCGAACGAACGGGTGAAGCCCGCCGGCATGTGCTGCGTGATGAGAATCGCCGGGCTGTCCGGCGGCAGCGGTTGCAACACCTCGCGGATGGCCTCGGTGCCGCCCGTGGAAGCGCCCACGATCACCAGCTTTTCCGAGCTGGACAGCGGGCGGCGCAACATCGGCGCGGGCGCCGCGGCCGGCGCGTGCGGGCTGGGCGCGCGCAGCTTGGCGCGCGAGGCCGCGCGGATCTTGTCGGCGATGATCTCGGTGTATTCGAGCAGGCCGTCGCGGATGCCCAGCTTGGGCTTGGTCACGAAGTCGATGGCGCCCAGTTCCAGCGCGCGCAGCGTGATTTCGCCGCCGCGCTCGGTCAGCGACGACACCATCACCACCGGCATCGGCCGCAGGCGCATCAGCTTTTCGAGGAAATCCAGCCCGTCCATGCGGGGCATTTCCACGTCCAGCGTCAGCACGTCGGGATTGTGCTTCTTGATCAACTCGCGCGCCACCAGGGGGTCGGGCGCGGTCGCAACCACTTCCATATCGGGCTGGCTGTTGATGATCTCGGTCATCAGTCCGCGCACGAGCGCGGAATCATCCACACATAAGACTCTGATTTTCTGCATTTTTTACCGCCTAAGTCTGGCCGCAAGCTCGCCGCAGGGGCGCGCCTAGGCCTTACCTGCGCATTCGTAGACTGTCTGCCCGCGCAGACGGAAATCCCGACTGATATAGGTGAAGTTCTCGGAATGGCCCGCAAACAGCAGCCCGCCCGGCTTGAGCAACGGCACGAACCGCTCGAGGATCTTCGCCTGGGTCGGCTTGTCGAAATAAATCATGACGTTGCGGCAGAAGATCACGTCGAACTTCTCGCTGATCGGCCAGGACGGCGCCAGCAGGTTCAACGTTTCATACCGCACCATGTCGGCAATCTCGGGGCGCACCCTGACCTGCCCGGCATTGGCGCCGCGGCCCTTCAGGAAGAAGCGCTTGAGCCGGCTTTCCTCCATCTTGGCCACGCGTTCGGCCGGATAGACGGCGGTGCGCGCCCGGTTCAGCACATTGGTGTCGATGTCGGTCGCCAGCACCGAGCAGGCGCTGGCCCGCGGTCCCAGCGCTTCGGCCAGCGTGATGGCGATGGAGTACGGCTCTTCGCCCGTCGAAGCGGCGCAGCACCACACCGACACCGGACCGCCGCGCTTCTGCGCGAAATCGGCCAGGATCGGAAAGTGATGCGACTCGCGGAAAAACGCTGTCAGGTTGGTCGTCAGGGCGTTGACGAAATCTTCCCATTCAGCCGCGTCGGGCTCGTTTTCGAGCTGGTCCAGGTAGCTGCCGAAGTCCTGCCGCCCCAGCGCGCGCAGGCGCCGCGCCAGGCGGCTGTAGACCATTTCCCGCTTGTGCGCGCCCAGCGAAATGCCGGCGCGCGCGTGGATCATCTTGCGGACGCGGGTGAAGTCCGCATCCCGGAAATCGAATTGGCGGTCCACCGGAATGGACGGCGCCATGTTTGCCGCTGTTGCCACCGCCGCCCTCAGTGTCCAAGGGCAAGCGCGTCAGGCGCTTGCAGCCGCGAGTCATCGGCGGCGGAGGATCGGCCCGAGGACAGGCGCTGGGCCGGCACCTCGATGACTTCACCGGCGTTGATCTTGAACACCGCCACGGCTTCGGCCAGGCGCTGCGCCTGTTCCTGCAGCGAACCGGCCGCGGCCGCCGCCTCTTCCACCAGCGCCGCGTTCTGCTGCGTCACTTCGTCCATCTGCGACACCGCGCGGTTCACCTGGTCGATGCCGCTCGATTGCTCCTCGGACGCCGCCGAGATCTCGCCCATGATGTCCGTCACCCGCTTGACCGAGGCCACGATCTCCTGCATCGTCGCGCCCGCGCGTTCGACCTGTTGCGAACCGGCGCCCACCTTGCTCACCGAGTCCTCGATCAGGCCCTTGATCTCCTTGGCCGCCTGCGCGCTGCGCTGCGCCAGCGAGCGCACTTCGCCCGCCACCACCGCGAAGCCCTTGCCCTGCTCGCCCGCGCGGGCCGCTTCCACCGCCGCGTTCAGCGCCAGGATGTTGGTCTGGAACGCGATGCCGTCGATCACCGACACGATTTCCGAGATCTTGCGCGAGCTGGCCGAGATGCCCTGCATCGTGTTGACCACCTCGGCCACCGCCGAACCGCCGCGCTCGGCAACATCCGACGCGCTGGCCGCCAGCTGGTTCGCCTGGCGCGCGTTGTCGGCGTTCTGCTTGACCGTCGAGGCCAGCTCTTCCATCGAAGCCGCGGTTTCCTCCAGCGAGGCCGCCTGCTCTTCGGTGCGGCTGGACAGGTCGGTGTTGCCGGCCGAGATCTCGCGCGAACCGACCGTGATTTCATCGACGCCGCGGCGCACCGTGGATACGGTGCGGGTCAGGCTTTCCTGCATGCGCTTGAGGGCCGCGAACAGCTGGCCGATCTCGTTGTGCGAACGCACCTCGACGCGGCTGGTCAGGTCGCCCGCGGCGATCTTGTCGAAATGCTGGCCAGCCTCGACCAGCGGGCGCACCACCAGGCGGCCAAACAGCACCCGGCAGAACACCATCAGCGCCAGTGCCAGCGCCACCGCAACCGCCACGGCAACCATGGCACGGTTGAAATTGGCCTCGGCTTGGTCGATCGTGGCCTGCTGCTGGGCGTCGATGTACTTGCTGAACTCGGCGATGGCCTCGATGAAGGCCGCGCTGCGGGGCGTACCGTACTCGTTGTTCACCATGTAGAAAGTGGAATAGTCCTCGCTGCGCAGCGCCTCGACCATGGTGTCGACGCCGTCATCGATATACGAGCGGTAGCGGCGGACCAGGTTCATCGACAGCTGGCGGCCGGTGTCGTCCTGCAGCATGTTCTTCTGGAATTCCGCGAAACGGCTGCGCACGCCCGTCAACAGATCGGTGGCGCCCTTGAGCGCGGCGGCGGCGTCGCGCGCCGAGTTCTCGCCACTGCCCCAGCCGGATTCCTGCAGGTGGCGGGCGGCGACCATCAGGCTGACGCGGGCGCGCAGCATGTCGCTGTTGATGACTTCAACCTGCTTGGCGCGTTCGGTCAGCTCATTGACCTGGCGGATCGATTCATAGTTGTGCTGCAGGAAGAAGGCAGCCAGTCCGCCCACAGCCGCGATCAACACGGCGAAGAACGCCATCACCCACAGCAGCATCGTGCCGACGCGGGCATCGCGCAGCCTCATCTTGCGTTTCACCTTGGGCGCGCGCGCGGCCTTTTTCTTACCGACCTTGCCGGACTTCGCTCCGGATTCCAGACTCGCTTCCATATTCTTTCCCCATCCCTCAGGTACAGCTCTGACCAAATGAAAAACCACCCTGGCGCGCCATCCTTGCGGAGCGGGCACGCTTCAGGGCGACGTACGCGCCGGCCCGGGGGCCGGCACGCTCTCCGCGGAACGGGGCCTATCGCCCCTGGCGCGTCGGTTCGGGCGGCGCAGCCGGCACCGGAATGACGATGGTTTCCACCTGGGGGGCCGGCGCCGGCTGCTGCGCCCATTCCTGACTGGCGTCAGGCGCGGGCGCGGGGCCGAGCAGTTTCTGGCGTTCCCAGGGTTCCAGCAGAATATTGGTGCTGTCGACGAGGCGCATCAGGCGGCCGTCCGGGCCGAACTGCAGCAGCGCTTCCTTGCGGCTGTACAAGCCGTCGGCGACAAACGTGATCTTGAAGGACCAGAGGGCGAGGAAGGTGCCGTCGGTCTGTTTGTAGAACTTGTCAGGAGGCGCGGTAAGCGCCCGCGAGGCCTCTTCCAGCGTCGTCTGCCCGGGGGTCAGCGTCGACAGCTTGCCCGGGTCGAAATTGTGGCCCGTCGCCGCGCAGCCCGTGATCAGCGCCGTGATCGCCGCTGCTGCCAGAAGATGTTGTAGATAGCCTCGCATACCTGCCCATTTACCGGTTTCGACCGGCGTCAAAAAGATTCCCAGTCATCGTCGGCCGGCGCCTGGCGGCGGGTAGCCGCCGGCGCCGGCTTGGCGTCGTTGGCCGCCGCGCGGGGGGCCGCCGGGCGGCGCGGCGGACGCGCCGCGCTGGCCGCTTCCGCCGTCGCCGTCTTGGCGCGCGGCGCGCTATGCGTCAGGCGCGCCGCGGGCGCGGCCTGGCGTGCCGCGGGTGCGGCGGCTGTCGGGGCCGGCGCCGGCGTCGGCGCAACCGTTTCAGCTTGCGGCGCGGCAACCCGCGGCGCACTGCGGTGCTGCGCCAGTTGGCGCGCCGGCACCTCGATCACGTCGCCCGCGTTGATCTTGAACACGGCCACGGCTTCGGCCAGGCGCTGCGCCTGTTCCTGCAGCGAACCGGCCGCGGCCGCCGCCTCTTCCAC
>NZ_QHHO01000049.1:1375629-1433591 GCF_003184165.1 Achromobacter sp. RW408
GCGGCCGCGCGGGCGGCCTTCTTTGGCGTTTGGGTGTCTTGCGGCGGGGCGGTGCCGGGCTGGCGTGGCTGGCGGCCGGGTGTTGGGCGAGCGCGGCCGTTGTGGCTGCGCTGTTGGCGCCCTTGCCGCTTGCTTACTTTGTGGTTTCCGTTTGCGCGGGCGCTTCGGCCTTTTTCTTTTTCTTCTTCTTTTCGGGCAGCGCCAGCATGGTGCCACGGCACGGCGGGGTGCCGCAGAGGCACTTGTAGCCTTCCTTCAGGGCCTTGGTGATGCGGCCGTCCAGGACCAGGCCGTAGTCGTAGGAGAGTTCCGTGCCGCGCGGGATGTCTCGCAGCGCGACGATGTAGACGCGCTTGCCGTGCTTGCCTTCCTGGGCCTCGCAGTTGGGCTCACAGGAGTGGTTGATCCAGCGGGCGTCGTTGCCCTGGTCGCCGCCGTCGATGACGCGGCCGGAGCTGAGGGCGAAGAAGAAGGTGTGGAAGGGATCGTCGGGGTTGGTGGGGTGGCGACGGTCGGCTTCCTTGGCGCTGATGCGGGCGCCGCCGTACTCGATGATGCGGGTGCCCGCGGGGATCTTGCGGGCGGCGAAGACGCCGTTGCCGTGCAGCTTGGAGCGGCGCACGACGTACCAGGGCTTGATGGGGGTGTCTTCGGAGGTCATTGAGTGGCGGCAGTGTGGCGGTGAGACGAAACAGAATTATATCGGCGCGCTTGTGACACGATGACAGGCGTATAGTGGGCGCCGCCTCGTTTCTTGCGTACCTGCACCATGATTGTCCGTCCGCGTCCTTCCGCGCTGGGTTTGTTCTTTGTTTTGCGCGGTTCGATCATTCCCCGCATCTTCAGCCGCATCCTGGTCATTACGCTGCTGTCGTGCGTGGTGGTGTGGATGTACCACCGCCAATGGTTCTCGCCCACGCACCTGTCGGCGGTGCCGTTCTCGCTGTTCGGGCTGGCGCTGTCGGTGTTCATGGGGTTTCGCAACAACGTCTGCTACGACCGCTGGTGGGAAGCGCGCAAGCAATGGGGCGACCTGATCGTGCAGGCCCGCAGCCTGGCGCGCGAGAGCGCGGTGCTGCTGGCGGCCAGTACCGCCAATCCGGTGCAGGAAAGGCTGGTGCGGCGTTGCATCGGCTTCGGTTACGCGCTGGCGGCGCGGCTGCGCGACCAGGATGTGCTGGCGGCCGTGCGGCCCTGGGTGCAGCCGGAGGAACTGGATACGCTGGCGGGCAATCGCAACGTGCCGGATGCGCTGCTGCTGGCGGTCAACCGCGACCTGGCGGCCTGCCTGCGGCGCGGGGAGCTGACCGATATTCTCTATCAGGCGCTGACCCAGCGCGTCGCGCAGTGCGCGGCGATCCAGGCGGCCTGTGAGCGCATCAAGTACACGCCGACGCCGTTTGCCTATTCGCTGCTGCTGCATCGCACGGCCTGGCTGTTCTGCCTGCTGCTGCCGTTCGGGCTGGTGGGCACGCTGGAATACCTGATGCCGGTGGCGGTCACCATCATCGCCTATACCTTCTTCGGGCTGGACGCGCTGGGCGACGAGCTGGAAGACCCGTTCGGCCTGGAGGAAAACGACCTGCCGCTGTCGGCGCTGGCGCGGGTAATCGAAATCGACCTGCTCGACGGGCTGGGCGTGCGGCCGTTGCCCGAGGCGCCGCAGCCGGTGGACTTCGTGCTGCGCTGACATCGCCACGGCGCCGCCCGGCCGCGCCCGTTCAGGTCGTCGGCCCGTTCAGCGGCAGCATGGTCTCCTTCAGGCGGCGCAGGACGAAGCAGGATTTGCTGTGGCGGATGCCGGGGATGCGGTACAGCTGCTCGCGCAGCAGCCGCTCGTAGTCGCGGGTGTCGCGCACGGCGATGCGGATGTAGTAGTCGTAGTCGCCCGACACCAGGAAGGCTTCCAGTACTTCCGGGATCTGCGCCAGCGCCCGCCCGAATTCATACAGCGTTTCTTCGCTGTGGCTCTCCAGCGTGACGTGGACGATGACCGTGTCCATGAAGCCCAGGCTGGCCGGGTCGATGTCGACCGTGTAGCCACGGATCACGCCGGCCGCCTCCATGCGCTTGATCCGGTTCCAGCAGGGCGTGGACGACAGGCCGACCGCCGCGCCGATGTCGTTGAGGCTGGCGCGGGCGTTCTCTTGCAGCACGCGCAAAATCGCCAAGTCAAACTTGTCCAGGTTCATTTTCTTTGATTCCTCCGATCCAAAGATAAATTTACTGCGTTTGCCGGCAATGCGTGGAAAAGAAGATAAATATTCTCCCGGATTCCCAATAAGATGGATAGCATGAACGATCGCCTGCACCCCTCCGTCGCCGCCGCGCTTGCCGCCCCTGAAACTCCCCCCGCCAATGGGGCCAGGATTCTGCTGGAAACGCTGATTGCGCACGGCGTGGACACCGTGTTCGGCTATCCCGGCGGCGCCGTGCTGCCGCTGTACGACGCGCTCTATGCCGAGCCGCGCCTGCGCCACGTGCTGGTGCGCCACGAGCAGGCCGCGGTGCATGCCGCCGAGGGCTACGCCCGCACCACCGGCCGCACCGGCGTGGTGTTCGTGACCTCCGGCCCGGGCATGGCCAACACCACCTCGGGCCTGCTGGACGCCATGTGCGACTCGATCCCGGTGCTGTGCATCAGCGGCCAGGTCGCCACCAGCGCCATCGGCACCGACGCCTTCCAGGAATGCGACGCTATCGGCATTTCGCGCTCCGTGACCAAGTGGAACACCCAGGTGCGCTCGGTGGACGACGTCGCCGCCGTCACCGCCCGCGCCTTCGAACTGACGCGCCAGGGCCGGCCCGGCCCGGTGCTGCTGGACTTCCCCAAGGACGTGCAGCTGGCCGTGCCGCGCGACGCGGACGGCGACGACTACACCCCGTCGCAGCAGAAGCTGGCGGCGCTGCGCGCGCGGCGCCAGTCGGGCAAGCTGGCGCCCAAGCTGCCGCAATCGGCGGTGCGCCGCGCCGCCGCGCTGATCGCCCAGGCCAAGCGCCCCATCTTCTACGGCGGCGGCGGGCTGGTGAACGCCGGCCCCGAGGCCTGCGCCGCCTTCACCGAGCTGGTGCGCGCCAGCGGCGCGCCCTGCACCCTGACGCTGATGGGCCTGGGGGCGTTCCCCGCCTCCGACCCGCAATTCGTCGGCATGCTGGGCATGCACGGCACCGTCGAGGCCAACCTGGCCATGCACAACGCCGACCTGGTGGTCTGCATCGGCGCCCGCTTCGACGACCGCATCACCGGCAAGCTGTCCGAGTTCTGCCCGCATGCGCGCAAGATCCACATCGACATCGACCCCGCTTCCATCAACAAGGTGGTGCGGGTGGACGTGGCCCTGGTGGGCGACTGCCTGCCGCTGGTGCGCGCCCTGCAGGCCGAGCTGACCGAGCCGCTGGACCCGGCGCGGCTGGCGCCGTGGTGGGCGCGGGTGCAGGCCTGGCGCGCGCAGGACTGCCTGGGCTACACCCCGGCGGCCGACGCCATCCTGCCGCAGCACCTGATGTCGCGCCTGAACGCGGCGCTGGCCGGGCGCGACGCCATCGTCTCGACCGACGTGGGCCAGCACCAGATGTGGGCCGCGCAGTACCTGCGCTTCGACCAGCCGTACCGCTGGCTGACGTCCGGCGGCGCCGGCACCATGGGCTACGGCGTGCCGGCCGCCATCGGCGCGCAGGTCGCGCATCCGGACAAGACCGTGGTGTGCGTCAGCGGCGACGCCTCGGTGCTGATGAACATCCAGGAACTGTCCACCGCCATGCAGCACCAGGCGCCGGTCAAGGTCGTGCTGTGCAACAACGGCTACATGGGCATGGTGCGCCAGTGGCAGGAACTGATCCACGGCGGCCGCTACAGCCACAGCTACAACGCCTCGCTGCCCGATTTCGTGGCGCTGGCGCGGGCCTTTGGCTGGGGCGCGGCGCGGGTCGAGGACCCGGCGCAACTGGACGCGGCGCTGGCCGAATGCCTGGCGCACGACGGCCCCTACTTCCTCGACGTGGCGGTGACGGCGCAGGAGAACTGCTTTCCCATGATGCCGGCCGGCCATGGCCACCACAAGATGATGCTGGCCGAAGGCGTCTGGTACCAGGACGAGACGACCTGAGCCGGCGGCGATTGCCGGGCAGGCGCACATCCCTTCCGGGACCGCCGGAATGATGCAGGGGCCCTTTGCGGGCCCCTTCGTTTTTGCCGCACGGCCAGCGCGCCGTCAGAACTGGATCGACAGGCCGCCGTCCACCACCAGCACGTGTCCGTTCACGTACGACGCCGCCTTCGACGCCAGGAACACCGCCGCGCCGGCGATCTCCTCCGGTTCGCCCCAGCGCCCGGTCGGGTTGCGCGCCGCGATGCGCGGGCCGACGGCGGGGTCGGCCACCATCTGCGCATTGGTCTCGGTGGCAAAGGTGCCCGGCGCGATGGCGTTGCTGGTGATGCCGCGCCCGCCGAACTCCGCCGCCAGCGCCCGCACCATGCCGGTCAAGCCCTGCTTGGCGGCCGGATAGATGGCGTCGCCGGCGCGCGCCAGCTCGCCCACCACGGAGGTGATGGCGATCAGGCGGCCGCCGCCCTGGCGCGCCATGCGTTCGGCGGCATGCTTGGCCAGCAGGATGCCTGCCACCAGGTCGGTGTCGATCAGCTCGCGGATCTCGGCGGCGCTGGTGTCGGCCAGCGTCTTGCGGTTGCGCGCGCCGACGTTGTTCACCAGGATGTCCAGGCGGCCATGTTCGGTGTCGATGCGCGCGAACGCCCGCGACATGGCGGCATCGTCGCTGACGTCGAAGGCCAGCGCGTGCGCGTCCAGGCCGTCGCCGCGCAACGCGGCGGCGGTGCTTTCCGCGGCCTGCTCGTTGCGGCCGTTGATCAGCACGCGCGCGCCGCTGCCGGCCAGCGCGCGGGCGATACAGAAGCCCAGCCCGCGGGCCGAGCCGGTCACCAGCGCGACCTGGCCGCTCAGGTCGAAGTTGCGCAGATAGGGCAAGGAAGTCGTCATGGTTGCGGCTCGGTTCATTCGCGGAATTCGGGCGCCCAGTGCAGCAGCCGCCGTTCCAGCCAGGTCACGCAGTACACCAGCGCGATGCCGACGATGGACAGCAGCGTGACCGCCGCGAACATGTCGGTGGCGTTCAGTGTAGCCAGCGCGGTGATCATCAGGTAGCCCATGCCGGTGGTGGAGCCGACGAACTCGGCCAGCACCACGCCGATCAGCGCGAAGCTGATGGCGTTGGGCAGCGCGGCGAAGGTCCAGGCGGCGGCGGTCGGGATGCGCACGCGCCACAGGATCTGGCGCGGCGATCCGCCCAGCGTGCGGCAGAAGTCCACCAGTTCGCGCTCGACGCTGCGCCCGCCCTTGTAGGTGTTGAAGAACACCAGGAAGAACACCACGAACCATGACGTCACCACCTTGGACGCCAGCCCCAGCCCGAAGAACATGGTGATGAGCGGCACGAAGGCGATGCGCGGCATCGAGTTGAAGGCCACGATGAACGGGTTGAACACGTCCGCCAGGAAGCGGCTGCGGCTGAGCGTCATGCCCACCAGGAAGCCGCTGCCCACGCCTACCACCAGCCCGACCAACGTGGCCTGCAGCGTCAGCCACAGGTGCGGCCAGACCGAGCGCGGCCCGGGCTGCAGCCATTCCCACAGCCGCACCGCCACGCGCGACGGCTGGCTGATGAAGAACGGATCGAACAGCGTGTTCTGGGTGAACCACGGGATGCGCGTCAGCGTTTCCCAGGAGCCGAGGATGAGGGCCAGGATCAGTACCTGCCACAAGGTGATGCGCACGCGCCGCAAGGTGCTGGCGCGGCGGTCCAGCCGCAGCTGGTCCTGCAGGGTATCGGTCAATTCGGGAGCGGTCATGATGGCATCAGGCGGCGGCGCGGAACTGCTGGCCCAGCACGCTCCAGAGGCTTTGCACGTGGGTGACGAACTGCGGCGTCTCGCGCAGGGTGAAGACGTCGCGCGGATGCGGGATGGCGATGCGCTCGTCCAGCAGCACGCGGCTGGGCGGCCCGGACAGCACCACCACCCGGTCCGACAGCAGGATGGCCTCGTCCAGGTCGTGCGTGACCAGCACCACGGTCTGGCCCAGCTTGCGCCAGATCTCCATCAGCTCGCGGTGCAGGTGGGTCTTGGTGTGCGTGTCCAGCGCACCGAACGGCTCGTCCAGCAACAGGATGCGCGGCTCCACCGCCAGGCTCATCAGCAGCGCCACGCGCCGCCGCATGCCGCCCGAGAGCTGGTGCGGAAAGGCGTCGGCAAAGGCCGTCAGGTGGCCCAGCTCCAGCAGCTCGGCCACCCGGCTGGCGATGCGCGCGGCCGGCACGCCCTGGAACTTCAGGCCCAGCGCCACGTTCTTCCTGACGCTGAACCAGGGCAGCAGCGTGTCCTTCTGGAAGATGTAGCCCAGCGCCGGCGGCACCTGGCCGTCGACCCCCCGTCCGTCCACCACGATGCGGCCGGTGGTGGGCGGCAGGAAGCCGGCGATCATGTTCAGCAGCGTGCTCTTGCCGCAGCCCGAGGGGCCGACGATCGACACGAACTCGCCCGCCGCGATCTCCAGGCTGACCTCGCCCACCGCGTGGGTGGTGCCCTGGCGCGTCTGGTAGGCCTTGCCCACCCGGTCCAGCGTGATCATCACAGGCCTCGCGCTTTGCGCACGAAGCTCATGTCGACGCACTTGGCGTAGGGCACCGTCTTGATCTCGTCGTTCGAGAACTGGCGGCCGTCGCCCATGATGGCGGTCATGCGATCGTAGGCGTCCTGGGTGATGAGGTTGTCCTTCAGGAACACGGTTTCCTTGTACACGCCCAGCGTCTTCTCGATGGCGGCGCGCGGGAAGGCGTTCAGGTAATCGTCGTAGATCACGTCGGCGATCTCGGCGGCGCTGTGGGCGGTGATGAAGTCCTGTGCCTTCACCAGGCCGGTGACGAAGGCCTGCACGGTCTCCGGCCGCTTCTGGATGGTGTCCTGCAGCGTCAACGCGGCGATGCCCGGCACGTCGCCGCCCATGAATTCGTTCCACGAGGCCTCGGTGGTGGCGTCGAAGATCGGTACGCCCCAGCCTTCCTGCCGGGCCTGCTCCATCATCGACATGGTGGCCATGCTGGCGGCCACCGAGCCGGTCTTGAGCGCGCCCAGCATGGTGGCCAGGTCGCCCAGGGGGCGGATGTCGACCTTGTCGGCCACGCCGGCCTTCTGCATCAGGTACAGCGCCATCAGCCAGGTGCTGGACTGCGGCTGGGTCGCGCCCACGCGCTTACCGGCCAGGTCCTTGAGCGACTTGATCTTGCCGCTGTCGAAATCCTCGCGCCGCACGATGACGTTGGCGTAGGTCAGCTTGCGGTCGAAGCCGAACACCAGCGTGGCCGGCTTGCCGGCCAGCGTCAGGGCCGGCGCGGCGGTGGCCGCGGTGGCGCCGAAGGCGATCTGGCCGGCCGCCAGCAACTGGTTGGTGCGCGGGCCGCTCTGCGAATTCAGGTACTCGACCTCCAGCCCCGCTTCGCCGAAATAGCCCTTCTTGAGCGCCACGTAGCCGGCCGCGAAGAACGGGTCGATGCTGCCCTGCCCGTAGACCACGCGGCCCAGCTTGGGCTGCGCGAAGGCGACACGGCCGCCGATCAGGGTGACGCCGGCCAGCGCCCCGGTAGCGGCCAGCACGCGGCGGCGGGTGGTGAAGTGGGGGCTCGTGCTCATGTCTTCCTCGGTCTCGATCGGGTGTGGTTGTTTGGCGTCAACAATACCGCAGCGGCGCCTGCCGTCCAACAATGGAAAACGCCCGGTTGCCCGGGCGTTCTCGTCGTGCCACGCAAGTGTAGACCGTGGCGGCTTATGCCGCGGTCTTCTTGGGCGCGGCCTTCTTCACGGCTTTCTTGGCGGCGGTCTTGGTCGCCGTCTTGGTGGCGGTCTTCTTCACCGCGGCCTTCTTGGCCGGCGCCTTCTTCGCCGCCGTCTTGGTGGCGGCGCCGGCGCTCTTGGCCGGGGCGCGGCCGCGGCCGGGTTTCTCCGGACGCGGTTCGAACTCGAAGCCGATCTTGCCGTCGGGCTGGCGCACCAGGAAAGCCTTGAACTTGCGGTTGGTGCGGCTGGACACGAAGCCGTCGAGCAGGTCGGTGCGGCCGTCGGTCAGCAGCTTTTCCATCTGCTCGCGCGAGATTTCCTGCTGCAGGATGACCTTGCCCGAGCGGAAGTCGCAGCTCTTTTCAGGGCCCACCGACTTTTCGCAGACGTAGCTCATGCCGTGCTCGAACACGCGCGACTGGCACTTGGGGCAGGTCCCCACCGGCGTGTGGCCGGAGAAGTCCACCGCCTCGTTGTCGTCCTCGTCGTTCTGGCCGAAGTCGAATTCCAGCTTGTACTCGTCGCTGATGCGCAGGATGGCGGCGAACGGCCGGCCCATCTTGCTGATGAAGCCCTGCAGCGGACCGATCTCGCGCTTGGCCAGCAGTTCCTCGACTTCCGGCAGCTCGAAGGTGCGGCCGCCCGGATGCTTGCCGATCGAGAAGTCGCAGTTGGTGCAGGCGTAGCGGCGGTAGTTTTCCTTGACCACCCCGCCGCACTTGGGGCACGGCGTCTGCAGCGTGGCGTAGTCGCCGGGCACCGTGTCGCGCTCGTATTCCTTGGCGCGCTTGACGATCACCTGCGTCATCTGGGCGATCTCGCGCATGAAGGCCTGGCGGTCCAGCGCGCCCTGCTCGATCTGCTTGAGCTTGTGTTCCCATTCGCCGGTCAGCTCGGGCGAGGTCAGTTCCGACACGTCCAGGCCCGACAGCAGCGTCATCAGCTGGCGCGCCTTGGCGGTCGGCACCAGGTCGCGGCCCTCGCGGCGCAGGTAGACCTCGTTGAGCAGGCCTTCGATGATGGCCGCGCGCGTGGCCGGCGTGCCCAGGCCACGCTCGGACATGGCCTCGCGCAGTTCCTCGTCGTCCACCAGCTTGCCGGCGCCTTCCATGGCCGACAGCAGCGTGCCTTCGTTAAAGCGCGCCGGCGGCTTGGTGGTCAGGCCCACGGCTTCGACGTCCTCGGTGCGGACGGTCTCGCCGTCGCCCACCGGCACCAGGTTGGCGTCCTCGCCCTGGGCCTCCTTGCCGTACACGGCCAGCCAGCCCGGATTGACCAGCACCTTGCCGTCGGTGCGGAAGCGATGCCCCTGCACCTCGGTCATGCGGGTGGTGACGCGGTATTCGGCGGCCGGGAAGAACACGGCCAGGAAGCGCTTGAGCACCAGGTCGTAGAGCTTGGCCTCGGCCTCGCTCAGGTCATGCGGGATCTGCAGCGTCGGGATGATGGCAAAGTGGTCCGATACCTTCTTGTTGTCGAAGATGCGGCGGTTCGGCTTGACCCAGTGCTGGCTGACCACGGTCTCGGCATGGCGCGACAGCCCGCCGACGGCGTTCGAGCTGCCCTTGGCCAGCGCGCGCATGGTTTCCTGCACCGTGCCGATGTAGTCCTCGGGTAGGTAGCGCGAATCGGTACGCGGATAGGTCAGCGCCTTGTGGCGTTCGTACAGGGTCTGGGCCAGGGCCAGGGTGGTCTTGGCCGAGAAGCCGAAGCGGCCGTTGGCCTCGCGCTGCAGCGAGGTCAGGTCGTACAGGGCCGGCGACATCTGGGTCGACGGCTTGGATTCCTCGGTCACGCTGCCCGGCTGGTCGCGGCAGGCGGCCACCACGCTCTGGGCGGCGGCCTGCGACCACAGGCGCGATTCGCGCTTCTCGGGGTCGCGCTCGTCCTTCTTGAAGTCCGGGTCGATCCAGCGGCCTTCGTACAGGCCGGCGGCGGCCACGAACGTGGCGCGCACTTCCCAGTAGTCGCGCGGCACGAAGCGGCGGATGCGTTCCTCGCGCTCGGCCACGATGGCCAGCGTGGGGGTCTGCACCCGGCCCACCGGCGTCTTGAAGAAGCCGCCGTCCTTGCTGTTGAAGGCGGTCATGGCGCGGGTGCCGTTGATGCCCACCAGCCAGTCGGCCTCGGCGCGCGAGCGGGCGGCGGCCTCCAGCGGCTTGAGCTGGCTGTCGTCGCGCAGGTTGGCGAAGGCCTCGCGGATGGCGGCCTGGGTCATGGATTGCAGCCACAGGCGCTGGATCGGCTTTTTCACGCCCGCATACTGAATGATGTAGCGGAAGATCAGTTCGCCCTCGCGCCCCGCGTCACAGGCGTTGATGATGGCATCGACGTCCTTGCGCTTGGCCAGGCGCACCAGCAGCTTGAGGCGCTCGGCGGATTTCTTGTCGGTCGGCCCCAGCTCGAATTCAGGCGGAATTACGGGCAGGTGCGTGAAGCTCCATTTCCCCTTGACCGGATCGTTGGGCGCGACCAAGCTAAGCAAATGCCCGATGCTGGACGCCAGTACGTAACGTTCGCTTTCAAAATAGTCGCCCTCGCGCGCAAAGCCTCCCAAGGCGCGTGATATATCAAGGGCCACCGAGGGCTTCTCGGCAATAATCAGCGTTTTATTCATGTGTATCCAGTGGCGGCAGTCCCGCCGTAGTAGCGCGGATAATAAGATCGGAGTTTCGCGAGATGCAAGTCGGCATTGAACGGCAAGTGGGATCGGAACTTCACGCATGGCGTCAATTCCTGGCGCGCAGCACCCTCTGGCTGGGGGTCCTGCTGCTCGGCAGCGCCGCCATCTGCTGGGTCGCGGCGAACTGGCAGGACATGACAAAAATCCAGCGTTTCGCCGGCACGCAGGGCCTGCTGGCCCTGACCGCGCTGGCGGCCGCCTGGACCGGTTTGCGCCTGCGCGCCACCCCTGGCGTGCGCCGCAGCATTCCCGGCGCGCTGCTGGCCCTGGCCGGCATCCTGCTCGGCGCCCTGCTCGCGTTATTAGGCCAAACTTACCAGACTGGCGCCGATACCTGGGAATTGTTCGCCTGGTGGGCGGTCCTGCTGCTGCCGTGGGCATTGGTGGCGGCCAGCCAGGCCGTCTGGCTGCTGTGGGCGCTGGTGACCAACGTCGCCCTGGTCCTGTGGCTGGGCGAGCGCGCCTTCACCTGGTGGCTGATCTTCGGCGGCCCCCAGGTCGCCAGCCTGATCGTGGCCGCCTGGAACCTGCTGTTGCTGCTGGGCTGGGAACTGGCGGCGCGCCGCTGGCGCGCCAGCACCTTGGTCGGACCGCGGGTCCTGGCGGCGCTGGTGATCAGCCCGCTGGTGACGGCGCTGGTGTTCGGCCCGATGGTGACGGTGCTGGTGATCGGCGACGCCATGTCGCGCGGCCTGGGCTCCATCAACAGCCTGGCCTGGATCGCGGTGACGCTGGGCCTGGGTTTCTATTACCAGCGCGGCCGCCGCGACCTGGTCATCCTGGCGATGCTGGTGGCCGGCGTCATCTGCGTGTCGCTGCGGATAGTAGGCGAATGGCTGCTGCGGCTGGAACCCGGCATCTGGGCGGCCCTGCCGCTGGCGGCGCTGCTGATGGCCGAGGCCGTCTGGGCCGCGCGCTGGCTGCGCGGACTGGCCGCGGGGCCGAAGGCGGCCGTCGCGGCCCCGGCCGATGCCGAGCCGGCCGCCGCCTCGGCCGGCAACGCGGTCGATCCCGGCGAGGCCGGCGAACCCGTGGCGCAACTGGCGCCGCCCGCCGTGCCGCACACCGAGCCGCCCTGGTACGTGCAGTGCATCCTCGCGCTGAGCGCCTGGCTGTCGACGCTGTTGCTGCTGGCGTTCGTGGCCTTCTCCGGCATCATCAATTCAGAGGAAGGCGCGCTGGTGGCCGGCCTGGTGCTGTGCGCCGCCGGCGTGGCGGTGCTGCGCAGCGACGCCGGCCCGTTCTGGCGCCAGTGCGGCACGGCCATGGCCTTTGCCGGCCAGATCCTCATCATCTACGGCATGTCCAGTTCGACCTCGTTCGCCAGCGCCTGCCTGTTCGTGCTGCTGATGGCCACGGCGGTCTACGTGCTGGGGCCGGACGTGATCCTGCGCTTCCTGAGCGGCGGCCTGATCGCCCTGGCCGGCGCCGGCCTGATCTGGCGCGTCCTGGCACCCGAGCTGCTGCGCGACGATCTGCTGGACGCCCTGCTGGACTTCGACATGGCCCGCGCCGCCTTCGTCTGGCTGCCGATCGCGGTGACCGGCGCGTGGGCCACGGCGGTGATCCTGACCCTGGCGCACCGGTGGGGCGGCAAGCGCGGCCATGCGCTGCAACCGCTGGCCTGGGCCTTCCTGCTGTCGGTGCAGGGCATGGTGTGGCTGGCCAGCGGACTGTCGGTGCTGCAACTGCCGGCCATGTGGCAACTGCACGCGCAGACCGCCGTGCTGGTATGCGCGGGCGCGTTGCTGCCAGCGGCGGCGGCGATGGCGGTGCTGTGGCCGCGCCGCCATGTGCTGACGGGCGGCGTCACCTGGGGCGTGCCCATCGCCCTGCTGTTGCTGGCGCTGTTCTGGCTGCCCAGCCCCGGGGTCGGTTTCGCGCTGGCCTGGCTGCTGCTGGGCTTCGGCCTGAACCAGTTGGGCGTGACCTTGTTCGGCGTACTGAGCCTGCTGGCCTATCTGGGCGTCTATTACTACCAGCTCGACGTGCCGCTGTTGCAGAAGGCGCTGTGGCTGGGCGGCGGCGCCGTGCTGCTGTTCGTGCTGCGGGTGCTGGTGTGGCTGGTGCCGCGCTTGATGCGCACCCAGGACCCGTCGCGCCGCGCGCCGCTGCCGCCGGTCTCGCCGGCCCTGCGCTGGCGCACCCTGGCGATCCTGGGCGGCCTGGCGCTGGTGCTGGTGGTGGCCAACGGCAGTATCTGGCAGCGCGAAAAGCTGCTGGCCAGCGGCAAGCCGGTGATCCTGGAACTGGCGCCGGTCGACCCGCGTTCCCTGATGCAGGGCGACTACATGGCGCTCAACTTCGCCGCCGGGCGCGAGGTCACGCGGCTGCGGCTGGGCGGCGAGCGCCCGGACACGGAGGATTCCGTCATGGGCGAAGCATCCGATGGCTACGTGATGCTGACGGTCGATTCGCGCGGCGTGTACCAGCCCGTGCGCATCCAGACCGACGCCACGCCGCATGCCGACGACGAAGTGCCGCTGCGCTACCGAGTGCGCGACAACCAGGTGCGCATCGTCACCAACGCCTATTTCTTCCCCGAGGGCCAGGCCAAGCGCTATGAAGTCGCCAAGTTCGGTGAACTGCGCGTGGCCGAGAATGGCGAGGCCCTGTTGGTGCGCATGCTGGGCGAGGATTTGCAGCCGTTATAGGAATGGGAATGGCAGGCCGGCTCAGGGCAGCGGAAAGCGCGCGGCCCAGCGCGCGGTCGCCTCGCGCAGGAAGGCCGCCGTGTCCGGCGCGTCCAGCGGCGCGAAGCCCAATGCCCGCCAGGCGCCTTGCAGCGACGCCAGCGGCGCGCCCGTGTCGATGGCGGGGGCGCCATTCTGCTTGGACAGTTTCAGGCCACTGGCGGGGTCCAGGATCAGCGGCACGTGCAGGTAGCGCACCGGCGGCAGACCCAGCAGCCGGCCCAGCACGCGCTGGCGCGCGGTCGAACTGAGCAGGTCGGCGCCGCGCACCACGTCGGTCACGCCCTGCGCGCCATCGTCCACCACCACCGCCAGTTGATAGGCCCACAGGCCATCCGCGCGCTTCACGGCGATGTCGCCCACCGCCCGCGCCACGTCCTGCTCCTGCGGCCCGAGCCAGCGGTCCTCGAAGCGTTCCACCCCTTCCGGCATGACCACGCGCCAGGCGCGCGCCTCGCGCCCCGGCGCCAGGCCGTGGCGGCAGGTGCCGGGGTATGGGCGTTCGCCGTCCGCGCCCGGCGCCGCCTGGCCGCGCAGCGCCGAATCGGCGATCTCGCGGCGGGTGCAGCCGCAGCCATAGACCAGCCCGCGCGCGGCCAGCGCGTCGAAGGCCGCCTGATAGGCCTCGCCGCGTTGCGATTGCCAGATGATGTCGCCGTCCCAGCGCAGGCCCAGGGCCTCCAGTTGGCCCATGATGGTCTCGGCCGCGCCGGACACGGTGCGCGGCGTGTCCACGTCCTCGATGCGCAGCAGCCAGCGGCCGCGGTTGGCGCGCGCGTCCAGCCAGCTGGCCAGCGCGGCCACCAGCGAACCCGCGTGCAACGGGCCGCTGGGGCTGGGGGCGAAGCGGCCGGTGTAGGTCACGGGATGAAGCAGCAAAGCAGCGGGGTTACGGCGAAACGGCGCCGCGCGCTCAATGCGCGCGGGTCGCGGGGAAACGGGCGTCGGCCGGAGCCGGCGCCGTCAGTGCAGCAAGCGCGTGCCGTCTTCGTCCAGCAGCTCTTCCAGGACCAGGTTGTCGATCTCGGCTTCCTGGCTCCAGAGAACCATGAGGGCGATGATCTTGATCTTGGACAGCGGCACGGGCGATTCCGGCGCCGCCAGGCCCCGGTCGATAACGATCTCGCGCAAGGGCGCGGGCAGCACGCCGGCCGATTCCAGGAAGGCGATGAAGCCGATGGATTCGGAGCCGAGTTGCTGGTATTCGTTATCGGTGTAGATCCGGGTACCGGTGGTGGGCGCCTGGGCGAGATCGACACAGCGTTCGGTGGTTTCGGCCAGGCCGTAGAGCCAGCCGAGCGCGTCGTCGATGTCCTCGTGCTCGAACCCGGCGGCGGCCAGCCGTTTGGCCAGCACGTCAGCGGCGGGACAGGCTTGCGGCGTGTAGTAATTCTCGTACAGATAAACCAGGATATCGAACATATGGCGCAGTTTTGTGCCTGTTTGCACAGTCGGCCCGCATATCGGCAGACCAGCAAACATGAATTTTACTTTACGCTGATTTATTTGCCCGGGCAACCGACCGCAAGGCGGAGTGTGGCGGGGCGTCGTCGCCTTGCGACAGTCACGAAATCGACGCCCATATACTGCCAGAATAAGGGGCTTTCCAGGCGGGGCGGCCCTTTTGGGGTCCGCCCCTCTTTAATACCCCCACGGTTCATGCGGTCTTCGGCGCCGACTCCAGCTTGAGCTGCGCCAGCTGGCGGATGAACACCGGAATGCAGATGGCCAGTCCGATCAGCCCGCTGGTCAGCCCCGGCAGGATGGTCAGCAGCGCGCCCAGCGTGCACAGCCAGCGTTCCCAGCTCTTCATGCCCACCAGCATGTAGCGCGAGAACGCCGCCGACAGCAGCACCAGCCCCACCATGCAGCCGAACAGCGTCACGAAGAAGTCGTACCACGTGAAGCCCTGCACCGAGATCAGCAGCGACGGCGAGAACACGAACACGAACGGCACGATCAGCTTGGTGATGCCCAGCCGGAACGCGGTATTGCCGGTCTTGAATGGGTCGCTGCCCGCCATGCCCGCCGCCGCGTAGGCCGCCAGCGCCACCGGCGGCGTAATGTCGGCCAGGATGCCGAAATAGAACACGAAGAAGTGCGCCGCGATCGGCTGCACCCCCAGCTGCACCAGCGTCGGCGCGGCCACCGCCACCATGATCAGGTAGTTGGCGGTGGTGGGAATGCCGCAACCCATCAGGATGCAGACGACGCCCGTCATGATCAGCGCCGCGACCAGCGTCAGCGACTGGGCATTGGCGATGGTCTCGGGAATGATCGCGCCCGCCACGCCGGCGATCGATTGCGCCGCCGAGATCACGATGTACGAGATCTTGAAGCCCACGCCCGTCAGCGTCACCACGCCGATCACGATGCCCACCGTGCCGGCCGCCGCGCCCACCGCCAGCGCGTACTTGGCGCCGGTCTCGAAGGCTTCGTACAGATCGCGCCAGTGCAGCCGCTGGAACGGATTGAGCAGGCCCACGATGATGCAGCCGGTGATGCCGGCAAACGCCGCCAGGTACGGCGTGCGGCCGCTGGCCAGCACGCCGATCAGCAGGATGAGCGGAATCAGCGTCGGCCAGCGCATCTTGAACGACTGCTTCAGCTTGGGCATTTCCTCGGCCGTCAGCCCGCGCAGGCCCTCGCGCTTGGCCTCGAAGTGCACCTGCATGAACATGCCGAAGAAATACAGAAAGGCCGGGAAGATGCCGGCGATCGCGATCTGCTGGTATGGAATGCCCAGGAACTCGATCATCAGGAACGCCGCCGCGCCCATGATCGGCGGCGTGATCTGGCCGCCGGTGCTGCTGGCCGCCTCCACCCCCGCCGCGAAATGCCGCGGATAGCCGATGCGGATCATCGCCGGAATGGTCAGCGAGCCCACCGTCACGGCGTTGGCCACCGACGACCCCGACAGCATGCCGAACATGGCCGAGCCGAACACCGACACCTTGGCCGGCCCGCCGGCGTAGCGGCCGGCGACGGTGGAGGCCACGTCCAGGAACAGCTGCCCCAGCCCGATGCGCGTGGCCAGCACGCCGAACAGCACGAAGTGGAACACATAGGTGGCCACCACGCCCACCGCCACGCCGTACACGCCCTGGCTGGTCAGGTACATGTGGTTGACGATCTGCGACCACGTATTGCCCGCGTGCTGCAGCAGCCCGGGGAAATACGGCCCGAAGGCGGCATAGGCCATGAACACCAGCGCGATGATCGGCAGCGGCCAGCCCATGGCGCGGCGCGTGGCCTCCAGCAACCCGATCAGCAGGATCGAGCCCATCAGCACGTCGATCGGCAGCGGGTTGCCGACGCGGAACGCCAGGTCCTCGAAGATGTAGGGGATGTACAGCACCGACAGCGCCAGCGCGATGGCGATGATCCAGTCATACAGCGGCACGCCGCCCGGCGCGTACCAGGTGGACTTCGGCTCGCGCTGGTAATGCGACTTGGAAAAGCCGAACACCAGGAAGATCAGGCTCAGCACGAAGGCCAGGTGCACGCCGCGATGCGTGGCTTCGCGCAAGAGGCCGAAGCCGGCCGTGTAGTAGTGGAACAGCGACAGCGCCACCAGCAGGCCCGAGACGATCCAGGTGGCGCTCTTGTGCAGCGGCCGGAAGCGGATCTCGGAATCGTACTTTTCCGCCAGCTGCTGTGTTTTCTCGTGGTCTATTTCCATAGCCAGGTTTCTCAGGTGATTGCGCGAACAGGGCCGCCCGAGGCGGCCCTGCGCTGGCGCGGCGATGGGCGCCGCGCTTCCCCGGAAGGGACGGGGTCGGTGCTTACTTCAGCAGGCCGATTTCCTTGTAGAACTTCTCGGCGCCCGGATGGAACGGGATGCCCGCGCCCTTGACCGCGTTGTCGCGGGTGATGAGCTTGCCCTTGGCGTGGCCGTTGTCCAGCGTCTTGCGAGTGGCGTCGCTGTACAGCGCCTTGGTGACGTCGTACACCACCTGTTCGGACAGCTTGGCCGACGTCACCATCTGCGCGTTGACCGAGATGGTCTTGACCTCGGGCAGGTTCTGGTAGGTGTTGGCCGCGATGGTGTCGGGCGTGAAGAATTCCTGCTTGGCGCGCAATGCGTCGATTTCCGGGCCGACCAGCGACACCAGTTCGATGTTGCCGGAGGACGCCAGTTCGGCGATGGCGCCAGCCGGCGCGCCGCCCACGAAGAAGAACGCGTCCAGGCCGCCGTCCTTGAGCTTGTCGCCGGCCTGGTTGGGCTTGAGGTATTCGGCCTTGACGTCCTTGTCGGTCATGCCATAGGCGCCCAGGATCAGGCGCACGTCCACCAGCGTGCCGGAACCCGGCTCGTCCATCGACACGCGCTTGCCCTTCAGGTCGGCCACGCTCTTGATGCCCGCGCCCTTGCGCGTCACCAGGTGGATGCTCTCCGGATACAGCGTGGCGATCAGGCGCAGGTCCTGCGCCTTGGGCTTGCCTTCGAAGGTGCCGGTGCCGCTGTAGGCCCAGAACGCCACGTCCGACTGCGTGAAACCGGCCTCGAACGAACCGCCCATGATGCCGTTGATGTTGGCCACCGAACCGTTGGAGGCGACCGCGGTGGCGATCAGCTTGCCGGGTTGGGACACGGCGTTGGCGATGATGCCGCCGATGGGGTAGTAGGTGCCGGCGGTGCCGCCGGTGCCGATACGGAAGAACTGCTGGGCTTGCGCGGCCCCGGTCGCGCCGACAGCGGCGGCGGCCATGGCCAGGGTGGCGATCCAATTCCTGAGTTTCATGCGAGCTTCTCCGTTATGAGTGGAAGTAACCTATTGTTGTGTTGAAATTCTGGCACGCCACCCGCCCTGCGCCAATGGCCTGGAAGCTATCGTTTACCAGGGGTTGCCGCAGTGCGGAAACGTCAACGGTCCGGCGTGGGCCATCGCGCGCGGCGGCGGTTCACGGTTACGCCGCAGGTTTGATCACGGAGCTATTCGATGTCCCAAGAAGTCATACGCGGCATTGTGCTGCCCCCGCCCGCCCAGGCCGGCGATCCCCTGGCCAGCGTCGACACGCCCAGCCTGGTGCTGGACCTGGCCGCGTTCGAGGCCAACCTGCGCGCCATGCAGGCCTGGGCCGACCGCCACGAGGTCGCGCTGCGGCCCCACGCCAAGGCCCACAAGTGCCCCGAGATCGCGCGCCGCCAGCTGGCGCTGGGCGCGCGCGGCATCTGTTGCCAGAAGGTCAGCGAGGCCGTGCCGTTCGTGGCCGCCGGCATCACCGACATCCACATCAGCAACGAAGTGGTCGGCCCGGCCAAGCTGCGCCTCTTGGCCCAGCTGGCGCGCGCCGCCAAGCTCAGCGTCTGTGTCGACAACGCCGCCAACCTGGCGCGGATCTCGCAGGCCATGGCCGCGGCCGGCGCCGAGATCGACGTGCTGGTGGAAGTGGACGTGGGCCAGGGCCGCTGCGGCGTGTCCGACGACGCCACCGTGCTGGCGCTGGCGCAGCAGGCGCGCGACCTGCCGGGCGTGACCTTCGTCGGCCTGCAGGCCTACCACGGCTCGGTGCAGCACTTGCGCACCCGGGACGAACGCGCCGCCGTCTGCCGCCAGGCCGCGCGCATCGCCGCGTCGTATCAACTGCTGCTGCGCGAGAGCGGCATCGCCTGCGACATCATCACCGGCGGCGGCACCGGCAGCGTCGAGTTCGATGCCGCCAGCGGCGTCTACACCGAACTGCAGGCCGGTTCCTACGCCTTCATGGACGGCGACTACGGCGCCAACGAATGGGACGGCGCGCTGGCCTTCCAGAACAGCCTGTTCGTGCTGTCCGCCGTGATGAGCACGCCGGCGCCCGATCGCGTCATCCTCGACGCCGGCCTGAAGTCCACCACCGCCGAATGCGGCCCGCCCGCGATCCACGGCGCCCAGGGCCTGCAATACGCCGCCATCAACGACGAACACGGCGTGGTGCGCGTCGCATCCGGCGCGCAGCCGCCGGCACTGGGCGACACGCTGCTGCTGGTGCCCTCGCACGTCGATCCCACCTTCAACCTGCACGACGGGCTGGTGGTGTATCGCGACGGCATCGTGCAGGACATCTGGGAGATCTCGGCGCGCGGGTTCTCGCGCTGATGGCGGCCGCGCCGATCGCGATGGAGCCGTTGTCCTTCGATTGGAAGACGCCGCTGCCGGAACTGCTGGACGGGTTGCGGCAGGCGTATGCGGCGCGCTACCCGGCCCTGGCCGCCGCGCGGCTCGATGCGCTGCGCGCGGCGTTGCGCGATGACCGCGCCGACGACTTCCTGCCGCCGCTGGGCCAGGAACTGGAAGCGCTGGGGCTGGCGCTGATCGAGCAGGACGAAGACGACGACGCCATCCACCTGCTGATCGTGCCTCTGGCCGATGCTGGCGACGCGCTGGCACAGATCGGGGCTCGGGGCCAACAAGGTACGCGGCATCGGCAGGACGGCGCCCCGCAAGGCGCGCCGGCGACCTTGCCGCGCCCCGCTTCCGGTCCGCTGGCGCAGCCTGGCGATTACCTGGACATGGTGCAGTGCGTCCCGCTGGCGCCGGGCTGGGCATGCATGGCCAACCGAGACACGGCGGCGCCGCAACTGGTGGACCTGCATGATTGGCCGGCCCTGCGCGAGGTTGGCGGCAAGTTCCAGCCGCATCGCGGCCTGCTGGCGTCGGCCGTTGCCGCCAACGGCGTCCATGCCTGGATCGAGCAAGGCCCAGACGGCATCGCCAGCACGCCCTATGCCCATCTACTGCGCGCGCCCCGGGTCGAGGCCGCGCCGCTCAACCGTCCCGGCCTTGCGCTGCCGCCGCGCGCGGCGCAGGCGCAGCGCCGCACGCCCGAATTCAGCCTGGGCTTCGCGGGCGACGACCTGCTGCTGGTGGATCGCGGCATGGTGTTCGTGTACCGGGGCTTTGCCGCGCAGGGCGAAGCGGTCGCCATCGAGCCGGCACTGCTTTACACCGCGCCGCCGCAACGCCGCCCCGTCAGCGACCGCTCGGCGGTGATCCAGACGCCCGATGGCCACGCCTGCGTGCTGTGCCGTGGCCAGCTGCTGCGGTGGCGCGACGGCCAGTTGCATCCCCTGGCATTGCGCTATCCCGACGCGGCATCGGGGGATCTCTCGCATCCCGTCGCCCGCGGCAACGGCGCCATCGCCTGGCTCGAAGACGATGCGCTTTGCCACGCGGACCTGGACGCCCTTGCCGTCAGCCGCCATGCGCCGCAACAGATGCCCGCCGGCGGCATGATCCTGCAGTCCCTGCCGCAAGGCTGGCTGCTACTGGGCCACTGGCATGCGCCGCACCGCAGCCTGGACCTGGGCCAGTTGTGGCATCCCGATTCCGGCCAGGTCCTGCGCATCCGCCACGGCGCGCTCGATCTGGACAGCGGCATCCAGCGCGCGTGGATTTTGCCGGATGGCGAGGTGGTCGTTGGCGGACAACTGCGTCATGTGCGGCTGGGTCGCTTCGACGCTTTGTTGGGCCGGCTGTCAGCCGCTTGACCCTCGGCGGCCGGGCCATGGCCGCCGCCAGGATCCACGCCCTATCCGGCCAGGTCCGTCATCCCCAGGAACTGCCGCAGCTCCGGCGTGGCCGGCGCGGTGAACAATTCCTCCGGCGGCCCGATCTCGTGCACGCGCCCCTGGTGCATGAACACCACGCGGTCGCACACCTCGCGCGCAAAGCGCATCTCGTGCGTCACCATCAGCAGCGTCATGCCGTCGGCGGCCAGCTCGCGCACCACCGCCAGCACCTCGTTGACCAGCTCCGGGTCCAACGCCGACGTGATCTCGTCGCACAGCAGCGCCAGCGGCTGCATCGCCAGGGCGCGCGCGATCGCCACGCGCTGCTGCTGCCCGCCCGACAATTCCTCGGGCCACGCGTCGAACTTATGTGCCAGCCCCACCCGCGTCAGCATCGCCCGCGCCAGGTCGGCGGCCTGGTCCTGCGGCATGCGCTTGGCCACCATCGGCGACAGCATCACGTTGCGCCCCACCGTCAGGTGCGGGAACAGGTTGAACTGCTGGAAGATCATGCCCACCTTCAGCCGCAGCGCGCGCAGCCGCAACTCGTCGTCGCCCAGTTGCGCGTCCGCCACCATGATGGCGCCGCTGTCGATCTGTTCCAGCCCGTTCACGCAGCGCAGCAGCGTGCTCTTGCCGGAACCGCTTTTGCCGATGATGGCGATGACCTCGCCGGGCTCGACGCGCAACGTCACCCCTTTCAGGACTTCGTTGTCGCCGAACTTCTTGCGGACGTCTTCAAGGGCGATGAGGGGCATGCAACTTCCTTTCCAGCAGCAGGCTGAGGCGCGACAGGGGCCAGCACAGCGCGAAATAGATCAGCGCGGCGCAGGCATAGACGGTGAAGGGGCTGAAGGTGGCGTTGGTGATCACCGTGCTGGCCTTGGACAGCTCGGTGAAACCAATGATGGAGGTCAGCGCCGTGCTCTTGACGATCTGCACCGCGAAGCCGACGGTCGGCGCCACCGCGATGCGCAGCGCCTGCGGCAGCACCACGTAGCGCATCTGCTGCACGTAGCCCAACGCCAGGCTGGCCGAGGCTTCCCACTGGCCTTTCGGAATCGCTTCCACGCAGCCGCGCCAGATCTCGGCCAGGAACGCGCCCGACCACAGCGTCAGCGCCGCGCCCGCGGCCAGCCACGGCGGCACCTCGACCCCGGCCAGCGACAAGCCGAAGAACGCCAGGAACAACTGCATCAGCAGCGGCGTGCCCTGGAACAGTTCGATATACGCCCAGCTCACGCGCCGCAGCAGCGCCACGCGCGAGGTCCGCATCATCAGCGCCAGCATGCCCATCAGCGCGCCGCCGGCAAACGCCACCAGCGACAGCACGACGGTCCAGCGCGCCGCCAGCAGCAGGTTGCGGACAATGTCCCAGGTGGTGAACTCGATCATCGCGCCGCCTTGCGGAACAACCGCCTGCCCGTCATGCGCAGCAACTGGCGCAACAATACCGCCAGCACCAGATAGATGCCGGTGGTCACGAAATACACCTCGAACGCGCGGAAGTTGCGCGACTGGATGAAATTGGCCGCGAACGTCAGGTCCTCGGCCGCGATCTGTGAACACACCGCCGACCCCAGCATCACGATCACGATCTGCGACGACAGCGCCGGCCAGATGCGCGCCAACGCGGGTTTCAGCACGACATGGCGGAACACCTGCAAGCGCGTCATCGCCAGGCTGGCGCCGGCCTCGTACTGGCCCTTGGGCGTGGCGTCGATGCCGGCGCGGATGATCTCCGCGCTGTAGGCGCCCAGGTTCAGCGCCATCGCCAGGCAGGCCGCCTGCATCTCGCTGAACTGCACGCCCAGCGACGGCAGCCCGAAAAACACGAAAAACAACTGGATCAGGAACGGCGTGTTGCGCACCACCTCCACATAGGCGGTGACCGGCGCGCGCAGCCAGCGCGGCCCCTGCGTGCGGGCCCAGGCGCAGGCGATGCCCAGCGCCACGCCCGCCACCGCGCCAAACGCGATCAGCTCGACCGTCACGCCAATGCCCTTGATGAGCACCGGCGTGTAGTCGAACACGGAAGCGAAGTCGAATTGATAAGCCATGAACAGCGCTCCGGCGCGCGCGCCTGCCTTACAGATCCTTGGGCAGATCGGCGCCCAGCCACTTCTTGGAGATCGCCGTCAGCGAGCCGTCGCGCTTGGCGTTGGCCAGGATCTCGTTGACCTTGGCGCGCAGCTTCGGCTCGTCCTTGTTCAGGCCGATGTAGCAGGGCGAATCCTTGATCAGGAACTTGGTCTCGGGCTTCTTCGGCGGGTTGCGCGCCAGGATCGCGGCCGCCACCACGTTGCCCGTGGCGATCAGCGGCACCTGGCCCGACAGGAAGGCGGTGATGGTGCCGTTGTTGTCTTCATAGCGCTTGAGCGTGGCCGTGGGCGGGGCGATCTTGGTCAGCTCGATGTCCTCGACCGCGCCGCGCGTCACGCCGATGGTCTTGCCCGCCAGGTCGGCGGCCGACGCCACCTTCACATCGGCCGGGCCGAACACGCCGTTGAAGAACGGCGCATACGCGTCGGAGAAATCGATCGCCTTCTCGCGCTCGGGATTCTTGCCCAGGCTGGAAATCACCAGATCCACCTTGCGGGTCTGCAGGTACGGCACGCGGTTGGCGCTGGTCACCGGCACCAGCTCCAGCTTTACGCCCAGTTGCTTGGCGATCAGCGCGGCCGTGTCGATGTCATAGCCCAGCGGCTTCATGTCGGCGCCGACCGAGCCGAACGGCGGGAAGTCCTGCGGCACCGCGACCTTGAGGGTGCCGCGCTTGACGATGTCGTCCAGGGTGTCGGCATGCGTGAGCGGCGCGGCCAGCAGCGTGGCGGCGGTGCAGAGGGACAGCAACAGGGTTCTACGGTTCATGAGGAACTCTCCAGGGCGCGCCGCCCCGGGGAGCGGGGTCGAGCGTTGCACACCAATTCGGTATACAAAACTGGAAAAGCAAGTTCCGTGCCATTGGGTAGCACTGCGGCGGTACCGCGGACGGCCCGGGCGAGCGGCCCGCGGCCGCACCGCGGTGGTGCGCGGCGCGCCATGGCGGCGCATTGCCGGCACCGGAATGGGCCGCGCCCCTCTCTCGCGGGGATACCGATCGCGGCGGGCCGTGGCACGGGGCCACGCATCCGGCGCATGGCATTGGCCCTACGGCATCCACTGCCTGTAAACATCCGTTACTATCGACCGGCGTTCACGTGCACGCATCGCAGTATCAGCCAATCCTTGAAGCCATCCCGACAACGGAGATTTCCATGAGTGGTTACTACGAGTTGAAGCGCAGCGGCGATCAGTACATGTTCAACCTGAAAGCCGCGAACCATGAAGTCATCCTCACCAGCGAACGCTACACCAGCAAGGCCAGCGCCTTGGAAGGCATCGCCTCGGTCCGCCAGAATTCGCCGGTGGATGCGCGCTACCAGCGCAAGACGGCCACCAACGGCTCGCCCTTTTTCAACCTGACCGCCACCAACGGGCAAATCATCGGCCATAGCGAGATGTATTCCAGCGCCGCGGCCCGCGACAACGGCATCGAATCGGTCAAGAGCAACGGCCCCACCCCCACGGTCAAAGACAACACCTGAACGTGAACAGGGGCGGCGGCATCACTGCCACCGCCCCTGTTTCGCAGAGGGGGCACGGGGCGCGGCGATTCGTCGCCATGCCCCGCCCCGCGACGCACTCGGCAGGCCTGGCGCAAGAGGCCATCCGGCCCCTGCGATCCCCTCGCGCGTTTTCAAACGAGCAATCAGTCCACCTGCGCGCCCGACTGCTTGACCGCCTTGCCCCACTTGTCGACCTCGCTGGCGATGAACGCGCCAGTGGCCTCGGGCTTCATCGGCATCGGCTCCGCGCCGCGATCACGGAAGAACTTCTGCATCTCGGGCGTGCCCAGTACGTGGCCGATCTGCTGGCTCAGGTAATTGGTCACAGCCGGCGGCGTGTCACGCGGCGCCAGCACCGCCGCCCAGCCGATCGCCTCGAAACCGGGATAACCGCTCTCGGCCACCGTCGGCACGTCCGGCAGCTGCGGCAGGCGCTTGGCCGTCGTCACCGCCAGCGCCACCGCCTTCTTGCTCTGCACGTGCGGCAGCCCCGCCGTCACCGAATCCACCATCAGCGGCACCTGGTGCCCCAGGAAATCCGCCTGCGCCGGGCCGCTGCCCTTGTACGGAATATGGCGGATGTCGATATTGGCCGCCGCCTTGAACATCTCGGCCGACAGATGCTGCGTGCCGCCGATGCCGGCGCTGGCATACGCCAGCTCGCCCGGATTGGCGCGCGCCTGCTTGACCAGCTGCTGCAGCGACGTGATGCCCGAAGCCGGCGTCGCCAGGAACATCAGCGGCACCGAGAACACCCCCGACACCGGCGCGAAATCCTTGGTCAGGCTGTAGTTGATGGTCTTGTACAGCGTCTGGTTCACCGCCGCGGCAGAGCCCGCGATCACCAGCGTGTAACCGTCCGGCGTCGCGCGCGCGGCCTGCTCCATGCCGATATTGCTGCCGGCGCCGGCGCGGTTCTCCACCACGATCGGTTGTTTGACGGCCGTGCCCAGCTTCTCGGCCAGCGCGCGGGCGAAGATATCGGTGGCCTGCCCCGGCGGGAACGGCACGATCAGGCGGATGGGACGGTCGGGATACTCGGCATGCGCGGCCGTCGCGGCCGCCGCCAGCACCAGGCCGGCGGCAAGACTGGAAAGAATTCGTGTCATGATCGGTCAGTAAAAAGCGACAAAGCGCGGCGTCCGGCGCCGGCCCTGTTGCATAAAATAGAGAGCCCCGCGCAAGCGGCCCTTTTGGGGCGGCCGTGGGGCGGATCGGCTGGGGGTGCGTCACGATAGCATTCCCCCGCCGGTGCTAAATTCGGCATTTAGCGTTTCCCCTTCTTTTTCAACCCCTGTTCTCTCCTTTCAGCAGGAACCGCCATGGAATTCAGCCAGTACAACGTCAACGCCCTCATGGAGATCACCTCCCGTCCGGACCTCGTGTTCGTGCGCGGCCAGGGGTCCTGGCTGGAGGATCACGCGGGCAAGCGATACCTGGACTTCGTCCAGGGCTGGGCCGTCAACACCCTGGGCCACAGCGCCCCGGAAATGCAGAAGGCCCTGCTGGACCAGTCCAAGCTGCTGATGAACCCGTCGCCGGCGTTCTACAACCTGCCCTCCATCGAACTGGCCACCCGCCTGACCGGCGCCTCGGTCTTCGACCGCGTCTTCTTCGCCAACAGCGGCGGCGAAGCCAACGAAGGCGCCATCAAGCTGGCGCGCAAATGGGGCCAGGTCAACAAGAAGGGCGCCTACAAGATCATCACCATGAACCACGGCTTCCACGGCCGCACCCTGGCCACGATGTCCGCGTCCGGCAAGCCGGGCTGGGACAAGATGTTCGCGCCGCAGGTGGAAGGTTTCCCGAAGGCCGAGATCAATGATCTGGAATCGGTGCGCAAGCTGATCGACGACCAGACCGTGGCGATCATGCTCGAACCGGTCCAGGGCGAAGCTGGTGTCATCCCCGCCACCAAGGAATTCATGCAGGGGCTGCGCAAGCTGGCGGATGAGCACAAGCTGCTGTTCATTGTGGATGAAGTGCAGACGGGGATGGGGCGTACGGGGACGTTGTTCGCTTACCAACAATCCGACGTGGTGCCGGACATCATGACGCTGGCAAAGGGGATTGGTGGTGGGGTGCCGTTGGCTGCGCTGTTGGCGCGCCAGGAAGTTTGCGTGTTCTCGCATGGGGACCAGGGCGGCACGTATAACGGGAATCCGTTGATGGCGGCAGTCGGCGTCGCGGTGTTTGATGCGCTGGCTGCTCCGGGCTTTATGGAGTCGGTCAATGCGCGTGCCAAGCAATTGTCGGAAGGCTTGCTGGCTCTGTCGGCCAAGTATGGGATGAAGGGCGAGCGTGGGATGGGCCTGCTGCGTGCGCTGGTGATGGATCGCGATGATGGTCCGGCGATTGTCGAGGCTGCGCGGAATCTGGCGCCGAATGGTCTGCTGCTGAATGCGCCGCGGGGGAATTTGCTGCGGTTTATGCCGGCGTTGAATGTGACGGCGGAGGAAATCGATACGATGCTGGGGCAGTTGGATGGGTTGATCGGGCAGGCGCGAAAGGCTTGACCTTCTTCTCACCAGCAATAACCTGCGAGGGCCGCTTTATCAGCGGTCCTTTTCTTTGCGCGATTGCCTCGGCGCAATGGGTGCAAGAGCCTACAGTAGAGCTTGAAAAGCTACCTTCAATACACTCCTCAGGTTGGAGGGAATGCACAAGCTCGCCTCCTTCGTGCATGTCGACCGCCCAGATTCGAGAACAGTAGAATTGATTGGATGCGTTGGGTTTTTCATTTTTTGTCACCTCGCTATCGGCGATGCGTTTTTGGCACCGAACTCGGTCCGCCGGGTTATAGCGCCTGACATTAGCGTGGCCCACATTGGACATCGTCAAGTCCGCCGCCACTTCCCGATTCACCTCTATCACCGGGCTGTCAGTAAATCTCAAATTCCAGATACTGCGAACTCTCCACAATGAACGCTTCTGCTTACTATATGCGCCCACTGCTGTTGGTTGTAGTCTTTGATATCATTGCGAAACACTTTGGAGGATTCGCATGGCAAAGGCTCGATTCTTACTTCAGGCAGTCACTGAAAACGATCACGCATCTGTTATCAAGAAAGTCCTAGACAAAGACCTAGATCAACTGATAATAAGCGTTGCATTTGCAAAAAGCCAAGGCGCCGCTGTTATCAAATCCGCACTCGCTAGGAACAAGGAAAAAAGTTCGGTTTTCGTTGGTATTCGAAATGACATAACGTCATATCAGGCGTTAGAAGTCCTTTTGGAAACTGGTGCAAATCTTTATGTGGTAGATACTGGATCTCGCACCACTATTTTTCACCCGAAGATATATCTAGCAAAAAAGGGACGATCGGCAAAGGCTATCGTCGGCAGCGCTAACCTGACTTTTGGTGGTCTACATAACAACATTGAAGCCAGCTCCATTCTCGACTTTGATCTGGACGTTGTTGATGATGCGGAATTTATTAATCAAGTTGAGAGTGTGTTCCGCCATCTCGTTGCCAATTATCCTCAGCATGTATTGAAAATTAGAAATACCGACGATATAAAAAATATATTTGAAAGTGGCAACGTTGTTGATGAAACGGTCACTGTAAAGCAAAAGAAACCGAAAGCGCCGAATGGAAGCGGGGACTCCATCTCTTTGATGAAGCTATTTGGTAGGTTCCCGCTTCCGGTGACTAAAAGAAAGGTCTCTAAGGGATACGTTGATGAGACGGTTGTCGAAGAGGGCGGTAAGGAAAAAGTAGTCTATCGTCCTAGTATTGGAAAGCCAAACATTCAGGATTACTATTTAGTATGGAAAAGTAAAGAATTAAAAGAGCGAGATTTGAATATTCCGGCTGGAGAAAATACTAACCCAACTGGCTCCATGCTCTTGAAAAAAGGGGCAATGGAAGGCATAGATCAACGACATTATTTCTATTATGAGGTCTTTGCTGGCGTGGGTTGGGTTGCCGATGCTTCACAAGCTCATTACGAAAGAGCTCAAATCAAGGTGCATCTTTTCACTAAAGGAGTGTATAGAGGGACGTTTGATTTGAAAATCTCACACAATACTTCGACAACGTCAAAATCCTATCAGCAAAAAAATGCGATGACGAACATTAGTTGGGGGCCAGCAAAGAACTATATTGCCCAACGCGACCTGTTAGGCCGTGTTATGACCTTGTACAGAAGGGATTCTATTCCACCAGAGTTCATGATTGACATTGATTGACTCCATTGGAACAGTGTCTATGTGTTAAATGCCCCGATAGGGTGTGGTTTTGCGAATCCGAATTGACTTACGCAACGCATAACCCTATCTTTTGCATCGTGGCAGGGCTGCGCGTCGCGATGTTGTGACGTGGGATGTACTGAGCTGGTATTCACCTGACACCGGCCCCAAGCCGGTTTTTTTCTTAAGCAGCTTCGGCGAGCACGTCCTGTGGATCGGGCCGCTGTGTCTTTCCGGCATCGAACATCTGCGCCGGAGTTCTGCCTCCATCATCCGGCCTTGATGCGGCGGTTCGTGGTTGTAGTGGTGCAGATAGGTATCGAAGTCTCCCTGCATCTGCTCAATCGATTCATACCAGGTCGTGCGACCCGCAATGCGGATGTGCTCGTCCAGCAGGGTGCGGTGCAGCCGTGCGACGAAGCCGTTGCTTTGCGGTCCCCTGACACGGGTCGTGCAATGTTCGATGCCTTCCAGTTGCAGAAACAATTCGAGCAGTCCAAGACGGTTTGCAGATAAACCTTGCCTACGGCCTTGAGCGTGCAGACGAAAGATGTGTCGATGGCTACCAATTCGCCGGTGTGGTGCACCTCAATTTGACGCTCGGGAAACTCCAGGATGAAGCGTTCGAGCAGGTGAATTTGTTCGTCGTTAAGTTCCGGCGTGTGATTGCGGTGCTCACGTTCCAGCAGCAGCAGTCAGTCGTGCTTGGATAGCAAGTCGTGACGGCTCCCTACGCCACGCACGCCGCCTGAGCTGACAGTCACGCTCCGCACGCCAATTCATGGGACACGCGAACGGGGCCATGCGTTAGCCGCTGCAGGCTGTAATCCAGGATCGATTGCTCGATCTCCGGCGCCACGCGGCTCGGGTGTGGGCCCCGGGCTCTAGGCAGTTTATCGAGCAGCCCTGCCGAGCCATACGTTTGATAGTTGTGGCGAATCTCATAGAACTGCTGGCGGCCGTAACCCATGACCTTGCATGCCTCGCTGACATCGCGTAGCTCCTGGGCCAGATCCAACAGACTGAGTTTGCGACGTGCTACTTTTTCTTCCGTGGTCATACGTACTCTCCGGATCATGCAACAGGTAGGGGCATCCGTTTCATAACCCGGCGTGGGATCGTATGACCCCGTCCTAACGTGGTCACCTGTCAGGTGAATACTGTCTCAGTACACTATAGGATTATTCACCAATCCTTTGTCGGCGGTTCTTCAAGCGTTTCCAAGCGCTTAGCAGGATAGCCTGCTCGTCTATGGTCACTCCCAATGCTCCCAAAACGACCCTAGATTGCTTCTCAAGAACTTCGATGGCGCTTCTTTCTTTGTAGACTAGATTTAAAGCTTCCAAATCAAATTCCATCAGTTCCTTCGGATATGCAATCGCGAGCTCCTCAATTTCTGAGGGGACGAGCTCAAGGACGCCTCCACCGTAGTGGCGACCCTCTAGCTCTGCGCTCAAGGCCGTAAGTGCCGTAACGAAACAAAAGACCAGTTTGTCTGCGGCGATGTCCTTTTTTACCGTAATGCGATATGCCGTGTCGGTCGTGTAGGCTTGCATCTTGTTTAAAACAAGTTTCGGAATGTCATGGCTGCGTTTCAGCATGCCAATTTCCGTCGCATATACGGAAGGCACCGAGTACCAGGGCTTTCGGATTCGGCATTTGTAGCGCGTATGCAAACTTTCACGCTCACCTGAAGCAATATACTCCCTCACCCTTTCAGGGAGGCTGGGGAATTCATTTTGGATAAAAATGAAATTGGTGGGATGTTTTTTTTCAGAATTTTCGCGATGCTGTTTATCATCATAAATTAGGCCTGGGCAATGTTCGCTTCGCCCGAACATCGGGTGTGCGTATTTTTCCAAACCAAATTCTTGAACAACCGTATCCGGAACTAAGAAAAACTTGTTTGCGCCCGTAACGATCCCGACATCCACTTTTGCAATGTCGCGAAATTTATGGACATCATCGAGTTTTAGTAGGGCTTTGTAGAGGGTTCTCTCCTCATCTGTCAATAGGGCCTGAGTCCACTTGCCTTCCACGGTCTCGCCATTAATGCGAGGCGTGTTTAAAAAAACTCCTTCCGGATCTTCTTTAAGAAAATTCCTGCCAGTGACTTTGTAAATGCCCAATCCGTAGGAGTGATCTTCGATACTTTTCTTCTTTTCCGCGAAGAGAATGACAGCACCCTGGAGTGTGTTTTCAAACCATATTTCTTCTGGATCAATTATGAGGAGCTTGCTGCATTGCTCCCCAAGAAAAGTTCTAAGAGACTGGGCATGCATAACATGGATAATTTCAGCGGGTAAAACCATACCTAGTCTACCGCCGGGCTTCAAGACTTTTATGGAGGCGATGACAAAAGGCACCCAGGCATTGGTGTGTTTGGTAAATTTTAAGTTTTCGCTCTTAAATATAACCTCGGATTTCTCTTGAGATTCCGTAGATAGATACTGATAGCGAATAAAAGGAGGATTTCCTACTACCGCATCGTATTTATATTTTCCGGCTGTTATTGATTCTATGGCGTGATCCAAGAAATCCGCACACTTGATGGAGCAATTGACGTTTAGTTGTGCGCCGATTTTTTTTGCTTTCTGGGCTTCGCAGGCGAACAGTTCGAAGCCGTGAAAGTGCAAATCTTCGGTGTAGTTGGCGTTATGGAATGCTTTAATGAAGACGCCGTCCCCACAACTTGGTTCTAGAACCTTTATAGGAGAATTTCTGGCAACCCATTTTGCGATAAAAGTAGCCAGGTCCTCTGGAGTGTAGTAGCCGCCGCGAAGTTTTTGCTCAGATTCATTTTCAATGAAGTTCATTTCTTATCATTCTTCATGGTGAAGATGGCGGGGTGATGATTTTTCATGTGTTCTTCTACGGTTTTTATAAACCAATCTTTCAATGTAATTTGCTCAAGGGCTAAGCAGGCATAGAATCTTTTCTTTAAGTTGGGTTCTATTTCAAGAACTATTCGCCCCGACTCTCCAATCGCCATGATGTGCCTTGTGTGATGTAACATTAGTGATGTTATATTAGTCCGCCAAAAATCATTCGTCAACAGGGAAGTAAATTAAGGTTGGCCTGACTAGGTCCGCATTCTTCAAGGCGCCTTATTTGAGGTGTAAATGTTCGATTGTGAGCGCATACAATTAAAAGATAAATGCCTTCAAGAAGTGGTGTTGCGTCACATGGTCTGTTCATTTGAACCAATGACGGATTTAAACCGTGCTTGTCCTTCAAAAATTGAGGTGGATAGATCTCTAAGGCACGAATAAATTCAAACGCATGGGCGTCCAAATATTTAGGATGGTGTCTGACCACGAATATTTCGATTATTAGATGTCCGGCCTGAATATTCAAAATGACGCGAAGAGCAGGTTTTACCGTCAGTGTGCTACCAAATTCACCCTAGCATTTGAACTTGGAACACCTGCCGTATACTTTGAGCAGCTACCGCACCATCGGTAGCCCGGTTTGGAAGCCGGCAATGTCTTTGGCGGACCGCCGCCGCTTGGCGGCTTTTTCACGTCCGTACGCCTCTGCACGTCCCTATGGGCGGGCCCTGGCGAGGGTGCGTTCGCGCACGCCGGTTTCCAAAGACGCCGGTCTTCCAACCTTGCCTTGCGCCCGCCCACCCCATTTGGAAGTGGGGAGCGGGCTTCATCAGTCTTTGGAGCCTGTCATGCAATCCCACCCCCTCACCCAAAACCCCTGGCTGGTCGACACCGACCCCGAGCACGGCCCGGTCCCCCTCTCCCACCTCTACAACATCGAACGCGCCCGCTACGCCATCCAGACCATCGCCCGCCTGGTCGGCAACAGCGCCTCGGAACCCGCCGCCACCGGCAGCCAGCCGCTGGACGCATGGACGGTGGCCGCGTTGATGGGTGGCGTGGAGGGCCTGTGCGATCACCTCGGCACCCTGACCGACGCCATGCTGGAATCGGCCCGCGCCTACGCCAATGACGCCGCGTTCGACGCCGCCACGCACAACGCGCCGCGCTCGATCCAGTAACCCGAAAAAGAACAACGGCCTGCCGCGCAACGCGTCAGGCCTGTTCCAGGCCACCAAGCGTCAGGCCGCCCCATCCCCAGGCATCAGGCCACCCTCACGCCGCCCGCCGAAACGCCCGTCGATACCCCATCGGGCTCGTCCCCACGATCCCCGTGAAATGCTCCCGCAGCGACACCGCTGACCCGAACCCCACCTCCATCGCCACACGCTCCACCGGCAGGTCCGTCGTCTCCAACATCCCGCGAGCACGATTCACCCTCGCCTGGATCACCCACTGCAGCGGACTCACCCCCAGCAGTTCCTGAAACCGCCGGTTCAAGGTGCGCACGCTGACCGCGGCCTGAGCGGCCAGGGCGGCGACGGTCAGGCTTTCGGCCAGCCGGTGTTCGATCCAGTGCAGCAGCGGCGTCAGGTCGGTGTGCGAGGCCGGCGTGGGCCGCACGATGAATTGCGCCTGGCCGCCGGCGCGTTCCAGCGGCACGACGGCCAGGCGGGCGCTGTTGGCGGCGACGGCGGCGCCGTGGTCGCGCTTGATCATGTGCAGGCACAGGTCCATGCCGGCGGCGGCGCCGGCGGAGGTCAGGACCTGGCCGTTGTCGACGAACAGGACGTTGGGGTTGACGTCGATGGCGGGGTAGCGGTGCGCGAGCAGGCCGGCGGCTTTCCAGTGGGTAGTGGCCTTGAGGCCGTCGAGGATGCCGCTGGCGGCCAGGACGAAGGCGCCGGTGCAGATGGAGGCGATGCGGGCGCCCTGGGCGTGGGCGTGGCGGACTACGTCGAGGATGTCGTCCGGGACGCTGTCGGCCGGGTCGGCCAGGCCGGGGATGACGAGGGTGTCGGCGCCGCGCGCGGCGTCCAGGCGGTGGCGGATGTGCAGGTCGTAGGCGTGGGTGCGGACGCGGGGTTTGCTGGCGTGGACTTGCACGGCGTAGGGGCGGCGGCCGTCGAGGGTTTCGGCGAGCTGGAAGATCTCGCAGGGGATGGACAGGTCGCCCGCGACGAGGCCGTCGAAGGCGAGCACGGCGACGCGGTGCGGGGTTGGCGGGAGCATGGGGCTGGGGCCTCGGGACAGGTCGGGCGGACGGCGGCGCACGGTTGGCGGATTTCTTTCGAAGATTGGCATTTTGGCCAATGGCTGGCGATTGCGCCAGCCCGGACAATGCCGCTGATCCTGTTGCGAGACGCTGCCATGCCCCTGAAAGACGCCGATGCTTCGACCCCTGCTCTCTTCAAGTGGGCGGCCATGCTGGAAGGCGTGACGCTGCTGGCGCTGCTGGGCATCGCGGTGCCGTTGAAGCATCTGGCCGGGATGCCGCAAGGGGTCTCGTGGGTGGGGCCGGTGCATGGGGTGGCGTTCATGGTCTATATCGCGCTGGCGTGCAATGTGGCGTCGGCGCAGGGTTGGCCGCGCCAGCGGCTGGTGTGGACGTTGGTGGCGACGCTGGTGCCGTTTGGCGGTTTCGTGATCGCGCGTTCGCTGCGCCGCGCGCGGGGGGCGTGAGCGATGGCGTATCTGCTGATCAAGTCGCTGCACCTAGCGCTGGTGCTGTTCTGGGTGGCGGGGATGGTGGTGCAGGCGTTCGTGCTGGCGGCGGCCGACAAGCTGCCGGGGCCCGCCTTGCCGCAGGAGCTGGCGCGCCTGCGGCTGCTGCGCAAGTGGGAACGGCTGCTGACCACGCCGGCGATGGTGGGCGCGTTGGCCAGCGGCGTGTATCTGGCGACGAGCGCGGGCTGGTTTGGCAGCGGGTGGCTGTCGGTGAAGCTGGCGTTGGTGCTGTTGCTGGCGGCGGTGCATGGGATGCAGGCGGGACGGCTGCGGCGGCTGGCGGAGGCGGCGGGTGATGCCTCCGAGGCGGGCCGTGCGCGGCTGATGCCGGTGGTGCTGGCCGCGCCGGTGCTGATCATTCTGCTGGTGGTGGTGAAGCCGTTCTGAGGGCGGTCGTGTAAGTGCACGGCACGCCGCGCAGGCACAAAGCCGCGTCATTCGCTTCGTCCGAAACCCACGCTCGGCACACGCATGGACGACATGAAGCCCGTCAAAATGGGCTTCAGTCGATCCCCAGACGCGATACGCGTGCGTTGCCATGAATGCCCTGTTTGTCGAGTTGCCCGAATTCTCTCGCCATCGCGAGGAATTCCTGGCCGACGACGAATTCCGCGCGCTGCAATGCCTGATGTTGAAACTGCCCGAGGCCGGCGTCGTCATCGAAGGCACCGGCGGACTGCGCAAGCTGCGTTACGTCGACCCGCAGCGCAGCCGGGGCAAGCGTAGCGGCTTGCGAGTCATCTATTACTGGTGCGACGCCGAGCGGCAATTCTGGCTGTTCCGGTTGTATGGCAAACAGGATGTGAACGACAGCAATTCCGCCATCCGCAAGATGTTCGCCAAGTTGCTGGCGCAGGCGCTGGCGGCGCCGGGAGGCGCGCCAGCGGCCATCACGCGCAGGGTGCCGAAGGTGCCGACGCATTACCGGGCGCCGAAGCATTCGGTGAAGGCCAGGGCTGAATAAGCCGTCGGTCTGATTTGCTACGGGTCTGCGTCAAACGCCCTGCACAAACGCCAGCGTATATCCGTTGCCATCCACCAGCCCGAACTCATGGGAGCCATAGGCCATGCGTTGCAACGGCCAGGCGATGGGTGTCTTGTCCTTGACCTGCCGGTAGAACGCTTCGACATCGGGAAGCGAGAAATACAGGGTGCCGCTGAATCCCGGCGCCCGCCTCCACAGATCGAGCGTGGTGAAGATCAGCCGCCCCCCGTGTTGCTCCACCGTGAGCGTGCCTTCGGCGGAGTCGGTGACGGTGAAGCCAAGCACAGACCCGTAAAAGTCGCGGGTTGCGGCGAGATCGGTGGTGTGCAGCAAGGCGGAAAGCGGCATGTCGATGTCCTGCGCGATGGGGGCCACACGATTCTTTCATGGATCGCCCGATCACGTTTTATCCTTCGGGTTAGCAATCTGGAATTCATCGCCGTTTCCCGAGCCGCAGAGCCGATCCCATGCCAACCCGCGACCGACTAAAAACCTGGGCCCGGCGCCTCAAGCGTGACGGCCTGACGCTCTGGTTCGCCGGCAAGCACCCCCGCACGCCCTGGCACGCCAAGGCGCTGGGCGTGTTCGTGGTGGCCTACGCCCTCAGTCCCATCGACCTGATTCCCGACTTCATCCCGGTGCTGGGTTATCTGGATGACGTGCTGTTGCTGCCGGGCCTGATCTGGCTGGCCATCAAGTTGTTGCCGCCAGATGTGCTGCAGGAATGCCGCGGCCAGGCGGACGCGTGGATCCAGGCCAAGCGCGAAAAGCCGCGCAGCCGGGTGGGTGCGGTGGTGATCGTGGCGTTGTGGGTGGCGGTGGTGCTGGCGGTCGGCTACTGGCTATGGCGCTGACGCGGCGCGCGGTTCAATCTTCCAGGAACCCCAGCGTGCGCAATTCCGCGATCGCGCCCAGTTCCTCGTCGCGCCGTTTCTTGGGCGCGCCCAGCGATGCGGCCAGCAGCATGGCGGGCTTGTCGGATTCATCGAAGCCGCGCAGCACGCTGTCGGCAACGGGAAAGGCCTTGGCGAAGCTCGCATCCAGCGCCTGTTGGCTACGGTAGCGGCCGCGCTTGTCCAGGATCACCTGCGTTTGCGGATCGCGCCTGATCAGGTGCAGCGGCACGCCTTCGCAACGCAGCCCCAGCAGCCTGGCTTCGCTGATGTCCAGCGCCCAATCGGTCTCGGCATAGAACGCGGCGCGGGCGGTCTCGAACTGCTGGAGCCGGTCCGCATCCGTGCTGAACGCTTCGGGCGTTAGGTTCAAGTTGATCTTGCCGATCTTGCCCTTGAGAGTGACGCGGCGAAAGAGCGAGGCCCACACCAGCAGGATGGGATTCGTGGACAGGTCTTCGACCACCACGTCCTCGAACACGCACGGCTTGATCTCTGAATTCACGACACGACATTGCGACAGCGTCACGTTCCGCACGCGCGACATGCGTTGCGGATACTTGACCATCGACAGGCCGCAATTGTCGAAGGCGCAGTCGTGCAGGTGCAGGTCGTGGAAATGCGCGTTGCCCTTGTCCAGGGCCATGCGGAATTGCTGGCCTTCAATCTTCTGCATGGGCGCGCCTCAGTTGCGGCTGGCGGTGGCCAGGCGCAGCGCCAGCGCCAGGAACACCGAGCCCAGCACGTACTGCGGCCAGCGCGACACGCGCTGCCGTCCCGCCCAGCGCCGGCTGAGCTGGTGCGCGGCCAGGATGACGGCGCCGTTGATGAACAGGCCGATGACGTTGAGGATGGTGGCCAGCACCAGGATCTGCAGGGCCACCGAGCCGTCCTGCGGCCGCACGAACTGCGGGAACAGGGCCAGCACGAACAAGGCCATCTTGGGGTTGAGCAGGTTGGTCAGCAGGCCTTGCAGGAAGACTTCGCGCACGGGCGAGCGGGCCCGGCCCGCATCGGGCATGTGCGACACGGGGCGCGAGCGGAAGGTGCGCACGGCCAGGTACAGCAGGTAGAGCGCGCCGGCGAAGCGCACCGCGTCGTAGGCCATGGGCACCGCCACGAACAGCTGCGACAGGCCGAAGGCCGCCAGCAGCGCGTGGCAGTAGGTGCCGGCCTGGATGCCGGCCAGCGAGGCGAAGCCGGCGGCCCTGCCCTGGGCGGCGCTGCGCGAGGCGATCAGCAGCATGTCGGGGCCGGGCGTCATGGCCAGGGCGACGCAGGCGCCGCCAAAGAGCACGAGGGTGGCGGGGTCGAGCATGGCGAGTCCTTGGGGCGGCCGGTGGCGGTCGATTATTGGGCCGGCACGGGCAGGCTGCAACCGGTGTAGAACGCCTGGCAACTGGCGCCGGTGTCCTTCTCGCAGGTTTCCAACGCGCGCATGCGGGCCAGTTCTTCGCCGGCGGCGGTGACGGAATTGACCAGCACGCCGCTGCCCTTGGGCGACGGGCCGTAGGCGACCGCCACGCACTGGTCGTGGTAGGTGGTGTTGATGACGCAGCGGGCGCCGCCCTTGGTGGCGCATTGGGCCAGCGCGTCTTTTTCCGCGCGGGCCTTGCTGGCGCGGTCGGCCGAGATGCCGATCGAACCCGACAGCGCGTCATAGGCCACGGCGCCCCAACGCTGGGCGTCGCGCGACGAGGCGGTGGACGCGCCGCCCGCGGCAGGCGCGATCTCCACGGGGATCGGCACGCATTGCTGGCCGGGCGTGCCGACGCTGGGCGCGTAGCCGTCGGGGCAGCCTTGTTCGGCTTGCGCCACGGCGGCGTGGGAAAAGTTCAGGGCGATGGCAAGGGAGGCAATGATCAGGGTACGCATGGGTCAACTCATTCGTTCGATAGACCGCCCAGCAGGGACAGGGCCTCGTCCAGGGACAGCACTGTGGTGCGCGACTCGAAGGCGGTCGCGAACAGGTGGTCGTGCACGACCGGGTCGGGGTCGTAGCAACAGTCCTTGACGGTCAAAAGGCGGTAGTCGGCGTCGCTGGCGTGGGCGATGGAAGACAGCATGACGCCGGTGGAGGCAACGCCGACCATGATCAGGGTGTCGATGCCCTGGGCCGACAGCCGCGGTTGCAGGTCGGTGCCGAAGAACACGCTGGCGCGATGGGCGAGGATGATGGGTTCGTCATCGCGCCGGCCGAGTTCGGGCGAGACGCGGTCATGCACGAAGCGGCCCAGCTGGCGGATGCCCTGCCCGTTCTTGTTCAGCGGGCTGACTTCCGGGTAGCCAGGGCTGAAATGGATCTTGGCGAAGTAGACGCTCACACCGGCGCGGCGCGCGGTATCGCACAGTTGCCGCGTGTTGGCCAGCAGCGTGGGGGCGACCGACGGGAACAGGTCCATGATGTCGGTCTGGTAGTGCATGACCAGCAAGGCGGTGCGCGCGGGGGTGATGGCCGGGGGCGGGGTGGTCATGGTCGCTCCGTGAAGACGTTCTTCATGACCAGTCAGTTTAGCGGCAGTCGCGGGACGGGGCACGGGCCGGGTTGCCGGACGTCGCGCCCCGGTTTTTTCGGGTTAGCTGCGTTGTCGTCTACTTTTCGGCGTACTTCTTGCCGGCTTCGTCGTAGACGTAGCTGACGGCGTCGGCCGGGCCCAGTTTGCGGGTCTTGCCCGGGCCGGAGATTTCGGTGCCGCTGGGGGTGACGGTCAGGCGCGGCATGTCGCTGCCGTTCTGCGCGGTGAAGGTCAGCTTGCCGGTCTTGGCGACGCAGGGCATGACATCGCCGTCGGCGCAGGCGGCGCTGTTGTCGTCGCCGGTGAGGATGCTGCCGACGTAGGTCCAGACCTTGTCCTTGAGCTCGTCGCGCGGTCCGGGGTTGAAGACGAACAGGGCGTAGCCTTCGAAGCTGGTGCCGTTGTCAAAGCCCTGGGTGGGCACGGCCAGCAGCAGCTTGCCCTCCGGGGTGCGGTAGTCGAGCGGCTTGCGGCCGGTGTCGACGGCTTCGGCCCGTTCGTAGGCGCCGAACATGCCTATGGTGTGCTCCATGCCGCGGAACTTCCAGGGGCGCTCGGCGGTGGAGCCGGTCAGCGTGAAGGTGGCTTCGGCCAGGTTGACCTGGGTTTCGGGGCCGGCTTCGTCTTCGCCGGGCTTGCCGTATTTTTCGCGGGTGTCCCAGGTGAAGCCGGTGAAGTATTGCGTGCCGCCCAGTTCGAAGGCGTGGCCGAACCAGTAGGTGGCGACGCTGCCGTTGGCGACTTCGTACGAATCGGCGCCCTTGCCGTCGATCTGGTAGATGGCGTACATCACCGTGGGGGCGTCGGGCGGAGCGACCTTGGCGGCGGCCGGTTGCGTGTCCTGGACGGCGTCCAGGCGCGGCTTGGACGCGGGTTCGGCCGCGCTGGCGGGGTTGAACAGGGTGGCCAGGGCGACGGCGCACAGGCCGGCGACGGTGGCGCGCAGCGGCGGACGGCGCGGGAACGGGCGGATTTGCAGACGCGTATTCATGTCGGATTTGTTCTCGTCGGTCTTCGATAAGCGCACCGAGGCGCATTGTGCGGCGCCATCTTAGAGGGTAGATGAGGCGGGCGTCGGACAGCGATTTGCCAATTGTGTCCGACTGCAAGTGGTGGCGTGCTCAGGGGCGGTCGGGATGCGCCATGCGTTCGAGCTTCTGCACGTCCAGCCCCATGCGTCGGCCCGAGGCCAGCAGGTGCGCGGCGGCGGCCTGGCGGGCGGCGTCGGGGTCCTTGGCCTGGATGGCGTCGAACAGGCGCAGGTGTTCCTGCTGCGCTGGGCGCGGCCCGCCGGCCAGCCGGGCCGAATTCTGCCAGCCCATTTCGCGCGCCTTGAGAAGCTGGCCTTCGATGAAGCCGCTGAAGGCCACCAGGTAGGCGTTCTGGGTCGAGCCGGCGATGGCGGCGTGGAAGTCGACGTCGGCCTTGGACGCGGCGGGATAGTCGCCTGCGTGCCGCTCCATGCGCTTGAGCGCATCGCGCATGCGAGCCAGGTCGGCGGACTTGCGGCGCAGAGCGGCGGCTTCGGCGGCGGCGGTTTCCATCCAGAAGCGCAGTTCGAACAACTGCGCCAGGTCCTTGGCCGAGGTGTCGCCGCGCGGCAGGCGGAACACGCTGCCGGCGGGGTTGGCGGCGACGTAGGCGCCCACGCCCTTGGTGGTGACAAGGACGCCGTCGGCCTTCAGTTGCGAGACGGCTTCGCGGATGACCGGGCGGCTGCAGCCCAGCGTGCGCGCCAGTTCCTGTTCGGCCGGCAGGCGCGAGGCGGGCGCGAAGCGGCCTTCGGCGATCTCCTTGCGCAGGGCCGCGATGACCTGGTCCACCAGCGTCAGCGGACGCTCGATAACTTGCATGTCTGCTTCCTATCCAATGGCGAAGACAAAGGCTGCGCGATGCCGGCCGGCGCCGCCCCTGGCGCCATGATATCGCTTCGCCCAAAGCCCGGCGCAGGCCCGTTGCATGGTGGATTATGCCTTGCTATGCTGTCTTACAGCCTGACAGCTATCCGCCTTTCCCGCGCCCCGCCATGGCCGTATCCGCCGTGCGCCACGGACGCCGCCCAGGAGCCGTCCCGCATGCCGTCCTCCTCAGAAAGCACCCTGGCTTTGCCGCAGATCGGCGACGGCCTGCCGGGCCGGCAAAGGCTCTGGGCGGTCTCCACGCTCATCCTGGGCAGCGCGATCGCCACGCTCGATACCTCCATCGCCAACACCGCCCTGCCGACCATCGCGGCGGATCTGCGCACCACGCCGGACGCTTCGATCTGGATCATCAATGCCTACCAGATCGCCATGGTGGCCACGCTGCTGCCGTTCGCCGCGCTGGGCGACATCGTCGGCCATCGCCGCGTCTATCTGTATGGCCTGCTGGTGTTCACGCTCGCGTCGCTGGCCTGTGGCGTGGCCGACTCGCTGGCGCTACTGACCGCGGCGCGCGTGCTGCAGGGCGTGGGCGCGTCGGGCATCCTGGGGGTCGGCACCGCGTTGATCCGGCTGACGTTTCCCAGCAGCCAGATCGGCCGCGCGCAGGGCATCAATGCCTTCACCGTGGCGGTGTTCTACGTGGTGGGGCCGTCGGTGGCGTCGGCGGTGCTGGCGGTCAGCACCTGGCACTGGCTGTTCCTGATCAACATTCCGCTGGGGGCCGTGGCAATGGCGATGGCGTGGCGCACGCTGCCGCGCAATCCGCCGCGCAAGGCGCCGCCGCGTTTCGACGGCGTGGCGGCGTTGCTGCTGGGCGCGACCTTCGCGCTGGCGGTGCTGGCGCTGGGCGATGCGGCCCATCATGCCGGCTGGACGCGCATCCTGCCCGAGGCCGCCGCCGCGGCGCTGTGCTGCGCCCTGCTGCTGCGCCGCCAGCGCGCGCATCCCGCGCCGATGCTGCCGGTCGACCTGTTCCGGCGGCCGCTGTTCGCGATGTCGGTGGCCACGTCGGTGCTGTCTTACGCGGCGCAGGGGCTGGCGCTGGTGGCGTTGCCGTTCCTGTTCCAGATGAGCCTGGGGCGTTCCGATGTGCAGACGGGCCTGCTGCTGACCGCCTGGCCGGTGGTGGTGGCGGTGGCCGCGCCGCTGGCGGGGTTTCTGTCGGAACGCCATTCGGTCGCGCTGCTGGGCGGCGGCGGGCTGCTGGTGCTGTGCGCCGGCATGGTGCTGGTGGCGCTGCTGCCGGCGCAGGCGTCGGATGCCGACATCATCTGGCGGCTGGCGGTGTGCGGGGCCGGCTTCGGTTTTTTCCAGTCGCCCAATCTCAAGGCCTTGACGACCAGCGCGCCGGCCGAACGCAGCGGCGCGGCCAGCGGCATCATTCCCACCGCCCGGCTGATCGGCCAGGCTTCGGGGGCGGCGCTGGTGGCGGCGTGTTTCACGCTGGTGGGTGCCGGGGGCGCGCAAGTGGCGCTGTGGATCGGCGCGCTGCTGGCCGGTGTCGCGTGTGTCGTGAGTTTTCTACGGATTCTTGCGCAGGAATGACGGCGCGCGGACGGCGCGGCAACGCGACTTGCGCATGCCTACGCAGCCAGGCGCCAGCTACGTGCTGATGCGCGAGCAGGATATCGCGGCGCGCCGCTTCGATCTGGCGCGCGTCACCTATCAATGCGACTGGCGTCTTGCCATTGAATTGTCGGCCGGGCGCGCTTGCTGCGGCGCGTCCGGCCCAGGCTCAATACGTCGCCTTCAGGTTCAGCATCACGCTGCGCGGCTCGCCGTAGTAGTTCGAGCCATACGCCGCCCACACGCGCTGGTAGTAGACCTTGTCGAACAGGTTGTTCACCGTCAGGGTCGCTTCCAGGTGCTTGTTGAAGCGGTAGCCGGCCTGCGCCGATACCGTGGTGTACGGGCGTTGTTCGAACTTCACCGGGCCGTTCAGGCGATACATGCTGCTGACGCTGCGCAATCCGGCGCCCAGCGACAACCCTTCCAGCGTGCCGGTGGCGAAGCTGTACTTGGTCCACAGGTTGAAGGTGTGGCGCGGCGTGATGAAGACGTATTGCTGCGACTTCTGGTCTTCCGTGCCTTTCAGCGTCTTGGTGGTGGTGTAGGCATAGCCGGCGGTGATGTCCCAGCCGGGCGCCGGACTGCCGCTGATCTCGGCCTCGAAGCCCTGGTTGCGCATCTTGCCCGCCGCCATCGAGAACAGCGGATTGTCCGGGTCCGTCATGGCGCGGTTCTCGTCTTCCATGCGGAACAGCGCCACGTGGCCGTTCAGGCGCTTGTCCAGGAATTCGCCCTTCAGGCCGATCTCGACCTGTTTGCCGGTGCGCGGATCCAGCAGCTGGCCGTTGGCGTCGGTGGTGGTCTGCGGCGTGAAGATGCTGGTGTAGCTGGCGTAGGCCGACAACTGCTCGTTCAGGTCCACCACCAGACCCAGGTACGGCGTGAACTTGCCGTTGATGTTGCTCTTGGTGTTGGTGAACTGGTTGAAGTAGGCGTTGCGGTTCTGCGTGCGGTTTTCCCACCAGGTCAGGCGGCTGCCGGCGATGACGGTGGCGGCGTCGGTGACGCGCAGGTTGGCGCGCGCGTACAGGCCGTATTGGTCGGTCTTGCTGTCGTTGCCGTTGGTGTATTCGTAGTCCGGCCTGGGGACGTTGTTGTCGGGGTGGAACAGGTTGATGTCGGCGTTGTCGCCGCCGCCGTAGCGGAAATTCTTGTGCACGTTGCGGTAGTCGGCGCCCACGGTCAGCTCGTGCTCGCGGCCGAAGGCCCGGAATGGCGTGGCGACGAAGGCGTCCAGGCCGTAGGTCTTCCAGTGGCTGCGGTATTTCCAGGTGACCAGGCAGGTGTCGCCAGTGACCGGATCGACCGCGCAGTCCGACCAGCCGAACTGGCGGCTGGGCTCGTCCTGTTCGCGGTAGACGCCGCTGACCTTGATGCGGCCGCCATTGGACAGGCGGTGGTCAACGTCGGCGAAGTACTCGGTGATTTCTTCGGTGATGTGGTTCCAGCTGGGGTCCAGGTTGGTGGAGCGGCGCACGTCGAGCAGGCGCCCGTCGGTGTAGCCGGGCAGGCCAAAGAAGGGGCGGCCCTTGTATTGCTGGTAGGTGGCGCCCGCGGTCAGCGTGGTATCGGGGGTGAGGTCGAAGCTGAGGGTGCCGTAGAACAGGGGCTTCCTGGTGTAGACGCCGTCGACGAACGAGCCGCGGTCGTCATAGGACGCCACGACGCGGCCGCGCAGGCGGCCGTCGCTGTCGAGCGGGCCGGTCAGGTCGGCCTCGGTGTAGTAGCGGTCCCACGAGCCGGTCATGACCTGGCCGCTGAAACCGAATTCCTTTTGCGCGCGCTTGCGCACCAGGTTGACGGTGCCGCCGGGATCGCCCGCGCCCTGATACAGGCCCGATGGGCCGCGCAGCACCTCGATGCGGTCGTAGATGGCCAGGCCGAAGCCGGCGCTCAGGTCGTTGCCGGTGCTGGCCGGCGTGTTCACGCCATCGACCTGGATGGTGTCGAGCGCGTAGCCGCGCGAATAGAAATTGCCGTGGTTGCCGCCGATGCTGCCGGCTTCCACCGTGATGCCGGTGACGGTGCGCATGGCGTCGTCCAGGTTCACCAGGTTCTGGTCGTCGAGCAACTGGCGCGTCACCACCGAGACCGATTGCGGGATCTGGCGCAGGTTTTGCGCGTTCTTGCCCAGGGTGACGGCAGCGGGGGTGTAGGAACCGGTGCCCTCGGTGGTGGCGAGGTCGCGGCCGGTAACCGTGACGGGCGCGAGCGTGGTGGCGTCGCTGGCGGACGCGCCGGCGGGCGAGCGCACCATGAAGCCATTGCCGCTGGGCACGGCCACCAGGCCGCTGCGGGCCAGCAGACGGTCGAGCGCGGCTTGCGGGGTCATGCTGCCGGACACGGCGGGCGCGCGCAGGCCGGCGACGCTGTCCGGGCTGAACAGGATTTGCACCTGCGCCTGGCGGCCCAGCGCCACCAGCGCGTCGGCCAGGTTGCCGGCCGGCAGGTCGAAGGCCTGCGCGGCGGCGCGGCCCTGCGCGTGGGCCGCGGACGGCGCCAGGGTCTGTGCCGCCAGCGCGGCGCCCATCGACAGCGCGCACAGCAGCGCGTAACGGCCGGCGCTTTGCCGGCGGCGGAAGTGGCGTTGCGCCATGGTCGTTCCTCGGTGTGGAAGTGGATCTACACGGGGGAAGACGCGCGACTTGCCATAACCCGTACCTGCTGAATGAAAATAATTTCGCCTGGCCGCTTCAGCGGCTGGCGATCACCGCGGTGCCGTCGGGCCGGCGGGTCAGCGTGACCGGCAGCAGGCCGGGCAGCGTGTCGAGGAAAGCCTCGGGGTGGCGCAGGTCCAGCGTGCCGGACAGCCGCAGGCGGCGGGCGCGGTCGTCGGCGAAACGCAGCGGCGCGTCGCGGTACAGGGCCAGGTAGCCGGCCAGCTGTTGCAGGGTGGCGTCGTGCACCACCGCCACGCCGTCCTGCCAGGCGCCGACTTCGCCGGGCGGCACCTGCGCGCGCGCCAGCAGCCGGGCGTCGGCGCGCGCGAGCAGCACCGTGTCGCCGGCGTGGAGCATCTGCGGGCCGGGGCTGGCGGCGCCGTCGGCATCCAGCCGCACCTGGCCGCTGCGCACGCCGACCTGCAGCAGGTCGGGCAGCAGCAGCACATTGAATTCGGTGCCGATGTCGCGCAGTCGCGCGCCGCCGGCGGATACCAGCAGCGGCCGGCGGTCGGGCGCGGCGTCGATGTAGACCTCGCCGCCTTCGATGTCGATGCGGCGTTCGGCCAGGGTGTAGCGCACGTGGACGCGGGTGCCGACGTTGGCGTGGATACGGGTGCCGTCGGCCAGGTCCAGGCTGCGTGTCTGGGTGGAGGCGTTGGCCACCGATTCGTAATTGACCGGCAGGTATTGGTAGGCGGCGCCCGCCAGCAGGACCAGCGCGGCCAGCGCGCCGCCCCAGCGCAGGAAGGCGGGCCGCGGCTGCCGCGCGGCTGCCGGCCGTCGGGTGGCGACGCCGATGGGCTGGGCAGCGTCGGCGGGAGCAATGTGGGCGGCGCCGGTCGATGCGCGATCCGGCGCGCTGGCCGGACGCGGCAGCGCGGCCAGGTCATCCCACACCTGCGCGAGCTTGTCGTATTCCTGCCGGTGCAGCGGCGATTGCGCCAGCCAGGCCTGGAACGCCTGTTCGGCGCTGGCATCGGACGCGCGTTCCCGGCGGCGCATGAACCATGCGCTCGCGGCCTCTTCGACTGCGGATAGGGAACGGGACGGGGTCATGACGATTCGCCGTGGACGCGGCGCTTGCAGTGCGCCAGGGCCAGTTGCAGGTGCTTTTCGACGGCGCGCACGGAGATGCCCATGCGCGCGGCGATGTCCTCGCAACGCAGCTCATCATACCGATAAAGCAGGAAGGCCTCGCGCTGGCGCGGCGGCATGTCGTCAATGGCGGCCTGCAGCAGGCGCAGGCGCTGGTTGGCGTCGGCGCGCGCGTCGGGCTGCCAGCCGGCCGCGGTTGCCAGGCTGCCGGGCGGCGGCGCGTAGGCCTGGTCGTCCAGGCTGGCCACCATGTGCTCGTCGCGCACGGCTTCGCGGCGCCAGTGGTCGCGCAGCAGGTTGCGGGCGATTTCATAGAGATAGGCGCGCGGCTTTTCGGGCGGCTCGGCGCCGCGGCTGGCGGCCAGCCAGCGCGCGAAGGTTTCCTGCGCCAGGTCCTGGGCGGCGTCGGGCGAGCGCTTGAGCTGGCGGTTCAGGAAACCGACCAGCTCCGCGTTCCATGCCTTGTATGCCTCGGCGATCGCGCCGAAGAACCGCTCCCCCATGGTGCCCCTAAGTCCGATGTCCGTCGCGCGGCCAGCGAACCCGGCGCGTTGTCTTGGCGTCGATAGAATGATAATGATTCGTATTGTATCAACATTGCCAGGCGGCGCGAGACGTCATGGTCGGAGCCTGGGGAAGGCGGCCCGGTGTCGGGCTGTCGGCCGGCTGGCGCTTCAATTGTCGGCAGCCTTGTCCGCCAACGTCGCCGCCTGCTCGCGCAGCACGAACTTCTGGATCTTTCCGGTCGAGGTCTTGGGCAGGGCGCCGAACACCACGGTGCGCGGCGTCTTGAAGCGCGCCAGGTGTTCGCGGCAGTAGGCGATCAGGTCATCGGCGCCGCACGCCGCGCCCTCTTTCAGCGTGACGAAGGCGCACGGCGTTTCGCCCCACACCGCGTCGGGCCGCGCCACCACGGCGGCTTCCAGGACGTCGGGGTGGCGGTACAGCACGCTTTCGATTTCCACGGTCGAGATATTTTCGCCGCCCGAGATGATGATGTCCTTGGCGCGGTCCTTGATCTCGATGTAGCCGTCGGGATGCACCACGGCCAGGTCGCCGGAATGGAACCAGCCGCCGGCGAAGGCGTCGGCGGTGGCGTCGGGGTTGTGCAGATAGCCCTTCATTAACGTATTGCCGCGCAGCATGATCTCGCCCAGCGTGGCGCCGTCGGCGGGCACCGGCCGCATGGCGGCGTCCATCACCTGCACCGCTTCGACGTTGAGTTTGCGCACGCCGATGCGGGCCTTGAGCGCGGCGCGCTCGGCCAGGGGGCGGTCGTCCCATTCGTCGTGCCAGGCGCAGCTGATCGACGGGCCGTAGGTTTCGGTCAGGCCGTACAGGTGGGTGACGCCCACGCCCAGTTGCTCCATCGCTTCGATGATGGCGGCGGGCGGCACGGCGCCGCCGGTCATGGCCTGCACGCGGTGCGTGGCGCGGTGGCGCGCGTCCGCGGGGGCGTTGACCAGCATGTTCAGCACCACCGGGGCGGCGCAGAAGAAGCCGACCCGGTGGCGGCGGATGGCCTCGAAGATGGCGGCCGGCTCCACGCGCCGCAGGCAGACGTTGGTGCCCGCCAGCGCCGCCATGGTCCACGGGAAGCACCAGCCGTTGCAGTGGAACATGGGCAGCGTCCACAGATAGACCGCGTGCGGCGGCATGCCGCAGGCCAGCACGTTGCCGGTGGCGTTCAGGTACGCGCCGCGATGGTGATAGAGCACGCCCTTGGGGTTGCCGGTGGTGCCCGAGGTGTAGTTCAGGCAGAGGTTGTCCCATTCGTCCCGCGGCCCTTCCCAGGGCGCGTCGGCCGGTTGCGCGGCGAGCCAGGCTTCGTACTCCGCATCGCCCAGGTCGCCGTGCGAGCCGGTGTATTCGCTGTCTTCGATGCGCACGGTGCGCGGTGGCGCGCGCAGGTGGCCCAGCACTTCGCGCACCAGCTGCGCGTACTCGCTGTCGTACAGCAGCACGGTGGCGCCGCCGTGCTCCAGGATGAACGCCAGCGTGCGCGCTTCGAGCCGGGTGTTGAGCGCGTTCAGCACCGCGCCGGCCATCGGCACGCCGAAGTGCGCTTCGTACAGGGCCGGCGTGTTGGGCGCGAGCACCGCCACCACGTCGCCACGGCGCACGCCCCAGGCGGCCAGCGCCGCGGCCATCTGGCGGCAACGGTCGTAGGTGGCGCGCCAGCTCTGGCTACGGTCGCCGTGCAGCAGCGCGGCGCGTTCCGGGTAGACGGCCGCCGCCCACGCCAGGAAACCCAGCGGCGTCAGGGGCTGGTGGTTGGCGGCGTTGCGGGGCAGTGTGTCGTCGGACGCGGATGGCGATGCGGTCATGATGCGCTCCTAGTGGCCTGCGGTGGCCAGGCGTGCGGATTCGCGTTGCGCGGCCTGCCAGCCGAGCGCGGCCAGCGGTTCGACGCGCGCGCCCATCTCCAGCGCATCGGTGGCGGCGGCGTTGCCGGCGCGGGCGCGCGCGTACACGCCCTGCAGGATGGCGGCGATGCGAAAGAAGCTGTAGGCCAGGTAGAAATCCCAGTTGGGCGGCGGCGCGATGCCGCGCGCCTCGCAATAGGCGCGCACGAACTGCGCTTCGTCGGGAATGCCCAGCGCCGCCAGGTCCAGGCCGGCGATGCCGCGCCACAGGGCCGGCGGGATGCGCCAGCACATGCAGTGATAGGCCAGGTCCGCCAGCGGATGGCCCAGGGTCGACAGCTCCCAGTCCAGCAGCGCGATGGCGCGCGGCGCGTCGGGCGCGAACACCAGGTTGTCGATGCGGTAGTCGCCGTGCACCAGGCGGGTCTGGTCGTCATGCGGCAGATGTTGCGGCAGCCAGTCAATCAGCGCGTCCATGGCGGCGATGGATGTGGTCTCGGTGTCGCGATATTGGCGGGTCCAGCGCGCCACCTGGCGCGCGAAGTAGTCGCCGGCCTTGCCGTAGTCCGCGAGCCCGACGGCGGCCGGTTCCACCGCGTGCAGCGCGGCCAGCACGCGGCCGGTCTCGGCATACAGCGCGGCGCGCTCGGCGGGCGCCAGGCCCGGCAGCGCCGGGTCCATGAAGACGCGGCCGCGCGCATAGCTCATCAGGTAGAACGGCGTGCCGACGATGGAAGGGTCGGCGCAGTAGTGCAGCATGGCCGGCACGGGCACGGCGGTGCCGGCCAGCGCGGCCATGACGCGGTACTCGCGGTCGATCGCGTGGGCCGAGGGCAGCAGCGTGCCGGGCGGCTGCTTGCGCAGCACGCGCGCGCCGCTGTCATCTTCCAGCAGGTAGGTCGGATTGGACTGGCCGCCCGTCAATGCCCGCGCGCGCAGGCCGCTGGCGTTGCCCAGGCCCTGCGCCGACAGGTAGGCGGCCAGCGCGGGCAGCCAATCGGGGGCGGCGTTGGTGGCGTGATCGGGCGCGCTCATACCAGCGCCTTGCGCGGCGCGTCCGCGTCGTCCCACTGCCAGAACGCATCGCCCTGGTCCATCAGGTAACGCGCCAGCACCATCTTGTGCACTTCGGAGGCGCCGTCCACCAGCCGCGCCTGGCGCGCGTAGCGGTAGATCCATTCCAGCGGCGTGTCCTTGGAATAGCCGCGCGCGCCGTTCAGCTGCAGCGCGGTGTCGACCACCTTGTGCAGGGTTTCCGACACCACGATCTTGGCCATGGAGATTTCCTTGCGCGCGAAGTCGCCCTGGTCCAGCCGCGCGGCGGCGCGCATGGTGAGCAGTCGGCCGATCTCGATCTGCATGGCGGCGTCGCCCAGCAGCCATTGCACGCCCTCGCGGTCGGCCAGCTTCTGGCCGAAGCTGCTGCGTTCGCCGACGTAGTCCACCGCCACCGCCATGGCGCGCCGCGCCAGGCCCAGCCAGCGCATGCAGTGCGTCAGGCGCGCCGGACCCAGGCGGATCTGCGTCAGCTTGAGGCCGTCGCCCACTTCCATCAGGCGGTTCTCGTCGGGAATCTCGAGGCCGTCGAATTCCAGCTCGCAATGGCCGCCGTGTTCTTCCGGACCCATGATGGGGATGCGGCGCACGATGCGCCAGCCGGGCTGGTCGGCGTCGAACAGGAAGGCCGATAGGCCCTTGCGCGCGTCGTCAGAAGTGCGCGCGATGAGGATGAAATGCTGCGCGGCGCCGGCGCCGGTGATGAACCACTTGCGGCCGTGGATCAGCCACTTGTCGCCCTGGCGGGTGGCGGTGGTGCGCATCATCGACGGGTCCGAGCCGCTGCCGGGGCTGGGTTCGGTCATCACGAAGGACGAGCGCACCTTGCCGTCGATGATGGGCTGCAGCCAGCGGTCCTGCTGGTCGGGCCGCGCCACCTGCGCCAGCACCCGCATGTTGCCGTCGTCGGGGGCGGCGGCGTTGAAGGCGGCCGGGCCGAAGATGGATCGGTTCATTTCTTCATAGCAGGCGGCCAGGCCCACCATCGGCAGGCCCTGGCCGCCGCGCTTGCGCGGCATCTGCAGGGCCCACAGGCCGGCCTCGCGGGCCTTGGCGCGCACGCGGTCCAGCAGGGCTGCGTCGATGTTCTCGTGGTCGTCGTAGTTGGCGCGGTCGGCTTCCAGCGGAATCAGCTCGCGGTCGACGAAGGCGCGGACGCGCTGGCGGTAGTCTTCCAGTTCGGGGGGCAGCGAAAAATCCATGGCGGGGTCTCCGGATGGGGATGCGGGTTCAGAGCGAGCTGGCCAGGTGGCCGCCGTCCACGTCGATGACGGCGCCCGTCATGTAGGCCGAGGCATCGGAGGCCAGCAGCAGCAAGGGGCCGTCCAGGTCCTGCGGGCGGCCCAGGCGGCGCTGCGGGATGCGCTTGACCAGGGCCTCGCCGGCGGGCGTGGCGAAGAATTCTCGGTTCAGGTCGGTGCCGATGTAGCCGGGCGCCAGCGCGTTCACGCGGATGCCGTGGCGCGCCCATTCCAGCGCCAGGGCGCGGGTCAGGTGCAGCAGGCCGGCCTTGGCGGCGATGTAGGCGGCCACGTGCGAGGCCACGCGCTGGCCCAGGATCGAGGCGATGTTGACGATGGCGCCGGGCCGGCCGTGGCGCTGGAAGTGGCGCGCGGCGCATTGCGCCACCCGCCACGCGCCGTTCAGGTTGACGTCGATCAGGCCGGTCCACTCGTCTTCGCTGATCTCCAGCGCGGGGCGCGTCATGGCGATGCCGGCGTTGTTGACGACGATGTCGACCGGGCCGAGCGCCTGCTCGACCTGGGTGAAGGCCGCCTGCACGCTGTCGGGTTGGGTGACGTCCATGCCCGCGACGCAGGCCTGGCCGCCCTGGGCGCGGATTTCCGTTGCCAGGGCTTCGCCCAGTTCGGTCCGGCGCCCGCACAACGCCACGCGCGCGCCGGCTTCGGCCAGGCGCAGCGCGAAGTGGCGGCCCAGTCCGCTGTAGGCGCCGGTGACCAGCGCGGTCTTGGATTTCAGGTCTTCAAACATCGGTGTGTCTCCTTTGTTTGTGTGCCGGCGGCCTCAGGCCGTCATCCTTGCGGCGGGCTGGCTGGCGGCATGAAGTTCCACCAGCGCGTCCACCGCCACCGCGCCCTGCCCCACGGCGCCGACCATCACCGGGTTGATGTCGACCGACGCCAGCCGCGGGCCGGCCGCCAGCGCGTAGTTGCCGAGCGCCACCACCTGTTGCGCCAGGGCGGCGACGTCGGCGGGCGGATCGCCCCGCACGCCTTGCAGCAGCGCGCCGATGCGCAGGTCGCGCAGCTTCTCGACCACCTGCGCGGCATCGAACGGCGGCATCAGCACCGCCACGTCGCGCAATGCCTCGACGTACTTGCCGCCGCTGCCGATCATCACGACCGGCCCCAGCACCGGATCGACGCGCGCGCCCAGCGCGCATTCGTGCAGGCCGCGCTGCATCCGCGCCACCAGCCAGGCGTCGTCGCGAACGTTCAGCTTACCCAAGGTTTGGGCTTGATGGGAAAACGCGGCGCGCAGCGCGGTTTCATCGTCCAGGCCCAGCGCGACCAGTCCGTGTTCGGACTTGTGCGGCAACTGCGCCGAGCAAGCCTTCAACGCCACCGGCGCGCCGATGCGGCGCCACGCGGCAATGGCCTCGTCGGCCGTGCGGCAGACGGCGTGTTCGATCACCGCCAGTCCGTTGCCGGCCAGCAGCGCCAGGCTGTCCGCTTCGGACAGGAAGCCAGCGGCGTCGTTCGGCGCCGGCTCCGCCGTCACAATGCCTTGCGATGCTGGCGGCGACGCCATGCGGCCGCGTTCGCGCAACCGCCGCAGGCGCAACAGCGCCGACAAGGCATCCATCGCCTGGATCTCGTCGGCGTAAACGGGCAGGCCGCGCGCGCGGAACGTGGCGGCGACGTTGTCCTGCCACGCCACCACCACCACCGGCTTGGATGCCGCCCGTGCGAAGCCGGCTGCGTCCGTTGCGAACGAATCCACGTCGTAGCCGCGCCCCGCCACTGGAATATCGAGCAGGAACATGTCGGCCGCCGGGTCGGCGCCGATTACGGGCAGCACTTGCCCGAACAGGCCGTTGTTCGACAGCAGCGCGGCGGTGATGTCCACGGGGTTGACGGTGGTGGCATAGCCGGGCAGACGCTCGGCCAGCGCCTGCTGGGTGGCGTCGGCCAGCGGCGCGATCTCCAGGCCGCGCTCGGCGGCCGCGTCCGAGGCCAGCACGCAGCTGGCGCCGGAGTTGCTGACCACCACCACGCGCGGCCCTTGCGGCAAGGGGCTGCGCAGGGTCAGCTCGGCGTAGCGCACCAGTTCCTGCGGGTCGCGCGCGCGCAGGATGCCGTGGTGTTCGAAGAAGGCATCCACCGCGCGGTCCTCGTTGGCCAGCGCGCCGGTGTGCGAGGCCGCGGCGCGCGCGCCGGCCTCGGAGCGGCCCGACTTGACCACGATCAGCGGCACGCCGCGCGCCCGCGCCAGCGCCGCCGCCTCGGCCAGGGGCCCGGCCTCGCGCAGCGATTCCAGGTACAGCAGCACGCAGCCGACTTCCGGATCGCGCAGCGTCGCGCAGGCCAGTTCGGCGACCGACACGTCGGCCTCGTTGCCGGTGGCATGGACGTGACGCACGCCGATGCCGCGCTGGCGCAGCAGGCCGTAGACCATGGCGCACATGCCGCCGCTCTGGCTGATGACCGCCACCGGCCCGTCGCCCGGCGCCACCTCCAGGAACATGGTGGAGAAACTGGCGATGGCGCCGTTGCCGAAGTTGGCCAGGCCCTGCGAGTTGGGGCCGACGATGCGCATGCCGGCGGCGCGGGCGCGCGCCGTCATCGCCTCCTGCAGGGCGCGGCCGGCTTCGCCGGTTTCCGAGAAGCCGGCCGAGATGACGATGGCCGCCGCCACGCCCAGCGCCGCGCAGTCATCCACCGCCCGCACCGCCTGCTCGCCGGCCACCGCCACGATCGCCAGGTCCGGCGCCGCGGGCAACGCGGCCAGGCTGGGCCAGGCGCGTTCGCCCTGGACCTCGGCGCGTTGCGGGTTGATCGGGTACAGCGTGCCCGCATAGCCGTGGCGCCGCATGTAGTGGATGGGTCGGCCCCCGATCTTGTCGGGATTGTCGGAGGCGCCGACGATCGCGATCGAGGCCGGATCGAGCAGGCGCGCGAGGCTGGCGTCGCCGGTGGGTACAGAAGCCATGAAACTCCCCAAGGTAGGATGAAGGCGGGCGCGGGGTCAGTTGACCGTGGCGCCGGAAGTCTTGACCACGCCGGCCCATTTCTCGACCTCGGTGTCGAGGAAGCGCGCCGTGTCGGCAGGCGTCTTCCATTCCGAGGCGAAGCCCTGGGCCGCGAATTTCTGCTGGATGTCGGCGCGGCCCAGCACCTTCTGCAAGGCGGTGCTCAGGCGCTGCAGCACGGGCTCGGGCGTGCCGGCCGGGGCCAGCAGGCCGTTCCAGGCGGTGGCCTCGTAGCCGGGCAGCCCGGCCTCGGCCACGGTGGGCACGTTGGGCGCGGCGGGCGAGCGCGCCGCGCCCGTCACGGCCAGCGCCTTGAGCTTGCCGCCGTTCACATACGGCATCGACGACAGCATGGTGTCGAACATCAGGTCGGCCTGGCCGCCCATGACATCGGTGAGCGCCGGCGCGCTGCCGCGATAAGGCACGTGCACCATGCGCACGCCGGCCATGGCGTCGAACAGCTCCGCCGCCAGGTGGGTGGACTGGCCGTTGCCCGACGAGGCGAAGGTCAGCTTGCCCGGCGTGGACTTGGCCAGCGCGATCAGCTCACGCACGTTGCTGGCGGGCAGGTCGGGGCGTGTCACGATCACCAGCGGGCCGGCGGTCAGCAGCGACACCGGCGCGAAGCTCTTGCGGGTGTCGTAGTTCAGGTTCTTGAACAGCGACATGTTGATGGCGTGGGCCGTGGTCGCCAGCAGCAGCGTGTAGCCGTCGGGCGTGCTCTTGGCCACCATGTCGGCGCCGATGTTGCCGCCGGCGCCGGAGCGGTTGTCGACGATGATGGTCTGCTTGAGTTCGTCGCCCAGGCCCTGCGCGACCACACGGGCCACGATGTCGGTGGGGCCGCCCGGCGGGTAGGGCACCACCAGGGTGATGGGTTTGGTCGGCCAGTCCTGGGCGGCCGAGGCGGCGGCTGCCACCAGGGAAAGCGCGGCCAGGGCCGTGCGGCATGCTGCGATTGCGCGCATGATTGTCTCCTCCGTCGTGCGGATATGTTGTTTTGCTTGGGATGGTGTTGCCGGCGGCGCTTCAAGGCGGCCGGCGCGCCTCGAAACCGAGCAATGCGCGGCCGTCGATCGTGATCGCGCGGCCCATGACCTGCTGGCCGATGGCGATGCCGGCATCGGCATGCCCCATCAGCACGGCGCCCTCTTCCAGGCGCACCAGCACCAGCACGTAGGGCACGTGCGCGCGCCAGAAGGCGTCGGGCGCGCGGTGGATCTCAGTGCGCGCCAGCACTTCGCCCGCGCCGCTGCTGCGCCGCCATGGCAGGTTGCTGCCGCCGCAATGGGCGCAGGCGTAGGGGCGCAGCGCCCACCACGCGCCGCAGTCCTCGCAGCGTTGCAGTTCCAGCGGATCGCGCATGGTCATCGGGCCTCCTGCGCCTGCAGTACCAGGCTGACGTGGGCGGACAGCACGCCGCCGTCCGCATGCACCAGCGCGCAGCGCGGCGCGCCCGCCTGCCGCGATCCGGCCCGGCCCGCCAGCTGGGTCCAGGCCTCGGCCACGTGCGCCATGCCGCCCGCCACGCCGGAATGCCCGAACGACAGCAGGCCCCCGTGGGTGTTGAGCGGCAGCGGTCCGGCGGCGTCGAAGTCGCCGCGCCGCGCGCGATCCGCCGCGCCGCCGCGCGGCGCGAAGCCCAGTTCTTCCAGCAGCATGGCCAGCGTGATGGTGAAGGAGTCGTAGATGCCCAGGTAGTCGACCTGGTCCGGGCCGATGCCGGCGTCGGCATAGGCCTGCCCGAGCGCGCGCGCCGCGCCGGTGTCGAGGATATCGCGCAGCGCCGACAGGTGCTGGTGGCGATGCGCCTGCCCGGCGCCGCTGATGCGCACGGGCCCGTCGTCCGCGCCGACCACCAGCGCCACCGCGCCGTCGGAGATCGGGCAGCAGTCCAGCAAGTGCAGCGGCGTGGCGATGGGCCGGGACGCCAGCACCTGGTCCACGCCGATGGCTTCGCTCAGGTGCGCATGCGGGTGGCTGGCGGCGTGGCGCCGCATCAACGCGGCGAGCTCGGCCAGGTCTTCGCGGCGGGTGCCGGTCTGGTGCATGTAGGCTGAAGCCAGCAGCGCGTAATAGGCCGGCACCGACGCGCCGTTGGGCACCTCGGTGTCGGCTTCGCCGACTTGCGCCAGCGTCTGGATGGAGGCATCGACGGCCTGGCCGGTCAGGCGGTTTTCGCCCGCCACCACCAGCACGCGGCGGCAGCGGCCGGCGCGCACCAGTTCGCGCGCCAGCATCACCATGGCCGCGCCGGTGGCGCCGCCCATCTGCATGCCGTGGGCGTAGTGCGGGTCCACGCCCAGCTTTTCGCTGAGCAGCGTGGCCAGCATCAGGTGCGGAAAGGTGGTGGCGTAGCCGCACAGCACGCCGTCGATATCGGCGCGCCGCAGGCCGGACTGCGCCAGCGCGGCGTTGGCGGCCTCGGCCATCAGGTCCAGGGCCGAGCGGCCCTCGTGGCGGCCGAAGCGCGTGGTGGCCGCGGCCAACAGGTAGGCGTGGTGGAGATCAGGCATGGGGCATCCAGGCGCGTTCGATGGCGCGGGCTTCGGCGGCCAGCGCCTGGGCCAGTTCCTGTTCGCGCGATTCGACGCGCTCGCTCAATGCCGCCACGCTGAGCGCGGCGATGGCGCGGCCGCTGGGGCCGCGCACGGCCACGCCCAGACCGCCCATCTTTTCCACCACCACGTCCAGCAGCATGGCGTGGCCGAGCTTGCGGGCGCGCGCCGTCATCTGTTCCAGCAGCCGCACCGGATAGCGCGGGTAGCGTTCCTGCAACCGCTGGTGCACCGGCGGCAGCACCGCCTGGGTTTCGTTCTCGTCCATGGCCGCCAGCAGCGCCAGGCTGCCGGCGCCGATGCCGAGCGGACGGCGGCTGCCGATCTCCAGGTAGTTGGCGCGGATCGGGTAGTCGCCGAAGCACAGGTCCAGGCAGACCGATTCCCAGCCGGTCGGCATCGACAGGATGACGGTGTCGCCGAACTTGCGCGCCAGGCGGATCAGCGCCGGCCGCGCCAGGGCGCGCAGATCGAGGCCATCGACCATGGCATGGTGCATGGCATAGACCTGCGGACCGAGCATGTAGTGCTTGCTGACCGGGTCTCGCTCCACGAAACCCTCGGCCTCCAGGTCCTTCAGGATGCGCAGCGCGGTGGACACATCCAGCTGCGCTGCCTGGGCGATGTCGGTCAGTCGCTGGACGCGCCGGTTCGACAGGCTGGCGAGGACGCGGCAGACCTTTTTCGTCGCAGAAACAAGGCTTGTATCCGGTGTGGACATGGCAGCGGCAGAGCCCGATGGCTGAACATGGTCACAAGATAGGCAGGCCCGCGACGAGGGTAAAGTTGCGTCGCAACAAAATTTCGCCCAGCAACAATCGTGGTTGCCGGGCGATGCGGCCAGGGTCAGGCCGGTTCGGTTTCGGGATGCAGCGAACGCAGTCTGCGCAGCTCGGGGAACCAGCGCATCCACAGCCCCGCCACCGCAATCGTGCCCAGGCCGCCCACCACCACGGCCGGCACCGCGCCCAGCAGCGCCGCCATCACGCCGGACTCGAATTCCCCCAGCTGGTTCGAGGCGCCGACGAACAGCGTATTCACCGCGCTGACGCGGCCCAGCATGTGGTCGGGCGTGTTCAACTGCACCAGCGACGAGCGCACCACCACGCTGATGGCGTCGGCCGCGCCCAGCACCACCAGCGCGCCCACCGACAGCGGAATCGAGGTCGACAGGCCGAACACGGTGGTGGCCAGGCCGAACAGGATCAGCGCGCCGAACAGCAGGCGGCCGACGTGCTCGCCCAGGCTCAGGCGCGCCAGCGTCAGCGACATCAGCATGGCGCCACAGGCCGGCGCCGCGCGCAGCGCGCCCAGCGCCCAGGGACCGGCGTGCAGAATATCCTTGGCGAAGATCGGCAGCAGCGCGGTGGCCCCGCCCAGCAGCACCGCGAACAGGTCCAGCGATAGCGTGCCCAGCAGGATGCGGCGCTGGAAGATGAAGGTGATGCCCGCGAACAGCGTGCGCCAGGTGGTGGGCTCCCTGCGCGGCGGGGCGCGGTCGATCGACATGCTGGCGATGCAGGCGAAGCCGCACAGGTACAGCGCCGCCGCCACGCAGTAGACCCACCCGGCCCCCAGCCCGTAGCCGATGCCGCCCAGCGCCGGGCCGGCGATCTGCGCGATCTGGCCACCGGAGGACGACAGCGCGGTGGCGCGCGGCAGCCACTCGCGCGGCACGATGGCGGGGATCAGCGTGGTCAGCGTGGGCGCCTCGAAGGCGCGCGCCGAGCTCATGATGATGAGGGTGGCATAGATCAGCGTCTTGCCGCCGACGCCATGCAGCGCCGCGATGGCCAGCAGCAGCGTGGCCAGGGTCTCGACCGCCATGCAGATGGCGACGATCTTGCGGCGGTCGTAGCGGTCGGCCACGTGGCCGACCACCAGCGTCAGCGCCGCCATCGGCAGGAACTGCGCCAGCCCGATCAGGCCCAGGTCGAGCGCGCTGCCCGACAGCGCATAGACCTGCCAGCCCACCGCCACCGAGACGATCTGGAAGGCCAGCGACGCGCCGATGCGCGCGAACAGGAAGTGCAGGAAGGCGGGACGGTAAAGCG
>NZ_QHHO01000049.1:1433601-1511739 GCF_003184165.1 Achromobacter sp. RW408
CCAGCGGCCGGCGCGGTCGCCGGTGGGCTGGCCTTGGCGGTAGGACAGGACGCCGTTGACCCAGACGGCCTCGATGCCGGCGGCGGTCTGGACGGGGGCGGCGAAGGTGGCGCGGTCGATGACGGTGGCGGGGTCGAACAGGACCAGGTCGGCGTGGAAGCCCTCGCGCACCAGTCCGCGTTCGGCCAGGCCGAAGCGGGCGGCGGACAGGCCGGTCATCTTATGCACGGCTTCGGCCAGCGGGAACAGGCCGACGTCGCGGCTGTAGTGGCCCAGCACGCGCGGGAAGGCGCCCCACAGGCGCGGGTGCGGCATGGGGTCGTTGGGCAGGCCGTCGGAGCCGACCATGGTGAGCCGGTTCGACAGCACGCGGCGCACGTCGTCCTCGTGCATGTTGTGGTAGACGGCGCCGGCCGGTTGCAGGCGCTTCGCCGCTTCCAGCAGCGTCACGTTCCAGTCGGCGGCGATGGCGGACAGTTTGCGGCGGGCCTGTTCGGGGTGCGGCACCGACCAGGTGATGTCGATGTCGAATTCGTCGGTGACCTGCTTGAGGTCGAGCGTGGACGAGCTGGCCGAATACGGATAGCAGTCGCAGCCCACGTGCTGCATGCGGCCGGCGTTCTCCAGCTTGAACAGCACTTCCTTGGTGCGGCCCCAGTTGCCGGCGCCGGCGCATTTCAGGTGCGACACCACCACCGGCACGCGGGCGTGCAGGGCGATGTCGAAGGCTTCCTGCATGGCTTCCAGGATGGCGGCGAATTCCGAGCGCAGGTGGGTGGTGTAGAGCGCGCCGAATTCGTCCAGGACCTCGGCCAGCAGCTTGACCTCGGCGGTGTCGGCCTCGATCGCCGAGCCGTAGGCCAGGCCGGTGCTCAGGCCGATGGCGCCGTGGGCCAGGGCTTCGCGTAATTGATCGCGCATGGCCATCACCTCGTCGCGCGTGGCGCTGCGGTCGAGGCGGTCCATGTGGTTGTTGCGCAGGGCCGTGTGGCCGACCAGCGCGGCGACGTTCACGGCGGGCTGCGCGGCCTCGATGGCGCGGGTGTAGTCGGCGAAGGTCGGGTAGGCGAAGTCGTCGCGCTGGCCCAGCAGGTTCATCGGGTCGGGTGGTTCGCCACGCAGCGAGACCGGCGAGGCGCTGATGCCGCAGTTGCCCACCACCACGGTGGTCACGCCCTGAGACAGCTTGGGCAACATGCCGGGGGTGCGGATGACGTTGGTGTCGTCGTGGGTATGGACGTCGATGAAGCCGGGCGCGAGCGCCAGGCCGGCGCCGTTGATGATCCGACCCGCCGACTGGCCGGACAGGTTGCCGATGGCGGCGATGCGGCCATGGGCCAGCGCCACGTCGGCGGTGTATTCGGCGCCGCCCGAGCCGTCGAGCACGCGGACGTTGCCGATGAGGGTGTCGTACATCTTGGGTTCCAGTTTCAATCGCCCAGCGGCAGCCGGTTGGGGCCGCCGCGGTGCTCGTCCAGCGCCAGCTTGATGCGGCGCAGGCGTTCGCGGTTCTCTTCTTGGTTCAGCATGGCCAGCTCGGTCGACAGCAGGTCGATCGCCAGCATCATGGCGTAGCGCGAGGCCGAGGGCTTGTAGATGAAGTCGGTTTCGTCGGTGCGGATCGGCAGCACCACGTCGGCCAGCTTGGCCAGTTCCGAGGTGGCGTCGGTGACCGCGACGATGCGGGCGCGGTACTGCTTGACGATGCGCGCGGCGCCAACGATTTCCGGCGTCAGGCCGGAGGCCGACAGGATCACCACGGCGTCGCGCTCGTCGAGCGTGGCGGCCACCATGCGCAGCAGCACGGCGTCGCTGTAGACCGCGATCGGGTAGCCCAGGCGCACCAGGCGCGATTGCACTTCCTGCGCCAGCACGGCCGATGCCCCGCCGACCCCGAACACGTAGATCATGCGGGCGCCGTCGACGATGCCGGCGGCGGCCTCGAACAGCGGTTCGGTGAAGGTCGGCAGGTGCGCGCGCAGCGTGCTTTCGATGTCGGCGTAGATGCGCGCGTAGAACGTGCTTTCCTCGGCCGGCGTGCTCTGGTCCAGGAAGCGACTGCCCACGGTGCTGGCCTGCGCCAGTTTCATCTTCAGGTCGCGGGTGTCGTCGCAGCCCACGGTGCGGGCAAAGCGCGAGATGGTGGCGATGCTGACGCCGGCCTTGGCCGCCAGCTGGTCCACGGTGGCGCTGGCGCTCCAGATGATGTTGTCCAGGATGGCGTCGGCGACCTTGCGCTCGGTCACGCTCAGGTCGTCCCGGCGGCTGCGGATCTGGAAGACGATGTCGCGGATGATGTTCATGTGGTGTTCCTGGGTCATGGCGGGCGCGGCCCTTACGCGGCCAGTTCGGGATCGCCGAGGCGCGAACAGGCCGCGAAGTGGCCTGGCCCGACGCTGACGTCGCGCGCTTCGATCGTGGCGCAGGCGTCGATGGCGTGCGGGCAGCGGGTGCGGAAGACACAGCCGGAAGGCGGGTTGACCGGGCTCGGGATGTCGCCCTTGAGCAGGATACGCGAACGCGGCGCGCGCGGATCCGGCACCGGCGCGGCCGACAGCAGGGCGCGGGTATAGGGATGGCGCGGCCGCGCGTAGACCTCGCTGGTCGGGCCGCGTTCCATGACGCGGCCCAGGTACATCACCACCACCTCGTCGCACAGGTAGTCGACCACGGCCAGGTCGTGCGCCACGAACAGCATGGTCAGGCCCAGGTCGCGCTGCAGGTCCTGCAGCAGGTTCAGCACCTGCGCCTGCACCGACACGTCCAGCGCCGAGACCGGTTCGTCGGCCACGATGAAGTCGGGCTCCACCGCCAGGGCGCGGGCGATGCCGATGCGCTGGCGCTGGCCACCGGAGAATTCGTGCGGATAGCGGCGGCGGTGATCGGCGTTCAGGCCGACGCGTTCGAGCAGTTCGCCGATGCGGGCCTCGCGGCGATGCTGCGCCAACTTATGGGTGTCGAGCGCCTCGCCCAGGATCTCGGCCACGGTCATGCGCGGGTTGAGGCTGGCGTAGGGGTCCTGGAACACGATCTGCATGCGGCGGCGCCACGGCAGCATTTCTTTCTCGGACAGTTTGGTGATGTCCTGGCCGTCGAACAGCAGGCGGCCGGCGGTGGGCGCGAACAGGCGCAGCAGGGCGCGGCCGGTGGTGGTCTTGCCCGAGCCGGACTCGCCCACCAGGCCGACGATGGTGTTGCGCGGCACGTCGAAGCTGACGCCGTCCACCGCCCGCACCACCGGCGCGTTGCGCGCCTGCGAGGTGGGGAAGTGGACCTTCAGGTCCTCGATGCGCACCAGCGGTTCGGCGGCGCGCGCGGGTTGGGGGCTTGCGGTCATAGCGGGGTCACCTTGATGCAGCGGGCGTGGTGCTGGGCCTGCACCGGCACCAGTTCGGGCACGTCGCGCCGGCAGTTGTCGTCGGCCAGCGCGCAGCGCGGCGCGAAGGTGCAGCCGGCAGGCAGCGACAGCACGCTCGGCACGTTGCCCGGGATGGCGCGCAGGCGCTCGCCGGAAGCCAGCAGCGCCGCGGTCGGCAGACAGGACAGCAGGCCGCGGGTGTACGGATGGGTGGGCTTCTCGAACAGGTCGTAGACGCCGGCGTCCTCGACCACGCGGCCGGCGTACATCACCGCCACGCGATGCGCGATCTCGGCCACCACACCGAGGTTGTGGGTGATGAACAGAATGCTCATGTTCATCTCGGCCTGCAGCCGGCGCAGCAGGTCCAGGATCTGGGCCTGCACCGTCACGTCCAGCGCGGTGGTGGGCTCGTCGGCGATCAGCACGGCCGGGTTGCAGGCCAGCGCCAGGGCGATCATGACGCGTTGGCGCATGCCGCCGGACATCTGGTGCGGATACTCGCTGACGCGCCGGTCGGCCGCCGGGATCTCGACGCGGTCGAGCATGTCGCGGGCGCGCTTCATGGCCGCCGCGCGCGATCCGCCCTCGTGCTGCAGCACGGCTTCGGCGATCTGGTCGCCCACCGTGTACAGCGGGTTCAGGCTGGTCATCGGCTCCTGGAAGATCATGGCGATCTCGGCGCCGCGGATGCGCCGCAGCGTGGCCGGCGAGGCGTGGGCCAGGTCGTGTTCCTGGCCGCGGCGGTCGCGAAAGCGGATCTTGCCCGCTTCGATGCGGCCGGCAGGCTTGGGCAGCAGGCCCATGATGGACAGGCTGGTGACGGACTTGCCGGAGCCGGATTCGCCGACGATGGCCAGCGTTTCGCCGCGGGCCAGGTCGAAGGTGACGCCGTCTACCGATTTGGCGACGCCGTCGCGGCTGTGGAACCAGGTCTTCAGGCCTTCCACCGACAGCACGATGTCTCGGGTGCTTGCGGTCATGATTACAGCTCCTTGCGCAGGCGCGGGTCGAGCACGTCGCGCAGGCCGTCGCCGACCAGTTGCAGCGACAGCACCGACAGGACAATGGCGATGCCGGGGAAGATCATGATCCAGTCGGCCGAGCCCATGTACTGCTGGCCGGCGTTGATCATGGTGCCCCAGGTGGGGATGTCGGGCGAGACGCCCACGCCCAGGAACGACAGGCCGGCTTCGGCCAGGATCGCGTAGGCGAAGATGAAGGTGCCTTGCACCAGGATCGGCGACAGCAGGTTGCGCAGCACGTGCACGGTGACGATGCGCCAGGTGGACACACCCAGCGCGCGGGCGGCCTCGACGAACGGCAGCTCGCGGATCACCAGGGTCGAGGCGCGCACGATGCGGGCCAGGCGCGGCGTGTAGACGATGCCCAGCGCGATCACCACGTTCACCAGCGACGGTCCCAGCGCGGCCACCAGGGAGATCGCCAGCAGGATGTCGGGAAACGCCATCATCGCGTCGATCAGGCGCGACACGAACTTGTCGGCCGAGCGGAAGAAGCCGGCGATCAGGCCCAGCGCGATGCCCAGCACGCTGGACACGATCACCACCGAGAAGCCCACCATCAGCGACAGCCGGCCGCCGTAGATGACGCGGCTGAACACGTCGCGACCGAAGTCGTCGGTGCCGAACCAGTGCACGGCGCCGGGCGCCTTGAGGCGGTTCATGATGGACAGCTTGAACGGGTCGTAGGGGCTGACCCACGGCGCCAGCAGCGCCGAGGCCACCAGCACGATCAGCACGATCAGGCTGATGAGCACGGTCTTGCGGGCCACCAGCAGGCGCAGCACCTGCCAGCGGTCCGCGCCGGCGTTAACGGTAGTCGGATTAGTCATTTCGGTCGTTTCGTTCGCAATTCATCATCAATAACGGACGCGCGGATCGACCAGCAGGTACAGCAGATCGATGAACAGGTTGATGAGCACGTAGATGGCCGCGATGATCAGCAGCGCGCCCTGGATGACGGGATAGTCGCGGCGCAGCACGGCCGACACCACCAGGCTGCCCACGCCGGGCAGGCCGAACACGGTCTCGGTGACCACGGCGCCGCTGATCAGCAGGGCCGTGGTCAGGCCCAGCACCGTCAGGATCGGGATCAACGCATTGCGCACGGCGTGCTTGAGGATCACGCGGCTTTCCGGCAGGCCCTTGGCGCGGGCGGTGCGCACGTAGTCGTCACGCAGCACGTCCAGCATGCTGGCGCGGATGAAGCGCGTGATCAGCGCCGAGTTCACCAGCCCCAGCACCACCGCGGGCAGTATCAGGTGCGACACGCGCGTGGCGAACGAGGCGTCCGGCCCGCCATAGCCCGACACCGGCAGCCAGCCCAGCTTGACCGAGAACACCTGCATCAGCAGCAGGCCCAGCCAGAAGCTCGGCACGCTGGAGGTGAACATCGAGAACGACAGCACCGACTGGTCCAGAGTGGTGCCGCGCTTGACCGCCGACAGGATGCCCACCGGCAGCGCGATCAGCGTGGCGATGAACAGCGACATCAGCGTCAGCAGCAGGGTTGGCTCGGCGCGGTCGGCCAGCGCCGCCAGCACCGGCTTGTTCATGAAGATGGACTGGCCCAGGTCGCCCTGTACCAGCTTGCCCAGCCAGGAGACGTACTGCACCGGCAGGGGCTGGTCCAGGCCCAGCTGGTGTTCGAGCGCGGCGATGTCGGCCTGGCTGGCCTGGGGCCCGAGCATCACGGCGGCGGGGTTGCCGGGCGTGACGCGGATGATGACGAACACGATGGTCGCGACGATGAACATCACGGCCACCAGCCCGACCAGCCGGTTCAAGAGATAACGCAACACAGTGGCATCCTAAGGATCGGCGCGCCGATGCCGGCGCTGTGGTTCAGGCGGGGCGGGCCCTGAGCGGACCGCCCCGCGGCCTGGTTTACTTCTGCGCTTTCCAGGCGTTCCAGAAGAACGGCCACGGCGCCGGCTTGACGCCTTGCAGCGACGGCGAACGGGCCGCCTGGGCGTTGAAGTCGCCGACCTTCACGAACGGCACTTCGTCATACACGGCCTGCTGCACGTCGGCCCAGCGCTTGACGCGTTCTTCCTGGGTGCGGGCCTGGTTGAAGGCATCCATCACCTGCGCGCGGCGCGGCGTGTCCCACCAGCCCGGCGCGTCCTTGGACGGGAAGTCGATCAGCGCGGGTTCCGGCAGGAACACGCTGTGGGTGATGAAGATGTCCCACACGGCCGGATCCTGGCGGCGCTGCGTCAGCGTGGCCCAGTCGACCACCTGCATGTCCACCGTGAAGCCGGCGGCCTTGAGGTATTCCGCCGCCACCAGCGCCATCTTGTAGTGGAACTCGTACTGCTGGCTGGTCAGAATGCGGATCTTCTTGTCGGCCACGTTGGCGCTGTCCAGCAGCTTCTTGGCCGCGGCGGCGTCGCCCTTGTTGTAGACCTTGCCGCCCAGCGACGTGGCCCACGGGTAGCCTTCCGGATACAGATCACCGTTGAGTTTGTAGAAGTCCTTGTTGCCGAAGGCGGCGAACAGCATGTCTTCTTCGTTCAGCGCCAGTTGCACCGCCTGGCGCACGGCCAGATTGGACATGATGCCCTGCTTGGTGTTGAGCACCAGGCGCGGCCAGCCGAAGGGCTTGAGCATGACCGGGTCGGAACGGCCGCCCTTGAGCTTGTCCAGCGCTTCCACCGGCAGCGAGTCGACGTAGTCGAACTGGCCCGCGGCGGCGGCTTCGGAACGGGTGTTGGCGTTGGCGACCGGCACGAAGCGGATCTCGTCCAGGTATTGCTTGCGGGCGCCGCCGTAGCCGTCGGGTTCGCCTTCGCGCTGCTTGTAGCCCTCGAAGCGGGTCAGTTGGATGTACTGGTCCGGCACGCGCGCCTTGAGCTGGTAGGGGCCGGTGCCGACGATCTCGGTCAGCACCGGGGCGATCTTGCCCTTGGGCATGATCACGGCGGCGGCGTTGTTCATGGCCAGCAGCGCGGTCAGCGGGGCGTAGGGCTGCTTGAGCGTGATGCGGATGGTGTTGGCGTCGGGCGCCTCGATGTTGGCGATGACCTTGGCGGCCATCTTGCCGCGCGTGGCGGTCTCGGTCCAGCGTTTGAGCGAGGCCAGCACGTCCGACGAATCCATCTTGGAACCGTCATGGAAGGTGATGCCCTGGCGCAGCGCGATGGTGTAGACCAGGCCGTCCGGGGTGACTTCGGGCATCTTGTCCGCCAGCAGCGGGGTGAGGTTCCACTTGGCGTCGAAGGTGTACAGCGTTTCGAAGAAGTGCTGCGTCAGGATGCCGACCAGGTCGGCGGTGCTGCTCATCGGGTCCAGCGTGGGCGGCTCGCCGATGGTGGCGACGGAAATCGTGCCTCCCTTGACCGGCGTGGCACAGAGGGCGGGGGACGACAATGCGGTCAAGCCAATTGCGCCGGCCACGAGCAGGCTTTTCAGCCCGCCGCCTTGCCGGGAGGTGCGGAAGTTCATGATTCTCTCTCCAGAGGGTCAAAAACAGGTTGTCGCGTGATTCAGTGAAAGGCCGGTAAGGCGCCGGATGCCCGAGTTCGTTCTTGCCCCCCGGGCGCGGGGCTTGTCGGTAGCGCAACGGAGCGCGCGGCCGCGCCGCGCGCAAAGGCTCAGAAAAAGGTGTCCGCGACGTCGATGACGCGGTACTGCTCGTCCACCAGCAGGACCTGGCGCCACTTGTCGAACGTCAGGCAGGGATGGGAGATGTCGAAGGCGATCATGTCGCCAACCTGGATGTCGTCGTTCTCGCCGATCTGCATGAACGCGTGCTGGTCCATCATGGCGGTGAGCTTCCATTGGGACGGCGCGGCGCCAGGCGCGCTTTGCCCGGGACGGAAATGCAGCGACGGCGTCGGCAGGCCGGCATCGAAGGCGGCGTCGCGCTTGCCCATGGCCACGATGGCGCGGCCGGGTTCGGGCAGCGACTGTACGTAGGCCCAGACCTGCAGCGCGGGTTGCAGGCCCGGCTCCATCTTGTGGGCTACCGGGTTGTGGGCGTTGATGCGCTCGGCGGCCGAACGGTAGACGCCGACGTCGTGCGACAGGTAGCAGCCGGGGCGCAGCACGATTTCCAGCGGCGCGCCGATGTCCAGTTGCGAGAATTCCTCGGCCACCACGTCGAACCAGGCCGAACCGGCGCCGGATATCAGGGCGGGGCCGTTCTTGCGCAGCCGGCCGGTGCTGGCCAGCCCGCGCAGGGCGTCGGTGGCGCGGCGCAGGAAGGCGCGGATCGCGGTTTCCTCCTGCAGCACGCCTTCGTAGACTTCGATGCCGGCCAGCGCCAGCCCGGGCCAGCGGCCGATTTCTTCGGCCACGGCCTGCAGTTGCGCGTCGTCGCGCACGCCGGTGCGGCCGCCGGTCGGGCCCAGTTCGATCAGCACGGGCAGCACCAGGCCCTGCTCACCAAAGTAACGGCCCAGCTGGGCGGCGTTGGCGACGGAATCGACAATGCAGAAGTAGGTGAACGCCGGGTCGCGCAGCAGCTTGGCGATCAGCGCCATGTTGGCGCGGCCGACCAGCTGGTTGGCCATCAGCACCCGGCGGATGCCATGGTTGTAGGCCGCCACCACCTGCGGCGCGGTCGCCAGGGTGATGCCCCAGGCGCCGTTGTCGATCTGGCGCTGGAACAGCGCGGGGCTCATGGTGGTCTTGCCGTGCGGCGCCAGCTTGACGCGGTAGGCTTCCATGAAGCGCTGCATCCATTGCAGGTTGTGGCGCACGCGGGCCTCGTACAGTACCGCCACCGGCAGGCTGACGTCCTCGGCCAGCAGGTTCCAGTTCAGCGCCGCCACGCCGGCGTTGGTACAGGCGGCGGGAAAGGCGCCCAGGCCCTTGCCGTTGGCGTCCAGGGGGGCTGCGGTGATGGAGGAGTGGGGCATGGCGGCGGTTCGTCTCTGGAAAATATTTACGGCAAATCCGTTTTTTTTAATTATCCTGAAAGAAATTTACAAGCGGCAGTTGGGAGTTACCCGTAGTCCGCCGCCGGCGCCGGTTGGCGCGACAATAGGGGCATGTCGCGGCGACCCTCTGCCGCCCCACACAAGGAAGAGTCATGCTGAAAGTCGCTTTGGGCCAGTTCGCCGTCAGCCGCGTCTGGGAAGAAAATGCCCAGGTCTGCGTCGATCTCATGGCGCGCGCCCGTGCTGGCGGCGCCGGCCTGCTGGTGCTGCCCGAAGGCATCCTGGCCCGCGACATCACCGACCCGCAGATCGTGCTGAAGGCCGCGCAACCCTTGGATGGCCCCTTCATGACGCGCCTGCTCGAGGCCAGTCGCGGCTCGTCGCTGGCGACCATGATGTGCGTGCACGTGCCGACCGGCGATGGCCGGGTGTGGAACACCCTGGTCACGCTGCAGGATGGCCGCATCCTGTCGCAGTATCGCAAGCTGCACCTGTACGACGCCTTCACCATGAAAGAGTCGACCAACGTCACGCCCGGCAACGACATTCCGCCGCTGCTGGAGATCGGCGGCGTGAAGGTCGGGCTGATGACCTGCTACGACGTGCGGTTTCCCGAACTGGCCCGGCGTCTGGCGCTGGACGGGGCCGACCTGCTGGCGTTGCCGGCCGCCTGGGTACGCGGCCCGTTGAAGGAGCGGCATTGGGAAGTGCTGGTGACGGCGCGCGCGCTGGAGAACACCTGCTACGTCGCCGCCACGGGCGAGTGCGGCGAACGCAATATCGGTTGCAGCATGGTGGTGGACCCGCTGGGCGTGGTCACGGCGCAGGCCGGCGAGGCGCCGGCGCTGGTGTTCGCCGATATCGATCCCGAGCGCCTGGCGCATGCCCGCAAGGTGCTGCCGGTGCTGGCCAACCGCCGTTTCGCCACGCCGGAACTGGCCTGAAGCGGCGGTTCCCCGCGGGCTCGCCGGGCCCGGCGCCGCAGGCCGGTTCCCGGCCTGGCCGCCAGGGCGGAGGGCGGCCGGACATGTTGTAATACTGGCTTGATTTCCTTGCCGTCTTCCCCCATCTGCTGCCAATGAGCAACGATCTCTTCGCGGCCGATCCCGCCCATCGGCCTTACGTGCCCCTGGCCGAGCGCCTGCGTCCGCGCACGCTGGCCGACGTCGTCGGCCAGTCGCACCTGCTGGGGCCGGACAAGCCGCTGCGCGTGGCATTCGAGTCGGGCCGCCCGCATTCCATGATCTTCTGGGGCCCGCCGGGCGTGGGCAAGACCACCTTGGCGCGCCTCATGGCCGACGGCTTCGACGCCCAGTTCATCGCCATCTCGGCCGTGCTGGGCGGCGTCAAGGACATCCGCGACGCCGTCACCGTGGCGCAGGTGGCGCAGGGGCAGGGCCGCCGCACCATCCTGTTCGTCGACGAAGTGCACCGCTTCAACAAGGCGCAGCAGGACGCGTTCCTGCCCTACGTCGAAAGCGGGCTGTTCACCTTCATCGGCGCCACCACCGAGAACCCCTCGTTCGAGGTCAACTCGGCGTTGCTGTCGCGCGCCCGCGTCTACGTGCTGCAGTCGCTCACGCCCGAGGAACTGCAGCAATTGGTGGACCGGGCCATCGCCGCGTTCAACGACGGCCACGAGGAGGACGCGCGCATCCACATCGACGCCGACGCGCGCGAACAGCTGGCGGCCTGGGCCGACGGCGACGCGCGCCGGCTGATCAGCGCGGTCGAGGTGGTGGCCGAATCGGCCCAGGCCGCCGGCCGCGACACGGTCGACGCGGCCTGGCTCGAGATCTCGCTGTCGCAGAACCTGCGGCGTTTCGACAAGGGCGGCGACGCCTTCTACGACCAGATCAGCGCGCTGCACAAGTCGGTGCGGGGCTCCAATCCCGACGCCGCGCTGTACTGGTTCTGCCGCATGATCGACGGCGGCGCCGATCCCAAGTACCTGGCGCGCCGGCTGGTGCGCATGGCGGTCGAGGACATCGGTCTGGCCGACCCGCGCGCCACCGACCTGGCGGTCAACGGCGCCGACATCTACGAACGGCTGGGCTCGCCCGAAGGCGAGCTGGCGCTGGCCCAGGCGGTGGTCTACATGGCCTGCGCGGCCAAGTCCAACGCCGTCTACAACGCCTACAACCAGGCGCGCAAGTTCGCCGCCGAGCATGGTAGCGCGCCGGTGCCAATCCATCTGCGCAATGCGCCCACCAAGTTGATGAAACAATTGGGCCATGGCAAGGCCTACCGCTATGCCCACGACGAGCCGCACGGCTACGCCGCGGACGAGCAATATTTCCCCGATGGGCTCAAGCCTTCCTTCTACCGGCCGACCGATCGCGGCCTGGAGGCTAAAATCCAGCAGAAGTTGGCATTCCTGCGCGAGCTGGACGCGCAGGAACGCGCCAAGAAACGGTAACGGGCGCCGCCCGTTGCTTCCCGCAATCTCACCGACATCACCATGCTAGACCCGATACTGCTGCGCAAAGACCTGCAAACCGTCGTAGACCGCCTCAAGAGCCGTGGCGTGTCCTTCGACACGGAACGGTTCAACGAGCTGGAGTCTCGCCGCAAGGCGGTCCAGACCGAAACCGAATCCCTGCAAGCCCGCCGCAACGCGCTGGCCAAGCAGATCGGTCAACTCAAGGCCAAGGGCGAGGACGCCAGCGCCGTCATGGCCGAATCGCAGGCCGTGCCCGAGCGCCTGAAGCAGTTGGAAGAAGAGCTGGCCGCCCTGCAGCAACCGCTCAACGAGCTGCTGATGTCGGTGCCGAACCTGCCGCACGCCAGCGTGCCGCTGGGCGAGTCCGCCGACGATAACGTCGAAGTGCGCCGCTGGCTGCCGGCCGCCGCGGGCGCCGATGGCAACCCGCCCGCGCTGCCGTTCGAGGCCCGCGACCACGTCGCGCTGGGCGAACCGCTGGGCCTGGACTTCGATACCGCCGCCAAGCTGTCGGGCGCGCGCTTCTCGTTCATGCGCGGTCCCATTGCCCGCCTGCACCGCGCGCTGGCGCAGTTCATGCTCGACCTGCAGACCGGCACGCACGGCTACACCGAGTGCTACACCCCGTACATCGTCAACGCCTCGACGCTGTACGGCACCGGCCAACTGCCCAAGTTCAAGGATGACATGTTCGCCGTGTCCAAGGGCGGCGGCGACGACGATCCCAAGGTCGACGAGCACGGCAAGCCGTTCGTGCGCGAAGACCAGTACCTGATCTCGACGTCGGAAATCACCCTGACCAGTGTGGTGCGCGACACCATCCAGGCCGCCGCCGACCTGCCGCTCAAGCTCACCGCCCACACCCCGTGCTTCCGTTCCGAAGCCGGCAGCGGCGGGCGCGATACCCGCGGCATGATCCGCCAGCACCAGTTCGACAAGGTCGAAATGGTGCAGGTCACGCAGCCCGACCAGTCCTATGAGGCGCTGGAGGGCATGGTCGGCCATGCCGAGCGCGTGCTGCAGTTGCTGGGGCTGCCGTACCGGGTGATGCTGCTGTGCACCGGTGACATGGGGTTCGGCTCGGCCAAGACCTACGACCTGGAGGTGTGGCTGCCGGCGCAGAACACCTGGCGCGAGATTTCGTCGGTGTCCAACTGCGAAACCTTCCAGGCGCGCCGCATGCAGGCGCGATTCCGCAACGCCCAGGGCAAGCCCGAATACGTGCATACGCTGAACGGCTCGGGACTGGCCGTGGGCCGCGCGCTGGTGGCGGTGCTGGAAAACCACCAGCAGGCCGATGGCAGCATCCTGGTGCCCGAGGCGTTGCAACCTTACATGGGCGGCCTGACGGTATTGAAGCCTTGACCCTGGCTGGAGCAATCCACAAATAAAAAACGGAGCCCGCGGGCTCCGTTTTTTATTGTTCGCCAGGACCGGGCACGCCACTTGCTGATTATGCAAGTCGACCACACGGCGGATGGGGCGGGAAGTCCGGCCTATTTATGATCGAGACATATTTCTGTCGCGTCCGTGGATTATGTTGGCGGCGTGACTGCCTGATTTTGATGTGAGCAATTGTGTATTTTCAATAAAAGGGCCGGATAGTTCGGCACAATACATCTGCGTTTTACACGCCTCATTCACACATATAACAAGGAGTTGTCCATGACTTCAAGAATGATTGGAGATTTTCGGGTGAGATGCGCTGTGAGTCAGGATGACGAGCAGGGCTACCGCGTGCAGATATGGACCCGCCGGGTAGGCGGAACCGCACCGGAAAAATGCTGGACCGTGCCGGGGCAGGCGCCATTCGCAAGCCTGGACGAAGCGGAACAGGAAAGCCGGCAACTGTTTGAAGAAATCAACGGCGTTCGTTTCAACGGTGAACCGGAGTTTGCTCATGCGTCCGCATAATGGTTGGTGGCGGGCGTCGAGCGCTCCGCGCCGCTGGATCGATCTCGTCCAGGAATCGCCGCGTTGGGCCGTTGCCAAGCCCAATCCGGCGTCGCAGCAACCGCCCGCCGTCATGACGGGCAAGTCCGTCCAGGTCCCCACGACCTGACACGATTCCCGCCGGGCACCGGAAATTGCCCCGCAGGAAAAAAGGCCACTCCTGGGAGTGGCCTTTGTTTTTCGTGCCGTCGCGGGATCAACGATGCCAGCCGCCGCGACCGTGGTAATAGCCTCGATCGGGACCACGCCAATGGCCTCGATGGCCGCCCCAGTAGCCGCCCCCGCGGATATAGACCGGGGCGGGGTACACGACCGGCGGCGCGACGTAGACGGGCGCCGGACGATAGTAGACCGGGGGCGGCGGCGCGTAGACGGGCGCCGGGGCCACATAGACCGGGGCGGGAGCCGCGTAGACGGGGGCCGGGTAGACCACCCCTGGCACGCCAATCGAGATGCCGACGTCGACCCGGGCCAATGCGACGCTGGAGATCAGCAGGCCGGCGGCGCCGACCCCTGCGATTAACCATTTTTTCATGTTGCACCTGCCTACTGCGTGACGCAGCAAAGTTGAGTATTCGTTGACGCTATTTTCGACCTTTTCGGCGCGGCGAAGGTAAGCGACCCGTCCTCAATAGCGACAATCCGCAACGGTTGCCACCGTGCCGGCGGCGCCGATGTTGCGCCGCGTCAGCCCGCTCCCACTCTGGCGAACCCAGGGGTGAAATCGACTGAAATAAAGCGGCGCCGACTTCGGCGCGGCGGACGGGTTACAGGTAGTCACCATCAGCGCGGACGGATTCCCCTGTCGGCAACACCGGTACGCCTGCGCCAAGGCGGTGCCCCCGAACCATCGCCTCGCTCCGGATGGTCGTTTTCCCGATTTCGCCCTAGCGCTCGTCAGGCTGTTGGCAGCGGAATTCGACCACCCAGACCCAGGGATTGGCGGCCCAGGCATGCGCGCCGTAGCGCTCGCACCAGGTCAGGGCGAACGCGGTCTGCAGGGGCACGCCCGGCAACAGCGCCGAGGAGTGATAGAGCGCCTGCGTGCCTTCGGCCCGCGCATCCGCTTCGGACAGTCTCTGCAGGCGCTGGATGCGCACGCCGACCACGACGGCGGTGGCGAAGGGTTTGCCGGATTCATCCTCGAGGGTGATGCTTTCGCCGGATTTGCCATAAGGGCAACTTATCCAGGGGGAAGTCTTGCGCAACTCGCCCTCGCCTTCCGCGGGACCCATGGCGACCCACTTCCCGGAATCGGCCGCGTCGGCATACCAGGCGGTTGTCAGCTTGGTGGGCTGCGGTTTGACGATGCGCCGGGTTTGCACTTTATAGCCATCGAGAATGGCTTGCTTGAGTGGCTCGCTGAATTGGAGTGCTTGCCTTTTCATACCTGTGTTGTTCCCCTCACGTCCGACGCTTGCATACCAATGGTGCTGCGGCCGCGTCGACACGTGCCAACATGGCGGGCTTTCCGAAACCTCGCATGAAACAGTATGACGCGTCGCAATCGTCGTGTCAGGCAAAGGGTTACTTGTGTGTCTTTTTGAATACGCCCCGGCGTTGTTTGTATACTCGGGGCATGAATACTGACCTGCATGATCTCAAGCCCGGTTACTACTGGTACACCATGGCCAACGACCCGCTGGCCGTCATCCATATTCACGACGACGGCGGCGCCACGTTGATGGGCACCGACTATCGCCTCAGCGCCGAAGGCGTCGCGGACATGCTCCGCCAGGGCCAGCGCTTCTTCTGGATCGAACCGCCGCAGCAAGCCTGATCCGGCCGCCGCCCGGATACCCGGCGCATGCAGGCGAGAGGCGAGGCCAAGGACGTCCCCATGACCGACATGTTGTTAAACGACGTTCGACTGCTCGATGGCGCGGCGGTCGACGTATTGATTTCCCGCGGCCGTATCGAACGCATCGGGCCAAACCTGCAGGCGCCCGCCGGCGTGGCGCGCGAGCCCGGGGCGGGCGCGCTGCTGTTGCCGGGACTGGTCGAAGGGCACACGCACCTGGACAAGACCACCTGGGATTCTCCGTGGTACGTGAACCAGGTGGGCCCGGCGCTGACCGACCGCATTGACAATGAACGTGCCTGGCGCGCCGCCAGCGGCCATGACGCCGCCAGCCATTCGCGCGCGCTGGCGCTGGCCTTCCTGCGTGAAGGCACCACGCGCATCCGCAGCCACGTCGACGTCGATACGGATGCCGGCCTGCGTCACCTGGAGGGCGTGCACCGCACGCGCGCGGCGCTGGCCGGCCGGGTCGAGATCCAGACCGTGGCGTTTCCGCAATCCGGCCTGCTGGTGCGGCCGGGCACGGCGGCGTTGCTGGACCGGGCGCTGGCGGAGGGCGCGGACGTGTTGGGCGGACTCGACCCTTGCGCCATCGACCGCGACCCGGCGCAATCGCTCGACGTGCTGTTCGGCCTGGCCGACAAGCATGGCAAGCCGCTGGACATCCACCTGCACGAACCGGGTGAACTGGGCGCGTTTTCGCTCGACCTGATTCTGGACCGGGTGCGGGCGCTGGACATGCGCGGTCGTGTCGTCATCAGCCACGCGTTCTGCCTGGGTGGCGTGGATGCCAGGCGGCTGGATGGCCTGCTCAAGCGCCTGGCGGCGCTGGACGTGGCGCTGCTGACCACCGCGCCGCCGTCGCGGCCGGTGCCGCCGCTGCGCGCCTGTCGCGACGCCGGCGTGACGCTGTTCGGCGGCAACGACGGCATCCGCGATACCTGGACGCCCTATGGCAGCCCCGACATGCTGGCGCGCGCCATGATGATCGGCCTGCGCAACGACCTGCGCCGCGACGACGAGATCGGCTGGGTCTTCGACTGCGTCAGCACCGCCGCGGCCCGCGCCTGCGGATTCGCGCACTACGGGCTGGAGTCCGGCGCGCGCGCCGACCTGGTGCTGGTGGCGGCGAGCGGCGTGGCCGAAGCCGTGGCGCAACGCGCGCCGCGCCGCCTGGTGATCTCGGGCGGCAAGGTGGTGGCGCGCGATGGCCGCTTGCTGGATGACGCGGCGGCGTAGGCGCCGCCTGGCCGTCAGCGTCGCGCGGCCGCCTGGTCCTCGGCCAGTTCCACGAATACCCGCATCAATTCGGAACGCACCCCCGAGCGCGGCCAGATCGCGCCGACCGTGCGCACCGGACAGGGCGCCGGTAGCGGCCAGCGCTTGACCGGCGCCGACACACCCGTGGTGGCCCAGTCGGGCAGCAGCGCCACTCCCAGCCCCTCCGAGACCAGCTTGGCGATCGAATCGATGCCGTCCAGCTCGAAGCGCACCTGCGGCCGCAGGTCGCGGGCACGCAGGTAGTCGTCGGCCATGCGGCCGCCCACCACGCTGCGGTCGTAACGGATATAGGGTTCGCGCGCAATCACCGCAAGCGGGTCGCGCACCGGCATGTCGACCGGGGTCACCAGCACCAGCGGCTCGCGCCGCAGGTCGCGCCAGACGCAGGACTTGGGAATGGCGAACAGCGGATGCACCAGCAGCGCGCCGTCCAGCTCGCCCGACAGCACCTTGCCGTAGAGCAGGGTGGTGGGGGCCGGCTCGATATAGATCTCGATGTGGGGATGGCGCGCCGCCCAGGTGCGCAGCACCGGCGGCATGATGCCGGTGAGCGCGGTGGGCGTGGCGCCCAGGCGCAGCGGGCCGGCGGGCAGGTCGGACTCGGTGGCCGCCGAACGCAGGTCGCGCAGGTCGCGCAGCACGTTGCGGGCTCGTTCCAGGATGCGGGTGCCGGCGGCGGTGGGCTTGACCGTGCGGCCCGAGCGCGCGATCAACGCGCTGCCCATGTCCGCCTCGAGCGCGCGCAGCCGCTGCTGCACCGTGGCGGGCGTCAGCCCCTGGTGGCGCGCGGCCTGCGCGATGGAGCCCAGCTCCACCACGTGCACATAGGTCTGCAGGAATCTCGAATCCATCGTCGGGCTCTAAAAAGATGCTTTTTCCATATTCTAAATATGGTTCAAGATAATTGTTTGTTTCTTTGGTGGCGGCAAGAATGCGTCTGAGCGTTGCGCCGGCGCAAGGCGCGCCGGCCGTGCAACCCGCAATATTCCCCTCATCAGGAGCCAACCGTGCCCATCATTGAATCCATCGACGTTTGCGCAGCCGCCGTGCCTTTGGACAAGGTCACCTCGTTTTCGAACCGCACCGTCTCCACCCGCCACTACGGACTGGTGAAGGTCCGCAGCACCGACGGCATCGAAGGCATCGGCTTCTGCTACGTCGGCAGCGCCGGCGGCGCAATCTTCGAGGCCGCGGTGCAAAGCCTGCTGGCGCCGGTGCTGCTGGGCAAGGATTCGCACGCGGTCGAGGGGCTGTGGCAGGCGATGTACCAGGAGGCCCTGCTGCAGGGGCGCCAGGGCACGGTGATGCGCGCGATCAGCGCGCTGGACATCGCGCTGTGGGACTTGAATGCCAAGGCCGCCGGCCTGCCGCTGCACAAGTTCCTCGGCGCGGTCGAGTTGGAGTCCGTGCCGGCCTACGCCAGTGGCGGTTACTACCTGGACGGCAAGACGCCGCAGCATCTGGGCGAGGAAATGGCCAGCTACGTCGCCAAGGGCTTTGCCGCCGTCAAGATGAAGACCGGCCGCCTGTCGCCGCGCGAGGAAGAGGCGCGGCTGAAGGCGGCGCGCGAGGCCGTCGGTCCCGACGTGGAACTGATGATGGACTGCAACAACGCCTGGCAGGACGTGACCCAGGCCATGCAGTACATCCGCCGCTTCGAGCAGTACGAGCCATACTTCATCGAGGAGCCGTTCGGCCCCGACGACATCGACAGTCACGCCAAGCTGGCGCGCCTGACGCACCTGCCCATCGCCACCGCCGAGATCGGCTATGGCCGCTGGTACCACAAGGAACTGCTGGACAAGGGCGCGGCCGGCATCCTGCAGACCGACGCCGCGGTGTGTGGCGGCATCACCGAATGGAAGCGCATTGCCGCCACCGCCGCCAGCTACGGCGTGGTGGTCTGCCCGCATTGGTTCCACGACGTGCACGCGCCGCTGGTGGCCGCCACGCCCAATGCGCGCTATGTTGAGTTTTTCTGGGACGACCAGGTCCTGAATTTCCGCAAACTGGTGGATCGCCAACTGAGCCACAAACAGGGCCGTGTGGTGCTGCACCAGGAGCCGGGGTTGGGATTCGGTTTCGATGAACGCATGGTCGAGCGCTACGGCAAGTGGACCCGCATCGGCCGCTGACAGGAGAGTCTTCATGAGCACACGCGCCGCGGACCGGCCGCAAGGCGTCTATTCCCCGGTCCTCACGCCCTTCAACGCGGACCTGTCGCCCAGCGTGCCGCGCTTCGTCGGGCATTGCCGCGCCCTGCTGGAGCAGGGCGCGGGCCTGGCGATCTTCGGCACCAACTCCGAGGCCAATTCGCTCAGCGTCGCCGAAAAGCGCCAATTGCTGGATGCTTTGCTGGAAGCCGGGCTGCCGGCCGCGCGCATGATGCCGGGCACCGGCGCCTGCGCGTTGCCGGACGCCGTGGAGCTGACCCGTCATGCCGTCAACGCGGGCTGCGGCGGGGTGCTCATGCTGCCGCCGTTCTACTACAAGGGCGTCAGCGACGAGGGCCTGTTCCGCGCCTATGCCCACGTGATCGAGCGGGTCGGCGACGAACGCCTGCGGATCTACCTGTATCACATCCCGCCGGTGTCGGGCGTGCCCATCAGCCTGGGCCTCATCGACCGCCTGCTGGGCGAGTTCCCCGGTATCGTCGCCGGCATCAAGGACAGTTCTGGCGACTGGGGCAACACGGCGGCGATGCTGCGGGACTTCCAGCCGCGAGGCTTCGACGTGTTCGCCGGCACCGAGACCGTCCTGCTCGAAACCATGCGGGCCGGCGGCGCGGGCTGCATCACCGCCACAGGCAACGTCAACGCCGCGCCCATCGTCGCGCTCTACCGCGCCTGGCGCGAACCCGACGCCGAAGCGCGGCAGCGCGCCCTGAACGACACCCGCGCCATTTTCCAGGCCTATCCGATGATCCCGGCCATGAAGGCGGCCATCGCGCAACGACGCAATGATCCGGTCTGGGCCACGGTGCGGCCGCCGCTGGTGGAGCTGACCGCCGCGCAGGCGGCGCAACTGGCCCAGCGGCTGGCGGTACCCGCGGCCTGAGCCGCATCGCAGGACGCCGCGTCATCGGCCGGCCACCTTGAGTGGCCGATGGAAGGCGAGGGCGGGCAAGGTTTACCAACAGTCGCCGGGCACGAACCCGGCGCGCGAGGAGACACGTATGCAACGTAGGGACTTCATTACCGGCGCCGCGGCGCTGGGGGCGGCGCTCGTCCTGCCGTCAGCCCGGGCGCAGGAGCTGCCGCCGGGGCCGGTCAAGATCGTGGTCGGCTTTCCGGCCGGGGGCGGCACGGATGTGCTGGCGCGGCTGCTGGGACAGAAGCTGGGCGTGATGTGGAACATCCCGGTGATCGTCGAGAACCGCGCCGGCGCGGCCGGCATCATCGCCGCCGAACAGGTCGCGCGTCAGCCGGGCGACGGCCACACCCTGTTGATGGCGCACGTCAACAGCCACGGCATCGCGCCGGGCCTGCAGCCCAAGCTGACCTATTCGGCCGAACGCGATTTCTCGCCCATCGCGCTGGTGGGCAAGACGCCCACGCTGCTGATCGGCGGCGCGGCGCAGCCCGCCAGGACCCTGCCCGACCTGGTGGCGCTGTGCCGCGCGCAACCCGGCAAGATCATCTTCGGGTCGGCCGGCAGCGGATCGGCGCAGCACCTGGCGCTGGAGATTTTCAAGGCCCGCGCCGGCATCGACGTGCTGCACGTGCCCTACAAGGGCTCGGCGCCGCTGATGAACGATCTGCTGGGCGGCCACGTGCAATATTGCTTCGAGGGCATGACCACGGCCACGCCGCTGATCCAGTCCGGCAAGGTGATGGCGCTTGCGCAGACCCTGCAGCAGCGCTCCAGGAGCCAGCCCGATGTGCCGACGGTGGCCGAGCAGGGCTACCCGGGCTTCGAGGCCAGCATCTGGTTCGGCATGGTCGGCCCGGCCAGCATGCCGGCCGACATGGTCGCGCGCATGAACCGGGACATCGACCGCGTGCTGGCTATGGCCGACGTGCAGGAAAAGCTGGCGCAGGTGGGCGCGGAAGACGGCGGCGGCAGCGCGCAGCGATTCGCCGATTTCATGCGCGCCGAGCAGCGCAAATACGCCAAGACCATCCAGGACGCGAAGATCGTGGCGGAAGGTTGAAATCGGCGGCCGGGATCAGAAATCCACGGTTGCCGACAGCATGACCGTGCGCGGCGCGCCCATGGCCAGGCTGGTCCATTGGGGCATCGACCAATAGGCCTTGTTGGTCAGGTTGTGGACGGTGGCGCGCAAGGTCAGCGGTCGGCCCGCCACCTTCGTGGCATAGCGCGCGCCGACATCGTAGATCGTGCGTCCCGCCACCGACAGCGAATTGGAGGTATCGATGTACTGCTTGGATGCCGACGTCGCGTTGGCGGTCAGCGTCAGGCCGCGCAGCTGCGGAACATCCCATTCCGCGCCCAGTTTGCCTTGCAGCTTGGGAACTCCGGTCGCTGTGTTGCCCTGGTTGATGCCGCCGGCCGTCTTGGTCAGCTTGGGATCCATATAGGCAATGCCGCCCATCAGGCGCACGCCCTCCAGCGGCGAGCCGAAGAAGGTCCATTCGATGCCGCGGTTGCGCTGTTCCCCGCCGAAGGAAAAGGTGTTGGTCGCCGGGTCGGTGTAGCTGCTGGGGCGGGTAATTTCATACAGACTCAGCGTGTGCGCGAAATCGCCCAGGTCGAGCTTGAGGCCGACTTCCTTCTGCTTGCTCTTGTAGGGGGCGAACACCTCGCCCGCATTGGCCGCGCTGATCGGGGCAGTGGCGCCCTGGCTCAGGCCTTCGATGTAGTTTGCGTAAATCGAGAGCGAGTCGGTGGCCTTGAACAAGATCGCGGCCGCGGGGGTGATGGCGCTTTCGTCGTAGCGCGAGGTGCGCGCGCCGGTCGCGACGTTGTACGAATCGGCCACCACCTGCTGGTGCCGCGCGCCCAGCGTCAGCTGCACCCGGCCATCGGCGAAGGACAAGGTGTCGGCCAGTCCATAACTGCTCAGGCGCAGTTTGGTCTTCGTGATCTGCGGCGCGATGAACGTATCGGGCGCGGGACCCCATACCGGGTGGTAGATGTTGGTGATCCAATCGGGGCCGAGCGCGTTGCGCCGGCCGAATTGCTCGTCGGTGTGAGCGTAGTAAGTGGCGTTCAGTGCCCATTCATGGGCGACGGCGCCGGTGCGGAACTTGCCGCGCAAACCGGCCTCGGCCGACTGCTTCTCGACTTCGAAGCGCAGGTCGCTGACGTTGGTGCGATAGTCGCCGGCGTTGTTGAAGACCTCCACCGTTTGTACGCTGGTTGTCTTGTACTTGGTATCACTGGTGCCTACCGCGGCGTAGGCCGTCAGTTGGTCGCTCAGGTCGATCTCGCCACGGGCCATCAAGCCTTCGTCGCGGGTGTCGAAAAAGGCCCAGGTCGGGTTGAGCAAGGTATCGGGCTTCGGCGGCTTGGGCACGCTCACGCCGCGCGCCAGGTTGATGCCCCGGGTTGGACCGTCCACGCGGTCCTGGCTGCTGTAGACGTCGATGGAAATGCGGGCCCGGTCGGCGCGCAGGTCCAGTCCCAGCGCGGCCAGCTGGGACTTCTGGTCCTGCTGCTTGACCGCCGTACCGCCATCCCGGTAGACGCCATTGAAACGAATGCCGAACTGCTGGTTCTCGCCGAAACGCCGACCCAGGTCGATATGGCCGCCGAACTGCGAGTCCGACATGTAGGTCGCGGTCAGGCTCGCTACCGGCACGTCGCCGGCCCGCTTGGGCACGAGGTTGACGGCGCCGCCGACCGAGCCGCCCGGCGGCATGCCGTTGAGCAGGGCCGAGGGCCCTTTCAGGACCTCGATGCGCTCGAACATCTCGGGCGAGGCGCGGTAGTAGGGCGAGATGCCGTAGAGCCCGCCGAACGAGACATCGTTGATGTTGGAACTGAAGCCGCGGATCGAATAGTTCTCGGCGATGGTGCCTTGCACGCCGGTGGAGAACACCGAGGGATCGGTGGCGGAAATCACGTCGGTGATGTCGCGCGCTTGCCGGTCCGCGATGAATTTGTCGGTGTAGCTGACGGTGCTGAAGGGCGTTTCCATGAAATCCTTGTCGCCCAGCATGCCGACACGGCCGCCGGTGGCCACCTGTCCGCCGGCGTAGGGCTGCACGGTTTCGCCCTGCCCATGGACGGTGACGGCCTGCAGGGTGGTTACGCCCTCCGCCGTGGCGGCCGCGCGCGGGGTTTCAGGGGCGTCCGCGGCCAAGCCGGCAGTCTGCGCCCGCGCGGACGGAACCGCCGCCGCGGCGAGTATCACGCCCAGCCAGATCGCCGCCTGTACGGCGGCCGCGGTGCGGTTCAACTCGAAGGCGGTGGTGCGGCGGATAGCCTGCGGCGCGGGGAGGGCGATACGGTTTTGACGGCACAGTGCGTTCATGCCGATTCCTTTCAATGTAGGTTGAAAAATTGCTTCGGTTTGAAAACAAGAAAACGAGTGAGATCGAGAATCGTTTATCAAAGAGCCGGCCAGGAAAAACGGCCGGGTTTCAGTCCTGGTAGCCCTTGATGACGTCGTCGATCACCAGCTGCAACGAAGTCACGCTGGCGGCGGTGGTGTACCAGGCGTCGGCGTCGACGAACACCACGCGGCCGTTCTTCCAGGCATTGGTCTGCCGCAGCAGCGGGTTGCTCATGCGCTCGGCATCCATGACCGGGCGCCGTTCCATGACCGCGGTACGGTCGACCACGTACAGGATGTCGGGATTGGCTTGCTGAATGAACTCGCTGGAAATCGGCTGGCCGTGCAGGCTGGAATCGACGAGGGTGCTGGCGGGCTTGACGCCCAGCGCGTCGAAGACGAAGGCGTAGCGCGACTGCACGCCGAAGGAGCTGAAGGCCCCGTTGTTGAACATCACGATCATGGCCCTCTCGGGACGGCCTTCCGTCACGCGGCGGGCGGCTGCCACTTTGGCATCGAGTTCGGCAGCCTTGCGGCGGGCCACGTCCTCTTTGCCGAAGAGACGTCCCAGCGTCATCAGGTGATCTTTGATGACGGCGAGGTGCTGGCCCTTGCTGTTGCCGAAGTCCACATCGAAATGCAGCGTCGGGGCGATTTCGGTCAGTTCACGGTAATGGTTGGCCTGGATCGGGGAGATCAGGATCAGGTCGGGCTTGAGCGCGTGCACCCGTTCCAGGTTGGGCTGGACGATGGCGCCCAGGTCCAGCACGCTGGCGTCTTCCTTGTAGCGCGCGAGGAAGTGCGGCACATAGTCCTTGGTCATGCCCACGATCGGCACGCCCAACTGGTCGAGCGTATCGGCTTCGTTCATGTCCAGCACCGCGACGCGCCGGGGCGGGCGCGTGATCGTGGTCGTGCCCAGCTTGTGGGTGATGCTGATGGGCGAGTCGAATGCCGGCGAGGCCTGCGCCGCCTGGGGCGGCTGGGCGGGCTTGTCGCCGCACGCTTGCAGGACGACCATCGCGATTATTGCCAGGCCCACGGCGCGGCAGGTGCTTTTCCAGCTCATATCGGAACTCCGGATGGATTGAAGTAGTTGCAGAGACAGCCGCGTTCGTTGCGCAAGACCTCGAAATCCAGCTCGTACAGCGCGCGCAGGCGCGGCTCGGTCACCACCTGCGCCGACGGGCCGCAGCCATGCAGGGCGCCGTCCTTGAGCGCGACGATATGGTCGGAATAGTTGGCGGCGAAGTTGATGTCGTGGATCACCAGGATCACGGTGCGGCGTTGCTCGTCGCACAGGCGACGCAGCGCCCGCATGATCTGCACGGCATGCTTCATGTCGAGGTTGTTCAGCGGTTCGTCCAGCAGCAGCACATCCGTCTGCTGCGCGATCGTCATCGCCAGGAACGCCATCTGGCGCTGGCCGCCGCTGAGTTCATCGAGGTTGGCATCGCGTAGCGGCGTCAGGCTCAGGAAATCGATGGCTGAGTCGACCGCGTTGCGGTCGGCGGCCGTCAGCGTGCCGCGGCTGTAGGGGAAGCGGCCGAAGGCGACCAGCTCCTGCACCGTCAGGCGCAGGTCGAACCCCGGCGCCTGGCGCAGGGTGGCGACGCGCCGCGCGTACTCGGCGATCCGCAAGTTCGTCACCGGCTGCCCGTCGAGCAGGATCTCGCCGCCGCTGGGTTCCAGCAGCCGCGCCATCAGCATCAGCAGCGTGGATTTGCCGGCGCCGTTGGGCCCGATCAGCGAGGTCACGCGCCGCGCCGGGAATTCGGCGTCGATGCCGTCCAGGACGGTTCTGGCGCCGTAGGTCTTGCGAAGATTGCGGACGGTGATCATGGCGTGGCTCGGCCTCGGAACGTCAGGGTAAGGAAGTACGCGCCGCACACCAGGTTGACGAGGATGCTGACCGAGGTCTTGTAGTTGAAGGCGTGTTCGACCAGCAGCTGGGCGACGATGAATACGGCAATCGCGACGCCGCACCCCAGGGGCAGCGTGATCCTGTGCCGGTTGCTGCCCGCCACCGCGTAGGCGATGTTGGCGACAAAGATGCCCATGAAGGCCGTGGGCCCGATGAGGCTGGTCGATACCGCCACCAGAATGGCGATCAGCGCCAGGTAGCGACGGACATATCGGGCATGGTGCACGCCCAGCGACATCGCCTGGTCGCGGCCAAGCGCCAGCACGTCGAGCGCGGGCGGGCCGCCGCGAGCCGCGAAGCACACCGCCGCCAGCGCCACCGTTGCGTAGAGCAGGGTTTCGGTCGTCGCTCGATTGAACGAGGCGTAGCCCAGTCCCTGGAACACGGCGAATTCGCCCGGGCTGATGCGCAGCTGAACGAACTGCGTGAAAGTCGTGATCACCATCGTCAGCACCAGGCCGAGCAGCAGCATCCGGTACACATCGTTGCCGCCGCGCAGCAGCCAGCGATGCACCACCCAGGAATAGGCCAGCATCAGCCCCACCGAAACCAGGAAGTTTCCGGCTACGCCGAGCATCGCCATGCCGTGCGTGCCCATCAACAGAAGCAGCAGCGACTGCCACAGCAGATACACCGCCTCGTAGCCCATCACGGCGGGCGTCAGGATGCGGTTGCCGGCAAGCGTCTGAAAGACGATGGCCGAAAGCGCGACGCAGATGCCGCCGACGACGATGGCCGCCAGGCGGATCAGGCGCTTGGGAATCACGTAGCCGAAGTCCCCCCCGGCGCCCGCGAATACGAAGGCGATTGCCAGGGCGGCCAATGCCAGGCCGAACATCCAGAACCGGGGCGCGCGCTTCACCGCAACCCCCGCAGGATCAGGACCAGGAACATGACGCCGCCCACGCCGCCGGCCGTCAGGCCAATGGGCACTTCGAACGGGTGGATGAGCAGGCGGCCGATGATGTCGCAGGCGAGCAGCAGCGATGCGCCGCCCAGCGCGACGATGGGAAGCGTGCGGCCGAGGTTCTCGCCGTAGCGCAGTGCCACCAGGTTGGGCACGACCAGTCCGACGAATGGAATCGCGCCGACGATGATGACCGTTACGGACACCGTCACCGCGACCAGCACGAGGCCCAGCGCCGCGGTAGCCGCATAACCGAGCCCCAGGCTGGATGCCATGTCCTCGCCCATGCCGAGCACGGTGAAGCGATGCGCGTACAGATAGGCCAGGGCGACGATGGGCAGGACCAGATAGATGATCTCGTAATGGCCCTGAACGACGCGCGAGAAATCGCCCAGCAGCCAGCCCTGCATGCTTTGCAGGATGTTGTGGCGATAGGCGTAGAACTCGGCCACGGCGCTGAGCACGCTGCCGTACATCAGGCCGATGACCGGAACCAGTACCGTATTGCGCCAGCGAATGCGGCGAATGATGCCTACGTAGAGCAGGCTGGAGGCCAGGCAGAACACCAGCGCGAACAGCATGCGGCTCGTCGTGCCGGCCGCCGGCGCCAGCGTCAGCGACACCAGGATGCCGAGCTTGGCGGCATCCAGCCCACCGGAAGTGCCGGGTTCGACGAAGCGATTGCGCACGATGTGCTGCAGGATGACGCCGCAGACCGACAGGCCTACGCCGGTCAGCACCACGGCCGCCAGGCGTGGCAGGCGGCTGGCCGTCAGCGTCAGCCAGGCGTCGCCCGATCCGGCAAGCGCCTGCGACCACGCCACCGGGCTGGAGCCGACCAGCAGGGAGACGCCGCACAGGATGGCCAGCAGGCAGCACAGGCGCGCGGGCATCAGCGTTCCCGACCGGGCGCCGCCGGCGCGATGCGCCAGCCCTTGGCGGCCTGGCGCTGGGCCAGGAAACGGGCGTAGTGCCCTGCGCTTGCGCGCAACTGCGCGGGCGTTCCCGATTCGGCGATCAGGCCGTCTTCCAGTACCACGATCTGGTCGGCCATGGACACGGTGGATAGCTGGTGCGCGATCACGATGAGGGTGCGCCGGCCACGCAATCGCGCCAACGTGTCGGCGATGGCCGCCTGGTTCTCGGCGTCGAGCGCGGCAGTGGCTTCGTCCACCAGCAGGATGGGCGCATTCTTGATCAAAGCGCGCGCAATGGCGATGCGCTGCCGTTCTCCGCCGGACAACCGCGCGCCGCCTTCGCCGACCGGCGTCTCCAGCCCTTGCGGCAGGCGCTCGATGATCTCGGTCACGCCGGCCAGGCGCGCGGCTTCCATGAGGTCGGCGTCGCTCGCTTCGGGCCGGCCGAGGCGGATGTTGTCGGCAATGCTGCCGGTGAACAGATAGCTGTCCTGGAAAATCTGGCTGATCTGGCCCGCCAGTTGCGTCTGCGACATGTCGCGTACGTCGACCCCGCCCACCCGCACGCTGCCCTGGTCGGCGTCGAAGAAGCGCGCAATCAGGCGTACCAACGTGGTCTTGCCCGAGCCGGACGCGCCGATCAGTGCCGTCATGCTGCCGGGAGCGACACACAGGTTCACGCCGCGCAGCACATCGGTCTGGCCGGGCGCGTAGCGGAAGCAAACGTCGCGTAGTTCCACGCCGGCGTCCCGCGGCGGCCGCGGCGCTTGCGCCGCCGGCAACGGCGGGACGGCCAGCAGTTCGCGTATGGCGTCGAGCTGGCCGCGCGCGCCGCGCAGCGCTTCGCCGTAGGCGGCGACTTCCAGCAGCGGGTCGATGTAGCGGCCCACCAGCAGCAGTGAGACGACAAGCGCGACGATCTCGGCAGCTGCCAGCGGGTTTGCCAGTTGGACATTGAGCCATAGCGTCGCCGCGACCAGCAGCGCGGCGAACACCGCCTGCACGGCCCAGGCATTGAGAACCGAGGACAGGGATGACAGCAGGATCAGTCGCGTGCCGGAGCGCTGTTGCCGCGCCACGGCCTGCTCGACGAAGCGGGCGCCGGCGCCGTCGCCGTTGAAGGCGCGCAGCACCGACTGGGCCTGCGCGAACTCGACCATGCGCTGGCTGGTATCGGCGAAGTGGCGATGGAAGGCCCGGTCCGCGCGCCCCGACAACCGTCCACTCAGCGCGAGCACGCCGGCCAGCAAGGGCAGGGCCGCCAGCGCGATCAGGCCCAGTTGCCAGTGCAGCGCGAGCAGGACGGCCACGATGACCACCGGCGTCACCAGACCGCCGATCACGGGCGTGAAGACATGCGCCGGCAATTGAGCCACCGCCATCATGCCCTGGGTGATCAGGTGCCCCAACCAGGCAGTGTTGTCGGCAGTGAACCAGCCCACGGGCAAACGCGCGACGTGGTCGCCCAGTCGCTGGCGCCCGCCTTGCAGCACGCAGACGCCAACGCGCACACCGGCCTGTTCCACATAGCGCCGGCCGATCCAGCAGAGCGCGACCCCGGCCAGCAGTAACGCCAGCCAAGGCAGCGCCGCGCGCGCATCGCCCGCCAGCAGATGGCTGAGCACGGGTACCTGCGCGCTGATGGTCAGGCCGCACAGCAGGCTGTAGGCCACGGCCTGGCAGGCATAGCGGCGCAAGAGGACGGCATCCGGGCCCAGCAATTGCAGCAATGTTCTCAGCATGACGCCTCCTGCAAAGGGGCGCCCGCGTGGCCGCCCAGCCGCCACATGCGCGCATAGCGGCCCTGGCGAGCCAGCAGTTGTTGGTGCGTGCCTTGCTCGACGATCACGCCGCGGTCGAGCACCAGGATGCGATCGGCGTGCATGACGGTATCGAGGCGATGGGCGATGACCAGCACGGTGCGGCCGCGCGCGAAGCGCGACAGCGCGTCCTGGATCGCCACCTCGTTGCCGGCATCCGCGGCGGCGGTGGCTTCGTCCAGAACCAGCACCGGTGCGTCCAGCAACACTGCGCGGGCAATGCTCACGCGCTGGCGTTCGCCGCCGGACAGCTGCGCATCCTCGCCCACCACCGAGTCGTAGCCTCGTGGCAGGGCCAGGATACGTTCATGGATGTTGGCCGCGCGCGCCGCGTCCTCGACTTCGCGTCGGCTTGCCGAAGGCCGTCCCAAGGCGATGTTGTCGTGGAGACTGGCGTGGATCAGGCGCACATCTTGCAGCACGAAGCCGATATGGCGGTACAGCCGCGACGTCTCGATCTGCCGCAGGTCGACGCCGCCGAGCATGATGCGCCCATCGGTCGGGTCGAAAAAGCGCAGCAGCAATCGCGCCAATGTCGATTTGCCCGAACCGGAGGGACCGACGATCGCCGTCACCGAGCCCGGTTCCAGGGTGAAACCGAGATTCGTCAGCGCCGGCTGTTCGGCGTCATAGGCGTAGCTGACGTTTTCGAAACGGACCTCGTGGCCCGTCGGCGGGCTGTGCCGATCGGGCGAGGGCGCCGCCAGCATCGGCGTTCGCAGCAGCGCCTGGACGCGCTGGGCGGCGCCAGCGGCATTACCCAGGTCGTGCAGCAGCGTGTGGAGCAGCAGGACCGGGGCGCAGATGCCCGGCGCCACCAGGGCGAACGGCAGCAGCTCGAGCGGCGTCATCCAGCCCAGCCCCACGAACAATGCGCCGCAGGCCAGCACCAGGCCCAGCACGGTCACCGGCGCGATCATGGCATGGGCATGCGCCATGGCCACGACCAGCGGGCGGGTGAAATCCGCGAATGCCTCGGCAAAGGCGTCAACGGCCTTGCGATACCCGTCATGTGCGCGGCCGTCTGCGCCGAATGCCTTGACCACCGGAATGCCGCTGACGAATTCGATCGTCGCGCTGTTGACCCGTCCAAGGCGGGTGACGAAGGCCTGCATGTTGGCGCCGCTGGCCCGCATGGCGCGGCGCAGGAACAGGAAGAAGCCGGGAAACGGCAACAGCGCGACGATCGCAAGGCGCCAATCCATGGCGAACAGGTAGAGCACGGAGATCAGGATCGCGCCGCCCGCGCGTCCCACCGCGGTGTAGAAGTGCGCGGTCAGGCTGTGCAGGGTGGCGATGTCGTCCTGCATGGCCTGCTTGACCTCGCCCGAGGCGCGGCTGGTGAACCACCCCAGCGGAACCCGCGCCAGCCGGTGCATGACAGCCAGGCGCAGTTGGGCAGTGAGCCGGTTGTCGGCCAGGTGGGCGAGCAGCTCACCGGCCAAGACCAGCGTCATGCCGGCCAGCAGGCATACGGCGCTGGCGATGGCGACCCGCCAGATTTCATCCCGCGTCGACGCCGCCGCGGCGTGCTCGCCCAGGGCGAGTTGCGCGATATGCGCGATGCCCGCCAAAGGCGCGAGCGTCAGCATCGTGCCGATGGCGGCGCAGAGGGCGGCGAGAGCCAGGCGTGCGCGGATGGGTCGCAACAACAGGCTGATCGGGCCGGATTTCTGGGGCGGGGCCGCAGCCGTATCGCGCGTGCTCATGCAAAGAATAAGGCGTCTGAATAATTAGTTGCATGACTATAAACTAAATAAGAGTTACTTGCATCCAACTAAACTAAATGGACAGGCGGATCAAAGTTATTGCGGGTCCGTCGCCATCAGCGGGAATTGCCATATGAAATCGTCACCCCGGTCCGCGGCGCGCGGGCGTCCACCCTCCATCACGCGCGAACGGATCGCGGACGCGGGCATCGCCATCGGCCTGCCGAACATCACCTTCGTCGGCGTTGCCGCGGCGCTGGGGGTCAGCCACATGGCGCTCTACAAGCATGTGCCCAGCCTGGAGGCGCTCAAGCACCTGGTGGCCGAGGAGATCTTCAGCCGCTGGCGAATCCCGCTGCCCTGTGATGACGGACGCAGCGGGTTGAAGGAATACCTGCTCGCGTTCTCGGCGTCGGCCCAGCAATTGGTCAAGCAGAATCTCGGACTGACACCCTACGTGCTGCGCCGGTTGGCCGCGACGCCGCCCATGCTCGTCAAGATCGATGAGCACCAGAGCCGCATCGCGCGCATCTACGGCATTCCGAAAGAGCAGGCGCGCTGGCTGCTGGCCACGGTGGCGTTCCATTGCATCGCGGTGGCGGACACGGTGTATTCGGTGGCGGGCCGCGAACCACTGGTCGAGGCCGAACGCGCGGCGGAAGAGGCCGAGATGGAGGCGGAATTCGCGCAGGGCATGCATGCGCTGATCATGGGCGCGCTCGCCATGCTCGATGCCGGGGCGGTGCCTCAGGCGCAGGGCTGAGGCATGGGCGCCCCTGCCCGCAGGCCCGCTGGCTGGATATGGTCGGATATGGTCGACACGCCCGGCCAACAAAAAACCCGCACAAGCGGGGCTTATGCGGGTCGTCTGTGTTTTTGCTTGCCTACGAGACCGCGGTGGGGCTCACAAGCCAAAACTGGCGGAGAGGGTGGGATTCGAACCCACGGTACGGGGATACCGTACGCCTGATTTCGAGTCAGGTACATTCGACCACTCTGCCACCTCTCCGTGGCTGGGTTCCGCAACGGTGAAATTCCAGTGGCCGGCGCCGGGCTTGAGCCCATCGGCGGTTCCTGGTTTCCCACGATCAGATCCCTGGTCGGAAGAATCTGCGTTGTCGGAGCAGCGAAGCCCGCAATTCTACAGCAAAAAAAAGTTTTGTGTAAAGCCCGTCGAGATCGGCGGCTACAGCGGGTTTCATCCGCTTCCCAGCTGGGCAATCCTTGCGCAGAATCGGGTTGTTCCGACCCGTCCGTTTCGCGCCGATGAACCTGATTCTCATCCTGTTGCTGGCCGCCGTCCTGTGCGTGCCCCTGACCCAACGGCTGGGGCTGGGCGCGATCCCGGGCTATCTGGTGGCCGGCGTGCTGGTCGGGCCGTCCTGCCTGAAGCTGGTGACGGACGTGAGCGATATGGTCAACGTCTCGCAATGGGGCGTGGTGATGATGCTGTTCGTCATCGGCCTGGAGTTGGCGCCCAAGCGCCTGTGGGCCATGCGCCGCGAAGTGTTCGCGCTGGGCGCGATGCAGATGCTGGCCTGCGGCATGCTGCTGGGCCTGGTGTTCGGCGCGGCCCTGCGGCACATGGCAGGCATGGGATGGCAGGCGGCGGTCCTGTGCGGCCTGTCGCTGGCGCTGTCGTCGACGGCGGTGGCGCTGCGGCTGCTGGAGGAGCGCGGCCTGACGCGCACGCCCATGGGCAGGTCGGCGCTGGGGGTGCTGTTGTTCCAGGACATGGCGGCAATCCCGATGCTGGTGGCGGCGGGGCTGTTGGGCGCGGGCGGCGCATCGGCGCCGTCCTTCAAGGAAGCGCTGGTCGCCGTCGCGGTGGTGGCGGTGGCCTACCGTTTGCGCCTCCTGGGCTGGGCAGCCAAGGCGCAGCTGAAGGAATTGTTCACGGCGGCGGCGCTGCTGATGGTGGTGGGCACCGCCCAGCTGTTCGACTATGCGGGCTTGTCGGCCGGCCTGGGCGGTTTCCTGGTCGGCGTGCTGATGGCCGAATCGCGCTACCGCGACGAGTTGGAAACCGCCATCGAGCCCTTCAAGGGGTTGCTGCTGGGCCTGTTCTTCGTCGCGATCGGCATGTCCGTGAACCTGAGCGTGGTCGCGGAGCACTGGGCCTTCATCCTGGCGGGGGTGAGCGCGCTGCTGGCGGTCAAGGTGGCGGTGCTGTATGGCTTTGCGCGCGTGCTCGGCCTGCCCCGCTACCACCGCCTGTTGTTCGCGATGGTGCTGGCGCAGGGCGGCGAATTCAGCTTCGCGATCTTCAACGAAGCCTGGGACAACCACTTGATGGACCTGGATCAGCGCGACGTGCTGGCGGTGGTGGTGGCGGTGTCGATGGGAGTGGTGCCCATCCTGATCAAGCTCCTCGAACGGGTGCCCGAACGCCTGGGCGGCATGGCGGACCTGCCCGAGCCGGAGCCGGACCCGGACCCGGCGACGGCCGGCGGGCGGCCGGATGCGTCGCCGCGCGTAGCGCCGCCAACCGCGTCGGATACGGTGGCGGATACAGAGACGGATACAGCGACGGATACGGCGCCGGGCCGGCCGCGCGCTTGACCCCGCGCGCCGTGGGGGCATGGCATCATGGGCGCCTTGCCGGGCAGCTACACTTGACGCAGTTTTTCAGTCCGTGTTTCGCCCACGGCGCCGGCCGGCGTGTTCCGGCCGCCGTCCGCCCTTCGCGCCCCGCCACAGGAGAACATCTATGCTCAAAGGAAAAGTCGCAGTCGTCACCGGTTCCACCAGCGGGATCGGCCTGGGTATCGCCACCGCGCTGGCCGCGCAGGGCGCCGATATCGTGCTGAACGGTTTCGGCGACGCCGCCGAGATCGAAAAGGTCCGCGCCGGCCTGGCCGCCCAGCATGGCGTCAAGGTGCTGTACGACGGCGCCGACCTGTCCAAGGGCGACGCCGTGCGCGGCCTGGTCGACAACGCGGTGCGCCAGATGGGCCGCATCGACATCCTGGTCAACAACGCCGGCATCCAGCACACCGCGCTGATCGAGGATTTCCCCACCGAAAAATGGGATGCGATCCTGGCGCTGAACCTGTCGGCCGTGTTCCACGGCACCGCCGCCGCGCTGCCACACATGAAGAAGCAGGGCTTCGGCCGCATCATCAACATCGCCTCGGCGCACGGCCTGGTGGCTTCGGCCAACAAGTCGGCCTACGTCGCCGCCAAGCACGGCGTGGTCGGCTTCACCAAGGTGACCGCGCTGGAAACCGCCGGCCAGGGCATCACCGCCAACGCCATCTGCCCGGGCTGGGTGCGCACCCCGCTGGTCGAAAAACAGATCTCGGCGCTGGCCGAGAAGAACGGCGTCGACCAGGAAACCGCCGCGCGTGAACTGCTCGGCGAAAAGCAGCCGTCGCTGCAGTTCGTCACGCCCGAACAACTGGGCGGCACGGCCGTCTTCCTGGCATCCGATGCCGCCGCGCAAATCACCGGCACCACCGTCTCCGTCGATGGCGGCTGGACGGCGCGCTGATCAAAGGAATCTTCGAATGCTGTTTCTGCTTTCCCCCGCCAAGAAGCTGGACTACGACTCGCCGGTGCATGTCGAGACCCATACCCAGCCGCTGTTCGTGGATCAGGCCGCCGCCCTGATCAAGGTGCTCAAGACCAAGACCGCGGACGATATATCCGAACTGATGAGCCTGAGCCCGGCGCTGTCCGAGCTCAATGTGCAGCGGTATGCGCATTGGAAGCGCACCTTCACGCAGGCCAATTCGCGCCAGGCCGTGCTGGCTTTCAACGGCGACGTGTACGAAGGCCTGGAGGCCTCGACGCTGTCGGCCAAGCAGCTGGACTGGGCCCAGGAACACGTGGCCATCCTCAGCGGCCTGTACGGCGTGCTGCGGCCGCTGGACCTGATGCAGCCGTACCGCCTGGAAATGGGCACGCGCCTGGAAACGTCCAAGGGCAAGAACCTGTACGAATACTGGGGCAGCGGCATCGCCGACTACCTGAACGAACGCCAGGCCGGGCAGAAGGCGCCGGTCATCGTCAACCTGGCGTCCGAAGAGTATTTCAAGGCGGTCGACCTGAAGGCGCTCAAGGCGCGCGTGGTGCAGTGCGTGTTCCAGGACTGGAAGAACGGCGCCTGGAAGATCATCAGCTTCCACGCCAAGCGCGCGCGCGGCCTGATGGCGCGCTACGCAATCCTGCACAAGGTGTCCAAGCCCGAAGGCCTGCACGGCTTCGACCTGGAAGGCTACAAGTACGACGCCTCGGCCTCGACCGAGGACAAGCTGGTGTTCCGCCGCAAGCTCTGAGCGGGACGCGGGTAGCGCGGAAAACCGGCCCCGAAAGGGCCGGTTTTTTTGTTCCCGCGAAGCGCGGCGGCTCGATTCAGGCTGGCGCCGCGACCGGCGGCGCGTGCTGCGGATCGGCCAGCGCCAGCAGTTCCTGGCGGATCATGTGCGCGGCCTTGATCATTTGCTTGACCGGATAGACCAGCGCCGCCTGCTCGCCTTCGGTGTCGAACTGAGTGGGCAGGTCGGCGGGGGCCTGCGCGCGGTTCTCGTCGAGCAGGTCGGCCATGCCGGTGAGCGCGCGCTGCACCGCCTCGGGCGTGGCGGGCAGGGCGGCCAGGATGGGAATGGCGGCGGTGATCTGCGAGGCCAGCACGTGGTTCTGGATCAGCAGGTTGTTCAGCTCGGGCACGCTGACCTGGTGCGACTTGGGCTCGCTCATCATGCGATAGAAGGCCTCGGCGAAATTGCTGAAGGCGATGTGCACGTTCTTGCGCGCCAGGCGCCAGGCGATGTCGGCGTCGGTGACCGCGGGCGTCGCGTCGGCGGCCGCGCCCATCGGCGCGCCGTGTGCCTGCATCGCTTCCACGTAGCGCATGCCTGCCATCAGGTATTCACGATTGGCGCGCGTGGCGGCGGCGGCCAGCGGCTTGAGGTAGCGCGCTTCCCACCAGGGCAGGATGTAGCTGCACACCAGCGCCAGCGTGCAGCCGATCAGCGTATCGATGGCGCGTTCGCCGATCACCGCCATCGACACCGTGCCGGGCGAGACGAAGTGGAACACCAGCACCACGAACAGGGTGTTGAAGATGGCGCTGGCCATGTAGTTCAGCTGCACCATGCTGTTGCCCATGACGCAGGCGCCCAGCAGCACCGCGAACAGGATCTCGGGGCGGTCGGTGACGTTGAACAGCAGCAGCGCGCAGATGCAGCCGATCAGCGTGCCCATCAGGCGCCAGCCGTTGCGCTGGCGGGTCAGCGCGAAGCCCGGCTTCATGATGATGACGATGGTCAGCATGATCCAGTAGTTGTGCGCCGAGAACGCCGGCGACAGCCAGCGGCTGGCCAGCGTCATGGCGATGGCGGCCGCCGCGGTCACGCGCAGCGCATAGCGAAAGTGCGGCGAATCCAGGCGCAGGTTGCTGGTCAGCAGGCCGAAGCGGAATTCCTGGCGCGAGATGAAGCGCGTCAGCGACTTGTTGATGCGCAGCACGTCGGTGGGCTTGGCGTGGGGCGAGGCGGCGGTGTGGTCGGCCAGGCGGTCGACGATGCGGGCCGAGTTGCGCAGCCGGCGCAGCACCTGCACGATCAGCGCCAGCATCTCGGGCTCGCGCTCGCCCAGGCCCTGCTGCTTGAGTTGTTCGATCTCGTACTCGATGGCGCGCAGTTCGGCCTTGGCGCTGCTGCGGTACTGCACCTTGCGGCCGCGCGACACGTCCAGCGCGATGCGGTTCAGCTCCAGCGACATCTTCACCAGCGCATCGCGCATGAACATCAGGCAATCGTTGCCGGCCAGCGCGCGCCGCAGCGCGGCGTAGTCGGTGTGGGTGGCCACCAGCGTATCCAGCAATTGCAGCATGTCGACGAACATGTTCCAGATCATCACGCGCTGGCGGTCGCCCAGGCCCTTGCCGCGGGGCAGGGCGCGCAGCACCATGTCGCGCGCCGCCTGGTGCTTTTCGGTCATGACGGACTGCCGCTGGATCAGGTTGCGGTAGGCCTCGTCCAGGTCGGCGGTTTCGTCGTAGAAGGCGGCGCGCGCGGCGACGTAGTCGGCGGTGGCGAACAGCGCCACCGACATCGCCTGCTGTTCTTCCCGCAGCCAGAACAGCCGCGAAAATCCCAGGCTGAATGCCACGTAGAACAGCGCCCCGCCCAGCGTCGCGGCGGCATGCGCCAGCACCTCGTGCGGTTCCAGCGGCGAATGCATGGTCAGCGTCATCAGCAGCAGGCCGGCAAAGCCGATCAGGCCGCCGCGCTTGCCGAACACCGTGAACATGGAATAGACGAAGCACTGCGCGATGACCACCAGCCAGATCAGCACCGGGTTGGTCGAGGCCAGACCGGTGATGATGACGGTCAGCGTGCCCAGCGCGGCGCCGCCCAGCATCTCGTTGGTGCGGTGCCGCTGCGGGCCCCCGGGCTGGTCGATGATGGCCAGGCACTGGGCGCCGAAGGTGGCGACAAGGCCGGTGGTGTAGTGGCCGAACAGCCCGCCCAGCACCAGTACCGGCAACAGCATGCCGACTCCCTGCCGCACCCCTCCGAAGAAGTAGTGGCTGTAGAGAAAGCGGCGAATGCTGGCAATGCGCAGATCCATGGACGGCGGGGCTCGAATCCGGGTGACGCGTCAAGTATAGAGAGAGCGGTCGCGTTTTAGGGGCCAGATGGTTACCAGACTTTCCCGCATGGCCGGGCGCGACTTCCGTGCAACGTCCGCGAAACCTCGATTTGCTAGCTTTGACGCAACGCGGTAAATTGCTCCACTTGCGCCGGTCTGCCTATCCGAAACCGGCGCGATGAGGCGGATGGCCAGGGTCACCTCCCAGCCATCCCGCAGCAGATACATTTGCCGTTGGCCGCGCCACAAGCGTGTGTTGCCAAGGCTTCCATTTCGACCTCCAGCGTCCCCCAGGGGCGTTTGCACTGCGTTCTGTCGAACGTGTGCCGGGTCGGCAGGGTGTCCGGGTGGCGTGGCTCCGTGAGCCGCTAAGCGCCGGATCATGTTGCCGTAGCCGGTATGGGTTCAGTTGCCGCCGTATCCGGGCGCGCAGCAGGCAGGGTTGCAGGGCCGGTTTTGAAAGGAATGACAACATGGAAATGAATGGCGCCGATATCGTCGTGCGCTGCCTGGCCGATGAAGGCGTGGAACACGTTTTCGGCTACCCTGGCGGCGCGGTGCTCTACATCTACGACGCGATTTTCAAGCAGGACAAATTCCAGCATATCCTGGTTCGTCACGAGCAAGCCGCCGTGCACGCGGCCGATGCCTATTCGCGCTCGTCGCAGAAGGTCGGCGTCTGCATCGTGACCAGCGGTCCGGGCGTGACCAATGCCGTCACCGGCATTGCCACCGCCTACATGGACTCCATCCCCATGGTCATCATCAGCGGGCAGGTGCCCACTGCGGCCATCGGCGAGGACGCTTTCCAGGAATGCGACACCGTCGGCATCACCCGTCCCTGCGTCAAGCACAACTTCCTGGTGCGTGACGTCAAGGACCTGGCCGAAACCATGCGCCGCGCGTTCTACATCGCGCGCACCGGCCGTCCCGGCCCGGTGCTGGTGGACATCCCCAAGGACATCACCGTCGCGCAGTGCAAGTACACCCCGCCCAAGGGCGAGATCTCGATGCGTTCCTATGCGCCCGTCAACAAGGGCCACCAGGGGCAGATCAAGAAAGCCGTGCAGATGCTGCTGGCCGCCGAGCGGCCGATGATCTACACCGGCGGCGGGGTCATCCTGTCGAACGCCGCGCCCGAGCTGAACAAGCTCGTCTCGCAATTGGGCGCGCCCTGCACCAGCACCCTGATGGGCCTGGGCGGCTTCCCGGCCAGCAGCGGCCAGTTCGTCGGCATGCCCGGCATGCACGGCACCTACGAGGCCAACATGGCGATGCAGCACTGCGACGTGCTGCTGGCCATTGGCGCCCGTTTCGACGACCGCGTGATCGGCAACCCCAAGCACTTCGCCCAGAACGCCCGCAAGATCATCCATATCGATATCGACCCGTCGTCGATCTCCAAGCGCGTGCGCGTGGACGTCCCGATCGTCGGCAACGTCAAGGATGTGCTGGCCGACCTGAGCGCGCAGTACGAGGCCGCCTCGGCCGAGCACAAGCCGGCTTCCATCGCCAAGTGGTGGGAGCAGGTCGAGACCTGGCGCGGCAAGGAATGCCTGAAGTTCGCCAATTCGGATGAAGTCATCAAGCCGCAGTTCGTGGTGGAAAAGCTCTGGGAAGTGACCGGCGGCGACGCCTTCGTCACCTCCGACGTGGGCCAGCACCAGATGTGGGCCGCGCAGTACTACAAGTTCGACAAGCCGCGCCGCTGGATCAATTCCGGCGGCCTGGGCACCATGGGCGTGGGCCTGCCGTACGCCATGGGCGTGCAGATGGCCAATCCGGGCCATGACATCGCCGTGATCACCGGCGAGGCCTCGATCCAGATGAACATCCAGGAACTGTCGACCTGCGCCCAGTACCGCCTGACGCCCAAGATCATCTGCCTGAACAACCGCTTCCTGGGCATGGTGCGGCAGTGGCAGCAGATCGACTACGGCTCGCGCTATTCCGAGTCGTACATGGATTCGCTGCCCGACTTCGTCAAGGTGGCCGAGGCCTACGGCCACGTGGGCCTGCGCATCGAGCGCCCGGCCGACGTCGAGCCGGCGCTGCGCGAAGCGTTCAAGAAACACAAGGAGCGCCTGGTCTTCCTGGACTTCATCACCGACCGCACCGAAAACGTGTGGCCGATGGTCAAGGCCGGCCGCGGGCTGACCGAAATGCTGCTCGGCTCTGAAGACCTGTAAGGAGGCCACCATGAAGCACGTGATTTCCGTCCTCCTCGAGAACGAGCCCGGCGCGCTGTCGCGCGTGGTCGGCCTGTTTTCGGCGCGGGGCTACAACATCGAGACCCTGACCGTGGCGCCGACCGAGGACGCCACGCTGTCGCGCATGACCATCGTCACCACCGGCTCGGATGAAGTCATCGAGCAGATCACCAAGCACCTGAACCGCCTGGTGGACGTGGTCAAGGTCGTGGACCTGACCGAAGGCGCGCACATCGAGCGCGAGCTGATGCTCGTGAAGGTGCGCGCGGTCGGCAAGGAACGCGAGGAAATGAAGCGCATGGCGGACATCTTCCGCGGGCGCATCATCGACGTCACCGACAAGTCCTACACCATCGAATTGACCGGGGTGCAGGAAAAAGTACAGGCCTTCCTGGAGGCCCTGGACCGCAGTGCCATTCTGGAAACCGTGCGCACCGGCGTGTCCGGCATCGGCCGCGGTGAACGGATCCTGAAGCTTTGACCGGCCTTCCAGGCCAAGCCGCACCCTACATCCCGAACCAACGAATATCCAAAAATATCTGGAGCACCCCATGAAAGTTTTCTACGACAAAGACTGCGACCTCTCCCTCATCAAAGGCAAGACCGTTGCCATCATCGGCTACGGCTCGCAAGGCCACGCCCATGCCCAGAACCTGAATGATTCGGGCGTGAAGGTCATCGTCGGCCTGCGCAAGGGCGGCGCCTCGTGGGACAAGGCCGCCAACGCCGGCCTGCAGGTCAAGGAAGTGGCGGAAGCCGTCAAGGCCGCCGACATCGTCATGATGCTGCTGCCCGACGAGAACATCGCCTCGGTCTACAACAAGGAAGTGCACGCCAACATCAAGGCCGGCGCCGCCCTGGCCTTCGCCCACGGCTTCAACGTCCACTACGGCCAGGTCGTGCCGCGCGAAGACATCGACGTCATCATGATCGCCCCGAAGGCCCCCGGCCACACGGTGCGCAACACCTACAAGCAGGGTGGCGGCGTGCCCCACCTGGTCGCTGTCTATCAGGACAAGTCGGGCGCCGCGCGCGACGTGGCCCTGTCGTACGCCAGCGCCAACGGCGGTGGCCGTGCCGGCATCATCGAAACCAACTTCCGTGAAGAAACCGAAACCGACCTGTTCGGCGAACAGGCCGTGCTGTGCGGCGGCACCGTCGAACTGATCAAGGCCGGTTTCGACACGCTGGTGGAAGCCGGCTACGCGCCCGAAATGGCGTACTTCGAGTGCCTGCACGAACTGAAGCTGATCGTCGACCTGATCTACGAAGGCGGCATCGCCAACATGAACTACTCGATCTCGAACAACGCCGAGTTCGGCGAGTACGAGACCGGCCCGAAGATCGTCACCGACGAAACCCGCAAGGCCATGCGCCAGTGCCTGACGGACATCCAGACCGGCGAATACGCCAAGAAGTTCATCCTGGAAAACGCCGCCGGCGCCCCGACGCTGACCTCGCGCCGCCGCATCAACGCGGAATCGCAGATCGAAGTGGTGGGCGGCAAGCTGCGCGCCATGATGCCCTGGATCGCCGCCAACAAGCTGGTGGACAAGTCCAAGAACTGATCCCGGTTTCCGCGCGGGGTTTGCGCCCCGCGCGCGCCGACGGCAAGCGGCATGCCTCGCGAGGGCATGCCGTTTTTCTTTGCGCGGAGAATGCGCGAGGCGGGCGCGTCAGCGGGGCGCGAGCGGGGCTTTTCGCGCCGGCGGGGCCAGATCGGCGCGGGCACGGCCCTTGCTGCGGCCCGTTGTGGGGCCAGATGAGTTAACCTTTCAATGTCTGTCGTAAGTAATTGAGACCATGCCCAATTTTTCCATGCGCGATTCCGAGAACCGCCACCGAAGCATCTACCTGCTGCCCAACGCATTCACCACCGCGGCGTTGTTCGCGGGGTTCTATGCCGTGGTGCAGGCCATGAACAACCGCTTCGAGGTCGCCGCCATCGCCATTTTCGTGGCCATGGTGCTGGACGGCATGGACGGCCGGGTGGCCCGCCTGACCAACACCCAATCCGCCTTCGGCGAGCAATACGATTCGCTGTCCGACATGACCTCGTTCGGCGTGGCGCCGGCGCTGGTGATGTACGAATGGATCCTGAACGACCTGGGGCGCTGGGGCTGGCTGGCGGCGTTCGTCTACGTCGCGGGAGCCGCGCTGCGCCTGGCGCGCTTCAACACCAATATCGCGGTGGTCGACAAGCGTTACTTCCAGGGGCTGCCGAGCCCGGCGGCGGCGGCATTGGTGGCCGGCTTCGTCTGGCTGGCGGTCGACAACAAGCTGCCGATCCACGACAGCGTGATGGCCTGGGTCGCGTTCACGCTGACCATGTACGCCGGCATCACCATGGTGTCGAACGCGCCGTTCTTCAGTGGCAAGAGCTTCGCCCTGGGCCGCAGCGTGCCGTTCTGGGGCATCCTGCTGGTGGTGGCGGTGTTCGTGTTCGTCTCCAGCGATCCCCCGGTGGTGCTGTTCGGCCTGTTCGTGCTGTACGGCTTTTCGGGCTGGGTGATCTGGGCCTGGCGCTGGAACCGCGCCCGCCGGCTGCAACAGGAGCGCCGCGGCCAGTCGTCCTGAGCCCGCCGCCCGGCAAAAGAAAAACCCGCCTGAATGAAGGCGGGTTTTTTCATGGGGGAATCAACGCCACATGAAGCGGTCATCGTCGTACATCGGGTCCGGGCCGGGATGGAAGTGCGTCACCCCGTTGCCGTCGCGGCCCATGTAGACGTACATCAGCGAATTCCAGACGCTGTTTTCCTTGTAGCGGTACGACCAGATCACCTCGCGTTTTTCGCCCAGGCCGGCCTGATCGATGCGGGCCGGCGGGCCGAACTCGCAGCGCACGCGCTCGGGGCTCCATTGGCCCTGTTCCAGCACCTTGAAGTGGGCGTCGGTCAGCAGCGGCACGACCCGGTCGACTCGGCCGTCGGCGCCGACGTTGGCGCCCCAGGCATACTGGCCCATGGGTTGCTGCGTCCAGATCACGCGGCGGCCGCCGTTGGCCTGCGGGCATTCGAAATTGGGACGGCCGAACTGGGCCTGGACGTCGGCCAGCGGGGTGCCGGGGGCGACCTGGGCAAGATTGGCACAGGCGGCCAGGCCGGCCAGGGCCGCGGCGGCCAGGGTGGTGCGGGCAAGTCTGTAATAATTTGACATATTATGGCTCCTGGTGCCTTCCGCGAGGGCGGCGGCGCGACGCCCGGCGGCGGGCCGGCGGTCTCACTGGGGTAATTCTAGCGAATCGGCTATAATCGTCAGGCTTTATCAAGTGTATTGATTTTGCAAGATGCTTTGCGCCGGCAACGGGGCTGGGCTGGACATGCGGCAAATGGGGCGCCAAGCCTTGTCTTGCGGCACTTCCAGGGTAGCCTTGAAGCAGCAGTGAGAACGCAATAACGCTTTTCGCCGGCCGCGATTTTTTTCCAAACCACGTCAGGGCGCCTCGGCCCTGTCGCATGTCCGAAGAGGTCATCAATGTCTGTAGCTGACATCAAGAAATCCGATATCGTTGCGCAGTTCCAACGCGCTCAAGGCGATACCGGCTCCCCCGAAGTCCAGGTGGCTCTGCTCACCGCCCGTATCAACGAACTGACCGGTCACTTCAAAGAACACATGAAGGACCATCACTCGCGCCGCGGTCTGCTGCGTATGGTCAGCCGTCGCCGCAAGCTGCTCGACTATCTCAAGGGCCGCAATCCCGATTCGTACCGCGCACTGATCGAAAAACTCGGTCTGCGCAAGTGATCGACGGGGCTGGCTCCCCATGACGCAACCGTGGTCGGTGCGACGCATGTCGCGACGGCCACGGTTTTTCATTTGTAAGGAATAATCGTCATGTTCAATAAAGTGACTAAATCGTTCCAGTACGGCCAGCACACGGTCGTCCTGGAAACCGGCGAAATCGCTCGCCAGGCCTCCGGCGCCGTTGTGGTGTCGATCGAGGACACCGTCGTCCTGGCCACTGTCGTGGCCTCCAAGAAGGCCAAGCCGGGTCAGACGTTCTTCCCGCTGACCGTCGACTACATCGAAAAGACCTACGCCGCCGGCCGCATCCCGGGTGGCTTCTTCAAGCGTGAAGGCAAGCCGTCCGAGAAGGAAACGCTGACCTCGCGCCTGATCGACCGTCCCCTGCGTCCGCTGTTCCCCGAAGACTTCTACAACGAAGTCCAGGTGGTCATCCACACGCTGTCGGTCAATCCCGAAATCGATCCGGACATCGCCGCCATGATCGGCGCGTCGGCCGCCCTGGCCATCTCCGGCATCCCCTTCAACGGCCCGATCGGCGCCGCCCGCGTGGGTTACATCGATGGCCAGTACGCCATCAACCCGACCGCGTCGCAATTGAAGTCGTCGAAGCTGGACCTGGTGGTCGCCGGCACCGAAAACGCCGTGCTGATGGTGGAATCGGAAGCCGACCAGCTGTCCGAGGAAATCATGCTGGGCGGCGTGGTCTACGGCCACGAGCAGATGCAGGCCGTCATCAACGCCATCCACGAACTGGTCAAGGACGCCGGCAAGCCCGATTGGGACTGGCAAGCGCCCGCCAAGGACGAGGCCCTGATCGCCGCCGTCACGTCGGCTGCCCAGGAAGGCCTGAACGCCGCCTACCAGATCCGCGAAAAGCAGGCCCGCACCACCAAGCTGCGTGAAGTCTACGCCGACGTGTCGGCCAAGCTGAACGCCGCCGCCGCCGAGAAGGGCGAGCCGGCGCCGGACGCCGTCACCGTCGACAACATCCTGTTCTCGCTGGAATCGGCCATCGTCCGCGGCCAGATCCTGAACGGCGAACCGCGTATCGATGGTCGCGACACCCGCACCGTGCGTCCCATCAGCGTGCGCCTGGGCGTGCTGCCGCGCGCGCACGGCAGCGCCCTGTTCACCCGCGGTGAAACCCAGGCGCTGGTCGTGGCCACGCTGGGCACCAAGCAGGACGAGCAGATCATTGACGCGCTCATGGGCGAGTACCGCGACCGCTTCATGCTGCACTACAACATGCCTCCGTTCGCCACCGGCGAAACCGGCCGCATCGGCGTGCCCAAGCGCCGCGAAATCGGCCACGGCCGCCTGGCCAAGCGCGCGCTGATCCCGCTGCTGCCGGCCCCGGAAGACTTCCAGTACACCATCCGCATCGTCTCGGAAATCACCGAGTCCAACGGCTCGTCGTCGATGGCTTCGGTCTGCGGCGGCTCGCTGGCCATGATGGATGCCGGCGTGCCGGTCAAGGATCACGTGGCCGGCGTGGCCATGGGCCTGATCCTGGACGGCGGCAAGTTCGCCGTGCTGACCGACATCCTGGGTGACGAAGATCACCTGGGCGACATGGACTTCAAGGTCGCAGGCACCGAAAACGGCGTCACCGCGCTGCAGATGGACATCAAGATCCAGGGCATCACCAAGGAAATCATGCAAGTGGCGCTGGCGCAAGCCCGCGAAGGCCGCCTGCACATCCTGGGCAAGATGAAGGAAGCGCTGGACGGTTCGCGCGGCGAGCTGTCGGCTTTCGCCCCGCGCATGCTGACCATCAAGATCAACCCCGAGAAGATCCGCGACGTGATCGGCAAGGGCGGCGCCACCATCCGCGCGCTGACCGAGGAAACCGGCACCCAGATCGACATCTCCGACGACGGCACGATCGTGATCGCCAGCGTCGACGAAGCGCAGGCCAAGGAAGCCCAGCGCCGCATCGTCGAGCTGACCGCCGACGTCGAAGTGGGCCAGGTCTACGACGGCTCGGTCCTGCGCCTGCTGGACTTCGGCGCCATCGTGCAAGTGCTGCCGGGCCGCGACGGCCTGCTGCACATCTCGGAAATCGCCAACTACCGCATCGCCAACATCAACGATGTGCTGAAGGTCGGCCAGCAAGTCCGCGTCAAGGTCATCGAGGCCGACGACAAGGGCCGCCTGCGCCTGTCCATCAAGGCGATCGGCGGCATCGAGCAGCAGCAGGCCGCTGCCGAAGCCGCCCCGCAAGCGGAACCGCAAGCCGAATAAGGCCTGCCTTTCCCCTGCTCAAGAACGGCGCCGCGAGGCGCCGTTTTTCTTTGCTTTGGTGGCAGGCGGATTCATCTTCTTTCGTCTTCGAATCTCCCGCATCTCCCATCTTCGCGCGCCTTACGGTAAAGTCTTGCGCGTGACACGAGCGCCGGCGCGGCGCAAGCCGGCAGGGCGCCAGACAGAGGGGGATACGGATGGATCGAGCATGACGCGATGGCGAGGACCCGCCACGGCGGCGGCCATGCTGCTGGGAGCGTTGTTGGCCGGATGCATGTCCGCGCCCGGGCCGGGCCAGGGTTCGCCCAAGGGCGAAGGCATGTCGGCCGACCAACTGGTCCAGACCGACTTCAACCGCACCGTCACCCTGGAGGTGCGCGACAACCTGGCCAGCCTCTACAGCCTGCTGGACAAGCTCTACCGACGCAACCCGCGCGAATGGCGCAAGACCGGCGCGCCCGACCACGCGACCGCGGTGTCGCGGGTCAAGCATGCGATCGAGGTGCGGATCCCGCCGGCCGACCTGGCCGGCCTGCACGACATCCAGATCCTGGCGGTGTCGCTCGATCCCAACTACAGCGGCGACCGCGTCGGGGCCTTCATCTACGGCCTGGCCGACACCATCATCGCCGCCCACAATGGCAAGACCCGCCTGTACGCCACCGACGCGCTCGACGGGCAGCGGGTCTACAATGCCGCACGGAACGTCGAGGCGGCGGCCTGGCTGCTGGCGTCGCGCCGCAACAACCAGGGCGAGCCGCTGCTGCTGGCCAACGAGATGTCGGCGCAGGCCACCAACCTCAGTTTCGAACGCGAGTTCGGCGCCATCATCGGCCGGCTGGACCTGATCGCCAATCTGCTGGGCGAGAACTCGCGGCGCATCGGCATCAACTATGCGCAAGGCCTTTTGCTGTTCAATTTCCTGCCGGTGCGCTAACAGGATTTTTCCACCGTGATCGATATCGCTTCCATCCAGACCGCCCGCGAGAACCTGCGTGGCCAGGTGCTCAAGACCCCGTTCACCCTGTCGCGCACGCTGTCCGACATCTTCGGCGCCGAGATCTGGCTGAAATTCGAGAACCTGCAGTTCACCGCCAGCTTCAAGGAGCGCGGCGCGCTCAACCGCATGCTGACGCTGTCGGAAGACGAGCGCCGCGCGGGCGTAATCGCGGTGTCGGCCGGCAACCATGCCCAGGGCGTGGCCTACCATGCGCAGCGCATGGGCGTGCCGGCCGTGATCGTGATGCCGCGCTTCACGCCGACCGTGAAGGTCGCCAACACGCGCCGCTTCGGCGCCGAAGTGGTGCTGGCCGGCGATACCTTCGACGACGCCAAGGCGCATGGCTACGAGCTGGCCAAACAGCGCGGGCTGATCATGATCCACCCCTACGACGACGAGGCCGTGATCGCGGGGCAGGGCACGGTGGCGCTGGAAATGCTGGAAGACCAGCCGCAGCTGGACATGTTGGTGATCGCCATCGGCGGCGGCGGCCTGATCTCGGGCATCGCCACGGCAGCCAAGGCGCTCAAGCCCGGCATCGAGATCATCGGGGTGCAGACCGAGCGCTTTCCCGCCATGTATGCCGCCGTCAAGGGCGTATCGATGCCGCAGGGGCAGTACACCATCGCCGAAGGCATCGCGGTGAAATCGCCGGGCGGGCTGACGCAGCCCATCGTCAGCCGGCTGGTCGACGACATCGAACTGGTCAGCGAGGCCGACATCGAGCACGCCATCGTGGTGCTGCTGGAAATCGAGAAGACCGTGGTCGAAGGCGCTGGCGCGGCCGGCCTGGCGGCGCTGCTGCGCGCGCAGGAGGCGGGCAGCGAGCGCTTCAAGGGCAAGCGCATCGGCCTGGTGCTGACCGGCGGCAACATCGACCCCTTGATGCTGGGCGAACTGATCGAGCGCGGCATGGTGCGCGCCGGCCGCCTGGCCCGCATCCGCGTCGATCTGCGCGACCTGCCGGGCGCGCTGGCCCACGCCACCAAGCTGATCGCCGACGCCCAGGCCAACATCACCGAGGTGCATCACCAGCGCGCGTTCACCTCATTGCCGGTGCGCAACGTGGAAGTGGATTTCGTGCTGCAGACGCGCGGGCCGGAGCACATCCAGGAAGTGATCGACATCCTGAACGCGGCCGGTTTCGCGGCCAGCAACCACGACCATTGAGTCAGGGGCGGCCCAGCTCCGGATCCCGGCCCACCTGGTTCTTCAGCCGGTACAGCCGCTCGCGGTGCAAGGTCGCGGCCAGCGGCTCGGGCTCGCGCCCCAGCGCCACGTAGTCGGCCGGGATCTGCGCGATGGCGTCGCGCATGCGCCCGGCGCCGTCCTGCCACCATTGCGCCAGCATGCGGTCGGGGTTGTACACGTCCAGGCCCTGGCGGCGCAGTTCCGAGCGGTTGAAATCCTTCAGGTTCCAGGTCAGCACCTGCACCACCGGCGTCTGCGGCAGGCCGCAGCGCGCGCGGCGCGCCAGGCCGGCGGCGATGACGTGGAAATCCTTGGGGTCGCTGTAGCGCAGCGCCGCCTCGTAGACCTGGGTGTCGTGCTCGATGGCCTGCGGGAAGCGGGCGTTCATCTCGGCCCAGAACTCGGCCATCACCTCGGGCGGGATGTCCCAGATGCGGCAGGCGTTACGGCGCCATTCCTCGCCGATGCGTTCGGTCCAGACCGGCTGGAACACGCCGGCGTCGGCCAGGCGCAGCAGCAGGCGGCGCAGGATGCCGGACATGAGGACACAGGCGTCCAGGACGATGAAGGGCGGGGCGGCGGGTGTGGCGGTCAAGATCGGGCGGTCCGGGCGCGCAGGCAAGGCAGGCGCGGCGGCGCCTGGCATAGGGGTGGTGCCCGAGACCGGAATCGAACCGGTACGGCCTTGCGGCCGAGGGATTTTCGTACCACTTCGACTTTCGCCGCCGGCGCGTCAAGCGCCGTTCGTGGTCTGGAGCACGCCTTCACCATAGCCTTGCGGCCTTAGGTGCCCGCCGTCTGCTCTCTACACCTTCCCGGTTCTTTCGAAGCGGGCTTGGCTCGGCGTTGGCTCGGACCGGGTCCAGGGCATTCGCCGAGTTTGACGGGCTACACCTCTGGAGTTTCCTCCGGAGGGCTCAAATGGATTCAAGTCCCTTGTGTCTACCAATTTCACCACTCGGGCATCGCCGACCCCGCGGACGGGGCGGCAACGGGATACCGGGTGAGCCGCGCGGGCGCGGCATGGGTATCCAGCGGCCGTGACTATACCACTGGAGCCGCGGGCTTCCCGCCCTGGCGGACGCCGGCCGGGTGAAGTCAGGCGGTGAAACGCACGCTCTGGCGCACGCGTTCATCCACGTCCAGGGCGAAAACGTCGGGACGCGCGTAATGGCCGACCACGTCGAAGTCGTAGCGCGCGCGCACCAGGTCCTCGATGTCGATGGTTGCGGTCAGCAGGCCGGTCTGGCCGTGCAGCGGGCCGGCCAGGACGTCGCCCAGCGGGCCGACGATGAGCGAGCCGCCATTGATGAGCGGGCGTTGCGGATCCCAGCCGGGCACGTCCAGGCCCAGTTCGGCGGGCGACGGCTGCACCTGGCAGGCGCTGATGACGAAGCAGCGGCCCTCGTGGGCGATGTGACGCATCGAGCATTGCCAGATGTCGCGTTCGTCGACGGTGGGCGCGCACCAGATCTGCACGCCCTTGGCGTACATGGCGGTGCGCAGCAGCGGCATGTGGTTTTCCCAGCAGATGGCGCCGCCGACGCGGCCCGCGGCGGTTTCCACCACGGGCAGGGTGGAGCCGTCGCCCTGGCCCCAGATCAGGCGTTCGGTGCCGGTGGGCATGAGCTTGCGGTGCCTGGCGGCCAGGCCGGCGGCCGGATCGAAGTACAGCGCGGTGCAGTACAGCGTGCTGCCGGCGCGTTCGATGACGCCGATCACCAGGCTGGCGCCGGTGCGTTGCGACAGCGCGGCCAGCGCGTCGGTCTCGGGGCCGGGCACGTCGATGGCGTTCTGGTAATAGCGGGCATAGGCCTGACGGCCTTCGGGCAAGCGGTAGCCGAGGCGCGTGCCGAATATCTCGCCCTTGGGATAGCCGCCGAGCAGGGCTTCGGGCATGACCACGAGCGCGGCGCCCGAGGCGGTGATCTCGGCCTCGAAGGCCAGGATCCGTTCCAGGGTGGCTTCCTTGCCCTCGGGCGAGGCGCCGATCTGCAGCGCGGCAACGGTCTGGGTGGTCATGCGGGTTCCTTGGCTGGGGCTGGCGGGGTGTTGGGAGCTGCCAGTGTCGGCGCCAGCCTAAAATCGATCAATCCCATTTGACGATAAATGATATGAGCCAGATCGATATCGAGTCGACCGACCTGAACCTGCTCAAGGTGTTCGAGGCGATCTACGACGAAGGCGGCGCGGGCCGCGCGGCGCTGCGGCTGGGCGTGACGCAGTCGGCCGTCAGCGCGTCGCTGGCGCGGCTGCGCACGCTGTATGCGGATCCGCTGTTCGTGCGCACCGGGCGCGGCCTTTCGCCCAGCCTGCGGGCCCGCGAGCTGCGGCCGATCATCGGCGAGGCGCTGGACAAGTGCCGGCAAAGCCTGTCGCTGGCCCGGCCTGGGCCGGCCGGTTTTGCCGGGCGTTCGGTCACGCTGGGGCTGTCGGACGACTTCGAAATCGCGCTGGGGCGCGAGGCCATCGCGGCGCTGGCCGAGGCTGCGCCGGGACTACGTCTGATCTTTCGCCAGACCCACAGCCGCCTGGCCGCCGACATGCTGATGGCGCGCGACGTCGACCTGGTGATCGCGTCCGGTGGACTGACCGCGCCCGCATTGCAGCGCGTGACCGTGGGGCAGGGCGACTATGCCTGCCTGGTTGATCCGGCCAGCCTGGCGCCGGGCCAGGATGCGTTGTCCGTGGAGGATTTCACCGGGCGTGCGCACGTGCTGGTGTCGTCGGGCGGATTCATCGGCGTGGTTGACGAGGTGCTGCACGCGCAGGGATTGACGCGACGGGTGCTGGCCGCGACCACGCACTTTGCGGCGCTGGCGTTCCTGCTGCGTGGCGGCGACGCGCTGGCGACCCTGCCGACCCACGCGGCGCGCGGCCTGGCGGCGGTCTCGGGGCTGCGGCTGCTGCCGTGCCCGGTCGCCATGCCGGGCTACGCCATCGAGATGGGCTGGCGCGCCGATGCCTTGCGCGATGAGGCCGTGGCGGTGGCACGCCTATCCCTGCTGGGCCTGCTGCAGGGCTACGGTTGGGCCGCGGCGCCTGGCGCCCGGTGATTGACCAGTGACGCGTTTATAGGCGCGGCTGAAGGCGGCTTGGGAGGTATAGCCGAGGCGCTCGGCCACGGTGTCGATCGGCAAGCGCTCGTGGGATAGCCATTGGCTGGCCAGGCGCATGCGCAATTCGGTGGCGTAGCGCAGCGGCGGCGTGCCGATGGTGGCCTGGAAGCGTTGCGCGAAGACCGATCGCGAGACATTGCATTGCGCCGCCAGTTCTTCCACGGTCCAATCGCGGCCGGGCTGGCGATGCAGGGCCAGGATGGCGCGCGCCAGCCGCGGGTCGCGCAGGGCGGCCACCAGGCCGGCGGCATCATCGCAACCGCTTTCGATCCAGCCGCGCACGATCATGGCGGCCACCACTTCCGCCAGGCGCGCCAGGATGCCGGCAAAGCCGATGCGTCCGGCGCAGATTTCGCGCTTCATGGCGTCCAGCAGCGCCAGCGCGCCCGGGTAGCGTTCGCTGGCGGCGTCCACCAGCATCAGGCCAGGCATCAAGGGGCCGAGGCCCCGCATGCCGCCCAGGTCGAACGCCATGCAGCCATAGAAGAGCACGGCGCTGGGCGTGTCGTGCGTGCTGGGGCAGGTGTCGACGCCGCTGACCTGCTCGCCCAGCGGCGCCGCGGCCACCTCGTCGATATCGCGCACCGGGGCGCGCGGGTCGGATAGCAAGTGATGGGCGTCGCCCTGGGGAATGAGCACGGCGTTGCCCGCGGACAGCGGATGCAGCGCGCCGTCGGCGCTGCGCAGCACCGCGTTGCCAACCGCCAGGTAGTGGAAGTAGGCGTGGCCGGGGCGGGCGCGGAAACCCAGGCCGACCGGCGCGCCGACCTGGATGCGGCGGTATTGCACGCCGCGCAGGCGCATGCCGGTCAGCAGTTCACTGATCAGGTCGGACGAAAGCGCAAAGGCATCCGTGGCATTCATTCAGGTGTTTGGATCAAAAATCAAAGATTCTTCATCATAGATCATCCTGGACGCCATCCCTAGACTGGCCGCTGTGATGTTTTCCTGAGGATGTTCTGCGATGAGTCATGGTGTCTGTGAAGCGGTCTGCGATGGCCGCATGTCGCGCGCGGCGGATGCGCCGCCCGCCTGGATGGCGGTGTTTTCGCTGGCGATGGGGGTGTTCGGCTTGCTGACCGCGGAGTACCTGCCGGCCAGCCTGCTGACGCCGATGGCGCTCGACCTGGGCGTCTCCGAGGCGCTGGCCGGGCAGGCGGTGACGGTGACGGCGGTGGTGGCGCTGTTTGCCGGACTGCTGGTGCCGGGTCTGACGCGCGCGCTCGATCGGCGCGTGGTGCTGCTGGCCTTCAGCACCCTGATGGTGGCCTCCAATCTGCTGGTGGCGCTGTCTTCCAGCCTGACGGTGCTGCTGGCGATGCGTATTTTGCTCGGCATTGCGCTGGGCGGTTTCTGGAGCATGGCGGCGGCGGTGGCCATGCGCCTGGTGCCGCCCGCCCTGCTGCCGCGCGCGTTGTCGATCATCTTCAGTGGCATTGCCGTGGGGACCGTGGTGGCGGTGCCGCTCGGCAGCTATCTGGGCGGCAGGTATGGCTGGCGCAGCGCCTTCGTCGCCGCCGCCGCGGTCGGCGTGGCGACGCTGGCGTTCCAGTGGCTCACGCTGCCGCGGCTGGCGCCGGGCCGGACCGCGCGGCTGCGCACGGTGCTGGAGGTATTGCTGCGTCCCGGCATCGCCGTCGGCATGCTGGGATGCGTGCTGGTGCACACCGGCCACTTCGCGTTGTTCACCTACATCCGGCCGTTCCTTGAAACCACGACAGGCGTCGGCGCCGACGGACTGGCCTTGATGCTGCTGGGTTTTGGCGTGGCGAATTTCGCCGGCACCCTGCTGGCGGGCTGGTTGCTGGGGCACAGCGCCCGCGCCACGCTGGTGCTGATGCCCGCGCTGGTGGGGGCGGCGGCCCTGGCGCTGGCCTTGCTGCCGGCGTCCGTGACGGGACAGGCGCTGCTGGTGGCGCTATGGGGAATGGCGTTCGGCGGGGTGCCGGTGGCGTGGTCGAACTGGGTGGCCAGCGCGATGCCCGACCAAGCCGAAAGCGCGGGCGGCATGGTGGTGGCGTCGGTGCAGTCGTCGATCGCGGCGGGCGCGGCGGCCGGTGGCGCGATGTTCAGCGCCAACGGCATTGTCGGCGTGTTCGTGGCGGCCGGCATCCTGATGCTGCTGGCGGCGCTGCTGATCGCATTGCGGGTGCGCATCCACGCGCCCGGACGCGGCTCCGGTCCGGCAGTGCATCTTTGAGACCTGCGCCGCCTGAGGCCGGCGCGGTATGAGGCCGCGCCGGCCGGGCGCGCGAATGCGGCGACGGTATCATGTGCCATCCTCGTCTTGGCAGCCCGCCGCACATCCATGGTCCCTGCATCGACCCCGCTTCTCGACCGCCTGCTTGCCGACGGCGTCATTCGCCCGGACCACCACGCCGCCGCGCGCCAGCGCCTGGGCGAGAGGGGCGCCGAACCGTGGGCGTCGCTTGGCGAGGCGTTGTTCTGGCTGGTGGACGAGCACATCGTTTCCGACGAGGACCTGGCGGCCATCGGCGAGCTGTCCGTGACCGAAGCCGCCTTCGCCGGCAACGCCACCCGTCGCCAGGCGCTGGCCGAGATGGACGCGCTGATGCAGCGCAAGCTTGAAGAATACGAACGGCAGGTGCGCCAGATCGCGCTCAAGCGCGCTTTTCCCGGCCCGCGCTGGGCATGGCTGGGCGGCGGCGTGATCGCGGTGGCCGCGGCGGGCTGGTACCTGTTTGCGCCGGCATCGCCGCCGCAATGCGATGACGCCGATGTGCAGAAGACCCTGCGCGCCAGCATGTTCACCTCGCGCATCCAGCAGATGTCCAGGAACCCGCTGGCCGGGGGCGCGGCGCCCGCGGACCTGTACCTGGCGACATTTGCGGACGTGAAGGAGGTCGGCTACATCAAGCCGGAACGTTCGCGCGGTTGCACCGCCACGTTGAAGGTGGGCGAGGCCACCTCCAGCCTGGCCTACACCATCGGGCCCAATGCCAAGGGCGAAATGATGATCGCCGGCGCGGACCCGCGCGTGGTGCGGGCCCGTTACGGGCAGCTCGATGCCAGCGGCAAGCCGCGCGACGTGGGCCAGCCGGCCGGCGCCGTCCGGCTGGCAGCCGCGTTCGAGCAGGGCGTGGCGGCATTCGACCAGACCACCCGGGGCGAAGCGCGCAAGGCGGCGTACGAGCGCCAACGCCAGCGCGTGGGCCTGCCGCCGGAAACCGATACGCGTACGGTGCGCAACGTCCAGCCGCTGGGCGACTGCAAGGAGCTGGGAGGCGGCAAATGGTCGTGCCGCTTGCAGGCCGAATATCGCGACCGGCTGCTGTCGGCCATCGGCCGCGCCGACTGGCAGGTGCTCGAAGGCGATTTCGATTTCGTGCGCGACGGCGATGCCTGGCGCGTGGGCGAAACGTTCACGCGCCAGTACATGGATGCGATCGTGCGCGGCCGGGTGGCCGAATTGAAGGGCGACGAGGCGGCGGCGCAACTGGAGCAGATCCAGCGCCAGCGGCCGGACGCCGCCGCGCCAACGCCCGATGCGGCACCCCCCGCGGCGCGTGGCCGCGAGCATCGCGGTGATGGCGCCGTGATCAACAAATGACGGGCGCCGTGCCACAAGGCGCGACGCGACCCGCCGCTGACCGGCCTCCGCGCCCAGCACAAGCGAAGGCGAGCGCGATCCTGCCGGCCGATAGGCCTGGGCGCATGATGGCGCGAAAAAGGGGGGAGAGGGCGGATTCCTGGCGGAAGCGGTGAGATTCGAACTCACGAACGGTTGCCCGTTGCCGGTTTTCAAGACCGGTGCAATCGACCACTCTGCCACGCTTCCTGGTGCCGCACTGTACTGCGGGGGGCGGCAATCCGGCCGCCAGGCAAACACTCTACCTGACGAAAACGCGACTTGCCGTAAAGGGCGCAATAATAATCCATTTGCCGCGAAGGAGGCACGCGATGCACTGTGTAGAAATCTCACGCCCGGGCGGCCCCGAGGTCCTGGTTCCCGCCGAACGTCCCACGCCCGAAGCCGGCAAGGGTGAAGTGCTGATCAAGGTCAGCGCCGCGGGCGTCAACCGTCCGGACGTGTTCCAGCGCAAGGGCAACTACGCGCCGCCGCCCGGAGCGTCCGACCTGCCGGGCCTGGAAGTGGCCGGTGAAATCGTCGGCGGCGACCTGGCCGGCAGCGGCTTCGCGCTGGGCGACAAGGTGTGCGCCCTGGTCGCTGGCGGCGGCTATGCCGAATACTGCGTCGCGCCCGCCGCCCAGTGCCTGCCGATTCCCAAGGGCCTGTCCGATATCGAAGCGGCCGGCCTGCCGGAAACCTATTTCACCGTCTGGAGCAACGTGTTCGACCGCGGCCGCCTGGCCGACGGCGAGATCCTGCTGGTGCACGGCGGCGCCAGCGGCATCGGCACCACGGCCATCCAGCTGGCCCGCGCCATGGGCAACCCGGTCTACGCCACCGTCGGCAGCGATGACCGCGCTCGCGCGGTCGAGGCCCTGGGCGCCGCGCGCGGCATCAATTACAAGACGCAGGACTTCGTCAAGGAAGTGAAGGACGCCACCGGTGGCCGCGGCGTCGACGTGATCCTGGACATGGTGGCCGGCGACTACATCGCCCGCGACATGCAATGCCTGGCCGACGACGGCCGCATCGTCATCATCGCCCAGCTGGGCGGCGCGCAGGCCAATGTCGATACCAGCCAGGTCATGCGCCGCCGCCTGACCATCACCGGCTCGACCCTCCGTCCGCGCCCGGTGGACTTCAAGGGCGCCATCGCCCGGGCGCTGCGCGAGCGCGCCTGGCCGCTGCTGGAGCAGGGCGCCATCAAGCCGATCGTGCACGCCACCTTCCCGCTGGCCCAGGCCGCCCAGGCCCACGCCATGATGGAAAGCGGCGAGAACATCGGCAAAATCATCCTGACCGTGTAAGAAACGCGCGGCGTTCGGCGCGGCGCCGCGCAACAGGATACAATCACGGGTTTCGCCTGGAATTATTTCCAGGCCAGCCCGTGGGCGGGTGCTTTTCCCCCGGGTTCACCCACTCTGACATTTGCGCCATGACTTCAGTCGAACACCGCGCCCGCCTCGTGCTGGGCAACTGGAAGATGCACGGCAACCTGGCCGAGAATGCCGCGTTGCTGACCGAACTGCGCGCCGCGGATGCCGCCAGCCATTGCGAGATCGGCGTCTGCGTGCCGTTTCCGTACCTGGCGCAGGCCGCCTCGGCCCTGACCGGCAGCGCCGTGTCCTGGGGCGCGCAGGACGTCAGCGCCCACGACAAGGGCGCCTACACGGGCGAAGTCGCGGGCGCCATGCTCAAGGAATTCGGCTGCCGCTATGCGCTGGCCGGCCACTCCGAGCGCCGCGTGCTGCACGGTGAAACCGACCAGATGGTCGCCGACAAGGCTCGCGCCGCGCTGGCTGCCGGCCTGACCCCGGTGGTGTGCGTGGGCGAGTCGCTGGCCGATCGCGAAGCCGGTAACACGCTGGCCGTGATCGAACGCCAGCTCAAGCCGGTGCTGGCGCTGGGCGCCGAGGCCGTCTCGCGCATGGTGCTGGCCTACGAACCCGTGTGGGCCATCGGCACCGGCCGCACCGCCAGCCCCGAGCAGGCCCAGGAAGTCCACGGCGCCATCCGCGCCGCCCTGGTCGCGCTGGGCGCGGCCCAGGTGCAGGTTTTGTACGGCGGCAGCGTCAAGGCTGCCAATGCCGCCAGTTTGTTCGCCATGACTGATATCGACGGAGCCCTGGTCGGCGGCGCGTCGCTCGTGGCCGAAGAATTTTTGCGAATCGCCGCCATCTAAGTTTCCGTTCCGGAGTCTGTAATGCCCTTGATGCTCAAACTTCTGCTGGCCGTCCAAGTGATCTCGGCGCTGGCTATCATCGTGCTGGTCCTGCTGCAGCAGGGCAAAGGCGCCGACATGGGGTCCGCGTTCGGCAGCGGCTCGTCGGGCAGCCTGTTCGGCGCCACCGGCGCGGCCAACTTCCTGTCGCGTGCCACCAAGTGGGCCGCGGTGGTCTTCTTCGCCTCCACGGCCGGCCTGGCCTATGTCAGCCACAAGGGCACCAGCGGCCCCGCCGTCGACTCCGGCGTGATGCAGAACTTCCCGGCCGACCGTTCCGTGCCGCAGGTGCCGGGCGCCGCGCCGGCCCAGCCGGGCGCGGGCGCCTCGTCGGTGCCGGGCGCTTCGTCCGTCCCCGGCGCCGCTTCGTCGGTGCCTGGCGCCGGTTCGGCTCCTGCCCCGGCCCCGGCTGCCAAGCCGGACGCTTCGGTGCCGTCGGCGCCGGCCGCCGCGGGCGACAAGCCGGCCGAAACGCCGGCCAAGTAAGCCTGGACAGCATGAGAAAGGCCGGCGATAGCCGGCCTTTTTTCATGGCGGCGCCGCAATGGCGCCCTTTGCGGGAAAGCCGTGTTCAGGCGCCCGGCAGCATGTGGCGCGCCGACACCGCGAGGATGCGTTCGGCGGATTCGCGCAACTGGCGCGCTTCGCGGTAGGCCCGCAGGGACACGACGGCGTCGTAACGGCGCGAGCTGCGCGGGCCGGCGAGCAGCGTGGGGCGACGGGCCAGGATGGGGGATATCAGACGTTGCATGGTGGAGCCTTTTCTACGGGCCTGAGGCCCTGTTGTGTATGGCTGGCATCGTAAGCCGGCCAGGCATGCGCGCCAACGAATTCCCTTTTATATGAATATCCGGAGGAAATTCCCCGGGAACATCCCGGGTGTGCGCATGGGGATGCCAGTATTGCCCGGAGACATGACAGATTGATGCCATGGCCTGTCGCGCTTGTAAGGGCTTGTTGCCCGGGCGAGGCTCGCCGGACGGCCGGGTCTGGAGCGGCAAGGCGAGCGGATGCACGCGAATCGTCAATTACGTGATAGAATGTTCGACTTTCCAGGAAGCCACGGCTTTTCTGGATGAAGTCAGCCGACGTGGTGAAATTGGTAGACACGCTATCTTGAGGGGGTAGTGGCGAAAGCTGTGCGAGTTCGAGTCTCGCCGTCGGCACCAAGAATTTGTCCGGACATCCGGACATCCGGACAGCAAAGGCCTGTAAGAACTGGATTCTTACAGGCCTTTTGTCTTTGCGTTCGTCTCTTTGCGCCTGCCCTGTCCGGGGGGCCGCTCTGCAATTCCCCTTCGATTCGCCATTTGAGCCCCATGCCAATGCACGGGAGGGGCGCCATGGGTCGTCATCTTCTGTCGATCTGAAATAATTTGTATTGCATTTGGCGCATCACAATGCATCTATTACAATGCAAATCCTTCAAAATGTAATTTATCTAAATCAATATCGGGCTACGGCGCAGATAAATACACATTTATAAATTTATATTTGTAATTGTAGTGAGGGGTTGATGGCTTTTGGTTTCGATGTGGGCACGACAATCACGTCCGTTCTGCGAGTCACGACGCTTCGCATTCTTCCCACCGTGCTGTGTGCCAGTCTTGCCTCCCTCGGCTTGGCGGGGTGCCAGACCTTACCCGGCGACAGCAACGCGCTGCAAAGTACGTTCGCGAGTAATGATCCTTGCTCCGATAGTTCGCGCAATACAGGGATTGCCGTGGGCGGTGCCCTTGGCGCGGTCGCCGGGGCTTTGCTGGGCGGGAAGAACGCCAGGGACAAGGTGATTGTCGGGGCCATCGGCGCGGCGGCAGGCGCCTTGGTCGGCGGCGTGATCGGTCACAACATTGACGAGCGCAGATGCGCGCTCTTCAAGGTGGCGCAGGCCAATAACCTCGACCTGGTTGTTTCCGACATCAAGGTGGCCGATACCCAAGTGGATCCGCTGGCCACGCCCAAGCCGCAAGGCGGCGGATCCGCGGACGCTGCCAAGACGACCGCTGGCCTGAGCGTGTCCATCATCGACAAGGGCGAACAGTTCGCGCCGGGCTCGGCGATTTTGACGCCGCAGGCGGCGAAGGCCATGGCGGATCTGGCCGACACCTACCGCGATGTGGCGGCGGCCTCCGCCAGCGCCAAGGATCGAGACGCCGTCAATGCGCGGAACAATGCGATGCGCATTCTTTTGGTCGGACACACCGATGACACGGGTTCTTCCCAGCTCAACGCCGACCTCTCCGAAGCTCGCGCCCGCGCGGTGGCCAAGATCTTCGTGTCCCGCGGTTTCAGGGCAGATCAGATCTTCTATCAAGGCGCGGGCGAAACGCTGCCGATTGCGGACAACCACAGTGCAGCGGGACGCGCGCGTAACCGCAGGGTCGAGGTGGTCGATCTGGGCGAAGACGAGGCCATGGCGGGCTATCTGGCCAACCGCAAGCCCGTGCTGGCGTACTACCGGACGCCCGGGCCGGCAGCCTCGGGGCCGCGCAAGGAAACAACAGGCGGGGCGCAGCCGACCTCTTCCCGCAAGGCTTCCGTCGGCCAAGCGAACCGGAACGACAGGCCGTCAGTTGCCAGCCCGGATCCGTCGGCGACGGATGCAACGCCTTCGGCGCATGCGAGCACTGCCGCCCAAGACATTGATTTCGGTGGCACGCCAGTGCACGGCAACTATGTACAGGTCAGCATCGGCAAGCTCTCGACGCAGAAATCGACTTTCAGCTTGCTGAGCACCGCGCACGCAGCCGAGCCTTCCATCGTGGGCAGTTGCGCGGATGATCGCCCCCGCATTTCGAAGGGCGTCAAGTCGCTCAAGAACGATCGGGAGGCCAAGTTCTCCACCAACGACTATCTGCCTGGCGTGTACGACTCGAGCTGGGCGGGCTTGGTAAATGGGCACTTGGTGGCACTGACGCATGTCGCCGTGTTGCGCGATGGCGGCTCGCCGGCGCGCCGTCCTGAACTGCTTGTCTACACCAATTATTCGGGCGATAAGAAGGCTGAACCGACCCTCCGCAGCAAGCCGGAAGTCAATGCCTATCAAGGCTCGGATGCTCTCCTGTACCGGGTGTTCGTAGGCGATTCCTTGCAGTGCATGGACATCGTCATTCCGAACAAGGATCCCCGCCACGCCCCTGATTCGAATCTGGTCTATACGTTGAACAAGCAGTCCTACCAGACCGCTTTCGCTCCCAGCTTGGCTAAGTGACGCGACACCAGCCTCGGATCGGTTGATACATACAAAGGACGCAGGATGCTTGAATCCCTGAATAATTTCTACGCGGCAAACACGGCATTTATCTACTTCGTCATTGCCATGATCCTATTGGCGATAACAGTGGCTTTGTTCCGGTTCAATCTGTGGTTTCGTGATCTGTGGGTATCTTTGCCCATCATCGGCAGCCTGGCTCGCCTCGCCAAGGATCGCACCAAGGGGAACGAGGGCTGGCTACGCGCGGAGGAAAGCCTGTGCGCTATCTACAAGCCGTTCTGCAACTTCATGTCGCAAGGCCAGTTCGCGCACTATAGCGACTATCTGCGCAAGGCGTCGGACAAAGGCCAAAAGCCGGCGCCTCTTTTCATCTGGTCGCTGCTGGTAGTGCTGGTGATCGCCGAAGGGATCGGGTTCTCGTACATGTTGTCGTCGTGGATGGCCAGCGAAGCGAGCAGCAATATGGTCGCCATCATTTCGGTCTGCGTGGTGTTCGTCATTTGCGTGATCATGGTGATGATCACGCACCAGGCCGGTCACCAATACCGTCGGACGAAACTGCTGCGCGCCTGCTTCGCTCAGTTCAAGGAGGGCGACAGTAGCGCGAACCTCGAAGTTGAGCAGGTCGGCCTGAACGACCACGGCCGCGACGATCGTGCGCCCTATTACAACCAGATCCTCAATCGAATCGCCAAGAATCCCTATGACCGCGGCAGCTACGGTTGGGTCTACTCCGCCATCATCCTGATCGTGGGCATCGCTGTGCTGTCCACTGGCCTGCGCTACACGCACATGCTCAATGAGCAGACGCGGGAATCGGCGCAAATGAATGGCAGCGCGGCGTTCAATCCGTTCGCGAGCACCTTGCCCGATGCCGTAAGCGCCCCGCAGCGTGCTGCGGACGCCAAGGCAAAAAGCGACGCCGATAGCGGTACCTCCATCGAGGGCATGACGGCGTTTCTGATGCTGGGCCTTATCTATGTAGCGACACAGGCGATTGGTTTGCTCATTGGCTACAAATATGGGTTTGTGGGCAATGAGTCGAAGAACGCCTATGATTCCACCGGGGGTTTCAGCGACTACGGCGCCTACAAAAGTCACTATCAGCCGATCCGAGACCTGGTCAACGGCCGGCTCAAGGACCTGCAGCAGCGCCTGGAGGCCAACGCCAACAATCGCATGAAGTTGTCCAAGACCTTCGACGATTACCTGCGCGAAGCCAACCGGAATTCGGCGGCGCTCGATATCGTGGACCATCTGACGCCTCCCAAAAGGCCCGCGGCCGTCCCCGGGCCGGAAATGCCGGCTCAGGTTGAGCCGGGCTACGATCTGCACCATATCAAGACCGAAATCGACCGTTTGAACGACCCGGAGCGGGAAAAGGCGTATTTCGTGGCCCTGCCCGCTGCGGTCCGCGGCGATGCGGATTTGCGTGCGTGGCTCAAGGAGCGAAAGGAGCGGCGTGAACGGGAAGCACAGGACGCACTGGCCGATGATTTGTTTTGACGCCAAGGGAAAAGTGCCATGAAGCGATTTACGATCGGAGCGGCCGTCATGCTGGCGCTGGTGACGGGCACGACGGCATATGCTGGCGCGCAGAACGACGTACCCAGTTGCTATGAGGCGAGCAAAGTGGGCGTGCCGGCACCGGCGCCCCGTACCGAACTGTTCATCCTGGTCGATCAGACCACGCCTTTCGATGCGATGCTGCAAGGCTTGGCCAACGAGAATGCAGGACGGCTGATCCAGCCGGGTTCCGCCTACGTCGTCGCGACTTTTTCTTCGTTCGGGCAGGGGCGCTACATGCAGGTCCTGAGCGCCGGTACGCTGGAACAGCCGATCGACGAAAGCCTCCGAAACAGCATCGGCATGAAGGTCCTGCGGACGTTCGATGCGTGCATGCGCGACCAGCTCGACTACGGGCGGCTGAAGGCGGCCACCGCGCTCAAGACGGCGTTCGCCGGCGTCAGCGCCGAACTGGCCAAGTCCGACATCTTGTCCGCGCTCAAGGAGTTGTCCAGCCGGGTCAGGCAGTCCGGCGCGCGGGACATGATTGTGTTCGTGTTATCGGACATGCTGGAAAATTCCAGCATCTCCAGCTTCTATGCCAACCATAACGTTCGCGCGATAGATCCTTCCGTCGAGATAAAGAAGGTGGAGGCCGCGCAGCAATTCGGCGACTTTGGCGGGGCGCGGGTCTTTGTACTGGGTGCGGGCCTGGTTCAAGGGGACGGATCCGCGCGCAGAGACCGGGGGGTATATCGAGACCCCAAGACCATGGCCAAGCTGCGGACGTTCTGGGAGCTGTACTTTGCCCGTAGCAATGCTCAGTTGGTGGAGTTTGGCGCGCCGGCACTGTTGTCTCCTGTCCGCTGAAACCGCATACAGACGCAAACCTTTCATTCATCTGTTATTCCACCGTCATTTTTGACAGTCATCATGCCGTGAGGCTGGCCCGCGGGTGCGCCAGCCAAGAACACCGACAATGACAGGAAAACTGATGAGTTCTTCGGACCAGGACGACATCCCGTCCAACCCCTCCCAGGCAGTGCATTTCAACGAAGTGGTGCGCCGCGCGGTGTCGCGTCGGGGCTTTCTCAAGGCCGGGCTGGGCGCCGGCGCGGTCGGCTTCATGGGCGCGGGCCTGACGGCCTGTGGCGGCGATGACGACGATGACGATTCGTCGGGCACCAATCCGGGCACCAACCCGGGCGGCGAGACGCCGGCCAAGCCCGTGGAACTCAATTTCAAGGCCGTGCCGATCAGCACCGCCGATACCGTGGTGGTCCCCGAGGGCTACCAGTTCGCCGTGATCAACCGCTGGGGCGATCCGCTCTTTGCCGGTGCGCCGGCCTTCAAGGCCGACGCCAGCAACGGCGGCGACGACCAGGCCCGCCAGCTCGGGTACAACCACGACGGCATGCATTTCTTCCCGATCGATGGCACCGACAGCGTCAACGGCAGCAGCGTGGAAGGCCTGATGGTCACCAACCACGAATACACCACGCCGGACTACTTCTATCCGGTGGGTGTGCAGCCGGGCAACGCGCAATGGAACCTGGACTGGGTGCGCAAGTCGCAGCACGCCCATGGCGTTTCGGTGCGTCATATGCGCCTGGCCAACGGCAAGTGGGAACCGGTGCTGGATTCGCCCTTCAACCGCAGCGTCAACGCCAACGTCGCGATGCAACTGGTGGGGCCGGCGGCGGGCAACCGCCTGGTGCGCACCAACGCCGATCCGACGGGCACGCGCTGCTTCGGCACCTTCGGCAACTGTGGCAACGGCTACACGTTGTGGAACACCTACCTGACGTGCGAAGAGAACTTCACCGACTACTTCGGCGTCGGCACGGCCGACCCGGCCACGGTGAACTATCCCGATGCCGAATACCAGGCCCACATGGAACGCTACAAGGGTTCGGGCAAGACCTCCAGCAGCTCGTACCGCTGGGACCACTACGACAACCGCTTCAACTGGGCGCAGGAGCCCAATGAATACAACCGTTGCGGCTGGGTGGTCGAGATCGACCCGTTCGACCCCAACTCCACGCCCAAGAAGCTGACCGCGCTGGGCCGCTTCAAGCACGAGAACGCCGCGATGACGCTGGCCGACGACAAGCGCGTGGTGGTCTACATGGGCGACGACCAGGTCAGCGAGTACATCTACAAGTTCGTGTCCGACGGCAAGTACGACCCGGCCCGCCCGGCCCTGAACCGCCTGCTGCTGGACAAGGGCACGCTGTACGTCGCGCGCTTCCTGGACGGCGCCGCGCAGGGCGACGCGATGGGCGTGGGCGAGTGGATTGCGCTCAAGCTCGATACCCCGGCGCTGGCCGGCGGCACGCTCGGCGCGATGTTCAACCAGGACATGGGCGAACTGCTGGTCAAGACGCGCCAGGCCGCCGATGCGGTGGGCGCCACGCCAATGGACCGGCCCGAATGGATCACCACCCATCCGACCACCCGCGAAGCCTACGTCACGCTGACCAACAACAGCTCGCGCGGCAGCGGCGGCACCCGCTATCCGAACGGCCCGCAGCATCCGGGCGCCGACGACGCCAACCCCCGTACCGCCAACCAGTACGGCCAGATCGTGCGTTGGCGCGAGAAGAACGGCGATCCGGCGTCGCTGACGTTCGAATGGGACATCTTCGTGCTGGCGGGCAACCCGACGCTGTACCCGCGCACCGACCTGCGCAGCGGCTCGGCCAACGTCACCACGGACAACACTTTCAACAGCCCCGACGGCCTGGCCTTCGACAAGCGCGGCCTGCTGTGGATCGAGACTGACGGCAACTACTCCAATACCGGCGCCTACGCCGGGCAGGGCAACAACCAGATGCTGGTCGCCAATCCGGCCACCAAGGAAATCCGCCGCTTCATGACCGGCCCGATCGGTTGCGAAGTGACCGGACTGACCTGGACGCCCGACCAGAAGTACCTGTTCATCAACATCCAGCACCCGGGCGAAGGCCCGAGCGTGACGGATGCGCAGAACAATCCCCTGATGGCCTCCAAGTGGCCCGACGACGCCACTGCCAGCCGGCCGCGCCCGGCCACGGTGGTGATCTGGAAGCAGGACGGTACCGCCGTCGGCACCTGACGACGATGCTGCCGATGGTCGCGGACCTGGCGTCCGCCGCCATGGCAAAGCGATCGTGACTGGCCGGCACCTCGCGTGCCGGCCTTTTTTTTGCGGCTCGGATCCGCGCCCGAGCCTGAAGTAATGCGTTCCTTAGTGCAGGTGGTGGCCGAAGGCGATGGCCGCCGTCACGAATGTCGCGGCGCCGATGCCGGCCAGTGCGTAGGCCCGCCTGGCCGCCGTGGCCTCGTTACGGCCGAAAGCCACCAGTAGTGCGACCAAGGACCACACGCCGCTGAAGCCGAGCAGGGCGAGCGTGTAGACGAACCCGGACAGGTCGTAGCCGCCGCCGCCGATGGACGGGTATTGCGGGCTGCGCGGCCACAGCAGTGCCACAAGCGGCATGGCGACCAGCGCGAACACGGCCAGCCAGATCTGGAATCGGCGGTCTTTCAGCATGGGCGGGGCTCCAGCGTTGGCGACCAGGCTCGGCGCTCTGGCCATCGTCATGTGGCGATCAGGGGAACGACGTAAGCGGATGAGAAAGATGCCGCCTAGTTTACCGATCGCGCATCGCGGCCGGGACCGCGACCGGATCCGGGCTCTCGGTATGTCCTGGGCACGTCGATGCAGCGCGAACCCCCCGCGCGGAACGGGGCGAAAAGGCTGTATTCGTAACGATAGTTATATATAATTAAAAAACTATATTTGATAGTTTTATTAAATTAAATCGATAGGCACCGCCCGGCTCATCCGGCGGGCTGCCGCAGGAGGTTTCATGCAGGATTCCCATTCCCCTTCGCGCGGGGTGCGCAGCACGGGCGGTTCCATCATGCTCGGCTTCACCGTCGTTCTCTGCCTGATGGTGCTGTTGACGGTGGTCGGCATCACCCAGGTCAACCGGATGAATGGCGCGCTCGCCGCCATCAACGATGTCCACGGCGTCAAGCAGCGTTATGCCATCACCTTCCGGGGCAGCGTGCATGACCGCTCCATCGCCTTGCGCGACGCCGTGCTGGCCGCTCCCGCCGAACTGCGGACGCTGGTGGCCGAGATCGACCGCCTCAAGCGCCAATACGACGAGGCCGCGGCGCCCATGGACGCGCTGTTCGTCCAGGGCGCCGACGTGTCGGCCCAGGAACGCGAGACGCTGGCGGGCATCAAGGCGATCGAGACGCGCACGCTGCCCGTGGTGCAGCGCCTGTTGACGGCGCTGGAGCGGGGCGACGCCGCGCAGGCGCGGCCGCTGCTGGATCAGGCGCGGCCCCTGTTCGTGCAGTGGCTGGCGGCGATCAACCGCATGATCGACCTGGAGGAACGCCTGATGAAGGACCAGAGCGATATGGCGCGGCGCGTGGGCGTCGATTTCCAGCAATTGATGCTGGCGCTGACCGGCGCCGCAATCCTGCTGGGCGCCGGCCTGGCCTGGTTGATCGCGCGCCGCATCACGCGCGCCCTGGGGGCGGAACCGGCGACGCTCAAGCGTATCGCGCAAACCATCAGCGCCGGTGACCTGGCCAGTCCGATCGCGGTCAGGCAGGGCGACGCCAGCAGCATCCTTGCCACCCTGGCCGGCATGCAGCGCAACCTGGCTTCGGTGGTGGGCGGGGTGCGCCAGCACGCCGACGCCGTATCGGTGGTCAGCGTGCAGTTGGCGCAGGGCAATGCCGACCTGTCGGCGCGTACCAGCGACGAGGCGCGCGCGCTGCGCCAGACGGCCGAATCCATGGAGGAACTGACCGGCGCGGTCAAGCGTAATGCCCATGCTGCCCAGGAGGCTGGCGACATGGCCGGCCAGGCGATGGACGCGGCGCGGCAGGGCAGCCAGACCATGCACGCCGTGATCGACACGATGGAACACCTGTCCAGGGCGTCGGCGCAGATCTCCGACATCACCTCGGTGATCGAGGGCATCGCCTTCCAGACCAATATCCTGGCGTTGAACGCGGCGGTCGAGGCGGCGCGCGCGGGCGAGCAGGGCAAGGGCTTCGCGGTGGTCGCCAGCGAAGTGCGCTCGCTGGCGCAGCGGTCGGCCACGGCGGCCAAGGAAATCAATGCCTTGATCTCGCAGTCGGCCGACACGGTGCGCCAGGGCGTGGACCGCGTCGGCGCCGCCGGCCAGACCATGGACCTGATCCTGGAAGCGATCACCCAGACCACGGCCACCATGAATGGCATCGTGCAGGCGTCGGTGGCGCAGACCGGCCGCATCGAGCAGGTGGCGCAGGTCATCGCGCAACTGGACGAGGATACCCAGAAGAATGCGCGCCGGGTCGAGGAAGCGTCGGCCGGCGCCGAGGCCTTGCGGGTGCAGGCAGCCGACTTGCGGCAGGCCGTCGCGGCGTTCCGGGTGGTGGCGGGCGGTGCCTTGCAGGCGCGCGCCACGCCCGTGGGCAATGCGCGATTGCTGCCGGCGTGAGAGCGGGGCGGCATTCGCTACAAAACTGGAACAGTTTGTTCCGGCAAAAACCGCGCTTGAACGGTGGTCGCCCGAGGCACCGGCCAGTAGAATTTGTTCACTCCCTACCCCTCTATCTACCAGTCGAAAGGCAATATCCTCATGAGCAACGCATACCTCGACGCACTGAAGAAGCGCCGCACGCAGTATTCGCTGGGCCGCAACCTGTCCGCCTCGAAAGAGGAACTGGCGACCCTGATCCAGGACGCGATCAAGCACAGCCCCTCGTCGTTCAACTCGCAAAGCTCGCGCGCCGTGATCCTGTTCGGCGCCGAAAGCGACAAGCTCTGGAACCTGGCCATCGAGGAAGTGCGCAAGGTCGCTCCGGCCGAAAGCTTCGCCCAGACCGAAGCCAAGCTCAAGAGCTTCGCCGCCGGCGTCGGCACCGTGCTGTTCTTCGAAGACCAGGACGTGGTGCGCAGCCTGCAGGAAAAATTCGCGCTGTACGCCGACAACTTCCCGGTGTGGTCGGAACAGGCGGGCGGCATGGCCCAGCTGTCGGTCTGGACCGCGCTGGCCAATGCCGGCGTGGGCGCCAGCCTGCAGCACTACAACCCGCTCATCGACGCCGGCGTGGCGCGTGAATGGAATGTGCCCGCCAGCTGGAAGCTGCGCGCGCAGATGCCGTTCGGCTCGAACGAAAACGGCTTCGGCGAAAAGGCCTTCATGGACGACGCCGAGCGCTTCCGCGTGGTCGGCTGAACCGGCGCGCGCCTGGCGCGCCGCGCCGGGCCGCCCCTCTCGAAACCCGCACGTCCCGATTCCGGGATCTGCGGGTTTTTCTTTGGCTGAACCCTGGCCGGCGACAGCGGGCGGCTAGACCCTGGGACGCCGCGTGTGCGGCCATCGGCAGCGGGACGCGCTGCGCGTGCAGGCATAATCCGGGGTTTTCCGCCCGCATATAGAAAGAGAAAGGCCCCGCCGTGACCGACGCCGTACCGATCAGCCAAGCCGACTACGACCTGCCCCTGGAAACGCTGGAGGCCCATCTGCTGGCGCAGCGCCAGCGCGCCGCCGACGTGGTCAACGCCGCCACGCGCACCTGGACCTGGATACGGCATGGTGCCTTCCTGGCTTCCATCGTCATCGTCGGCATCGAGAAGCTGACCACCGGCAAGGTGGGCGCGCACACGGCGGTCTTCGCCAGCGTGATGCTGCTGATGGCCTTGAGCTTCATCGCCGCCGCCAAGACGCGGCGCATCATCAAGGGCCTGGGCAACGGCCAGCCCACGCCCAAGTGGGTGCTCAGGCGCATGATCCGCAAGACCATCTTCAAGGGCGCCGCCAGCCTGAAGGGATCGGCGCGTTTCTACCCGGACCGCTTCGTGCTGGACCAGAACGGCAGCCATTTCGAATCCGGCTATGAAGACGACAAGATCTCGTTGATCGCGCTGACGCCGGATTATCTGCAGATCATTCCGGTGCAGCGTCCGGATGTGGCGGACGAGGTGTATTTCATTCCGCTGGCGCAGGTCAGCCAGCCCGAGGAACTGTTGAAGTTCCTGGGCGGCAAACCGAATTACGTGGATGCGGCCTGAACGGCGGCGCGGGACCTATTCGTACGCCTGCTTGCCCGCCGACCACTTGAACGTGCGCTTCCACTTGCCGCCCTGCTGGCGCAGCTGGATGTCGAAGTAGCCGCCGGTCTTGCCCGGCAGCACCAGCAGCGAATTGCTGGCGTCGGATTCGTCGTGTTCGCGCGTGCCATCGGGGTTCCAGTCGCCCGCGATGCTCTTGACGAACGACATGGGTCGGGCGAACACCACCTTCAGGGTCGCGCCGTCGATGCGGAACAGGTACAGGGCCTCGAAATCGGCGCCGCCGCCCGCATAACTCTCGCTCCAGCCCGCGCGCAGGCCGAAGGCGGTGGTGTCGGGGGCGATCCTGTAGGCGGCCAGATCGAAGCGCTTCCAGCTGTCGGGCGTGGACAGCATGGGCGCGCCGGCATCCTGCATGGCCAGGTCCATGGGCGGGTCGATGTCGGTGTCGCTCCAGTCGGTCGGTTCCGTCACCGGGGCCTCGGTGCGCGCCACCAGGCGCGGCGCGGCGCCGGGCGTCGATTCGAACACGCCGACCCATATCTCGTTCCTGTCCTGGTCGCGCGACAGGTTGGCGCAGTCGCCGCCGCCGAACTGCTTGAGGCGCTCGGCCCGTTCGGCGCTGGCCGCCAGGCACACCAGCGCCACGTAGGATCCGGGGCGCTGCGGCCAGGCCTTGGCGCCCGCCAGCAGCAGGCGCGCGGGATTCTGGCCGGGCGCCAGTTGCTGCAACAGGAAGGCATTGCTGAAGCCCGCCGGCAGTTGCACGCCCAGGCCGTCGGGTCGGGGCGCGCCGCTCATCTGGCTGTCGTACATCTTGCGGGCGTCCTGGGTCTTGATGGCGCCCGGCACCTGGTCCAGGGATTGCACCCGGGTGTCGGCGCGCGTCATCGGGGCGTGCAGGGCAAGGGCCAGCGGGCAGAGCAGCAGGGCGGCGCGGATACGCATCGGCGTGACCCGGCGGCGGCCGGGCGGTCATGGAGTTGCCCGATTATCGCCGAATGCCGCTGACGCGCAGCCGTCGGCGTCAGTCCGTTTTCCAGCCCCACTTCTTGAAGATCGCGCGGCCCTCGGCGGACGCGAGGAATTCGACGAAGGCCTGCGCTTGCGGATTGGCCTTGCCGTGGCGCGTCACCACCGCGCCGGCGTCGCGGTAGATGCGGTAGGGCTCTTCCACCGCCACCACGTCGGCCAGCGTCGGATTGGACACCTGCCAGATGTTCCAGATCAGCCACGCGTCGATGCTCTTGTCCTCGGTCCACTGGCTGCGCGCCTGGGCGCTGTTGCCGGCTTCGGGCAGCACCAGGTTGGCGCGGAAGGCGCGCACCGTCTCGATGTCGCCGAGGCGGCCGGCCACGTCTTCCCACAGTCCGGTCTGGCCCGCGCCGGAGACGGCCATGACCTTGATGCCCGGCTTGAGCAGGTCCTTGAAGCCCTGGATGCCCTTGGGGTTGCCCGGCCGCACCAGGATCGCGGATGGCCTCAGGTACAGCGTGCGCGCATCGCGCAGGTCGAACACGCCGGGCAGGGCGGCGGCGAAGCCGCTCATCATGTTCTCGGCGCCGCTGAACAGCACGTCGGCATTCTGCCTGGCCTGTTCGGCCCAGGCCGGCGTGGGGCCGGCGGTGACCTTGACCTCGATGCCGCGCTGCTTGCCAAACGCCTCGGCCGCTTCCTTCATGGCCGGGGCGGGGCCGCCCGGGCCATAGACGTTCAGGTCCTGCGCGGCCCAGGCGGCGGGGCCGGACACGGCGGCCAGCGCCAGCAGGGCGCCGGCCAGTGTCTGTTGCAATGTCGATCGGTTCGATTTCATGTCGGGGATTCTCCGGCGGGCCGGCCAGCGCGCCGAGGCGCTTGGCCGGTGGGTTGGGATACGAGGCGCGGCGCCGTCGCGGCGTGGGTCCCTCCTGTTGTGGACGTTGGGGCGGACGCGAATATTCCATCGATTTCGGTCTATAGTCCCTGCCCAATGGGCGAAGAACCGAGCAGAGAGAAATCGATGGACAAGCGACTGGACCTGGAATCCCCGGCGATGCGGGAGGGCGCCGCGCATGGCGCCGGCATGGCGGCGCTGGAGCCGGTCGGACAGGACGTCGCGACACGGGATGGCGTGATGATCGAGATCGAGGCCGATCCGACGCTGGGCTACGCCTCCATCCAGAATGCGGTGCCGGTCCTGCGATCGCTGCGCCTGGTCAACCGCTCGCAGGAGACTTTCGAGAACGTCGAGGTCCAGATCCGCTGCAATCCGGCCTTCGCGCAGCCGGTGCGGCTGCGCTTCGATGTGCTGGTGCCCGGCGAAATCCGCCGCATCGCGCCGCTGGACCTGGCGCCCGACCATGGCTACCTGGCCGATCTGCAGGAAGCGCAGCGCGCGGCCATCGAGGTGACGGCGCAGGCCGATGGGCGCGAAGTGGGCCGCGCCGCGCAGCCCGTGACGGTGCTGGCCTATGACCAGTGGGCCGGCACCCGCGCGCTGCCGGAATTGCTGGCCGCGTTTTCCATGCCCAACAACCCGGCCGTTGACGGGCTCATCGGCAAGGCCGCCCGGCTGCTGCGCGAACAGCACAGCGACCTGACCATGAACGGCTACCAGTCCAAGAGCCGAGACGTGGTCTGGAAGCAGGTGTCGGCCATCTACAGCACGCTGGCGGCCGAAACGCTGCATTACGCCGAGCCGCCCGCATCGTTCGGCGTCGACGGCCAGAAGATCCGCACGCCCGACCGCATCCTGGAGGCCCGCGTGGCCACCTGCCTGGACCTGGCGATGTTGTTTTCGTCGTGCCTGGAGCAGGCCGGGCTGCGCCCCGTGATCCTGATGAAGGAAGGCCACGCCTGGGTAGGCGTGTGGCTGCATCCGGCCTGCTTTGCCGATCCGCTGACCGACGACGTGCAGGCCGTGCGCAAGCGCGTGGACAGCGGCGAATTCCTGGCCTTCGAGACCACCGGCATCGCCCAGCATCCGAGCTTCCGGCCGTCGCTGCGGCTGGCGCTGGAACAGGGCGCCGCGCACCTGCGCGAAGACGATACGTTCCGCTACGCCATCGACGTGCACCGGGCGCGCGAGCTGCAGATCAAGCCGCTGCCGTCGCGCGCCGGCGCCACGGCGCCGGGCGAAGCCGATGCCTCCGAGGCGCCCGCCGCCATCGAACCCGCGCCCCAGCTGCCGCCGCTGGATCCGGAGTTCGTCATCAGCCTGGAGCCGGCCGACGACACGCCCGAAGGCCGCCTGGCCAAGTGGAAATCGCGCCTGCTGGACCTGACGCTGCGCAACCGGCTGCTGAATTTCAAGAACACCAAGTCGACCCTGCCGCTGGTGGTGCCCGACCTGGGACGGCTGGAAGACGCCATTGCCGATGGCGGCGAGTTCCGCATCCGTCCCTTGCCCGCTGCCTTGATGGAGGGCAGCGACCCGCGCGTGGCGCAGGTGCACGTCGACCGTGGCGGCCGCGCGCCGCTGGATGACATGGCGCTGGAGGCGCTGGGCAACAAGGAGCTGATCGCCCGCGTGGCGCAGGAGGCGCTGGACGCCAACCTGCTGACCATCTTCGGCGCCGCGCGCACCGGGCTGGAAGAAGGCGGCGCCAATACGCTGTACCTGGCCCTGGGCATGCTGCGCTGGACCGAGCATCCCGCCGCCGAGAGCAGCCACCTGGCGCCGCTGATCCTGGTGCCGGTGTCGCTGCAGCGCCAGTCGGTGCGCAGCGGTTTCCGGCTGGTGCGCCACGATGACGAGACCATCATCAACCCCACGTTGCTGCAGATGCTGCGCAACAACTACGAGTTGCGCATCCCCGGCCTGGATGCGCTGCCGGCCGACGATAAGGGCGTGGACGTGGCGCGGGTGTTGCAGGCGTTCCGCCTGGCGGTGCGCGAGATCGTCGGCTGGGAAGTGCTGGAGCAGGTGCACCTGGGGATTTTCTCGTTCACCAAATACCTGATGTGGAAGGACCTGCAGGACCGCAGCGGCCAGCTCAAGGCCAACCGCGTGGTGCGGCACCTGATCGAGCACCCCGGCCAGGCTTTCGCGCAGGAACCCTGGGATCCGCGCTTCGAGCGCCTGGACGAAAGCTACCGGCCGCAGGACCTGCTGACGCCGCTGTTGTCGGATTCCTCGCAGTTGAAGGCGATCTGCGCGGTCGATGCCGGCCGCGACCTGGTGCTCGAAGGCCCGCCCGGCACCGGCAAGAGCCAGACCATCACCAACCTGATCGCGCACCTGCTGGCGCGTGGCAAGACGGTGCTGTTCGTTTCGGAAAAAATGGCGGCGCTGGAGGTGGTGCATCGCCGCCTGGCCAATATCGGCCTGGGACCGTTCTGCCTGGAATTGCATTCGTCCAAGGCGCGCAAGTCCGAAGTGCTGCAGCAGCTCGGTCGGGCGCTGGAACTGGGCGGCCAGCGCAGCAGCGATGAATGGAACCGCGAAGCCGAGCGCCTGGCGGCGCTGCGCCAGGAACTGAACGGCCTGGTCCAAGCCCTGCATCAGCGGCATGGCAACGGCCTGACGGTCTACGACGCCATCGGCACCTGCATCCAACACAGCGGCGAGGAACCGTCGCCGCTGTCCTGGCCCGATGCCCAGGCGCATGGCGAGGACGAGCTGGCGCAGTTGCGCGAGGCGGCGCGGCGCATGTCGACGCTGTCCGGCGAACTGGGCGCGCTGCATGGCCACGCCCTGGCCCACATCGGCATGACCGGGTGGAGCCCCAGCTGGCAGGACGAGCTGCTGGCGGCGGCGCAGGCCCTGGACCGGGCGGCGGACGCGTTCAAGGCCTGCGTGGACGTCGCCGGCGCCGAACTGGGCGTGCCGGTCGCCGGCCTGGGCCTGGAGGCCTATGCGCGCCTGGATGCATTGATCGACGTATTGCTGGTGGCGCCGCGGGTGCCCACGGGCCTGGCCGCGCAGGCGCATGATCCCGCGGCGCGCCAGCGGGTGCAGGCGCTGGCCCGTCACGGCCTGGCGCGCAATGCGCATTGGGCCGAGGTCGGCGCGTCCTGGCAGGCGCGCCTGGCGGACCTGGACGGCGCCGCGCTGCAGGCCGAATGGCAGGCCGCGCGTGCCGCCTGGTGGCCCAAGTCGGCCTTCGCCAAGCGGCGCCTGCGCAAGCGGCTGGCGGCGTTTCGTGTCGACGCGCGTGGTCCGGACGATGCCGCCATTGACGCGATGCTGGCGCCGCTGGCGCGGGTCAATGCCGAAGACCGGGAACTGGCGTCCCTGAAGGCCGATGCCGAACGCCTGTTGTTGAACGATTACGCCGGCCTGGACACGGATTGGGAACAGGTCGGGCGCCACGAACAATGGGCCGAACGCTTCGCCGAGGCGGTCACGCTGATGGCCGGCGATCCGGCCGCGGCCGGCGCGCTGCGCGCGCGCCTGCAACCGCTGGTGGGCGAGAATCGCGCCTTCCTGCAGCCGGGCGCCGCGCTTGGCAGGCGCCTGCTCGACACCCGCAATGCCTGGCGCGCGCTGCGCGACCAGCTTGCCGTGGTGGAGGGCCTGGCGCATCCCACCATGCCGCTGCAGGGGCAGGAACACGACGGCGGGGCGCTCGAACGCATCCAGGCCGTGCTGGCCGGATGGCGGCTGAACAAGCAGAGCCTGATGCCGTGGTGCGTCTGGCGCCAGGCGCGCGAGCAGGCCATCGGCATGCAGCTGCAGGGCCTGGTTGCGACGCTGGAGCAGGGCCGCGTGCCGCTGGCCCGGGTCGAGGCGCATTTCGAGTTCAGCTATCGCAACTGGTGGGTCAAGAAGGTCATCGACCATTCGCCGCTGCTGCGGTCGTTCTCCAGCGCCGACCACGATCGCAAGATCCGCGAGTTCCGCCAGGCCGATGACCGCTTCCAGCAACTCACGTCGGCCCATATCGCGGCATTGCTGGCCGGCAAGGTGCCGGCCAGCAATGCCGTCCTGGTCAGTCCCGACAGCGAACTGGGCCTGTTGCGCCGGGAATTGCAGAAGAAGGCCCGCCACGTGCCGGTGCGCCAGCTGATGCAGCGCCTGCCGTCGCTGCTGCCGCGCCTCAAGCCGTGCCTGCTGATGTCGCCACTGTCGGTGGCGCAATACCTGGACGCCGGCCATTCGCAGTTCGATGTGGTGGTGTTCGACGAAGCCTCGCAGATTCCGGTGTGGGATTCGATCGGCGCCATCGCGCGCGGCCAGCAGCTGGTGGTGGTGGGTGACACCAAGCAGCTGCCGCCCACCAGCTTCTTCAGCAAGTCGGCCAACGACGACGACGGCGCCGGCGACGATGGCCAGGTGGAAGACCTGGAGAGCATCCTGGACGAATGCCTGGGCGCCGACATGAACCGCCTGCGCCTGCAATGGCACTACCGCAGCCGCCACGAAAGCCTGATCACCTTCAGCAACGTGACCTACTACGATTCGCAGCTCATCACCTTCCCGTCGCCGGTCACCGACGACGTGGCGGTGCGGCTCGAGCGCGTGGCCGGCGTCTACGACCGCGGCGGCAGCCGCACCAACCGCGCCGAGGCCGAGGCCATCGTGCAGGGCATCGAGCGCCATTACCTGGACCCGGCGCGGCGCCGCCAGAGCCTGGGCGTGGTGACCTTCAACCAGCCGCAGCAGTCGCTCATCGAAACGCTGCTGGATGCGCGCCGCCGCGCCAATGCCGCGCTCGACAAGGCCATTGCGGCGCAGGCGCGCGAACCGCTTTTCATCAAGAACCTGGAGAACGTGCAGGGCGACGAGCGCGACGTGATCCTTTTCTCGATCACCTATGGGCCGGACGCGGCCGGCAAGATGACGATGAACTTCGGCCCGCTCAACGGCGAAGGCGGCCACCGCCGCCTGAACGTGGCGATCTCGCGGGCCCGCGAAGGCGTGGTGATCTACAGCACGCTGGCGCCGCAGCAGATCGACCTGTCGCGCGTGCGCGCCGCCGGCGTGCGCGACCTGAAGCACTATCTGGAGTTCGCCTTGAAGGGGCCGCGCGCGCTGGTGGCGCAGTCGCTGCCCACGGGCCGCGAGCCCGACAGCCCGTTCGAGACGCAGGTGATCAAGGTGCTGCGCGAGCGCGGCTGGGTGGTGCATCCGCAGGTCGGCTGTTCGGGCTACCGCATCGACATGGGCGTAGTCGATCCGCGCGCGCCGGGGCGCTACCTGCTGGGCATCGAATGCGATGGCCGCGCCTATCATGCCGGGGCCACCGCGCGCGACCGCGATCGCCTGCGGCAGGTGGTGCTGGAAGGGCTGGGGTGGCGCCTGCACCGGATCTGGTCGACCGACTGGTGGATCAATCCCGAACGCGAAGTGGACAAGCTGCTGGCCCGCCTGGACGCGGAACTGGCGCGCGAGGAGGAAGCGCCCGCGCCCGAACCGGAGCCTGACCCGCAGCCTGGCCCACAGTCTGGTTCCGGCGAGGACGACGCGGCGCAGGCGGACGACGTGGCTTTCACCATCACCACCGAGGATGGCGTGGACGCGGCCGGCTCCGGCACGATGCCGGGCCAGGCGCCGCCGCGGCCGAACACGGCGGCGGGCGCCATCACGACCTACCAGGTGACCGACCTGGCGCCGGGCGACGCGCAGGCGTTCTACGACCGCGCCAGCAATGCGCGACTGACCGCCGAGCTGCGCCAGGTGATCGAGACCGAGGGCCCCCTGCCCGAAAGCGTGCTGCATCGGCGGGTGGCGCGGGCCTGGGGCCTGGAACGCACCGGCGCGCGCATCGTCGAGCGCCTGCGCCAGCTGACGCCGGCCGACAGCGGCCGCACGCGAGAAGGCGAGGTCACGTTCCTCTGGCCCGCCGGCGCGCGGCCGGCGGCGTGGGCGGACTTTCGCGGCGCCGGCGAGGACGAGGCCTCGCGCCGCCGCGTCGACGATGTCTGCCTGGAAGAACTGGCCAACGGCGTGCTGCGGGTGCTGGCCACGACCGGCAACGCGCCGCGGGCCGATGTGATCAAGTCGGTCTGCCGCCTCCTGGGCCTGTCGCGCACGCTGGCGGATGCCGAGGCGCGGCTGGGACTGGCGTTGTCGGCGCTGCAGGCGCAAGGCCGGGTGCGCGACGATGCCGGGATGCTGCGGGTGGATTGAAGCGCGGCGGGCGCCCCGTCACGCGTGGGCGCCCGCAAAGATCTGCATTACTGCGCAGAGTGTTGCGCCGGGGCGTGGCCCGTGAGTGTCAGACTGTAATTGCGGGGCGGGCCGCGATCCGCCCGCGCCGCGTACCGGGATTGGCCGCGCCGCCGCAGGGGGAAGGCGCGGGCGGAGATGCTTGCAGGTGTCAGCCTGCGTTCAGTCAGGCGGCAAGATTTTGATACGTCCCAGGACAGAACCCGCCCATTTCGTCCATGGCGCGGACGTAGAATCCGGGTTTTCACCAGTGCCGCACGGCTGATAGGAACCCACCATGAAAAAAACAATTCTCCTGGCGTCTGTCTGCGCCGCGCTGCTGCAGGCTTGCGCACCGGTTACCACCCCTGGCGAAGGATCGTCCTCCATGTCCACTTCTTCCGCGACGCCCGCCGCGAACGCGGTGAGTCTGCCCGCCTACTACTGGCGCCTGGTGTCGGCCACCGATGCTGCCGGCAAATCCATCCCCGCCCTGCAAAAGGGTATTGAACAGCCCTTGCGCCTGTCGTTCACGGCCGATGCCCTGAACGTGCGCGGCGGCTGCAATGCGCAGTTCGGCGGCTATACCTACAAGAACGGCGTGCTGCAGGTCGCCAATCTGGCTTCCACCATGAAGGCCTGCGAGCCCAGCCTGATGACGCTGGACGCCGAGATCGGCCAGCGCCTGAAGGGCGACCTGCGCGCCACGCTCGGCGGCGATCCGGCCGAGCCCGCGCTGGAGCTGGTGGCGCGGGACGGCAGCGTGCTGAAGTTCGTCGGCGAACCGACGCCGGAGACCCTTTACGGCAGCGTCGGCGAGATCATGTTCCTGGAAGTGGCGCCTAAGCGCGCCGACTGCAGCCACCCCATGATTCCGCGCTACCAGTGCCTGATGGTGCGTGAGCGCCGCTACAACGACGCCGGGGTGCAGCTGCCGCCGCAGGAAGACTGGCATCCGCTGTACCAGTCGATCGAAGGCTACGATCACCGCGATGGCGTGCGCACCGTGCTGCGGGTCAAGCGCTACGACTGGAAGAACCCGCCGGCCGACGCGCCGTCGAAGGTGTACGTGCTGGACATGGTGGTCGAGCAGGACGCCTCGGGCAAGAAGAAGTAAGCACCTGCCGCGCCCGATCGGGCGCGGCTTCCCAGGGCCCCGGGGCGACTACGCCGAACGTTCGACGTCTGCCGGCGAGGCCCCATCCGCGCGGCAGAACGTGATCTGGAAGCTTCCAGGCAGTTCGAAGGCGACGTGATGCCGCACTTGCGGGGCGATCAGCACGCGCTGTCCGGCGGCCAGCACCACTTCGGTGTGCGGCGGATCGTCCAGCGTGTAGCGCAGCACGCCGCTGTACACGGTCAACAATCCCCAGGTTCCCGCCTTGGTCGTATGCGCGGCGCGCAATGCGGCGGGCAGGTTGTCGGGCGTGAACATGGGGCTGTCGCGGTAGGGACGCACGTTCGCGGGCAGGGTATCCGGCAGGCCGGGCATGGCGTGCCGCTGCTGCCAGGCGTGCCACAGCTTGGCGGCGATGCGTTCGGCCATGGCGTCGGCCTGCGCCTGCAGCAGCGGCGGCCCGACTTCCGCGGTGACCTGGTGGAACAGCGCCAGCCAGCGCTGGAACAGGGGCCATGACAGGTCTGGAATGCAGGCGTGCGCCGGAATCGGCGCGCCCTTGAAGCGGCGCGTGCCCAGCAGCAGCGCGGACCAGAAATCACACAGCATGGCCAGGTGCGCATCCCAGTCGGTCACGCGCGCGTCGAAGATAGGCGCCAGCGTGTCGTCCTGGCGCACGCGGGCATAGAACCGGTGGACCAGGTGGCGGATGTCATCCTCGCCGATCGGCGCGGCGGGAAGGTCGGGGGAATC
>NZ_QHHO01000049.1:1511749-1516219 GCF_003184165.1 Achromobacter sp. RW408
CGCCGCCAACCGCGATGAATTCCATGCCCGGCCGACGCTGCCCGCCGCGCAGTGGGCCGACGCCGCCCACGTGTACGGCGGACGCGACGCGCTGGCCGGTGGCACCTGGATGGGCGCGACCACCGGCGGGCGCTATGCGCTCGTCACCAATTTCCGCGAACCCGGCCGGGTGGTCGCCGACGCCCCCTCGCGTGGCGCCCTGGTCGAGGATTTCCTGCGCGGCCATGCCGCGCCGGCCGACTACATTGCCGCCGCCCATGCCGCGGGCCCGGCCTACAACGGCTTCAACCTGATCGTCGGCGACGCCCGGGGCGCCTGGTACGCCAGCAACCGCGATGGCGCCCCCCGGCCCCTGGCGGCCGGCGTCTACGCCCTGTCGAACCACCTGCTGGACACGCCCTGGCCCAAGCTGGCGCGCACCAAGGCCGCCTTCGAACGGGTGCTGGCCCATGACCCGCAACCCGACCTGCCGACGCTGTTCGAGGCGCTGGCCGATCGCAGTCCGGCCGACGATGCCGACCTGCCCGCCACCGGCCTGGCGCCGGATCGCGAAAAGCTATTGAGCAGCCCGTTCATCGTCAGTCCCAACTATGGCACTCGCAGTTCCACGGTGCTGGCCCTGCGCGATGACGGCACCGGCCTGCTGACCGAAAAACGCTTCGCCCCCGACGGCGGCGCCAATGGCGAAAGCGTCCTGGCATTCGCCTGGCGTGATCATCCCGCGAGCGCCACGCCGGGATAGCGCATGCCCGCGCAAGCGCCCCGCCGTGGCGAACTCGCCGACGCCAGCGCGGTCGAACCTCTTGCGTGATCATCCCTTCAAGGAGAATTGCATGAACAAGCGCATCGAACGTTGCACCATGGCCGCCGCGATGGCCCTGGGCACCCTGGCCTTTGCCGGCGTCCTGTCCACCGCGCAGGCGGCATTGCCGCCCGTGCAGCAACAGGGCAGCGTGCAGTACGTCAGCGGCGGCATCGGCCTGGACGAATCCGAGGCCATGAAGGCCGCGGCCAAGGACTACCCCCTGGCGCTGACCTTCGCCGCCCAGCGCGACGGCAAGGCCGACTACGTCGCCAACGTCGCCGTCACCATCAAGGACGGCCAGGGCAAGCAGGTGCTGCACGCCGAATCCGGCGGCCCCTACATGCTGGTCAAGCTGCCCGCCGGCCAGTACAAGGTCTCCGCCACCTACGAAGGCAAGGCGCAGGAACGCGATGTGAAGGTGGAGAACAGCGGCACCGCGCGCGCCGTGTTCGAGTGGAAGTGAAGCGGCAATGACGGCCAGGCATCCTGGCGAGGCGCGCGGGGCGCCTCGGACCGGGCGTTGGCCGCCGCGGCGTCCTACACGCCCGAGAACAGGATGGCGATGATGAAGCCCATGCTGATCGTCCAGACCAGCGAACGCAGCGCGCCCCAGCCCGCCAGGTACATCGCCAGATAGCCCAGGCGCACGCCCAGCCAGCATGCCATCAGCGTGGCCACGTGCGCAGCCGGCGCCTGCGTGTAGAGGGCGAACAGCACCGCCCCGAAAAAGAACGGCAGGGCCTCGAAGGTATTGGCCTGCGCCGCATTGGCGCGGGCGCGCCAGCCTTCCTGGCGGGCCAGCCAGGTACGCGGATCATTGTTGTCGAACTGCTTGCCACCGGCCTTGGCCACGATCGTGCAGACGAACGGCAGGATCGCCGCCGCCAGCATCAACCAAGCGATCATTTTCATTGTTGCTCCTTGCGCGCACGCGCCCCTTCCCGCCACCGGACGGGAGGCGCCGCCGCTGCGGCATGGTCGCCCGAAAGCGCGGAAATGAAAAGTGCCCGATGGCGCACCGCAAACGGAAAGCGGCCGCCGGCAAAGGCGAACGCGCAAGGCGGCGCTTACACTTGCGGGTTTGGGCGCCGCCGCGTCGACCGCGGCCAGTGTGCCGGCCATGCGCCGCCCGTCGCCTCGCAGGAAGATACATGCCCTTTGCCTCACCTGGATCCCTGATGTTTCTGGCCGCCGCCATGTTGTGGCCGGCGGCCACCCGCCGCTGGGCGCCGCTGGCGCTGGCGCTCGCCTATGCCTGGGCCTGGACGCAGGGCGGCATCGACCCCGTGGCGCTGGCCTGGCCGGCATTGCTGCTGCTGGCCGCGCTGCTGGTGCGCCCGGCCACGCCTGGGGCGGCCAGCGCCGCCGGTCATACGCTGTTCGTGATCCTGGCGGTGCTGCTGTTCCTGCATTGGCTGCCCGGTTTCCACAATCCCCTGGTGATCCCGCGCGCCGCCCTGACGCCCGATGCCGTGCCCTTCAGCATGTACCTGAACCTGGACAAGCCGCTGGTGGCGTTCTGGGTGGTGCTGGCCGCCGCGCCCGCCATGGCCGGCGCCGGCGCGCGCGCCACGCTGCTGGCGGCGCTGGCCGCCTGCGCGGCCGCGGCCGTGGCCTGCCTGGGGTTGGCCCTGGCGCTGGACGTGGTGGCATGGGCGCCCAAATGGCCCGACTCGGGCTGGCTCTGGCTCGCCAACAACGCCTTGCTGGTGACGCTGGCCGAGGAAGCGCTGTTCCGCGGCTATGTGCAGGAACAGCTGGCGCGCTGCTGGCGCGACCGTCCCTGGGGCGCCACGGCGGCGCTGTCGATCGCGGCGCTGCTGTTCGGACTGGCGCACTATGCCGGCGGCTGGCAATGGATGCTGCTGGCCGGCATTGCCGGCGTGGGCTACGGGCTGGCCTACCGCTACGGCGGCCTGGCGGCCGCCGTGCTGGCCCACCTGGGCCTGAACGCGGCGCACTACGGCTTGTTCACCTACCCGATGCGCGCCGCCCTGTATTGAGACGCGGACGCCGCCGTTGCCAGTCCTTTGCGACCGGCAACGGCGGCGGGGCTCAGGCCACCGCCAGGGCGGGGTAGTCGGTGTAGCCGGCCGCGCCCGAGGCGTAGAAGGTCGACGAGTCCGGGGCGTTCAACGGCGCGTTCAGCGCGAAGCGGCGCACCAGGTCGGGGTTGGCGATGTACTGCACGCCGAACGCCACCGCATCGGCGCGGCCCGCGGCGATCGCCGCCTCGGCCGATTCGCGCGTGAAGCCTTCGTTGGCGATGTACACGCCGCCGAACGACTCCTTGAGCTGCGGGCCCAGGCTGTCGGCGCCCTCGCGCTCCCGCGCGCACAGGAACGCCAGGCCACGACGGCGCGCCGCCCGCGCCACATAGTTGAAAGTCGTCGCCGGATCCGAATCACCCATCGTATGCGCATCGCCACGCGGCGACAGGTGCAGGCCGACCCGGCCGCCGCCCCAGACGCTGACGCAGGCATCCACCACTTCCAGCATCAGGCGGGCGCGGGCCTCGAGCGAGCCGCCGTAGCCGTCGGTGCGCTGATTGGTGCTGTCCTGCAGGAACTGGTCCAGCAGATAGCCATTGGCGCCGTGCACTTCAACGCCGTCGAAACCGGCTTCCTGCGCCAGTTGCGCGCCGCGCCGATAGGCCTCGACGATGCCCGGGATCTCATCGGTCTCGAGCGCGCGCGGCACCACGTAACCGCGCTTGGGGCGTACCAGGCTGACATGGCCACCCGCCGCGATCGCGCTCGGCGCCACCGGCAGTTCGCCATTCAGGAAAACCGGATCGGAAATGCGGCCCACGTGCCACAACTGCGCGAAGATGCGGCCACCGGCCTCATGCACCGCCGTCGTCACCTTGCGCCAGCCCTTGACCTGCTCCTGCGACCACAGCCCCGGCGTGTCGGCATACCCCACGCCCTGCGGCGTCACCGAGGTGGCCTCGGTCAGGATCAGCCCGGCCTCGGCGCGCTGGACGTAGTATTCGACCATCAGGTCGTTCGGCACCCGGCCTTCGCTGGCGCGCTGGCGCGTCAACGGGGCCATGATGATGCGGTTGGGCAGGGTCAGTTCCCCCACTTGCAAGGGTTCGAACAGCTGGCTCATAACAATCCTCGTGCCCGGCGGGCGGGCTTGGGTAGCGGCGGCAGGCTACATGTCTTGGTTCAATTGCCGCAGGAACGCGGCAATCACGGGTTCATTGCGACGGAAGAACACCCACTGCCCCACCTTGGTGGCCGAGATCAGTCCCGCGCGCTGCAGCACCGCAAGGTGCGAAGACACGGTGGACTGCGACAGCCCGCAGCGCCCATCGATATGGCCCGCGCACACCCCGTGTTCGAAGGTATGGCCCGGACGTTCCTCGAAGTGCGCCTGCGGCGTCTTCAACCACCCCAGGATCTCGCGGCGCACGGGATTGGCCAACGCCTTGAGAATGGCGTCGACATCAATGTCCGTGGCGGCCTCGATGGCGGTGGAAGCAGTGGTCGTCATATTGAAATATCGCAATTTATCGAATCTTATATCGAGACATTCCGATATATCGTTATGCCCCTGCCGGCCAAGGGGCTTTCCCCCCCGGCCACCCGCCATCATCGCCCGGCCTTCGCCAACCGGCTCTCACTCCCCCTGCACCCGTCCCCGCAGGCGCTTGACCT
>NZ_QHHO01000049.1:1516229-1632305 GCF_003184165.1 Achromobacter sp. RW408
GTGGCCATGGCCAGCGGCACCACGCCCAGGATGAACGCCAGCGAGGTCATCAGGATCGGCCGGAACCGCAGGCGCGCGGCTTCCACCGCCGCCTCGTACAGGCCCATGCCGCGCGCGTACTGGTCCTTGGCGAATTCCACGATCAGGATGGCGTTCTTGGCCGCCAGCCCGATCACGGTCACCATGCCCACCTGGAAGTACACATCGTTGGACATGCCCAGCGCGCTGACCAGCGCCACCGCGCCCAGCATCCCCAGCGGCACCACCAGCATCACGGAGATCGGGATGGCCCAGCTTTCATACAGCGCGGCCAGCACCAGGAACACCACCAGCAGCGACAGGCCCATCAGGATCGGGGCCTGATTGCCGGCCTGGCGCTCCTGATAGGACAGCCCGGTCCATTCGTAGCCGAAGCCCTGCGGCAGCTGGCCCACCAGCTTCTGCATTTCCTCCATGGCCTGGCCGGTCGTGTAGCCGGCCGCGGCGCTGCCGCCGATGCGCATGGATTCGTAGCTGTTGTAGCGCACCACCTGCACCGGGCCCTGCGACCACTTGGCCGTCACGAACGACGACAACGGCACCATGCCGCCCTGGGCGTTGCGAGCGTTCAGCTGCAGCACGTCCGACAGCTGCATGCGGTACGGCGCATCCGCCTGCACCCAGATGTTCTGCATCCGGCCCAGGTTGGGGAACTTGCTCAGGTAGGCCGAACCGACGGCGGTGGAGATCAGCGAGGCGGCCTCGTCGAAGTTCACTCCCAGCGCCGCTGCCTTGTCGCGGTCGATGTCCAGCGTCAGCTGCGTGCCGGCCGACAGGCCGGTGATACGCACCTGCGACAGCACCGGGCTCTTCATGGCCATGCCCATCAGCTGGCCGGTGGCCGCGGCCAGCGCCTCGGTGCCGGCCGCGCCGCGATCCTGCAGGCGCAGGTCGAAGCCGGTGGCATTGCCCAGCGACGAGATCGCGGGCGGCACCAGCGTGAACACCTGGGCGTCGTGGATGCCCATGAGCTGCTTCTGGAAGGCGTTGAACGCGATCGCGCCGGCCGAATCCCCCTTGCCCTTGCGATCCTTGAAGTCCTTGAGCGTGGTGAAGGCGATGGCCGCGTTCAGGCCGTTGCCGTTGAAGCTGTAGCCCTGCACCGTGATGATGTTCTCGACTGCCGGAATCTCGCGGAAATAGGCCTCGACCTCTTCGATCACCTGCACCGTGCGATTGGCGCTGGCGCCCGTGGGCAGCTCGATGTTGCTGATGACGTAGCCCTGGTCTTCTTCCGGCAGGAACGACGACGGCAGGCGCAGGTACAGCCAGCCCAGCAGGATCACCAGCACCAGGAAGGCCAGCATCATGCGGCCGCCCTTGTGCAGGATGCGCGAGACCCAGTTCTGGTAGCCGTGCGTGGTGGCGTCGAACTTGCGGTTGAACCAGCCGAAGAAACCCTTCTTGTCGTTGTGGTGCCCCTTGGGCACCGGCTTCAGGATGGTCGCGCACAGCGCCGGCGTGAAGGTCAGCGCCAGCAGCGCCGAGAAGAAGATCGACACGGCCATGGCCACCGAGAACTGGCGGTAGATCACGCCCACCGACCCGCTCATGAAGGCCAGCGGCAGGAATACCGTCACCAGCACCAGCGTGATGCCGATGATGGCGCCGCTGATCTGCGGCATGGCTTTCTTGGTGGCTTCCTTGGGCGGCAACCCTTCGGTCGCCATGATCCGCTCGACGTTCTCGACCACCACGATGGCGTCGTCCACCAGGATGCCGATGGCCAGCACCATGGCGAACATGGTCAGCACGTTGATCGAGAATCCAAACCCCAGCATGACGGCGAACGACCCCAGCATGGCCACCGGCACCACCAGCGCCGGGATCAGGGTGTAGCGCACGTTCTGCAGGAACAGGTACATCACCAGGAACACCAGCACCATGGCTTCGGCCAGGGTGTGCAGCACCTGCTCGATCGAGACCTTGACGTAGGGCGCGGTGTCGTAGGGGATGGCGTAGGTGATGTTGCCGGGGAAGTACTTGGACAGCTCGTCCATCTGCTGGCGCACGCCCTGCGCGGTGGCCAGCGCGTTGGCGTCGGGCGACAGCACGATGGCGAAGGCGGCCGTGGGCTTGCCGTTCAGGCGGGCGCCGAACTGGTAGTTGTCGGCGCCGACCTCGATGCGGGCGACGTCGCGCAGCAACACCTTGGAACCATCGCTGTTGGCGCGCAGCACGATCTTGCCGAAACCATCGACGGTGCTGAGCTGGCCGTTGGCCACCACGGTGGCCGTGATGCGCTGCGAATCAGGGTTGGGCGGCGCGCCGATGCTGCCGCCCGACACCAGCACGTTCTGCGCGGCGATGGCCTGGTTGACCTCGGACATGCTCAGGCTGAAGCCGACCAGCTTGGCCGGGTCGACCCAGATGCGCATGGCGCGCGGCGCCGCGAACAGCTGGAACTGGCCCACGCCGGACACCCGCGACACCGGGTTCTGGATGTTGCGGGTGATGTAGTCGGCCAGCGCGGTCTGGTCGAGCGAGCCGTCGGTGGACGACAGCGTCACGATCATCAGGAAGCCGGTACTGGTCTGCTCGTACTTCAGGCCCTGTTGCTGCACCGCGGACGGCAGCTGGGCGATCACGTTGGACACGCGGTTCTGCACGTCCACCTGCGCCAGGTCAGGGTCGCGGCCGGGCGCGAAGGTGGCGGTGATGGTCGAGGTGCCGTAGGAATCGCTGACCGACTCGTAGTAGATCAGGCCCTTGGCGCCGTTGAGCTTGTCCTCGATGATACTGGTGACCGATTCGGCCACTTCCTTGGCCGAGGCGCCCGGATAGGTCGCGGTGATGGTGATGGCCGGCGGCGCCACGTCGGGGTACTGCGACACCGGCATGTTCGGGATGGCCAGTATCCCCGCCAGCAGGATGAACAGGGCGACTACCCAGGCGAAGATTGGTCGATCAATAAAAAATTGCGGCATGTGGGCTGACTCTGAAAGCGATGCTCACCAAAGAGGAACGCAGCGCATTGCGCTGCGAGCCGCTTACGATTTCTGCGGGGCCTGTTGCGCCGGCTCGGCCGGCTTAGCGCCGGGGTCCGCGGGCTTGGCGCCGGGCTGCCCCGGCTGCCCGCCCGCGGCGGGCGCGCCGCCCGCCTTGTTCCAGGGGCTGGCCTGCACCGGCGCCCCGGGACGGATCTTCTGGAAGCCCTCGACCACGACCACGTCGCCGGCCTTCAGGCCGCTGGTGATGATCCAGTCGGTCTTGACGGCGCCGCCGGTGGTGACGGGCAACTGTTCGATCTTGTTGTCCTTGACCAGCATCAGGCTCTGCGAACCGTCGGCCGTGCGCTGCAGCGCCTGCTGCGGCACCAGCAGGGCCTGGTCGTTCACGCCCTGCTCCAGCCGCACGCGCACGTACATGCCGGGCAGCAGGATGCCGTCGGGGTTGGGGATCTCGGCGCGCAGGTTGACCTGGCCGGTGCTGGGATCGACGGTGATGCCGGTGAACAGCAGCTTGCCGGGACGGTCGTATTCGGTGCCGTCCTCCAGCACCACGGTGGCACGGGCGGCGTCCTTGCCGACCTGTTGCAGCTTGCCGCTGGCAAAGGCGCGGCGCAGCGCGGCCAGGTCCGAGGTGGACTGGGTGAAGTCGACGTAGATGGGATCGAGCTGCTGCACGGTGGCCATCTGCGTGGCCGAGGTGGCCTCGACCAGCGCGCCTTCGGTCACCAGCGGCTTGCCGATGCGGCCCGTGATGGGCGACACGACGTCGGTGTAGCCCAGGTTGATCGAGGCGTTGTCCTGGGTCGCCTTGGCGGCGGCCACGGTGGCCTCGGCCTGGCGATAGGCCGCCACGGCGTTGTCGTATTCCTGCTTGCTGACGGCGTTGGCCTTGACCAGCGGCGCGTAACGGTCGGCCAGCAGCTTGGCGCTGAACAGGTTGGCCTGCGCCTGCTTGAGCTGCGCGGTGGCCTGGTCGTAGGCGGCCTTGTAGGGCGCCGGATCGATCTTGAACAGCAGCTGGTTTTCCTTGACGTCGCCGCCCTGTTCGAAGGTGATCTTCTGAACGATGCCGGTGACCCGCGAGCGGATCTGGGCGTCGCGCACGGCGTCGACGCGCCCGGGCAGTTCGGAGACGATGGGCGTGCGCTGCGGCTGCACGGTAATGACGCTGACCTGGGGCATGCCAGGGTTCATCTGCGGCTTTTCACCGCACCCTGCCAACAACAGCGCGAGGACGCCGCCGGAGAAAGCCAGACCTGAGACACGTTTAGGCGAAAACCGCATTGAAACCCCCGCGAAGTTAACCGCGCCAAGCGACCGCAACAATGTGACGGCGATGACCATCGCCGCGTCCGGTTGCCGTAGGCGGCCACGGGGTTGCGCGGCCGCATTTCGACCGCCGTATTTGACCGCAATCCTTGTTTGCGATCAAAGCAAAACCCTGCGCCCCGCCTGTGACACGTGAATAGCCCGTTAATGTAACTCAGTTATTGGGGAAATCACTGATTTTCACGACGAGACGCGACATCGGGAGGGAGGGAAATCCAGCCGCCGCGATCAGAGGTCGGCAACCTCTTGCAGATTGCCCAGGAACACGTAGCCCACGCCATGCACCGTATGCAGGGGCAGGCGCCCGCCCGCCTGGCGCACCTTGCGGCGCAGGCGGCAGATCGCCACGTTCAGGGCGCGCAGGTTGGTGCTTTGGCGCGGCAACATCAGTTCCTCGCGCAGGACGGCGAGTTCTTCGCGCAGCAGTTCCTTGCGGGGATTGCGCAACAGGCACTGGAAGCAGGCGCGCTCGACCTCGGTCAGGTCGAGCCGGGTTCCTTGCGGGGTCAGCAGGGTCCAGCCATGGTAGAGCAGGCTCCACCAGCCATCCAGGCGGACCGGAAAGGCGTCGGACGCCGCGGCCGCATCATTGCTGGAGCCCTCGCGCCCCGCGTCGGGAGACGGCGCGGCCGGCGGCACGCGGAGAGGGGAATGGGAAAAGGGTGCGGTCATCGTCGGTGTCTCCACCGGGCGGGCCGCCTGGAAAAGGACGACGGCCCGGACCCGGAACAAGGTTTCAAGTCTTGCCGAAAGACTACCGTTGCTGACGTGATTGCGCGGCGATGTTGCCCTGGAATCAGACGAGTCCTAGGAAATCGCACCACAGGTCAAGAGGTGTGCGTGCCGTTTCGATGGATATCGTGCGTGACGAAACAGCTGTCCTGGGTGGGGCGCGCCAGGATGCCCGGCCGCGCCAGCGTCTGGCGGATATCGGCCAGGCCGGACTCCCAGTGCTCGCGCATGGCCTCCGTGCCGAACTCATAATCCTTGGAATAGCGCTCGCGGTGCTTGGATTCGTAGATCAGGTTGATGATGTTGGTGGCCGGCGTCTTGGCCAGCCGCCGGATTTCCGCCAGGTCCGGCGCGTCGCGCTCGCGCTCGGGCAGGCGCTCGAGCAGCTGCTGCAGGCCATGGCGCAGCTTCAGCACGCGCCGCAACTGGTCGGTGACCATGCGGGTCCGGCTGGAGTACTGGATGTCCTTCTGGCGCTCGGCCACTTCCTCGAGCGTGGTCGGCAACGCGCCGCGGGCGGGCCACAGATCCACCTGGAACGCCAGCGTGTCGCGCATGGTGTCGCTGGTCAGCACCTGGGCCAGCGGCGTGTTGGATACCACGCCTCCGTCCCAGTAGTGCTCGCCGTCGATCTCCACGGAGGGAAAGCCCGGCGGCAGGGCGCCCGAGGCCATGATGTGCTCGGGCCCGAGGGTATGCCGGAGGCTGTCGAAATAGGCGAAATTGCCGCTGCGCACGTTCACCACGCCGAAACTGGCGCGCACCGCGCCGGCGTTGAGCAGGTCGAAATCGATGTACTGGCGCAGGGTCGCGGCCAGCGGCGTGGTGTCGTAGAAGCTGGTCGACGCCGCGCCCTTGCCATGCACCCAGTACGGCGGCGGAAAGCGCGGCTTGAAGAACCCCGGCTGGCCCGAGAACAGGGCCTGGAAGGCCGACAGCTGGCCATTCATGGCGGGCGAGCCGAAACCGAACGGGATGCCCTCGAACATGCCGGCCAGCGTATCGCCCCAGGGCACCGAGGCGAACCCCGCCGGCCGGCAGATGCTTTCCCAGAACCCGCGCAGGCGCTCCACCCGCTCGTCTTCGGGCGAGCCGGCGATGATCGCCGCATTGATCGATCCGATCGAAATCCCGGAAATCCAGTTCGGCCGGATGCCTGCCTCATGCAGCCCCTGGTACACGCCGGCCTGGTAGGACCCCAGGGCGCCCCCGCCCTGCAGCACCAGGGCCACGGTTTCATAGGGCGGCGTCGCGCCGGTGTCTGGGGATGCGGCCTTGCGGCGAGTACTCATGCGGGGTTCCTTCGAAACACGGGCTAGGGCTTGCTCTTGTCCGGCACTTGCGGCGCGGCCACGCCGGCACGGAACGGATATTTGGCGAAGATCCCGGCCACGGCCTTGTCGATGTTCTGCGACGAGGTCGCCGTGTCCGGGTTCTGGACTTCCCCGACGGCCACGCCTTCCCACACCATCTGCTTGCGACGCGCGTCGACCAGGTCGATGTTGAGAGTGCCTTCGGTGTACTGGTAGACGGTGTCGCCCCAGCCGTAGCCGGGCCAGCCGCCATAGAAGCCACTGCGATAGCCGTAGTACGGGCCCATGGGCGGCGGCGGCGCCTCGGTCACCTGGGTCTTCTGCTGCAGCTTGCCATTGAAATTGACCAGCAGGTCGGGATTGGCGGCGTCGTACACATAGCCACGCATTTCCATCTGGCCGCGCGTGGCGTCCTTGAGGCGTTCGGTCAGCAGCGTGCTGTAGCCGGCCTTGTCGGTGCCCAGCGGCGACATGTAGCCGAAGGTCCGGTAGCGCGAGAAATCCGCCTGATGGTCGTAATCGCTTTTGATGGCGGGACTGGAGGCGCAAGCCGCCAGGATCGTGACCAGGGAACCCGATGCCAGCATTTTCAGCGCTTTCATGTCGATCTCCAAGAAGCGGGGCCGCGAGCCGGCCCCCCGAGTTGAACACCCCTCAACACACTCCGAGCGCGTCCATAGTGCCGCGAAGCGGATAAAGTTTCAACAGCATCTCATTCTCATCGGATATATATCAAACGGCGGCCGGACGGGCTCCATTACACTCGGGAATATTCCAGACCCCGACCAGACCTGATACCGATGTTGGAACTCGACGGCTCGATTTGGTTTCGTTCCGGCACCCAGACTTGGGGCGGAAAGAACCGCATAGACCTGCTGGCGCAAATCGACGCCACCGGCTCCATCACGGCCGCCGCGCGCGCGGTGGGCATGAGCTACAAGGGCGCCTGGGATGCCATTGATGCGATGAACAACCTGGCAGGCGAGCCGCTGGTGCTGCGCGCCGCCGGGGGCAAGGGCGGCGGCGGCACGCGCCTGACCGACCGGGCTCGCGGCCTGATCGCGACCTTCCGGGCCCTGGAAGCCGAACACCGCAAATTCATGGAAAACCTGACGCACGCTGGCGTGGATGCCAGCGGCGATCTCGACTTGATGAGGCGATTCATGCTGAAGACCAGCGCACGCAACAAACTCATGGGCACCGTAATGGAAATCCGCGCGGGCGCCGTCAACGACGAAGTCCTGCTGCGCATCGCCGGCGGCCAGGTCATCACCGCCACCATCACCCGGGAAAGCACCCAGGAACTGGAGCTGGCGCCCGGCAAGGAAGCGCTGGCCCTGGTCAAGGCCTCGTCGGTCATCGTCGGCGCGCCCGGTGCGGGCCTGCGGCTGTCGGCCCGCAACCAGCTGCCGGGCACCATCACGGCGGTACGTACCGGCGCGGTCAACAGCGAGATCCTGATCGGGCTGGAAGGCGGCGCCACGCTGGCGGCCATCGTCACCAACGAAAGCGCGCAGGAACTGGGCTTGCGTGAAGGCGCGCAAGCGGTCGCCGTGTTCAAGGCTTCCAGCGTGATCCTGGGCGTGCTGGACTGAATCTCGCGCGCGGGGGCGGCCGCCCTTGCGACAGACCTTGCGCCGCCCCTGGACGCCTGCTAGACGCCGACATCCTCGTCGCGTCGGCGCACCTTGCCGTCGCGCACTTCGAAGACCTCGTCGGCCAGCGCCTCGACGTCGGCCGGATCATGCGTGATCAACAGCATCGGCACGTCCAGCTGGCGCTGCAGGGCGTTCAGCTCCAGCCGCATCTTGCCGCGCAGTTGCGAATCGAGCGCCGAGAACGGTTCGTCCAACAGCACGATCTCGGGCTTGAGCATCAGCGCGCGCGCCAGCGCCACGCGTTGCTTCTGGCCGCCCGAGATCTCGTGCGGATAGCTGCCCACGATGGCGCCCAGCTCGAAGGCGTCCACCCACCGCCGCGCCTCGGCCGAGACCGCGCGCCGGGGCGGGTTGAGCCAGCCGCGGCGCGAACCGAAGGCGATGTTCTGCGCCACCGTCAGGTGCGGAAACAACGCGTAGTCCTGGAACAGGTAGGCCACGCGGCGGGCCTGCGGCGCGACGCTGACGCGGGCCTCGGCGTCGAACAGCACCCTGCCGTTGACCTCGATGCGGCCGGCGTCCGGCCGCAGCAGCCCGGCCACCGCTCGCAGCGTCAGGCTCTTGCCGGCGCCCGACGGGCCGAACAGCGCAATGCGCTTGGCCTTGGACGAGAACGCCACGTCCAGCGAAAAATGGCGGTCGCCGGAGACCATGTTTTTGCGGATGCGCAGGTCGACGCTCATAGTCTGCCTCCGCGTTGGCTGGAACGGATCGGCACCAGCTTGCCGGCCGCCAGCAGCACCACGATGCAGGTAATGGAAGTCACCAGCACCAGGAAATTGGCGGTGGCGTCATCGCCCGCCTGCACCGCCTCGTAGATGGCGACCGACAGCGTCTGGGTGCGGCCCGGCAGGTTGCCGGCGATCATCAGGGTGGCGCCGAATTCGCCCAGCGCGCGGGCAAACGCCAGCAACACGCCGGCGACGATGCCGCGCGCCGCCAGCGGCAGCGTCACGCGGAAGAACACCCCGGCCTCGCACACGCCCAGCACGCGGGCCGCGTTTTCCAGTTGCGAATCGACGTTCTCGAAAGCGGCGCGGGCCGACTTGAACACCAGCGGGAAGGCCACCACCGACGCGGCGATGACCGCGCCCTGCCAGGTAAACACCAGCTCGATGCCGATATCGGCCAGCCGCTCGCCCAGCACGCCGCGCCGGCCCAGCAGCACCAGCAGGTAGTAGCCCAGGACCGTGGGCGGCAGCACCAGCGGCAGGGTCAGGATGGCATCGAGCAGATCGCGCCCGGGCCAACGCCAGCGCGACAGACAATAGGCGGCCGCGGAGCCGGCCACGGTCGCCAGCAACGTCGCCCAGCCCGCCACTTTCAGGGTAAGCAGCAGGGGCACCCATACCGAATCACTCATCGCTGACCGCGTTGGCTGTCGCCCGCGCCCTCAAGGCTTCTGGAAGCCGTAGCGCGACAGGATTTCCTGCCCGGCGGGCGACATCACATAGGCCACGAAGCTTTGCGCTTCCTTGGCGGCGTCGTCGCGCGCGGTCACGGCGATGGGATAGGTCACCGGGGTCTGCGACGGCACGCGCACGGCCACCTTGACCTTGTCCGGCATCACGGCGGCGTCGGTGGCGAACACGAAGCCCGCGTCGACCTCGCCGCGCGACACGTAGTCCAGGCTCTGGCGCACGTTCTGCGCCAGCACGCTCTTGGCCTGCACCGCGTCCCACAGGCCGGCGGCCTGCAACGCGCCCTGCGTGTAGCGGCCCACCGGCACCGAAGCCGGGTTGCCGTAGGCGATGCGCTTGATGTCGCCGCGCGTCAGGTCCTTGAGCGCGGTGATATTGGCCTTGCTGTCGGTCGGCACGATCAGCACCACCTGGTTGGCGGCGAAGTCGATGCGCGTGTCGGGCTTGACCGCCTTTTCCTCGACCGCCTTGTCCATGGCCTTCTGGTCGGCGGACGCGAACACGTCGGCGGGCGCGCCCTTGACGATCTGCTGCAGCAGCACGTCGGAGGCGCCGAAGTTCAGGATGACCTTGGTGCCGGCATGCTCCTTTTCGTACGCCTGGGCCACGTCCTTGAACGCGTTGGTCAGGCTGGCGGCGGCGGACACCACCAGGTCGCCGGCGTGGGCGCTGGGGCCCCAGACGGCGGCCAGGACCAGCGATGCGGCCAGGATCGGGGATTTGCGGAACATGAAGCTCTCCTCAGGCAGATCAATCTCGGTAACGAAATATATATAGGTATATAACGCCCGTCAATTTGCGTCGGCGGCTGGCTTGCGCCAGGTCAACGAAGGAGAAAAATCGGCCTGGGGCGCGCTCAGCCGCGCTCGACCGTGGTGACGCGCACCGTGTCCGGCCCCAGCGCCGCCCGCAGGCGTTCGAGCGCCAGTTCCGGGCGGGCGGCCCCGCACATGAAGATGTCCAGCGCCGCGAACCGGTGTTCTGGCCAGGAATGGACGCTGATATGGGATTCGCTCAGCATGACCACGCCGGTCACGCCCGCGCCCTCGCCGAAATGATGGAAATGGGCGCCCAGCACCCGCGCCCCCGCCGCCTCGGCGGCCAGGACCAGTTCGCGTTCGAGCGCTGCCGCGTCGGCCAGCAGAGCGGCGGGCACGCCGCGGAAATCGGCCAGGATATGGCGGCCGGGCGTGGCGTGCGGCGTCACTTGTGCGAACCGCCCGACGACCAGCCCGAGCTGCCCGAAGAACCGCCGCCCCAGCTGCCGCCGCCGCCGCTGGTGTAGCGGGCGCCGGGCGAACTGGCGCCGGTCGCGGCCATCACCACGATGACGGCGTAGATGGCGTATAGAAGCTTGCCCATCCCTTATTCATCCTTTGCGGAGATCTTGTCCGCGAGGCTGGCCGGCAGCCACAGGAACGCCAAGCCGATCACGATCGGCAGGATGCGCCCGCTGAAAATGTTGCCAATATTGAGGAAGCCCATGGCGATGGTCGCGAACCAGGCCCATTTGCGGTAACCGCCGGACAAGGCGGCGCGCGGCATCGCTTTCTGCCTGGCCAGCTCGGGGTTGCCGAACCATTCGGCCAGTTGCGCGGGCGCGACCGGTGCGGCGGCCGACCAGCCCACTTCGGCCGGAGCCTGCTCCCGGGTGAGCTTGAGATTGCCCGCCTTGTAGTCGGTGATCTGGGTGCGGTCGCCGACCTTCACGCGCCAGTTGAAGGCGCCCAGCGCCAGGTCGACGCGCGACGTGTAGTCGTACAGCTTGTGGTACAGCTTGGAACGCCAGCGCACGCTGGTGGCATTGTTGTGGCTGGGCCAGGTATCGCAGACCTGCACGCGTTCCCAGCCCTCGTCGGTCTCGACCAGCCAGGTGAAGCCCTTGACCGGACTGAACAGCAGGTATTCGATCCAGTCCGACGGTTCTTCCGGATCCGGGTCCGCGCACTTCATCAGGCCGATCAAGGTGTAGGTCGTGCCGTCGATCCTGGCGGTGGCGCCCAGCGCCAGCGTGGTCTTGATGGCCCGGACCTTGCGCGCCTTGTCGATGACTTCGGCGGTTTCACCGGCGCAATCGACGGTGGCCGCGCAGGACGGGCACACCACCTGGGTCGCCATGGCCGCCACGAAGCTGATGGGCGCGCCGCAGTTGGGGCAATCGAGCGCCTTGATCTGGCCGCGGAAGCGCCCGGCGGTTTCCTCGACCTGCTCGTTCGAGCGCAGCGTGGAGGCCTGCATGGCAGACAGGTCGAAGGCCTTGCCGATATAGAGTTCGGGCTGCGGGCCGTCGGAAAAATCCAGCGTGAGAAAGGCATCCAGGCTGCGGAAGTCCGCCACCTTGGCCTCCCAGCCATCGCCAGGCACGAACGGCAATTCGCCCTGCGCGCCGCCGGCGCGGCAGCGGCGCACGTCGGAGGCGGTGAAGCGCTGGCCGTCCAGCTTCAGGTCATCGCCCGCGGCGATGTCGGCAAATGCCGGCAGGCCCTGCACCGTCTTGACCTTGCGGCGACGGGTGATGGCGTACTGGCCGGAAGCATCCGACAGCCAGCCGTCCGAGCCGTCATCGAACCACAGGTACCACTCGTTCCAGAAGCCGTCCTCGTAGCGCAGCTGGATGCGGCCGATCAAATCGAAGCGCTTGCCCTCGAACTTGCCGGAAGCGCCCAGGCACAGCGGCGAATAGTCTTCCAGGACATCGGCGGTCTCGCCGATGCGCCTGACCGATTCGGCGTCCTTGAGCAGCGTGCTGCGGCAGGCGCCGCAGACCGCCATGACCGATGCCGTGGAAGTGAACTTGACGGGCGCTCCGCACTGCGGACACAGGACCTGCTGCATGGGCGTGCGGCGCTCAGCTGGTGAGTTTCTTCAGGACTTCGGCCTTGGCCGTGTCGTAATCGGCCGGCGTGATCAGGCCCTTGTCCAGCAAGTCCTTGAGCTGCTGCAGCCGCTGCACCGGATCGGCGCCAGCGCCGGCGGCCGCCCCCGCTGCCGCGGCCCCGGCCGCGGCGCCCGCAGCCGGCTGGCCCTGGGCCACGCCCAGGCCGGCGGCCATGGTCTGGCCCAGCGCCGCGCCGGCCGCCAGGCCCGCGCCGATGCCGGCGATGCCGCCTTCGTTCTGGGCCGCCAGCGGGATCGAGGTGGCGGTCTGGTACTGGGTGAATTTGCCCAGGTCGCCAGCCATGCCCATCGAGATCCGCGTATCCAGCGCCTTCTGCAATTCCTCGGGCAGCGACACATTCTCGACCGTGAAGTTGTCGAGTTTGACGCCATAGCGGTCGAACACCGGGCCCAATTGCTCGGCGATGCTCTGCGACATCAGGCCCTGGTTGCCGGCGATATCCAGGAACGGCACCTTGGATCCGCCCAGCGCCGTGGTCATGGCCGCGACCACCATGTTGCGCAGTTGCATTTCCAGGTCGTCGACGGTGTAGACGTCGCGCGTGCCGCTGATCTCGCGGTAGAACTTGGCCGGGTCGGTGATCTGGTACGAGTACACGCCGAAGGCGCGCAGCCGCACCATGCCGAACTCGCTGTCGCGCAGCGTCACGGGCTGCGCCGTGCCCCAGCGCCGGCCCAGTTGCAGGCGGGTGCTGAAGAAGATCACGTCCGACTTGAAGGGCGACTCGAACAGCTTGTCCCAGTTCTTCAGGTACGTCAGCACCGGCAGGGTCTGGGTCGTCAGCTTGTACATGCCGGGGCCGAACACGTCGGCCACCTTGCCTTCGTTGACGAACACCGCCATCTGCGATTCGCGCACGGTCAGGCTGGCGCCGTACTGGATTTCGAAATCCTGCATCGGGTGGCGCCAGGCCAGCACGCCGTCGCCGTCCTCGTTCCATTGCAGGATGTCGATAAACTGCTTGCGGATAAATGAACCGAGACTCATGGCAAGTTCTCCTGTTTCAGATCAAGGTCGACGCGCCTGGCCGCTCAGGTCAGGCAGGCGGCGTTGACCACGCCGGCGGCCAGCGAGATCGAACCGATCAGGCCGCCCATGGCGATGTTGTTTTCTTCGATGGCCTCGTGCAGCCCGTGGATGGCGCGGGACACGACGGCGTAGACGACCAGTTGCACCACCATGGCGGCGACGCCCCAGACCAGGAACATGACGAAACTGGCGTGGACCGCGATGCTGGAACAGAGCGTGAAGGAAAAGCCCACCAGGGCGCCGCCGTAGGACAACACCGCGGCGATGTTGCCCTCGCGGATCAGCTCGAATTCCTTGTAGCGGGTAACGGTGGTGTAGACGGCGGTGAAAATGCCCAGCATGACCAGCGCCGAGACGATGTAGATCAGATAGGTCACGGCCGGATGCATCGCTTCTCCCATAATCGCCCCTTCAGGCCCTAATTGCGCGCAGTATATACGGCGCCTTCGATATACTGCGAACGCATTTTCACGTCGGAACCCCCATGCGCGACCGCGTTCTCATCCTGTCGGTATTGATCGTCGCTTCCTGCGGCCTGGGCTATGAGCTCATCAGCAGCGCGCTGGCCAGCTATCTGCTGGGGGATTCCATTCTCCAGTTCTCGTCCGTCATCGGCTGCTATCTGTTCGCGATGGGCATCGGATCGTGGTTGTCAAAATATGTAAGAGACGACGACGTTTTGAATCGATTCATCGACGTCGAACTGGCCGTCGCATTGTTGGGCGGGGTTTCCGCCGCGGTCCTGTTCCTGGTGTTCGCCTGGCTGTCGGCGCCGTTTCGCGCGGCGTTGTACGCGGGCGTCTTCATTATCGGACTGATGGTCGGCATGGAAATTCCGCTGGTGATGCGGGTATTCAACCAGCGCAAGGCCGAGTTCCGCGAAATCGTCAGCCGCGTGCTGACCTTCGATTATCTCGGCGCGCTGGCCGTGTCGCTGATCTTTCCGCTGTTGCTGGCGCCCAAGCTGGGCCTGCTGCGCACCAGTTTCCTGTTCGGCATGCTCAACGCCGGCGTGGCGCTGTGGACCACCTGGCTGTTCCGCGGCGAGATCCGGCGTCCGGCCGAACGCGCCGTGCGCGGCGGCGTGGTGCTGGGGCTGCTGGCCCTGGGCTTCCTGTTTTCCGGCCAGATGACGGCGTGGGCCGAAAAGGGCCTGTACGGCGACGACGTGGTGCACGCCGAGACCACGCCCTACCAGCGCCTGATCGTGACGCGCTGGCACGACGACCTGCGGCTGTACATCAACGGCAACCTGCAATTCTCGTCGCGCGACGAGCACCGCTACCACGAGTCGCTGGTGATCCCCGGCCTGCAGGCGCTGCCGTGGGCCCGCAACGTGCTGGTGCTGGGCGGCGGCGATGGCCTGGCGGTGCGCGAGATCCTCAAGTACAAGCATGTGGAGCACGTCACGCTGGTGGACCTGGATCCTGCCATGACGGGCCTGTTCTCGCGCTCCGAACCGCTGACGAAACTGAACCAGGGCTCGCTGACCGATCCGCGCGTCACCGTCATCAATGACGACGCCGGCCGCTGGCTCGAAAGCCACGCCGAGGTCTACGACTTCATCGTGGTGGACTTTCCGGATCCGTCCAACTTCGGCCTGGGCCGGCTGTACTCCGTGCCGGTCTACCACCTGATGGCGCGGCACCTGGCCGAGAACGGCTACATGGTGATCCAGTCGACCTCGCCCTACTTCGCGCCGCGCTCGTTCTGGAGCGTGGACGCCACGCTCAAGGAGGCCGGCCTGAACACCTGGCCGTACCACGCCTACGTGCCGTCCTTCGGCGACTGGGGCTTCATCCTGGCCGGCAAGCGCCGCGACTACACGCCGCCGACGGCGGTGTCGGTGCCCACCCGCTACCTCGACCCCGCCACCCTGCGCGAGCTGTTCCACTTTCCCGCCGACATGCCGGCGCTGGCCATGCCGCCGAACCGCCTGAACGAGCAATCGCTCGTGCGCTACTTCGACGAGGACTGGCGCAAGGTCATCCGCTGATGCGGCGCCGTACCTTCCTGCTGGGCGCCGCCACCGCCGCCGCCGCGGGCACGGCGGGCTATTACCGTTCGCGCGTGGTCGAGACCACGCCGGACGTGCGCTACCCCGGCATGCAGGCCGGCCACGCGCTGCGCGATGGCGCGGCGTTGCCGCCGTCGTCCGGCGCCCGGCGCTGCCAGGTGGCGATCCTGGGGTCCGGCGTGGCCGGCCTGTCGTGCGCCTGGAAGCTGGCGCGCGAAGGCTTCACCGATTTCGTCGTGGTCCAAGGCCCCGAGTACGGCGGCAACGCCGCCGCCGGCAACCGCGACGGGCTGGACTACCCGCTCGGCGCGCACTACCTGCCGCTGCCGTCGATGCAGTCCACCCACGTGCGCGAGATGCTGGCCGACTTCGGCATCGCCGAGCGCGACGCCTTTGGCGCGCGGCCCTACTACGACGAGTCCATCCTGGCGCACTCGCCGCAGGAACGCCTGCTGCGCGACGGCCGTTGGGAAGACGGTCTCTTGCCGATGCACGGGTTGCCCCAGGCCGATATCGAGCAGCACCGCAAGTTCCTGGCGCTGGTGGACCGCCTGCACGGCGCGGTCGGCAACGACGGCCGCAAGGTCTTCTGCATCCCGATCGTGCTGTCCTCGCGCGACCCGGCGTGGCGCGCCCTGGATGCGCTGACCTTCCGGCAGTGGCTGGAGCGCGAAGGCTACACCTCGCCGGCGCTGCACTGGTATTTGAACTACTGCTGCCGCGACGACTACGGCGCGCCCTATGACCGGGTCTCGGCCTGGGCCGGGCTGCACTATTTCGCCAGCCGCGACGGCCACGCCGCCAACGCCGCCGAGGGCGCGGTGCTGACCTGGCCCGGCGGCCTGGCGCCGCTGGTGCAACGGCTGCGCGACGCCATCAGCGCCCGCCTCGGCCACGGCGACTGGCTGTTGCCCGGCACCGCGGCGCGGCTGCATGAAAGCCCCGCCGGCCCCCGCATCGACTGCCTCGCGCCGGGCGCCGCCGCCAGCGTCTACACGCTGGCGGCGCAACGCGCGGTCTGCGCCATGCCGTTGTTCGTGGCCCAGCGCATCCTGCCCGACATCCGCGCCTATGGCTACGATCCGGCCACGCACGCCTCGCCGCACGCGCCCTGGCTGGTATCGAACTTCGTCATGGACGGCTATCCGCGCGAAGCGCCGGGCGAACCGCTGTCGTGGGACAACGTGGTCTACCAGGGCCAGGCCCTGGGCTACGTGGTCTCGACCCACCAGCTGCTGCGCGTGGCGCGCTCGCCGCGCACGGTGTTCACCGCCTACCACGCGCTCAGCGACCAAACGCCGCAGGCCGCGCGCCAGTGGCTCGCCGACGCCCGCCCCGAGGCGCTGCGCGACGAGGCCGCCGCCGACCTGGTGGCCGCCTATGGCGACGAGTTCTGGCGCCGCGCCCGCCAGCTGGAGATCACGGTGCGCGGCCATGCCATGGCCTCGCCCTATTGCGGCTACCTGTCCAACGCCGGCCTGGCGGCTTTGCGCGAAGTCGACGGCCCGGTGCTGTTCGCCCATGCCGACCTGTCGGGCTATTCCGTGTTCGAGGAAGCCGCCTGGTGGGGCGTGGCGGCCGCCGGGCGCATCCTGGGGCAGCGGCCCGCCGCCTAAGATCGACGGCTGATCGACGGCTGATCGACGATCACCTCGGAGCCATCGCGTCGGCCGCATGCCCCACCGGCGGCATCCGTCATGGATAGCCCCCGTCGCCGGCAATCCACCGCTGCCCTACAATCGCCCGCTATCCCTGGACTCGCACCGACAATCCCGATGGGCAAGCAAGTCATTGTGTTGGGCGCCGGCATCGTCGGCGTCTGCTGCGCGCTGGAACTGCAGCGGCGCGGCCTGGACGTCACCCTGGTCGACCGCCAGCCCCCCGGGCTGGAAACCTCGGCCGGCAACGCCGGTGTCCTGGCCCGCAGCTCGCTCATGCCGTTCAACCACCCCGGCCTGTGGCGCCAGTTGCCACGGTTGTTGCGCAACGACACCGTCCAGTTCCGCTATCGCGTCTCGTACCTCGCCCGCAACCTCGGTTGGGCGGCAGGCTTCCTGGCGCGCGCCCGGCCGTCGGTGTTCCACGAGACGACGGCGGCGCTCGACAGCCTGATCCGCCTGTCCGCGACCGAGCACCTGCGGCTGCTGGACGAGGCCGGCGTCCGCCGGCGTCTGCGCGACAGCGGCTGGATCTTCCTGTTCCGTAGTGAGCAGGCCTGGCAGGCCGGCGTCCTGGCGCGCGATGCCTACGCCCGCCACGACGTGCCGACCCAGGCGCTGGCCCCCGCCGAGCTGGCGCAACTGGAACCGGCGCTGGCGCCGATCTTTTCGCGCGCGCTGTGGATCCAGGGTTCGTATTCGGTGGACGACCCGGCGGCCGTGACCGCGGCCTACGCCGAGCTGTTCCAACGTTCGGGCGGCACATTGCGGCGCCTGCGCGCGACCGCCATCCGCCGCGACGGCGGCCGGGGCTGGATCGTGCAGGGCGACACCGGCTCGGACATGCTGACGGCGCCCGACCTGGTGGTGGCGCTGGGCCCCTGGTCCAAGGAACTGCTCAAGACCACCGGCATCGACCTGCCGCTGGCCTTCGAGCGCGGCTACCACATGCACTACGGCGCCGTCGATGGCCCCGCGCTGAGCCGCCCCATCTACGACACCGGCGGCGGCTACGTGCTGTCGCCCATGGCGCGCGGCCTGCGGCTGACCACGGGGGTCGAGCTGGACGAGCGCGACGCGCCGCCCCGGCCGCTGCAACTGGACCTGGCCGAAGCCCGGGCTCGCGAAGCCGTCGGCCTGGGGCCGCGGCTCGATCCCCAGCCCTGGCTGGGCCGCCGCCCCACGCTGCCGGACAGCCGTCCCATGATCGGCCAGGCGCCGCGCCATCCGGGCCTGTGGCTGGCGCTGGGCCACCAACACATCGGTTTCAGCACCGCGCCCGGGACCGCGCGGATACTGGGCGAGCTGATGTGCGGCGCCGGCGATCCCGCCCGCCACGCCGCGTTCCGGCCGGGCCGCTTCATCTAGCGGCGCCGTTCGCCCGCCCCGCGCCATGGCAGAAAGCAAAACGCCCGGCGCCGCCTCCGGAGAGGCCGCGCCGGGCGTTTTGCTTGCGCCGCTCAAGGCGCAAGCGCGGAATCAGCCCAGCAGCAACGCGTCGTCCGACAGCTTCTCGCCGCGCACGCGCTCGAACATGGCCAGCAGGTCGGGCACGTCCATACCGCGGCGTTCATCGCCGGACACGTCCAGCACCACCTGGCCCTGATGCAGCATCACCGTGCGGTCGCCCACGTCCAGCGCCTGGCGCATGCTGTGCGTGACCATCATGGTCGTCAGCTTGCTTTCGGCCACGATGCGCGCCGTCAGTTGCAGCACGAAATCGGCGGTGCGCGGGTCGAGCGCGGCGGTGTGCTCGTCCAGCAGCAGGATGCGCGACGGCTGCAGCGCCGCCATCAGCAGGCTCACGGCCTGGCGCTGGCCGCCCGAGAGCAGGCCGATGCGGTCGGTCAGGCGGTTTTCCAGGCCCAGCCCGAGCGTGGCCAGGCGTTCGCGGAAACCTTCCTTCATCGAAGCCTTGACCGCGCGGCCATAGCCGCGGCGCACGCCGCGCAACTGCGCCAGCGCCATGTTCTCTTCGATGGTCAGGTCTTCGCAGGTGCCTGCCATGGGATCCTGGAACACGCGCGCCACGCGCGAGGCGCGTGCCCAGACCGGCTGGCGCGTGACGTCGGCGCCGTCGATCTCGATGCGGCCGGAATCGACCGGCAGGTCGCCCGAGACGGCGTTCAGGAAGGTCGACTTGCCGGCGCCGTTGGAGCCGATGACCGTGACGAACTGGCCCGAGGGAATGTCCAGCGACAGCCCGCGCAACGCGCGCGTTTCGATCGGCGTGCCGGCGTTGAAAGTGATCTTGAGGTCTTTTGCGGACAACATATCAGCGCCCCTTCTTGCCGAACAGCCGGCGCTTGAGCATGGGAATGACCAGGGCGATCGTGACCAGCACCGCGGTGACGAGGTTCAGGTCCTGCGCCTTCAGGCCGATGAAGTCGCTGTTCAGCGCCAGCGCGATGAAGAAGCGATAGACGATGGCGCCGATGATGACGGCCAGCGTGGCCAGCACCAGCTTGCGCGACGGCAGGATGCTTTCGCCGACGATCACCGCGGCCAGGCCGATGACGATGGTGCCGATGCCCATGGAGATGTCGGAACCGCCCTGGGTCTGCGCGAACAGCGCGCCGGCCATGGCGACCAGCGCGTTCGACAGCGCCATGCCGCCCAGGATCATGCGGCCGGTGTTGACGCCCTGCGCGCGGGCCATGCGGCCGTTCGAGCCGGTGGCGCGCACCGCCAGGCCGGTCTGGGTGGCGAAGAACCAGTCCAGCGCCAGCTTGGCCAGGATCACGATGACCACCAGGATCAGCGGCCGCGCCACGTAGTCCGACAGCCATTCGGGCTGCAGGATGGTGAAGACGGTGGGTTCTGTGATCAGCGGCACGTTGGGCTTGCCCATGATGCGCAGGTTGACCGAATACAGCGCGATCATCATCAGGATGCTGGCCAGCAGGTCCATGATCTTGAGCTTGACGTTGAGCCAGCCGGTGACCAGGCCCGCGGCCGCGCCGGCAAAGGTGGCGGCGATGGTGGCCACGAACGGGTCGGTGCCCGAGGCGATCAGCGTGGCACAGACGGCGCCGCCCAGCGGGAAACTGCCGTCAACGGTCAGGTCCGGAAAGCGCAGCAGGCGAAAGGAGATATACACGCCCAAGGCCACCAGGCTGAAGATCAGGCCGATCTCCAGTGCGCCTAACAACGAGAACAATGACATGGGTCAAATCCAATCAGGTAAGGAACGAGCATATTAGAGATTAGGAACGTCCAACTTCTTGCGTTTCGGGGTCAGTTTTACCCGAGCTTTCGCAATAAACGTTTCCTGCCGTGCGATTTTCTCTCGATTCCTGCCAAGGCGTCGCCAGGCCTGGCGGCCAGGGCCGCAAGCGGGCTGCTTGAGGGGCGCTCCAGGGGAGCAAAACGCGGCATGCGGTCCATGACCGCCGTGCCGTTCAAGGCCAACGCCATCGCGCCGGGCCGCGCGCACCTTGTGGATGCTGCCGCCCTGTGGACCCCGCGTACCGGCGCGGGGCAAACACAAGAAAACAAGATAAAACAAAACCCCGCTCATGCCGGGCAGGCACGGGCGGGGCCGAACGACTTGCGCTTTACTTTACCACCACCGCGGCCGACTTGATGATCGCGTCGGACAGCGTCACGCCTTGCTTGGCGGCGGCGCCCGGGTTCACGTAGAGCTCCAGCTTGGAGACGGTTTCGGACGGGATCGCGCCGGGCTTCTCGCCCTTGAGGATGCGCACCACCACCTTGCCGGTCTGCACGCCCAGGTCGCGGTAGTTGATGCCCAGGGCGGCGATGCCGCCGCGCTTGACGCTGTCCGTGTCCGAGGCGATCAGCGGGATCTTGGCGTCGTTGCCGACCTTCACCAGCGACTCGTAGGCCGAGACCACGTTGTTGTCGGTGTTGGTGTAGATGACGTCGACCTTGCCGATCAGGCTGCGGGCGGCGGATGCCACGTCGACCGAACGCGGGGCGGCGGCCTCGACCAGGCTCATGCCCGACTTGGGCAGCAGTTCCTGCAGCTTCTTGACCACTACGACCGAGTTGGCCTCGCCCGGGTTGTAGACCATGCCGACGCGCTTGGCGTTGGGGACGATCTTCTTGATCAGCTCGACCTGCTTGTCCAGCGCCAGCAGGTCCGACACGCCGGTGACGTTGGTGCCGGAGGCATCCATGCTCGATACCAACTGCGCGGCGACCGGGTCGGTCACGGCGGAATACACCACCGGCACGTCCTTGGTGGCGGCCACGACGGCCTGGGCCGACGGGGTGGCGATGGCGACGATGGCGTCGGGCTTGTCGCCGACGAACTTGCGCGCGATCTGGGCGGCGGTGCCGGTATTGCCCTGCGCGCTCTGGTACTGCCACTTCAGGTTCTTGCCGGACTCGTAGCCGGCCTGCTTGAGGGCGTCCTGCACCCCGTCACGCACGGCGTCCAGCGCCGGGTGCTCGACGATGGCCGTGATTGCCACCGACTTCTGCTGCGCCGCCACCGGCGCGGCGATCGCCATCGCCAGCGCCATTGCGCCAACCGTCAGAAAATGTTTTTTTCCGATCAGCATAGGTAAGCTCCTTGAACCCTTGGTATTTGTTCATTATTACGGCTGCTCCGCGGGCTTCCCCACGGTCCGGACAGCCGTAAAGCCGTATAGTCTAACGTGTCGCAACACAAATTCACTTGGGGGGAATCCCTGAAATGGTGCATGCGCGGCACGCGCGCCCCATGCCGGGGCGGGCGGCCCAATATACTGAAAACGCCGCGCCCGCGCGACACGACATCCGCGACATTCAAAGGGCCACATCATGATCAAACGCGCATTGGGCCGTTCCGGCCTGCAGATTCCTCCCCTCACCTTCGGCGGCAACGTCTTCGGCTGGACCGTCGACGAAGCCGGCACGTTCTCCCTGCTGGACGCGCTGGTCGACGCCGGCCTGAACTTCATCGACACCGCCGACGTCTACTCCCGCTGGGTGCCCGGCAACCAGGGCGGCGAATCCGAAGCCCTGATCGGCAAGTGGCTCAAGCGCTCGGGCAAGCGCGACCGCGTGCTGATCTCCACCAAGGTCGGCATGGAGATGGGCCCGGACGCCAAGGGCCTGGCGCCGGCCTACATCCGGCGCTCGCTGGACGCCTCGCTGGCGCGGCTGCAGACCGACCACGTCGACCTGTACCAGTCGCACAAGGACGATCCCGACACGCCGCTGACCGACACGCTGGGCGAATACGCCAAGCTGATGGAAGCGGGCAAGGTGCGCGCCATCGGCGCCTCCAACTACACGGCGGTGCGCCTGTCCGAAGCGCTGATCGCCAGCGAACGCCACAACCTGCCGCGCTACGAGAGCATCCAGCCCGAATACAACCTCTACAGCCGCGAGCCGTTCGAGGGACACCTGCAGGCGCTGGTCAAGGCGCAGGACCTGGGCACCATCAACTATTACGCGCTGGCCAGCGGCTTTCTCAGCGGCAAGTACCGCAGCCCGGCCGACGTCGGCAAGAGCGCGCGCGGCAAGAAGATCGTCGACACCTACCTGAACGAGCGCGGCTATCGCATTCTGAAGGCGCTGGACGAAGTGGCCGAGGATGCCGGCTGTACGCCGGCGCAGGCCGCGCTGGCCTGGCAGATCGCGCAGCCGGGCATCACCTCGCCGATCGTCAGCGCCACCTCGCTGGCGCAGCTGGACGAACTGGTCAAGGCCGCCAGCCTGGCGCTGACGCGCGACCAGCTGGCCAGGCTCAGCCTGGCCAGCGACTGGCGTTGAAGGGGCCGCGCGGCAGCCCCGCGGGCGTCAATCCAGCTTGACGCCCGAATCCGACACCACCTTGGCCCAGCGCGACACTTCGCTGTCGACGAACTTGCCGAAGGCCGGGCCGGTCAGGGTCGGCACGGCCGAGCCGTTGCCCTCCCAGGTTTCCTTGATCTTGGGCGTGTTCAAGGCCTTGGTGATTTCCGCCGTCATGCGGTCGACGGCCTCCTGCGGCGTGCCCGCCGGCGCCCAGATCGCGTACCAGGTCGACACCACGTAGTTCGGCACGCCGGCCTCGGCCGCGGTCGGCACGTCGGGCAGCGACGGCGAACGCTTGTCGGCGGCCACCGCCAGTGGCTTGATGGTGCCCGACCGGATGTGACCGGCGGACGATCCCAGGCCGTCGAATGCCAGGTCCACCTGCCCGCCGATCAGCGCCGACAGCATCGGCCCCGCCCCCTGGTAGGGCACATCGACCAGCTTGATGCCGGTCTGCATCGCGAACAGCTCGCCGGCCAGGTGATGGGTGCTGCCCTTGCCGGCCGTGCCGAAGTTGATTTCGCCGGGATGCTTCTTGGCGTAGTCGACGAATTCCTGCACCGTCTTGACCGGCAGCTTGGCGGGATTGATGACGATCACCTGCGGCGGTTGCGCCACCAGCGCCACCGGCACGAAGTCCTTCTGGATGTTGTAGTTCAGGCTCTTGTACAGCGACGGCGCCAGCGCATGGTGCGCCCCGCCCATGAAGAAGGTGTAGCCGTCGGGCCGGGCCTTGGCGGCCACGCCGGCGCCCACGGTGCCGCCCGCGCCCCCCTTGTTGTCGATCACCACCGACTGCCCCAGCTGGGTGGTCAATTGCTGGGCCAGCGGACGGGCGAAGGTGTCGGTGCCGCCCCCGGCCGGGAAAGGCACGATGAGCGTGATGGGCCGTTCCGGCCAGGACGCGGCGCCGGCGCTGCCGGCGAAACCGGCGGCCAGCGTGGCCAGCAGGGTCGCGGCGAAAGTGCGGTATTTCATACTGTCTCCTCTTGCTGCAGCGTGGGACGGCGCGTTTCCCGCGTCTCGTCTCTTGTGTTCTTGGGTTGGGATGCTGCCTGGTTCGGGAATCGTTCTGGAAGGGATCGGGCTCCTTGGGAAAAAAATGGCCGGCCCCGCTGGGCCGGCCCGGGATGACGGCGCTACAGCGCCTGATAGGTTTCGCGCAGCACGTTCTTCTGCACCTTGCCCATGGTGTTGCGGGGCAGTTGCTCGACGATGTGCACGCGCTTGGGCACCTTGAAGTTGGCGATGCGCGCCTTCAGCTCGGCCTGCATCGCGGCGGCATCCAGCGACACGCCGTCCTTCGGCACCACCACCGCCACCACGGCTTCGCCGAAGTCGGCGTGCGGCACGCCGATCACGGCCGATTCGGCCACGCCCGGCATATCGTCGATCAGCGTCTCGATCTCTTTCGGATAGACGTTGAAGCCGCCGGAGATGATCAGGTCCTTGCTGCGGCCGACGATCGACAGGTAGTCGGCGGGCACGTCGCGGCCGGCGGATTCACCGCCCCAGCGGCCCACGTCGCCGGTCTTGAACCAGCCATCCTGGGTGAATTCCTCGCGGGTCTTTTCCGGCATGCGCCAGTAGCCCGAGAACACGTTGGGCCCGCGCACCTGCACGTTGCCGATCTCGCCCGGCGCCAGCGCGATGCCGGCGTCGTCCACCACGCGCACCTGCACGCCCGGCAGGGCGCGGCCCACGGTGCCGGCCAGGCGCTCGCCGTCGGCCGCGTCGTAGGGATTGGAGGTCAGCATGACGGTCTCGCTCATGCCATAGCGTTCCAGGATGGCGTGGCCGCTGCGGTCGCGGAAATCGTTGAAGGTCTCGGACAGCAACGGCGCCGACCCCGAGATGAACAGGCGCATGTTGGCGCAGACCTCGCGGTTAAAGCGCTTGTCGGCGAGCAGCCGCACGTAGTAGGTCGGCACGCCCATCATCACTGTGCTTTGCGGCAGGTAGCGCAGCGCCTGGTCGGCGTCCAGCTTGGGCAGCCAGATCATCTTCGCGCCGGCCAGCAGCGCGCCGTGCGAGGCCACGAACAGGCCGTGCACGTGGAAGATCGGCAGCATGTGCAGCAGCACGTCGTCCGAGCGCCAGCCCCAGTACTTGTGCAGCACCTGCGCGTTGGACGCCAGGTTGCCGTGCGACAGCATCGCGCCCTTGCTGCGGCCGGTGGTGCCGGACGTGTAGAGAATCGCGGCCAGGTCGTCCGGCTTGCGCTTGACGGTCTTGAAGGTCTGCGACAGGCCGCCGGCGGCCTCCAGCAGCGTGCCGGTGCGGTCTTCGTCGAGCGTGTAGACATGGGCGCAGCCGGCCTTGTCGGCGGCGCGCTGGACCCAGTCGCGGTTCTTGCTGGCGCAGACCACCACGGCCGGCTCGGCGTTGCCCAGGAAGTATTCGATCTCGGCTTCGCGATAGGCGGTGTTAAGCGGCAGGTACACCAGGCCGGCGCGCAGCGTGGCCAGGTACAGCAGCAGCGCCTCGGGCGATTTCTCGACCTGCACCGCGACCCGCGCGCCCTGGGGCAGCTCGAGCGAATCCAGCAGGTTGGCCAGGCAGGCCGTGGCGCGGTCGATGTCGTCCCAGGTGTAGGCCAGCTCGGGCGTCTCGAGCGCGACCTGTTTGCGATCGGCGGGGAAGCCGCCCTCCAGCACAGCGTATAGATTGGCGTTGCTCACCGTTTTCAGTCTCCGGAAAAGTGGGGGTCTACGCCGGCCAGGAAAGCGCGCACGCCCTCCTTGTGGTCCCGGCTGTCGGCGTAGGAGAAATAATCCTGGTATTCGGCTTCGGTCAAGGCGCCGCCCTGCGCCAGTCGGGCGGACAGGCGCTTGTTGATGCGCGCGGCCAGCGGCGCGCCCTGGCAGATGCGCTCGGCGCTGCGCAGGGCCTGCGCGGCCACGTCGGCGTCGGCCACGATGCGCGTCAACAGGCCCAGGTCGCGCGCCTCGGCGGCGCCGAACACGCGGCCTTCGAGCAGGATGGCCAGCGTGGCCGCGCGGCCCGCCAACGCGAGCAAGCCGCGCATTTCATCGGGCGCCATGGGAAAACCGAGGCGGTTGATCGGCACGCCGAAACGCGCCGATTCGCCGGCGATGCGCAGATCGCACTGGCAGGCGATCTCCAGCCCGCCGCCGACGCATACGCCTTCGATCTGCGCCACCACCGGATGCGGGCACTGCGCCACGGCCTGCAAGGCCGGCGCCAGCACCTCGCGGTGGTAGCGCTGCACCCCGGCGGCGTCGGCGCGTTCGGCCGGGAATTCGCGGATGTCCGCGCCGGCCGCGAAATTGCCGCCCTCGCCGCGCACGATCACGCAACGCACGTCGTCGTCCGCGGCGATGCGCGTGAACACGTCGCGCAGTTCGCGCCACATGCCCACGGTGATCGCATTCAGGCGCCCCGGATGCGATAGCGTCACGCGGGCCAGTCGCCCGTCGCGCTGCAACAGCACGCGGCCTGCCGTGTTGTCCGTCATGTCCCCTCGCTGATGATGTGCTTTTTTATGGATCGCGGCGCGCCGCCGGTCAGGCCGCGCGCCCCACACTGCGGCTGACCTGCGGCTTGCCTTCGTGCAGTCGCGCCAGGTTGCCGTCCAGTTCATCCAGGTCGTACAGGTAATTGACCATCAGGCCGCAGGACTGCTTGAGCCCCTTGGCCGAGGTGTCCGCCGCCCAGTTCAGGCGCTCGATGCGCGCGCCGTTGCCCAGGTGAAAACGCGCCACCGCGTCCAGCGGCAGGCCGCTCTTCATGGCCTGCAGATAGTGCGCGGCCAGGCGCAAGCCGGCGCGCTTGACGACGTCGGGCGCCTTCCTGGCCAGCGCCGCGCGCGCCAGCCGCGCCACCCAACGCTGGCCGTCCGGCACGCCGGCGCGCTGGCGCGCCTTGGCGCGCGACTTGTCCTCGCGCACGATGGCCTCGACCGCGTCGGCGTCCAGCTTGCCGAGCCAATCGGCGAACCCCGGGATCGGCGACAGCGTGGCGAACGACTTGAGCTTGGGCAGTTCTTCCAGCAATTGCTCGACCACGCGCTTGAGCAGGAAGTTGCCGAAGCTGATGCCCTTCAGGCCCGGCTGAGTATTGGAAATGGAATAGAAGATCGCCCAGCGCGCCTTGTCCAGGTCCTGCCGCGGCGCGGCGCTGTCCAGCAGCGCCTGCACGTTGTCGGCCATGCTGCCGGCAAAGGCCACCTCGACGAAGATCAGCGGCACGTCCGGCAATTGCGGATGGAAGTAGGCATAGCAGCGGCGGTCCGGCGCCACGCGGTGGCGCAGGTCGTCCCACGACTGGATCTCGTGCACGGCCTCGTAGATGATCAGTTTTTCCAGCAGCGAGGCCGGCGAATCCCAGGTCAGCGGCCGCAGTTCCAGCAGGCCGACGTCGAACCAGGCCGACAGCAGGCCTTCGAGATCCTTGTCCAGCGCCTGGATGCCGGCCACCTGCTTGCGCCAGCGCAGCATGTCGGCGCGCAGCTCGACCAGGAAGCGCAGGCCCAGCGGCAGCGCGTTGAAACGCTTGAACAGGCGCGCGCCCTCGCCGGCATCGGCGGCGAAAGTGCCGCGCACCTGCGCCAGCGCGGCCAGCATCAGGCGCCGGTCCTTGCCGTCGGCGGCGCCGTAGAGTTCGCACCAGCGCCGCGCCAGCTTGTTGGCGGCCACGTCGGTCAGGCGCGCCTCGAACAGCCGCCGCACCTCGGATTCGCTGGGCAGGCGGCCGCGTTCCCACAGGCGCCCCAGGCGCGTGATCAGGCTGTCGCCGGCCTCCGTGGCGGCCGTGTCGGCCGGTTCGGCGTCAGGCGTGCGTGCGCCGCGCGCGGGCGCGAGATTGGCGGATGCGTTCATGGGCGGGTTCCTCGGCTACGGGAAGATCGGAAAGCGGCGGCGCGTCGTCCTCGGCGGCCAACGCGCGCAGCACCTCGAGCTGGCGCATCAGGTGATGGCGCGCCAATGCCTCGGCGCGTTCGGGGTCGCGGGCCTTGAGGGCCTCGAAGATGGCCAGGTGCTCGGCGCAGGATTCCTGGATGCGGCCGGGCCAGGCCAGGCTGCGGTGGCGCGACAGGCTCAGCACCTTGCGCAGGTTGCCGACCATGTCGACCAGCCATTGGTTGCCGGCCAGCGCCTGCACCGCTTCGTGGATCAGGTAATTGGTCTGATAGTAGGCGTCGATGCGGCCGGCGGTGGCATGGCCCGCCAGCGCTTCGTGCAGCGGCGCCAGCGCGGCCAGTTGCGCGTCGGACGCCTTGCACGCGGCCTCGTGGGCGCAGCGGCCTTCCAGCATCGCCATCAGGGGGAAGATGTCTTCCAGGTCCTGCGCCGACAGCTCATTGACGAAGCAGCCGCGGCGCGGCTCCAGCCGCACCAGGCCCTCGGTGGCCAGCACCTTGAGCGCCTCGCGCAGCGGCGTGCGCGAGATACCCAGTTCGCCGGCCAGCCGCAGTTCATCGATCCATTCGCCGTTGCGCAGCGCGCGCGCATGGATCATGCCGCGCAGGCGATCCGCGACTTCCAGGTACAGGGCTTGCCGGACGATGGGTGAGGTCATGGGCAGACGGCCTGACAGCGCCGTAATTCATAATTATGAATAAGCCCATCATATCTCCGGTCTGTGGAAACGGACCAGTCCGATGTTGTAAGGACTTGCCCTAACCCGCCCCTAAAAATGCAGAATGCCGTCCACCGCGTGGCGGGTCAGTGAACGCGCCCAGCGGCGCGCCGGCAAGCCGTACCGGGACTCGACCGCCTCGGCCCGCGCCAGCAGTTCGGCTGGCGTGACCGCCAGGCGCGGGCCGGAAAACGCCAGCACGATCTGGTTGCCCGCATCGATCTCGGGCAGCAGCACCACGCGGTCATCGAAGGCCTTGGACAGGTTGTCGATGTTCTTGCCGAAACTCTCGTGGCGGCCGAACAGGTTCACCGCCAGCACCCCGACTTCGCCCAGCACGCGGCGGCAATCGCGGTAGAACTTGACGCTGTCGCGCACCGGCCCCTGGGCCGACGCATCGTACAGGTCGACCATCAGCACCGGGCAGCGGCCGGCGTTGAGCGGGTCGGCGGCCCATTCGGCGGCGTCGGCGTGCTCGACCCGCAGGCGGTTCTCGCCGGGCAGGCGAAAGAACATGTGGCAGGCGGCGGTGACGCGCGGATTCCATTCCACCGCCAGCAGCGGCGCGCGCGTGTGCCTGGCGCAAAAGCGCGCCAGCGAGCCCGCGCCCAGGCCGAACATGCCGATGGCTTCGTCCCTGGGCGGCTCCAGGAACAGCAGCCAGGCCATCATCTGGCTGGTGTATTCCAGCACCAGGTCCGCTGGATTCTTGATGTGCATCGCGCCCTGGACCCATTCAGTGTTGAAGTGCAGATAGCGCACGCCATCCACTTCCGACAGGGTCGGCTGGTCCAGTTCGGAGGGGAATTTGGATTTGTACATGGGCGCGATTGTAGGCCCGGCGCCCGTCGCTGTCCGCGCCATGGGCGCCATGCGACCGGAAAGCGGACCGACAAGCGTGGTGAGTCCGGCGCGGGCGGACCGTTGCGGCCCGCCCCTGCGCACGGGAATGCGCCGTCAATGGCGCATCGATGAAGCGTCGCTCAGATGCGCTCGAAGATCGCGGCGATGCCCTGGCCGCCGCCGATGCACATGGTCACCAGCGCGTAGCGGCCCTGCACGCGCTGCAGTTCATGCAGCGCCTTGACGGTGATGATGGCGCCGGTGGCGCCGATCGGATGGCCCAGGCCGATGCCGCTGCCGTTGGGGTTGACCTTGGCCGGATCCAGCTTCAGTTCGCGCGTCACGGCGCAGGCCTGGGCGGCGAAGGCCTCGTTGGCCTCGATCACGTCCAGTTGGTCCACGGTCAGGCCGGCGCGCTCGAGCGCGGCCTGCGTGGCCGGCACCGGGCCGATGCCCATGATGGTCGGATCGACCCCGGCGTGCGCGTAGGCCACCAGGCGCGCCAGCGGCTTGATGCCGCGCTTGGCCGCCACCGACGCGTTCATCAGCACCAGCGCGCCGGCGCCGTCGTTCAGGCCCGAGGCGTTGCCGGCCGTGACGGTGCCGTTTTCTTTCTGGAACACCGGCTTGAGCGCGGCCAGGCTCTCGGCCGTGACGTCGCGGCGCACGTGCTCGTCGGTGTCGAACACCACTTCGCCCTTGCGCGTCTTCTGCACGATCGGCACGATCTGGTCGCGGAAATGGCCGGCCTCGATGGCGTTGGCGGCGCGGCGGTGCGACTCGGCCGCCAGCGCGTCCTGGTCCTGGCGGCTGATGCCGAACTGGGCGGCGACGTTCTCGGCGGTCACGCCCATGTGCATGCGGCCGAACGGATCGGACAGGGCGCCGGTCATCATGTCCTGCATGACGCTGTCGCCCATGCGCGCGCCCCAGCGCTGCGCCGGCGCGATGTAGGGCGCGCGGCTCATGCTCTCGGCGCCCGCGCCGATGGCGATGTCGGCATCGCCCAGCAGAATGGTCTGCGCCGCCGACACGATGGCCTGCAGGCCGGAGCCGCACAGGCGGTTGACGTTGAAGGCCGGGGTTTCCTTGGCGATGCCGGCGTTCATGGCAGCCACGCGCGACAGGTACATGTCGCGCGGCTCGGTGTTGATGACGTGGCCGACGGCGACGTGGCCGACTTCGTCACCCTTGACGCCGGCGCGTTCCAGCGCGGCCTTGATGACGGCCGTGCCCAGGTCGCAGGGCGGCACGTCCTTGAGCGCGCCGCCGAAATCGCCGATAGCGGTACGGACGGCGGATGCGACGATGACTTCCTTCATGATGGGTTTCCTCCTGGTGATCCCTTCATCATACTCGCGCCGCCGCGCGGTCCCGGTCCGATATCCGATCCTTATCGCCAGGCAAGAATTTACTATTGGACAGCCCGCGCGCGGCTCGCCGATAGTGGCCGGCAGCGCGCCGCCCCCGGCGCCCGCCAGACCGGACCCGCCCATGATCGAAACGCTGGAACTGACCGCCATTCCCCCGCAGGACGAAGCGCTGCGCGCCGAGGTGCGCGATTTTCTCGCCGAGGCCCTCGATGGGCTGGAGCCCGACGAACGCGCCCGCTCCTGGATGGGCTATGACGCGGGCTTCAGCCGCCAGCTGGCCGAACGCGGCTGGCTCGGGCTGACGCTGCCGCGCGAATACGGCGGCGCCGAACGCGGCCATTTCGCGCGCTTCGTGCTGTCCGAGGAATTGCTGGGCGCGGGCGCCCCGGTGTCGGCGCACTGGATCGCCGACCGCCAGAGCGCGCCGCTGATCCTCAAGCTCGGCACGCCGGCGCAGAAGGCCTTCTACCTGCCGCGCATCTGCCGCGCCGAGGCCTTCTTCTGCATCGGCATGAGCGAACCCGGCTCGGGTTCCGACCTGGCCAGCATCCGCACCCGCGCCGAACCCGTGGCGGGCGGCTGGCGCCTGAACGGCAGCAAGGTCTGGACCACCAACGCGCACCGCTCGCACTACATGATCGCGCTGGCCCGTACCTCGGGCACGCCGCAGGACCGCCACCAGGGCCTGTCGCAACTCATCGTCGACCTGTCGCTGCCGGGCGTGTCGATCCGGCCGATCAAGGATCTGGCGGGCGACGCGCATTTTTCCGAAGTGTTCTTCGACAACGTCGAACTGGCGCCGGACGCGCTCATCGGCCAGGAGGGCGCGGGCTGGGCCCAGGTCAACGCCGAACTGGCGTTCGAGCGCAGCGGGCCGGAACGCCTGTACTCCAGCATCGCGCTGCTGCAATGCTGGCTGGCGCATGGCCGCGACGACGCCGGGCTCGACGCCGCCGACCACGCCCTGCTGGGCGCCATCCTGTCGCAGATGGCCGTGTTGCGCGCCCTGTCATTGGCGGTGGCGGGCAAACTGGCCGCGGGCCAGAGCCCGGCCATCGAGGCGGCCCTGGTGAAGGACCTTGGCACTGAACTGGAGCAGGACATCCCGCGCCTGATCGCCGATGCGCTGGGCCGCCGGCCCGAACGGCCGCCCCCCCTGCCGCTGCTGCGCACGCTGGCCTACCTGGAACAGGTCGCCCCCACTTTCTCGCTGCGCGGCGGCACCCGTGAAATTTTGCGCGGCATCATCGCGCGCGGCCTCGGCCTTCGATAGGAACCCAGCATGGACTCGATTTTTGGCGATGCCGCCGAGCGCCTGTTCGCGCAGACCTGCACACCGGCCATGATCCGCCAGGCCGAACAGGGCCAGGCGCCCGCGCAAGCCTGGCAGGCCTGCGAAGCCGCCGGTTTCGCCGATGCGCTGGTGCCGGAATCCCGCGGCGGGGCCGGCCTGGCATTGGCCGACACGCTGCCGCTGGCCACCGCCGCCGGCCGTCACCTGTGCCCCTACCCCTTCGCCGACACGCTGCTGGCGCGCGCGTGGCTGGCCCGGGCCGGGCATGCGCCCGCCACCGGCTCGATCGCGCTGGCGCCGCACGGCTGGCTGGCATCCGGGGGCCAGGCCACGGGCGCCAATGTGCCCTGGATCCGCAGCGCCGATGCCGTGCTGGCGCGCATCGGTGAACAGATCTGGCTGCTGCCGGCGCGGGCCGCCACGATCGAACCCAGCGGCGTGCACGGCAGCTTGGACGCGCCGGCGCGCTGGTCGCTCGACGATGGCGAGCGCATCGACGCGGCTCCCGCCCTGCCCGGCCTGGACGAATTGGCCGCCGCCGCCTGCGCCGGCCTGATCGCCGGCGCCATGGACCGGGTGCTGGCCATGACGCTGGACTACGCCAACCAGCGCCAGCAGTTCGGCAAGCCCATCGGCCGCTTCCAGGCGGTGCAGCAGCAGATCAGCGTCATGGCCGAGCAGGTCTGGGCCGCGCGCATGGCGGCGCAACTGGCGTTCCAGGGCCGCGACGGCCTGCCGCAACCCTTGCTGGCCGCGCTCGGCAAGGCGCGCGCCAGCCTGGCGGTCGCGCGCGTGGCCGACATCGCCCATGCGGTCCATGGCGCCATCGGCGTCACCGAGGAATACGATCTGCAGCTGTACACGCGCCGGCTGCGCGAATGGCGGCTGGCAGCCGGTTCGGAATCGCACTGGCACGCGCGCATCGGCGCGCACGCGTTGGCCGCCGGCGGCGATGCGGTGTCTTACCTGCGCACCGCGCTGTTCGACCGCGAAGCCGCCTGACGCGGCCCCGCTCAGCCCATCTGCGCCAGCATGCTGTCGCGCAGGCGCAGCACCGAGGCGCAGGATGTGTCGCGGTGCGTCACCAGCGACAGCGACAAGGCGTCGCGCGCATCGGCATCGGCCAGCGGCACGAATGCCACCAGCGGCGTCGAATAGGCGCGCGTCACGCCTGGCACCAGCGCCAGCCCCATGCCGCTGGCCACCAGGCTGACCAGCGTCTGCACCTGGATCGCTTCCTGGCTGATGCGCGGCGAAAAACCCGCCTTGCGGCACAAGGCCTGCGCCACGCCGTGCAGGCCCGGCACCTTGGCCGGCGAATACATCACGAAACTCTCGCCGCGGGCGCGGTCCAGTTGGACCGGTGCGGCACCGGCCAGCGGGTGCGCGGCGGGCACCGCCAGGATCAGGTCGTCGCGCTCGACCACCCAGGACTCCAGGGCCGGATCCTCCGCCAGCGGCCCGCGCACCAGGCCGGCGTCGATATCGTTGGCGCGCAGCATCGCCGCCAGCCCGACGGTGCTGTCCTCGCGCAGCTCCAGCTGCACGTCCGGGTATTGCGCGCGGAAAGCCGGCAGGCAGCGCGGCAGCAGCGTGTACGTGGCCGAGCCGACGAAACCCAGCCGCAGCGTGCCCCATTCGCCCAACGCCACCCGACGCGCGGCCTGGCGCGCCTGCTCGGTGTGGAACAACGCGCGCCGCGCATCAGCCATCAGCGCCTCGCCGGCCGGCGTCAGCGTCACGCCCCGGGCGCCGCGCGCCAGCAGCGGCACGCCAACCGCGTGCTCCAGTTTCTGGATCGACACGGACAACGCGGGCTGCGCGATATGCAGTGTGTCGGCGGCGCGGCGATAGCTGCCCAGCTCGGCGATGGTGACGAACTGGCGCAACTGCCGTAGATCGATAGCCATAACGGATTCCATATCAAGCAATACCGAAGCCATATTAGACGGGTATGGACCACGCCGATAGGATTCCCGCCATGACCTCCGCTTCCCTCCCCCAAACCGCCGCCTTGGGCGGCGTGCGCGTGCTGGACCTGACTTCCGTGGTGTTCGGCCCCTACGCCTCGCAGATCCTGGCCGACTACGGCGCCGACGTCGTCAAGATCGAGGCGCCCGCCGGCGACTCCACCCGCAACACCGGCCCGGCGCAGGAGCCCGGGCTGGCCGCCATCTTCCTGGGCCTGAACCGCAACAAGCGCAGCGTGGTGCTGGACCTGAAGCGGCCCGCGGCGCGCCAGGCGCTGCTGGCGCTGGTGGACGGCGCCGACGTGCTCATGCACAGCATGCGGCCGGCCAAGATGGCGGCGCTGGGCCTGGACCCCGCCACGCTGTGCGCGCGCAATCCGCGGCTGGTGTACGCCGGCCTGTATGGCTTTGGCGAGGGCGGCGCCTACGACGGCCGGCCGGCCTACGACGACATCATCCAGGGCCTGTCGGGCTTTGCCGACCTGGCCGATCGCCAGACCGGCACGCCGCGCTACCTGCCGACGGTGGCGGCCGACAAGACCTGCGGACTGGTGGCCGCGCACGCCATCCTGGCCGCGCTGTTCCAGCGCGAACGCACCGGCCAGGGCCAGCAACTGGAAGTGCCGATGTACGAGAGCATGGCCTCGTACGTGCTGGTCGAGCACTACTACGGCCGGCACCTTGCGGACACGCCCGGCGAAGCCGGCTACCCCCGGGTGCTGACGCCGTGGCGGCGCCCCTGCCGCACCGCCGACGGCCATGTCTGCCTGATGCCGTACACCGATGCCCATTGGCGCAGCTTCTTCGAGGCGGCCGGCCGTCCCGACCTGGCGGCCGATCCGCGCTTTGCCGACATCGCCGCGCGCACGCGCCACATCGAAACGCTCTACGAACTGCAGGCGGGCATCGTCGCCGCGCGCGACACCGCCTACTGGCTGGCGCTGTGCGAAAGGCTGGAAATCCCGGCCGCCCGCGTCAACCGCCTGCAGGACCTGGAGACCGATCCGCACCTGCGCAGCGTGGATTTCTTCCAGCCGCTGCAAAGCGCCGCCGGCCACCACTATCGCTTTGCGCGCAACCCGGTGCGGCTGCAGCGCTCGCAGGTGCCGCCCACGATGCCGCCGCGCCTGGGGGAACACACCCGCGAGGTGCTGGCGCAGGCCGGCCTGGCCCCCGCCGCCATCGACGCCTTGCTGCAAACCGACGCCGCCCGGCAGGCCGGCGCCCTTCCCGTCTCTTCCAAGGACTCCGCATGAACCAGGACCGCACCGCCCCCGCCCAGCTCGGCCAGGGCTATTACTGGCAGGACCTCGCCGTCGGCCAGCGCTTTCGCACCTTCCGCCGCACGGTCACCGAGACCGACATCGTCAACTTCATCAGCGCCACCGGCATGCTGGAGACGATCTTCATCGACGCCACCTACGCGCATGGCGCGATCCAGGGCCGTCCCGCCCCGGGCGCGCTGACCTATGGCCTGATCGAAGGCCTGATCATGCAGGGCATGGTGCAGGGCACCGGGCTGGCGCTGCTGGAAGTGCACAAGAAGATGCTGGCGCCGGTGGTGGCCGGCGACACCATCTGGGCCGACATCGAAGTCACCGGGGTGCGCCCGACCTCGCAGCACAACCGCGCGGTGGTCACGTCCACCATCGACGTTTTCAACCAGCACGGCAAGCCCGTGATGGCCTACACCGCGACGCGCATGCTGGCCGGCCGGCCGGACTGACGCGGCGCGCGGCGGACAGGCGTCCCGCGCAGAGGACGCCGCCGCCATGAGGCCGCGGCCCCACCCACCAAAGCAAGGAGACAACCATGAAAAAAGCATTGCTCGCGGCCAGCCTGGCCGTGCTGGCGCTGGGCGGCGCCACCGGCGCCGGCCCTGCCCGGGCCGCCTGGCCCGAACGCCCCATCACGATGGTGGTGCCGTTCCCGCCCGGCGGTCCCACCGACCTGGTGGCGCGGGTGCTGGCCAAGCAACTGACGGACCAATTGGGCCAGACCGTGGTGGTGGAAAACAAGGGCGGCGCCAACGGCAACATCGGCATGCAGTACGCGGCCGCGGCCAAGCCTGACGGCTACACGGTGCTCTACAACACCTCGTCGATCGCGCTCAGTCCCAATCTCTACCGCTCGCTGGCATTCGATCCGGTCAAGGACTTCGCGCCGGTGTCTTCCACCGCGGTGATCCCGCTGGTGCTGCTGGTGCATCCCTCGGTGCCGGTTCAGGACGCGCGCGGCTTCGTCGAATACGCGCGCCAGCATCCCGGCAAGCTGTCGTACGGTTCGGCGGGCGCCGGCAACGTCACGCACCTGGGCGCCCTGCTGCTGCTGCGCTCGCTGCAGGTCGACGCGGTGCACGTGCCCTATCGCGGCAGCGCGCCTGCCATGACCGACCTGGTCGGCGGCCAGGTGCAACTGATGACCAACACCCTCAACGATTCGCTGGGCTTCATCCGCGAAGGCAAGCTGCGCGCGCTGGCGGTCACCAGCCGCGAACGCAGCACGCAATTGCCCGGCGTGCCCACGGTCGCCGAAACCGTGGCGCCGGGCTTCGAGATGGGCGCCTGGCAAGGCGTGGTGGTGCCCGCGGGCACGCCGCAGCCGGTGGTGCAGAAGCTGAACGCCGAGATCCGCCGCGCGCTGCAATCGGACGAAATGCAAAAGCAGCTCAAGGTCCAGGGCGCCCAGGCCCTGGGTTCCACTCCGCAGGAATACGGCGCCTACATCCAGAGCGAGATCCAGCGCTGGGGCGCCGTGATCAAGGAAGCCGGCGTCAAGCTCGACTGACGGCCGGCGCGGCGGCGGGCCAATCCCGCCGCCCCCACACCCGGGCGGCCCCATGCGGCCGCGCCGGACCGCCCCTCTCCTGACTCCCAAAAACCGCTGCGCGCCCCTGTTTCACCCCGGGCAATCCCTAACCCTCATCGCAATTGACAGCGCTGTCATTTTTGCAGACACTAGCTTCGCCGGCCCCCTGCCGGACCACCAAAAACAAGCCGCAACGGCCTCGCGCACGGGCGGCGACAGGAGACAGAGTCATGGCAACACCTCCCTGCTTCCCGGCAGCGGCAGGCACCGGCGCGCACCTCCGGGCTCGCCGCTACCGGCCTCACCGATTCCCGCTACACCGCTTTCTGCCCACGCTGCTCCTGGCAGGCCTGCTGAGCGCCGGCACCAGCGCCCGGGCCTACGATCTGCAGACCACGCCCTACCTGTTCGGCGACTGGGGCGGCCTGCGCACCAGCCTGGCCGAACGCGGCGTCACCCTGAACCTGGGCTACACCGGCGAGGCCGCGCACAATTTCAGCGGCGGCCAGGACAAGCTGACCCGCTACACCGACCAATGGGTGTTCGGCGCCACCATGGACCTGGACAAGCTGCTCGGCTGGCACGGCGGCACCTTCCAGATGACCATCACCGACCGCAACGGCCGCAACCTGGGCGCCGACGCCGGCATCGGCAACAACATGCTGATCCAGGAGGTCTATGGCCGCGGCCAGACCTGGCACATGACGCAGTTCTGGCTCAACCAATCGTTCCTGGACAATCGGGTGCAATGGAAGATCGGCCGCCTCACCGTGGGCGAGGATTTCGCCAGCTTCTCGTGCGACTTCCAGAATCTGACCTTCTGCGGCGCACAGCCCGGCAACCTGGTCGGCAGCTACTGGGTCAACTGGCCCACCAGCCAATGGGCCACCCGCCTGAAAGTCAGCACGTCCGAGCAGACCTACGTGCAGGCCGGCGTCTACCAGGTCAACCCCAACTATGTCGACGACGGCTACGCGCGCCGCCACGGCCTGTCACTGAACAACCCCAATGGCACCACCGGCGCCCTGATTCCACTGGAATTCGGCTGGCTGCCGGCCTGGAACGGCCTGCCGGGCTCGTACAAGTTCGGCGCCTGGTACAACACCTCCAACGGCGCCGACCTGTACCAGGACGTCAACCACGCCCCGCGCGGCGAAACCGGCCTGGCGCCGCGCGAGCGCAACGGCCAGTACGGCATCTACATCAACTTCGAGCAACAGGTCAGCGGCACCGCCGGCGGCCGTGGCGCCTCGGTGTTCCTGAACTTCTCCCAGGCCGACCGCGACACGGCGGCGCAGGACCACCAGATCGCGCTCGGGCTGCAATACAAGGGGCCGTTCGGTCAGGCCCGCGACGTCATCGGCGTGGCGGTCGGCGCCACCCACAACAACGGCCGCTACGCCGACTACGTGCGCCAGCAGGACCAGCGGCTGGGCACCAGCACCAAGGTCGGCGACGGCTATGAATACGTGGCCGAGGCCTATTACAGCTGGTCACCGATCCCCTCCATTTACCTGCGACCCAATCTGCAGTACATCAGGCATCCTGGGGGCACCAGCGCCAACCACGACGCCTTCATCGTAGGCCTGAAGACCGGCATCACATTCTGAGCGCATCGCGCCACAAGGAGACTGACATGACCCCAATCCTGCGCCGCCTGCTGGCCTGCGCGCTGGCGTTGCCCGCCACGCTGTTCGCCGCCCACGCCGCCCATGCCAGCAAAGAGGCTCCGGTGATCGGCTTTTCCATCGACGACCTGCGGGTCGAGCGGTGGACCCGCGACCGCAACTATTTCGTCGAGGCCGCCACCGCGCTGGGCGCCAAGGTCAACGTGCAATCGGCCAACGCCAGCGAATCGCGCCAGATCGCCCAGGTCGAGAACCTGATCGCCGAAGGCGTGGACGCGCTGGTGATCGTGCCGTTCAATTCCAAGGTGCTGGGCAGCGCCATCGCCAAGGCACACCGCAACGGCATCAAAGTCATCGCCTACGACCGCCTGATCCTGGGCGCGCCGCTGGACGGCTACGTGTCTTTCGACAACGTCAAGGTTGGCGAAATGCAGGCCAAGGGCATGGTCGATGCGGTGCCCAAGGGCCGCTACTACCTGCTTGGCGGCGCCGCCACCGACAACAACTCGCGCATGTTCCGCGAAGGCCAGATGAACGTGCTCAAGCCGCTCGTCGCCAAGGGCGACATCACCATCGTGGGCGAGCAATGGACGCCCGAATGGGACCCGTCCAAGGCGCAGAGCATCATCGAGAACGCGCTGAACGCGAACGACAACGACATCCAGGCCATCGTCGCCTCCAACGACGGCACCGCCGGCGGCGCAATCCAGGCCCTGGCAAGCCAGAAGCTGGCGGGCAAGGTGGCGGTCTCGGGCCAGGACGCCGACCTGGCCGGCGTGCGCCGCGTCGCCGCCGGCACGCAGACCATGACGGTGTACAAGCCGATCAAGGCCATCGCGGAGGCGGCCGCGCGCATGGCGGTCGATCTGGTGCAGGGCAAGACGCCCGCCTTCAACGCCAAGCTCGACAACGGCAAGGGCGAGGTCGATTCCCTGCTGATCACGCCCACGCTGGTGACGCGCGACAATCTGGACATCCTGGTCAAGGACGGCTTCTATACGGCCGACCAGATCGCGGGCAAGTAGCCGGGAGGCGCACCATGGACCAGCAGCAACCGCTGTTTGAAATGCGCGACATCGTCAAGGAATTCTCGGGCGTGCGCGCGCTCTCGGGCGTCAGCCTGGGGGTGCGGCCCGGCGAATGCCTGGGCCTGTGCGGCGAGAACGGCGCCGGCAAGTCGACCCTGATGAAAGTGCTGTCCGGGGTCTATCCCCACGGCAGCTACGGCGGGCGGATCCTGTGGCAAGGCAGCGAACTGCGTTCGCGCTCGATCCGCGACAGCGAACGCGCGGGCATCGTCATCCTGCACCAGGAGCTGATGCTGGTGCAGCAGCTGAGCGTCACCGAGAACATCTTCCTGGGCAACGAACTGCGGCTGCCCGGCGGCCGCATGGACTACCCCGCCATGCACCGGCGCGCCGCCGAACTGCTGGCGCGCCTGAAGCTCACCGACGTCAACGTCGCCGCCCCCGTCATGAACTACGGCAACGGCCACCAGCAGCTGTTCGAGATCGCCAAGGCGCTGGCCAAAGAGGCCCGGCTGCTGATCTTCGACGAGCCGACATCCTCGCTCAGCGCCAAGGAAATCGCGGTGCTGCTGGCCATCATCGACGACCTCAAGCGCGCCGGCGTGGCCTGCATCTACATCTCGCACAAGCTCGACGAGGTCAAGCGCGTCTGCGACACCATCACGGTGATCCGCGATGGCCAGCACATCGCCACCCGCGCGGCCGACACGCTGGACGAGGACGGCATCATCGGCCTGATGGTCGGCCGCGCGCTCGAATCGCGCTTTCCGCGCACCGAGCGCCAGCCGGGCGCGGTCATGCTGGAAGCGCGCGACGTGACCTGCTGGGACGTCACCAACCCGCGGCGCAAGCGCGTCGACGGCGCTGCCCTGCAGGTGCGCGCCGGCGAGATCCTCGGCATCGCCGGACTGGTGGGCGCGGGCCGCACCGAATTCGTGTCGGCGATCTACGGCGCCTATGCCGGCCGCAGCACCGCCCAGGTACGGGTGGCGGGCCAGCCGGTGCGCATCGCCTGCCCCGCCGACGCGATCGCGCACGGCCTGTGCCTGGTGCCCGAGGATCGCAAGCGCCACGGCATCGTGCCGCTGATGAGCGTGGCCGAGAACATCACGCTGGCCAGCCTGGCCGACCACGCCCGGGCCGCGCGGGTCGACGGCGACGCCGAGCTGGCGACCGTCGAGCGCGAAATCGCCCGCCTGCGCATCAAGACCGCCAGCCCGGGCCTGCCTGTGGCCAGCCTTTCCGGCGGCAACCAGCAGAAAGTGGTGCTGGCCAAGATGGCGTTGAAGAACCCCAAGGTGCTGATCCTGGACGAACCGACGCGCGGCGTGGACATCGGCGCCAAGTACGACATCTACAAGATGATCTTCGACCTGGCCGATCGCGGCGTGGCCATCATCATGGTGTCGTCGGAACTGCCCGAGATCCTCGGCATGAGCGATCGCGTGCTGGTCATGAATGCCGGCCGCGTCACGGGCGATTTCCCCATCCAGGGCCTGACCCAGGAACGCGTGCTGGCCGCCGCCCTCCAATCCGAACCGCTGCGGCAAGCCGCCTGAACGCCATGACCCAGATGCTCGCTTCCTCATCCTCCGAACCCCGGCCGCGCGGCGGCCATCCGCCGCTGCGGCAGCTGTTCGCGCGCCACAAGCTGCTGGCCATGCTGCTGGCCCTGGGCCTGATCTGGCTGTTCTTCTGGCACCAGACCCACGGCAGCTTCCTGCGCCCCAACAGCATTTCCAACCTGCTGCTGCAGATGTCGGTGACCGGCATGCTGGCCTGCGGCATGGTGCTGGTCATCATCGCCGGCGAGATCGACCTGTCGGTAGGCTCGCTGCTCGGCCTGCTGGGCGGCCTGGTCGCCATCCTGACCGTCAACCTCGGCTGGAACACCTGGCTGTCGGTGGCCGTGGTGCTGGCCGCCGGCGCCGGGCTCGGGCTGGTCAACGGCTGCCTCACCACGCGGCTGCGGGTGCCGTCCTTCATCGTCGGCCTGGGCGGCATGCTGGCCTATCGCGGCCTGCTGCAATTGAGCACCGACAGTGTCACCATCGCGCCGGTGCCCGACGACCTCGGCGCCATCGCCCAGGCCTTCGTGCCGCCCACGCTCTCCTGGGTCATCGCCGCGCTGATCGTCGCCCTGGCCTGCGTCCTGACGCTGGCGCGGCGCCGGCGCCATCGCCGGCTGGGACTGGAGGTGGCGCCGCGCTGGATCGACGGCCTGAAGATCGGCGCCATCGCCGCCGCGGCCGCCGGCTTCGTGCTGGTGCTGAACCAGGCCCATGGCGTGCCGCTGCCGGTGCTGATCCTGCTGGCGCTGCTGGGCGTGTTCTCGTGGATCGCCACGCAGACCGTGTTCGGCCGCCACGTCTACGCGGTCGGCGGCAACGTCGAGGCCAGCCGCCTGTCCGGCGTCAACGTCCAGCGCGTCAAGCTGATGGTATTCATGCTGATGGGGTTGATGTGCGCCTTCGCCGGCATCGTCACCACCGCGCGCTCGGCCGCGGGCTCGCCGTCGGCCGGCGTGGGCGGCGAGCTCGATGCCATCGCGGCCTGCTTCATCGGCGGCACCTCCATGCGCGGCGGCTCCGGCACCGTGTACGGCGCGCTGATCGGCGCGCTGGTCATGGCCAGCCTGGACAACGGCATGCAGCAGATGAACGTGGATACCTCCTGGCAGATGATCGTCAAGGGCGCCGTGCTGGTGCTGGCGGTGTGGATCGACGTGGCAACGAGGTCCGAACGTGCATGACCCGACCCTCTCCAGCGCGCCCGGCAGCTGCATGCTCGCCGTCGGCACCTACACCGAGATCCTGCCGCACGTGCAGGGACGCGGCCGCGGCATCCACCTGCTGGCCTTCGACGGCGCGACGGCCTCGTTCCATGAACGGCAGGTGCTGACCGGCCCGGTCAACCCTTCCTACCTGTGCGCGGCGGCCGGACGGCTCTACGGCGTCAGCGAACGGGAACGGGACGCCGCCCTGGAGGTCTACGCCATCGAGGCCGGCGGCGCCGCGCTGCGCCCCCTCGGCCGCATCACGCTGCCCGGCGCCGCCCCCTGCCATGTCAGCGTCAACCTGCCGGCGCGGCAGCTGTACGTGTCGAACTACGGCTCGGGCGAGCTGCTGTGCTTTGCGCTGGATGCTGGCGGCATGCCGCAAGGGACGCCGCAGGTGATCGCGCGCCGCGGCGCCGGCCCGCGCGCGGACCGCCAGGAGGGCCCCCACCTGCACTACGCGGCCGCCACCGACGACGGCGCGCGCGTCTACCTGTGCGACCTGGGCACCGACACCATCGCCTGCCATCGGGTGCGGCCCGATGGCCTGGCCCCCATGCCGGAGCAGGAACTGCGCGCCCGCCCCGGCGCCGGGCCTCGCCACCTGGCCCTCACGGCCGATGGCGCGCTGGCGGCGGTGGTGGAAGAGCTTTCGAATACCGTGGCCGTATACGCGCTGAACGAACCGGCGGGCGAGCGCGCCCGCGCCAGCACGCTGCCGCGCAACTGGCGGGGCGCCAGCGCCGCCTCCGCCATCCGCCTGCATCCCGATGGCGAACTGCTCTATGCCGCCAATCGCGGCCACGACAGCGTCGCCGTCTACCGCCTGCGGCGCGCGGCGCCCTGGCTCGAACCGGTGGGCCTCATCGACGTCGGCGGCCGCGCGCCGCGCGACATCGCGCTCACGCCCGACGGCGCGTTCCTGCTGGTCGCGTCCCAGGACGACCACTTCATCCGCGCGTGGCGCATCGACCCGGCCACGGGCCTGGCCCACGCGCAGGGCCAGCCCTATCCCCTGGCCTCGCCCGCCTGCCTTTGTCCCTTGCCTTGAACCGGAAGCCTCCACCGTGACATCTCCCCTGCCCCCCGCCCGCATCGTCGTCACCGGCGCCACCGGCCAGCTCGGCCGCAAGGCGCTCGCCATCCTGGCGCGCCAGCCCTGGTGCGAGCACCTGATCGGCATCGACCTGCAGGCGGACGACACCGTCTTCAGCCCTGAAGTGCGCGAGCGCCTGACGCTGGTGGCCGCCGACCTGGAGCGCCCCGCCCCCGCCTGGACCGATCATTTCGCCGGCGTGGACGCCGTGCTGCACCTGGCGGCGCGGCACTCGACGCCCGACGCCAGCTGGGAAGAAGCCCTGGGGTCGTACAACATGACGTTGAACGTGCTGACCGCCGCCGCCACGCATGGCGCGCGCCGGCTGGTGTTCGCCTCGTCCAACCACGCCATGGGCGGCTACAAGGACCTGCCGCTGGCCGCGACCATCGGGCCGGGCAAGCTCACGTCCAGGACGGAGCCGGCCCCCGGCACGCGCTGGTTCGACGGCGAGCGCGAGGTGCATTCGCTGGCCTATGGCACGTCGAAAGTCATGGGCGAACGCCTGTGCCGCGCCTACGCCGCGGTCACGCAGGGTCGGCTATCCACCGTGATCGCGCGCATCGGCTGGATCCTGCCGGGCGACAACGACCCGCGCGACATGAGCTATTCCGGCGTGGCGCATCCGCGGGCGCCCGAACCGGACGCGCGCGACGAACCGGCGCGCCGCGCGCTGGCGTGGTTCCACGACATGTGGCTGTCCAATGGGGATTTCGAGCGCCTGCTGATCGCCGCCCTGACGGCGGACGCGGCCGGCTGGCCCGACGCCAGCGTCACGGTCAACGGCGTGTCGGCCAACCAGGGCAGCGCCTGGGATGTGGCGGAAGGCCGCGCCAGCATCGGCTACGACCCGCGCGACGACGTGCGCCGCCATCTGGGATAGCGGCCGGGGGCTTCAGGCCGGCGCGCGGGTCGAGTCGCGCACCACGATCTCGTATCCCAGCGTCCGCACCCGCGCCTGCGGCTCGCGCGATGCCAGTTGTTCCACCGCCGCGTAGGCCATGTCGCGGATCGGCTGGCGCAACGTGGTCAGCTTGGGCCAGGTCTGGCGCGACAAAGGGGTATCGTCGTAGCCCGCCACCGACAGCTCCCCGGGCACCTTGATGCCGCGCGCGTGCGCCGCGTACAGCACGCCGGCCGCCATGTCGTCGTTGGCCGCGAAGATCGCGCTGGGACGGTCGGCGCGATCGAGCAGGCGTTCGCCGCAGCGCACGCCGGAATCGAAGGAATGCAGCCCCTGCTCCACCAGGGCCGCGTCGTACGCCACACCCTGTTCGGCCAGCGCGTCGCGATACCCCTGCAGGCGGCCGCCGACGGCGCCGTGGTCGGGGTGCCCGGCCACGAAGCCGATGCGGCGGTGGCCCAGGTCCAGCAGATACCGCGTCATGTCGCGCGCCGCCGAGCGGTCATCGGTGCTGACCTCCAGCCCCCTGGCGCTGGGCGAACTGGGCGCCAGCCGCACGAACGGCACGTCGCCCTGGTCGAGCGCGTCGATCAAGGCGCGCACGTCAGACAGCGGTGGCGTCAGCACCAGGCCGGCGCAGGCGTGCTGGCGCGCGGACTGTTCGATCTGCGCGGCCAGGTCGGGCGCGCGGTAGTCGCAGGGATGCAGCAGCAGGCTGTAGAAATAACGCTTGCAGGCATCGAGCGCGCCTTGCTGGACGTTGATCAGGTAGTTGTCGCTGGGATTGTCGTAGACCAGCATGATCAGGTCCGAGCGCTTGCTGGCCAGGCGCCGGGCCGAGGGATTGGGCTGGTACTTCAGCAGCGCGATCGCCGCCATGACCTTGGCGCGGGTCTTCTCGCTGGTGTTGGGTTCGTTGTTCAAAACGCGCGAGACGGTCTTGATGGACACGCCCGCCTCGGCCGCCACGTCGTCGACGGTGACGGAACCCTTTTCCTTGCCGGTCGCCATGCTCCGGTCTCAGCGGCCGGCGGCCTTGGCGCTCAGGCCGTTGGCCACGCCCATGTCGGTCTTGGGCACGTCGCGGATCAGCACCCGCACGTCCTCGCCCGAGATGCCGATGCTGGCGCACACGGCCTGGTTCAGCGCGGCGATCAGCGCCGCCTTCCTGGCCTCGTCGCGGCCCTCGATCAGGGCCGCGTCGACGCGCGCCATGGCCTTGCCGATCTCGCCGGCCACGATCACGTGTTCGGCGGGGATTTCCTGCAGCACGATGCGCACGCTGGACAGCGGCGCGGCGATGCTTTCCACCACCGCCTGCGAAGCCGCCTTCAGCAACGCGGTCTTCTGGGCGGCCGAATGGCCCTGCATGATCTGGACATTCAAGATTGGCATGACGGATTCCGATATTCCGAATAGTGGCGAACCGGCGATCGTTGCCGGCCAGCCATCATATCCGGACTGGCCCCGGGCGCAAGCCTGCCACCCCGGGGACCGGAACGCCGCGGCGGGATCGCCCGGCGCCTGCCGTCAGGCGGCCTCGCCCCGTTGCGTCGGCTGGGGCTGGCCTTGCAGCTCGGCCTGGGCCGGGTCGCCGCCGGTGGCGGGCGGCGGTTCGGCGGATTCGCTGGATTCGGCCGCGGGCGCGCTCTCGGCCAACACCGGCGTCACCAGCTCGACCACCTTCTTGCGCGACAGCATGCCGATGAACTCGTCGTTCTCGCCCGTCACGGCCACCGGCTGGTCGCTGTGCACCAGCTGCGCCAGCACTTCGCCCAGGCCGGCCGTGGCCGGCACCGAAGCCAGGTCCTCGACGAAGCGCGACACGTCGCGTCCGCCCTCGCGCACGGCCTGTTCGGCTGCCTCCAGCGTCAGCACGCCGGCCAGCCGCTTGCCGTCCAGCACCGGCGCGTACTCGTAGTTCAGCGCGCGCATCCGATCGACCGAATGGGCCGGGCGCGATCGCATGGTCAGCGTCAGGCGCGCCGGGTTCACCGCGTGGGTCGCGTTCAACACCTTGGTGCGGTTCACGTCCTGCAGGAACGACTGCACGTAATCGTTGGCCGGATTCAGCAGGATGTCTTCGGGCGTGCCTTCCTGCACCAGCTCGCCGTCCTTCAGGATGGCGATGCGGTTGCCCAGGCGCAGCGCCTCGTCCAGGTCATGGGTGATGAAGACGATGGTCTTGTTGAGCTTGGATTGCAGTTGCAGCAGCTGGTCCTGCATCTCGCGGCGGATCAGCGGGTCGAGCGCCGAGAAGGCCTCGTCCATCAGCAGGATCTCGGCGTCGGTGGCCAGCGCGCGCGCCAGGCCGACCCGCTGCTGCATGCCGCCCGACAGCTGGTGCGGATACTGCTGCTCGAAGCCCGACAGGCCCACCTGCTCCAGCCATTCGCGGGCGCGCTGCTCGCGTTCGGCGCGGCCCACGCCCTGCACGGCCAGGCCGTAGGCGGCGTTGTCCAGCACGGTGCGGTGCGGGAACAGGCCGAAGCGCTGGAACACCATGCTCATCTTCTTCTGGCGGAAGGTCTCCAGGTCGCGCTTGTTCAGGCTGACGACGTCGACGCCGTCGACCAGAATGTGGCCGGCGCTGGGCTCGATCAGGCGGTTGAAGTGGCGGATCAGCGTCGACTTGCCGGACCCCGACAGGCCCATGATGACGTAGATGCTGCCCTCTTCGATCGACAGGCTGATGTCGCGCAGGCCCAGCGTGTGCCCGCTTTCGGCCAGCAGCGCTTCCTTGCTCATGCCGCCCTGCGCGGCTTCCAGCCATTTCTTCGGATGCGGCCCGAAAATCTTGTAGATGTTCTTGACTTCGATCTTGCTCATCGCTGGCCTCCCATGCGCATGCGCTGTCCATACGATTGCGTGATCCGGTCGAACAGCACGGCCAGCACCACGATGCCCAGGCCCGCCAGCAGGCCGCGGCCCACTTCCAGGCGGTTGATCCCGAGCAGCACTTCATACCCCAGGCCGCGCGCGCCGATCATGGAGGCGATCACCACCATCGACAGCGCCATCATCGTGGTCTGGTTGATGCCGGCCATGATGTTGGGCAGGGCCAGCGGCAGCTGCACGCCGAACAGTTGCTGGCGCGGATTGGCGCCGAAGGCGCGCGATGCTTCCAGCACCTCGCGGTCGACCAGGCGGATGCCCAGGTCGGTCAGCCGGATCAGCGGCGGCACGGCGTAGATCACGGTGGCGATGATGGCCGGGATCTTGCCCAGGCCGAACAGCATCACGACCGGGATCAGGTACACGAAGCTGGGCATGGTCTGCATCACGTCCAGCACCGGCAGCATGATCGAGCGCAGCCAGTTGACGCGCGCCATCAGGACGCCCAGCGGAATGCCGATGATCACCGACAGTCCGGCCGCCATGATCATCAGCGCCAGCGTCTGCATGCCGGCGTCCCACAGGCCGAGCACGCCAATGACGCACAGCAGCGCGCCCATGGCCAGGCTCAGGCCGATGCGGCGGCTGACCAGCCAGGCGATGGCGATGGTCACGCCGACCACCGCCCACCACGGCGAGCTGCGCAGCACCTGCTCCAGCCACACCAGGGCGTGCAGCACGGGCTGGGACAGCGTCTCCAGGGTATCGGCGTAGTTGGTGACCAGATGATCGACGAATCCGTCGATGGCCCCCCGCACCTGACGGGCGGGAATGATTTCAGGAAACATGTGTTGACTCCATTTCAGCGGGTTCGCCACGCGCCACGCCGCGCCGGCATGGCATCCGGCGCGGTGGCCGGGCCGGCGCCCCCAAGGGACGCCGTCATCGACAATGGCGAAATACGCTTACAGTCCGGCGCGGAAACAAGATGTCCCGCGCATTGCCCGCATGGCGGGCAGTCCGCCTGCCGGAGGGCTTTTTCCCCTTGGGGTCATCCCAAGGGGAAAAAGTCCAACCCGATGGTCCGTCCCGGCCAACCGGAACGGACCACCGCCGGAAAGGCGGCGGGGGTTACAGCGCGCTTTGCACGCGCCCGGCGACGTCGGCGGGGACCCACTTGGTCCAGACGTCGGGCTTGTTCTTCAGGAACCACTTGGCCACGGCGCCGGACTCGTCGCCGGTCTCTTCCATGTGGGCCAGGGTTTCGTTCATCACCGGCAGCGGCACCGAGACCTTGGACAGGAATTCGGTCAGCACCGGCGCTTCCTGCGAGAACTTGGTGTTCACGGCGGTGAAGACGGGATTGTCGGGATAGGCGCTGGGCTCGGGCTTGGCGCACTTGGGCGACGTCAGGCACTTGTGCTTTTCGGCGTCGTAGGGCGGCATTTCCAGCTTGACCAGGTCCATGGCGCCGACCAGCGGCGTGGGCGACCAGTAGTAGAAGACCACGTTCTGCTTGCGCTTGTAGGCCGACATCAGGGCCGCCTTCTGCGCCGCGCCGGTGCCCGGCGAATACAGCGTGTAGGTGTCGTCCAGCTTGAGGGCGTGGAACAGGTTGGTGCTGGTGACTTCGCAGCCCCAGCCGGCCGGGCAGCCGTAGAAACGGCCCTTGCCCGGTTCTTCGGGATCCTTGAACTTGTCCTTGAACTTCGGCAGGTCGGCCGCGGACTTCAGTTCGGGCAGGCGCTCGGCGGTGTAGCGCGGGATGTACCAGGCCTCGCCGCCCATGTACAGGTCGCCGATCCGCTTGACGCGGCCGGTCTTTTCGGCGCGTTCCCAGGGGTCGGCGACGCTGTTCAGCCAGATCTCGGTGTTGATGTCCAGGTCACCGCGCTCGAGCGCGGCCAGGGCGGGCAGGGTCTCGGTGGGCAGGGTTTCGGTCTTGCAACCGTAGCCCTTTTCCATGATGAAACGTTCGACATCGACCAGGACCAGGTTGGATTCCCAGTTCATGGCGCCGAAGTTGATCGGACGCTTGAGTTCGCATTGCGGCGCGTCGGCGGCTTGGGCCGAACCGGCGAAGGCGAACAAGACGGCCGCGGCGGCCAGGGTCTTGACAGGGGTGAAACGCATTGGCTTTTGCCTCCATAGGTTCAGGGACACGGCGGCGCTGGTCCGGCCGTGCCATGGAGCTAAGGGGGTTGTGCGGAAGACGGGCAGAACCGCCAATACAAACCGACACTAGCAACAAGAGGATCCGCAGGGTGCGGAGTCTTGCAAGACAGGAGTCTCAAAAACGGAGTTTTAGAGAACCCACAGATAGTGAACAAACTGAAAGAAGAAGGCAGCATCTTAAACGAAATTGCCGCACAACCCAACCCCGGGCCTGAACGAAACGGATACATTCATACCCGAAAACGTCCGGACAAACCCTGATTCCCAAGAGGCGATTCCCCGACTTTCCCTGGGGAACCGGCTCATGGAAATAACGATACATTTAGTTAATATTTTGTTCGTATAAATACATTTGAAGGGCAAAAACCGCCCTTTCAGCGCGCGCCGCCGACGTCGTCGCGGTACATGTAATCGCGGCGCCAGGGATAGGCCAGGTCGGGCGGGTTGTCCAATTCGTCGGGCCTGCCGGTCGCGGGATGCTGTCCCAGCACCTGGTGCAGCGCGATCCAGCCATGTTCGAAGCCCATGGCGCACCCGGCCAGGTACAGCCGGTAAGCGCGCAGCGAACGCGCGCCTTGCTCGCCTCCCAGGATCTGCGCGGCCTCGGGCAGGCGCGCCTCCAGCGCATCGCTCCAGGCCCACAGCGTGCGGGCGTAGTGCGGCCGCAGGTTCTCGACGTCGACTTCTTCCAGGCCGCCATTGGTCATGGCCTCCATGACGACGCTGATGTGCGTCAGCTCGCCGCCCGGGAAGATGTACTTCTCGATGAATTCGCCCATGCCGCTGCCCAGCTCGGCGTTGTAGACGCCGGCCGCGGTGATGCCGTGGTTCATGATCAGTCCGCCCGGCTTGAGCAGCCGCCGCAACTTGGCGAAATAGCCTTCCAGCTGGGCCCGGCCGACGTGCTCGAACATGCCAACCGACGCAATCTTGTCGAACGGCGTGGACTCGTCGAGCTTGCGGTAATCCAGCAGCTCCATGCGCACGCGGTCGCCCAGCCCCTTTTCCTGGATCAGTTTGGTGACATGCGCATGCTGGTTGCGCGACAGCGTGATACCCGTGGCGTCCACGCCGTAATGTTCGGCGGCCCACAGCAACAGGCCGCCCCAGCCGGCGCCCACGTCCAGGAAGCGTTCGCCAGGGCGCAGCCGCAGCTTGCGGCAGATGTGGTCCAGCTTGGCCTCCTGGGCCTGCGCCAGCGTCATGCCGGGTTCGCGGTAGTAGGCGCAGGAATAGACCCGGCGCGGGTCCAGCCACAGCGCGTAGAAGTCGTCGGAAAGGTCGTAATGGAATTCGATCTGGCGGGCATCGCGCTCCACCGAGTGGCGCCACACCGACATCACCTTGCGCACCAGCTCGGTCAGCCAGCCGCCGCGCGCCGCATCCACCGGCGAGCCGGGCAGCAGCGCCGAGGCCGCCGCCATCACGTCGCGCATCGAGCCTTCGATGTCGATGCGGCCCTCGACGTAGTCCTGGCCCAGCACTCCGACAGCGCCTTCGGCCAGATGGGCCAGGGCGGTCTTGTCGTGCGTCACGAAGCGCACCCTGGGATCCGGCGGCCCCATTACCGTGCCATCGGGCAGCACCAGCTGGACAGTCACGGGCAGTGCCTGGAGCTTGCGTTCCACAACAGACAACAAAGGATTCACGACATCTCCTCTGGAATACGTACGAACACGACAGACTGTATCGGAAATCAGTTGAAATTTGCGTGTAAGGCGGCGCGTGATACAGTCATTGGCTTGGTGCAAAACGCGCAATGAAGTGCGTCGCACCCTGTCCCTCGCGCGATTTCCCTCGCGATCCACATGCCCCCTACACTCTCCTCACGCGGCGCCATGCCGGGCTGGCTCATTCTCATGGGCGCCCTGACGGCAATCGGTCCTTTCGCCATCGATATGTACCTGCCGGCGTTCCCGACGATCGCCGCCAACCTCGGCGTCCCGCGCGGCGATGTCGAGCGCACTTTGGCCGCCTACCTGATCGGCCTGGCGCTGGCGCAGGTGTTCTATGGTCCGATGGCGGACCGCTACGGCCGCAAGCCGCCGCTGATGGTGGGCCTGGCACTCTTCATGGTGGCCTCGCTCGGCTGCGCCCTGGCCGGCTCGGTCCAGGCGCTGACAGGTTGGCGCGTGCTGCAGGCCATGGGCGGCGCGGCCGGCATCGTGATTCCGCGCGCCGTCATCCGCGACCATTACGAAACCCACGAAGCGGCGCGCGCCATGTCGCTGCTGATGCTGATCATGGGCCTGGCGCCGATCCTCGCGCCGCTGGCGGGCGGGCAGTTGCTGGGCATTGCCAGCTGGCGCAGCCTGTTCTGGGTGATGCTGGCCGGCGGCGCCATGCTGATGACCGCCGTGGTGCTGATCATGAAGGAATCGCTGGCGCCCGAACGCGTCGTGCCGCTGCGCCTGGGGACCATCGTGCAGAACTACCGGGCCCTGTTCGCGCACCGCGGCTTCATGGCGCACAGCCTGGCCGGCGGCTTCGGCCAGGCCGGCATGTTCGCCTACATCATCGGTTCGCCGCGGGTGTTCATCGAGCTGTACGGCGTCGATCCCAAATACTACGGCCTGCTGTTCGGCACCAACGCGCTGTCGCTCATCATCTGCTCGCAGATCAGCGCCCGCCTGCTGCGCACCCACACCCCGCGCCAATTGCAACGCCGCGCCCTGACCTCGCTGGCCTGCGCCAGCCTGGCGGCGGTGGCGCTGGCCCTGGCGGGCTGGATGACGCTGCCGCTGCTGATGGCCTGCCTGATCTGCTACATGGGCAGCCAGGGCTTCGTGAATCCCAACTCGGCGGCGCTGGCGCTGTCCGACCAGGGCAAGCGGCTGGGCGCGGCCTCGGCGCTATTGGGGACACTTCAACTGTCCTGCGGCGCCCTGGCGGGTTTCGCGGTCAGCGCCTGGCAGACCGACAGCGCCCTGCCGCTGACGACCACGCTGGCGACCTGCGCCTGCCTGTCCTGGCTGTCGGGCCGGGTGGCGCAATCGCACCCCGCCTGAATGCAGGCAAGCAAAGCGGCCGGCACGCAGACAGAAGCCGGCCCTTCGCCCGGCAGCGGAAAATCCCTGCCGGAATCGAGCCGACGCGCGCCATCCAGCCGCGCCTGCCGCGGCTTGAGCGCCACGCTTTTACACGCGCTACCGCCCCAGCACTTGATTTACCTGGATTTTTCGTATTAGAATCTACGTCTTCACATGAAGTTTCCCGTGCTGGACTACTATGCTTTGTAGTTCGACACTCTGACCCCCAAGCGCATTTTTGCGGATGGCAGGCAGCGGGTATAAGCACTGGGTGGAGTCTCCCCGATTCCCCCTCATCCACTAAGACTGGGTGGCCGGCAAGATGGCAAGGCCTCGTGGCAAGACCGCGACGATCCACGCCTCTGATACAGCCCGGCGGCTGAAACCCTGTCTCCCCCCGGCGATGCGCAAGAATAAATGAGGTGCATCCATGGCACGCGTATGCCAAGTGACCGGCAAAGGCCCGATGGTGGGCAACAACGTTTCGCACGCGAACAACAAGACCAAGCGTCGCTTCCTGCCCAACCTGCAATCGCGCCGGTTCTGGGTTGAAAGCGAAAACCGCTGGGTGCGCCTGCGCGTCTCGGCCAAGGCCATCCGCACGATCGACAAGAACGGCATCGACGCCGTGCTGGCCGAAATGCGTGCCCGCGGCGAACTGGCCTAATCGGCCCCCCGCCAATCTGACATACTAGGAGCACGACATGGCCAAAGGTATCCGCGAAAAGATCAAGCTCGAGTCGACTGCCGGCACGGGTCATTTCTACACGACCACCAAGAACAAGCGCAACATGCCCGAGAAGATGCTGATCAAGAAGTTTGATCCGGTCGCTCGCAAGCACGTCGACTACAAGGAAACCAAGCTGAAGTAATTCAGCCGGTATCCGGATAGCCCAAAAAGGCCCTGCATCGCAGGGCCTTTTTGTTTGGCCGAACGTTGCCGGGGATCTGGTCGCCACGCCGTTTTCCCTGGCGCAGGGGCGCCGCGCATGCTTCAATTGGGCCGAAACTGCAATCGTGCCCTACATGAGCCCGGCTTCGGTCGAGCCCTCTTGCCAGCGATACCCGCCATGCTCCGTCCCTGCCTGACCCTGCTGCGCCGCGCGCTCGCCCCCGCGCTCCTGGCCCTGGCGCTGACCCCGGTCGCGTCCGCCAAAGACACCAAAGAGCCGATCCGCATCGGTGAAATCAACAGCTACAAGGCGATTCCGGCCTTCCTGGGCCCGTACAAGAAAGGCTGGCAGCTGGCGCTGGAAGAGGTCAACGCCTCGGGCGGGGTACTGGGCCGCAAGCTCGAAGTGTTTTCGCGCGACGACAACGGCAACCCGGGCGACTCGGTGCGCGCCGCCCAGGAACTGCTGGCGCGGGAAAAGGTGGACCTGCTGTTCGGCGGCTTCCTGTCCAACACCGGCCTGGCCCTGACCGATTTCGCCAAGCAGCAGCAGGTGTTCTTCCTGGCCGCCGAACCCCTGACCGACAAGATCACCTGGCAGGAAGGCAACCGCTACACCTGGCGCCTGCGGCCGTCCACCTGGATGCACGTGGCCGCCCTGGCCCCCAAGGCGCTGGCGCTGCGCAAGAAGCGCTGGGCCATCATCTATCCCAACTACGAATACGGGCAATCGGCCGTGGCCACCTTCAAGGCCATGATGAAGTCGTTCCAGTCCGACGTCGAATTCGTCGCCGAACAGGCCGTGCCGCTGGGCAAGGTCGACGCCGGCGCGGTGGTGCAGGCCCTGGCGGACGCCAAGCCCGACGCCATCTTCAACGTGCTGTTCGCCGCCGACCTGACGCGCTTCGTGCGCGAGGGCAACACCCGCGGCCTGTTCGAGAACCTTCCCGTGGTCTCGGTGCTGTCCGGCGAACCGGAATACCTGGAGCCGCTGGGCGCCGACACGCCGTCGGGCTGGATCGTCACGGGCTACCCCTGGTACGCCATCGACACGCCCGCCAACAAGACTTTCGTCGAGGCCTACCGTAAGCGCTACAACGAGACGCCCAAGGTCGGCTCGGTAGTGGGCTACGCCTCGCTGATGTCGATCGCCCAGGGCCTGAAGGCTGCCGGCGAGGTCGACACCGAGAAGCTGGTCGATGCCTTCGCCGGGCTGAAGGTGGACACGCCCTACGGCCCGATCCAGTACCGCAAGATCGACCACCAATCCACCATGGGCGTCTACATCGGCGTCACGGCGGTCGAGGACGGCAAGGGCATCATGAAGGACTTCGCCTACATCGACGGGGCGCGCCTGCAGCCGCCCGACGAACAAGTGCGCAAGATGCGGCCGCGCTGATGAGCCTGTCCGGGCTGCTGTCGCAGCTGCTCAACGGCCTGGCCGACGCCAGCGCGCTGTTCCTGGTAGCCGCGGGCCTGTCGCTGATCTTCGGCGTCACGCGGGTGGTGAACTTCGCCCACGGCTCCTTCTACATGCTGGGCATCTACCTGGCCTGGACCTTCACCCGCCATTTCGGCGACGGCGCCGGCTACTGGGCCGGCCTGCTGCTGGCGGCGCTGGCCACGGGCCTGATCGGGGCGGCGGCGGAACTGCTGGTGCTCAAGCGCCTGTATCGCGCGCCGGAACTGTTTCAGTTGCTGGCGACCTTCGCCCTGGTGCTGATCATCGGCGACGCCACGCTGGCCGTCTGGGGGCCGGAGGACCTGTTCTCGCCGCGAGCGCCCGGCCTGTCGGGCGCGGTCGACATTCTGGGGCGGCGCTTCCCCCAATATGATCTGCTGCTGATCGCCGCGGGCCCGGTGGTGCTGGGCCTGCTGTGGCTGCTGCTGATGCGCACGCGCTGGGGCCGGCTGCTGCGCGCCGCCGCCGAGAACCGCGACATGCTGGCCGCGCTCGGCGTCAACCAGGCCTGGCTGTTCACCTCGGCCTTCACCCTGGGCGCATTCCTGGCCGGACTGGGCGGCGCACTGGCCGCGCCGCGCGTGCCCGCCACGCTCGGCCTGGACCTGGAAATCATCGCCAGCGCCTTCGTGGTCGTGGTGGTGGGCGGCCTGGGTTCGATTCCGGGCGCATTCCTGGCCGCGATACTCATCTGCTGCGTCAAGGCGGTGTTCGTGTTCCTGGGCCAGGTGCAGATCGGCCCCTGGCTGTTCAACCTGTCCAAGCTCACCCTGCTGGCCGAATTCGCCGTCATGGCGGTGGTACTGGTGGCGCGTCCGTGGGGCCTGCTGGGCCAGCCGCCAGCGCCATCCTCGCACACGCTGGCGGCCGAAGCCCCCATCGTCCCCGCCGGCCGGCGCCTGCGGCTGGCCTATGGCCTGCTGCTGGCGCTGCTCATCCTGGCGCCGTTGGCCACGTCGCAGTGGCCCTACGCCGGCATCCTGCTGACCGAAATCCTGATCGCCGCCTTGTTCGCCGCCAGCCTGCATTTCCTGACCGGACTGGCCGGCATGACCAGCTTCGGCCATGCCGCCTGGTTCGGCCTGGGCGCCTATGGCGCCGCGCTGCTGCTGAAATTGATGGCGTTGCCGATGGAAGCCGCCCTGCTGCTGGGGCCGTTCGCGGCCGCGCTCGGCGCGCTGCTGTTCGGCTGGTTCTGCGTGCGCCTGTCCGGCGTCTACCTGGCGATGCTGACGCTGGCGGTGGCACAGATCCTGTGGGCGCTGGCCTACCAGTGGGACGAAGTGACTGGTGGCAGCAACGGCCTGATCGGACTATGGCCGTCGAGCTGGCTGGCGCGCGGCCCGTGGTTCTACTACCTGACGCTGGCGCTTTGCGCGCTCGGCATTGCCTGGCTGCGGCGGCTGGCGTTCTCGCCGCTGGGCTATGCGCTGCGCGGCGTGCGCGATTCGGGCCTGCGGGCCGAGGCGCTGGGCATGGACACGCGCCGCATCCAGTGGATCGGCTTCGTGGCTGCGTCGCTGGCGGCCGGCCTGGCCGGATCGCTGTACGCCTTCTCGAAAGGCAGCATCGCCCCCGACGTGCTCGCGGTCAGCCGCTCGGTCGACGGCCTGGTGATGGTGCTGCTGGGCGGCCTGCAAACCCTGGCCGGCCCGCTGGTCGGCGCGGCGGCCTATACCTGGCTGCAGGACGCCGCCGCGCGCAGCACTGAATACTGGCACGCCGTGCTGGGCCTGGCCATCCTGGCGCTGGTCATGCTGTTCCCTGCCGGCCTGGCGGGCGCGGCGGCGCGCCTGGGACGCAGACGCGCATGACGACCGCCCCCGCCTTGCTGCGCGTCCAGGGACTGCGCAAATCCTTCGGCGGCATCGACGCGCTGGCCGACGTCTCGTTCGAGCTGGAGGCCGGCCGCATGCTGGCGTTGATCGGCCCGAACGGCGCGGGCAAGTCCACCTGCTTCAATGTGGTCGGCGGGCAGTTGCGGCCGGACGCCGGTTCGGTGCGGCTGGACGGTCGCGAACTGATCGGCCTGTCGGCCGGCAGGATCTGCCGCCTGGGCGTGGGACGGACCTTCCAGACCGCCGCCACGTTCCGTTCGATGACCGTGCTGGAAAACGTGCAGACCGCGCTGCTGTCGCGCGACCGCCTGCTGCTGCGGCCCTGGCGCCGCGCCGCGTCACACCGCGCCGACGAGGCCCTGGCGCTGCTGGAGCAGGTGGGCATGGCCGACCGGGCCGGCGCCCATTGCGGCGCCCTGGCGTACGGCCAGGTCAAGCGGGTGGAACTGGCGATGGCGTTGGCGCACCGGCCGCGGCTGTTGCTGATGGACGAACCCACCGCCGGCATGGCCACCAACGAACGCCACGCGCTCATGCGCCTGACACGTGAACTGGCCGATACGCAGCGCATGGCCGTGCTGTTCACCGAGCACAGCCTGGACGTCGTTTTCAAGCACGCCGACCGCATCGCCGTGCTGGTGCGCGGCAGCCTGCTGGCCGAAGGCCCACCGGGCCGCATCGCCGTCGACGCGCGCGTCAAGGCAGCCTATCTGGGCACCGACGCGCCGCGGGCCTGAACCACGCTCAACCGCCGGCCTGGGGGCTGTCCGGCTGGCATTCCCAGAACACCTTGGCGCTGCAGCGCGCGCAGATGCCGCGATCGAGCCGCGCATAGATGGCGTGCAGCGCCGTGGCCTTGTCGGGAAACACGTGGTCCGCGCCCAACCGCTCCAGGAATCCCGTGCGGCGCCACATATCCAGCACTTCCGGCCGCGGCCGGTGGAAATACAGGTCGCCGCCCATCGCGCGGCGCGCCGCCAGCTCGTCTTCCCAGACCTGGGCGCCGGCCAGGTCGATGAAATTCATGCTCTTGGCCATCACCAGCAAATGGCGCGGCGCATCGGGTCCGCTGCGCAGGTCCTGCAGCCGTTGCGCCACATGCTCGGCGGCGCCGAAATAAACCGAGCCCTCCATGCGCAACAGCTTGAGCTGGGGGCATTCCGGCAGCGCTTCGGGCTGCTGCGCCAGCACCACGAAGCGGCGCTCCAGCCCGCGCGAATCGAAGCCCATGGTGCGCATCGCCGGCCGCGAGGTGCGATGCAGATACGCCATCAATGACAACACGGTGCCCAGCAGGATCGCGACTTCCATGCGGATCGTCACCGTGGCCGCCAGCGTGGCGGCGGCTATGGCGCTTTCGCCCCGCTGGGTACGGATCGACTGCCGCCAGCGCGGCACATCCAGCAAGGTCCAGGCGACCAGCAACAGCAGGCCGGCGATGGCCGCGTGCGGAATCCGCGCCAGCAAGGGCCCGCTCAGCGCCACCAGCGCCATCAGCAGCAGGGCCGAGAACACCGCCGCCAGCGGCGTCTTCGCGCCCGCCTCGTAGTTGGGAATGGAACGGTTCAGCGAACCGCAGGACAGGTAACAGGAAAAGAAGCCACCGACCACGTTCGACAGCCCCTGCCCGATGAATTCGCGATTGGCGTCGATGCGCTGGCCCGAACGCGCGGCCACGGCCTTTGCAATCGAAATGGACTGCGCCAGCGCCACGATGGTCAGGGCGAAGGCCAGGCTGAGCAGATCGGGCAAGGCGCGCCAATCCACACGGGGAACATGGAACGGCGGCCAGGGTTGGGCCAGGTCTCCCAATACCGGCACGGCGGCGGCGCCCCAGCGCGGCGCCAGGGCATTGAACGCGGCCGCGGCCAGCGCGCCCGCCGCCAGGCCGGCCAGCATGTAGGGCTTGCGTTTGTCCAGCCGCTTGAGCAGCAGGGCCGCCGCGATCGTCACCGCCGTGACCAGCACGGCCCCCGCTTGCGCCTGGTCCGCGCTGGCGGCCAGGCCGACCAGCAAGGCGCCAGCCCCGTGCGACGCGGGCGCCGGCAATCCGAGCGCATCCTTCAAGGCGTGGACCGCAATCAGCAGGGCCGCGCCGCTGGTGAAGCCGAACAGCGCCGACGGCGAGATGAAATGCGCCAGAGACCCCAGGCGCAGGGCGCCCACCAGCCACTGCATCAAGCCGACCAGCACCGTCACCGCCAGGGCCAGCTCGATATAGCCCGGGCTGCCCGCCACCGCCAGCGGCGTCAGCACGGCGAACAAGGCCAGCGAGTTGGCATTGGTGGGACCGGACATGACGTGGCGGCTGGAGCCGAACAGCGCCGCGACGATACAGGGCACGATGGCCGAATACAGGCCGTACTGCGGCGGCAGGCCGGCCAGCGTCGCAAACGCCACGCCCTGCGGCAACACCAGGAGCGCCCCCAGCAGTCCCGCCGCCAGGTCGGCGCGAAGTGTCGCGGGGCCGACTTGCGGCACCCAATCGCCAAACACCCGCACCAGCCACGCCCCGCGTCCCGCCGCCATCATTCCCCGTCCTTGTTCTTCTCGATGCCGGGCGCGCTCAGCGCAGGAACCTGCGCTCCAGTTCGCGCATGTCCGCATCGCCCTGCAGGTCGATGATATCGCGCACCGTGGGCAGGCCGGCATCGACGCCATGGATGCCGCCGTCCTTGCGGATGCGGGCGAACACCTCGCGCATGGCGCCCACGGCGGCGCGGATCGCGTGATTGCCGTAGATCACCAACCCCACCTTGCCCAGGGCCTGGATATCGGCCTCGCGCAATTGCGGATAGGCGGTCGGCACCAGCACCAGCGGCACGCGGCCGGACCAGGCCGCGATGAAGGCCAGCACCTCGTCAGGCGTGGTCTGCTTGGAATGGATCAGGATGGCATCGGCGCCGGCGGCCTCGTAGGCCGCCGCGCGCGCCAGCGCCTCGGCCTGGCCGAGCCCGGCGATCAGCGCCTCGGTGCGGGCAATGACGCAGAAATCCGGATCGCGGCGCGCCGCGCAGGCAGCCTCGATCTTGCCCTGGAATTCCGCGACGCGCACCAGTTCCTGGCGGCCATCGGCGCGCAGGCTGGTGTCCTTGGGAAAGGTCTTGTCTTCCATGACCACGGCCGATACGCCCGCCGCTTCGTATTGCGGCACGACATAGGCGACATTGATGGCGTTGCCGAACCCCGTATCGATATCGGCGATGACCGGCACATCGACCACCGCCGCGATGGCCCGCATCATCTCCAGGTGCAGCCCGGCCGACAGGATGTTGGCGTCCGGCACCGCATGGCTGGCCGACAGTTCGAAGCCGCTGCCCCAGATCGCGTCGAAGCCCGCCTCGGCCGCCAACTTGGCCGACAGCGGGTTGTGCGCCGACATGGCGTGCATCAGGACGGGGGCCTGCAATTTCTGGCGAAAGCGTGCGTGGCGGTGCATGGCGTGAGGGTCCGGAGATCCGGCGCCCAGAGCGCCGGCTGTGGATCATTTAACACGAAAAGCGGCCGCGGGTGCGACGGCGTTCAGCCCGCTCCGCCGCCGCGGCGCGCCCTCATCGCCCGGCTGATCGCGGCCAGCGCCTCATCGGAAACCAGGCGCGCGGCCATCGGCAACAATTCGTCCTCCTCGCGCCGGATGTGCTCGGCGTAGGCAGCCGCGAAAGCCTCCACTTGCGCCGCCGGCAGCTCGGCGGGACGGCCGTCGGCGACCGCTTCCAGGGTTTGCCGCAGCGGCGCCCACAGCGCCGCCAGGCGCGCATGGTCGGCAACCAGGCCATCCACCAGCGCGCGCAGGCAAACGGCGTCCGAGCCGGCCATGGACTCGATCAAGGCCGGAAACAGATCCTCTTCCTCGTCCTCGTGGTGGTGCAGCGCGGCGGTCTGGAAATAGCGCACGACAGCCGCCGCCGCCACCTGGGCCGCGGCATCGCTGCCATGCGCCGGCAAGTGCGCCGCCAGCCGGCGCAAGGTTTCGCATTGGCGCGCTATGCGCCCATGACAGGCCGACAGCAGGCCCAGCGGATCATCGGGGGTCGGCGCCGCCACCGGCCCGCCGGGAAAATTCACTGCCATGGCGCCCCTCCTTGATCAAGAATGCCCGCGCCACCACAGCCGGATGGAATCCCAGGCGCGTCCGGCCAGGCCCGCCTCGGCCACCGGTTCCAGCGCCACCACCGGAAACTGCATCGCGGGCTTGCCGTCGACCATGACGCGCACCGAACCCACCGTGGCCTGGGCCGGAATCGGCGCCACCAGCGGATCCTGCGGCGTCCACACCGGTTCGACCTTGGCGCCCGCGGGCACCGTGACGTAGGCGTCGCGCGCGAAGCCGGCCTTGAGCGTATCGGCCTGGCCCTTCCAGACCTCGGGCGTGGCCACGGCCTGGCCCTTTGCATATAACTTGATGGTATTGAACCCCTGGAAGCCCCATTCCAGCAACTCGCGGCTTTCCTGGGTGCGCAGCTTGTCCGACGCCGTGCCGACCACCACGGTGATCAGGCGGCGCTGCTCCTTGCCGTTGGGCCGGTGCGCGGTGGCCACGATGCAATATCCGGCCGCGTCGGTGTGGCCTGTCTTGAGCCCGTCGACGCTGGGATCGAGCCACAGCAGCCGGTTGCGGTTGGGCTGGGTGATGTTGTTGTAGGTATAGGTCTTGGCCGAATCGTAGGTCTTGTACAGCTGGGGGTAGTCGCGGATGAAGCGCGTGGCCAGGATCGACAGGTCGCTGACGGTCGAGTACGTGCCCGGATCCGGCAGGCCGTGCGGGCTGGCGAAATGCGTGCCATGCAGGCCCAGTTGCACGGCGGTGTCGTTCATGCGGGCCACGAACGCCTCGACGCTGCCCGACACCGCCTCGGCCAGGGCGATGGCGGCGTCATTGCCGGACTGGATCATCAGGCCGCGCAACAGTTGGTCGACCGAGACCCTGGAGCCCGGCTCCAGGAACATCTTCGAACTGCCCGGCGGCACTTTCCACGCCCGCGTCGAGATCACCACTTTCTGGTCCGGCGACAGCTCCTTGTTGTGGATCGCGCCGAACACCACGTATGCCGTCATGATCTTGGTCAGGGACGCCGGCTCGATCCGGGCAGTGGCCGCGTGCGACGCGATCACCTGGCCGCTGGTCTCATCGAGCAGCAGCCAGGCCTTGGCGGACAGGTCCGGCTGCGGCATCGATTGCGCCAGGGCGCCGGACATACACGCGGTCGCAACGAGCAGGCTCGCCGCCAACTTCTTCATCAACATAAGGGGCTTCACTTCCATGCAGGGTAAGGATGGCGCGCGGGCAACGCTCGCAGGCGGCCTTCCGGCCGCCCTCGCGCAGCGCCGACGCGCGGCGCGAAGCATTGGAACATGGGAACCGGGGATGGTTCAAAACCCCATTGCACAGGCACTTTGCGTGAAGCAAGCAGCACTGAAAAAATCGCAGCGATTGTCACCGCATTTTGCAGAACCCCTTGTAGAAGGGGTTTTTCTGCCTGGAAAACAACAAAGATTGATCGAAAGGCCTTGCGAAAGCCGCTATAACCGCCACTCTTCCGCTATCATCGGGCGCGTGGCGTTAAACGTCGATACCCGGCGCGCGCGCTGCTCCATGTCCTCAACATACGGATTTTGACCATGGCCACGAAAGCTAAAGCTCCTGCCAAGAAAGTCACCAAGCCCGCCGCCAAGGCGCCCGCAAAGAAGGCTACCGCCGCCAAACCCGCTGTGAAGCCCGCAGCCAAGAAGGTCGTCGCCGCCAAGAAGGTCGCTGCCGCGCCCAAGGCTATCAAGGCTGCTCTGAACAAGACCCAGCTGATCGCCTACATCGTCGAGCAGTCCGGCGTTGAAGCCAAGTCGGTCAAGGCCGTCCTGGCCAGCCTGGAAACCTCGGTGCTGAGCTCCGTGGACAAGAAGGGCGCCGGCGAATTCACGCTGCCCGGCCTGTTCAAGGTTGCCGTGCAGAAGGTTCCCGCCAAGGCCAAGCGCTTCGGCAAGGATCCGTTCACCGGCGAAGAGCGCTGGTTCCCCGCCAAGCCGGCTTCGGTCAAGGTGAAGGTTCGCCCGCTCAAGAAGCTGAAGGACGCCGCGCAGTAATTCCGCACGGTTATCCGGTCAAGCCGGAAAGGGCCTGCCCCGCATGGGGCGGGCCCTTTCTTTTTTTGCGCGCGCTTTTCCCGCGGCGAACGCGCGCCTTGCGCCATGTGGGGCCGGGCTGCTAGAATTTATCTTTACGTGAAGATACTTTATATAAAAACATCATGAACGATCTGGTCGACCTGGTGCTGTCGCAGTGGGAACGGGAATGCCCCAACCTGGACATCTCGCCCATGAGCGTTGCCAGCCGCCTGTTCCGCCTCCACGCCTTCGCCGCGCGCGACGTGGGCCGCGCGTTCAAGCGCTACAACCTGCACCAGGGCGAATTCGACGTGCTGGCGACCCTGTACCGGACCGGCGCGCCGCACGCCATGAATCCGCAGAAACTGGTCGCGGCCCTGCTGCTGACCTCGGGGGCCATGACCAACCGGCTGGACCGGCTGGAACAGGCCGGCCTGCTCGCGCGCACCCCCAACCCGGAGGACCGCCGCGGCGTCATCGTCGCCTTGACCGCCGAAGGCGTGCGCGTCATCAAGCTGGTTCTCAAGGACTATCTGCGTGAACTGGAAACGCTGCTCGCCCCCCTGAACGCCACCGAGCGCCGCCAGATGGCCGGCCTGCTGAAGAAACTGCTGATCCCGCACGACCGGGAAACGCCCGGCGGCATCGCCGCCTAGGGCCTGTTCACACCAAGCCCTTGCCCCGCAACACCCAGACTCCCTGCCCCACATGAACGCCGCACCCGCCCAACCCGCTCCGCTCACCGCGCCCGTCATCCTGCTGATGTCCGTGGCCACCGGCCTGGCGGTCGCCAGCAACTATTACGCGCAGCCGCTGCTGCACACCATCAGCCAGCAATTCTCGCTGTCCAACGCCACCGCGGGCAGCATCGTCATGATCGCGCAGCTCAGCTACGCGCTCGGCCTGATCCTGCTGGTGCCGCTGGGCGACCTGTTCGAACGCCGCGGCCTGATCGTGCTGATGACCCTGCTGTCTTCCGGCGGCCTGCTGCTGTCGGCCTTCGCCCCCAATATCCAGATGCTGATGCTGGGAACTGCAGTGACCGGCATGCTGTCGGTGGTGGCGCAGGTGCTGGTGCCGTTCGCGGCCACCCTGGCGGCGCCGCACGAGCGCGGCAAGGCGGTCGGCACCGTCATGAGCGGCCTGTTGCTGGGCATCCTGCTGGCCCGCACCGCGGCCGGCGTGCTGGCCGACCTGGGCAGCTGGCGCACCGTCTACTGGGTCGCCGCGATCCTGATGCTGGCCATGTCCGCCGCGCTCTGGAAGGTGCTGCCGCGCCACAAGAGCCACGCCGCCATGAGCTATCCGCGCCTGCTCGGCTCGATCTTCCGCCTGTTCGCCGAGGAGCCGCTGCTGCGCGGCCGCTCGCTGCTGGGCGGCCTGCTGTTCGCCGCCTTCAGCATGCTGTGGACGCCGCTGACCTTCCTGCTGTCGGGCCCGGACTACGGCTTCAACAACACCACCATCGGGCTGTTCGGGCTGGCGGGCGCCGCCGGCGCCTATGCCGCCAACCGCTTCGGCCGGCTGGCAGACCGGGGCCTGGGCAACCAGGCCACCCGCATCGGCCTGCTGCTGTTGCTGGCTTCCTGGGGCCTGATGGCCTTCGGCCAGGCCTCGGTCATCGCGCTGCTGGTCGGCATCCTGATCCAGGACCTGGCGATCCAGGGCGTCCATGTCACCAATACCAGTTCGCTGTACCGCACCCGGCCCGAGGCTCGCAGCCGCCTGACGGCCGGTTACATGACCAGCTACTTCATCGGCGGGGCGAGCGGATCGCTGGTATCGTCCTGGCTGTACTCCCATTACGGCTGGCCCGGCGTGGTCACCGCGGGCGCGGTTCTGGCGGCCATGACCCTGGCCTACGGCATGCTGGGCGCCAGTGCCCGCATCCCGGAAATCGCCCCGTCCCCTATCCGCGCCTAGCACCTCCTATAATCAGGGGTTTTGGCCGCCCCCGCGCCTGGCGCGCGGGGGCGGTTCACCCATTTTTCGCCATCGCGCACGAGCCCATGCAGGAACGTTACCTCCCCACTACCGTCGAAGCGGCCGCCCACCAAGACTGGCAGGCCCGCGACGCCTATCTGGTCCATGAACACGCGAAGAACCCGGACGGCTCCGAGAAGCCGAAGTTCTACGCCTGCTCGATGCTGCCCTATCCCAGCGGCAAGCTGCACATGGGCCACGTGCGCAACTACACCATCAACGACATGATGGCGCGCCAGTTGCGCATGCGGGGCTACAACGTGCTAATGCCGATGGGCTGGGACGCCTTCGGCATGCCCGCCGAGAACGCCGCCATCAAGTCCAAGGTGCCGCCCGCCAAGTGGACCTACGACAACATCGCCTATATGAAGAAGCAGATGAAGGCGATGGGCCTGGCGATCGACTGGTCGCGCGAGATGTGCGCCTGCGATCCCGAGTACTACAAATGGAACCAGTGGCTGTTCCTGAAGATGCTCGAAAAGGGCGTCGCCTACCGCAAGACCCAGGTCGTGAACTGGGACCCGGTCGACCAGACCGTGCTGGCCAACGAACAGGTCATCGACGGCCGCGGCTGGCGCTCGGGCGCCCCGGTCGAAAAGCGCGAGATCCCGGGTTACTACCTGCGCATCACCGATTACGCCGACGAACTGCTGGGCGCGGTGCAGAACGACCTGCCCGGCTGGCCCGAGCGCGTGCGCCTGATGCAGGAAAACTGGATCGGCAAGTCCGAGGGCCTGCGCTTCGCCTTCCCGCACCAGATCACCGGCCAGGACGGCCAGTTGATCCAGGACGGCAAGCTGTACGTCTTCACCACCCGCGCCGACACCATCATGGGCGTGACCTTCTGCGCCGTGGCGCCGGAACACCCCCTGGCCACCCACGCCGCGCAGTCGAACCCGGCGCTGGCCGCCTTCATCGAACAGTGCAAGCTGGGCGGCACCACCGAGGCCGAGCTGGCCACGCGTGAAAAGGAAGGCCTGCCCACCGGCCTGTTCGTGACCCACCCGATCACCGGCGACCAGGTCGAGGTCTGGGTCGGCAACTACGTGCTCATGACCTACGGCGATGGCGCCGTGATGGGCGTGCCGGCCCACGACGAACGCGACTTCGCCTTCGCCAAGAAATATGACCTGCCGATCCGCCAGGTCGTGGACGTGGCCGGCAAGGCCTATTCCACCGACGCCTGGCAGGAATGGTACGGCGACAAGCAGAGCGGCCGCACCACCAACTCCGGCAAGTACGACGGCCTGTCGCACAAGGAAGCCGTGGACGCCATCGCCGCCGACCTCGGCGCGCAAGGCCTGGGCAAAAAGCAGACCACCTGGCGCCTGCGCGACTGGGGCATCTCGCGCCAGCGTTACTGGGGCACCCCGATCCCCATCATCCACTGCCCCGATTGCGGCCCGGTGCCGGTCCCCGAAAAGGACCTGCCGGTGGTGCTGCCGGACGACCTGATCCCGGACGGCAGCGGCAATCCGCTGGCCAAGAACGAAGCCTTCCTGTCGTGCGCCTGCCCCAGCTGCGGCAAGCCGGCGCGCCGCGAGACGGACACGATGGACACCTTCGTGGACTCGTCCTGGTACTTCATGCGCTACACCTCGCCGGGCAACGACAAGGCCATGGTCGATGCGCGCAATGACTACTGGATGCCGATGGACCAGTACATCGGCGGCATCGAACACGCGGTCCTGCACCTGCTGTACGCGCGCTTCTGGACCAAGGTCATGCGCGACATGGGCCTGCTCAACTTCGACGAGCCCTTCACCAAGCTGCTGTGCCAGGGCATGGTGCTGAACCACATCTACTCGCGCAAGAACGCCCAGGGCGGCATCGAGTATTTCTGGCCCGAGGAAGTCGAGAACGTCTACGACGCGCGCGGCGCCATCACCGGCGCCAAGCTCAAGTCCGACGGCTCCGAGGTGACCTACGGCGGCGTGGGCACCATGTCCAAGTCCAAGAACAACGGCGTCGATCCGCAATCGCTGATCGACACGCTGGGCGCCGACACCGCGCGCCTGTTCGTCATGTTCGCCAGCCCGCCCGAGCAGACCCTCGAATGGTCCGACTCCGGCGTCGAAGGCTCGAACCGCTTCCTGCGCCGCCTGTGGTCCATCAGCTACGCGCAGCGCGACGCGATCGCCCGCGGCCTGGCCGCCGGCGCCGACTGGACCGACGCGCCCGCCGCCGTCAAGGACCTGCGCCGCGAGGTCTACAACCTGCTCAAGCAGGCCGACTACGACTACCAGCGCATCCAGTACAACACCGTCGTGTCCGCGTGCATGAAGATGCTCAACGCCATCGACGACGCCAAGCTGCCCGAAGGCAAGCACGCCGACGCCGCCTACGCCGAAACGCTCGGCGTGCTGCTGCGCGTGCTGTATCCGGTGGTGCCGCACATCACCTGGCAACTGTGGCGCGACCTGGGCTACGCGCACGAGCTGGGCGACCTGCTCGACGCGCCGTGGCCGCACGTCGACGAAGCCGCGCTGGTGGCGGACGAAATCGAACTGATGCTGCAGGTAAACGGCAAGCTGCGCGGCTCGATCCGCGTCGCGGCCAAGGCCGCCAAGGAAGACATCGAAAAGCTCGCCGCCGCCCAGGACGAAGTCGCCCGCTACCTGGAAGGCCGCCCGCCCAAGCGGGTCATCGTGGTTCCGGGCAAACTGGTCAACGTCGTAGGCTGATGAGGTCAAGCATGCACTTCGCCGGGCAACAAACGCACTCCCCCCGCCAATCCTGGCTGCTGCGCGGCGCCTGCCTGGCGCTGTTCATGCTGCTCTCCGCCTGCGGTTTCGCGCTGCGCGGTGTCACGCCGATGCCGTTCAGCACGCTCTATGTCGGCATAGCCGACAACACGCAGTTCGGGGCCGACGTGCGCCGCGCGTTGCGGGCGGCCTCGCCCGATACCAAGCTGGTCGCTTCGCCCAAGGATGCGCAGGCGATCCTCCAGGAAGTATCCAACACGCGCGCCTTGCGCGAGGTGTCGCTGAACGCCCAGGGCCGTGTCGAGGAATACGAACTCGGCATCAACTACACCTTCCGCCTCATCGACGCCCAGGGCCGCGCCCTGATCCCGGACACGACGCTGTCGATCTACCGCGAAATGCCCTATGACGACCAGATCGTGCAGGCCAAGCAAGGGCAGATCGAATCCCTCTACATCGCCATGCAGCGCGACCTGGTCTCGCGCCTGCTGCGCCGCATGACGGCGCCGGAGGTGCGCAAGGCGTTCGAGAATCGCGAACAGCGCGGCGAAGACGGCGAAATACCGTTGTACGACCCCGCCGCGCCCATGCCGCGCAGCACGCCGGCGCCGTGGCAGACGCCGTCCACCACCGATCCGGCCTATACGCGCTGACCGATGGCACAACCCCTGGACGCGGATCGCCTGGCCGACCACCTGCAGCGGGCGGGCAACCGCCTCGCCCCGCTGTACACGGTGTCCGGTGACGAACCTCTCCTGGTGACCGAGGCGGTGGATGCGCTGCGCGCCGCCGGACGCGGCGCCGGCTACACCGAACGGCTGTCGATGGTGATGGATGCGCGCAGCGACTGGAGCGCCGTCATCGCCGCGACCCAGAGCGTGTCGCTGTTCGGCGAACGCCGCATTCTCGAACTCAAGATCCCCACCGGCAAGCCGGGCAAGTCGGGCGCCGACACACTGGCACGCCTGGCCGAGCAGGCTGAAAAGCAGGCCGACAACCCCGATACGCTGATCCTGGTGGCGCTGCCTCGCCTGGACAAGGCCACCCGCGAAAGCCGCTGGATGCAGGCCCTGGCCCGCGGCGGCATGACCGTCGACATCGCCAACGTCGAACGCGGCCGCCTGCCGGCATGGGTCGGCCAGCGCCTGGCGCGCCAGAACCAGCGCACCGACAACGCCACCCTGCAATGGATGGCCGACAAGGTCGAAGGCAACCTGCTGGCCGCGCACCAGGAAATCCAGAAGCTGGGCCTGCTTTATCCCGAAGGCCAGCTGGCGCCCGAGGACGTCGAGCGCGCCGTGCTCAACGTCGCCCGCTACGACGTGTTCGGCCTGCGCGACGCCATGCTCGCTGGCGACATCGCCCGCACCATCCGCATGATCGACGGCCTGCGCGCCGAAGGCGAGGCCCTGCCGCTGGTGCTGTGGGCGGTGGGCGAGGAAATCCGCCTGCTGGCGCGCGTGGCCGAGGCGCGCAGCCTGGGGCAGGACGCCAATGGCTTGATGCGCCGGCTGCGCATTTTCGGAGCGCATGAACGGCTGGCGCTGCAGGCGCTGGGCCGGGTCCGTCCCGACGTCTGGCCGGCCGCGGTGCAGCATGCCCACGAGGTCGACCGTCTCATCAAGGGCCTGTCGGTGCCGGGGCGCCTGTCCGATCCCTGGGAAGAAATGACCCGCCTGGCCCTGCGCGTGGCCGCGGCCGGCACCCGACCGTGAAGGCGGCTGCGGCCGCCGCCTCGTCCTCCCGGCCCCCGGCCGGATAAACTAATCCCATCAGCGGCGCCCTCGCCGCCCCCTCTTCACTATGAATGACGCCGTCATGTCCTCGTCCTCCATCGAACAAGCCATGCTGACCCTGGGCGAGAATGCGCGCCGGGCCTCGCGCGCCATGATGCGCGCCAACAGCGCCGCCAAGAACCAGGCCCTGCTGGCCATGGCCGAAGCGCTGGCAGCCAACCAGGCCGAATTGCTGGCCGCCAACGCCAAGGACGTCGCCGCGGCGCGCGCCAATGGCCTGGAGCCGGCCTTGCTCGACCGCCTGACGCTGTCCGAGAAAACACTGGCCCATATGGCCGAAGGGCTGCGCCAGATCGCCGCCCTGCCCGACCCGATCGGCAGCGTCACCGCCACCACCGTGCGCCCCAACGGCATGCGCGTGGCGCAGATGCGCGTGCCGCTGGGCGTGATCGGCATCATTTACGAATCCCGGCCCAACGTCACCATCGACGCGGCGGCGCTGTGCCTGAAGTCCGGCAACGCCGCCATCCTGCGCGGCGGCAGCGAAGCCCTGCACTCCAACGTGGCGCTGGGTCGCATCGTCCAGATGGGCCTGGCCGCCGCCGGCCTGCCGCAGGACGCGGTGCAGGTGGTGGCCACGGCCGACCGCGCCGCGGTCGGCAAGCTCATCACCATGACCGAGCACATCGACGTCATCGTGCCGCGCGGCGGCAAGGGCCTGATCGCCCGACTGTCGCAGGAGGCGCGCGTGCCGCTGATCAAGCACCTGGACGGCAACTGCCACATCTACATCGACGCGGCCGCCGACCCGGACAAGGCCCACGCCATCGCCTTCAATGCCAAGACCTATCGCTACGGCATCTGCGGCGCCATGGAAACCCTGCTGGTGGACGCCGTGGCGGCCGTCTCGATCCTGCCGAGCCTGGCCGCGGCGCTGACCGAACACGGTGTCGAACTGCGCGGCTGCCCCCGCACGCTGGCGCTGCTGCCGCACGCCAAGCCGGCCACCGACGAAGACTGGGCCACCGAATACCTGGGCCCGATCCTGGCAATCCGCATCGTCGACTCGCTCGACGACGCCATCGAACACATTGCGCGCTGGGGCTCCGGCCACACCGACGCGATCGTCACCGAAGACCTGTCGGCGGCGCAGCGCTTCCAGCGCGAGGTCGACTCCAGCTCGGTCTATGTCAACCTGCCGACCTGCTTCGCGGACGGCTTCGAATACGGCCTGGGCGCCGAGATCGGCATTTCCACCAACCGCCTGCATGCGCGCGGCCCGGTCGGCCTGGAAGGCCTGACCACGCTCAAATGGGTGCTGACCGGCGAAGGCCAGACCCGCGGCTGATCTTCCACTTTCTTCAAGCTCGCGGCCTGCCGCGCACTACCGGGATTTCCATGCATTCACCCGCCATGGCCATGGCCTTCAGTCTGTTCGTGCTGTGCTTCATCACCTGCTCGCTCTGCGGCCTGGTGCTGTTCTTCGTCAAGAGCAAGCAGATCAACGCCGCATTCAAGCACCCCTATCTGCAGCATCGCCCGTTCGAGCGCTACCCGCTGGCGATCAAGGCAGCGATCATGCTGGATTATTTCTTCCGCCTGATGTTCCCGGGCACCCGCTTCTGGCTGATTGGCAACGCCAATGACCTGCTGGCGCACCTCGATCCCAAGAAAGCGCCGTTGGCCTTGAAGTGGCCGATCGTCGGTTTCTGGGGTTCGTGCTGGCTGGGCCTGATCGCAATGATCGTGCTGTGGACGATGCTGTTCCTGGGAGCCTGAGGCCCATGCGGATCGAGATCGAAGACTACCCGGGTTGCACGGAAGCCGCGCGCATCCTGATCGCCGCCCGCGAGGCCGGCATCGCCGGCCCGCGCCTGCCCGCCGCCTGCCGCCCCCAGACCCAGGGCCAGGCGTTCGCCGTGCAGCAACGCACCGCGCAGTTGCTGCGCGAGACCCGCCGCGATGGCATCGGCGCCTGGAAAAGCGCCCTGCCGTCGCCCGAGAAAACCGTGGTCGCCCCCATCTACGCCTCGACCGTGGCGCTGGCCGGCAGGCTGTCCGCCTCCACGCAGGTGGTGCGCATCGAACCGGAAATCGCGTTCGAACTGGCGCGCGACCTGTCCGCCCGCGCCGAACCATACAGCCCAGCCGAGATCGACGCCGCCATTGGCGGCGCGCGGCTGGCGCTGGAAGTGCTGGGTTGCCGCTATGCCGCGCCCGAGCACGCCAGCCTGCCCGAGCTGCTGGCGGACCACATGTTCAATGCCGGGCTGGTGCTGGGCCCGCGTATCGCCTCGCCGGACGCCGCGCCGGCCAGTATGACCATCACCCTGTCCGTCGATGGCGCCGAAGTCGAGCAGCATCCCGGCATCCATCCCAACGGCCACGCCAAGGCCGGACTGTACTGGCTCGCCAATTTCCTGCGCGAACAAGGCCTGGCGCTGGCCGCGGGCCAGCACGTCATCACCGGCTCGTACGCGGGCTATCTGGACGTGCCCGCAAACCGCGACCTGGAACTGGCCTATGGCGACCTTGGCGTCCTGAAACTGCGCTTTATCGTCGATTGAATCGACACCCGCCATCGCCCGAGGCCATGCCATGCTGACCCTGCGTCCCTTTGCTCCCGCGGACTACGCCCTGCTTTCGAGCTGGTTCAATTGCCTGTCCGACGTGGTGCAATGGGGAGGGTCGCATCTCTCGTACCCGCTGGCACAGGCCGATCTGGATGCCATGCTGCGCGAAGGACAGGTCCAACCGCCCACCCGGCGTTGCTGGATGGCATGCCGCGGCGACACGCCGGTGGGTCACGCGCAACTGGCGTACGACTGGCGCGACGGCAATGCCCGCCTGGGCCGTGTCGCCATCGCCCCGGCCGAACGCGGCCAGGGACTGGCCGGCCCGATGGTGACGCTGCTGATCGACGAGGCCTTTCGCACGCCAGGCATCGAACGCCTGGAGCTGAATGTCTACATGTTCAATCAGCCCGCCATCCGCACCTACCAGAAGCTCGGCTTCACGCTCGAAGGCGTGCGGCGCTCATCCACGCGCGCCGGCGAGGCGCGCTGGGATACCGGCATGATGGGACTGCTGCGTACTGAATGGCGGCCGGCTGACGCCGCCATTCAGCGCGCAACCTGAGCTGCTCCGCCGGCTAGCGGACCACCGGCTCCGCAATGCCGACGGCGGGGCCACCGGCCTCGATCGCTGCCCCGGCAGCAAGGCACAGATCCTCGCGGTAGCGCCCCGCCACCACCTGGACGCCCACGGGACTGTCGCCGGCGCTGCCCATGGCCACGGTCAGCCCGGGCAATCCCATGAAAGGCAGGCCGATCTGCGTCATCTGCGCGCGCCATACGCGACGGTAGGCCGCGTCGCCCTCCAGGTCCAGGTTGTCGGAAAACGGCAGCTCGGCGGACACCGGCAGCAACAGCACGGGATATTCCGTCAGGAACAGCTCCCACAGGCGCGTCAGCGTCGCGCGGCGCGTCAACACCGCCGAGAACCCGGCCATGTCCATGCCGGCCACGTTTTCACGCTGGCCCTCCAGGGCCACCTGCGCGCCGCGGTCTCCTTCCTTGCGCGCGGCCTCGACCATGGCGTCGTAGCCATCCGCCATCCACATGCGGATCTGCAGGTCGGCGGCCTCCTGCAGCGGCGGCAGGGTATCGATCGTATCCACCGCCCAGCCCGCCTCGCTCAAGCGCCGGGCGGCATCCTGCAAGGCCTTGACCACCGCCGGCGCGGTCTCCATGCCGTCGGGATTCAGGCAAAGCGCCGCGCGCCGCGGCCGGTCCGGACCGGTCAATGGCGCCGGCACCCACCACGGATCGCGCGGATCGGCCGCGGCCATCACGGCCAGGCCCAGCCGCAGGTCGGCGATGCTGCGACCCAGCGGACCGGACACCGCCGTGATCTGGCCGCCGATGGTGCGTTCGGGCAGGGCTGCGTTGTAGGCGGGCACACGGCCCAGCGACGGACGCAGGCCGTGCACGCAGCAAGCATAGGCGGGGTAGCGGATCGAGCCCGCGATATCGGTGCCATGCGCCAGATGGCCAATGCCCGCCGCCACCGCCGCCGCGGCGCCGCCGGACGAGCCTCCCGGCGTCAGCGCGGGATTGCGCGGGTTCAAGGTATTGCCGTGCAGCCGGTTGCCGGTGAACCATCGCAATGAAAACGCGGGGGTGTTGGTGCGGCCGATGATCACCGCGCCCGCCTTGCGCAGGTTGTCCACCACCGGGTTGTTGACCGTCGCGATCACGTCCTTCTGCAACGTCACGCCGTTGGTGGTGGCAAAGCCGGCCTGGTCCACATTGACCTTGACCGTCACCGGCACGCCCGCGAGCGCGCCGGGGTCTTCGCCGCGCGCCAGGGCCTGGTCCACCAGGGCAGCCTGCGCCAACGCATCCTCGGGCCGGTGATCGACCACGGCGTTGATCAGGGGATTCACCGCCTGCAGGCGATCCAGCGCGCTCTGCGCGGCCTGGACTGCGGAAACATCGCGCCGGCGGATACGGGCGGCAAGCTCAACTGCGGACAAACGCCAAAGATCGGACACGCGGCACTCCTCTATCTGGTCAACGGAAACCGGCGGCCAGGCGCCGCCGGACGGCCAACCTTAGCGCCCCTTGCACGCGTCCACAAGCCGGAACGCGCCGCCAGGCCATGCGCCTCAGTCCTCTTCGAACACCTCGACAATCGCGTCCGCGACGGCGCGCACCCGCGCTGTCCGGTTCAGGTCGCCATGCATCACCAGCCATAAATCATAGGGCTCGCTGCGATGAGGCCAGATCCGCACCAGGTCCGGATACTGCGGCGCCATATGGATGGGCAGTTCGCCGATGCCCAGGCCCGCCGCCACCGCCTCGATGATCATCAGGCCCGAATTCAATTCCATGGCAATGCGGCCATTCCCGGTGGGCTCGCCACAGAAGGTGTCCGACCAGCCCGGCAGCACGGCCTGCTGGTAGGTCACCAGCGTATGGCCGGCGAAGGCGGTTCCGGGACGCGGCTCGCCATGCGCCTCGAGATAGGAGCGGGAGGCATACAGCCCGACTTCCTTGCGCGCCAGATGGCGCTGGATCAGGTCGGGATTGTCCGGCTTGATATTGCGGATTGCCAGATCGGCTTCGCGCCGGGTCAGATTGCTCAGCTGAATCGAGGTCGACAGCGCGATGCGGATGTCGGGATGCTGCACGTGCAGCCGGCTGATGGCTTCCATGATGAAATAACTGGCCACGGTCTCGGACGTCGCCACCCGCACCACGCCCGACAGCCGGTGATCCAGCCCTTGCATCTGCCGTTGCAGCTGATCGGCGGCCTGCTCCATGCGCTCGGCCGCGGCAAATGCCTGTTCACCCGCGGCGGTCGGCACATAGCCCGACGGCGTGCGCAGGAACAAGCGGGCGTCCAGCGAAGCCTCCAGCGCCGCCAGCCGGCGGCCGGCCGTGGCCTGATCGATCTGTAAGAGGGCCGCGGCGCCACGCAGGGTGCCATTGCGGTAGATCGCCAGGAAGATGCGCGCGTTGTCCCAATCCATGCAGGCGGCTCCGCCAAGGCCCCGGCGGATCGCCACGGCGCCAAATGTTGATGCAATTTTGCATCACTATAAAGCAGATTCTCCTATTTTTTTGCATCAACGGAACCCCTAATCTGTGCACCTCGGAAGTCCCCGGAAGTTCCTGTCATGCGCCCCGCCTGTTCCACTGCCCCGCTCCCCGTCGAACCCGCCCTTCGTCCCGCCGCGACCGGCCTGCTGCCCCTTGTCACCCTGGCCATCGGCTTCGTCATGGCCATGCTCGACGTCACCGTCGTCAACGTCGCCCTGCCCAGCATCGCGCAGCAGTTCACCGTGCCGCTCACCGATCTGGTCTGGATCGTCGACGGCTACACCCTGACCTTCGCCGCCCTGCTGCTGGTGGCCGGCGCCTTGGCCGACCGCTATGGCGCCAAGACCGTCTATCTGGCGGGGCTGGGCGTCTTTACCCTAGCCTCGCTGCTATGCGGCATCGCGCCCGGGGGAGACCTGCTGATCGCCGCCCGCATGCTGCAGGGCCTGGGCGCCGCGCTGTTCATGCCCAGTTCGCTCAGCCTGCTGACCCATGCCTATGAAGACGACCAGGTGCGCAATCGCATGCTGGCCGCATGGTCGGCCATCGTGGCCGTGGCCGGCGCCGCCGGTCCGCTGCTGGGCGGCGTGCTGATCCACCAGTTCGGTTGGCGCGGCATCTTCCTCATCAACCTGCCGCTGGGCCTGGCAGGCCTGTGGCTGGCGCGGCGCCGCATCCAGGCGGCCCCGCGCCGCCCTCGCGCGCTCAATCCGCTGAGCCATGTGTTCGGTGTCGTCGCGCTGTCATCGCTCTGCTTTGCGTTGATCCAGGGCAACGCCTACGGATGGGACTCGTTGCCCATCCTGGGCGCGGCGCTCGTGTTCCTGCTCGCCGCCACGCTGCTGATACACCGCGAGCGGCGCCACGCCGAGCCGATCATTCCGCGCGCGCTGTTCCAGACCACGCAGTTTGCGGCGGCCAACGGCGTGGGCTTTCTCATCAACCTCGCCTCGTACGGCCAATTGTTCCTGCTCAGCCTGTTCCTGCAACAGGCCCGCGGCGCCGACGCCCTGGAGACCGGCATCCAACTGGTGCCCATGCTGGCGGTGTTCTCCATCGGCAACCTGATCTCGAGCCGCATATCGGCGCGCTGGAACGTATCCGCCTCGCTGCTGGGCGGCATCCTGTTGGCGACGGTCATGAGCCTGGCGGGCCTGGCCGCGTTCACGCCCGACATGCCCTACCGGCCCTTCGCCGCCGTGGTGGCGCTGGCGAACCTGGGAGTCGGTATCGCGGTGCCGGCGATGACCAGCGTGGTCATGCAGGTGTCGGGCAAGCATCACGCCAATAGCGCCGCGGCCGCGCTCAACGCCAACCGGCAATCGGGCGCCCTGGTGGGGGTGGCACTGATGGGCACCATCCTGCACCTGCTGCCGGACTGGCATGCCCGCCTGCCCGCCTCCTACGTCATCATCGCCGCCGCTTATCTGGTTGCCGCGATGCTGGTATGGCGGCACCTGCGTCACGCCCGCAACACCTGACGGGCATCGGCGGCGGGCCGTCATCTGGCGGCGAGGCCGCGCCGCCGTGAAGCCACGCTGCCTGAACGGCGCGCGGCGCGGCCGATCAATCTCGACGCAGGATCGCGATCCCGCGGCCGGCAAAAAAACGGTCGAAGACATCCAGCGGCACACAGGCATCGGCCTGCGCGCCCGGCTCGCCGGAAGGATTGTGGAAAGTCACGTGCTCCGGCGTGGCCCGCGTCACCAGCACCAGGTGGCCGCCCCGGGCGGGCGGTTCACGATCCGGCCATCGGATCCACGGATGAACCGATGCCATGAAATAGGCGGCGCGGCTCATCATTGCCGGCAGCGCCTCTCCCCGCAGGTCCACGCACACCTCGGCTTCGAGCCCGAACTCCTCGGCCACGAAGCGCACGAACGGCGCGTAGATCAGCCCTTTGATGCGCCCCTCGCCGTCCTCGGTGTAGGCGCCGTGGGGCATGCCGCGACGCGCCAGTTCCAGGGTCGGATGTACCTGCCCGGTGGTGGCGGCCAGCACCATCTTCAAGCAGGCCATGCCGCAGACATGGCTGGCCCAGCGGGCATATTCCGCCACGTCCCGCGCGCCGGAGGCGCGCCAGGAAGGATCGTCCTCCAGCCGCAGTTCCTTGCGTATGATGGCGCCGGCCAGATGGGCCGATTCCCATTGGCAGAAATACGGCACCGCCCGCCGTTCGGCTGACCGCGACACGTCCATGAATCGCTCCGGCAAAAAGTGGATGGCGGTGTTGCGCAAGCAGGGGCCGCCGGCATCCCGCCATCTTGCCCGCCGAGGCCCCGCGTGGCAACCCAGCCCGCTTTGCTTCACAATGGACCTTCCTTGGACACCTTCCGGAGCCTCGCATGACCGACACGTCCCCCTCCCCCGCCATACGCCGCGTCGCCATTGTCGGCGCGGGCACCATCGGCGCCAGCTGGGCCGCGCTGTTCCTGGCGTATGGACTCGAAGTCGTGGTCTGCGATCCCGCCGCCGACGCGGAATCCCTGACACGCGCGCGCGTCGCCGCCGCCTGGCCGGTGCTGACCGAGCTCGGCCGCGTGGCCGCCGGCGCCAGCCCCGAGGCGCTGCGTTTCGATGCCGACCTGGCCGGCGCGTTGCGCGGCGTGGACTTCGTCCAGGAAAACGGTCCTGAACGCGAAGACTTCAAGACCGACCTGTTCGCGCGCATGGACGCGCTGCTGCCGCCCGAAGTGATCGTCGCCTCCAGCTCCTCCGGACTCATCATGAGCCGCCTGCAGGCACGCTGCCAACATGCGGCGCGCTTCGTCATCGGCCATCCGTTCAACCCGCCTCACCTGATCCCGCTGGTCGAGGTGGTGGGCGGCAAGCAGACCTCCGAAGCGACGGTCGAGCGTTGCATCGCTTTCTACCGCCAGCTGGGCAAGCATCCGATCCGCGTCAACAAGGAAGTCCCGGGCCATATCGCCAACCGCCTCCAGGCCGCGCTGTGGCGCGAGGCGATCCACCTGGCCGCCGACAATGTCGCCAGCGTCGCCGATATCGACGCCGCGGTGTCGCAAGGCCCGGGACTGCGCTGGGCCCTGTTCGGGCCGCACATGACCTTCAACCTCGGCGGCGGCCCCGGCGGCATGGCACATTTCATGGACCACCTGCTCGGCCCCATCCAGACCTGGTGGGACGACCTGGGAACGCCCGAGGTCACGCCTGAGCTGCGGCGCCGCCTGATCGAAGGCGTCAACGCCGAAGCCGGCCAGCGCGACATCGCCGACCTGGTGCGGGATCGCGACGCGCAGCTGACGGCGCTGCTGAAGGTCCTGCAGCGCTGATCCGGCCCGGCGGCCCGCCGCTGTTATGCTGTCCGTTGCCCGGGACGCCACGCCGCCCGCTCTTTCATACGCAGGGATTCCCATGCTTTCCGTCATCCACGACACCGCCCATTCCCGCTACACCGCCACCGTCGACGGCGTGCTGTGCGTACTGGACTACCACCTGCGTGATGGCGTGATGACCATCACGCACACCGGCGTGCCCAGCCAGGTGGGTGGACGCGGCATCGCCGCCGAGCTCACCCGCGTCGCCCTCGACACAGCCCGCGCGCAAGGCTGGAAAGTCCGTCCGCAGTGTTCCTATGCCGACGTCTACATGCGCCGCCACCCCGAATACAACGACCTGCTGGCCTGAGCCCTGCCGTGACCGCGCCTGATTCCACCGCCTGTCCCTGTGGCACCGGCAAAACCTACACCGCCTGCTGCGGCCGCTGGCACCAGGGCCCCCAAGCCTTGCAGGCTCCCACCGCGCAAGACTTGATGCGTTCGCGTTACAGCGCCTTCGTGCTGGACAAGCTCGACTACCTGCTCGAAACCTGGCATCCCACGACCCGCCCGGCCTCGCTCGAACCCAATCCGCCCGCGATGAAGTGGCTCGGCCTGGCCATCAAGCAGGCCCGCGACCAGGATGCCGATCACGCCACCGTCGAATTCGTGGCCCGCAGCCGCCTGGCCGGACGCGCCAGCCGCATGCATGAGGTCAGCCGCTTCGTGCGTGAAGCCGGGCGCTGGTATTACCTGGATGGCGACCTAAGCTGAAGCCCGCCGGCGCGGCGGCATCTGCACGTCCTGGCCTACCGCCTGCGCCAGCACCGTCACCAGGTTCTTCAGCGCCGCATCGGCCGCGGCGCCCGCTCCTCCCACGATCGCCAACTCCGTCCGAGGCGCTGGCGCCAGCCCCGACTCCGGCCCCAACACACCATGCTCGGGCAGACACGCGAAAGCCGGCAGCAGCGAAATCCCCAGCCCCGCCGCCACCGCGGCCTGCACGCCAGCCAGGCTCTGGCTGTGATACGCGACGCGCCACGACCGACCGGCGCTTTCCAGCGCATAGATCATGCGCTTGCGATAGATGCAGCCGTGCGGAAACAACACCAACGGCAGCGGCTCCACGCCCTGCAGCAAACGCTCATCCCCGACCCACGCCAGTTGCTCGGGCCACGCCGCCAGGCAAGGGCCTTCGCCGGGCTCCCGCTTGATCAGGGCCAGATCCAGTTCCCCGGCGCCGAGCCGGGCTTTCAGCTCCATGCTCATGCCACTGCCGGTCTCCAGGCGGATATCCGGATGGCTCACGGCAAACCCCGCCAGCAGCGCCGTCAGTCGCGCCACATCGAAGTCCTCGGGAATGCCCAGCCGGATCGCCCGCGTGCGACGCGGCGTCGCCAGCGCCAGTTCCGCCTCGTCCGCCATCGCCAGCAGTTTGCGCGCGTAGGCCAGCATCAGCTCGCCATCGTCGGTGGCCTGCACCTGGTTGCCCGCGCGATCGCGCAGCAACAGGGTCCTGCCCACGGTCTGCTCAAGCTTGCGTACCTGCTGACTCACGGTCGATTGTGTGCGGTGCACGCGACCGGCGGCCCGTGTGAAGCTGCCTTCATCGACCACGCAGACCAGGGTGCGGAGCAATTCGAGATCGAGCATGAGATATCCGTTTGAGAAGCCTCGGGGTCGCGGTTTCCGCGAACCTCGCCGAGGGGCCAAGCGTTTTCGCGTTCGTTTTCACCTGCCAGGAATGATATTTGAAATATCACTGAAAGCAGTTTTATTATTAATTTTACAACTTACCTGAGCAATCCTAAGCTGGCACCCGTCTTCAACGATCTTCAAGGAAACGCCATGCCCCTGGATCACCTCCCGCGCCCGCAATGGCTCACTTTCGACTGCTACGGCACCCTGATCCAATGGGATGAAGGCCTGCAAGCCGCCGTGGCCCGCATTCTGGCCGCCAATCAGGAGGCACAGCGCGCCCCGACGCCCGCGCGGTTCCTGCGTATCTACGACGAGCACGAACATCGGTTGGAGCGCACCCCGCCCCATCGGCATTTCGCCGACATCACGCGCGAAGCGCTGCGGCTGACCATGCACGACCTGGGACTCGAATATCGCCCGCAGGATGCCGCGCTGCTCACCGACAGTATTTCGGCCATGCCGCCATTTCCCGAAGTGGTCGACACGCTTGCGCTGCTCAAGCGCGCTGGCTTCCGCCTCTGCATCATCTCCAATACCGACGACGCCATCATCGCCGGCAATGTGGCGCAATTGGGCGGTCACGTCGACCGCGTCGTCACCGCCGAACAGGCGGGCGCCTACAAGCCGTCGCGCCGCATCTTTGCCCACGCCCATGACAGCCTCGGCGTCACCCCGGACGAAGTCGTGCACATTTGCGCCAGTCCCCACCTGGACCATGCCGCCGCGCGCGACATCGGCTTTCGCTGCGTGTGGATCGACCGCGGTACCGGCCGCCAGCCCTTGCCGGACTACCGTCCCGACGCTACCGTATCGACTCTGGACCAAGTACCCGGGCTGTTGCGCCAGGCCGGCTGGATGTAGGGAATCGGGCGGGCGCATATCACCGCCCGTTCCGATCCGGCATCCCGGCCGGCTCGACGCCGCCGCCCGGCACTCTCGCTCACGACGCCATCCTGGCGATTTCCAACTTCAATCGGGCAGCCAATGAACCACGATCCTCATTTCGCCAACGCGCTGTTCCACGCCGAGCACGTCAGCGCCCTGCGCGATGACCTTGCGCTGGCGCTGCGCGCCGCCGCCGCCCACGGGCTCGGCGAAGGCGTCTGCAACCATTTCAGCGTGGCGCTACCGGGAGACTCCGACCATTTCCTGCTGAACCCGCGCGGCCTGATGTGGCATGAGGTCCAGGCTGCCGATATCGTGCTGGTCGATGCCGAGGGTCGCAAGCTGGCGGGACGCCACGAAGTCGAACCCACGGCCATGTTCATCCACGCCGCAATCCATCGCATCGCCGGCAAGGCCTGTGTATTGCATACCCACATGCCCTACGCCACCGCATTGACGCTCACCAGCACCCGCGCCCTCGACACCACGCTCTCGCAGAATGCGATGCGCTTCCATGGCCGCATCGCGGTCGATGACGAATACAACGGCCTGGCGTTGGACGCCAGCGAAGGCGAACGCATTGCCCGCGCCATGCAGGGCGCAGACATTGCTTTCCTCGGCAATCACGGTGTGGTGGTCTGCGGCGAGCGGCTCGACTACGCCTACGACGATCTCTTCTTCCTCGAACGCGCCTGTACCGCGCAAGTGCTTGCCGAATCCACCGGCCGCGCCTTGGCCCCGGTGGATCCGCTGATCGCCGGCAAGGTGGCCGCGCAAATACAGAGCGAACGCCTGCAGTCGGAACTGTTCTTCGCCGCATTGCGGCGCCAGTTGCCGGACGCCGCGCAGCGTCAGCCCGGCTGAACTTCCTTCTTCCCCGGGGAGGCCGGCACCTGCCTGGCCCCCGCCCGCGGCGCCAGATCGTAGTAGCCGGAAAGCAACCGCCAATGAAAAAACCCCGCAGGCGTCAGCCTGCGGGGTTTTCTTCTTGAATAACTGCCTGATACTGACCTACTTTCACAGACGTCCGTCCACTATCATCGGCGCGAAGGCGTTTCACTGTCCTGTTCGGGATGGGAAGGAGTGGTACCACCTTGCTATGGGCATCAGGCTTGACCTGCCGAGCATCCCGCCTCGATGGCGAGCGCTCCAATCCTGGGTACTGCATGGCCAGCTTTGTTCGCGACGATCAGAGCCGGGCTCGATAATCGTGGCGCACGCATGAACGGGCTTTTCATAAAAACAAAACCCCACAGGCGCGAGCCTGTGGGGTTTTGAGCAATAAAAGCCTGACGATGACCTACTTTCACAGACGTCCGTCCACTATCATCGGCGCAAAGGCGTTTCACTGTCCTGTTCGGGATGGGAAGGAGTGGTACCACCTTGCTATGGTCGTCAGGCGTAACGGGTTGAGAGATTGTCTTTGGGGACAACCGCTCCAATCTTGGAAGAAGCGCAACGTGTGGGGATCAGAGAGTGTCTCGATGATCCCGCACAGTGGGTGTAATTGGTGTTGGCTGGCTGCTGACGGGGCAGCCAGATTTTGTATTGAACGACACTTGGAACGCTATACCACCAGGTCATAACCATCAGTGTTATAGGATCAAGCCTCACGAGCAATTAGTATCGGTTAGCTTAACGCATTACTGCGCTTCCACACCCGACCTATCAACGTCCTGGTCTCGAACGACTCTTCAGGGGGATCAAGTCCCCGGGATACCTAATCTTCAGACGAGTTTCCCGCTTAGATGCCTTCAGCGGTTATCTCTTCCGTACTTAGCTACCCGGCAATGCCATTGGCATGACAACCGGTACACCAGAGGTACGTCCACTCCGGTCCTCTCGTACTAGGAGCAGGCTCCGTCAAGTATCCAACGCCCACGGCAGATAGGGACCAAACTGTCTCACGACGTTTTAAACCCAGCTCACGTACCTCTTTAAATGGCGAACAGCCATACCCTTGGGACCGGCTACAGCCCCAGGATGAGATGAGCCGACATCGAGGTGCCAAACACCGCCGTCGATATGAACTCTTGGGCGGTATCAGCCTGTTATCCCCAGAGTACCTTTTATCCGTTGAGCGATGGCCCTTCCATTCAGAACCACCGGATCACTATGTCCTGCTTTCGCACCTGTTCGACTTGTCAGTCTCACAGTCAAGCACGCTTATGCCATTGCACTATCAGCACGATTTCCGACCGTACCTAGCGTACCTTCGAACTCCTCCGTTACACTTTGGGAGGAGACCGCCCCAGTCAAACTGCCCACCATGCACTGTCCCCGATCCGGATAACGGACCAAGGTTAGAACCGCAAACAAACCAGGGTGGTATTTCAAGGATGGCTCCACGTGATCTAGCGACCACGCTTCAAAGCCTCCCACCTATCCTACACAGGCCGGTTCACAGTCCAATGCAAAGCTACAGTAAAGGTTCATGGGGTCTTTCCGTCTAGCCGCGGGTAGATTGCATCATCACAAACACTTCAACTTCGCTGAGTCTCAGGAGGAGACAGTGTGGCCATCGTTACGCCATTCGTGCAGGTCGGAACTTACCCGACAAGGAATTTCGCTACCTTAGGACCGTTATAGTTACGGCCGCCGTTTACCGGGGCTTCGATCAAGAGCTTGCACCCCATCACTTAACCTTCCGGCACCGGGCAGGCGTCACACCCTATACGTCGACTTTCGTCTTTGCAGAGTGCTGTGTTTTTAATAAACAGTCGCAGCCACCGATTCTCTGCGACCCCATCATGCTAAGCGCGCAGGCGCTTCACACTACCGGGGTATACCTTCTCCCGAAGTTACGGTATCAATTTGCCGAGTTCCTTCTCCTGAGTTCTCTCAAGCGCCTTGGAATATTCATCCCGTCCACCTGTGTCGGTTTGCGGTACGGTCTCGTACAGCTGAAGCTTAGAGGCTTTTCTTGGAACCACTTCCAATCACTTCGCAAGCAATGCTCGCTCGTGCCGTACCCTTGATTTACGCGCCCGGATTTGCCTAAGCGCCATCTTCGATACGTCAACAGGGACATCCAACACCCTGATGATCTTCCGCGATCCGTCCCCCCATCGCACTGTACGACGGTGCTGGAATATTAACCAGCTTCCCATCAGCTACGCATCTCTGCCTCGCCTTAGGGGCCGACTCACCCTGCGCCGATGAACGTTGCGCAGGAAACCTTGGACTTACGGCGAGGGGGCTTTTCACCCCCTTTATCGCTACTCATGTCAGCATTCGCACTTCTGATACCTCCAGCAGCCTTTACAAGCCACCTTCGCAGGCTTACAGAACGCTCTCCTACCGCGTGCACAAAGTGCACACCCGCAGCTTCGGTTTATCGCTTAGCCCCGTTACATCTTCCGCGCAGGACGACTCGATCAGTGAGCTATTACGCTTTCTTTAAAGGATGGCTGCTTCTAAGCCAACCTCCTGACTGTCTATGCCTTCCCACTTCGTTTCCCACTTAGCGATAATTTGGGACCTTAGCTGGCGGTCTGGGTTGTTTCCCTCTTGAGTCCGGACGTTAGCACCCGGTGCTCTGTCTCCCAAGCTGTACTTGCGGGTATTCGGAGTTTGCCATAGTTTGGTAAGTCGCCATGACCCCCTAGCTATAACAGTGCTCTACCCCCCGCAGTAATACTTGAGGCACTACCTAAATAGTTTTCGGAGAGAACCAGCTATTTCCAGATTTGTTTAGCCTTTCACCCCTATCCACAGCTCATCCCCTAATTTTTCAACATTAGTGGGTTCGGTCCTCCAGCACGTGTTACCGTGCCTTCAACCTGGCCATGGATAGATCATCTGGTTTCGGGTCTACACCCAGCGACTGAATCGCCCTATTCGGACTCGCTTTCGCTACGGCTTCCCTATTCGGTTAACCTTGCCACTGAATGTAAGTCGCTGACCCATTATACAAAAGGTACGCAGTCACCCCACAAGGAGGCTCCTACTGTTTGTATGCATACGGTTTCAGGATCTATTTCACTCCCCTTCCGGGGTTCTTTTCGCCTTTCCCTCACGGTACTGGTTCACTATCGGTCGATCACGAGTATTTAGCCTTGGAGGATGGTCCCCCCATCTTCAAACAGGATTTCACGTGTCCCGCCCTACTTTTCTCACGCTTAGTTCCACACACAAAATTTCGTCTACAGGGCTATCACCTGCTACGGCCGGACTTTCCATTCCGTTCGACTATCTTGCATGCTAAAACGTGAAGGCTCTTCCGATTTCGCTCGCCACTACTTTCGGAATCTCGGTTGATTTCTTTTCCTCGAGCTACTGAGATGTTTCAGTTCACCCGGTTCGCTTCCACTGACCTATGTATTCAGTCAGGGATACTGCTTGCGCAGTGGGTTTCCCCATTCGGACATCTGCGGATCAAAGCTTGTTTGCCAGCTCCCCGCAGCTTTTCGCAGGCTACTACGTCCTTCATCGCCTGTGATCGCCAAGGCATCCACCATATGCACTTAGTCGCTTGATCCTATAACGCTGTAGGCTATAGGACCTGAGTATTAGCGTTTGTGCCGTTCATAAGTTTCAAAGCAGTCTGAGGTTATTCACCCCAGTCTTGAGAACTTGGAACAAAATTAATGCAATCACAACCCGTACCCATCTTCATCAGCAAGCTGATTACTTGATGAGCACATTTCGTTGTGCTTCTTCCAGATTGTTAAAGAACGAATATAGCTGTTGAGTAAAACCCAACTCATAAGACCGGGCAGATACTATCCGCACGACACTATGAGTTAGCCTCTACATCCCACCAGGCACAGGTCTTGGTGGAGGTGAACGGGATCGAACCGATGACATCCTGCTTGCAAAGCAGGCGCTCTCCCAGCTGAGCTACACCCCCATATTCACGGCATCTCTACCTGCGAATACTTGGTGGGTCTGGTTGGATTCGAACCAACGACCCCCGCCTTATCAAGACGGTGCTCTAACCGACTGAGCTACAGACCCAAAACCTTCCCGGATCAGTAGTCAGAAGTCATGGACACAGGGAGGAGTCCCTCTACCCAAGCCCACAACCGATCCCAGCTATATCAAACAACCGATAAGAGTGGACGCTTAACACGAGCACTAAGCTCTGAAAGGAGGTGATCCAGCCGCACCTTCCGATACGGCTACCTTGTTACGACTTCACCCCAGTCATGAATCCTACCGTGGTAATCGCCCCCCTTGCGGTTAGGCTAACTACTTCTGGTAAAACCCACTCCCATGGTGTGACGGGCGGTGTGTACAAGACCCGGGAACGTATTCACCGCGACATGCTGATCCGCGATTACTAGCGATTCCGACTTCACGCAGTCGAGTTGCAGACTGCGATCCGGACTACGATCGGGTTTCTGGGATTGGCTCCCCCTCGCGGGTTGGCGACCCTCTGTCCCGACCATTGTATGACGTGTGAAGCCCTACCCATAAGGGCCATGAGGACTTGACGTCATCCCCACCTTCCTCCGGTTTGTCACCGGCAGTCTCATTAGAGTGCCCTTTCGTAGCAACTAATGACAAGGGTTGCGCTCGTTGCGGGACTTAACCCAACATCTCACGACACGAGCTGACGACAGCCATGCAGCACCTGTGTTCCGGTTCTCTTGCGAGCACTGCCAAATCTCTTCGGCATTCCAGACATGTCAAGGGTAGGTAAGGTTTTTCGCGTTGCATCGAATTAATCCACATCATCCACCGCTTGTGCGGGTCCCCGTCAATTCCTTTGAGTTTTAATCTTGCGACCGTACTCCCCAGGCGGTCAACTTCACGCGTTAGCTGCGCTACCAAGGCCCGAAGGCCCCAACAGCTAGTTGACATCGTTTAGGGCGTGGACTACCAGGGTATCTAATCCTGTTTGCTCCCCACGCTTTCGTGCATGAGCGTCAGTGTTATCCCAGGAGGCTGCCTTCGCCATCGGTGTTCCTCCGCATATCTACGCATTTCACTGCTACACGCGGAATTCCACCTCCCTCTGACACACTCTAGCCCGGTAGTTAAAAATGCAGTTCCAAAGTTAAGCTCTGGGATTTCACATCTTTCTTTCCGAACCGCCTGCGCACGCTTTACGCCCAGTAATTCCGATTAACGCTTGCACCCTACGTATTACCGCGGCTGCTGGCACGTAGTTAGCCGGTGCTTATTCTGCAGGTACCGTCAGTTTCGCGGGGTATTAACCCGCGACGTTTCTTTCCTGCCAAAAGTGCTTTACAACCCGAAGGCCTTCATCGCACACGCGGGATGGCTGGATCAGGGTTTCCCCCATTGTCCAAAATTCCCCACTGCTGCCTCCCGTAGGAGTCTGGGCCGTGTCTCAGTCCCAGTGTGGCTGGTCGTCCTCTCAAACCAGCTACGGATCGTCGCCTTGGTGAGCCGTTACCCCACCAACTAGCTAATCCGATATCGGCCGCTCCAATAGTGCAAGGTCTTGCGATCCCCTGCTTTCCCCCGTAGGGCGTATGCGGTATTAGCTACGCTTTCGCGTAGTTATCCCCCGCTACTGGGCACGTTCCGATACATTACTCACCCGTTCGCCACTCGCCACCAGACCGAAGTCCGTGCTGCCGTTCGACTTGCATGTGTAAGGCATCCCGCTAGCGTTCAATCTGAGCCAGGATCAAACTCTTCAGTTTAATCTCTGTATTTGTTTCGTATTTCTTAGTTCCGAAGAACCGAGTCATACGTCGCTACTCAAAGGAAGTGAGGTATGTGCTTAGACTTGACATCTAAGGTACTTCACTTCTAGTGAGCACTTGATTTCATTGTGCTTGTGAAAGGGTTTAAAACCCAGTCACTGCGCACCCGCATCAAGCGCCCACACTTATCGGTTGTTTAATTGTTAAAGAGCGGTACTGCCAAATTCTGTACTACCAAACTACTTACTGCATCTTCTGCTTTCTTCGGCGATTTCGCTTTCGCGTCGATCGCTGTGTCAGCAGCAGAGAAACGAGATTATGAAGAAGTTTTTATCGTTTGTCAAGTCAGCGTCGCTTGCTTCACTTCGCTGCCTTGCCTACGACCTCTTCAGGTCTCACCAGGCTCGCGCCCGGCTTTCTCTCTTTAGCAGCTATCGAAATATCAGGGTTAACCCTAATTTTTCGGTAACTGCCAAGCCTGAAACTATAACACAACTTTTGCAGATTATGCAACCGGCTTTTGCCTAACTTGCATCCTATCTTGCAACCCCGCCGTTTCGTGAATCGCTTCACTTCGCAGTAGCCCCGAATCGCTTCGGAGGTTGGTTACCGCCCCAGTTGGCCTGCAACGCTGACCAGACCACCCTATCGGGTAAACCCTGATTCGCCGTCACCAGCCAAGCCCAAGACTATAGCACAATTTTTGCAGATCGTGCAACTGGCTTCTGCCTGATTCGCACCATCCTATGCAAAATTCGCTGACCGCCGGTTCGAGAGAATCATCGCTGACTCACCGCCTTGCTGCCCTGCGGCAGACCCGCTTGCCGTAGCCCTTCGGATCCGTTGCACTTGCCTGGCCCCGCCGCTCAACAAAACTGCTTGAACTGCGAAGGAGCGAGACTATAGCACAGAATTTTCGACTGTCACACGCCGGACGCAAAAAGACTGATGGATTTTGCAGGACGTCGGAACGCAAGCCGCCCGCGGGCCTTCCGTCCCCTGCTCGCGCACTTGTCCAACGCCTCGTCTCTCTATATAGATAGCGTTGTGTGCCCGCGTGCCGATGGCGCAGTCTTCCCTATCTATACAGATATAGGGCGCTTCCCTCGCCCCCCTATCCATATGGATAGGCGATCTCGCCAGCCGGGCGCCGCGCCGCTTGCCCGGCGCGCCGGTACGTTTACTATTCGCCTTGCGCCGCACTGCCCTTAACTTGGAGAAGATGCCCCCATGCCCCCCACCATCGCGTTGAGCGAAGATATCCTGATCAACGTCACGCCTTTCGAGACCCGCGTCGCGCTGGTCGAGCAAGGGTCGGTGCAGGAGCTGCACGTGGAACGCAGCATCCAGCGCGGGCACGTCGGCAATATCTACCTGGGACGCGTGGTCCGGGTGCTGCCGGGCATGCAGAGCGCCTTCATCGACATCGGCCTGGAGCGGGCCGCCTTCATCCACATCGCGGACCTGCGCGAGAACCGGGGCGAGCGCAGCCAGGGCCTGACGCCAACGCCCATCGAAAAACTGCTGTTCGAGGGGCAGACCATCATGGTCCAGGTGGTCAAGGATCCCCTGGGCACCAAGGGCGCCCGCCTGTCGACGCAGATCAGCATGGCCGGCCGCATGCTGGTATACCTGCCGCACGATCCGCACATCGGCATTTCGCAGAAGATCGACTCGGAGTCCGAGCGCATCCAACTGCGCGAGCGGCTGCAGGCGTTGATGCCGAGCGAGGAAAAAGGCGGCTTCATCGTGCGCACCCAGGCCGAAGGCGCCAATGACGAGGAATTGGCGGCCGACCTGGAATACCTGCGCAAGCTCTGGACCAGTGTGCAGGCCGCGGCCCGCACCCAACCGGCGCCGGCGCTGCTGCACCAGGACCTGACACTGGCGCAGAGAGTGCTGCGCGACATGGTGGGGCCGTCGACGGGCGCCATCCTGGTCGACTCGCGCACCACCACCGCGGCGATGCTGGAATGGGCCCGCGTCTATACGCCTTCCGTGGTCGATCGCATCCAGCATTACAGCGGAGAGCGCCCCCTGTTCGATACGGCCAATGTCGACGAGGAGATTGCGCGGGCCCTGTCGCGCCGCGTCGACCTGAAGTCGGGCGGCTACCTGATCATCGACCAGACCGAGGCGTTGACCACGGTCGACGTCAATACCGGCGGCTTCGTCGGCGGCCGCAACTTCGACGACACCATCTTCAAGACCAATCTGGAAGCCGCGCAGGCCATTGCCCGTCAATTGCGGCTGCGCAACCTGGGCGGCATCGTGATCCTGGACTTCATCGACATGGAGGAACAGGAGCACCGCGAGACCGTGCTGGCCGAACTGAAGAAGGCGCTGGCGCGCGACCGCACCCGCATGACGGTCAATGGCTTCACGCAGCTGGGCCTGGTGGAAATGACGCGCAAGCGCACCCGTGATTCGCTGGCGCACCAGCTGTGCGAGCCCTGCCCCATGTGCGAGTCGCGCGGTAACGTGCGCACGCCGCGCACGGTCTGCTACGAGATCCTGCGCGAGATCCTTCGCGAGGCGCGCCAGTTCAATCCCAAGGAATTCCGCATCCTGGCGTCGCAGGACGTGGTGGACCTGTTCCTGGAAGAGGAAAGCCAGCACCTGGCGATGCTGGGCGATTTCGTGGGCAAGCGGGTGTCGCTGGAAGTCGAGAGCACGTATTCGCAGGAAAAGTACGACATCATCCTAGTTTGAAACCCGCAGCCTTGCCGGCCCATGGCCGGTACTCCATGATCTGTGATGCCGGAAAGCCGCGACAGCGGCTTTCTTCTTTCATGGCGACCTTATTCCATCGTGACCATCCTTCATGGCGGCCGTATTCCGGCATGCCTACGCCCGCTCGCGCGTACCAGCTGCCATGCAAATTTTCACGTCAATGTGTGTGAATTTTGTATCTTGGCACTTCGATTGAAATGAAGTTTGAAACCAATGGCGACGAAGGCCACGACCCGATAAGCTCGCCCCCGGCTGGCCACCCCCGATTTTAAAAGGGGCGCGCCATTTCCCATGTTTTCCGGAGAATCACGTAATGAAATCCCTATTCCGTCCTTTCGTGCTGCTGGCCCTGGCGTTGCCGCTGGCGCTGACCGCTTGCGGCAACAAGGAGCCTGAGCAACGCGCGGCGTTCACGCAGTTCCTGCAGACCCGCATCGTCGACAAGCCGGGCGTGCGCGTGCCGCAGCTGACGGAAGAAGAGAAGAAGTCCTTCGGCGACTACGCCGCGCAGTATGCGGTGATCACCGATTTCAACGCCGGCATGGACGCTTCGGTCAAGCCGATGGGCAGCCTCATGCAGAAGGGCGCCGTGCGTTCGCTGAACGACGTGGTGGCCCGGCGCGACGACATCAAGACGGTGCAGACCGCGCTCAAGGACATGGGCGAGGCCCTGACCAAGGAGCAGGCCAAGGCGGACGCGGCGCGCGCGCAACTGAAGCAGCCCGACGACCTGAAGGCGGTGTATGACAAGGCCTACGCCAAGACGGTGACGGTGCCGGCCGACACCTTCCGCGAAGTGTTGCCGCAAATCAGCGGCACGCTGGACAGCAGCCTCAAGGTGGCGGAATACGTCGAAACGCACAAGGCGCAGATCGACCTGACGGGCCCGGCGCCGCGGGTGCAGGACCCGGCCGTGCTGGCCGAGCTGAACAAGCTGCTGCAGGAATTGACCGCCCAGGCGCAGAAGGTGCAACAGGCGCAAACTCGCCTGCAGGCCGTCATGCTCGGCCGCTGAGCGCCTCGCTGGCATCTCGACGGGACGGTCCTTGCAACGGCCGTCCCGTTTTTCTTGGCGTCCGCGACGGCGGCGACAGGCCGACGCCCGTCATGGGCCGGCAGCCACGACGCGGTTGCGCCCGGCCTCCTTGGCACGGTAGACGGCCGCATCGGCGGCTTCAACCAGGGCGGCGACTTCGTCGCCCGGCCGGGGCACCGCGGTGGCCACGCCGATGCTGACGGTGACAATGCCGCCTTCGTTGTCTTCGTGCTGCGCGTGCAGGCCGACCACGGCCTGGCGTATGCGTTCGGCGATGTCGATCGCATGCTCGAGCGGGGTATTGGGCAACAGTGCCACGAACTCCTCGCCGCCGTAGCGCGCCGCCAGGTCGCGAGGGCGCCGCGCCTTGCCGCGCACGGTCAGCGCCAGTATCTTGAGCAGCTCGTCGCCCTCCTGGTGACCATAGCGGTCGTTGTAGAGCTTGAAGCGGTCGGCGTCGAGAAACAGCAGTGACAAGGGTTCGCCGTCGCGGCCCGCGCTGGCCCATTCGCGCGCCAGTGCTTCATCGAAGGTGCGGCGGTTGGCAATACCTGTCAGGCCATCGGTCTGGGCCTCTTTTTCAAGCCTGGTCTCCACTTCCAGGCGCAACCGCGTCTCGCGCCGGTACAGCACGACCTGCGCCACCACCGAGGCGAACAGCGCCAGGGTGATGGGGATGACCAGCATCGCCCGTCGTTCCCATGGCGCCAGGACTTCGTCGACCGCCATCGCGACGTCGATGACCAGCGGCGTGCCGGGCACGCTGTCGAAGGTATAAAGACGGTCGACGCCATCCGGAGCCAGCGCGCCGACGAACACGCCTTCGCGGCGGATCAGGAATTGCTGGAAGTCCGGTTCCTGGCCGATGTCGGCGTCCAGGTCCGCGGAGGAATAAGGCGTGCGCGCGAGCACCGCGCCATCGTTGCGGAAGATGGTAATGGAATCGCGCGGGCCGATCGACAGCCCGGCGAAGCGCTCGCGGAAATAGGCCAGGCGCAGCGACCCGGAGACCACGCCGGCGAAGCTGCCGTCGGGCGCGGCAAGCCGGCGACTGATGCCGATGCTCTCGTCGCCGCCGCGCAAGCGGCTGAGGTACGGACGGCTGACATACATGCCGGCGTCGGGCCTGTCGCGATGGACCTGGAAGAAGTCGCGGTCGGCGAAATTGGCGATGGGAGGATCGAGACTCTGTGAGTCGTAGCGGACGTTTCCGTCGCGGTCCAGGATGAGGATGGTGCCAAGGTACTCGGCGCTGGCGGCGCGGTCGAACAGGAAGCGATGCAGGGTGCCGCGTGGCAGGTCTTCGATACCCGGCTCTTGCAGGCGTTCAATGACGCCTTGCAGCGACAGGTCATAGACGCGAATGGTGCGGCCGATGTCGGCCGACAGCACTTCCGTCAGGTTGCCGGCGGCGACGTAGGCGAGGTTCCAGGTGATGCGCCGGTCCGTCCAGAGCAACGCGATCGAGGCGGCGCAGATGCCGATGGCGATCAACCCCGCGAGGGCGTACAGGCTGCGATGTAGAAACCCATGGGACTTCAATACGGCGCTCCTTCGCGATCGCGGCGGGGTGTCATGCCTTTTACGGGTCATGATGCCGCAAGCGCGGGCGACCATGCAAGATGGCGCCCGTTCACAGCCAGGAACGGCGTCGGCGGATCCACGCCGGGGCGTACCGATCGATATCGAAAGCCGTATCGGCATGGCGCCGACCGGGCATCTTGCCTGGTGGCGCCAGGCCGGCAAGCGCCGCGTGGCGATGGCAGCCGGCCACGCGCCCCCCACGGCCGCGCGGCCGGGCCAGCGCGTCAGGACAGCGTGGCGGCGATCCGGAAGGGGAAGGCCTTGGCGCCGCGCGCCTTGTCGGTTTCGCGATGGGCGCTGATGGCCCAGGCGGGGCCGGCCCCGCCCGCCGACAGGACGAGCTGGCGCATGGCGCCCGCGCAAAACCCGCAACGCAGGGTCGTGGCTTGACGGCGTGCAAGCTCAAGCGCGACCGCTTGCGGGGTCGTGGAAATCCGATCCGATTGCAGCATGGCAGCCCCCCTGGCAGAAACGCTCCGGAAGTGGAGCGCGCTTGAAGCTAAATCTACCTCAGCCGATCGGACTTGCGCGTGAAATGATGCGTAAAGTAATGCAAAGAGGCTGTAATACGCGATACAGGTCGCTTGTCATACGGCGGTCATGCCGGCGCGCCAGGCTCCGCATGCCCGGCCGGCGCCACGGTTTCACGGTCCGGCTGGTCGTTCCTGCCATCCGCCGGGCCGGTCATGTTGCCGTACAGCAGCGAGCGCCCGGCGAACAGGCCGCCGGCCACCTCCAGCTCGAACCGGTCGGTGTCCCGCTTGCGCACGTCCGCCACCACGTCGGCGGCTTCGTCCGGCGGCACGCCGATGGCGCGCAGCGCGGCTTCGCCGAAAACCAGGGCCGATTCCAGGGTCTCGCGCACCTGGTAGTCGACCCCTTCCCTGGCCAGCGCCAGGGAATGGATGCGGTCATAGGCCCGCACCACCAGTTGCACCAGGGGGAATTCCGATTTGATCAGCTTGACCATGTGGTTGACTGACTGCGGATTGTCGATACAGATCAGGATGGCCTTGGCGGTTTCGGCGCCGGCCGTGCGCAGCATGTCGATGCGGGTACCGTCCCCGTAATACACCTTGACGCCCCATTTGGCGGCCGCGCGGATGGCATCGGTGTCGATATCCAGGATCGAGACCTTCATGTCGCGCGCCAGCATTGCCTGCGTCACGATCTGGCCGAACCGGCCGAAACCCACGATCAATGCGCAACCTTCCAGGTCCCGGGCCACGTCCACCCCTTCCATCGAGGGGACGGGTTTGGGCAGCAGCCAGCGCAGCGCCAGTACGCACAAGGGCGTCAAGGCCATGGAAATGATGACCACGGCGATCAGCACGGCGGCCAGGTGCGCATCAAAGATGCCCGCGGCCGCGGCGGCGCCGTAGAGCACGAAGGCGAATTCGCCCCCTTGGGCCAACAACGCCGCGCGGGTCACGGCCTCGGCATGGCTGGCGCGCAACAGCCGGGCGACCAGGTAGACGCCCACCGATTTGACCAGCATGAAGACCAGCACGCCCGCCAGGATCAACTGCCATTCACGCGCCACCGCGGCCAGGTCCAGCGACATGCCGACGCCCAGGAAGAACAGGCCCAGGAGGATGCCGCGGAACGGCTCGACCTCGGCCTCCAGCTGATGGCGGAAGGTGGACTCGGACAGCAGCACGCCGGCCAGGAAGGCGCCCATGGCCATCGACAGGCCGCCCAATTCCATAAGCAGCGCCGCGCCCAGCACCACCAGCAGCGCGGCGGCGGTCATCACTTCGCGGGCATGCGCGGCCGCCAGCAGGCGGAACAGAGGATTGAGCAACCAGCGCCCGGCCGCCAGCAGCGCCAGGACGCAACCGATGGCGATGGCCGCCTGCAGCCAGGGATCGCCATGCTCGGTGGTGCCTGCCGGCGCCAGCAACGCCACCAGGGCCAACAGGGGCACGATGGCGAGGTCTTCGAGCAGCAGGATGGAAACGATGCGCTGGCCCTGGGCGCTGGCGGTCTCGTCGCGCTCGGCCAGTATCTGCATGACGATGGCGGTGGACGACAGCACGAAACCCATCGCCGCCATGAAGGCCGCCGGCCCCGACAATCCGGCCAACAGGCCGACCGCCGTCAACAGCGCGCCACAGGCCACCACCTGGGCCACGCCCAGGCCGAAGATCTCCCCGCGCAGCTTCCATAGTCGCGACGGCTGCATTTCCAGGCCGATGATGAACAGAAACATCACCACGCCGAGTTCGGCCACATGCAGGATGGAACGGGGGTCGGAGAACCAGCCGATGCCGAACGGGCCGATGGCCAGGCCGGCGGCCAGGTAACCCAGGACGGAACCGAGTCCCAGGCGCTTGAACAAGGGCACCGCCACCACCGCCGCGCCCAGCAGGACGACGACGTTGACCAGCTGGTTGCCTTCTGCGGGCAGGGACATGGGCGGCTCCTGGGTGGCCTGGCGCGGCGCCCCGGGCGCCGCGCACGCGATCAGTCTTCGCGGAACTGCATGTTGTAGAGCGAGGCGTACAGGCCGTCGGCGGCCAGCAGCTCGGCGTGGGCGCCCTGCTCGACGATCTTGCCGGCGTCCAGCACGATGATGCGGTCGGCGTTCTGCACCGTGGACAGGCGGTGCGCGATGACCAGCGTCGTGCGCCCCTTCATCAGGCGCTCGAGCGAGGCCTGCACCTGGCGTTCGGACTCGTTGTCGAGGGCGGAGGTGGCCTCGTCGAGGATCAGGATCGGCGCGTTCTTGATCAGGGCGCGGGCGATCGCCAGGCGTTGGCGCTGGCCGCCGGACAGGCGGGCGGCGTTTTCGCCCACCGGCGTGTTGATGCCCTGCGGCAGGCCTTCGACGAAATCGAGCAGGTTGGCGGCGGCCAGCGCGTCACGCACCTGCTGCTCGCTGGCTTCGCCCAGGGCGCCGTAGCCGACGTTGGCGGCGATGGTGTCGTCGAACAGCACCACGTCCTGGCTGACCAGCGACAGGTGCGAACGCAGGCTGCGCAGCTTAAGGTCGTTGATCGGCACGTCGTCGACGTAGATGGCGCCGCTGTCGGCCAGCACGAAGCGCGGCAGCATGTTGACCAGCGTGGTCTTGCCGCTGCCGGAGCGTCCCACCAGCGCCACGGTCTGGCCGGGTTCGACCACGAAGGACACGTCATTGACGGTGTCGCGGTCGGCGTCGGCGAAGCGGTGGGTGACGTTGCGGAACTCCACCTTGCCGCGCACGGGCTCGGGCAGTTCGCGCGTGCCGGTGTCGCTTTCGGGCACCTGGTCGATCAGGGTGAACACGCTTTCGGCCGACACCAGCATCTTCTGCATGCGCGCGGCCAGGTTGGTCAGGCGCTTGATGGGGTCGAAGATCTGCGCCAGCGCGGCCATGAAGGAGGCGAAGCTGCCGACCGTGAGCGAGCCGTTGTTGGCCTGGCCCAAGGCGACGGCGATGACCGCGCCCACCGAGATCGAGATGCACACCTGCGTCAGGGGCGTCAGGGCGGCGTCGGCGGTGGCGGTGCGCATGGCGAAGCGGCGCAGGCGGCTGCTGACGAAATCGAAGCGGCCGCGTTCGACCTCGTAGCCGTCGAACAGCTTGATGACGCGCTGGCCGTCGATGCCCTCGCTGACCACCCGGGTCAGTTCGGCGTTCATGTTGACGGTGTCGCGGTTGATGCGGCGCAGGCGCTTGATGAAGCTGCGCGCGATCAGCACCGAGACGGGCAGCATGATCAGGATGATCAGGGTCAGCACCCACGAGGTGTACAGCAGCACGCAGATCAGGGCGATGACCACCAGGGTTTCACGCACCAGCACCGTGATGACGTCGGTGGCGTAGCCGGTGACGTTGCCCGCGTCGATGGTGAATCGGTTCAGCAGGCGGCCGGTGTCGCCGCGCTTGAAATCGGCGTCGGGCAGGCCCAGCAGGCGTTCGAACATGTCGCGCCGCATGCCCAGCAGAACGTTGTTGGCGACCCAGGCCAGCAGGTAGTCGCTGAAGAAGTTGCAGACGCCGCGCAAGAAGATCAACCCGACCACCGCCAGCGGCAGCGCCCAGACATAGTACGGTTTGGCGCCCGAGAAGCCGTCGTCCAGCAGGGGCTGCATAATGACGGCCAGCGTGGGCTGCGTGGCGGCGGCGCCGGCCATCAGCAGGGTCGCCAGCACCAGCCCCTTCCAGTAGGAACCGACCCGGCTATAGATTCGGCTCCAGAGTTCAGCTTTGACAGGCTGGGAGCCTGCGGGCGCGTTGCGTGCGGCAGAATTCAATGGAATCACTCGCTTTTATACAATTGTGCCCCGGATTGTACTGGCTACGCGTTGCCGCGCGGGGCCGGGCGTCCCCCTTTCAGTTCCTATCGCGCGGTGCGCCTGTCCATGTCCGAAATCAGTTGCCTCTACGTCCGCCTGCCCAATTGGGTGGGCGATGTCTGCATGAGCCTGCCCAGCCTGCGGGCCTTGCAGGCCGCCGGCTTGCCCCTGGTTATCTGTGCCCGCCCCTGGGCGCGGGACCTGTTGGACGGGATCGACAAACGGGAGTTCCTGCCGATGCTGGGAAAAGTGGGGCCGGATAGAGCCACGGTCAGCGCCCATCGCCGCGCCCTGGGCGCCGAGGGGCGGCGCGCCCGCGGCCTGTTGTTGCCGGATTCGCTGTCCAGCGCGCTGGTGTTCCGGCTGGCGGGAGTGCCATCGGCGGGCTATCGCGACGACGGCCGCAGCTTCCTGTTGCGCTGGCCGGTGGCCAAGCCGGACGCCGCCCTGCACGCGGTGCAGTCCTGGCATCACCTGACACGCGAAGCGCTGGCCCGCTGGGGTCTGCCCACCGGCCCCGCCGACCCGGCTCCCACACTCGACCTGCCCCTGACGCCAACGCACCAGGGCGCCGCCGACCTGGCCCTGGAGGCGGCGGGCCTGGCCGGGCAGCGCTTCGTCCTGATCGCGCCCACGGCCACCGGGCTGCACAAGGGAAAGATCAAGGTGTGGCCAGGATTCGATACACTTACCCGCGCCTTGCAGGCACGGGGCCATACCGTGGTAATGTGCCCCCCTCCGGCGGAAACCGACGAAGCCCGGCGCAATGCCCCGAGCGCGCAGTTGCTGCCACCCTTGTCCCTGGGCGCGTTCGCCGCGTTGACGACCAAAGCAGCGTTGGTGGTCTGCAACGATTCCGGCGTTTCGCACGTCGCCGCGGCGGCCGGCGCGCGGGAACTCACGCTATTCGGCGTCACCCGCCCCGGCCGGACCGGACCGTGGTCGCCCCGGGCGGTGTGCATCGGTTCGGAAACGGCATGGCCATCCGCCGAGGCGGTGCAACAGCAGGCCAACGCCATGCTGGACGATGCGCGGTAAACAGTTTGTCTTGAAATGACCATGTCGAGCTACCTCACGAATCTGATCATTCCCTACAACCTGTGCCTGACCCTGGTGGTGGTCGGCCTGGTGCTGGGCCTGTTCCGGCTGCGCAAGACCGGCGGCGCCCTGATCCTCGCCGGCCTGCTGTGGGCGCTGGCGTGGTCGCTTCCGGTGACCTCGCTCTGGCTCGGCGGCGCGCTGGAAAACCGCTATCCGCACCTGCCGCCCGCCGAGTCTCCCACCGCCGACGCCATCGTGGTGCTGGGCGGCAATACCGCCAATGGCCGCGCCAATTGGTTCCTGCCCTACGACAAGGACACCGCCGTGGTGCGCGTCGACACCGCGGCCCAGCTCTACCTGGCGGGCCGGGCGCCCAAGGTGGTGCTGTCGGGCGGCGCGCTGGAAGGCGACGTGAGCGAGGCGCGCGGCATGGCCCACGCCATCCGCCAACAGGGCGTGCCGGAATCGGCCCTGATCCTGGAAAACGCCAGCCGCACCACTTACGAGAATGCGGCCCTGACCGAAGACCAGCTCAAGACCCGCGGCATCGGCAAGGTGCTGCTGGTCACGTCCGCCCTGCACATGCCGCGCGCCATGGCGGCGTTCTCCAAGCAGGGCGTGATCGCCATCGCCGCGCCCGCGCCCCCGCAGATCGTGGCGCCCGCCGACGGTTCGCTGAACCCGTGGCTGCCCGACCAGCGCACGTTCGACGCCAGCCGCTCCATCATCAAGGAATACGCCGGCCTGTTCGTCTACTGGTTGCGCGGGTGGGTCTGAAGATGCCGGCCTCGCTGGCGTGCCGGCCAGGGTGCGGCGCCTGTTGCATCGCGCCGTCGATCACGCGGCCGATCCCCGGCATGCCCGACGGCAAGCCGGCAGGCGTGCCCTGTATCCAGCTGCTGCCGGACATGCGTTGCGCCCTCTTCGGCCAGCCCGAGCGTCCGGCTTTCTGCGGCGGGCTGCAGGCCCAGCCCGAAATGTGCGGATCCGAGCGCGAATATGCGATCCGCTGGCTGGGGGAACTGGAACGGGCCACGGCGCCGACGCATTGAAAGCGAAAACGGGACCTTGCGGTCCCGTTTTTTTTTGCTGGCGGCCGCGTCTCAGCCGCGCTCGGCCAGCACCCCGTGGTACAGGTCTTCATAGCGCGACGCCACGGTCTCCCAGCTCTGGTCGCGCGCGATCGCCAGGCCGCGCTCGGATAGCGCCGCGCGCAGTTCGGGTTCGTCGCCCAGGCGCTGCAGGGCCTGCGCCAGCTGCGCGCCATCGCGCGGATCCTGCAGGATGAGGGCATCCTTGCCGGCCGACAGGTATTGCGCGAATCCGCAGTAGGCGGGGGAACTGACCACGACCGGCAAGCCATGCGACATGGCTTCCAGCGGCGCCATGGCGTAGCTGTCGTTGAGCGTCGGATGGGCGTAGATGTCGGCCGCGGCAAAGTACCTGGCGACATCGGGCGTGGGATCGACCAGCGTGACGCGATTGGCCACCGCGCCGGCCGCGCGCACCCGTTCGCGGGTCGCGGCGTCGGCTCCCACCACCAGCAGGCGGTACGGCGCGGGCAGCAGCGCCAGCGCGTCCAGCAGCGCGGGCAGCCCCTTGCGCAGCGGGTTGCGAGCCACCAGCAGGCAGCCGATCGTGTCCGCCTCCCAGCCCAGCGAGGCGCGCGTGGCGGCGCGCGAGTCCGCCGCTTCTGGCGCGGGCAGCTTGACGCCGGGCGCGATGATCTCGACCGGCAACTGCGGACCGTAGCTGCGGTGCAACTGGTCCATGATCAGGCCGGACACCGCCACTACCCGACGGGCGGGCGCGCGGCGCACCCGGGATTTCTCGAGCAACAGATACGTGGCCAGCCGCGGGCTGAGCCAGGCGAGTACACGCTTGAGCGGCTTGGCCCGGGTCAGGCGGTTGTAGCGTACCGGCGTGACGTGCATGACCTGGATTTCGCCGGCCCAGCCGTTCATGTGCGAATGGACGATGTCATAGCGGCCACGGGTCAGGCGATCGGCCTTCCAGGCGAAATACAGCACCCGCATCCAGCTGGGCAGCCAGCCGGGAAAGCGCACCGGGTGGAAGGGAAACGGCAGATCGCTGTCGAAGTCGCGCGCCACCACGGAAATATCGTGGCGCTGGCCCAGCACGCGCATGAGTTCGACGCCGTAGGCCTCGGCGCCGCCGAAGCGGTTGCCGAAGCGGTCGACCAGCAGTGCGATGCGCAGCCGCCGCTCAGCGGCGCCCGCGGGTGTCTTCATAGCGCGTCAGGCATTTCTGCAGGAAACGGAAGATGCCGGTCGATCGCGACACGGTCACTCGCGGCAGGCCGAAGGGATCGTCGCTGGCGCGCGCCAGGCCGCGCTTGGTCAACGTGGCGTTGTCGTAGCCCGCCTCGCGCGCCATGACCAGGTGTTCCGGGCCATGGTCGCCGTAGGGATAGCAGAAGGCGGTGACCGGCGCGCCGAGAGCCTGCTCCAGCACGTCCTTGGATTCGACCATCTGGCGGCGCGCCTCTTCGGGCGTCATTTCGGGCAGGTGGACGTGATCCAGGGTGTGCGAGCCGACCTCGTGGCCGGAGGCGGCCCACTGGCGCATCTCGTCGACGGTCATCAGGGGCGAAAAGGGAATGCCGATCTTGGCGTCCCAGACATTGCCGCCGTCGAACTGGTTGGCCACCAGGTAGTTGGTGGCCGTGAAGCCGAGCTTGTCCAGCACCGGCATCGCATTCTGGACCACGTTGCGGTAGCCGTCGTCGAAGGTCAGGCCGAATACCTTGCCGTGGCGCTCGCCGCGCACGTACGGCATGATGTCGCGCATCGACAGGCCGCGATAACCCAGGAAGCGCATCCAGCGCATCTGGCGCGCGAAATCGTCCGGGTGCACCGTCAGGCCGCGAAACGGCGTGCCCTTGGGATTGGGTTCGCCGATCTGGTGGTACATGAGAATTGGGATAGACATAGCGCGGATTATAAGGCTCAGTGTCCGCCCAACGTACGCTGGTAGACGTCGACCGTGGCTTGCGCGAAACGCGCCAGGTTGAAGTCGCGCACCGCGGTTTCGCGGGCGTTCGCGCCCATGGCCCGGACCTGGCCGGGATCGTCCAGCATGATGCGCAGGCGCGCCGTCATGGCGGCCACGTCGCGCACCGGCACGATCCAGCCGTCGACGCCGTCATTCACGTTCTCGGGCAGGCCGCCGACGTTGGTGACCAGGGCAGGCAGGCCCAGGCCCATGATCTCGCGGCAGGCGAACGACAACGCCTCGCGGTACGACAGCACGAAACCGGCGTCGCACGCGGCCAGGGCCGCCCGCACGTCGTCGAGCAGGCCGGGAAAACGCAGCTGATCGGTCATGCCCAATTCGCGCACCCGATCCAGCTTGGCTTCGGACGGCGGATCGCCAGCCACGAGCAGCAGCACCCGCTCCTTGTCGCCCGGCGGCAAGGCCGCCACCGCGGCCACCAGGTCGAGCCAGCCCTTGTCGTAGTCGGTGCCGCCGGCGCTGCCCAGCAGCAGCTTGCCGCGCCATTGCGGGCCGAAAAAGAGTTCGCGCAGCTTATCGACGCTCTCGGGCGCCGGCGGCGCGAAGAACTGAGTGTCGATGCCGTGGCGGATGGTGGTGATGGGACGCTTGCGGTACGGTGAATCGGACAGCAGGCCGTGGATGTAGTCGCTGACCGCGATGCTGTGGTCGGTGGCCAGCGCCACCCGCAGCTTGTGGCCGAAACTGGTGAGCGGATGGTCGTTGTGCTTGGTGAACACGATGCGCGGGCGGCGCGCCATCGCCAGTGTGGCCAGCATCACCTGCTTGTGATCGGCCGAGCCGTTGGCATGGATGATGTCGAAGCCGCCGTCCTTGATCAGGCGGCGCAGCCGCGCGCGGTCCTTGAACCAGGACGAGGGCCGCGTGGTGTAGCGCATGTCCGCGACCGTGACGCCCGGGATCGCCTTGGCGTAGCGGTACAGGCGGCTGCTGGCGGGCGCGGCGACCGTGATCTGGTGCTCGGCGGCCAGGACGCGGCACAGGTTGATGATGTAGGTGACGTGTCCACCGCCGTTGCCGGCGTGGAAATTGGTGTAGAGAATCTTCACTTGTTCTTCTCGGCCAGGAACATCAGCTTCGAGTAACGGAAGAAACTGCCCGCCGCCGCGGTCACCGCCAGCACCAGGCCGTGGCGGCCGTCGAGGAAGCCGCGCCGGATCAGGTAGATGCGCACGAAAGTCCAGAAGCTGTGGCCCAGCGCGCCGAACACGGAAGTGCGGCGCCCCTTGGCGTACATCATGGCGGCGGCGTCCGACGAGTAGCGGTTGATCTTGGTGACCAGCGCGTCCAGGTTGTCGTACGGGTAATGATGGAAGTAGCCCTTGAGCTGCAGCGGCGGCTGGCCATTGGCCGGCACCACGCGCTCGTGCACGGCGGCGTCATTGAAGCGCGCGGCGCCGCGCTTGAACAGGCGCAGCACGTAGTCGGGCCACCAGCCGCTGTGGCGGATGTCGCGGCCGCAGAAATTCGACAGGCGGGCGATCTCGTAGGTGTCGGCGCGCGGCGCGGCCAGGGTGTCCTGGATCTCGCGCGCCAGCTCCGGCGTGACACGCTCGTCGGCGTCGATCGACAACACCCAGTCACCGGTGGCCAGGTCCAGCGCGCGGTTCTTCTGCGGACCGAAGCCGGGCCAGTCGGAGGTCACTTCGACCCGCGCCCCCAGGGCCCTGGCCAGCTCCACCGTGCCGTCGGTGCTGCCCGAATCCACGACGATGAACTCGTCGGCGAAAGCAACCGACTTGAGGCATTCGGCGATGTTGGCCGCCTCGTTCTTGGTGATGACTATGACTGATAACTTCATCCGCGATTCCTAAGACGCTTTTTCCAGGCTTTCCAGGCGTGATAGCGCGGCCCCCAGAAGGGATCGCGCGACAGCCAGAGCCGCCGGTTCAACCAGGTACCACCCTGGTTGCGCACCGCGAAGCGGTAGATGTGGCCGGGGTCGGCGCCAGGCGTGTTCTGGCCGAAAGGGTCGGTAGTGTACAAGTGGCGAAAGCCCGCCTGCCTGGCGGCCGCCACGTAGTCGGCGTCGAAATAGCCCTGCGGCCAGCAAAGATGATCACTGGCCTGCCCCAGGCGCTGGATCAGCGTCTCGCGCGAATCGGACAGTTCCCGCGCGATATGGGCCCGCTTGGCCTCGGTGTCGGCGCCGCAGACCTTGTCCCAGCGCGTGTGGGTGTGGGTATGCGAATGAAACTCGAAAGTGCCGGCGGCGCGCATCGCCTCGATTTCGCTCCAACGCAGCATGGCCTCGTCGCCGCGCCCGGCCGCGATCAGCTTCTTGCAGGCGTCGTGGTCGGGTGTAGCCGGCAGCGGCAGGCCCTGCCCCGCGTGCGGGCGCGCCGGCCCGTCGCCGATCCAGCCGGTAATGGTGAACAGCACGGCGCGCATGCCGTGGCGCGCCAGCACCGGATGGGCATGGACCCAGTTGTTGAGATAGCCGTCGTCGAACGTGATCAGCACCGACCGCTCGGGCGCCGGCGCGCCGGCCAGGTAGGCGGCGAACTGGTCGGTCGACAGCGACTGGTAGCCGGCTCGCGCCAGGCGCGCGATCTGCGCCTCGAAAACCTCGGGGGTGGCGGCGATCATGCCGCCGGCCGGCGTGACGTGGTGATACATCAACACCGGGACGTTGGGCGCGTTCATCCGCGCCGCTCCGCCAGCCAGCGGGTGTAGACGGCTTCGGTGGTTTCGGCCAGGCAGGCGGGCGAGAACACGCCTTCTTCCCAGACCATCTTGCGGCCCGCCTCGCCCATGCGGTGGCGCAGCGCGGCGTCATCGACCAGTCTTTCGAGCGCGGCGGTCAGCGCGGCCGGATCCTTCGGCGGCACCAGGATGCCGGTTTCGCCGTCGCGGAACATCTCGGAAACCCCGCCGACATCGGTGCCGATGACCGGCAGGCCGCTGGCCTGGGCCTCGACGTAGACAGTGCCGGACGCTTCCTGCTGGGTCGCCAGCGCGAACAGATCACAGCCGGCCAGCAGGTTGGGCACGTCGCGCCGCATCCCCATCAGGTGGATGCGATCGGCCAGGCCGCGTTCGGCCACGTAGGCCTGGGTCTGCTCGAACACCGGCGATCCCCCGCCCACGAATACCAGGTGCAGCTTGGGACGGGCGGCCATCAGCGGCGCGATGGCGTCGATCAGGTCCTTGTGGCCCTTGGTGGCGCGCATCACGGCCACACAGCCGACCACCACGTCATCGGCCGCCAGGCCGAGTTCCTCGCGCAGCGTGGAATGCTCGACCGGCGGCGGCAACACGATGGGCGAATAGACCGTGGCGACGTGGTCGGCCGGCACGCCGCGCTCGATCAGATGCTCGCGCACGTGGTCGCTGACGGTGGTGACGCGGTGCGGCAGGCGCGTGTATGACCACAGCGAACCGACCTTGTTGGACAAGTGGCGGGTGCGGACGATCAGCGGCGTGCCCGCCAGCCGGCCGGCCGCCGCGGCGATCACCGTATCGCGCCGGCTGTGGGTATTGAGCACGTCGAAACGCCCTTCGCGCAGGATGCGGCGGATGGCGATGACGCCCTTGACGTAATTGACGGGACCGTCCATTTCCAGCGTGTGCACCGTGAACCCGGCATCCGACAGGCGCTCGGCCAGCAGGGCGGTGGGCTGACAGATGGCTTCGAGGTGATGGCCACGCGCGCGCATGGCGTTCATTTCCTTGAAGATCCGGCCTTCCTGGCCACCGAAACTGGTGGCGGCTTCCGAATGGACGATACGCATCAGTAGGTGACCTCCACGCCGTTGGGCTTGGTCCAGGCATTCAGGTTTTCGAGCAGGGTATCGGCCATGCGGACCCGCCATTCCTCGCCCAGCCGCACCGTGCACAGGAAATTGTTCTTGGTGTAGACGATGTCCACCGGCACGCCGGGGATGCCGTTCTCGGGCTCGGCGCGGAACGGGTTGAGCATCTGGCGCAAGCGCGCGGCGTCCGCGCCGCCGTTGAGCTTGACGCGCAGCGATTTGGCGCGCGCCTCGCGCGCCAGTTGCAGGTCGTAGAGCTGCTCGGCGACGATGCGCATGCCGCCCGAGTAGTCGTCGTTGCTGACCTTGCCCTGGACAATGACCAGTTGGTCTTCGCGCAGGCGGTTGCGGTGCTTTTCGTAGAGCTCGTTGAACACCGAGATCTCGACCTGCGCGGTGCCGTCGTCCAGCACCGCGAACACCATCTTGCCGCGACGGGTCATCATGACGCGCACGCTGGCCAGCACCCCGCACATCCATTGCAGGTCGCGCTGCGGCTCGACCCGCGCCAGCTGCATCGGCACGATCTGGCGCACTTCGTCGCGCCAGGCGTCGAACAGGTGGCCACTGTAGTAGTAGCCCAGCGCCGATTTTTCCTCGGTCAGCTTCTTGTGCAGGTCCCACGGCGCGACCTTGGCCAGTTCGCCGGCCACCACGTCGCTGCTGTCGTCGCCGAACAGCGAGGACTGGTTGGCGCTGCGCGCGGCCTGCTCGGCCGCTTCCATGGCGGTGGGCACCGAGGCCAGCATGGCGGCGCGATTGGGTTCGATGGTGTCGAACGCGCCGGCCTTGATCAGGGCCTCGATGGTGCGGCGGTTGACCGCGTGCTTGCTGACGCGGCGGCAGAAGTCGAACAGGTTCTGGAACGGGCCGCCTTCCTTGCGGGCGCGCAGGATGTCCTCGACCGCGCCCTGCCCCGTGCCCTTGACCGCCCCCAGGCCGTAGCGCATGGTGCGCGGCGGCTTGCCCTTTTCGGTGTGCTTGTCAGCCACGGGTTCGAAGCGGTAGCCCGAGAAATTGACGTCGGGCGGCAGCACCTCGACGCCGTTGTCCTGGGCGTCGCGGCAGAAGATCTGCACCTTGTCCGTGTCGTCCATGTCGGAGGACATGGTGGCGGCCAGGAACTCGGTCGGGTGGTAGGCCTTGAGCCAGGCGGTCTGGTAGGAGATCAGCGCGTACGCGGCCGAGTGCGACTTGTTGAAGCCGTAGCCCGCGAACTTCTCCATCAGGTCGAACAGCTTGACCGCGAGGTCGGGGTCGTGGCCCTTTTCCTTGGCGCCCTTCTCGAACAGCTCGCGGTGCTTGGCCATTTCCTCGGGCTTTTTCTTGCCCATGGCGCGGCGCAGCAGGTCGGCGCCGCCCAGCGAGTAGCCGCCGATGATCTGCGAGATCAGCATCACCTGTTCCTGGTAGACGATGACCCCGTAGGTGCTCTTGAGCGTGCTCTCCAGATCGTTGTGGAAGTAGTCCACCGCGGCGCGGCCGTGCTTGCGGTTGACGAAGTCGTCCACCATGCCCGATTCCAGCGGCCCCGGACGGTACAGGGCCAGCATGGCGATGATGTCTTCGAAGGTGTTGGGCCGCAGCTTCTTGAGCAGCTCCTTCATGCCGCGCGATTCCAGCTGGAACACCGCGGTGGTGTTGGCGTCGCACAGGATCTTGTAGGCGGCCGGATCGTCGAGGCTGAGCGCCATGACGTCGAAGTCGCGCTTGTCCTCGTTGAACTGGCGCACGTAGCGCACGGCCCAGTCCAGGATGGTCAGGTTGCGCAGGCCCAGGAAGTCGAACTTGACCAGGCCGGCGGCTTCGACGTCGTCCTTGTCGAACTGCGACACCGCGCTGTTCTCCTGCCCCGGCTGGCAATACAGCGGGCAGAAGTCGGTGAGCTTGCCGGGCGCGATCAGCACGCCGCCGGCGTGCATGCCGATGTTGCGCGTCAGGCCTTCGAGCGGCTTGGCCAGGTCGACCAGCGCGCGCACTTCCTCTTCCTGCTCGTAGCGGTCCTTGAAGGCCGGTTCGTCCTTCAGGGTGCGCTCGAGCGTCCAGGGGTCCATCGGGTTGAACGGGATCAGCTTGGACAGGCCGTCGCAGAACATGTAGGGCATGTCCAGCACCCGGCCGGCGTCGCGCACCACGGCCTTGGCGCCCAGCGTGCCGAAGGTGGCGATCTGGCTCACGGCGGCGCGACCGTATTTTTCCTTGACGTAGTCGATGACGCGTTCGCGGTTGTCCTGGCAGAAGTCGATATCGAAGTCGGGCATCGAGACCCGCTCGGGATTCAGGAAGCGCTCGAACAGCAAGTCGTAGCGGATCGGATCCAGGTCGGTGATGCCGAGCGCGTACGCCACCAGCGAACCGGCGCCCGAACCCCGGCCCGGGCCGACCGGCACGCCGTTGTTCTTGCCCCAGTTGATGAAGTCCTGCACGATCAGGAAGTAGCCGGGGAAGCCCATCTGGATGATGGTCTTGCATTCCCAGCGCAGGCGTTCGTAGTACTGCTCGCGCTTGGACGCGCGCTCGGCTTCATCCGGGAACAGGAAGGCCATGCGCTTTTCCAGGCCCTCTTCGGACAGCTGCACCAGGTAGTCGTCCAGCGACACACCGTCGGGCGTGGGGAAGTTCGGCAGGCGCGGCTTACCCAGCACCAGGCTGAGGTTGCAGCGCTTGGCGATCTCGACCGTATTGGCCAGCGCCGAGGGCACGTCCGCAAAGCGACGCGCCATTTCCTCGGAACTGAGCAGGTACTGTTCCTTGCTGAAGCGGCGCACGCGGCGCGGGTTGGCCAGGATCTCGCCTTCGGCGATGCAAACACGGGCCTCGTGCGCCTGGAATTCGTATTCGTCCAGGAACTGCACCGGGTGCGTGGCCACCACCGGCAGGCCGGCCTCGGCCGCCAGGCGCATGGCGGCCTGGGTATAGGCCTCGTCGCCGTCCATGCCGGCGCGTTGCAACTCGATGTAGTAGCTGCCCGGGAACATATGCGCCCACTGGCGCGCCAAGGCCAGCGCCGACACCGCGTTGCCGGCGTCCAGCGCCTGGCCGACGTCGCCGCCGCGGCCACCCGACAGCACGATCAGGCCGTCCTGGCCCTGCAGCCATTCACGGCGGATCTCGGCCCGGCCCTTGCCCTGGTTGGTCAGGAACGCGCGCGACAGCAGTTCGCACAGGTTCAGGTAGCCCTGGTGGTTGCGCACCAGCAGCAACACGCGAAACGGCTTGGCGGGATCGTCGTCGTTGCTCAGCCAGACGTCACAGCCGGCGATGGGCTTGATGCCCGCGCCGCGCGCGCCCTTGTAGAACTTGATCAGGCCGAACAGGTTCGACAGATCGGTCAGCGCGACTGCCGGCTGGCCCAGCTTGGCGACACGCTTGATGAGGTCGGGAATGCGCACGATGCCATCCACCACCGAAAACTCGGAATGGACGCGCAGGTGGACAAAAGGGGACGGAGTTGTTACGGCTTCGGACATAGGAGGAATTGTACCTAGTCGGAGGGCCTAAAACCGCCCTGCGGACGATTCCTCCACGGCCTGTTCGGCGACGCTGTGTAACAATAGGCGATTGCACCTGACTCACCCGCCGCAGGACGAGATTTACGTATGAAATGGCTGATACCCGGGATCTGGCTTGCCGCCATCCTGTTCGCGCACTTCCGTGGCCGCGTCAAGCTGCCGCTGGGCCGGCAACTGCTGGATCACTCGGTGCTGCTGGCGCCGGTCAACGCCTTCATGGTGCTGACCTCGCGCGTGCCGTCCACCCCTTACCTGACCACCAGCGAGATCGCCGAACTCAAGGTGCTGGACGACAACTGGGAAACGATCCGCGACGAAGCCCTGCAGATGGCCGAGCTGCGCCGCATCAAGGCGGCCGACAGCCACAACGACATCGGCTTCAATTCCTTCTTCAAGTACGGCTGGAAGCGCTTCTACCTGAAGTGGTATGACGCCCGCCACCCCTCGGCCGAGGAACTGTGCCCCAAGACGGTGGCCATCCTGAAGACGCTGCCCAAGGTCAAGGCGGCGATGTTCGCCGAGCTGCCGCCGGGCGGCAAGCTCAACGCCCACCGCGACCCGTTCGCCGGCTCGCTGCGCTACCACCTGGGGCTGACCACGCCCAACGACGACCGCTGCCACATCATCGTCGACGGCGAATCCTACAGCTGGCGCGACGGCGAAAGCGTGGTGTTCGACGAGACCTACGTGCACGAGGCCTACAACCACACCGACCAGAACCGCATCATCCTGTTCTGCGACGTCGAGCGGCCGCTCAAGTGGGGCTGGGCCGAGGCCTTCAACCGCTGGTTCGGCCGCGTGGTGATGTCGGCAGCCAGCTCGCCCAACGACGGCGGCGACCAGACCGGCGCCATCAACAAGCTGACCCATGCGCACTGGGTCATCGACCAGAAGCGCAAGGCCTTCAAGGCCTGGAACCGCAACGTCTACAAGGCCACCAAGTACGGCCTGATCATCCTGGTGATCGCGGGCTTCATCGCCCTGTGATCGGGCCGACCGCGCGGATCGCGCGGTCATCACGCCACCACGGCGGGCCGTCCGGCCCGCCGCTCCCCCACCCTACCCCGCGGCGCGCTCCGGCAAGCTCAACAGGCCGGTGTGGTAGTCGTAGCCATAGATCTCGCCATAGCGGCCCCACTCCACCGCGATCTTCAGCACGCGCTCGGCTTCGTCGGGCTTGAGGAATTCCTCCAGCGAATCCAGGAAGTTCCTTTCCGGCAGCTCGCCGGCGGGTTCCTGTTCCAGGCTGTGGCGGATGTGCGCGGCCAGCGGCACGTGGGCCAGCAGCTGGCGGCCGAAGATGGCCTGCTTCTGGTCCTGGTCGGCCTGAACGTAGCGCTGGCCCAGCGGCGTCAGGTAGATGTCGCCCTTGTCGATCTGGGCCAGCCCGAACAAGCCCAGCGCTTCGCAGGCCGGCAGCAGGTCGTCGTCGGATATCTCGGCTTCCTCGGCCAGCTTGGGCAGGTCGGCGCGGCCATTGAACGGCGCCTCGGCCAGCACGTCGAGCACGCCTTCCATGCGCTCGACCTCGGTATGCGGAAAGCGGTAGCCCAGGCCCTGCTGGCGCGGCGTCGGCATGTCGTGCGCCGGGCGCTGCGTCATCAGCGCGTAGACCTCGTCGATCAGCGCCCGCACCTGCGGCGAATCGGCGTTGCGCGGCCGCGGCAGGCCGATCTGCACCTGGCTGCGGATGCGGCCGGGGTCGCTGGAGAACACGATGATGCGGTCGGCCATCATGACCGCTTCCTCGATGTTGTGGGACACGATCAGGATGCCCTTGGTCGAGATGCGGCTCTCGTCCCATAGTTCGAGCATGTCGTCGCGCAGCGTTTCGCCGGTCAGCACGTCGAGGGCCGAGAAGGCTTCGTCCATTAGCAGCACGTCGGGATTCATGACCAGGGCGCGGGCGATGCCGACGCGCTGGCGCATGCCGCCGGACAGTTCGCGCGGCAAGGCGCCGCCGAACCCGCCCAGGCCCATCAGGTCGAGCACCGCATCGGCGCGCCTGGCGCGCTCGGCCGGCGCCACGCCCTGGGCCTCCAGGCCCAGCTCGACGTTCTGCTGCGCGGTCAGCCAGGGGAACAGCGCGAAGGACTGGAACACCATGGCGATGCCTGCCGCGGGGCCGTACACCGGCTGGCCGCGGTAGGTGACGGTGCCCTGGTCGGCGTTGACCAGCCCCGCCATGATGCGCAGCAGGGTCGACTTGCCCGAACCGGACTTGCCCAGCAGGGCCACGATCTCGCCTTCGCGCAGCGTGAAGTCCACGTGTTCCAGCACGTGCCGGGCAGTGCCATCCGCGGCGCGGAACGATTTGCCGACATCGTGCAGTTCAATCAGGAAATTGGAAGGCATGGAGACTCCTACCGGCCGCGGTCTTCGGCCAGCAAATACAGTTTGCGCCAGAAAAACCGGTTCAGCAGCATGACGAAAATGCTCATGACGCCAATGCCGAGCGCGATGCGGTGGAAATCGCCCTGCTCGGTCATCTGCTTGATGTAACTGCCCAGGCCGTCGGCCACCAGCGAGGTATTGCCCCAGGACACGTACTCGGCCACGATGCTGGCGTTCCAGGAGCCGCCGCTGGCGGTGATGGCGCCGGTGATGAAACTGGGAAACACCGCCGGCAGGTAGACCCGGCGCCACAGCAGCCAGCCCTTCAGGCCCAGGTTGCCGGCCGCCAGGCGCAATTCATTGGGAATGGTCGAGGCGCCCGCCACCACGTTGAACAGGATGTACCACTGGGTGCCGAAGATGATCAGCGGGCTGAGCCAGATGTTCGGATTGAGCTTGAACGCCACCATCACGAACACCACGGCCGGAAACAGCAGGTTGACCGGGAACGCCGCCAGGAACTGCGCCACCGCCTGCACCCGTTGCGAATACCGGGGCCGCAGGCCGATCCAGACCGCGATCGGCACCCAGATCAGCGACGCAAGTCCGATCAGCACCATCACCCGCGCCAGGGTGATGCCGCCCAGGCCGACCACGTGCAGCACCTCGCCCCAGCCCACTTCCTGGTGCACGAACACGACCAGCTTGTAGGTCGCCAGCAGCGCGGCCGCGGCCAGCAGCGAATCCCATATGCGGGTCCAGCGCGGGTCCGGCGCCTTGGCGCGGGCACGGATCGAGGTGCCGTCGTAGGGCACGCTGAACCAGCCCAGCGCGCGCCGCATCCGCGCCCAGAACATGTTCGACAGGGCCTGCATCCAGCGGCTGCGGCGGGTCCAGTCCAGCAACCAGGACTGTTGCGCCACGTCGGCCTGCGATTCCTCGAAGCGGAACTTGTCGGCCCAGGCCAGCAGCGGCCGGAAGAACAACTGGTCGTAGAGCAGGATGCCGGCCATCATGGCGCCGATGGCCCAGGCGATGGCGCGGCCGTTTTCGGCGTCGATGGCCACCGCGATGTAAGAGCCGATGCCGGGCAGCTTGATGTCCTGGCCGGCCACCGAGATGGCCTCGGCCGCCACCAGGAAGAACCAGCCGCCGGACATGGACATCATCATGTTCCACAACAGGCCCGGGGTGGCGTACGGCAGCTCCAGGCGCCAGAAACGCTGCCAGCCGGACAGCCGGAACACCCGCGCGGCCTCGTTCAGCTCGGCCGGCACGGTGCGCATCGACTGGTACAGGCTGAACGCCATGTTCCAGGCCTGCGAGGTGAAGATGGCGAAGATCGCCGCGCACTCCACGCCCAGCAGGTTGCCGGGAAACAGCGCGATGAAGGGCGCGATGGCGATGGCCTGGAAACCCAGGATGGGCACCGATTGCAGGATGTCCAGCATCGGGATCATGGCTTTTTCGGCGGTGCGGAACTTGGCCGCGATGGCCGCGAAGACGAAGCTGAACAGCAGCGAAAAGGCCAGCGCCGTGAACATCCGCAGGATGGTGCGCAGCAGGTAGTACGGCAGGTAGATCGGATCCAGCGAGATCGGCAGTTCTTCGCCGACGGCGAAGGGGCGGCTCATCTGCGAGGCGCCATAGGCCATCGCGGCCAGCACCACCAGCACCAGGGGCAGGAGCGCCCAGTCCCAGCGATTGGGCGTGGAGCGGGACGACGCGGACGGGCGCGTCCGGGTGCTGAAGAGCTCGAACATGTCGGCAATGCTCCAGGGAGCGGGGGGTGAAGGCCCGCGCATTGAAGCATAACCAGATGACGCGTCACTGAACAGAAAACGACTGAAATCTGACGGTAATACGGGACGGCTCGCGCCGCCCCGTATTCCTCGGTTGACGGGGCCGCGCCGGCCACGCCTGAACCTGCAAGATCAGCGCTGCAGGGATTCCCAGCTTTTCATCAGGCGCTTGACCGACACCGGCATCGGCGTGCGCAATTCCTGCGCGAACAGGGCTACCCGCAGCTCCTCCAGCAACCAGCGGAACTCGTCCAGGCGCGGGTCGGGCGCCCCCTTCAGGGCCGAGCGGGCCCGCTGGTACTGGGTCACGAGCGGGGCCATCTCGGCCACCAGCTTGGCATCGCGGCCCGGATCGGCGCGCAGCTTGTCGATGCGCGCCACCGCCGCCTTCAGGTAGCGCGGGAAATGCGACAGCTGGGGGTAAGGGGTGTCGCGGATGAACCACTTGGGCATCAGCGCCCCCAGCTGCTGCTGCAGGTCGGCATAGGCCGCGGCGTGCGGCTTGGCCTGCGGCAGCTTGCGCTGCAGGGCCGCGTATTCGGTCAGGATCGTGCCCGCCAGGCGCGCCACCTCCTGCGCCAGCAGGCCCAGCCGGCCCTTGCCCTCGGCCCGGCGCGCCTCGAACTGCTGCTCGTTGACCGGCCAGGGCTCGGCCAGGCAGGCCTGGCCCAGGGCGCAGTCGATGATCTGGTCGCGCAGTTCTTCCTGCGTGCCCAGCGTCATGTAGAGCATGCTGATCCTGGTCAGGTCGGCCAGGTTCTTTTCCAGGAACTTGACCTGCTCGCGCAGGCCCAGCCGGAACAGCTTGAGCAGGCCGGCGCGGTGCGCCTTGCGGGCCTCGTCCGGGTCGTCGAACACGTCCAGGTCGCAATGCGCGCCGCGGTCGACCAGCGCCGGGTAACCGATGACCGACTGGCCACGGCGCTTGATCTCCATGATCTCCGGCAGCGGGCCGAAGGTCCAGGCGGTCAGGTTCTCGTGCGCCAGCGCCTGCGCCACCTGGGTGTCGCTGGCGGCCAACTGCTGGAAGGTGGCCTGGGCCTGCTTGCCGAACTCGGCGCGCAACTGCGCCAGGTTGCGGCCGGCCGCCAGCATGCGGCCGTGCTCGTCGACCACGCGGAAGTTCATGAACAGGTGCGCCGGCAGCGTCTCGAGCTTGAAGTCGGCGGCGGCCGGGCGCACCTGCACCTGGTCCCACATGTCGGCGATCAGGGCGTCCACCAGGCCGGTCTGCGGGTCGCCCAGGCGCTCGAACCAGCGGTCGTAGAAGCCGGCGGCGTAGTCGGGCAGCGGCACGCAGTGGCGGCGCAGCTTCTGCGGCAGCGACTTGAGCAGCAGGTGCACCTTCTCCTTGAGCATGCCGGGCACCAGCCATTCGCAGCGCGCCGGATCGATCTGGTTCAGGGCGAACAGCGGCACCGCCAGCGTCACGCCGTCGCGCGGCGAGCCAGGCTCGAAGTGGTAATCGAGCGCCATCGACACGCCCTGCCACTCCACCTTCTTGGGGAAGACGTCGGTGGTGACGCCGGCGGCCTCGTGCCGCATCAGTTCGTCGCGCGTCAGCAGCAGCTTGGCGGCTTCGGCCTTGTCGAGGCCGTTGACCCACTTTTCAAGCGTCGCGGTCTGCGAGATGTCGGCCGGCAGCTGGCGGTCATAGAAGGCGTAGATCAGCTCGTCATCGACCAGGATGTCGGGGCGACGGGTCTGATGCTCAAGTTTCTCGATGCCGGCGATCAGCTTGCGGTTGTGGGCCACGAAGGCCAGGCGCGTGTCGATCTCGCCCGGCACCAGCGCCTGGCGGATGAACAGTTCGCGCGCCTCGCGCGGATGGACCCGGCCGTACTGGATGCGACGGCCGCTGTAGATGGTCAGGCCATAGAGCGTGGCGCGTTCGTTGGCCACCACCTGGCCGGCCTTCTTTTCCCAGCGCGGGTCCGACCAGTTCTTGCGGATCAAATGGGCGCCGACCTTTTCCAGCCAGACCGGATCGATGCGCGCCACGCAGCGCGCATACAGGCGGGTGGTCTCGACCAGCTCGGCGGCGACGATCCAGCGGCCGGCCTTCTTCACCAGGCGCGAGCCCGGATGGATGTGGAAGCGGATCTCGCGGGCGCCCTGGTAGTGACCGCCCTCGTCGCTCTTGAAGCCGATGTTGCCCAACAGGCCCGACAGCAGCGCCATGTGCAGCTGTTCGTAGGTGGCCTCGACCTGGTTGACGCGCCAGCCCTGCTCGCCCACCAGGGCGGCCAGCTGGGTGTGGACGTCGTGCCATTCGCGCAGCCGGATGGGCGACAGGAAGTTCTGCCGCAGCAGGCCCACCAGCTTGCGCTGCGAGGCCTTGTGCTGCACCTGCTCGCCGTACCAGCGCCACAGCTTGAGGAAGGAGATGAATTCGGACTTGTCGTCGGCGAACTTGGCGTGCGCGGCTTCGGCCGCCTCGCGTTCCTGCATGGGCCGGTCGCGCGCGTCCTGCACCGACAGCGCCGAAGCGATGATCAGCATTTCCGCCAGGCACTGGTGCTCGCGCGCGGCCAGGATCATGCGGCCGATGCGCGGGTCCACCGGCAGCTTGGCCAGTTCGTGGCCGGTCTGGGTCAGGACGAACGAGGCGCCGGTGCGGCTGGCGTCGTCGCCATCATCGGCGGCCGCCAGTTCGATCGCGCCCAGTTCCTGCAGCAGGTGGTAGCCGTCGGCCACCGCGCGCCCGGGCGGGGCCTCGACGAACGGGAACTGCTCGATGTCGTCCAGCTTGAGCGACTTCATGCGCAGGATCACGGACGCCAGCGAGGAACGCAGCACCTCGGGGTCGGTGAAGGCGGCGCGGGCGTTGAAGTCGGCCTCGTCGTAGAGCCGGATGCAGACACCGGGGCCGACCCGGCCGCAACGGCCGGCGCGCTGGTTGGCCGAGGCGCGGCTGACCGGTTCGATGCGCAGCTGCTCGACCTTGTTGCGCCACGAATAGCGCTTGACCCGCGCCAGGCCGCTGTCGACCACGAAGCGGATGCCGGGCACCGTCAGCGAGGTTTCCGCCACGTTGGTGGCCAGCACGATGCGGCGCGCGTTGCCGCGCGGATGGAAGATCTGTTCCTGCTCGGCCTGCGACAGGCGCGCGTACAGCGGCAGTACCTCGGTGCCGGCCGGGTGGCGCTTGCGCAGCGCTTCGGCCGATTCGCGGATCTCGCGCTCGCCCGGCAGGAACACCAGCACGTCGCCGGGGCCGTGGCGGGCGCATTCGTCGACCGCGTCGACGATGGCGTCGATCAGGTCGCGTTCCTCGTCGCCCGACATGCGCTCGCGGTCGCGGCCAGGCCTGGCGGGCGCGGCCTCGTCCTCGGCGGCTTCCTCGCGCACCGGACGGTAGCGCACCTCGACCGGATACAACCGGCCCGAGACCTCGATCACCGGCGCCGGCTTGTCCTCGGACGCGGCGAAATGGCGGGCGAAGCGCTCGGCGTCGATGGTGGCCGACGTGATGATGACTTTCAGGTCGGGACGGCGCGGCAGCAGCTGCTTGAGATAGCCCAGCAGGAAGTCGATGTTCAGGCTGCGTTCGTGCGCCTCGTCGATGATGATGGTGTCGTAGCGGCGCAGGAGCGGGTCGCGCTGCGACTCGGCCAGCAGGATGCCGTCGGTCATCAGCTTGATCGACGCATTGGGGCCGGTGCGGTCGTTGAAACGCACCTGGTAGCCCACCACCTCGCCCATCGGCGTGTTCAGTTCCTCGGCGATGCGCTTGGCCACCGAAGTGGCGGCCAGCCGCCGCGGCTGGGTGTGGCCGATCATCTTCTGGCGGCCGCGGCCCAGTTCCAGGCAGATCTTGGGCAATTGGGTGGTCTTGCCCGAGCCGGTCTCGCCGCTGACGATGACCACCTGGTGGCCTGCGATGGCGCGCGCGATTTCCTGGCGCCGCGCGCTGACGGGCAGGTCTTCGGGGTAGGTCACGGCGGGAATGGGCCGCTCGGGGCGGGGCGCCTGGCGGGCCGCCGGGGCCGCGGCA
>NZ_QHHO01000049.1:1632315-1670887 GCF_003184165.1 Achromobacter sp. RW408
GCGGCGCGAAGTGTGTCGTAGTGTATGCGCGGCCGGACACGATACAAAAGCCGCGCAAAAACCCCGTTTTCCGGCACAGGGCGGATACCCGCCGCGCGTCCAATGCGGTCATCGAGACTGAAACGGACCGCCCGCCATGACCACCCTCATCGACACCCCGCTCGCCCTGGCCGCCGGCATGCTGACGGTAGCCTCACCCTGCGTATTGCCGCTGCTGCCGATCCTGCTGGGTAGCGCGGTCGAGCGCGCCGGGCGCCTGCGGCCGCTGTGCATCGTGCTGGGCTTCGTGCTGGCGTTCTCCGGGCTGGGTATCGCGCTCAGCCTGCTGTCGGGCGCGGTGGAATCGGCCCATGAGGCGGTGCGCTCGGTGTCCGTGGCGGCGCTGGCGCTGTTCGGCCTGGCGCGCATCTGGCCGCGGCCGTACGACTGGCTGGCGGCGCGGCTGAGCGGCCCGCTGCAGGGTGTGATCGGCCTGGGCGCCCGGGGCGGTTCGGGCAATGCCGGCGGCTTCCTGCTGGGCATGTCGCTGGGCGCGGTCTGGACGCCCTGCGCCGGGCCGGTGCTGGCATCGATCCTGATCCTGGCGGCGCGCGCCCAGGACCTGGCCCATTCCAGCCTGCTGTTGCTGGTCTACGGGCTGGGCGCCGGCATCCCGATGCTGGTCATTGCCTACGGCGGCGGCTTCGCGGCCCGCCGGGTCGGCGCCATCGCCCGCCACGCCGTGCGCCTGCAGCGCGCCTTCGGCGTGTTGCTGGTGGCGTCGGCCATCGCCATCCATTTCCAGTACGACGTGCTGGCCTATGCCTGGATCAGCCGCCTGTTCGCGTGACCTGCTTTTTTTCCTGTCCGTTTTTCCGCGACCTGTTTTTTTTTCAACCCGACTTTCCGCAACCCGATTTTCCGTGACCTGAAGGAGCGCACCATGCCATCCATCCGCCTTTCCGCCCGCCGGGCCCTCGTTTCCGTCAAGCTCGCCGTGGCTGGCCTGTTGCTGGGGACCGCGGCGCATGCCGCCGCCCCGGCGCCGGTTCCCGCGCCGGAATTCACCGGCATCCAGACCTGGCTCAACAGCGAGCCGCGCACCCTGGCCAGCCTGCGAGGCAAGGTGGTGCTGGTGGATTTCTGGACCTACACCTGCATCAACTGCATCAACACGCTGCCGTACGTGAAGCAGTGGCACCAGAAGTACAAGGACCAGGGCCTGGTGGTGGTGGGCGTGCACACGCCGGAATTCCCTTTCGAGCGCACAACGAAGAATGTGGCGGACGCCATCAAGCGCTTCGGCATCGAATACCCGGTGGCGCAGGACAACGACTACAAGACCTGGGACGCCTACCGCAACCAGTACTGGCCGGCGTTCTACCTGATCGACAAGGGGGGCAACATCGTCTATCGCCATTTTGGCGAGGGGCGCTACGCCGAGACCGAGGCCGAGATCCAGCGCCTGCTGGCCCAGCCCCAGTCCTGAGTCCCGCGCACCGGGCCGCCGTCGCGAATGCCGTTGCGGGCGCCATTGAGACGCGTGCGATGGCTCGCTGGCGCGTCCTGTGCCGGCCCCGCGGCGGTTCAGCCGCCGGCCAGCGCCAGCATCAGCAGCGCGCCCAGCAGCGCCGGCGGCATCACCCAGGCGCCCAGCTTCAGGAAGCGCAGCGCGCCCACGTGCTGGCCCTCGCGCCGCACCGCGATCAGCCACAGCAGCGTCGCCAGCGAACCGGTGATCGACAGGTTGGGGCCCAGGTCCACGCCGATCAGCAAGGCGCCGGCGGTCTGCGCCGGCAGGTCGGCGATCTGGCCGACCGACCCGGCGATCAGTCCGGCCGGCAGGTTATTGATGACGTTGCTGGCCAGCGCCGCGACGATGCCGGCGCCCCATAGCGCGCCGCCGGCCGAGTCGCTCGCCAGCCGCAGTAGCGCCCGCGCCAGGGCGTCGATGGCGCCGCTGAGCGCCAGGCCCTCGACCAGCACGAACAGGCCGGCCACCATCGGCAGCACGCCCCAGGCCACGTGGCGCAGCACCGGCAGCGGATTGAGCCGCTGCCGCAGGTGGATGAAACCGGCGGTGGCCAGGCCGGCAATGAAGGTGGGCAACCCCAGGTCGGCATGCAATGCCGAGGCCGCCATCAGCACCAGCGCGGTCAGCAGGATGCCGATGCCGGTCAGGCGCGCGCCGCTGCCCAGCGGCTGCGGCACGATGTCCGCCCGCAATGGCTGGCGCAGCGCCTCGCGCTGGCTGTAGCGCAGCGCCAGGTAGGTCAGGCCGATGGCCGCCAGCGACGGCAGCGTGAAGCGCTGCAGCCAGTCCAGCAGCGGCGGCATCTGGCTGCCGTACACCACCAGGTTGGCGGGATTGGAGATTGGCAGCACGAAGCTGGCGGCGTTGGCGATGAAGGCGCAGATGAACAGATACGGCAGCGGCCGCGCGCCGGCGGCCCGCGCCGCGGCGTACACCGCCGGCGTCAGCACCACGGCGGTGGCGTCGTTCGACAGGAATACGGTGACCAGGATGCCCACCAGGAACACCAGGTCGAACAGCCGCCGCGCCGACCCGCGCGCATGGCGCGCCGCCACCATCGCCAGCCAGTCGAACAGCCCCTGCTGGCGCGCCAGCTCGGCCAGCACCATCATGCCGATCAGGAACAGGTAGACGTCCAGCCCCTTGCCGACCGCGCCCAGCGCTGCCTGCCAGGGGATCAGCCCGGTCGCCGTCAGCAGCAGGGCGGCGCCGCCGGCCCAGACGTATTCGGGCAACTTCCAGGGGCGCAGCAGGATGCCGACGATCGCCAGGGCGGAAATGCCCCAGAGGGCGAGGGAGGCGTAGGAGGCTGGCATGAATGGTGGTCGCGTGGCGGGAAGCTGGGCATTATCGCCCGTCTCGCGGCCGCGCGGGCGGGGCGGCCCGCTGCTTCCGCACTGCTCATGCCCCGCGCCGATCCCGGGGGGGCCTCGTGATGCGAGCAGGCCCTAGCCTAGTTGACCTGCAGTGTGTACATCGCCTGTCCGCGCACCAGCGTCAGCAGTAGCGGTTGCCCCGGCGCCGCGCCGCTCAGCAGGCCGCGCAGGTCGGCCAGCCGGCTCACCGGGCGCTGGTTGACGCCGATGACGATGTCGCCGCGCTGCATCCGCGCCGCCACCGGCCCGCGCTCGGGATAAGTGGCGCTGACCGCCACGCCATCGTTGCCCTTCAGGCGCTGCGCGCGGCCGATCTCGGTGAACTCCACGCCATTCAGGCGCGCATCCAGCGAACCGCCGTGCAGCCGCTCGTTGCGCTCCGGCTCGATGCGCAGCGTCACCTCCGAGCGCTGGCCGCCGCGCGACAGCGTCAGCCGCACCTGCTTGCCCACCGGCAGCAGGCCCTCGGCATTGCGCAGCTGGGCGCTGGTGCCGATCGGCTTGCCGTCCAGCGCCACGACCAGGTCGCGCGCCTGCACGCCGGCCTGTTGCGCCGGTGAACCGTCCGCCACCCGCGCCACCACCACGCCGGTGGCGTTGGGCGCCATGCCCAATTGGCGCGCGTTGCGCGGCGTGATGTCGATGGTGTCCAGCCCCAGGCCGCCGCGCTGCACCTGGCCGTGCTGCAGCAACTGGCGCATGACCTCGCCCGCCAGGTTCGACGGAATCGCGAAGCCGATGCCGACATTGCCGCCCGATGGCGTGTAGATCATGGTATTGATGCCGACCAGTTCGCCGTTCAGGTTGACCAGCGCGCCGCCCGAGTTGCCCGGGTTGATGGAGGCGTCGGTCTGGATGAAGTTCTGGTAGCCGGCCGCGCGCAGGCTGGAGCGTTCCAGCGCCGATACGATGCCGGACGAGGCCGACTGGCCCAGGCCGTAGGGATCGCCGATGGCGACCACGAAATCGCCCACCCGCAGGTCGCTCGAGTCGGACAGCGTCAGGGCCTGCAGCTTGTCGGGCGGAATGCGCAGCACCGCCAGGTCGGTGTCCGGATCGCTGCCGACCACGGTGGCGGTGAAGCTGCGGCCGTCCTGCAACGACACGCGGATGGACGTGGCGCCGCGCACCACGTGGTGATTGGTCAGGATATTGCCCTGGGCCGCGTCGACGATCACGCCCGAGCCGATGCTCTGGCGCCCGCCGCCACCGGCCTGGCCGAAGGCCGACGCCGGCGCGCCATCGCCCTGGGCGGAAATGTTGACCACCGCTGGCGTCACGCGTTCGAGCATGGGCGCCAGCGAGGGCAGGGGCTGGCCGTCCACGGCCATGGGCAGCGCGGCCAGCGCGCGGGACGGGGCGGTGAGCGAGGTCGCCAGGGCGGCGGCCAGCGCCGCGGCGGACAGGATGCGGTTCATAGGGGCCTTGGTGAGTCTGCGCCGCAGTATCGCCGCGCCCCGCGTCGTCCATATGACCGATCAAGCCCCTTTCCGGCGGCGTGTTCCGCCGCCGTGCCCGCCAGCCCTAGAAGCCGACCGCCTGGCCGTCGCGGCGCGAATCGGACGCAGCCACGTAGCCGCCCTGCGGCAGCCGGCAGATCAGTTGCGCCGAGCCGAATTCCAGGCTGTCGGCGGGCGCCACCGCCACGTTGTGGCCGCGCTGGCGCAGCGCCTCGACCACGTCGGCGGGCAGGTGCGCTTCGACGTTCACCACCGGCCCCTTCTCGACCCGGAAACGCGGCGCATCGCTCATGGCCTGCGGGTTCTGGCCGAAGGCCGCCAGGCGCGTCACCATCTGCAGATGGCCTTGCGCCTGCATCGACCCGCCCATCACGCCGAACGACATCACCGGCTCGCCGCCGCGGGTGACGAAGGCCGGGATGATGGTGTGCATGGGCTTCTTGCGCGGCGCCACCTGGTTGGCGTGGCCCGGCGTCAGCACGAAGTTCAGGCCGCGGTTGTGCAGGCTGATGCCGGTGTCCGGCACCACCACTCCGGAACCGAAGCCGTGGTAGTTGGATTGGATGAACGACACCATGGTGCCGCCCGCGTCGGCGGCGGTCAGGTAGACCGTGCCGCCGCTGGCGGGCGTGCCGGCCACTGGCACGGCGGCGCGGTCCATCGAGATCAGGCGCGCGCGCTCGGCCAGGTAGGCGCGATCGAGCAGGGCGCGGGCGTCGGTGCGCATGTGGCGCGGATCGGCCACGTGGTGATGCAGGTCGGCAAAAGCCAGCTTCATGGCCTCGATGCTGACGTGGTAGTAATCGGCGCTGTCGCGGCCCATCGCTTCCAGGTCGAACTGCTCCAGCATGCCCAGCGCCATCAGCGCCGAGATGCCCTGGCCGTTGGGCGGGATTTCATGCAGTTCGTAGCCGCGGAACGACTGCGAGATCGGCGTCACCCACTCGGGGCGGTGTTCGGCCAGGTCGGCCGCGCCCAGGGCGCCGCCGGTGCGCGCCGCGAAGTCGACGATCCTGCCGGCCAGCGCGCCGCGGTAGAAGCTGTCGCCCCCGCTTTCGGCGATGTCGCGCAAGGTGCGCGCCTGCGCCGGAAAGCGCCACCATTCGCCCGCCTGCGGCGCCCGGCCTTGCGGCAGGAACGCCTCGGCAAAGCCCGGTTCCTGCGCCAGCTTGGGCGCCTGCGTGGCCCATTGGCGCGCAATCGTCGGGCTGACCGCGAAGCCTTCCTCGGCATAGGCGATTGCCGGTTCGAACAGCTTGGCGAAGGGCAGCTTGCCGAAGCGTTCGGACAGCGCCTTCCAGCCCGCCACCTGGCCGGGCACGGTCACCGTGCCCCAGCCGGTGCCAGGCATGGCGTCGCGGCCGGCGAAATACTCCGGCGTCCATGCCGCCGGCGCGCAGCCGCTGGAGTTCAGGCCATGCAACCGCCCTTCGTGCCACACCAGCGCGAACATGTCGCCGCCAATGCCGTTCATCACGGGTTCGACCACGGTCAGCGCGATGGCGGTGGCGATGGCGCTGTCCACGGCATTGCCGCCCGCCAGCAGCATGCGCAGCCCGGCCTGGGCCGCCAGCGGCTGGCTGGTTGCCACCGCGTTGGCGGCCAGCACCGGCATTTTTCGGGAAGCGTACGGAAAAGACCAATCGAAGGGGGAGGACATGATGGCGTGGAGACTCTGTGGGAAATTACTGCGGGGTGATGCCGGCCTGGTCGATCAACTGCTTGGTGCGCGGGATCTCGGCCTTGATGAAGGCGGCGAATTCCTCGCGGCTGCCGCCACGCGGCTCGGCGCCGGCTTCGGCCAGCTTACCGCGCAACGCGGGATCCGCAAGCACCTTGTTGACGGCGCGGTTGAGCTTGTCCAGGATCGGCGCGGGCGTGCCTTCCGGCGCCACCAGCCCGTACCACGGCGCGATGTCGTAGCCGGCGTAGCCCTGCTCGGCGATGGTCGGGATGTCCGGCGCCAGCGACGAGCGCTGCGAATTGGACATGCCCAGCGCCAGCAGCGCGCCGCTCTTGACCTGCGGCAGGCCGGTCATGATGGTGTCGAAGTACATCGAGACCTGGCCGCTCAGCAGCGCCGGAATGGCTTCGCCGGCGCCCTTGTAGGGCACGTGCAGGATGTCGATGCCGGCCACCGACTTGAGCATTTCCCCCGCCATGTGCGAGGTGGTGCCGGTGCCGAACGAGGCGTAGGTCAACTTGCCCGGATTGGCGCGGGCATACGCGATCATCTCGGGCAGGGTCTTGAACGGCTGCTGCGGATTGGCCAGCAGGATGTTGGGCGTGTAGGCCACCATCGACACCAGCTCGAACTTGTCCGGATCGTAGGCCAGGCGCTTCTGCAGGAAGCGGTTGGTGACGATGGCGGCCGGGCCGCCCATCAGCAGTGTGTAGCCGTCGGCCGCCGAGCGCGCCACCGAGGCGCTGCCGATCGCGGCGGCGGCGCCCGGGCGGGCCTCCACCACGAAAGGCTGGCCCAGTTCGGTCGACAGCGCCGCGCCCAGCTGGCGCGAAATCAGGTCGGTGGCCGAGCCGGCCTGGAACGGCACCACGATGCGCACCGGATGCTGCGGCCAGTCGGTGGCCTGGGCGCCGGCCTGGGCGGCGAAGGCCAGCGCGGCGGCGCCCGCCAGGGCGCGGATGAGACGGAAAGGCATGGATTCCCCTTGAATGCGTTGTATCGGTGAGCGCCAGGCGGGTCTGTCGCCCGTTGCGGTCCCCGGCGGGCGCGCACGGCCGGCGCGCCAGTCACGGATTTGACGCGAGCCATGGCGATCCGAACATAGGTATTTGCATCCATGGATCACTGGATCCAATTTGTGTTATTTTTGCGTTTATCTATCATGGCGGCTTTGAAAACCCGGGGACGAGGATGCTGCAGTATCAGAAGACAGCCGTCAGCGCCGAAGAAGAGGCCTACCTGCACCTGCAGCGCGAAATCCGGCTGGGCAACTATCCGCCCGGCCACCGCCTGGTGCCCGAGGTCATCGCCAGCGAAATCGGCACCAGCCGCATGCCGGTGCGCGGCGCGCTGCGCCGCCTGGCGTCCGAAGGCCTGGTCGAGATCCGCGCCAACCGCGGCGCCGTGGTGCGCGGCCTGAACCAGCAGGAAATGCGCGAAGTCTTCGAAATGCGCTCCGTGCTCGAAGGGCTGGCCGTGCGCAATGCCGTGCGCCACATGAGCGCCGAGCACGTCCGCCGCCTGTCCGGCATGCTCGACCAGTTGGAGCAGGGCCTGGGCGACTACCTGGACTGGACCAGCGCCCACCGCGACTTCCACGAATACCTCTGTAGTTTCTGCCAGCAGCCGCGCCTGTTGCGGCAGATCTCCGAACTGCACTCGGTGGTCGAGCCCTACATGCGCCTGTGGGCCGCCCAGCCCGGCCGCGTGTTGCGGGTGCGCGAATCGCACCAGGAGCTGATAGACGCGCTGCTCACCGGCGACCCCGATCGCTGCGAAGCCGCAATGCGCCAGCATGTGCTGAACACCGTGCCGGCGTTGCAGGCGTTCCTGGAGCAGGGCGGCTGACGGCTGTCCGCCCGCGCCGCGCCGTTCAGGTCCTGCCCGGCGCCGGCTTGCCGCGGCGCTTGAATTTCACCTCGCTGGCCAGCACGCCCGCCACGATCAACGCCGCGCCCACCAGCGCCAGGCCGGGCAGGCGCTCCCCGGCCAGCCGGCCGACGATGCCGCCCCACACCGGCTCGCCGGCGTAGATCACCGTGGCGCGCGTGGGCGACACCGACTTCTGCGCCCAATTCATCGTCAGCTGGATCACCGCGCTGGCCAGGCCAAGTCCGATCGCCCCGCCGGCCCACAGCCATGAAAATTCCGGCACCGCCTCGCCCAGCGCCGGCATCAGCGCGAACGACACCAGCCCGGCCGTCAGCAGCTGCACCGCCGTGACGCGGCGGCTGTCCACCGAGCTGGCGAAATGGCCGATCAGGATGATCTCGGCCGCAATCGCCGCCGCGCCCGCCAGCGTGGCCAGTTCGCCCGCGCTGAAATGCAGCGCGCCGGCCTCCGGACCGGCCAGCAGCACCAGCCCGGTGAACGCCAGCGCCACCCCGACCCAGCTCATCAGTCCGGGCGGGCGCTTGAGCACCGCCCATTGCAGCAGCGGCACGATCGGCACGTACAGCGCGGTGATGAAGGCCGACTGGCTGCTGGTGATGGTGCGCAGGCCGAGGGTCTGCAGGTAATAACCGAGGAACAGCGCGCAGCCGATCGCCACGCCCGCGCCCGCTTCGCGCCGCGTCAGCCGTGCCATGTGCCGGCGGAACAGCAGCATCGACACGACTCCCGCCAGGGTGAACCGCACTCCCACGAAGAACAGCGGTCCGCTATGCTGCATGGCGATATGGATAACGAGGAAAGTGCTTCCCCACAGCATGGTGACCAGCACCAGGGCGATTTCCTGGCGCGACAAGGCAAACATCGATTCGGATTTCACGGCGGACTTCGGGTGTTACAGATTTGAGCAATATACTGCACATTACCAATTCGGACAGCGATGTCCTCACCCACGTGGGGGCCAATCTAAAACGGTTGCGCAAGGCCGCCGGCCTGAGCCAGGGAGCGTTGGCCGAGGCTTCCGGCATCAGCCGCCGCATGATCGCCGGCCTGGAAGCGGGCAACTCCAATATCAGCCTGTCGAGCCTGGACAAGCTGGCGCAGGCGCTGGAGGTTGGGTTCGTCGACCTGGTCAGCGACCCGGCGCGCGAACGGCGCCGCATCGAGGCCCGCGCCTGGCGCGGCAAGCGGCCGGGCAGCCAGGCCATGCTGCTGGGCGCGGCGCCCGCCAGTTGCGAAGCGCAACTCTGGCTCTGGACGCTGGCGCCGGGCGAAACCTACGTGGCCGAACCCGATCCCGAAGGTTGGCACGAGATGATCTACGTCATCGAAGGCACGCTGCAACTGGAACTGTCGGACGTCGTGCAGCAGGTCCAGGCCAACGACTTCGCCATCTATAGCAGCGCGCAGCCGTATTCCTATCGCAATGACGCCGACGCCCCCCTGCGCTTCGTGCGCAATGTGTTGCGGTAGGTCCGCGCCGGCGGGGGAGGGGGCGCCACCCGGGGACGTCGGTTCGCCGCAACGGCCCGGTTTTTCTTGCGCCACGGCGGCGCAACGGTCGGCTAGAATCGAGAATAATATTCATTCCTGAGTCGCTCGGTTGCATGGGCGTCAAGTGCGTCCCATGTCCGACCTGGTTCCCGCTCCTACCCTCGAAGCGCTGTACTGCGACCATCACTCATGGCTGGTCGGCATGTTGCGCCGCAAGCTCGGCAATGGCGACAGCGCCGCCGACCTGGCCCAGGACACCTTCCTGCGCGTACTCGCCAACCGCAATGTCGACGCGATCCTGCGTCCGCGCGAGTATCTCGCCACCATCGCCCGCGGCCTCGTCACCGATGCCTACCGCCGCCAGGCCATCGAGCGGGCCTACCTTGAAACCCTGGCGGCGCGGCCCGAGCCGGTCGCCATCTCGCCCGAAACCCGCGCCATTCTGCTGGAAACCGTGCTGGCCATCGACCGCATGCTGGACCAACTCGGCCCGCGCACCCGCGAGATATTCCTGCTGGCGCAGTTCGAGGAATTGACCTATGCGCAAGTGGGCTCGCGGCTGGGCGTGTCCGTTACCACCGTCAAGAAGCACATGGTGCGCGCGTTGACGCAGTGCCTGTTGCTGGCCGCCGACTGATGCGGCCCGCGGCTGAACTGCTCGAGGCCGCCGCGCAGTGGTATGTGGCCTTGCGCGAGGCCGATGCCGACGATCCCGCCCGCCTCGCCTGGCGCCGCTGGCTGGATGCCGACGTGCGCCACCGCCAGGCATGGGCGCGGATGCTGGCCTTGCAGGAACAGCTTGGCAGCGTGCCCGGCGATCTGCTGTTGCCCACCCTGCGCGGCGCCCGCCGCCAGCAGCGCCGCCGCTTGCTGGCGCTGGCCCTGCTGGCGGGCGGCGGCGCCGCCTTCGGCTGGATCGCCACGCCGCCCTGGCGCGTCCTGGCCGCGGGGCTGCGCACCGCCATCGGCGAGCGTCGCACCGTCACGCTGCCCGACGGTGGCACTCTGTACCTGAACACCGCTTCCGCCGTCGATATCGACTATGGCCCTGAACGCCGCCTGCTGCGCCTGCATCAGGGCGAAGTGCTGGTGCAGACCGCGCCCGACCCCGCCGGCCAGCGGCCGTTCGAGGTCTGGACCGAGGACGGCGGCGCGCGCGCGCTCGGCACCCGCTACAGTGTGCGGCGCGAGGCCGGAGGCACGCGCGTCGCGGTATTCCAGGATGCGGTGCTGCTGCAACCGGCCGATCCGGCGGCGCCATCGCGGCGCCTGGAGGCCGGCCAGCTGAGCCTTCTGACGGCCCGCGCCGCCGCCGCGCCCGCACCGGTGACGGTGGGTCTGGCGGATTGGGTCGACGGCCGGCTGGTCGCCATCGACCAGCCGCTGGGCGACTTCATCGCCGAGCTGGCGCGCTATCGCCAGGGCAGCCTGAGCTGCGATCCCGCGGTGGCGCACCTGCGGCTGTCGGGCGCCTTCCGCCTGGCCGATACCGACGCGGTGCTGGAGAACATCGCCGCATCGCTGCCGGTGGCCCTGCGCACCCGCACCCGTTATTGGGTGCGCGTCGTCCCGCGTTGATTTTTTTCGTCGCGGGGGTTGCTCTTTTTCATTCTCATCCGGCCTACCACGGAAGGCCGCCGTGGTCAGGACCTGGCGGCTTCCCGAGTCCCGTTCATGAGAGCCATCGTGTCCCGCAAGCCGCAAGCCGCCGTTCCCCGTTTCGCTTCCCACCTTCGTCGACCTGCGGCCGCGCGCCCGCCCATCCGGGCCAGGCCGCGCCTGTTGCCGGCGCTGGTCGCCGCCGCCGTCTGCGCCGCGGCATCCGCTGGACCGCTGGCCTCCGTGGCGCAGGCCCAGGCCGCGTCCGCGGCGCGCAGCTACGACATCGCCGCCGGGCCGCTGGACGTGGTGCTCAGCCGCTACGCCGCGGCCGCCGACATCACCCTGTCGTTCAACGCCGACCAGACCCGCGGGCGCCAGTCCGCCGGCATCCGCGGCGCCTATGGCGTCGAGGCCGGCCTGGCCCGCCTGCTGGCCGGCAGCGGGCTGGAGGCGCGCCATCGCGGCGGCGGCAATTACGTGCTGCGCGCGCTGCCCGCCGCCGGCGTCGCCACCCTGGATGCCGTGACCGTCACCGGCGAAACCGCCTTCGGTCCGGTGCCGGGCTATGCCGCCAGCCGCACCGCCACCGCCACCAAGACCGACACCCCGATCCTGGAGGTGCCGCAATCGGTCTCGGTGATCGGCCGCGAGGAAATGGAGGCGCGCGGCGCCCTCGACGTGATGGACGCCATCCAGTACACCCCGGGCGTGTCCGTCAACACCTACGGTCCCGACAACCGCGGCTGGGAATACATCAGCCTGCGCGGCTTCATGACCTACAACGTCACCATGCGCGACGGCCTGGCGCAGAATCCGGCCGGCGTCACCTACTACTCCACCGAGCCCTATGGCCTGGAGCGCATCGAGGTGCTGCGCGGCCCATCGTCGATGACCTTCGGCCAGAGCGATGCCGGCGGCCTGCTCAACCGCGTCAGCAAGTTGCCCAGCGGCGACCGCATCCGCGAAGTCGAGGTGCAGTACGGTAGCTTCGAGCGCAAGCGGCTGGCGTTCGACCTGGGCGATGCGTTCGGCCCCGGCGACGCGCTCAGCTACCGCCTGGTGGGCGTGGGGCTGGACAGCGATGACCAGGACAAATACCCCAACGGCGACAAGATCAACCGCAAGCGCCTGTACCTGGCGCCGTCTCTGCGCTGGCAGCCCAGCGCCGCCACCTCGCTGACGCTGCTGGGCGAATACATCAAGGACAAGTCCGGGGAAGATCCGTACTACTTCGCCAAGGACTACAAGCTCACCGACGTCAAGATGGGCGATCCGGGCTTTAGCCGCATCAAGCGCGAGCAGGCCTCGATCGGCTACCAGTTCGAGCATCGCTTCAACGACGCCTGGACCTTCCGCCAGAATTTCCGCTACAGCCATCTGTCGCTCGACCGGCGTGCGGTCTGGACCGACGAGATCAACGAAGACGTCACCGCCATCACCCGCGTGGCCCGCACCTGGGACGATCCGATGAGCCAGTCCGTGCTGGATACGCAGATGCTGGGCAAGCTGCGGCTGGCCGGCGCCGAACACACGGTGCTGTTCGGCGTCGACTGGAACGACCAGCACGCCAAGGCCAACCGCTTTATCGGCCCCGCGCCCGGCCTGGACCTGCTCAATCCGGTCTATGGCGTGCCGATTCCCACCCCAACCCAGCCGCTCGCCAACTACCGCCAGACCATCCGCCAGGCCGGCCTCTACCTGCAGGACCAGATCAAGGTGGATGACCACTGGATCGTGACCCTGGGCGGGCGCCAGGACCGCGTCACCTCCACCACCGACAACCGCCTCGCGGGCACCCATGCTCAGGTCCGCGACAACGCCTTCAGCGGCCGCGCCGGCCTGACCTACGTGGCCGACAACGGCGTGGCGCCCTACATCAGCTATTCGGAATCGTTCCTGCCCAGCAGCGGCGTGGATGGCGACGGCAACCCCTTCAAGCCCAGCCGCGGCAAGCAGGTCGAGGTCGGCGTCAAGTACCAGCCGGCGGGGTCGCGCAGCCTGTACACCGTGGCCGTGTTCGACCTGAACAAGACCAACATCGTCAGCTTCAACCCCATCACCAACGAACAGCGCCAGATCGGCAAGCAACGCGCCCGCGGCATCGAGTTCGAGGCCAAGGGCGAGCTGGCGCGCGGCCTGAACCTGGCGGCCTCGTACACCTGGCTCGACATGACCGTGCGCAACAGCGGCGATCCGCAGGAAGTCGGCAAGATCCCCATGGGCGTGCCCAAGCAGACGGCGGCTTTGTGGCTGGACTACACCCTGGCCGAAGGCCTGGGCGTGGGCGGCGGCGTGCGCTACATCGGCCGGCGCCAGAACGACGAGCACAACACCAGCAGCGAACCGGGCGTGGCGCTCGCCGACGCCGTTGTCCACTACGAGAAAGGCCCGTGGCGCCTGGCGCTCAATGCCACCAACCTGTTCAACCGCGACTACTACTCGATCTGCTACATGGGCGAGTGCTATCGCGGCGCCGAGCGCACGCTGATGATGACGGCGCGCTACCGCTGGTAACGCTTGCAGGCGCCGCCAGCCGCGCGGCGCCTGGCCGCTCACCGGACAGGATTTCACCGTTGCCCCGCCACCCGCATATAGCCGGGAGTAATATGGCGCGTCCGGCGGTCGGCTTCCGTCTCCTCGCATCTCCGATGCCCGTGTACCGAAGCGCCCCGGCGCGACAAGAACACAAGGAGAGAGGCAAGTGGACAAGCAAGCATCGGGCGGCTGGTATTTCGGCTGGAACATCGTCGGCGCCGCCACCGTACTGACCCTGCTCACGGTGGGGCTGCGCATGGGTATCGGGCCGTTCTTCCTGCCCATGGCGGACGGCCTGGGTTTCTCGCGCAGCCTGCTGTCGGGCATCGTCGCGGTCGGCATGCTGTGCTACGGCCTGGGCATGCCGCTGGCCGGCTACCTGGTCAGCACCCGCGGCACCCGCTTCGTGCTGCTCACCGGCACCGCCATCGTGGTGGCCTCGTCGATCTGGACCGTGTTCGCGCGCGGCCCCATCGAATTCCTGCTGGCGTTCGGCGTGGCCCTGTCGATCGGGCTGGCCTTCACCAGCCCGGTGGCGCTGACCCCCGTCATCAGCCGCTGGTTCACGCGCCAGCGCGGCATGGCGCTGTTCTTCCTGTCCACCGGCTCCATGGCCGGCATCGCGCTGATGACCCCCACGCTCACCTTCGCCATCGGCGCCGTGGGCTGGCAGGAAACCCTGCTGGCCTTCGCGGTCCTGTTCGCGCTCTTGACCGTGCCGGTGGCGCTGTTCGTCATGCGCGACCAGGCGCCCGAACACACCGACCTGCTGCCCCACCAGATCGTCGAAAGGAAAGCCGGCGCCAGGCCCGCCGCCAAGGCACCCGACCTGCGCGTTGGCGACGCCGTGCGCACGCTGCCGTTCTGGCAGGTGGCGCTGGGCCTGTTCGCCTGTGGCTTCAGCATGAACCTGCTGGGCACGCATGGCATGCCCATGCTGATGGACCATGGTTTCGACGCCACCACCAGCTCGCTGGGCATCGGCCTGATCGGCCTGGTGGCGATCTTCAGCACCCTGGTGCTGGGACGCATGTCCGACCAGGTCGAGCGCCGCAACATCCTGGCCGTCATCTACCTGGTGCGCGGGCTGGGGTTCTTCGCGTTGGTCATGGTCGGGGCGCACTGGGAACTGTATGCCGCCGCCACCATCGGCGGCGTGGTCTGGGCCGGCAGCATCGCGCTGTCGTCCGCCATCCTGGCCGACGTCTACGGCGTGCGCCTGGTGGGCGTGCTGTACGGGCTGACCTACCTGGGCCACCAGGTCGGCGGCATGATCAGTTCATGGCTGGGTGGCTGGGCCTTCGAGACCTTCCATACCCACTGGGTGGCGTTCGGCGCGGCCGGCGCCTTGCTGCTGCTGGCCGCCGCCATTTCCCTGCAACTGCCGCGGCGCGGCGCCTTGCGCGCCGAGCCGGCGATGGCGGCGGGCGGGCGCTGAACCCGCGCCGCCGTCAGGCTCAACGGTCCCTTAACGGTCCTTGAGCAGCGACACCAGTTCGGGCACGTAGCGTTCGCCGCCGCCCTGGTTGACCGCCTGGTCATAGGTGTGCAGCACCGCGGCGCCGATCTCGCGCACCGCGCCGGTCTCGGCCGCCATGGTGTTGTAGTACGAAAGGTCCTTCTGCGCGTTCGACATGAAAAAGCGCAGCGACGATGGGTCCTGCTCCAGCAGGTAGGGCTTGAGGCGCTCCAGCGCCACGCCGCCGCCGCCGCCCTTGGTCAGCACCTCGGCGAACACCGCCGGATCGATGTCGGCGCGCAGCGCGCACGCGGCCGCTTCCGACAGCAGCGCGATCGCGCCCAGCGACACATAGTTGTGCAGCAGCTTCATGCGATGGCCCGCGCCCACCGGACCGGCATGCGCGATGTTCTCGGCAAAGCATGCCAGGATCGGCTTGCATTCCTCGAACAAGGCCTTGTCGCCGCCCACCAGCAGGTTCAGGCGGCCTTCTGCGGCTTCCTTCGGCGTGCGCGTCATGGGGGCGTCGAGGAAACGGCCGCCTTTCTCGGTGACCGCCTCGGCCACCTTGACGGTGGACGAGGGAATGGCGGTCGAGCAGTCGATGATCACCGTGCCCGGGCGCAGCCCTTCCAGCACGCCGCCCGGCGACAGCAGCACCGCCTCGACCTGCGGGCTGCCCGTGACGCACAGGATGATCACGTCCGACTGCGCCGCCAGCGTCGCGCCGTCGGCGCAACTGGTGGCGCCCGCCGCCTTCAACGCGTCCAGCGGCTGGTTGCCCGGATGCTCCAGCACCGTCAGCGTGTGACCGTGCTTGACCAGATTGCTTGCGATGCCATGGCCCATCAGGCCGATGCCCACCATACCGATTTTTGCCATCTTCCACTGCTCCTGCCACATGGGCTGTTTGTTATGGCTTAAATCTTACTCTCAGATCCACGCGCGGCCGGCCGACGCAGCGCGATGGCGCCCGGCGCTCCCCGCCTTGCGGCGCCCCGCCGCATGCCGGGCGGCCAGGCGCCAAGACCAGCCTGGCGCCGGGGACGGCGGCCAAGGCAGCCCGCGCCGCGCCTCAGACGATGCGGATGCTCAACTCCGGCAGGCCGTCCACGTGCGCCACGATCACGTCGCCGCGCACCACCGGCCCCACGTTCTCCGGCGTGCCCGAATAGATCAGGTCGCCCGGGAACAGCTCGAAAGCCTGCGACAGCCGCGCGATCTGCTCGGCCACCGACCAGATCATGTGCGACAGCGTCGCCTGTTGCTTGCGCTCGCCATTGACCGCCAGCCAGATGCTGCCTTCCTTGTAGTGTCCCGTCTGGCTCACCGGATGGATCGGGCCGATCGGCGCCGCGTGGTCGAAACTCTTGCCGATTTCCCACGGCTTCTTCTGGTCGCCCATGCCGCGCTGCAGGTCGCGCCGCGTCATGTCCAGCCCCAACGCGTAGCCGTAGACGCAGTCGAGCGCCCGTTCCACGGGGATGTCGCGGCCGCCTTGCGACAAGGCCGCCACCAGTTCCACCTCGTAGTGGTAGTTCTGGGTCAGCGGCGGGTAGGGGTGATCGGCCACCGTGTCCGGAAGCACCACCTGGATCGCGTCCGTCGGCTTCTGGAAAAAGAACGGCGCTTCGCGGCTGGGGTCCGAACCCATCTCGATGGCGTGCGCGGCATAGTTGCGGCCGATGCAGTAGATGCGGCGCACCGGAAAGCGCAGGTCGCCGCCGGCGATCGGCACGGTGGTCTGCGGCACGGCAAACGGGGTCTGGGCGGATTGGGTCATCGCGGGTCTCCTGAAGGTTGCGAGGGGTCACGGCCAGATTAGGTCCGCGCCGCCCGCGCCGCCTGGAGACGATTACGCAATCCGTGGACGATTCCGCGCATTTCGCGGCGTGTCCTGCCGTCCTGTTTGCGCGGTCTTTCGCCCCGTCTTTTGCCCGGCCTCCTGCGCGACCTTCGGCGGCGTCCGCGCGCCGTCGCCGCGCAGGCGCTCGCGGTAGCCGGTCGGGCTGACGCCTTCCAGCTGCCGGAAGCGGCGCGAGAAATACGCCTCGTCCGCGAATCCCGCGGCATGCGCCACCTGCGCCACGCCACGCGCCGTATGCGCCAGCAGATCGCGCGCCAGCGCCATGCGGCGCTCGGCCACCAGCTCGGTGAAGGTCTTGCCGGTCTCTTTCTTGAGCAGGTGCGCCAGGTAATTGGGCGACAGGAATGCCGCCGCCGCCGCGTCGTTCAGCGTCAGGTTCTCGGCCAGATGCGCGCCGATGTGCGCCAGCACCCGTCGCACGCTCTCGCGCCGGCTGCTGCCAGCGTGATGGCGCGCCAGGTGCAGCAGATCGGCCTCGTAGCGTGCGCACACCAGCCCGATCAGCTGCAGCAGCAGCCCGCGGATCGCCGTCGACGAACCGAAGCCGCGCCGCCGGTTCTCCGCCATCAGCCGGGCGATCAGCGTCTCGGCCTCGGCCAGCCCCTGCGCGTCCAGCTCGAAATCCAGGTATTCCTGGAACAGGAACGGCGCCAGCGCCGGCGCCTGCGACACCGGCACGTCCTCCAGGTCCAGCGCGTCCACCGCCAGCTCCGGCCACAGGAAGCGCTGCGCGAAATTGATGATGACGTAGCGCGCGCCGGGCGGATGCGGCACCAGGTGCACCCGGTACGGCAGCACGAAGCTCAGCCCGCCGCGCGGAAACGGCCGCGTGGTGCCGCTGATGGTCTGGCGCGTGTCGCCCTCCAGGTTCACCTGGATCTGGAAATACTCGTGCCGGTGCGGCTGCTCCAGCGGCTCGCGCACCTGCTGCGCCCGGATATCGAAGTCGAAATAATCCGCGCGCTCGGCCATGCCGTAGGTCTTGATGCGGTTCATGCGTGGGGCGGAGAAACGGACGATTGCATGGGCAGAATGTAGCGCCGGCGCGACGGCCGCGCCAGCCGCCGCCGAAATTGTCCGCTCACCGGTCGCCACCGGCCGGCGCTGGCGCGCGCCGTCCGCTTTGCGCTACCGTGGGGCATTGCGCAGCAGACACTTACCATCCCATGACAGACACCATCCCCGCCGGCTTCGCGCCGTGGCAACCCAGCAGCCAGTTCATGCGCCACCTGGCGGACCTGGGCGGCTTCTACCGGCGCGCGGCCGACGACGTGCTGGCCATGCGCATCGGCGCGGCCCACGGCAACATGCACGGCATGGCCCACGGCGGCCTGCTCGCCACCCTGGCCGACAGCGCCCTCGGATACGTCATCGCCCATCAATGCCAGGCCTCGGTCGTCACCGCGCAGATGTCGGTCGAATACCTCAACGCCGTCATGCCCGGCGACTGGCTCGAAGCCCACGTCACCATCGACAAGCGCGGCAAGCGCCTGATCTACGCCACCTGCCATCTGAAGGTGGACGAACGCCTGGTGCTCAAGGCCAGCGCCGTCTTCGCCGTGCGCCAGGCCGCGGTGCCGACCTCGGACGGTTGATGCGGCGGGCGGCGAAGCCGCCAAACGCAACCGGCGGCCAGCGGCCGCCGATTTTCCCGCATGCCGGCGCCGCCGGGCTCAGAGGTAGGGCGTGGCCAGCCAGATCACCTTGTTGCGCAGCCGCTTGGCGAACGGCGCCTGCTGCAATTCATCGAGCGTCTGCCGGCGCGCGTCGGCCACCAGCGCATCGATGCGGGCGCCGATCCAGCATGCCACCTGCGGGTCGTAGATCTCCGTATCCAGCTCGAAATTCAGCCGCAGGCTGCGCGGGTCCAGGTTGGACGACCCGACATAGGCCCAGCCGTCATCCACCGTCATCAGCTTGGAATGGTCGAACGCTCCGCGCGAGCGCCACACCCGGCAGCCGGTGCGCACCACCTGGTCCAGCTGCGCCGTCATGGCATAGTCGACCAGCCGCAGATTGTTCTTGCCCGGAATCACGATATCCACCGTCACCCCGCGCCGCGCCGCCGTCGCCAGCGCGCCGATCAGCGGCTGGTCCGGCAGGAAATAGGGCGACTGGATCCGCACGTGGCGCTGCGCCACCGCCAGCGCGCCCAGGATGATGCTGTGCGCGCTGCCCATGGCGCGGTCGGGACCCGACGGCACGCAGCGCATCGGCACCACCCCATGCACCGGCTGGGCGTGCGGGTCGAACCACGGCCGCGCCGGCAGCGACTCGTGCGTCGTGAAATTCCAGTCGTGCGCAAACACCGACATCAACTGCGTCACGATCGGGCCTTCCACCCGGAAATGCGTATCGACATTGGTGGCCGCGCCCGACAGCGCCGTCACGAACGCCGCCCGCACGTTCATGCCGCCGGTGAAACCGATGCGGCCATCCACCACCAGCACCTTGCGGTGGCTGCGCAGATTGGCATACGGCATGCGCAGCACGCCCAGCGGATTGGTCATGAACCGCGCCACCGGCACGCCGCCGCGCGCCAGCATCCGCACGATCGGCGGCCGCGAATACTTGGCGCCGATCGCATCGATCAGCACCCGCACCTGCACCCCGCGCCCGTGCGCCTCGATCAGCGCCTGCGCCATCTCGCGGCCGATCGCGTCGTTGTCGAAGATGTAGCTCTGCATCGCCACCGCGTGGCGCGCCTCGCGGATCGCCTGCAGCATCGCCGGATAGGCCTCATCGCCGCCGGCCAGCGGCCGCACCGCGTTGCCGCCCAGCAGCCGGAAGCGGCTGACCTGGTCGCCCAGCACCTTCAGCGACGCGAACTGTGGCCCCGAGATCGGCGCCACGTCCACGCTGGGCGTCTCCACCAGCGCCGCGTCCACCAGCATGGCTTCATCGCGCTGTTGCGACAGCCGCGTTTTGCGGATCCGGTTGATCCCCGCCACGAAATAGGCCGCCGCCCCGAACAAGGGCGAGAACAGCGCCAACCCGACCCAGCCGATGGCCGAGCGTACGTCCTGCTTGGTCATGGCGGCATGCACCGCCGCGCCCGTGCCCGCCACCACGCTGATGCCGAACACCATGTGCGGCCAGTAAGCGGTCAATAATTCATGTATGCGATCCATGGCAACGGCGCGACGCAGGCCTCCAGAGGGTGATTCGAGCGCCAAGGATAGCAAGGCGGGCAGGCGTGGCAAGAGGGGGCGGACGAGGCCGAGGCGGCAGGACCGCGGGGCGTTTTACACCGCCGAAAAAAACATGCTAGAATTCGGCCTCTTTGCAGTTGAACACGAAATTTCTGGTGTCAGCAATTTGGTGCAGCGGTTTGGTGTCAGCGCAAGAAAAATGTGGTGGCTGTAGCTCAGTTGGTAGAGTCCCGGATTGTGATTCCGGTTGTCGTGGGTTCGAGTCCCATCAGCCACCCCACCGAATTCAAATGAAATCAGGCACTTACGCGTAAGCGGGGTGCCTTTTTTCATTTCCGGATGGTGGCAGGATCCGGCATTGGTGGCATGCGTCAGGCGCTGCCCTTAATCTTGACCACGTGCTGGCGGTCGTACACCCGCCCGGTGGCGGCGGGGTTGCGTGGGTTTCCCGGTTCTCATGCCGGCCCACCAAGACGGTCACATTTTGCCCTGGCGAACCGTGCCACAAGAGTCGCCGCCGACGTCATGGCGCCGGTCGCCGTCGGAGGCGTACCAGACGCGATCATGCGGGTAAACCGGCGAAATCGCTGCTCCACGTCTCGCGCACCCACAGGCGGCCACCGGGCTGGCCGTAGGGGCACGTGGCGCCAGGGCTTCACGACCCGCCGCGTCTGCGTCTTGTTGCCGGCCAGGATGGCGCGCACCAGATTTGGCGAGGGACGGTCAATTTGGGTGCTGACACGTTGGTAGGGGATTCCCGTAGAACTGTGTCGTGCTCGTGGTAAACCAGAGCCTCGATCGGCCACCAACCATGAAGTCATGGACAGCTATGGTTAATATCTCCCGCGAGACCTTTGAGCAAACTGAGCGACGTCTACGCCAGGTCATCACTAAGGCACGACTACGCATATATCCGGGCACATACGCGTTCGTTGAATTTCCGTTGGATAGATTTCCCAGCGCTGTCCGCGCAGATGCACTTGCTCTGGTGCGAGATGACGACGTGTGGAGTCAGCTTGTGCCCAGTGACGGGACGCACGACGAACAGTTCGGGTTATTTCGATTCCATTTCCCTCCGGGTGCCGACAATAGCGGCTTCGTAGGGTGGCTAGCCACGCATTTCAAGAATCGGTTTGGCACCGGGGTATTTGTCACGTGCGGCCAGAATCAGTCGGATGGTGGGATATTCGACTACTGGGGTGTGCCGAAGACGCTCGCGGCAGAAGTGTTTAATGAGGTTCAGCGGCTGGTTGAGGGGCGCTAGCCATCGGCGCGGACGCGGCGGGTAGTGGCGCATCACTCACCGCCTTTGTCCTGCTGGGCTGCAATCGCGGGGTCAATGTCTCCGTTGATCGTGTCGCTGAACGTCTCCCCATCATCCACGTCGATGCCGTTGTATTGGGGGTCTATCGCAGTGACGCCAACAGTCTTTGATGGAGCGGGACGCGGGGTTCGAACCCGCGTAGGCGGCGTGAAAGCCCGTCTCGTCATCGCGCGGGCATCGCCCTGACTCCGACCCTCGTGGCAAGCGGCCGGGAAGGCCATTGCCGTCGTTCCCGCCTGTTCCCCGAATACGTCCACGGCGCGATATACGACTGGTAACCGCCGCTAGAGCCTTGTTTCGGGCCGCCGAAATACACTGGGCGCACTTTTGACTCGGTGTCTTTGATATGAAAATTCTCTGTAGCCTGGCCCTGCTCGCCTCCTTGCTCGGCGGGTGCGCCGTATATACCCCGGACGGCGCCGTGATCGTCGATCCTCACCGTGGCGGTGGCGGCGGCGGCTTCTGTCCGCCGGGACAGGCCAAGAAGGGCAACTGCTGATCTTCAGCTCCGGCGAAAGGGCGCCCATGCCTGAACTGCCCCCGAGAGGTTGGATCCCTGTCCGACTTTCGCGGAAAGCGGTTCATGGCAGGGCGCCCTTTTTTGCGGGCATGGCCCGGCACATTGTTACCGTATCGCCGCCAGCTTCACCGCAAATCCCAGCAGGAACACTCCCGCCAGCCGTTCCAGCAGATTGGCCACGCGCGGGTTGGCGCGCATGCGTTGCGCCAGATGGTGCGTCAGCAGCACCGCGACCAACCCATACAGGAAGGTCAGCGCCGCCACCGTGACCGCCATGAAGGCGAAGGTCACCAGGCCCTGGTGCCTGACCGGGTCGATGAACAGCGGGAAGAACGCCATGTAGAACATGATCGCCTTGGGGTTGAGCAAGGTGATCATCGCGGTCTGGCGCAGGTAGTGGCCGTTGTCCATGCGGCTCGGACGCGGCGGGGCGCCGGGTTTGCTGCGCATCATCTGCAGGCCGAGCCAGGCCAGGTATGCGGCGCCCGCCCACTGCACGATATGGAACGCGGTGGGATAGGCCGCCAGCAGGGCCGACACGCCGGCCACCGCGAGCCACATCAACACCTGGTCGCCCAGGATCACGCCGCAGGTGGCGGCCAGTCCGGCCTTGATGCCGCCCTTGCCCGTGGCGGTGAGCAAAGCGAAGTTGCCCGGGCCGGGGATGATCAACAGCATGATGAAGGCGAGCACGAATGCGCCATAGTCGGTGACGCCGAGCATGGAAGGACTCCCGAGAAGATAGCGGTATTGTAGAACCGCTGGCGTCGGCGGAAACCGTCGGAATCAATCCATTCGCTCAAGCCTGGGCGCAGTCGCTTCGCTTGGGCCGGCGCTGCGCGCCGGCCGTCCTGTCGCGGCCGTCCTGTCGCGTTACTCCCGCTTGATGCCGGCCTTGCGGATCACTTCCGCCCAGTTCTGGCGCTCCTGCTCCGCATAGGCGCGGAATTCCTCCGCGGACATCGGCATGGGCTGGACGCCGATGTCGGCCATCTTCTGCGTCATGGCGGGCGTTCTGATCGCGGCCTGCAACTCGGCCGACAGCTTCTTCGTGACCGCCTCGGGCAGGCCTTTCGGGCCGACCACGCCCTGCCAGGAATAGACGGTGTAGTCCTTGACCCCCTGTTCGGCCATGGTCGGAACGTCGGGAAGATCCCTCAGCCGCTGCGGCGTGGCGGTGGCCAGGATGCGCAGCTTGCCTGCCTTGATGTTGGGCAGGGCGCTGGTGAGGTCCACGAACATCAGGTCCACCTGATTGCCCAACAGGTCCTGGATGGCGGGCGCGGCGCCCTTGTAGGGCACGTGCAGGATGTCCGCGCCGGTGCGCTGCTTGAACAGCTCCAGCGCCAGATGGTGCGGCGAACCGGTGCCGGCCGAAGAGGCCGTCAATTTGCCGGGGTGCTTCCTGGCCGCCTGCAGCACATCGTCCAGGGTTTTGTAGGCGGAGCCGGCGTTCACCGCCAGCATCATGGGAAACCTGGCGAGCCCGCCGATGTAGGTGAATTTCGACGGGTCGTAGGTCAGGCTGTTGTAGAGCGCCGGGTTGAAGGCGAGGGTGGCGATGTCGGCCGAGCCGAGCACGTAGCCCGACGGCGCCGATTCGGCGATCGCGGTGGCGCCCACGATGGTGGCGGCGCCGGGGCGATTCTCCACCACCACCGTCTGGCCCAGCGGTTTCTCCAGGCCGCTGACGACCGTGCGGGCCAGCACATCGGTGCCGCCGCCGGCAGGGTAGGGCACGATCCAGCGGATGGGTTGGGTGGGCCAGGACTGGGCCTGGGCCGTGGCGGCCAGCGACAGGGTGGCCAGCGCCAGCAGGCGCTTCGCGTAGGGATGCATGGGAACCTCGTTGTCTCTGTGTGCTTGTCGAACGTGGAAGAACGCTGCTTGTGGCGAGGTGATACGGACCAACTCTTACGGACCAACGCGTTATTTTTAACATGTTAACTATTTGTGGAACAGCCTTGCCACGCGTCGGGCGGGTCAGGGTTTTCGCGCAGGACAGTCCGGTCCAGGGCGCGCCGGACGCCTGTCCGCGACTTGGACCGGGTGCTGGGACTTGTCGCTGGTCGAGAAAATAATATGGAATAAATATTCACAAACTGAAATTTATCTATCAAAATCGAGCTGGTGTGCTGTCCCGTATCCGTGGGTCGGCGCACCCGCGACGCACCGTCGCGCTTCCCGTGCCCGAGGACCGACCCATGCGCACCGCAAGCCGCTTGTTGCAAGATTCGTACCGCCGGACCGACCGCGCGATGTTGCCCCTGCTTTGGCTGCTGTTCATCGTTGGCCTGTGCATGGCGCCGCAGTACGGTCGTTGGGCCGCCGCCCTCATCGTCGGCGGCTTGGCCGCCGGCATTCCTTCGTTGCTGATTCTCTGGTTGCCCGGGCGCCTGGCCACGCGCCTGGCCGTCGCCTGTGGACTGATGGTGCTGGCCGCGCTGCACATCCACCTGATGTCCGGCATGACCGAAATCCACTTCGGCATCTTCGTCCTGCTCTCGCTACTGCTGGCGTATCGCGACTGGCGCACCATCCTGTGTGCGGCGCTGGTGATCGCGGTGCATCACCTGTCCTTCAATTTCCTGCAGCAGTGGGGATACGGGACCATCTGCTTTACCGAGCCGAGCCTGGGCATGGTGCTGTTGCATGCCACCTACGTGGTGGTGCAGGCCGCCGCGCTGGGGTGGCTGGCCTGGAAGATGGAACGGGCCGGCGTCGCCGCCGAAGAACTGGCCCGGCTCAGCGCGCACATCGGGCGCGAAGCCGGCGTGTTCGACCTGCGGTTCGACGGGCAGGGCATGCACAGCGACCTGGGCCGCAGTTTCAAGACCACCATGGACGCGGTGCATCGGACCATGAGCGAGGTGCGGGCGACCGCGACGTCGCTATCCGTCGCCTTGAGCGAGATGATGCAGGGCAATCAGCAGCTCGACGCGCACGCGGGCACGCAGGCCGAATCGCTGGCGCGTACCGCCGCGTCGATGCGCGACCTGGCGGCCAATGTCCATGACAACGCCGCGCGCGCGCAGCAGGCGCGGCAACTGACCGACCAGGCGCGCCAGACCGTCGACGCGGGCAGCGCCGCCGTGGCGGGCGTGGCGACCATGATGGGCGAAATCCAGCAGGAGTCGAAAAAGATCTCGGAAATCATCGGCCTGATCGACAGCATTGCGTTCCAGACCAATATCCTGGCGCTGAACGCGGCGGTGGAGGCGGCGCGCGCCGGTGAGAGCGGGCGCGGCTTCGCGGTGGTGGCCACCGAGGTCCGGGCGCTGGCGCAGCGCAGCGCCAGCGCGGCGCGCGACATTCGCACGTTGATCGAAGGTTCCCTGCACAAGACCAGCGAGGGGTTTCGCCAGGCCGATCACGCGGCTGGGGTGATCCGCGAGGTGGTGTCCAGCATCGACCAGGCGGCGCGCATCGTCGGCCAGATCGGCGAGGCGGGACAAACCCAGAGCGCGGATATCGACGCGGTAAACCTGGCGGTGTCCAACATGGATGAGCTGGTCCGCGAGACCGCGTCCGAGGTGGCCCAGGCCGCTCGCGCCTCGACCGCGCAGCAATCGCAGGCGGCGGCCTTGCTGCGGGCGGTGGAAGTGTTCCGCCTGCAAGCCGACCCATCGGCCGATGCCGTGGCCGCGCCGGGCGCGCGGCCGCCATCCGCCGCGTTGACGCTGGCGGGCGCGTGACCCCAAGTTCCGAAAGGGCGCGGGCCTTGGCGCCGTTTTGATGCGCGGACGCGGCGCGGCCTCCGGTCGTCGCCAGTGCGATGACCGGAGGCCGCGTGGGCCAGGCGCTATTGCGTGATCAACGCAGCAGCGACAGCACCGTCTGCGGCACCTGGTTGGCCTGCGCCAGGACCGACGTGCCGGCCTGTTGCAGGATCTGGGCGCGCGACATGTTCGACACTTCCGTGGCGTAGTCGGCGTCCAGGATGCGCGAGCGGGCGCCGGACAGGTTGTTGATCACGTTGTTCAGGTTGGCGATGGTCGATTCCAGACGGTTCTGCACCGCGCCCAGTTCACCGGTCAACTTGTTCAGCACGTTGAAGGCGGCGTCCAGCGTCTTGAGCGGATCGGCGGTCTTGTCGCCCTTGCTGGTGGTTTCGAACGTCATCTTCCCAGCGCTGTTGATGAACAACTGCTTGCCGAGGCTGTTAGCGTTGGGATCCACGCCGGTGGCGGTGTCCGTGGTGCCAGCCGTCGTGTACGTGTCGCCGCCCGTGATAGCTTGGATCTTGCTTGAGAGCTGGTCGAATTCGAAGCGCTGGACGATCTTGGAAGTTTTCGTCAGTTCCTGATTGGAATCCAGGTACAGGTTTGTACCGCCCGCTTGCACGAGGCCCGTGTTATTTACCGTGATGGTCGCGCTCAGTACGCCCGAGCCCAAGGTGATGGTTGTGTTTTTGCCCGTGGCCATTTTCCCAACGGCGCCGACCAACTCCTCGGTTGTGGCGGTGGCGTTGTGCTGAATGCCGGCAGTACCCGTTGCTGGTACCTTGTACGTAGTGCCGTTGATGCTCAATTGTGCACCTGGGGCGGTGGTCGCCGTGCCCATATAGGTCGTCATGGTGGTCACGGTGGCCTGGTTCCAGGTACCGCCAGCGTCGGTTTCCGACAGGTTGCCCTTGGTGTCCCAGAACAGCACGGCGCCTGCGGCATTGGTGATCTTGCCGTCGGAGGCGATCTGGATGCTGACTTCCTGCGTACTGTTCTTGTACGTGGCGGTGGCCGGCGTGGAGCCGATCTTGCTCGTGATCGCCGTGGCGACGTTGGTGGCCGAGTCGTTCTTGTTGTAGGTGAAATTACCCGCCGCAGCGTCGTACGTGTAGGTGACGTCGTCTGCCGTCGTCGCGCCTTGGACAATAACGGTATTGCCGTTGGTCAGCTTGCTCAGCACGTCGGTGGTCGACGCGCTGGTGTTCTTGGTGGTGACGTCGTATTGGTTGGGCTGGCCGGCCACGCCGGCGACGTTCGGGCCCGTCATGTCGTTGACCTTGGCCACTGCGTTGTCCACGACACCCTTGCCGTTGATGTTGAAACCGTTCAGACCGAGCGTCTTGGCGCTGATTTCCGAAAGGTTCAGGGTGATGGTTTCGCCATCATTGGCGCCGACCTGCAGCGTCAGCGGCGCGGCGTTGGCCGACAGGACCTTCACGCCGTTGAAGTCGGTCTGCTCGGAGATGCGGTCGATGTCCGCCATGCGCTGCTTGATTTCGTCCTGGATGGAGTCGAGCTGTTCTTGCGAGTAGCTGCCGTTGGCGGCTTGCACCGTCAGTTCGCGAACACGTTGCAGGTGGGTGGTGACTTCGGAGGCTGCGCCTTCCGTCGTCTGCGCCAGCGAAATGCCGTCGTTGGCGTTGCGCGAAGCCTGGGTCAGGCCTCGGACGTTCGAGGTGAAGCGATTGGAAATCGCCATGCCCGCGGCATCATCCTTGGCGCTGTTGATGCGCAGGCCCGACGACAGGCGTTCGATGGCGGTGCCCAATGCAGATTGGGACTTGTTCAGGTTGTTCTGCGCAACCAGCGACAGATAGTTGGTGTTGATGACTGCAGCCATGTGTTTGCTCCTAGACAGAGTGGCTCTACTGGCTCGGGCCGCGGAGGCGGCCCGATGGAAACGTGATGAACCGGGGCTCAGCCTGCGGTTCGTCCGTTGCCATGACTACGGCGCTGGGCAATTTGTTCTTTAGAAGTTTGCCGCTGGAAACGGGGCTTTATGATCTTTTATGAGCTTTTGCTCTCTTAATGAATGCGCTTGCGGAACACCCGAAAAAAACGAAGGCCCCGCCCGCCGGTAAGCGGGTGGGGCCTTCGGGTCTTAGCTCTCTTGGGGAAAGTTTTAAGACCTGCGTAGTGTAGAAGCTGTACGGTATCGAAAACTCATCAATACTCAACGCCCGGGGAAACGGCCTAGGCCTGAGCCGCAATGCTGACCGTGATGTCGCGCACGACCAGCAACGAGCCTTCGGCGTAGATGTTGCGGATCTGCATGGGCGTGCCCCGGATCGTGCCGAGCTTCTTGCGCACGCGATAGAGCAGGGCATCGATGCGATGCTTGTCGAAGATGATCTCGGGGTAGCCCAGTATCTGCGACATGCGCTCGTGGCTGATGGGAAACTTCGGGCTCTGGATCAGCGAGGCCAGGACGATGGCTTCCTTGGCGGTCAGGTCGACCTGTTGGCCGTCGCTCGACCGCAGTTCGCGCGATTCCACGTCCAGGGTCCAGGCGCCGTCGCGGGACGGCGCGGCCGACGAGGTGACCAGCCGGCGTTCGAGCGCGCTCAGCGTGACGGCCAGCAAGGGCAGCTGCACCGGCTTGTTCAGGTAGTGGTCGACGCCATCGCTCATGCCCCGCAGCTGCGTGTTGATGCGCGGGCTGGCGGCGAGCACGACGATGCCCATGGCGGGAAAGGTGCGGTGCAGGGCGGCAATGTGCGCCAGCATGTCGCCGTCGGGCAGCGGCGTGCCGGTGACCAGTATTTCCGGCGCCCGCTGGCGGATATGGTCGAGCGCGTCACGCAGGCCGCCGCAGGTATGCACGGCATGGCCCAGGCCGGCAATGTGCCGGGATACGGTGTCGGCCCATTCCGGGGGATCTTCAACGACGAGGATGCGCATGTTTGCACTGGCCGGTTCTGGCCGCGGACGACGAGGGTCGGCGCGGCGCGGGCCCAAGGTTGTGCCTTGAAATCGATACTTCCGGGATTCTAGGGGCGCCGATGCGCGCAAGGCGTGTCCCGGGCCCTACCTTCAGTCTGATATTGATGCGGTCAGTGCGGTGGCGCGTCGCGCGATGCGCGCTGGCGTGCCGTGCCGCCCGCGGCGCTGAGGTTGTAGGCCGTGTTCACCAGGCCGATATGCGAGAAGCCCTGTGGAAAGTTGCCGACCAGGCGTCGGCGCGCCACGTCGTATTCCTCGGACAGCAGACCCAGGTCATTGCGCAGCGACAGCAGCCGGTCGAACAGGCGCTCGGCGTCGTCCAGCCGGCCCAGCATGATGCAGGCGTCCGCGAGCCAGAAGCTGCACGCCAGGAACACGCCTTCGTCGCCCGGCAGGCCATCGTCGCTCAGCGCGGGCGAATAGCGCAGCAGCAGGCCATCGCGCAGCAGCTCGCGCTCGATGGCCCGCACCGTGCCGGCGATGCGCGGATCGTCCGGCGGCAGGAAGCCGACCTGGGGGATCAGCAGCAGGCTGGCGTCGAGCGCCGTGCCGCCGTAGTACTGCACGAAGGTGTTGCGGCCGGCGTCGTAGCCGTGGGTGCAGATGTCCTCGCGGATTTCGTCGGCCAGCGCGCGCCAGCGCTGCACCGGGCCTTCCAGCCCGAAGCGTTCGCTGGATTTGACGCTGCGGTCCAGCGCCACCCAGCACATCAGCCGCGAATGCGTGAACGCGCGCGGCGGTCCGCGCATTTCCCAGATGCCGTGGTCCGGTTCGCGCCAGAGCGCCTCGAGCGGCTGCAGCAGCACCTTCTGCATGCGCCAGGCTTCGGCCAGCGGCGCCAGGTCGGCCACGCGCGCGGCGTGCAGGGTTTCGATCAGTTCGCCGTAGACGTCCAGCTGCATCTGCCCGGCCGCCCCATTGCCCAGGCGCGCGGGGGCGCTGCCTTCGTAGCCGGGCAGCCACGGGATGTCGTGCTCGGGCAGCCAGCGCTGGCCGGCAATGCCGTACATGATCTGCAGCTGGTTGGGGTGGCCGGCGGCGGCGCGCAGCAGCCACTGGCGCCAGGCCTCGGCTTCTTCGCGGTAGCCGGCGTTGAGCAGCGCATACAGGGTCAGGGCGGAGTCGCGCAGCCAGCAATGGCGATAGTCCCAATTGCGGCTGCCGCCCAGTTGCTCCGGCAGCGACGTGGTGGGCGCGGCGACGATGCCGCCGGTGGGCTGGAAGGTCAGCAGCTTCAGCGTGATCAGCGAGCGCACCACCGCGTCGCGGCGCGCGCCGGGGCCGTCGGGCCAGTGGCAGCGCTTGGCCCATTCGTGCCACCAGGCGATGGTGCGGTCCATGCTTTCCATGCGGTCGGGCACGAAATGCGGCGACTTGTGCGAGCGGTGGTAAGACAGGGTGAAAGGCACGGTCTGCCCCTGCCGCACGCTGAAGGCGGCCACGCTTTTCATGTCGCGGCCTTCCAGCGGCACGGCGGTGTGCAATTCCACCGCGTCCGGACCGGCGATGGCGCTCAGCCCGTAATCGCGCCGCCGCACCCACGGCACCGCCTGCCCATAGTTGAAGCGCAGCGTCAGCTCCATCTGCATGTCCACGTGGCCGGATTCACCCTGGACGATGCGCACCACGTCGACCCGTTCTTCGTCGTCGCTGAGCGGCATGAAATCGTAGACACGCACCGCGCCGGTGGCGGTCTCGTGGCGCGTTTCCAGCACGGCCGTGTCGGGCAGGTAGCGGCGCCGGACCTCGCCCGGCCGGCGCGGCGCCAGCAGCCAGCGGCCGTGGCTGTCGTCGCCGAGCAGGGCGGCGAAACACGCGGGGGAATCGAAATGCGGCAGGCACAGCCAGTCGATGGAGCCGTCGCGCGCGACCAGCGCCGCCGACAGCAGGTTGCCGATCACGCCATAGTCCTCGATGGGCTTGGACATGGGTCAGGGCGCGTCCCGCGGCTCGCCGATGCGGCCGTTGACCACCACGCGCGCGCCGGTGGCCGCCAGTTCCAGGGCGATGCCACGGCCGATGCCGGAAGTGGCGCCCGTGACGATGGCCACCTGTCCGGACAGATCCGTTTGCCGCATGTTGCTCTCCTTGCGGCGGGCGCGAGCACGGGCTGTCGCCAAGCCAGGGCACGCGGGCCGCTGTCGATAGCAAAGGGTCAGGTTAGTCCCGAACGGACGGCGGTTCAACCCGCGGCCGCCGGCGCCTGGCGCCGGTTCGCTAGCCGATTTCTGACATTTTTCTGAAATTTTCTTGATTTTTCACCAGGTTGCTCTTCATTTTGTCCGACATATAATGCGCATGAGAAGTATTGTTATTAGCAAATAGGGGCGGTAAATCTTGACCAAGAATATGAAATCGGCCCGGGCGCGTCGCGTTCCCCGGCACGCGCCGCGACTCGCGCTGGCGCTCGCTTTCCCTTTTTCCAGCGCGCTGGCGCAAAGCGCGGCGCCCACCCTGCCGGCCGTGACGGTCACGGCCAATTCCGCGCAGGATCAGGACTTGCCCGCGCCCTACGCCGGCGGCCAGGTGGCGCAGGGCGCCAGGCTGGGCATGATGGGCAACCAGGACGTGATGGACACGCCCTTCAACGTCACCAGCTACACCGCCGAGCTGATCCAGAACCAGCAGGCCCGCACGCTGGCCGACGTCATGGCCAACGATGCGTCGGTGCGCTTCACGACGTCGAGCGGGCACGCGTATGAGAATTTCCGCATCCGCGGGTTCGACGTCAACCAGAACGATGTCGCGATCAACGGCATGTACGGCCTGGCGCCCATGGGCCGCACGCCGCTGGAATTCGTCGAGCGGGTCGAAGTGCTCAAGGGGCCGAATGCGCTGTTCAGCGGCATGGCGCCCAGCGGCGCGGTGGGCGGCACGATCAATCTGGTGCCCAAGCGCGCCGATGATACGCCCAACGCGACGTTCGGGGTGAACTGGCAGGGAGACGGCCAGCTGGGCACCACCATCGATGCCGGCAGGCGCTTCGGCGACGCCAACCAATGGGGGGCCCGCGTCAACGGCGCTTTCAGCGACGGCGCCACCACGCTGGACGGCCAGTCGCGCAAGCGCGAATTCCTGTCGCTGGGCCTGGACTATCGCGGCAGCGCGCTGAGCGCCTCGATCGACGCCTACCACAGCCAGGAGTCGTTCCAGGGCGGCACGCCCGCCATGTTCTGGTTCGGCGGCTCCGTGGTGCCCAAGGCGCCCGATCCCCGCATCAATCAGTTCAGCACCGGCTACGGCAGCATCCAGAGCAACGCCGTGGTCGGCCGCGCCGAATACCGCTTCAACGACAATGTCTCGGTGTTCGGCGGCATCGGCCGGCGCGACAGCCACCAATCGGGCCTGATCAACGGCACGCACGCGCGCCAGATCGACGCCAATGGCAATTTCACCGGCTCCATCATCGGCCAGCGGGCCTACACCGACGCCACCTCGGCCGAGGCGGGCCTGCGGTCGCGCTTCAAGACCGGCGCCGTGGGCCATGAACTGGTGCTGCAGGCCTCCATCCTGGATACCGAGGATGGGTCGGCCACGGGCACGGCCTCGACCTTCCGCTCCAACATCTACGACCCCATCACTCCGGTCATGCCGGGTGTGCCCGACAGCGCGCCCAAGACGGCGGAAAACACCTTGACCAGCCTGGCGCTGGTCGACACGATGTCGTTCCTCGACGACCGGCTGCGGTTGACCGGCGGCCTGCGCAACCAGCGCGTGAAGACGACCAACTTCGACAAGAACGGCAACACCACGTCGCGCTACGACAAGCAAGCCGTGACGCCCGCCGTGGCCTTGGTCGTCAAGCCCTGGGGCCCGGATCTGTCCTTCTATGCGAACTACGTGCAGGGCCTGAGCAAGGGCGACAGCGTCACCGACACCACCGCCACCAACTTCGGCCAGGTCTTCGCGCCCTACAAGACCGAGCAGAAAGAGGTGGGCGTGAAGTGGAACGCCGGCACGTTCACCAATACGCTGGCACTGTTCCAGATCGACAAGCCCATGCTGGTCACCGAAGGCACCACGGCCAGGCCGACCTACGCCGATGGCGGCGAAAAGCGCGTGCGCGGGGTCGAATGGAACACTTTCGGCGAACTGGCGCGCGGCGTGCGCGTGCTGGGCGGGGTGACCTATTCCCAGGGCAAGCAGACCAAGACCTCGTTCGGCCGCTATGACGGCAACACCGCGGTCGGCGCGCCGCGCTGGCAGGCCAATACCGGACTGGAATGGGATACCCCGTGGATTGCCGGCCTGACCCTCAGCGCGCGCGTGCAGGCGACCTCGAGCCAGTACGCCGATGCCGCCAACAAGCTGAAGATCCCGGGTTGGGGCCAGCTCGACCTAGGCGCCCGCTACGCCATGCTGGTCAATGGCAAGGACGTGGTGCTGCGTCTGAACGTCAACAACGTGTTCGACAAGCACTATTACGCCGGCAGTTTCAGCGACACCACGCCGATCGCCACGCTGGGTCCGGCGCGCACCGTCACCGCATCCGCCAGCATCAGCTTCTGACCATGGCGCGCCGCTCCCGCCGCGGGCCATGGGCCGGGCAGGGCGCGGCGCCCCACCGCATGCGCCGCATGCAAGGACGACTATGCAATCCCTGATTCTTCCCAGCCTGATCGCCTTGTTCCTGGGCTGCCTTGGCATCTATCTCGGGTCGCCCAATCAGCGCTGGCGCCGCGCGCCCTGGCCCCCGCTGGCGGCCCGCGCCGCCGGGAGCGTGGGCTTGGCGCTGGGCGCCTGGGGCTGTCTGCGCGCGTTCTCGATCGTCGCGGCGGTGTTCGTGTTCTGTACCGCCTTGATGCTGTTCTTCAGCCTCATCCCGTACCTTGGCGCGCTGGCGGCCTCGCGCCGGAGCGATTGGCATGACGCCCGCTAAGCCCGCGCCGATCCGGCGCGACTGGATTTCCAAGACCCTGGCGGGTGCGCTGCTCGGCTTCGTTCTGGCGCTCGGCGCCAGCGCGGCGCTGGCGGCGATGACGCGCGGGATTCCCCTTGTGACGCGCTCGCAGCTCGCCATGTGGCTGGTGCCGCCCGTCTGGCTGGGCGTGCTGAGCACGGTCTATTTCTTCCGCAGCGGCCCGCGGGCCTGGGCCTGGCTGGGGGGCGCGTGCGCCGTGCTGTATGGCGCGTTGTTCCTGGCCGGCGCGCTCTGAGGGCGGGCACCATCATGAAAGCCGACTACATACGCATCTACAAATCCGTCCACACCTGGACCGGCATCCTGGCGGGCATGGCGCTCTTCATTGCCTTCTATGCCGGCGCATTGACGGTATTCAAGGAGCCGCTGTCGCGCTGGGCCACGCCGCCCTCGGCGGTGCCGCGCGCGCCGGTGGAAGACGCGCAGGATCTCATCGCCAGGACGCTGGCGGCGCGCCCGGACGTGGCCAGGGGATTCACCGTGCACCTGCGCGACGGCGAGCACGTGCCGGCGCGCCTGGGCTGGGAGGTGCGCGATCCGGGCGCCGACGACCATGACGAATCGTCGCTGCGCCACTACATCGCCTTCCTGGACGCGGACGGGAAATTGCAGGTGCAGCAGTCCGCGCCCAGCGGGCTGGCCGCATTCATCGACGTGCTGCATCGCGTGGTCGGGCTGCCGCTCGACAGCGATCCCAATCGCTGGTTCATGGGAATCATCGCCTCGCTGTACGCGGTGGCGCTGGTTTCCGGCGTCATTGTGCTGCTGCCGTCGCTGGTCAAGGATTTCTTTGCCCTGCGCACCGGCAGGAACCTCAAGCGCATGTGGCTCGATGCGCACAATGTGGTGGGCATTGTCTCGTTGCCGTTCCACCTGGTCATGGCGCTCAGTTCGGTGGTGTTCGCGTTCCACGATGGCATCTACGACCTGCAGGACAAGTTCATGTACGAGGGCAAGCTGGAGGCGGTGTTCCAGCGGCCTGGCGCCGGCGCGCCGGACCCGGCCATCCGGCGCGACCCGGCGGCCATGCTGGCGCCGCAGGCGCTGGCGGCCCGGGCGCGCGAGCTGGCGCCGGGCTTCGAGCCGGACACGCTGCAGTACCAGCAGGTCACCGGTCCGCGCGCCATCGTGCGGGTGTGGGGCAAGGACGACAGGGCGGTGTCGCCGCGCGCGCGCGGCGGCTTCGTGGCGCTCGACCCCTACACCGGCAAGGTGCTGAACAGCGACTACCTGCCGGGCGGGCAGAGCACCGCCAATCTCTGGGTCAGCAGCTTCTTCGCGCTGCACATGGCGTCCTTCGGTGGCGTGACGGTGCAGTGGCTGTACTTCTTCCTGGGCCTGGCGGGCGCGTGGCTGTTCTACAGCGGCAACCTGCTGTGGATCGAAACGCGTCGCAAGCGCGCCGACCGCAGGACCGGCGCGCTTGCGCGACAGCGGCTGGATACGCGGCTGATGGCCTCGGCCACCGTGGGCGTATGTCTGGGCAGCCTGTGCGGCATTTCGTTGATGATCGTCGCCGCCAAAGGATTGAACGGCCGCGTCGACGATCTCGACGCCTGGCTGCGGGGCGTGTACTACGCGGCGTTCTTCGCCAGCGTGGCCTGGGCCTTTGCGCGCGGCGGCGCCAGGGCGGGCGTGCAACTGCTGTGGACCGCCGCGGCGCTGACGCTGGCGATTCCCGCCACCTCGCTGGCGGGCTGGCTGCTGCCCGCCAGCGGACTATGGGCGCACACCACGCCGCCGGCGTTGGCCGTGGACGCCACGGCGCTGGCGCTTGCGCTGGGCCTGGCCTGGATGGCGAAAGCCAGCGCGCGGCGTATCCGCCATGGCGAGCGCGACAGCGTGTGGGCGCCGCGGCCGCCGGCGTCGGAGCGCGGCGATCGGGCCCTGGCGCAGCCCGTGGCGCCGGCCCGCGCCGTCACGCCCGGCGACTGCGCATCCCCGCCACGATCTTCAGGTCCGCGCGCGCAATGAGTTCGCGATATGTCTCGCTGTCGACGCCATGGATGGCCACTTTCGACTCGGCGTCGTGATGGATGCCCCAGCCGAATTGCTTGACCAGGGGCGAGGCGCGCAGGCAGGCCTGTGGCCTGGCGAAAAACGCTTCGCGTGCCGGCTTGCGGTCCCGGGGCGCGATGCCGTTGCGAATGGCGTATACCTCGAACAGCAGATCATCGCTGGTGTAGTGGTACGGGTGCCGCGTCAGCAAGGCGTGCTGGAGCTGGGCGATGGAGTTGGCCTTGGCCGGCATCATGCCGGCCGTGGCGGTGCTGTCGGGGGACGCCGTGATGAAGGTCGCCGTGTAGTTCGTTGTCATGGTGGTCCTGGTTTCCCCCGGGGCTGAGGGGCCAGGCCAGCCGCGCCATTGCCGGTCCGGCCCCGTTCCGCCAAGTTTCGCACTTTTCGGGCTTGTCGGTGCGGCGATGGCCTGCGCTTCGCGACGCATGAGGCCCGCGGGCCGTCACTGGAAGCGGTACCGCAGCCCCGCCGCGAACACGTTGTTGGTCAGCCCTCCGGGGCCGAACTGCGCGTCGTAGCTGGCGTACCACGAGACGTCGTCCGCCAGCTGCGAGCTGGCGCCCAGGCCCAGCCAGCCGGTATGGCGCGGCAGGCCGATGCCCTGGACCTCGAAGCTCGCGTCCGGAGCGCCGGCGAAGGCGGCCGTGAAGTCCAGGCGCGTCGGGTTGCCGTAGCGATACGCGCCATAGGCGCTAAGGGTGGTGCTGCCCCCGGCCCAGTCGAGCGGCGAGGACTGCAATCGCAGGCCCAACTGGCCGGCCCCCTGGTCGTAGGATTTCTTTCGAGCCTGCAGGGCGAAGGCGCTGCCATCTTCGTCGATCGCGCCGCGCGCCAGATGGTCGTAGGACACGCCGACGAAAGGCGTCACGCGGCCGCCGTCGAACGCGAAGGCGTGGCCGATCTCGGCGTAAAGGGCGGTGACGCGGTCGTTGCGGCCGCTGGCGACGCGTTCGGCGCCGCCGGCCAGGATGTCGCGCTTGACGTCCGCATGGCGCCATTCGTGGCCGGCGCGCGCCGATACGTACGGGCCGATCTCGGCCCCGTAGCGGCCATACAGCGACAGCCCGGTTCCCTGGCTCCTGGACTGGCCGCCATAATGGTCGAAATCGGCCTTGGCGTCGGACCACGTCAGGGAAAGACCGAGAATGCCGTCGTCCGTGACGCGATGGTCAACGCCCAGCTGGCCGCCATACAGGCGCGTATCGGCGCCGGCGAAACCGGACTGCTTCAACTTGCCGGCGCCGCCCATCATCTGCATCCATACGCCGCTGCGCGCGCCCGCGAGCGCCAGCTGGTCGATGCGGTTCGACAGCGCGCGGTTCACGGCCTGTGACTGCTGGAAGCCGAGCGCCTGCGACGAGGCATGGATCTGCCCGCTGACGCTGTCGAGCGCCGCCGCCAGTTGCGCGGCGCTGTCGACGCTCTGCAGCCGCGCCGCGCGCTGGATGAAGGCGTCGCTGACGTTGCTGTCCGCGCCCAGGACCTTGGCGTCGGCCGCCTCGAAGGCGGTCTCGATCGCCTGCGCGGCGCCCAGCCTGCCGGCCTGGCCGCCGTACAAGTCATGCGCCACGGTAGCGACGTTGCTGCGCGCCACGTCCAGGTCGATCTGGTCGGCGGTCGAGTAGTCGGGGCTGACCGTGTACAGCAGGCTCGGTCCGGCGCTGACCGTGCCGAAGCGGCCGACCACCGCGAAGGCCTTGAGAACCGTCTCGCGCGACTTGACCACATAGGCGTCGTCGGGCTTGGTGACCTCCAGCGCGGAATTGCCCGGCGAGGCCAGGCCATCGACCGTCAGGGTCGTGCCAAGCTGGGTCGTCAGCCTGGCCTCGGGGCGGAACGCGAAGTAGCTGCCCTGGATGTGCAGGCCGTTGCCCTTGGCCACCAGCGTGCCGCGGTTGTGCACCGAGCGTCCCGCCACGCCGCCGTCGGCGCTCAGGACGCCATCGGCCTGGATCGAGATGTCCCCGGCCACGCTGCCGTACAGTTCGACCGTGCCGCGGGTGATGGTCGTGGTGCCGGTATAGCGGTTCTGGCCCCACAGGACCAGGGCGCCGGTGCCTGCCTTGGTCAGGCCGGCGTCGCCGCCGATGTCGTTGAAGAACTCCGAGCGCATGCCGTCGAAGTCCGCCACGAAATCCCCGCCCAGTGTCAGGCGCGTGTCGAACAGGGCGGGGCCGCGCACCGCGCGCGCCATGTTCAACCGGCCCCAGCCGAAGCGGGTACGGTCGCCCAGGTCGTCGGCGGTCGACAGCAGGGTCTGGCGCAATGCGCTGTTGTCCATCCAGGGATAGGCTTGCGATACCAGCGCCGCCGTGGCGGCGACCACGGGCGCGGCGAACGAGGTGCCCGTCAATTTGTCGTCGTCCGGCGACCGCGCGCTGATGCACCAGTTCGCGGCGATACCGCAGGCGTTGGACCAGGGCGCGAGATCGCCGTCGGCCAGCACTTGCGTGACCGTCAGCCAGCCGCGTTCCAGCGTCGGCACGACACGAGGCGCGGCGGCCAGCAGATAGGGATTGGGTTGCGCTTCGTTGCCGTTGGCCCAGACCAGCAACTGGCCATTGCTGTTCACGGCTTCGTCGAGCGCAGGGAAGAAGGCCTTGACCGTCGGCGAATCGGGCTTGGCTTCGTCGCCGTCGGGCAGGGCGTACTCGGGGCCGGGAACGAAGGACCAGGAATTGTTGACGATCTTGACCCCGCGCGCGTTCAGGGCTGACAGCACGTCGCGCAGGCTCAGGTTCGAGAAGGTGGCCCGCTGGTTTGCCTGGTACAGGTTGACGCCCGTGGCCACGCCCTTGCCGAAGTCGTCGCCGGCCACGACCTTGCCGCCAATGATGCGGCTGACGATGGCGCCATGGGTGGCGATCTTGCCGTCCTTGTCGACGGGCTCGGCGGCATCGGCGGCGAGGACCTCGCGCAGCGCGCCCGCAACCGAGAGCTTGTGGTGGTCCGTGGCCGGATCGGCGTCGAAGCCGTTGTCGATCACGCCGACGTTGACGCCTGTGCCTTCGAAGGCCGCCGCGTCGGGCGGGGCGGGCATGGGCGAAGTCGGCCGCCAGCCGGGGATGCCGGTGTCGCTGATGGGGAC
>NZ_QHHO01000049.1:1670897-1707944 GCF_003184165.1 Achromobacter sp. RW408
CCAGACCGACCTGACCGTCGAACGCGTGCGCCATCCGCTCAAGATGCGCGTGCTGACCGTGGCCCGCGTGGAACGCATCGCCGGCCTGCTGGCCCGCGTCACGTTCCGCGGCGAAGACCTGCGCGACTTCGTGTCCGCCTCCTTCGACGACCACGTGAAACTGTTCTTTCCCGCCGATCCCTCGCAACCGCTGGCGTTGCCCGAGGTCGGACCCGATGGCATCAAGTTCCCCGAAGGCGCGCCGCGCCCGGCCGCGCGCGACTACACCCCGCGCCGTTTCGACGCCGAGCGCGAGGAACTGGACATCGATTTCGTGCTGCACGGCGACGGCCCGGCCTCGAGCTGGGCCGAACAGGCGCAAGTCGGCCAGCGCCTGGGTATTGGCGGCCCGCGCGGTTCGTTCGTGGTGCCCAAGGGCTTTGACTGGCACGTGCTGATCGGCGACGAAACCGCGCTGCCGGCCATCGCCCGCCGCCTGGAGGAGCTGCCCGCCACGGCGCAGGCGCTGGTGCTGATCGAAGTGCCGGGCGCCGCCAACGAGATCCCCTTGCCGACCCAGGCCCGCGCCTCGGTGCGCTGGCTGCATCGCGACGGCACCGCGGCCGGCTACAGCACGTTGTTGCTGGAGGCGGCGCGCGAGTTGGCGTTGCCGCCCGGCGAGGGCTACACCTGGATCGCGGCGGAGTCGGCCGTGGCCAAGGCGGTGCGCGAGATCATGGTGGCGCAGCACGGCGTCGACAAGAGCCGCATCCGCGCCGCCAGCTACTGGAAGCGCGGCGCCATCGCGGTGCACGAGTCGCACGAAGACTGAGGCCGCCGCGTCCAGGCCGCCGTGCCCGGGCGCTACGGTATCGCGCATCATGTCCCGCTGTTGCGCGGCATCGGGCCGGCGCGGCTATGCCCGCGCCAACGCCAGCAGATTGGCCACGCGCCCGCCGGGCGCGTCGTCGCGCACCACCAGCCCCAGCACCGCGCGCGGCCAGTCCAGCGCGAAGGGGCGATAGACCACCCCGTCCGGCCGCAGGTGGCGCAGCGAGGCCGGCACGACCGCCACCCCCATGCCGGCCGCCACCAGGTTCACCGCCGATGACAGTTGCGGCGCGCGTTGGCCCGGCAGCGGGTTCACCCCGTGGCGGCGGCACGCCGCCATGATGTCGGCGCTCAGGCCATAGCCGGACTTGCGCGAATACTGGATGAAGCGTTCCTGCGCCAGGTCGGCCGGCGCCAGGCGCTTGCGCCGCGCCAGCGCGTGGCCCAGCGGCAGCGCCACCATCAACGCTTCCTCCGTCAGTTGCGTGAAGCGCAACCCGCCATCCATCGCGAATGGCGGCCGCACGAACGCCGCGTCGATCAAGCCGTCGCGCAGCCGCGCCACCAGCGTTTCGCTGTCGTCCTGCGACAAGGTCATTTCCACGTCGGGATATTGCTGCCGGTACAGGCGGATCAATTCGGTCACGACCGGATGGAACGAGGCCGATTCGGTGAACCCCAGCGACAGCTCGCCGACTTCGCCGCGCGCGGCGCGCTGCGCTGTCTGCACCGCGTCGTGCGCGCGTTGCAGGATGTCCTGCGCGCACGCCAGGAAGGCGCGGCCGGCGTCGTTCAGGCTGACGCCGCGCCCGCGCCGGTCGAACAACGGCGTGCCGACTTCCTCTTCCAGTTGCCGGATCTGCTGCGACAGCGGCGGCTGCGCCATGCCAAGCTGCTCGGCCGCGCGGGTGAAGTGCTGGGCCTCGGCCGTGGCGACGAAATAGCGCAGGTGGCGCAGTTCCATATCAGTATCCAAAAAGTACTGGTTATAGATTTTCCATATATTGGACATTCTAGTTCCGCGGGACGATGATGCGGGCATCGATATCCCGTTTTCAAGGAATGCCCATGGCTACGACCCTTACTCCCGGCGCGCGTTTGCGCCAGCATCTCGCCCAGGACATCGTGGTGGCGCCTGGCGCCTACGACGGCATGTCGGCCCGCCTGGTGGCGGCCGCCGGCTTCAATGCGGTGTACGCCAGCGGCGGCGCCATCGCCCGCGCGGCCGGCTTTCCCGACATCGGGCTGCTGAGTTTCACCGAGGTCATGGACCGGGTCGAGAAGATCGTCGACGCCAGCGGCCTGCCGGTGGTGGCCGACGCCGACACCGGCTTCGGCGGGTCGGCCAACGTCGAGCGCACCGTGCGCGTCATGGAACGCGCCGGCGTCGCCGCCTTCCATATCGAGGACCAGTCGTTTCCCAAGCGTTGCGGCCACCTGGATGACAAGAGCCTGGTGGACGCAGAGGAAATGTGCCGCAAGGTGCACATCGCGCGCCAGACGCTGGCGGATGCCGACACGCTGGTGATCGCCCGCACCGACGCCATCGCGGTGGAAGGCTTCGATGCCGCCATCGCGCGCGCCGAACGCTATGTGAAGGCGGGCGCCGACATGGTGTTCGTCGAGGCGCCGGAAACGCTGGAGCAGATCCGCGCCATCGCGGACCGGCTGCCGGGCCTGAAGCTGATCAACATGTTCTATGGCGGCAAGACGCCCCTGGTGCCGCTGCCCGACCTGGCGGCGATGGGATATCGCCTGGCCATCATCCCTTCGGACCTGCAGCGCGCGGCGATCCACGCCATGCAGGCCACCCTGGCGGCGATCCGCGCAAGCGGCGACAGCAGCGCGCTGGCCGATCGGTTGACCAGTTTCAAGGAGCGCGAGGAAATCGTGCAGACGCGCCGCTACCTGGCCCTCGACACGCAATAGCGGGGCGTGCGCGCGGCGCCCGCGCCGCGCTCACGCGCATTTCCTCACCGACGGCAGCCCTTCGGCAGCGACAACGGCCACAGCCGCTGGCCGTAGCTCCCGTAGAGCGTGCGCACGCCGCATTCCATGCCGACACGGGCCCGCACGGCGCCGCTTGCGTCCAGGATCATCGACTGCTCCCGGGTCGACACCACGGCGCGCTGGTTCGTGTAGTCGGAAGCCCACAGGTAGGCCGGCGCGATCGCCATGCGGCCCTGTCCGTCCGCATAGCCATATTGATCGCCGACCAGCGCGATCGAAAGGCCGTCGTGCCGGGCGCCCAGGTAGTCGAATGTCGGCCCGTTCGCCACGCCCTTCTCGTCGACCGCGCGCATGCCGCCATTGGGCTGCGCGACCACCGCCTGGCCTTCCGAGAATGCCGTGGCGTTGCCGGCCAGTGTCAGGCGGACCTTGCCGGCCGTGTCGACATAGGAGGTGGCCGGCATGCCCTGTCGTTCGTGGCGCCGCACCAGCCAGTCCGCGCCGGCGGGCCAGTACCACTCACCGGCCGGCAGGCTGGCGACGGTCTTGCCTTGCGTGTCGATCAGGCGCGCGCCATCGTCGCCGCTGAGCAGCGCCCGCGCCGGCGCGCCCTGGAACGCCGTGCCGGCCACCGGGCCGGGCGCGAACTGCCAGCGGCCCTGGCCGTCCACGTAGCCGTGGCGGTCGGCGCGGCGGACCGCGAGCCAGTCGCCCATCGCGGTGTAGCTGGCGTCCTGCAGATCGAGCGCATCGGAGGCGTCGGGCGAGATCACCCAGCGCTGCTTGTCGTTATAGGCCAGGAACGTGCCGTTGGCTTCGCGCGAGGCCTCCAATCCCGGCTCGAAGGGTGTCAGGGCGCGCCCGTCGCGATTGACCAGCGAGGTGGGGCGACGATACTCGTTCTCCTGCGGGCCGGGCTGCTGCACCAGCCACAGTTTGTCGCTGACGCGCTTGACGTCGTGGTGGCGCGGCGGCACGACCCATTTGCCCTGGAGGTCGATCACGCCCACCTTGCCGGGGCCGAGCGAGGCGGCCGCCTGGCCGTCGCGGAAGCCGCCGATGAACTGGAACACCGGGGCCGACACCTCCTTGCCGGCGTGGAAATCGTACAGGCCCCAGGGATCGCCTTCGGCGGCGGTCTTCAAGTAGCGCACCAGGCCGGGCGCGACCACTTCGGCCTCGAAATAATCCGGCAACGCGTAGCGTTTGCCGGCGCGGTCGATCAGCTGCGTCACCCCCTTGGCGTAGACCAGCGCATAGCCCTGTCGGAAGGCGCCGATGTATTGCTGCATGGGCAAGTCCATCGGTTTGCCGCTGCCATCGAGTAACAGCACGCCCTCGTTGGTGTGCGCGGCGAAACGCAATTGATCGGCGCTGAGCTTTTCGGCGTTGTCGTCGTCGGCGGCGTAGCCATCGCGCTCGCCATCGAGCGACACGACCTCGTTCCAGGCCAGGTCGGTGGCGACGCCGCCATCGGCCAGCAGCAGGCCCGCGCCGCCGTCGTTGCAGTGGCAATAGCCCTGGCCCAGCAGGCCGAGCGGTCCGCCCGGCACATCCAGCGGCATGTCCTGCAATTGCGAGCCTTGCGCCGCTTGCAGCGCTTCGGGCTGCAGCACCGTGCGGCCGTCGGCATCGAGTGCGTTGAGCAGTTGGCCGTCCTTGTCCGACAGCCACAGCTTGCCCTGGCGCAGCGTCAGCCGGCTGGCTTTCGCCAGCCAGGGCGGCGCGCTGTCGCCCTGCAGCCAGACGCCCTTGGGCGTCAGCAAGCCGGCGACCTGGCCGGCCGCATCGTGCAACAGCAGGTAGCCGCCTTCCTCCTGCACGGGCTGGAGGCCGGCGCCCAGCGTTACCGGCTCGGCACGGCCGGGAACGAACGCCTTGAGCGTCTCGCCCGACAGATAGAGCAGCGTATCGTCATGGAGCGTCGACGCTTGCGCTTCCTCCGGGGTCAGCGTCGTCAGTGTCTTGCCCGAGGCGTCCAGCAAGGCGTAACCCTTGCGCGGCAGCTGCGCGCTCCAGAAGGCGTTGCCCACGCGCGTCATGCGTTGATAGCCCTGGCCTTCGCCGATCAGTCCGCCGCCGGCGTCGATCAGCACGACTTCCTCCTCACCGATAGCCAGCGCCACGGCGTCGCCCTTGCGTTGCGAGATGTCGCTGAAACTCGGCGCCACGCGCCAGTTCCAGTTGGCGTCGAGCAGGCCATACATCCCGTGGTTGTCGATCGCGATGAACAGATCCTTGCCATAGTGGGACAGGATGCGGATGCCGTCCCGGGCGTAGCGCCGTTCGCCATCGGGCGAGCGGTATTCTTCGCGGTAGCTGACCGATAGCCTGGCTGGCGACCCTTCGTGCAACCACGCGCTTTCGACGCTGGGATCGATCGCGTCGCCGACCGCCGCGCCGCTGCGATCGATCAGTTGGTACTGGCCGTCGCGCATCACCAGCGCCAACCCATTCTCGACGAAACTGAAGGCGGCGTCGTAGCGCGGCGGCACCGCCATCCGGCCCTTGGCGTCGACGTACCCCCACTTGCCTTGCCAGCGCACCGCCGCCAGGCCGTGGTGGAAGTCGCCCACGCGTTCGAACTGTGGCTTGATGGCCAGCCTGCCGTTGCCGTCGACGAAACCCCAGGCGTGCCGGCGCAGGGATTGGTCCATGGGGACCCGGTCGATCGGCTCCAGGGCGGATGGCAGCAGCACGGCGGCGCGATCGTCCGACAGCGTGCCGATGCAGCCGGTGGGGCCGTATTGGTCCTGGTCGCGGTAGACCGCGGCCGCATCCATCAGGCTGTCGACGCAGTTGGCCTGGCCATATCGATACTGCGCCTGGGCGGACAGGGAAACGCCGAGCGCGGCGACGGCGCAGGCGATGCGGGTGGCATGAAACGCGCGTGAGGTCATGATTGTTCTGCTTTGGCGGATTCGGGGGCGGGCGCGTATTCCATTTCGGCGGCGTCGGGGCAGGTGAGCTTTTCGCGCGGCCAGGTCAGCTTGCCCTGCCCATCCAGCACGATGACCTCGCCGCACATGACGCTGAACAGCGCCGTGGTGGCGCCGCGTTTGTCGATGAACTCCAGCAGGCCTTCGCGCCGCACCAGCGCGCGGCCTTCGTGGAAGTCGTCGGCCCAGCCGAATTCAGGCGCGATCACGTAGCGGCCCGTCAGATCGATATAGCCCAGCAACTGGCCGCTGCGCTGGTCGCGCCTGGCCAGGGCCAGCCCGTCGCGCAGGGGGCCCAGACGGTTGAAGTACGGCCCGACGATACGCTTGCCATCGGCGTTGACGAACCCATAGCGGTCGCCGTCGCCGCGGTAGGTCACCACGCCTTCGCTGGCGGTGCGCTCCTCGATCGTGAATTCGCCCTTGAAGCGCGTGATCTCGCGGCCCTGCAGATCGGTCATGACGCTTTGCGAGTTCTTGCGGTCGCGGAACACCACGCGCTTCATCGACGCCAGGGGCGTGCCGTCGCCAAGCTTTTCCAGCAGCGCCTTGCCGTTCTCGTTCATCACGCGGTAGCGCTGGCCGTCGTAGACGCGGGCCAGGCCTTCGGGTTGGACGAAGAACGGGTTGAACTCGCCAGTGCCGGCGGAAACCTTGAGATTGCCGCGCGCATCGATCGCGCCGTTGCTGGCGCGGTATTGCACATAGATCCAGTCGCCATATTGTTCCTGGCGATCGGGCTTGCCTTCGAACAGCCGGGTCATGCCGCCCTGCGCGTCGAACAGCAGCGTGGCGCCGTCCTTGCCTTGCGCCAGGTAACGGCCCTGCTTGAGATCCTGCGGCTTGTCGTGCAGCACCACGCTGCGCTTGCCGGTGCGCAGGTTGATCAGGCGGTAGTTGTCGCCGTAATCGGAGGCCTCCTCGCTTTTCGGTTCGCGCGCCAGCAGGTGGCCGTTGCCCAGGTATTCGAGGTCGTAGCTGCCGGAATAGGTGGCGGGCACGATCCATTTTCCTTGGCGGTCGATGACGCCCCAGCGATCGTTTTCCTGCACCTTGGCCCAGTCGTCCTCGAAATCGTCGATGCGGTCCAGCGATGGTTTGACGGCCACGCTGGCGCCGCGGATGTTCCACAGGCCCCAGCGGCGCTGGCGCCGTTCATCCAGCGTGTAGTAGTAAAGCAGATCGCCGTCGAGCTTCTCGCCGTTGGCCGCGACCTGCGCCGGCAGCTTCTGCACCGTGCCGCGGGTATCGATAAGGATCGCGTTGCCCCGCGTCATGTCGGGCGTGCGGGCCCAGGCATAGGCGCCCTTGAAGCCGCCAATGCCGGCGTAACGGGGTTCCATGACCCAGTTGCCTTCGGCGTCGATGGTGCCGAACCGGCGTTCGCGGGTCTGTACCACCAGCGGCGCGACGGCTCCATAGGTGTTCATGTCGTCCCAATCCGGATTGGTGACGATCTTGCCGGCGCGCGTCAGGATGCCGTTCGGCTGCGTATAGTCCTTCGGGCGCAGCAGGGCCAGCGGCAGTCCATCGCGGTCCTGCCGCGCGCTGCGGGACCTGCCGCCGACAGGCTTGGCGGTGAAGGGCATGACCTGGTATTGCCGCAGCTGCTTTACCGTGTCTGCATCCAGCAGCGGCGTGCCGTCGGGCCGGTAGATCTGCACCAGCGTTCTTTCGGGATCCCTGCCGCCGGCGTCCGCGCTGGTGGCGGCGTCCGCGGCCGCGGCGGCGGCTTCGGCACCCGCGGCGGCGGCGTCGGCCACCGCCTGCGCGTCGGCTTCGACCTGCGCCGGATCCTGGGCCACGTCGATGTTGGCCGGGGCGGTCACCGTGTCGGCGGCCGCGGTTTCGATCGCGGCATCGGCCTCGGCCGCGGCAGTGGCCGCGGTCGCGGCATCGGCCTGGGTTGCGGCATCAGCCTCGGTCGCCGCATCGGCCTCGCTCGTCGGCCCGGCCGCGTCGCGCGGGGACGCATCGAACGGCGCCTGGCCATGAAGCCAGGCCAGGCCGTTGTTGACATTGACGTCGCCAAAAACCGCCGGGACCACCTGGTGCTTGCCCGCCGGGTTTATCAGCACCACCGCGTCGATGTCGGCGAGCACTTTCCAGCCATCGGCTTCCTCCACGCTCAGGTAGTCGCGCGTGAAGGTGTAGAGCGGCTTCAGGGCGGCGTCCAGCAAGGCAAAGGGCGCCTTGCCCCGGGGTTTGGTCAGCCACAAACCCGGCACGACCCGCTGCACGGTTTCGTAACGGGTGGCGGTCAGCGGCGAACCGTCGGGGCGCACGAATTCCCACTCGTCCCGGCGGTACACGGCCAGCGTGTCGCCATCGCGCAGCGGCGCCTGTTGCGAGCGCAGCACATCGGGCGCGATGGCCCAGCGGCCATTGGCATCCAGCAGGCCCCACCAGCCGCCGTAGCGCAGACTGCGCTGCTGCGCCGGCAGGTAGCCCGATTCCGGCCGCGCCAGCGTCATCACGTCGGCGGGCAGCGTCAAGGCGTGTCCGGTCGCGGTGTTGAACAACTGCGGCGGCTGCGGCATTTCCATCGCCGCGAGTTTCTGGCCGGGCTCGAAGCCCCACGAGCGGGTGCCCAGTTCGAAAGTCTTGAGCACTTGTCCCTGGCGGTTGATCAGCACGTCGCGTTCTTCCGCCTCGACCAGCGCGGTGCCTTCGGCGTTGAAACCGGAGGCCCGCGTGAAGCGCGGCTTGATGACCCAGTTGCCGCGCGCATCGATATAGCCCCACAGGCCATCGCGCTGCACCGCGGCCAGGCCGTTCTGGAACGACTCGGCTTCCTGGAACGCCGGCGTGATGACCATGCGGCCTTGCTTGTCGATGTAGCCCCAGGTCCCGGCCTGGTCGCTGGCCTTGCCTGTCAGCACCGCGGCCAGCCCTTCGGCATAGGGCCGGTTGCAGCTGACGTCGGGGTTGATGGCGTACGTGCGGCCGACGCAATCCTGCTGCCAGTCCGCGATCGACTCGGCCGTGGCGGGCAGGGGGCCGAAGCTGGCCAGCAGCGTGGCCAACGCCAATGGCCGCAGGGCGAACGCGCGCGTCATGATGCGCGCGCGTGTTGTGCGCGAAGGCGCGCGGACGTTACAGGACGGAAGAAGCGAAGCCGGACGTGCCGCATGGTCGGAATGCCTGCTATAAAGGAGCAAAGGCAGCACTGTAACCAGCAGTAGTACTTAAGAAACCGGCAAATGTAACGATAAGGCACGAACCGTTAATGGGACAGCCGGGTGCGCATCTTCTACCGCGCTGCTGCTGCTCTTGCGACAATTCGTCCGCGCAGACCATGATCAGCAGCTCGCTCAGGCCTGGCCGGGGATGGTGGCCAGCCACCGGTCCCGGAGATGCGAAGGGGCTGGCGCGGTTCGATGCTTGGCGCCGGGCGGGAAGGGCGGAGCATGGGAGCGGACGGGGCGCCGCAGCAAGGGTCAAATGATGCAAAATTATACGGGCCTATCCGCACGCATGACCGCCCCAGCCGCGTTCTCCCCATCCCCTCCTCCGGGGCTCTCCTCGCCTGCCGCCTCGCCCGCGCCGGTTGCCGATGCCGTCGCGACCGAGTTGGCCACGCTGCTGTACAAGCAATCGTATGGCGTGCTGTTCGCCAATTTCGCCGTGGCGCTGCCTGTCGTCTACGTCATGCGCAACGCCGCCCCGGATTGGCTGCTGGCGTCGTGGATCGCCGTCGTGTACGCGCTGACCCTGGCGCGGGTCCTGGTCTGCCATCGTTTCCTGCGGCGCGGGCCCGGTCCGCTGCGGCCATGGATCCGGGGTTTCTGCCTGCTTTCCTGGACGTCGGGCCTGTTATGGGGCCTGGCGGGGGTGGTCGCCGTGCTGTCGGGGCAGGACATGATGCTGGCCTTCGGCTGTGTGATGCTGGCCGGCATGTGCAGCGGCGCGGTGCCGTCCTTGTCGGCCTATCCGCCCGCCTACGCCGGCTCGGCATTGGGCATGGTGGCGCCCTTCATCCTGGCCTGCGTGGCGGCGGCCGATGGCCTGCACCTGGTGTATGCCGCCTTCGGCGTCTGCCTGTTGCTGGTGAACCTGTATTTCAGCGCGGTCACCTATCGCAGTCTCAAGACCACCGTGGCGCTGCGCTTCGAAAACACGGCGCTGGTCCGGAGCCTGGAGCTCGAACGCGACCGCGTGGCCGCGGCCGACCGCGCCAAGACCCGCTTCCTGGCCGCCGCCGGTCACGACTTGCGCCAGCCGGTGCATGCGCTGGGCATGTTCACCGACATCCTGGCCAGCCGCGCCGAGAGCGGCAACGTCACGGCGCAGGACGCGCTGCACGTCGCGCGGCGCCAGCAGACCGTGCTCGACAGCCTGAACCGCCTGCTGGATGGATTGCTGGACGTTTCGCGCATGGATGCGCATCTGTTGCGGATCGAGGGGCGCGCCGTCGATCTCGATCAGCTGTTCGACGACATCCGCCTGGATTTCGCATCGCTGGCCCGCGCGCGCGGCTTGCGGCTGTCGGTCGCGCCCACCTCCCTGGCCCTGGACACCGATCCGGCCTTGCTGCGCCGCATCCTCGACAACCTGCTCACCAATGCCCTGTCGTACACGCCCAAGGGGGGCGTGCTGCTGTCGGCCCGCCGACGGCGCGGCGGCGTACTGATCCAGGTCTGGGACACCGGCGTGGGGATCGCCCCCGAGTTGCAGGAAGCCGTTTTCACCGAGTTCACCCGCGGCGCCGGCGCGCCAGCCTCGCCGCCTGCCGGGCAGGGCCTGGGACTGGGGCTGGCCATCGTGCGCCGCCTGGCGGGCCTGCTGCATGGCGAAATCACGCTGCGGTCGATGCCCGGCAAGGGGTCGGTCTTCTCGCTGTGGCTGCCGGCTGGCATTCCCCCGGCGCATGCAGCCGGCGAAAATTAATCAGTTGATCGGCGGCCGCGCCGCCCCTGTAATAGCGTCAACCGCCCGCCCGCGCGGGATCCGCCTTCACGCCAGGGGTTCGCCATGTCCGTCGCCGTTTCGCCGTCCGATCGTTCCCGCGCGTCGCGCAATCTGTGGCTCATGGTATTGGCCGGCGGCGTCGTCATGGGGCTGGCGCTGGGCGTGCGGCACGTGCAGGGCCTGTTCCTGCTGCCGGTCACCATGGAGCGAGGCTGGTCGCGCGAGACCTTCGCCATGGCCATGGCGGTGCAGAACCTGACGTGGGGCGTGGTGCAGCCGTTCACCGGCATGATCGCCGACCGCCATGGCTCGGCCAAGGTGATCCTGGGAGGACTCGCATGCTATGCCCTGGGGCTTGCCGGGATGGCGCATGCCGGCACGGTCACCGCCTTCATGCTGAGCGCCGGCGTCTGTATCGGCATCGCTTTGTCGGGTACGGCATTCGCGGTGATCTACGGCGCCCTCAGCCGCCTGGTGCCGCCCGAGCGCCGCGGCTGGGCGCTGGGCGTGGCGGGCGCGGTCGGCGGACTGGGGCAGTTCACCATGGTGCCCGCGGCGCAGTGGTTGATCGGCAGCCGCGGGTGGGTCGATGCGCTGCTGATCTTCGCGGTGGTGCTGGCCGTGGTCGTGCCACTGGCATGGCCGCTGAAGGAAACGGCGCGCCAGGCCCCGGGCGGCGGCGCGGCGCCGGATGAGCAGCCGCTGGGCGCCGCGATCCGGCAGGCGTTTGCCCAACCGGGCTTCTGGCTGCTGAACCTGGGCTTCCTGGCCTGTGGCTTCCAGCTGGCGTTCATCGGCACGCACCTGCCGGCGTACCTGATGGACAAAGGCATGCGGGCGGCGGATGCTGTCGCCGCGCTGGCCATCATCGCGCTCGCCAATGTCGCCGGCACCTACGTCTGCGGCATCCTGGGCGCGCATCACCGCCGCAAATACCTGCTGGCGGGCATCTATCTGCTGCGCACCGCCGCCATGGCGCTGTTCTTCCTGTTGCCGTTGTCGGCTGGCTCGGTCTACGTGTTCGCGGCTGTCATGGGCTTCGTCTGGCTGGGCACCGTGCCGCTCACCAACGGGCTGATCGCGCAGGTCTTCGGCGTGCGCTACATCACGACGCTGTTCGGCTTCGTCTTCTTCGGCCACCAGGTGGGGTCGTTTCTCGGCGTCTGGCTGGGCGGGCTGGTGTACGAGGCCACCCATTCCTATGACCTGATCTGGGTAGGGGCGATGGCGCTGGGCGTCCTGTCGGCGGCGCTGCATTGGCCCATCGATGATCGCCAGTTGCCGCGCGTCGGGGCCGCCGTGGCGGCCGGCTGAGCCAGGGCGCGATGCGAGCCGGCGCCCGGCGCGATCCCGCAAAGGGCGGGCGTGGCTACAACGGCCGATGCTGCGTGCCCGCGCCCATGGTGATGTGCAGTATGCGACAGGACTCCGTCACCTTGAGCGTGTGCCAGGCGCCCTTGGGTATCACGTAGGCGTCGCCCGCCCGCAGGTGAACCGCCTGGATGCCGGTCGGCCACTCCAGCTGCAGTTCGGCGCTGCCGGACATCAGGCGCACGATCTCGTCGGCCTGGGGATGCATTTCCCATTGCGACCAGTCCGCGGCGCAGGCGTATTCCGACACCAGCCAGCCATCCCCATAGCGTTGCAGTTCGTCGCGCGGCAGCGACCAGAACGCGTCGCCGCCGGCCACCGTGGCGGCGTTGCCGGCGGCATCCAGGAAAACGTAATGCGAAGACAGGTCGGTCGGCATGGAGCGTCTCCAGTGGGTGGGGCGATACGCGCGTTATAACAGCGTTGCGGCCGTGTCGGCGGCGCGCGGCGTCCGGGGGCGAAAAAAGCTGCGATAATCCGGGACTTTCCCAGGGGGCGTCGGGTCGCATCCGGCGCAATGTCGGCATGAGCACAGGCTTTGACGGCGTACGGCCGGCATCCGAATCGTCCATCGAGATCGGCTTCTTCTACCAGGGCCGGCACTGCGTGGAACGCATCCGCGTCAAGCCCACCGCCGCCAACCTCAAGCGCGCCGCCGAGCGGCGCAACGCCATCCTCGCCGCCATCGCGCGCGGCGACTTCGACTACGACGCAGAATTCCCCCGACGCGCCGCTTCCTCCCGCTCCAGCAAGGACCCGACATGACCCGCGCCGCAGCAGTGCCCGTGCACGATCTGACCGCCGATGCCTTCAGCGCCTACGGCTGGATGCTGGGCAAGCCCATGCCCCTGGGCAACGGCGTGCCGCTGTTCAGCAACGACGCCACCGACTTCTGGCAGGAACATGTGTTCAACACGGGCGCTGGTGGCGATGCGCAAGTGTTGTGGGTGAACTACCGCAGCGCTTCGGCCGACGTGGCCAGCCTCGAAAAACACCTGCTGACGCAGCAGGCCATCGTGCCCCTGACCGGCGCCATCATCCAGGTGGTGGCGCGCAGCGCGGCCGACGGCACGCCGGACCTGGCCACGCTGGCGGCGTTTCGCGTGGAGCCGGGGCAGGGCGTCTGCATGCGGCCCGGCTGTTGGCATGCCACGCGCGTGACGGACGCGCAGGTCACCTGCCTGATGCTGACCCGCCGCTCGACCACGCTGGACCTGATCCAGCACCTGACGACCGACGCCGCCGCCAGTGAAAGCGCGATCGCGGCGATCCCCGCTTGCCGGCTGGACGTCCCGCATTCACAGGACTGACTTCCGCGCGGTGCGCCCGCTCGCCAAGGCGGGCCGGACCGTGGCGCGGCCCTGGGGGCGACGCTGTCATCGTCCCGCGGTTTCACTACGGTTGCGAAATGTGCCAGAATTTCAGCGCCTGTCTGTCCTGTCCGCGACGCTGCCGCCATTCGGGCGTTGCCAACGCCTCCCCCTGTTGGAGCATGGAATGCGCATACGCCCCGTCGGCGCCGGATCTTCCCCTTATGTCCGTGGCCTTGCCGCATTGGCGCTGGCCGTCAGCGTGAGCGGCTGCAGCTTCACCTCGCCGGATGCGGCCACGGGATCGCAATTCGTCGGCATCGATGGCGTGTCGGCGCCCGAAGCGCGTCGCATCGCCAAGGAAGCCTACCTGTACGGCTACCCCATGGTGGCCCGCTACCAGGCCATCTATTCCACCAACATCGACCAGGGCGGCGCGCAATACAAAGGCCCGTTCAATACCTTCAGCCACGCCGCGCCGGCCGTCACGCCCGACGACAACGCGACCGCCGCGCCCAATGTCGATGCGCCCGCGTCCTCGGCCGTGCTCGACCTGCGGGCCGAACCGGTCGTCATCAGCGTGCCGCCGATGGAGTCCAGGCGCTATTTCGCGTTGCAGCTGACGGACCTGTATGGCTACAACTTTGCCTACATCGGCAGTCGTGCCACCGGCAACGGCGGCGGTCGGTTCCTGGTGGCCGGCCCGCGCTGGAAGGGCGCCCCGCCGAAGGGATTCGCCCAGGTGATCCGGGCCGAGACCGACCTGGTCAGCGTCAGCGGCCGGACCCAGCGATTCGCGCAGTCGGACATCGCCAACGTCAAGCGCATCCAGGCCGGCTACCGGATCCAGCCGCTGTCCGCCTACCTGAAGAAGGCCGCGCCACCAGCGCCTGCCGCGGTGCAGTGGATCAAGCCCGAGCCGCCCACGCAGATGCGCAGTTCGCTCGAGTTCTACAACCAGCTGGGCTTCCTGCTGCAATTCGCGCCGGTGGCGCACAGCGAAAAGACCTTGCGCAAGCGCCTGGACAGCCTGCGCATCCGCCCGGACGCGCAAGCGGTGACCGACGCCATGCCGCCGCGCCTGCGGCAGGTCATGCAAGAGGGCATGCATGACGGCCAGAACGACATCGACAAGCATCGCGTGGCGCTGGCGGGCCGGACCGATACCTTGTTCGGCGATCGCCGGACATTGCGCAATGACTACCTGGCGCGCGCCACGGGCGCCCAGGTCGGCCTGGGCACCGACAGCCGCGAAGAATCGCTGTCGACGGTGCTGGCCACCGACATGGCGGGCCTGCCGCTGGATGGCACCCAGGCCTACACGCTGCGGTTCGCGCCGCGCGCCCTGCCGCCGGTCAACGCCTTCTGGTCGGTCACGCTCTACCGGCTGCCGGGGCAATCGGTCGTGGCCAACCCCATCCAGCGCTACGTGATCGATTCGACGATGTTGCCCGCGCTCAAGCGCGATCGCGATGGCGGACTGACGCTGCGCATCCAGCATCAGGCGCCGGCCAAGGGCGGCCAGGCCAACTGGTTGCCGGCGCCGGCCGGCCCCTTCATGCTGGCCTTGCGCTACTACTGGCCCAAGCCAGGTTTGCTGGACGGCAGCTGGCAAACGCCGCAGGTGCAGCGCGCCGGTTCATAGGGCATAGGCCGCGCCGCTGCGCGGCTCGCGGGCCGCACGTGCGGGCGGCGCGTCACAGATCCTCGCTGCGCCAGACCTTCAGCACGCGCCCGAAAATCTGCAGGTCCATGTCTTCGGTGATGTCCCAGGCATCGTATTTGGTGTTCTCGGATTTCGCGCGGATCAGCAGGCCGCGGGCGCTGGGAATGCGTTGCAGGCGCTTGATGAAGCCTTCGTTGCCGACGCGAAAGAAGAACACGCCATCCACGTCGGCCTTGACCACGCCCAGGTCCACCAGCAGGGGATCGCCGGGGTTGTACATGGGCCGCATGCTGTCGCCAAAACCGGTCACCACGCACAGGTTGGCGGCCGCGGTGTAGTGCCGCAGATTCTTGTGCAGCCATTCCTGGCTGACGCGCAGGCTCTGGATCACGCCAGGCTGGTCGCGCAGTTCCACCCCCGCGCCCATGGCGCCGCCCGTGTCGAAGCGCGGAATGCGCAGGTCGCCAGCCGCGCCGTCGTCCGCGCGCGACGCCCCGCCGGTATCGGCCAGCACGACGTCCGGCGGATATTGCGCGGATTCGTCCAGCAGTTGTTCCAGCGTCAGCCCCAGCCCCGCCGCCAGGCGCGAGGCGTACTTGGAGCGTTCGCTGTCGCGCCCTTCAAGGGCGGCGATGGTGCCCACGCCCACACCGGTGCGCGCTTCGAGTTGTTCGAGGGTGAGGCCGAGCGCGGCGCGATAGTGCCTGATTTGTTTTCCGAGAGCCATGATGGGACGCTAAACAGTTGTGGAAAATTGTGCAACAACAAGTGTTGAAATGACGATTATACATTTGTAGAATTCTACTCATGGATCACCTAAAACGTGTGTTGTTATCAGACGGAAGCGTGGGTAGCGTATCGCTACTTTATCGCTTCTCCCGGCAACCCATCCGGACGGTGGCATCGCCCGTCCAACGTCGCGGTGCCGCCACGGCACCCATCCGGCCCCTCGTGTTGACGACGGGCGCCACCATCGAACCCAACGCCAAGGAGCGGCAAATGAATCAGGCAGGAAACATGGCGCTGCGGGCGCCGCAAGACTGGATCGCCGCGGCATCGCAGGCGGGCGCGGCCATCGCGCGCTCGCTTTCCGCGCGGCCGGCAGCGGCGGCCGCCAGCCGCCAGGAGGGCGCGCGCGGCCAGCAACAGAAGGGGCAGAACATGACACGAGAGGAATCGGATCAGGTCGAAGCGCTGATCATGGAGTGGTATCACTGGAGCCGCGGCTATCGGCCGCACCTGGGCGTGGGCAGGGTGGCGGCGTTCGCGCGCGGCATGACGTCCGACGAAGCCTATGACGACGAGGATGTCGACGCGCGCCTGGCCGCCACGCGCGGCGAGCAGACCGAATTGTGTATTGACGAGCTGCCGTGGCAACAGCGCTCGGCGATCGGCGTGCATGCCGGCAACAAGGCGGCCGGCGCGCGCGTCTTCAGCAACCCGCGGTTGACGCCCGAGCAGCAGCACGCCGCCTACCAGGAGGCCAAGGCCGCATTGCTGCCCGCGCTGCGCCGCCGCGCGCTGGTGACGGCGCCGCAAGTGCGACACGCGGATCGCGCCAAACCTTGCGGCGCGCGCGGTGCTTCCGCATAATTGATTCGTCGGGGCAAGTTGCGCCCGAACCAGCCAGACCCGCTGAACGCCCAAAGGCGCCAGCGGGTTTTTTTATGAGAGCCGTCGGAACGGGCATCGCGCAACACGCATGCCGCGTGGTTCGCCATGCCGTTCCCGACAGACCGATCCAGCCCCGCGGCATTCGCCGCGGGGCTTTTTCGTGGCCGTCCCGGTTTGCCGGGCGTCCGCAATTGCCCGCCATTGGCGGGCTTTTTTTTGGAGTCTGCAATGGCAGGTACTACCGTTTCGCAATTCGTTCAAACCCAGGGCACGCAACTGGAAGTGTCGACCACGGCCACCGAGGACCTGGGCGCGGCTGGCCTGGCCTATGCCGATCTGGCCATCACCATCAAGGACCCGAACTTCCAGGGCGGCCAGACCACCGAGATCGACGTCACCGTGCTCAAGTCGACCGCCAAGGAATACGCCCTGGGCCTGGACGACAGCGGCACCTTCAGCATGGCCGGCAACTGGAAGGCCGGCGACCCGGCGCAGAAAGCACTGGTGGCCGCGCGCAGCGACAAGAAGACCCGCGCCTTCCGCGTGACCTTCGCCGACGGCGCCAAGTTCGAGTTCCTCGGCCTGGTGACGCAGTACCAGTGGCAAGGCCAGCTGGACAACGTCGTGTCCGCCACGTTCAACGTGCGCGTGACCGGCGCCGTCAAGATGCCCGACGCACCCGCCAACGGGGGCTGAGCGCCATGACGGACACGTCGATCAATTCCCCGGCTCGCGCGGCGGGCGTGCGCGGCCTGGCGGCCGATCCGCTGGCCGGCTTTGCCCATGAAACCGTCAGCGTGCCGCAATGGCAGGACGCGCGCGTCATCGTGCGCGCGCCCAGCGCCGGCGATCACCTGTTTCACATCCGCGCCATCTGGGCGGCCGCGGGCGTGGTGCCGGGCGAGGACAACGAGATCGTACGCGCCAAGCTGGACGCGCCGGGCGTGGACTACACCCGCGCCTCGGCCAGCCTGCTGGTGCGCACGCTGTTCGAGCAGACCGAGCATGGCCCGCGGCGCGTCTTCAGCGATGACGACGTCGACACGGTGGCGGCGGCCTACGGGCAGGCGCACGCCATGCTGGTTGCCAGGGCAATCGAGCTGGGCAACCTCGGGGAGGGGGCGCAGGAGCGCGCAAAAAAGCCCTCCAGGAAACGCCAGACCTCCGTTTCCTGATGGTGCTTGCCCTTCGGCTGGGACGCACGCTGGGCGAGTTGATGGACGGCATCGACACCCATGAATTGTCATTGTGGCGCGAACTGGACCGCACCTCTCCCTTGGGAGACGAGCGGACCGACCTGCTTGCCGCCAGCCTCGCCGCCACGGTGGCGCAGGCCGCCGGCGCCAAGGTGCGCGCCACGGACATGCTGGTGCGCTGGGGCGCGCACGACGAGGAACCTCCCGCCGAGGCGGGGGCGGATGCGCTGAAGGCGTTCCTGCTGTCGAAGGCCGGGAAGGGGTCTTGACGACGTGTCCGGCCCGCGCAAGCGGGCCGGAGGCGGATCTATGAGAGGTAAAGGACCATGACAACCATACAGACCGTGGCGCAGATCGCCGCGGAAACTGCGGCGTTGAAGCAGCAGACCACCGAACTCAACCGGAACTGCACGGCGCTGAAGGCGCGCGGCAGCGAACTCGCGAAGACTGCGACGGCCGGCGCCAAGGACACCCTCGTCACTAAATTGGGGGCGGCCGAAAAGGCCAAGGCGACGCAGGCGCTGGATCGCAATGCCCGCGCTATCCGGTCGGAAGCCGTCGAGCAGACGCTGGCGGACATGCGCAAGACCGGCGCGCTGCTGGGCGTGGACTCGGAAGTTGGACGAATGCGCGTGGAAACCGAGATCGGCAGATTCTCGGGCGAGAGCGATGACGACAAGGTCAGCCTGTTGGCTGGCGCGTCGCGGTTGGACAAGTTGCGCGCGCAGATGAAGATGAGCGCGTATATCCAGAGCCTGGCGAATCCCGACGCGGCCGCCAACGAAGAAAAGCGTCAAAAGCAGGAGGCGCTCGATCAGGCATTGAACGACGGCACGCTGAGCCAGGACAAGTACGACACGGCAAGACGCGGTCTCGGTCTGGTGAAGCGGGACGGCGATTTCATGCTGGACGTGAACGACAAGCTGCTCGAATCGGCGCGCAACGGCGCGAGCAAGATCCAGGACATCCTGGGCACGAAGATGTACGACTTTGTCGCGGACAAGTTCGACAAGTTGGGCCTCTCGTTCCTGAACAACGTGGCAAAGATGGTGACCTCGGCGGCGTCCGCCAAATTGATGGAAACCCTGTTGGGCGATAGCTTCATGGAGGGCAAGGGCGGCGTGGGGGGATGGATCGGGAAAGCTGGATCGTTCCTCTCGGACCTCTTCAGCGGCGGCGGAGCGGCTGCCGGGGGGATTTCCGTTGGCAGCAGCTTCGTCTCCGGCGGAACGGCGCTGTCATTCTTCCCCAGCGCCAAGGGCAACGCCTTCACCAACGGCATGGTCACGAGTCCCGTCGCCTTCCCCATGGGCGTCATGGGCGAGGCCGGGCCCGAGGCCATCATGCCGCTGCATCGCGGCGCCGACGGTTCGCTCGGCATTCGCGCGGCCTTCCCGAGCGTTGGCGGCGATACCAACTCCGTCGCGGGCGGCGTTGCCGTCAACGTCTACGTGCAGGACGGCAACGTCAGTGCCTCCAGCGAATCCGGGGAGGGCGGCTGGCAGCAGTTCGGCCAGCAGATCGGCGAATACGTCACGCAACTGGTCGATCGCCGCATGTCGCAATCGTATCGCCAGGGCGGCCTGGCATGGCAAGCCAACAACAACCGTTTAGCGGGGGCATGAGCATGGCAATCGAAGTCTTCAACTGGTCGCCTCGGCCCAATCCCGTCGGCACGCTCAAGGACCGGACCCTGCGCGTGCAGTTCGGCGACGGCTACGAGCAGGAAGCGGCCGATGGCATTCATGCGGCGACGCAATCCTGGCCGCTGGAGTTCGTCGGCAGGGAGGCGTATGTCCGGCCCATTCTCGAATTCGTAAAGCGCCATGCGGGCTACCGCGCTTTCTTCTGGACACCGCCGATGGGGGAGCAGGGGTACTACAAGGCGCGCGAAGTGCGCTTGCGCGCCATGGAGGGCGACATGTTCGCCTTGTCGTTCACGATGGATCAGGTGTTCAAACCATGACGGCAATAAAGCAGATCAACATTGGCGCGGCGCCCAACGACCAAACCGGCGATCAACTGCGATCCGCATTCGATAAGGTCAACGCGAATATCGCTGAACTGGACCGGCGTACGGTCGCCAATGCAACGGCGGCCGCGATCGCCGAATTGAAAGCCGCGGACGCTGGCAAGGCCGCTGATGTCGCCGATGGCAAGGCTGTGGCGGCCCAGCGAACCGGGGATACGGCCGATGCGGCTGCCAGGCAAGCGCGACAGGCCGCCGATGAAGCGGACGCCAAGGCCCTGCATGCCCAGGCCAGCGCAGATTCCGCGGGCGCCGCGGCATCGCAAGCGCAGCGGTCCGCGCAGGCCGCCGCCGATGCGGCGGATCGGGCGCAGGGTACGGCGGACGCCGCGCTTCCTCGCAGCGACAAAGGCAAACCGGAAGGGGTGGCGCCCCTCGGCGCCGATGGTGCCGTGCCGGATGAGTATCGTCCCAAGCGCAAGTGTGTGGTCGTCCAAGGCAACGTCGATTTGAACGAGTACAAGCGGCCAGTGGAGGTTTTCCTGTCCTCGTCCGCGGGCGTGTCGAATCTTCCTGCCGGATTGAATGCCCCCGCCTTCCTGCTGGTCGAAGCGGCGGGCGACGCGGCGGTCCAGACGCTCAGTTCGCGCGAAGCTTCACCCCGGTTGTATTTTCGTACCCTTCTGTCGCAGAACGCCTGGACTCCTTGGCGCGAGGCGGGAACGGTGCAGGACATCACGGGAACCGGTGTGGATTTCAATTCGATGAAGTCCTCTGGCGCTTTCCTGTGGCGCACTGCCTACACGCTCGAGAATGGCGCCAACTATCCCAAGTTGCAGGCCCTGCGCCAATGTGGCGAGGTGAGTGTCCTCGATCTGTCCGGCGTGGTGATGCAACGTCTGCGCTACGGCGCCCTGAAAGCAGACGCGAGCGGACCGGAATTCTCGAGGCAGTTCGTCCCCGCGGGCGACGGAACCGCTACGGGGGGATGGACGCGATGGCGATACGTCGGAGCCATTTCGGATGCCGCCGATCTCGCGAGCGAGGATTGTGGCGACGTCTGGTTTGAAGGCTCCGGATGGCGTCGCTGGTCGCAGGCGCAAGGCGGCTATGTACGGTTCTCTCCGCCTGTCGCTCATATATGGCAGGACCGCAGCACGCAGGACTATGCCAATGGGCCGTTGATCCGTTCGTTGATAGACGAGAACTGCTATTTCACCGTGGCCGGCAACAATGGCAAGGGCGCGATCTTCCGGGCCACGCCGTACGCCGATCCCAATTCCCCCACCATGATCATGGCCTGCGGCACCGGGGTGGCCACGTTGGGGACGACGAAAAACGGGTGGGGAGGTCCCATGCCCGTCAGATTCATTACCGATGATATCGAACGTGGCCGCATCATCGGGTCGCGCTGGGTTTTCGGCCCGGATCTGCTGACGCCGCCGCCGTATACCCACATCGCGACGATCAATTACCTGGGCGCCAATTATGAGTACGGCTTGATATTCAAGCCCCGCAACGCGGGCACCACTGTGGCGGTGGGCTTCATGAACAGCGCCAATAGCCTTGTGGGGTCGATTCAGGTAACCGATTCGATCACGCAATACAACACGGCGTCCGACTATCGACTCAAACATGATGTCGCCGCAACGCCGATCGCCGAAAGCTACAACCGCGTCATGGGCGTGCGGGTCGTCGATTACAGCATGGCCGACGCCGGCATCCGGTACCGCGGCGCGATCGCCCACGAATTGCAGGCGCTCATTCCTCATGCGGTGACCGGCACCAAGGACGAAATGATCAAGATGCCGGGCATGGAGGAGTCCGTTCCCGCCTACCAGCAGGTGGATTACTCCAAGATCGTCCCGGACCTGATTGCCGCGCTTCAGCATGCCGACATGCGGATCAATGCGCTCGAAGAACGTGTGAAAGCGCTCACTAAAATGGAGGCATAGGAATGCCGATAACCGCAGATATACAGAAACTGGAGCCCGGCGCGCTGGTCGAGTTGTTCGAGCTGGATGCCAGCGAGATCGGCGGCGCCGTACAGCGCTTCCATGGCTACATGCAGGTCGGGGCCATCCACTGGCAGGGCAAGCAATACGATCCGTGGTCGATCCAGGCCGAGGGCTTCGAACAGGTGGGCGAGGGCCAGCAGCCTTCGCCCACGTTGCGGGTGGGCAACATCGGCCAGGACGAAAAAGGCGACCCTCTGCCCGGCGTCATCTCCGCCCTCTGCATCCACCTGGATGACCTGGTGGGCGCGCGCGTGGTCGTGCGCCGCACGCTGGGCAAATACCTGGACGCGGTGAACTTTGCCGAAGGCAACCCCACTGCCGATCCCCAGGAAGAACTGTCGCCCGAAGTCTGGATCGTGCAGCAGAAGACCGTGGAGACCGCGCAGGTGGTGGAGTTCTCGCTCTCCAGCGCCCTGGACTTCAACGGCCAGAAGCTGCCCGACCGCCCGATCATCGCCGGCGTGTGTTCGTGGCTGCGCAAGGGCGGCTATCGCGGCCCCTATTGCGGCTATACCGGCAGCCGCATGTTCGACCTGGACGGCAAGCCGGTCACCGATCCCACGCTGGACCGCTGCTCGGGGTTGATGTCCGACTGCAAGAAGCGCTTCGGCGAGTACGAAGTCATCAACTTCGGCGGCTTCCCGTCCGCCGACCTGGTAAGGGGATAGGCATGCTCAAGCGCACGATGCAAGCCATCCGCGACCATGGCGTGGCGACGTATCCGCAGGAATGCTGCGGCCTGGTGCTCAAGGCCGGCCGCCGTGAATGGTATGTGCCCTGCCGCAATACGGCCGCCAGCGAAGAGCACTTCGTCATGTCGGCGCAGGACTACGCGGCGGCCGAGGAAAGCGGCCGGATCGTGGCGGTGGTGCATTCGCATCCGGACGCGCCCGCCGTGCCCAGCGAGGCCGACCGGGTGGCCTGCGAGGCGTCCGGCCTGCCCTGGTACATCGTGGCGGTGGAGAAGGAGCTGGATGGAAAGGTCAAGGCGGGAGAGATCCGCGGCTTCACGCCCGAAGGCTTCCAGGCGCCGCTGCTGGGCCGCCAGTTCGCGCATGGCGTGCTCGATTGCTATTCGCTGGTGCGCGACTGGTATGCGCGCGAACGCAGGATCCGGCTGCCGGATTTCGCCCGCGAAGACGGCTGGTGGCAGCCTGGCCATGCGGGCGATCTGTACATGGATCACTACGCCGAGGCGGGATTCCGGCCCCTGGCGCCGCACGAAACCATGGCACCCGGCGACGTTGTGGTGATGCAGGTGCGGTCGGACCGCGCCAATCACGCCGGCGTCTTCATCGGCCCGGAGCCGCTGCGCGAGGCGCCGGACCTGTTCCCGCTGCCCGACGCAATGTTGCATCACCTGTATGGACGTGACTCCGAACGGGTCGTGTACGGCGGTTTCTGGCGCGAAGCCACCCGCCTGGTGCTGCGTTATGGAGAAAGGACATGAACGACAAGGTACGCCTGGTCCGCCTGTATGGCTGGCTGGGCAAGCGTTTTGGCCGCGAACATCGCCTGGCTGTGGCCAGCCCGGCCGAGGCGGTGCGGGCGTTGTGTGCCCTGTTGCCGGGCTTCGAGCCGGCCTTGCTGGCCAGTGAACGACGCGGGGTGCGCTTCGCCTGCTTCGCCGGTCGCCGCAATCTGTCGCAAGACGAGTTGCGGCACCCGGTGGGCGCGGATGTCATCCGCATCGCGCCGATGTTGGCGGGCGCCAAGAACGGCGGGCTGTTCCAGACCATGCTGGGCGCGGTGCTGATCGCCGCCGCGGCGATCTACAGCGGTGGCGTGGCGGCAGCGTTCCAGGCAGGGGGGATGGTGCAGGCCACGGCCACCATGGGATTGTCCATGATGCTGAGCGGCGTGGCCCAGATGCTGTCGCCCCAGCAGCGGCTGCTCAGCGCCAAGGACCGGCCCGACAACGGCGCGTCCTATAACTTCAACGGACCCGTGAACACCACTGCGCAGGGAAACCCCGTGCCTTTGCTGTATGGGGAAATGTTCGTCGGCAGCGCCACGATCTCCGCAGGCATCTATTCGGAAGACCACGTATGAAACAACGACATCGCAACAGGAACAAGGCGCCCGCGGGCGCCTTTGCTTTGGGGGGCGGGCGCCACGCCGGGAATCCGGCGCTGGTTGGCCACAAGGGCAAGGGCGGCGGCGGGGGACGCACGCCCGTGGAATCTCCCGACAGCCTGCACAGCACCGCCTATGCGCGCGTCATCGACCTGCTGGGCGAAGGCGAGATCTACGGCCCGGTGCACGGCATGGACAACGCGCTGCGCGACGTCTACCTGAACGGCACGCCCGTGGCCAACGAGGACGGCTCGTTGAACTTCAGCGGCGCGTCGATCGACTTTCGCACCGGCACGCAGTGGCAGGATCCGCTGCCCGGTTTTCCCGCCTCGGAAAGCACCATCGGCATCAATGCCGAGCTCAAGTCGAGCCAGCCGTGGACGCGCCTGTTCACCAATCTGCAGGCGTCGGCGGTGCGCGTGACGCTGGCCGTGGAAGGACTGAGCCGCGCCGACACCAAGAATGGCGACATCAACGGCTACCGCGTCGAGTACGTGATCGAGCTGAACACCGATGGCGCCGGCTACCAGGTGGTGCTGTCGACCGCCTTCGACGGCAAGACCACGCAGCGCTACACCCGCTCGCATCGCATCGACCTGCCGCGCGCGCGCCAGGGCTGGACCCTGCGCGTGCGCCGGATCACGCCCAATGCCAACAGCAATACCATCTCCGACCGCACCGTGGTGGATACGGTCACCGAGATCATCGATGCCAAGCTGCGCTATCCGATGTCCGCGCTGGTGGGCATCAAGATCGACGCGTCGCAGTTCCAGAGCATTCCCACCCGGGCTTACCACGTGCGCGGCCGCATCATCCGCGTGCCGTCCAACTATCACCCGGATCTGCGCAGCTACGACGGCGTATGGGACGGCACCTTCAAGCTGGCCTGGACCAACAACCCCGCCTGGATCTTCTACGACCTGGTCAGCAACGACCGCTATGGCCTGGGAACCCGCGTGCCGGCGGGCTGGCTGGACAAGTGGGGCCTGTACCAGATCGGCCGCTATTGCGACGAGATGGTCGACGATGGTTTCGGCGGCAAGGAACCGCGCTTCACCTGCAACGTCTACCTGCAGCAGGCGGCCGATGCCTATCGCGTGGTGCAGGACTTCGCTTCCATCTTCCGCGGCATGGCCTATTGGGCCAATGCCGCCGTGTTCGCGTCCGCCGACATGCCGGGCGATCCGGTCTACACCTTCTCGTCGGCCAACGTGGTCGATGGCAGGTTCAGCTACGCCGGCTCGGCGTTGACCACGCGCTACACCGTGGCATTGGTCTCCTGGAGCGATATGTCCGAGATGGGCCGCCAGAAGGTCGAGTACGTCGAAAACCGTGAAGGCATCGCGCGCTACGGCATCCAGCAGGTCGAGGTGACCGGCTTTGGCTGCACCTCGCGGGGCCAGGCGCACCGGATCGGCAAGTGGATGCTGCTGACGTCCAACCTGGAAACGCGTTCGGTCACGTTCTCGGTGGGCCTGGACGCCTGCCGCGTGCGTCCCGGCAGTGTCATCCGCGTGGCGGATCAGCATCTGGCGGGACGGCGCATCGGCGGCCGCATCCGCGAAGGCACCGTCAGCAAGGTCACGGTGGACGCGGAGCTGGGGGTGCGCCCGGGCGACCGCCTGACCGTCAACCTGCCCAATGGCCTGTCGGAAACGCGCGTGGTGGCGGCCGCGGTGGGCACCGGCCTGACGGTGGACAACGTCGCCTTCACGGTGGATTCCACCGAGCTGACGGCCGACCTGGTCGGCCTGCCCGGCACCGTGCTCCACATCACGGTGACCACGCCGTTCTCGCAGGCCCCGGAGGCCGAATGCGTCTGGACCCTCGAATCCGAAGCCCTGTCGGCGCAGACCTTCCGCGTGCTGAGCGTCAAGCGCAAGGAAGGGCTGGTGGCCGAGATCTCGGCGGTCCAGCACGAACCCGGCAAGTTCGACAACGTGGACTTCGGCACCCGGCTGGATCCCAAGCCGATCACGGTGGTGCCGCCCTCGGTGCAACCGGCGCCGGGCAACATCCGCCTGGCGTCGCGCTCGGTGATCGACCAGGGCATCGCGCGCCACGTGGGCGTCATCAGCTGGGACGCCGCGCCCTCGGCCGTGGCCTACCAGGTGCAATGGCGGCGCGACAATTCCGACTGGGTCGAGGCGGGCCGCACGGGCGCATTGACGCTGGAGCTACCGGATATCCGGGCCGGCGCCTACGTGGCGCGGGTGCGGGCCATCAACGTGTCGGACATCTCGTCGGTGTGGGTCAATTCGACCGAAACGACGCTGGAGGGCGATATCGCGCCGCCGCCCGCGCTGGCCCTGCTGGCCGCCAAATCCCTGGTGTTCGGCATCGAGCTGCGCTGGGCCTTCCCGGAAGGCCGCTTCACCGCGCAGCGCACCGAGATCTGGTACAGCGCCTCCAACGACCGCGCCAGCGCCATCAAGCTGGGCGACTTCGCCTTCCCGCAAAGCGCGCATACGCTGATGGGCCTGTCGGCCGGCAAGCGCTTTTACTTCTGGGGCCGCATCGTCGCGCTGAACGGCGAGATCGGCGCCTGGTATCCGGCCGACCAGGGCGTGATGGGCGAATCCAGCTGGGAAGCGAGCGAGATCCTGGAGTACCTGAACGGCAAGATCAGCCGCGACGAACTGGCCAAGGATCTCGTCGGCACCATCGACGGCCTGACGACCGGCCTGGACGAAACGCGCGCGGCCATCACCGCCGAGGAGACCAAGCGGGCCGACGCGGACGGGGCGTTGTCCTCGCGCGTCGACACCGTGCTGGCGACCGCCAACGGCGCCGCCGCGGGTGTCGAGCAAGCGCGTACGGCGCTGGTCGGGCTGGACGGCAAGCTCAAGGCCACCTGGAGCGTAAAAGCCCAGGTCACGCAGGACAACAAGGTCTACGCCGCCGGCATGTCGCTGGGCGCCTACACCCAGCCCGACGGCCAGGTGCAGACCTCGGTGTACTTCCTGGCGGACCGGCTGGCCCTGCTGAACCTGGCCAACGGCGCGACCACCACGCCGTTCGTCATCGAGAACGGGCAGACCTTCATCAATGACGCGGTGATCGGCACCGGGCGCATCACCAACGCGATGATCCGCAGCCTGGATGCGGGCAAGATCGACGCGGGGTATATCAACGTGGATCGCCTGGAGGCGAATGCGTTGACGGCCAAGCTGGCGAATCTGGGTACGGCGTACATCTCGCGGGCGCATATCCGTGATGCGCAGGTCGATACGCTGTCGATCGCGGGCAACGCGGTGACGATTCCCACGTCGTGGTCAGGGAAGCGCGAAGGAACGGTGGTCATCAACAGCAACGTCGCCGGACCAGTGGTCGTGATTGCCTACCGTTCGGGTTATCCGGGCAAGGCAACCAATCTGCGGATTTACGTGAACGGCGTGCTGAAGGAAGAAGCCGCCGGATCCCATACCGTCTGGCAGAGCGGCAGCGGGGAGGGCACCATGCCGCTGGAATACACCAGCCTGCCCCTCACGGCGGTAACCGTGGGCGACGCCGTCGTCGGCAACACGGTCATTACGGTCAACTCGACCAGTTCGGACAGTCGCGACGCGACGATTCGAATCGTCGCACTGATGGTGAAGAGGTAGAAACATGTACATCGCATCCTTTTACGATCCCGAAGGACGCATCATCGGCGTCATGCAGGGGCCGCGCGAGAGCGTCCAGGCCACCTCGGAAGTCACGGGCCATCCCTTCGTCGAGGGCGAAGGCAACTTCGCCACGCAGTATGTGCAGGAGAGGGCCATTGTCCCGCGACCCGAATCACCGGCCGTCCTGATCGAGCGCACCCTTTCGGCGCTCCCGATCCCTTGCACCATCAAGATCGGAGATATCGCGTACCCCTGCAACGACACCACCGCCGAGCTCGCATTCGATCAGCCGGGGACTTATCACGTCACCGTCGAAGCCTGGCCCTATCTGAACAAGGAGTTCACCGTTGAAAATCCGCCACTATGAACCCTACGCGCCGCTGCGCGCGCGCGCCTATCCCGCCATCGGCGACCAGCTCGACGCGATCATGAAGTTCGCCGCGCACCTGCAATCCTCGGGGCAGGCCTTGCCCGAGCCGGTGGCGCAATGGGTGGCGCAATGCCAGGGCGTCAAACAACGCTACCCCAAACCCGCCAGCGTCGATGCCGGGGGCGGCGCGGACCTCGCGAGGAATCCGACATGACCCAATCCCTGACAACCATCCGCCTCTACGGCAGGCTGGGCGCGGAATTCGGCCGGCTGCATCGGCTGGCCGTCTCCAGCACCGCGGAAGCGGTGCGCGCCCTGTGCGCGCTGCTGCCCGGCTTTGAAACCCGCCTGCTCGACAGCGAATCCCGGGGCGTGCGCTATGCCTGCTTCATCGGCCGCCGCAACCTGGCCGAAGCGGAGCTCGGCCGTCCCGCCGGCAACGAGGACATCCGCATCGCGCCCATGCCCACCGGCGCCAAGCGGGGCGGCCTGATGCAGGTGGTGGTGGGCGTGGCGATGATCGTGGCGTCCTTCATCCCCGGCGTCAACGTGGCGCTTTGGGCGGGCGCCAGCACGTCGCTGATGACCATGGGGGTGGCCATGACCCTGGGCGGCGTGGTCCAGTTGCTGACGCCGCAGCAGCGCGCCCTGAGCGTCAAGGACGGCCCGAACAATGGCGCGTCCTACAACTTCAATGGTCCGGTCAACACCACCGCGCAGGGCAATCCGGTGCCGGTGCTGTACGGCGAGCTGTTCGTCGGCAGCGCCACCATCTCGGCGGGGATCTACTCGGAGGACCAGGTGTGAAAAGCGGCGGGCGGGCGTCCCCATGTCGGACGCGGTTCCCATCCGCTCTGCCTGCTTTTGGCGCCGACTCGACCTAGAATCAGGAACCGGCGCGAGCAGGGCCGCGCCGGCCATATCCAATCGGGGGAGCCGCGACGCCGCATGAAGCGCAACTTCAATATCCACGACCTGCGCATTTTCTACACGGTGGTCATGACCGGATCCACCCGCCAGGCCGCGCAGGCCATGCACCTGACGCAGCCGGCCGTCAGCCACGCGATCTCGCGCCTGGAACAGGCCACCGGCGTGCAGTTGTTCGACCGGTCCCACAAGACTCTGCGCCCGACCGAAGCCGGGCAGTATCTCTACAGCGAGGCCAAGCACGTCCTGGACGAACTGGTCCGCATCGACGAGGCATTGCACAGTATCGAGCAATTCGGTGGCCGCAACCTGCGGATCGCGGCATCGCCGGCGCTGGCGCTGGCGTACGCGCCCGATGCGGTGCGGCGCTACCTCGATGCCAACGGCACCCGGCCGTTCTCGATCGACCTGGAATCCTCGGTGCAGGTCATCAGCGCCGTGGAGACCATGCGCGCCGATTTCGGCCTTGGCGCCGTGTCGCGCGATAGCGCCCGCCTTGCCTTCCTGCCATTCCTGCGCACGGAAGTCATGGCCATCGTCCATCGCGACCATCCCCTGGCGCGCCAGGAGGCGGTCGCGGTCGGCGACATCCGGCCCGACAGCTACGTGCAGCCGCTGTGGTCCGACTACGTCATGCCGCAAGGCGATATCGCCGAGTCGCTGCAACTGCGTTCGGGCATGCAGGCCCACATGTCGCTGCTGCCGGGCACCGTCAGGGCGGTGCGCGGCATCAGCATGGTCAACGCCTTGTCGGCCGCCGACATCGTGCAGGCCTATCCCGAACTGGTGGCGCTGCCGCTGGCGTCGCGCCAGTGGTTCGATTTCGTGCTGATCACGCGCAAGGAATCCGCCAGCCAGGATCTGGCGGAGCGCCTGCTGGACGCGTTGCGCGCCGCGGCCGAGGATCGTCGGCACGGCGTCTATGCGCGGACCATCCAGCTGCTCGCATGAGTCGCCGGCGGTCGCGTGTCAATCCGCCGGCGGCTGCCAGGGCAGCGACTGCAGGTCGCCATCGATGCTGATGGCCTGGCCGCTGACCATCGCGCCGAACGGGCTGGCCAGGAACAGCGCCATGTTGGCGATGTCGGCCGCCCGCACGAACTGCCCCAGGCTGACACCGGCCAGTTCCAGCCGGGTTTCCTCGGCCACCGTCACGCCCATGTTGCGGGCGCGCGCCTCGATCACCCGGTCGATCCGCGGCCCCGCCACCAGTCCGGGCAGCAGCGCGTTTACCCGGATGCCGTAGCCACCCAGTTCCACTGCCAGCGATCGCGTCAATCCCACCACGCCCCATTTCGTGGCCGCGTAGGGCGTGCGCATCGGCACGCCCATGCGGCCGGCCACCGAGCTGATATTGATGATGCTGCCGCCGCCGGCCTGGCGCAAGGCCGGCAGCGCGTGGCGCACGGTATGGAATTGCGATGCCAGGTTGATGTCCAGCGTCGCGTCCAGCTCCTGCGGCGCAATGTCGGCGATACCGGCGGTCGGCCCGGCGATGCCGGCGTTGTTCACCAGCACGTCCAGCCCGCCCAGCCGCGCCAAGGCTTCCTGCATGTAGCGGTCGATCTGGTCGCGCTGGCTGACGTCGGCGCGCGACCAGGGATGCGGGCAGGCCGCCAGCGCGCGCTCGTCCACATCGCAGATATGGACCTGGGCGCCACGCGCGGCGAAGGCGCCGGCGATGGCCGCGCCGATGCCGGCCGCGCCCGCCGTCACGATCACGCGCTGGCCGGTCAGGTCGACGGGCAAGGCGGCGATATCGCCGGGAATGGGGTTCTTCGTGGTCATGCGGATTCCTTGCGGGAGTGGGGCGCGGGATCAGGGCTTCATCAATCGGCAGGTCGATTCCGCCGGCGAGGTGTAGATCTGGTCGCCCGGCGCGCGCGCCACCAGCTTGTAGTAGTCCCAAGGCCCCTTCGATTCCGCCGGGGTTTTCACCTGCATCAGGAACATGTCGTGCACCATCAGGCCGTCCGCGCGGATCCTGCCATCCTTGACGAAGAAGTCGTTCACCGGATTGGCCTTGAGCCACTTCATCACCGTGTCGCCGTCGGTGCTGCCGGTGGCGGCCACCGCCTTCAGGTAGGTCGTGGCGGCCGAGTAGTCGCCCGCCTGCAGCATCGACGGCTTCTTCTTCATCTTCTCCTCGAAGCGCGCGGCCCATTGCCGCGAGGCGTCGTCCTGGTCCCAGTACCAGGCGGTGGTCAGGTACATGCCCTGCGCCGCCGGCAGGCCAAGCGCATGGATGTCGGTGATCAGCACCAGCAGGCCGGCGATCTTCATCTTCGGCGTCAACCCGAATTCGGCCGCGGCCTTGACCGCGTTGCTCGTGTCGCTGGCCGAATTGGCCAGGCCGAGCACCGACGCGCCAGAGGCCTGCGCCTGCAGGATGAACGAGGAGAAATCCGCGGTGTTCAGCGGGTGGCGCACGCGCCCCTTGACCTGGCCGCCGTCGGCCTGCACCACCGCCGAGGCGTCGCGCTCCAGCGCCTGGCCGAAAGCGTGGTCCACCGTCAGGAAGAACCAGTCCTTGTTGCCTTCCTTGAGCATGGCGCGGGCCGTGCCCCGGGCCAGGGACACCGTGTCGTAGGCATAGTGCACGGTGTACGGGGTGCATTGGGAATTGGTCAGCTCCGAGGCGCCGGCGCTGACCACGAAGAACGGCGTCTTCTTTTCCTCGGCCACCTTGGCCATGGCCAGCGCCGTCGCCGAATTCGCGCCGGCGATCAGCATGTTCACGCCTTTCTGGTCGAGCCATTCGCGGGCCCGCGACGAAGCGATGTCGGCGCGGTTCTGGTGGTCGGCCACCAGAACCTCGATCTTCTTGCCCGCCACCACGCCGCCCAGGTCCGCCACCGCCATCTTGATGGCCTCGGCGCCGCCCGGGCCGTCGGCGTCGGCCGACAGACCCGACATATCGGTGATGAAGCCGATGCGGATCACGCCATCATCGGCCTGCGCCGCGCCCGTCCATCCCAGCACGGCGGCCAGCGCGGCCGCGCACAGTGCTTTTTTCATGTGTGTCTCCTCGATCCCGCGGATCTTGTTGATATGGACGCCCCGCCGCCGCTCAGAAGGCGACGTCGTGCCCGCCCTTCAGTTGCAGGGTCGCGCGCGCCTCGTCGGGCGTGGCGACCTGCAGCGACAGGTCTTCCAGGATGCGGCGGATGCGCCGCACCTGGTCGGCGTTGGACCGCGCCAGTTCGCCCGGCCCGTCCCACAGCGAATCCTCCAGGCCCACGCGCACGTTGCCGCCCATCGTCGCCGCCATCGTTGCCAGCGGCGTCTGCTTGCGCCCGGCGGCCAGCACCGACCAGGTGTAGTCGGCGCCGAACAGCCGGTCGGCGGTGCGCTTCATCATCATCACGTCTTCGGGGTGCGTGCCAATGCCGCCACGAATGCCAAAGACCGACTGGATCAGGAAGGGCGGCTTGAGCAGCTTGCGATCCACGAAATGCGCGGCGGTGTAGAGATGGCCGATGTCATAGCATTCGATCTCGAAGCGCGTGCCGTTGTCGCCGCAGGATGCCAGGATGCGCTCGATATCCTTGAAGGTGTTCTTGAAGATCAGGTCGTTGCTGCCTTCGAGGTAGGGGCGTTCCCAGGCGTGCTCGAACGCCTTGAAGCGCTCCAGCAGCTCGTACATCCCGAAATTCATCGACCCCATGTTCAGCGAGGCTACCTCCGGCTTGAAGCGCAGCGCCGGCGCCATGCGGTCCGCCAGCGGCAGGATCGGCGATCCGCCCGTGGTGATGTTGATCACCACGTCCGACGCTTCCTTGATGCGCGGCAGGAACTGGGCATAAAGCGCAGGGTCCTGGGTAGGTTGCCCGGTGTCGGGCTGGCGCGCATGCAGATGCACGATGGCCGCGCCCGCCTGGGCGGCTTCGATCGCCGCCTGGGCGATCTGGTCCGGGGTGACGGGAAGGTGGGGCGACATCGACGGCGTGTGGACCGAGCCGGTGATGGCGCAGGTGATGATGACTTTGTTTCGGGACGGCTTCATGGGCCTGGCACCTCGCGGTTTTTTGGGGCCCCGGTTGTCTCCTCCGGGTGCAGGCCATTCTGTCGTACCCCCGCTGGGCTGTCACCTGAACAGAAATTATCAATTGATAGGAAATCCGGTGCTGCGGCGCAACGCACGGTCCGCTGCTGCTGCTTCCCGGCTCATGGCATGTCCGATTGGGACTACGTTCCAGAACAACTGGAACGACGTCATCAGCCTGGGCTGGGGATAAGCATTGCGGCCGGGGGACGGCGTGCAGCCCGACGCTCCCCGCGTCGGTCGCGGGCAATAAAAAAGCCGCCGCCGGACATGCCCGGCGGCGGCCTCGCAACTTGACGTGGCGGAATCAGTCCTTGCGGCTGGTGACTTCGACCAGGTGATAGCCGAATTGGGTCTTCACCGGACCCTGGACTTCACCAACCGGGGCGCTGAACACCACGGTGTCGAATTCCTTGACCATCTGGCCCGGGCCGAACGTGCCCAGGTTGCCGCCATCGCGGCTGGACGGGCAGCTGGAGTTTTCCTTGGCCAGTTGCGCGAAGTCGGCGCCGTTCTCGATGGCGGTCTTCAGTTCGTTGGCCTTGGCTTCGGTCGAAACCAGGATGTGACGGGCGGAGGCTTGTGCCATGTAGTGGCTCCTTGCTGGGGAATGATCGGGGAGGGGAGAGTAACGCATTTGGGCGGACTCGATACCGCTCCATCATAAACGGGGTTGGGAACGCGGCCGGTGCCTGGCGGGACCACGCTTACATCTTGGAATGGATGGCAGCAAGGCGCACAAGAAAACGGGCGCATCGCGCGCCCGTTGGTCCTGCCGGATGGCCGTCTTACCGCACCGGCCACCCATACATCAACCCGCCATTCCGATACGACGCATTCAACCCCCGCGACAGCTTCATCGGGCTGGTGGCCCCGAGGTTCTTCTCGAAGCTCTCGCCGTAATTGCCGATCTGCTTGATGACGTTGTAGGCCCACTTGTCATCCACGCCCAGGTTTTTGCCCATGCCCGGCGTCACGCCCAGCAGGCGCTGCACGTTGGGGTTGGTGCTCTTGAGCATCTCGTCCACGTTCTTCGAGGTGACGCCGTATTCCTCGGCCTCGAGCATCGCGAACATGGTCCAGCGCACCACGTTGAACCACTGCTCGTCGCCCTGGCGCACCATGGGGCCGAGCGGTTCCTTGGAGAAGTTCTCCGGCAGGATGTCGTACTTCTCGGGATTCTCCAGGTTGGTGCGGGCCGCGGCCAGTTGCGATTTGTCACCGGTGAACGCATCGCAGCGGCCCACCGCGAAGGCGCGGATGATCTCGTCCAGGCGCTCGACCACCACGGGCTTGAAGGCGATGTTCTGCGAGCGGAACCAGTCGGACAGGTTCAATTCCGTGGTCGTGCCGGGCTGCACGCAGACCGTGGCGCCGTCCAGTTCCTTGGCGCTTTTCACGTTGAGCGACTTGTTCACCATGATGCCCTGGCTGTCGTAGTAGTTCACGCCCACGCCGATCAGGCCCAGGGTAGTGTCGCGCGTCAGGGACAGCGTGGTGTTGCGCGGCAGGACGTCGACTTCGCCGGACTGCAGGGCGGTGAAGCGCTGCACCGCGCTGACCGCCATGATCTTGGCCTTGGACGCATCGCCGAACATGGTCACGGCCAGCGCGCGGCACAGGTCCACGTCCAGGCCCATCCAGCCGCCCTTGCTGTCGTTGACCGAGAAGCCGGCCACGCCCGTGGACACGCCGCACTGCACGAAGCCCTTGTTCTTGACGCTCTCGAACGTCACGCCCGCGCTGGCGCCCCACGACGAGAGAAGGAGCGCGGCGCCTGCCGCGACGGTAGTCAGTGCTTTCATGGTGTCTCCGCGCGGGCGCGCAACTTATTGATCCGTGTCCGCCGGCCGGCGGAAATTCGGCGAATGGTATCGGCCGGACCCGGGGCGGAGAATCGGGGAATTCCCCTTAAATCCACTGGGCGGAATTTACCGGGGCCAGATGGGTGGGCCGCAGGTCCTGTGACGCGTCTCACCGCGCGAAATCCACTGAAACCGTCTGCCCCCGGCGCGTAACCCTTTCGATAATTTCCTCCGCGCACACTCGCCTTACCGCGTCCGCATCGGCGGGCGCGACTGCGAGGGAAATGCATCATGAAGAATCTTGCCAAAGCCGCGATGGCCGCGGGCGCCGCGATGGCCCTGTCCCTGGGGGCGTTGAGCGTCCCGGGTGTGGCGCGGGCCGGCGTGGCCATCAGTATCGACGTGGCGCCGCCGCCGCCGCGCGTGGAAGTGCTGCCCCCGCCACGCGTGGGCTACGTGTGGGCGCCGGGGCATTGGGAATGGGTCGGCGGCCACCACGCCTGGATTGGTGGCGTGTGGATGCCGGCCCGGCCTGGCTATGTGTATCACGGGCCGGAGTGGCGCCAGCGGCATGGACAGTGGGTGTACTACGAGGGGCGCTGGGGGCGGCATTGAGAGTGCGCCTGGCGTGAGGGGCGGCGGTCAAGCGTCCAACTTCATGACCCCGAGCGCGGGGTATCGGAGCCATTGCCAAGGAGAGCGGTTTGGCGCGCGCGAACCTTTACCGCGTGCTCGCGCCGGGAGCCACCCGAGCTACCTGACGTTGCGCCGGGTGATGGACGCGCTGGGAGTATCGCCGACGGCCGTTTCCAAGGGCAAGGACGCGGCGCACGCATAGCGCCACTGACCCAAACAAAAAGCCGCGCTGCATGGCAGTCGCGGCTTTTTCAATCTGGTGCCCGGGGCCGGAATCGAACCGGCACGCCTTGCGGCGGGGGATTTTGAGTCCCCTGCGTCTACCAATTTCACCACCCGGGCAGGCTGGTCGCGGAGCCGTCCAGGTGACGGTCGCGGGTAAAGCGAAGACCGCGATTATATGCGGTCTGGGAAAAATTGTCAGGCAAGGGGCCGGCGCGGGGCGCGCCGGCCCGCGTGCTTACTTCTTTTCCGGCAGGAACCAGTTCATCACCAGCGCGCAGATGCCGCCGGTGGCCACACCCGATTCCAGCACGTTTTTCACGGCGTGCGGCAGGTGCGACAGGATCTCGGGCACTTGCGACACGCCCAGGCCCAGGGCCAGCGACACGGCGATGATCAGCAGGGCGCGGCGGTCCAGGTGGATGCCGGCCAGGATGTTGATGCCCGAGGCGGCCACGGCGCCGAACATGACCATGGCGGCGCCGCCCAGCACGGGTTCGGGCACGGCCTGCAGCACGCCGGCGACGGCGGGGAACAGGCCCAGCAGGACCAGCATGCCGGCGATCCACACGCCGACGTGGCGGCTGGCGATGCCGGTCAGCTGGATGACGCCGTTGTTCTGGGCGAAGACCGAGCTGGGGAAGGTGTTGAAGACACCGGCCAGCAGCGAGTTGGCGCCGTTGACCAGTACGCCGCCCTTGATGCGCTGCATCCACAGCGGGCCTTCGACCGGCTGCTTGGACACCTTGCTGGTGGCGGTGACGTCGCCGATGGCTTCGAGCAAGGTGACCAGGTAGATGATCAGCATCGGCACGAACAGCGACCACGAGAAGCCCAGGCCGAAGTGCAGCGGCATGGGCACCTGGAACAGGGCGGCTTCGCGCGCGCCGGTGAAGTCCAGGCGGCCCATGTAGGCGGCGGCGATGTAGCCGACGGCCAGCGCCAGCACCAGTGCGGTGCTGCGGATCCACACCACCGGCACCCGGTTCAGCAGGATGATGGTGCCCAGCACCAGGCCCGACAGCGTCAGGTTCTCGGCGCTGGCGAAGGTGCCTTTGGCCATGGCGCTGTAGCCGCCGCCCATGCTGATGAGGCCGACCTTGATCAGCGTCAGGCCGATCAGCAGCACGACGATGCCGGTGACCAGCGGGGTGATCAGGCGCTTGACGAAAGGCAGGATGCGGCTGATGCCCATCTCGACGAAGGAACCGGCGATGACGACCCCGAAGATCGCGGCCATGACGGTTTCGACCGGCGTGCCCTGCTTGACCATGACCGAGCCGCCGGCGATCAGCGGGCCGACGAAGTTGAAGCTGGTGCCTTGCACGATCAGCAGCCCCGCGCCCAGCGGGCCGAAGCGCTTGCACTGCACGTAGGTGGCGATGCCGGAGATGACCAGCGACATCGACACGATCAGGGTGGTGTCGCGGCTGCTGACGTCCAGGGCCTGGCAGATCAGCAGACCGGGGGTGACGATGGGGACCAGGATGGCCAGCAGGTGCTGCAGGGCGGCGACGAAGGCGACGGGGGCGGCGGGACGGTCGTCCGGGCCATAGACCAGGTCGTGGCGGGGTTCGGCGTCGTCGGACGCGCCGTGGGAGGCG